>CAWAVQ010000035.1:0-188846 GCA_963785535.1 uncultured Chloroflexia bacterium | reverse complement strand
TGAGTACTCATTTTCTCTCCTTGCCGTTAAAGAGGCCCTATTGTAACTTTCTGCTATATAAAGAGCATTACAAAAATGTCAGAAAGGTGTTGATAACTACGCTGCTTTCCAAATTGATAGGATATCAGTTAGGCTGATTAGATAAGTGAAAAAAAGAAGAATTCGGAAAAACGAATTGTCAGCATTGGAACATCTGAATATCAGAATATTCGAAGAGGGTGTGTAGCAAATTTTCGGGAGGAAGGGTGTAAGATTGGCAAGATTAGTGGTGCGAAAGGAGGCAGAGATGAAACGTGGAGACTTGAAGCAGGGCTGGAGCGGGATGAGTGAAGAGATGCTGGATGAGGTAGCGCAATGGCGGGAGGAACACCCGCGGGCGACAATGCGCGAGATCGAGGATGAGATCGATAAGCGTCTCTCGGCCTTACGGGCAAAGATGGTCTCGGATACAGCAAACGCGAGCGAACGAGCGAAGTGGGAGACAGCGCAGGGCGTGCAGTGTCCGGATTGTGGAGCAAAGCTGATCAAGAAGGGGAAGAAGAAACGGGTCTTGCTGACGCGAGATGGGCGAGAGATCGAGTTAGATCGGGAGTATGCGGTTTGTCCAGCTTGCGGGCAGGGGATTTTTCCCCCTGGATGAAGAGTTGGAGTTGTTGCCAGGCAAACTGACGCCGCGGGAGCATGAGCGGTTGGTGCGCTTATCGGGCTGGCTGGCGTTTGAGCGGGCAGCAGAATTACTGGAAGAATTTCTGGGGATTGCGATTGACAAGAGTATGGCGCAGCGCTATACGGAAACAGCGGGGGCGGTATACGTACGAATGCAGGAAGAGGAAGTGATACAACTGGAGCGGGAGATGCCCGAGGCGCCTGCGGGAGCGGAGAAAATGCAGATCAGTGCGGATGGGGCGATGGTGCCATTACTGCATGGGATTTGGGCGGAAGTGAGAACGCTGGTGATTGGGGAAGTAGAAGCAAGTAGAGGAGAACAGGGCGAAGGGGAGGTTCATGCGCGCAATTTGAGTTATTTTTCTCGCAAAGTGAACGCGCAGGAGTTTCAACGCCTGGCATTGGTGGAAGTCCAGCGGCGGGGTGTCGAAAATGCCAAAGCCGTGGCGGCTGTCATGGATGGGGCGGACTGGGAGCAGAATTTTATTGATTTTCACTGTCCACAAGCGGTGCGCATCCTGGATTTTGCGCATGCCGCGCAGCACATCAATCCGATCGGGGAACACCTGTATGGCGAACATACTCCGGAGAGCCAGGCCTGGTTGAAGGAGCGTCTGCACCTGCTCAAACACGAAGGCCCCGATACTCTCCTGAACGAGTTCGAAGCGCTGCAACGGAAACTTCCCGACATCCAGGTGATCTCCAGCAACCTGGCCTACTTGAAAAAACGAAAAGCGCAACTACAATATCCGCTCTTCCAAGCCCAAGGCTGGCCAATCGGCAGCGGGATCGTGGAAAGTGGCAACAAGCTAGTGGTGGAAGCACGCTTGAAAGGTGCAGGCATGCACTGGGCAGAAGCACACGTCAACCCCATGCTCGCCCTCCGCAATATCTTGTGCTCCAATCGTTGGAAAGAAGAATGGCCAAAGATCGAAGCGCGCCTGCGCAAACAGACCCGCCAAAAACGTAAATCCGTCCATAATAAGCATCATCCCCCACAACCAACCACCCTGGTCGCACGCGCCTTGCTAGGCGATTTTGGAGATCCTTTCCCCGAACAAGTGACACAGGAACAGATTTCATCCAAGCCAAAGAAAAATCCCTGGCGAAACTTCAAGCATGGCAAGGCTCTTTACCAGCGATCTTCCCCTCCGAAAACTTAAACCACACCCATTCGAAGATTGCTCCTTGCATTTTTGTAAGGTATTGATATAATGTATACACAAGAATATAAAAGCTAGGAAAGAATTTCATCGGGTTTTTGAAATTGCGTTTCACCCAAATAACATTAAGAATATATTAAGAATTTATTTAGCAACCTTTAAGAAATGGCTGTTAATATATTAAAAGAAAATTAAATTTACCTTATTTATCGGAATTCTAATTCTAACGAACTTGAGACAACATCAATAACCTCATAACAATCAAGCCACATCGACCAGGTCTTTAATTTAGAGTTGTGACTTTCTACAAACGAGAGCTAATTTTATAGGGTATACGCTTGGAATTGTGCTTGATTAAACTTTAAATCGATATTCTTTCGAATGCCAGCATTGGATCTATGATGCTGGCATTTGTATTATGTATTAGATGGGATCAGCAAAAGCATATGCAACGAGGGCGATCAATCTTACCCATCAATAGGGACACTACTTTCAGCATGGTAACCAAAATGATGGAAATCTTCTCGTTATCAGTGTTATGTATACAACAGGCCGAAACGTCTTCCTCATAATCGTGATATTATCTGCTGTCTTGTTGCCTGCGATAGTAGGCATTATTGGTTTGTTTATAGGAACAGATGGGGATAACCTTCCTGACAATAGCGACTTTTCGATGATTAGTAGTTTTTCAATGGTTTTGATTAGTTGGATATCGGTTCGGCAAATGGCGGTTGTTTTGAGATTTGGAATATCCATATTTGCTCTGTTTGTAGTCTACTTGGGCGGTCGATCAAAAACTAAACGATTTAACGATCGAACCATCGAACCTATTAAGCCTTTAAAAGTTGTTTTTACTGAGGCGGCTCTATTTAGAGCCGCCTTTAATTTTCTATTCCATGATTCCCATTCAAATCATATGATCAACCTTTTCTTCTAACCGTGATTTTTTACAAGGAGGTACTAAACCATGATAAGCGGAATTGTTAGAACAAGCCTGAACTTACGATTTCTTGTTGTCATTCTCGCAGTGGTAGCGATGTTGGCCGGCGCCGCACAATTGCGTCAGATGCCGGTCGACGTCCTGCCCGAATTTTCGCCTACCATTGTTGAAATTCGGACTGAGGCGCTTGGTCTTTCAGCCGAAGAAGTGGAGCAATTAATCACCCTTGGAATGGAGCAGGATTTGCTGGCCGGGGTGCCGTGGCTCGATACCATCCACTCCAAATCCGTTGCGGGATTGTCATCGATCGTTCTCGACTTTGAGCCCGGTACTGATGTTGTTCGGGCGCGGCAGATGGTGGGGGAACGCCTCGCACAGGCTTTTGCTCTGCCTCACGTATCCAAACCACCATCGATGATCCAGCCTTTATCATCCACGGGCCGTTTTATCATTGTTGGACTTTCATCAAGGCAACTCTCGCTTATCCAGCTTTCCGTTCTGGCACGTTGGACGATCGGGCCGCGTTTAATGGGCGTTCCCGGTGTTGCCAACGTTGCCATCTGGGGCAATCGGGATCGACAACTTCAGGTACTGGTGGATCCGAAGCGTCTTAGTGACAATGATCTTTCGTTGGATAATATTCTAGAGACAACCGGAAATGCTTTATGGGTCTCTTCCTTGAGTTTTTTGGAAGCCTCGACACCCGGCACCGGTGGTTTCATTGATACTCCGCAACAAAGACTTGGCATTTGGCACCTTTCACCTCTTGTATCTGCTGCGGATCTGGCGCGGGTGCCGATTGAAGGCGCTGAAAATATACGTTTGGGTCAGGTCACTACAGTAGTTGAAGATCACCAACCCTTGATCGGCGATGCCATCATCGATGAAAACCCCGGCTTGTTGCTTGTAGTGGAAAAATTCCCTGGCACGAATACATTGGCAGTAACTCGCGGGGTGGAGGATGTGCTTAGGGCGATGTTGCCAGGACTCCCCGGAATCAAATTGGATTCTTCTGTTTTTCGCCCGGCCGGCTTCATCGAAAACTCCATTGCCAATGTCAGTAACACATTGATTATCGGTTTTCTTCTGGTGGTTTTGTTATTGGGATTCTATTCTGGGTGGCGCACGGCTCTGATTGGCGGAGTATCCATCCTTCTTTCCTTGATCACGGCAGTCTGGGTACTCTATCAGCGTGGGGCAACCATGAACATCGTAGTGCTGGCGGGTCTGCTCGCGGCGCTCGGTGTGGTGATTGACGATGTCGTTATGGATATGGACCATATCCTGCGCCGGATCCGTGAACTGGACAGTGCGCAGAATTTTGAGGCTACTTTGAACATCGTTGTTGATGCCGCCACAGAATCGCGCAGTGCCATGATCTATGCCACCCTGATCATCGTTGCTGCCGCGGTCCCCATCTTTTTCCTCAGCGGTCTATCAGCCTCGTTTTTCGAATCGTTGGGATTCTCTTACTTGCTGGCTGTGTTGGTCTCGATGATCGTTGGTTTGCTTGTAACGCCCACATTGTGTCTGATTTTCATGGCCGGCGCAAAGAACGGAAATCGCATTTCCTCCTTTGTTGAACGACAACAACAGGGTTATAGACGAATGTTGGGACGGGTCGTTCAAAATGTACGCCCGCTTATGCTGGTTCTGATAGTGGCGGCATTGGTTTGCATTGCAGGATTTGCTTTCCTGAATCGATCCCTGATTCCAACCTTCAAGGATCGCAATCTGTTAATTCAGTTGAACGGGGTGGCCGGGATGTCAAAGCAGGAAATGGGCCGGATCGATACCCGGCTCAGCACCGAACTGAAATCTTTGCCCGGCGTCGTTAACGTTGACGCGCACCTGGGACGGGCTATCTTTGGCGATCAAGTGGTAAACGTCAATTCCAGTGAAGTATGGGTCACCATCGATCCTCAGGCTGACTATGATAAGACGTTCGCCGCCATTCGCTCGGTTGTAAACGGTTATCCCGGACTGGATGGAAAAGTACTGACCTACATGCAGGATAGGACCAGCGACTTAACGGCTCCCGGTGAGAATACTGTCAACGTTCGCATTTATGGAGACAGCCAGGATGTGCTCACGAGCGAGGCTGATAGGGTCATGAAAGCGCTGACCACGCTGAATGGAATCTCAGAACTTAAAGTGGATCTTCCAGTTCAGGAGCCGACTTTTCAGATCGAGGTGGACCTTGCCAAGGCACAGCAGTATGGAATCAAACCCGGAGATGTCCGTAGAACGGCGGCCATTCTTTTTTCAGGTGTTATGGTTGGCAACCTTTTTGAAGAACAAAAAGTATTCGATGTTGTGGTGTGGGGCACCCCGGAAACACGCAGAAGTATGAGCGATATCGACGAGATGTTGATTGAAACGCCCAGTGGTGAGCAGGTGCGCCTGGGCGATATTGCCGATGTACGTGTCGTGTCCGTTCCATCAATAATACAGCACGATGCCCTCAAACGTTATCTCGACATAAAAGCAACCGTCGATGGGCGGAACCTACAGGCTGTTGCAAAGGATATTCAAGGCCGACTCGCAGGTATGCAATTCCCACTTGAATATCATGCCGAAGTTCTTACCAGTTTTGTCGGGCAACAATCTGCTTTGCCTCGCTTCTATCATCTTTACCGCCTCGGCCATCCTGATAATTTTCCTGCTCCTGCAGGCAGCTTATAGAAGTTGGCGATCTTGCGCTCCTCTCCTTTATTACAGTGCCATCAGCATTGTCTGGTGGTGTCCTGGCAATATTTGTGACACGAGGAGACCTGTCACTTGGAGCGCTCATTGGCTTCCTCTTGCTGTTTGGAATTGCTGTACGCCATAGCATTGTGATGGTCGAGCAGTTCTATCGTCTTGAGCGGAATGAAGGTCTTCCCTTTGATCAAGAACTCGTTCTTCGTGGGGCTGGTGATCGTCTTGGTTCCATCCTGGCAACTCATTGGCCGTCGCCCTGGGACTGATACCTTCCCTGATTTTGGGAGACATTCCTGGTCTCGAAACAATTCGTCCAATGGCAATAGTAGTGCTCGGAGGTTTGGTAACGACGACGTCGCTTAATCTATTTGTCCTGCCTGCTCTCTATCTGCGCTATGGCGCCAGCCGCGAACAAGAGCTCGAAATGCTTCTGCCCACCACTGTAGATGTTCCAGCTTCGGCCGATTAGGAAGGCACTACTGATAATTTCGAAAGTAATTTTCAAAGGAGAAAATCATGAAACTTAATATTAGCTTATCGATTTTGCTTGCATTCCTTTTGGTACTCCCGCTATCCGCTTGTGGCGCGCAGGATACCGGTAACAGAAGAGGAAGCCAAACCTGCAAACTTGATCCAATCGCGGGAACAGACCTCAACCGTTTAACTTTGACGGAGAAGGCAGCAGAACGCCTCGGGCTGGAGACTGCACAAGTACGTGCCGAACAAGTCGATGGCGCTGAACAACTCGTTATCCCTTACGCTGCGCTTCTATATGACCCAAGCGGCGTGACATGGGTGTATGTAAATGTTGAGCCCCTGGTCTTTGTGCGCCAAGCCATCGTTGTCGATTCCATTCAAGGTGATGATGTGTTTCTTTCTGAAGGGCCAGAAGCCGGCGCCAACGTTGTAACTCTGGGCGCCACTGAACTATTCGGCTCTGAATCTGAGTTCGAAGAAGAATAATGGGATCTGGAGGTCAGCCATGTTACGCTCGATCGTAGCGTCAAGCCTGAAGTATCGTTACCTGGTCGTTGCCGTTGCCGCGATATTGATGGTCGTTGGCATCGTCCAAATCTCCGATAATCCGGTAGATGTCTTCCCTGAGTTTGCACCACCGCGCGTGGAGGTTCAGACCCCCTCTCTCGGACTGACCGCGCAGGAGGTGGAGTCCCTGATCAGTGTGCCGCTGGAACAGGCGTTCAACGGCATAGATGGGCTTGAAATCATGCGCTCCAAGTCGCTCCCTGACCTGTCATCCATTGAGCTCCTTTTCAAACCCGGAACCGATATTTTATACGCAAGACAATTGGTACAGGAACGCCTTGCTACAGTCATTGGCACGCTTCCAACCTGGGCTGCCCCGCCGGTCATTATTCCGCCGGTATCAACAACCGGTCGTTTCATGAAGATCGGGGTTTACTCAGATAGTGTGTCGCTGATGGATATGTCGATGATCTCCTATTGGACGATCCGTTCACGCTTGCTGAACGTGCCTGGCGTTGCAAATATAGCCATCTGGGGTGAGCGCATCAAGATTATGCAAGTGCGCGTGGATCCTGATCGGATGCTAGCCAACAATGTCACACTCGATGATGTGATGGAAGGCACTGCTGATGCCCTGGATGTCGGTATATTGTATTTCTCCAACGGAGCCTTGATCGGGACCGGCGGGTTCGTCGAAACCCCCAACCAGCGTATTACTGTCCGGTCTGTGCAACCCATCAAGTCGGCCGCTGATATGGCACAAGTTCCGATCGAAGATAAAAAGAAAAGCGATGGCACGCCATTGCGCTTGGGAGACGTGGCCGAGGTAGTTGAGGATACGTGGCCGCTCTTCGGGGATGCCGTCATCAATGGCGGTCCGGGGTTGATGCTGGTCTTGGAAAAATATCCCTGGGCAAACACACTCGAAGTAACGCAGGGCGTTGAAGACGCGCTCGATGAATTACGACCGGGTCTGCCGGGCATCGTGATGGATTCTTCCATCTTTCGACCGGCTGATTTCATCAAAGCGGCCATTTCAGATCTGACTAATTCATTGCTTGTCGGCGGGTTTCTGGTGGTGCTCGTGTTATTGCTCTTCCTCTACGAGTGGCGGGTCGCGTTGATCAGCGCTACCATCATTCCGGTCTCGTTGATGATCGCACTGCTTGTTCTCCATGTACAAGGAGCAACGCTCAATGTGATGGTTTTGGCTGGACTTTCCATCGCCATTGGTGCTGTTGTAGATGACGCCATCGTTGATGTGGAAAACATTGTCAGGCGCGTCCGACAATTGCGTAAGGAGGGCAGCACTATTCCGATCGCGAACATTATCCTGGACGCTTCCATTGAGGTGCGCGGTGCCATTGTCTATGCTTCGCTGATCGAAATCTCAGCTTTGTTGCCAATATTCTTCGTCAAGGGTGTCTCTGGCGCATTTTTCCAGCCGCTCGCCACTGCCTATGTTGTGGCGGGACTTGTATCCCCATTGGTTGCGCTGACCGTCACACCAGCCATGGTCTTGATTTTTATTTCCAACGCGCCCATTGAACATCGCCAATCTCCGATCATCCCCTTGCTACACCGAGGTTATAACTGGGTACTTGCAAGGGTTATCCCCAGGCCATGGATTTCATATGCCACCATCACCGTGATGGTGGTAGGCGCCTTTAGTGTAATGCCTTTCCTTGGAGAATCTTTGTTTCCTGAGTTCAAGGAACGAGACTTCCTTTCACATTGGATCACCAAGCCCGGTACCTCTGTAATCGAAGAGGAGCGGATTGCTGCGAGATTAGGTCGTGAGATGCTGGCCATTCCCGGTGTGCGAAACGTTGGAATTCACATCGGACAGGCTTTGCTGGCTGATGAAACCGTAGGCGTCAATTTTGGCGAGAATTGGATCAGCATCGACCCCAATGCGGACTACGAGGAAACGCTGGCAGCTATAGAAGACGTGGTTTATGGTTATCCCGGGCTCTTTCACAATGTGGAGACCTACCTCAATGAAAGGATCGAGGAGGTTCTTTCAGGGGCAAGCGAAAGTATTGTGATCCGAATCTATGGCCCCGACCTGGATGGAATTCATGCAAAAGCAGATGAGGTGGAGAAAGCACTTTCATCGATTGACGGGCTTGTTGATCTGCATGTGCAGTTGCAATCGGAGATCCCTCAGATCCAGGTACTGGTTGATTTGGCCGCCGCGGAACAGTATGGCATTAAGCCGGGGGATGTACGCCGCGCGGCAGCTACCATGGTAGCTGGCGAAGAAGTGGGAGATCTCTTCAGAGACAGCAAGGCTTACGATGTGAACGTGTGGAGCATCCCGGAAGCGCGCAGCAGTCTGACCGATATCCGCAATCTGCTGATCGACACACCGGGTGGCGGTCATGTGCGCCTGAGCGATGTGGCCGATGTAACAATTGCCCCCGCACAAAGTGTCATTTATCGCGATAACGCCTCGCGACGCATCGATGTCGGCACGAACTTCGAAGGACGCGACCTGGGCGCCGTGGCAGCCGATGTGGATGCTGTGCTAGAGACCATAGATTTCCCATTAGGATATCATGCTGAGGTGCTGGGTGAATACGCTGAACGGCAGGCAGCTGCGCGACAAATCATGATAGCCGGACTTGTCGTTATCATCGGAATATTCTTCCTGCTCTACACCTCTCTGGAAAACTGGCGTCTAGCGAGACTTACCTTCTTCACTCTTCCCTGGGCGCTTGCCGGTGGCCTGCTGGCGGCTTTCTTCACCAGCGATAGCGTAATCTCGCTCGGCTCCTTGATCGGATTCCTCACCATTTTGGGGATTGCCACACGGAACGGCATCATGATGATCAGTCACTTCCAACATTTGGAGGAGGAGGAAGGCGTGGCTTTCGGACCCGAACTTGTAATCCGCGGGGCGCGTGAACGGCTTGCTCCGATCCTAATGACGGCATTGACAACGGGGTTGGCGCTTGTGCCACTGGTAATTGCCGGTAATATTCCGGGACAGGAAATCGAATACCCGATGGCCATCGTGATTTTAGGTGGCCTGGCTACTTCCACCTTGCTTAACCTGCTCGTGGTACCTACTCTATATTTACGGTTTGGCAAGGATCCCAAGAGTACCCCGCAACCAGCATGATTGAGTTCACAAGGTACTTGCTTTAGATGTCTATGTCACATGAAGGAGATTAGAATGCGACGTTTTCACATTACTGTTACGGTGATGATCCTGTTTCTAATGGTTTTGGTATCGGCCTGCGCACCAAGATCGGAGCCAGTTATCGCCGAAGGCCCTCCTCTACCCATTACCGGCGCTGAGGCAACTGAACCAGCTATGACGGAGGAGATTACTGAACCAGCCATGACAGAGGAGGTTGCGGAACCCCAATTTGCGGATTTTGACCCGAATAATTTTGATGACAACTCGACAGTTATTAACAATGAATGGAACCCCCTGCAACCAAGTACGTTCTGGGCCTATGAGGGAAGCGCGCTTGAAGATGGTGAGAAGATAGACCGTCGCATCGAATTCACAGTCAGTGACCTGACCAAAGAGATTGATGGCGTGCGCACGGTCGTTGCCTGGATCGTGGACTATACCAACGGAGATGTGGTGGAGAAAGAGCTGTCCTTCTACGCACAGGACAAAGATGGCAACGTCTGGTATTTGGGTGAGCACCCCGAGGAAATTGAGGATGGCGAATTCGTAACCGCTCCAACCTGGATCGCCGGTATCGAAGATGCAAAAGCGGGAATCAAGATGCAGGCGAATCCTCAACTGGGGATGCCCAGTATGTATCAGGGATGGGGACCCGCGGTCGAATGGTCGGATTACGGGCAGGTGGACGCTGTCGGTCAGAAAACTTGTGTCCCCGTTGATTGTTACGAGGATGTGTTGGTGATCGCAGAATCCAGCCTGGGAGAGGAAGGCGCCTTTCAGCTCAAGTCTTACGCGCGCGGCGTAGGCAATATTCAAGTCGGCTGGAAAGGCACTGATGAAACGCAAGAGGAACTAGGCCTGGTGGAGTATAAGCAACTCAGCTCTGAAGAATTGGCGGACGTTCATGCTCAGGTGTTGGAAATAGAGAAACATGCTTACGAGATCAGTAAAGATGTATACGGTCAAACGCTGCCGAGCGAATCCCAGACACCTTAGATCATTGGCGATGATGATCTAAATAGTCAACACCCGGTATCAAGTCTGATGCCGGGTGTTTTTGTGCAAGTGAATTGGGAACTAACATAGGCAGGAAAACTTTCACGTCTGGCAGTCAAATCTGAATTGTAGGTCTTCGGCATATCAGATAACTGTCGCAAGGCCGAGTTGAGTATAATGGTAGCTCTATGGATATTACGTTAGCGCTCGGTGGCGGTGGGGCCAAAGGCAACTCTCATATCGGTGTATTGCGCCGCCTGGAAAAAGAAGGTTTTAAAATCCGCGCCGTAGCTGGAACCAGTTTCGGCGGTGTTGTGGCTGTCATGTATGCAGCCGGATATACCCCCGATGAGATCGAAGATAACTTTGCAAAAGTGGATCAGGCGCGTTTGTATGGTCGCCTGCCCGAAGAGAAACCGTCCCTGCTGGGGTTGGCAGGCGTTCGTAAATGGTTGGACGAGGTTTTACCGGAACGTACCTTTGCTGATTTAAAAATCCCTTGTGCCGTAACCGCAGTCGATCTCAATTGCGGTTGTGAAGTCATCTTGGATGATGGACCCGTGAAAGATGCGCTTCTGGCTACGGTTGCAGTTCCCGGCATTTTTCCTGCCTATCCCTGGCATGAATGGGAATTGGTGGATGGCGGTGTGCTCAATCCGGTTCCGGTCTCGTTAGCCCGTTCGTTAGCACCCTCGCTGCCGGTAGTGGCGGTTACTTTGCAAGCCCCAATGGGTGAGCCAGCTCGTTCCATGGGTGTGCCCGTTCCCAGCGGATTGCCACAACCGATCATCGACCGGCTGTCGCACTTTCGCTATGCCCAGGCCTTTGACGTTTTCCTGCGTTCGGTGGATATCGGGAACCGCGCCGTGGCCGAATATCGGTTGGAAGTCGATAAGCCAGACGTTATTATTCGTCCGGCCGTCTCCGATATCGAATTGCTGGAGCAGGTTGACGTCCGGGAAGTGGCGCAACGCGGTGAAGAGGCGGTCGAAGCTGTTTTATCGGAACTCAGGCAAATGGCCTCGTGGACGAACCGTCTGCGTCGCAGTTTGTTTGGAGGCAATTCGTGAGTCGCGATCTGCGCGATTACGCTCGCAGGACCAATGTCCGTCTGGCGGTGGGGGCGTTTCTCTTGCTTTTCATCGTTGGCCTGGGTCTTATTTATTTTATCTATGGTAAAGCGGCCGCTGGATTTGGTCTCTTGTGCTTGCTGGCTGGCTTGTTACCGATTGGGCTTATCCTGCTCGTTTTTGTTCTTCTCGAACGGATAATGAAAAGTGTCGGACGAAAATAATACCCACCAGATGACCTACAATGGCTGGACGATGCGCGTGCGGCACGCGGCGCAGGAACCAGCCCGCTTTTTGCTCCTGCTGCACGGCTGGACGGGCGACGAAAACTCCATGTGGATTTTTGCGCGCAACTTCCCGGCAGATATGTGGATCGCGGCTCCGCGCGCGCTGTATCCCGCAGAAGGCGGTGGTTACTCCTGGCGCCCGCCTCATTCTGGGACCTAGATGGGCCTGCCCACGTTATCTGACCTAAAACCCGCCGCCGAGAGCCTGATCCGCATGGTGGATGATGTTTCCGCTTCGATTGGCGTAGATGCCACTCAATTCGATATTGCCGGATTTAGCCAGGGCGGCGCGCTGACCAACATACTGGCTCTGCTTTACCCTCAGCGTGTTCGGAAGGCGGCAGTACTGGCCGGTTTTATGCCCGGCGGCGTGGACGATTTGCTGGCTCGTCGCGTGCTGGCTGGAAAACAATTTTTTGTTGCGCATGGTACGCAGGATAACCTGGTTCCAGTGGAACGCGCCCGAACCTCGATCGAATTGCTCGAGCAGGCCGGCGCGCAAGTCACGTTTTGCGAGGCCGAGGTGGGGCACAAGGTCAGCCTGGAATGCCTGCATGGGCTGGAGGCCTTCTGGAAAAACGCGTAAGATGATTGCGTATAATCGAGTCTAAATTAACGCTTACTCATAGATGCGTTGACGATGTGAATGTTTGAGCTTATCCTTGCGTAAATTGATGTAGTTGCATAGGAACAATAGATAGAATGAGAAGAGCTGTTTCTCGCCGCGATTTCCTAAAACTGGCTGGTATAAGCCTAGGGGCCATGGCCTTCAATCCCTTTGAGCGCCTTTCCTTATCCCAGCCGCCCTTCTTGCAGTTCCCAACCGGGGAGCAACTGGGGAGAGTGAGCGTTTTCCCGGATTGGTATTTCACGGAGATTAAATCCAAGCCGACTGCCTATTCGAACACAATCCGCAAAATCTCGGATGATGAAGTGATTGAATGGCAACGCGAGGTGATTGGCAGTGATTCGTTTTCATTCGATAGCCTTGTCGCCCAGGGCCCCAGCAAAACCTGGGTAGAAACGCCGGAAGGCTATATCTATGCTCCGCATTTGCAGCCGGTCCGTAATGAGCCCAATACTCCTATCACAGCCGTGCCGGACGGCCAACCAGGCTTCTGGGCAGAAGTGACCGTACCGTACGTGGATATATTCATCGACAATCCACCACTCCGCACGCCAAGTTTCAAGTATGTTACGCAAACCGGTGGGTCGCCACGCCTGTATTACAGTCAGGTAGTCTGGATCGACCAGGTCCGCACGGATGATACCGGGCGCGTTCAGTATCGTTGGAATGAAGACTTCGGTCGGGGTTATGGGTATGGCGATATCTTCTGGGTGGATGGCGCTGCCCTGCATGTGCTTACGGACGATGAAGTTTCTCCCATCAACCCAGATGTTGACCCTGCGCAAAAAAAGATCGTGGCAGATACGTTTTATCAGACGCTTTCCTGCTATGAAGGGAATACAGAAGTCTTTTTTTGCAAGATGTCCAGTGGATATGGCGATTTTGCAACGCCGCTCGGTACACTGGCTGTATGGCGCAAAATGTTTTCCATTCATATGTCAGCCAACACGGCTTCGGACAGTGGCTACGACACCGCGGCAGTGGCCTGGCCATCCTTTATCAGTGGAGACGGCGTTGCAATCCATGCAGCCTTCTGGCATAATTATTTTGGCACGCGCCGCTCACATGGTTGTATCAATGTCAGGCCGGAAGCTGCCAAATGGATTTTCCGCTGGACGAACCCGTTCGTTTCCCTTCAGCAGACTGAAATCAAAATGGAATGGCCTAACGTCGGCACGACGGTCATTGTCAAAGAACCATCCTTTTAAGAAAGGTAATTTCAGATGGATTTTATGAACATATCGGTAGGCCTGGCCTTTTTGGCTGGCCTGGCTTCCTTTTTGTCTCCGTGTGTTTTTTCATTGGTACCCGCCTACGTTGGTTATCTGGGCGGACGCGCCGCAGGTGGGGAGGTGACGGAAGGCGGCAATCGCTGGGTGACCTTTACGCATGGTTTGGCCTTTGTACTGGGTTTCAGCCTTGTTTTTGTGATCCTGGGAGTCGCCACTTCTGCGTTTGGCAGCCTGCTGTATGACTTGCGTTTTATCCTGGCCAAGGTCGGCGGGGTGGTGGTGATTATCTTCGGTTTGCACATGATCGGTGTTTACCGCATCCCGTTTTTGGAATATGATACCCGTGTGCAGCAATTGCCCGACCCGAAATGGGGTTATCTTTCATCGGCCTTGTTGGGTGTATTTTTCTCTGCGGGTTGGTCTCCCTGTGTGGGACCTGTACTGGGCGCCATCCTGACCCTGGCGCTGAATGGCGGCTCCGTTTCGCAGGGGGCCTCCTTGCTGTCAGCTTATTCAGCCGGGTTGGCCATTCCTTTCCTGATTGCTGCACTGGGTGTTGGTTGGGTGACGAATACCCTGCGTAAATACGGGAAAGTCATGCGCTATGTAGAAATTGCCATGGGTGTGGTGCTGGTCATTATCGGGATCATGCTCTTCTCCGGAACCTTCGAGCGTTTGGCGCAGTATGGTTTATGGGTTGATTTCGGCCTCTAAAAATCAAAAATGAGTTTTATAAGTCTGGATATCTGATGCTTACTGTTACTTTGTATAGACGTGAAGATTGTCATTTGTGCGAACAGGCCAAAGCAGACCTGGAATCCCTGCAGGAACAATATCCACACCGCCTGGTGGAGGTGGATATCGATTCGGACCCCGCTTTGCAACGTATGTACCTGGCTGAAATTCCGGTGATCGAAGTTGGTCCGTACTGGCTCAAGGCCCCGTTCGATCGACAAAAGTTGATGATGACCCTTGGCGCGGCCAGTGACCGTCGTAACCAGTTACAGGAATTTGGCGGTGAAGCTTACGAAGCACGTGTCAAACGGGGACAGAAGATCAGCGGTGCTGATAAGACCATGTTTTGGATTTCCAATCATTATCTGGCAATCTTGAACCTGGTCATGTTGTTGTATGTCGGCTTCCCTTTCCTGGCTCCCATCTTGATGGAAACTGGCGCAACCGCTCCGGCTCGGGTGCTCTATACGATGTACAGTCCGCTTTGTCATCAGTTTGGGTTCAGGTCCTTTTTCTTGTTTGGGGAACAGCCCTATTATCCGTTAAAAGAAGCGAGGGTGAACGTCGTTGACTTCGAAACGGCGACTGGCATTACCGGTCTGCATAATCCCAATGATTTATCCCGTCTGGCAGCACGTCAGTTCATTGGCAACCAGACGCTTGGATACAAGGTTGCACTTTGTGAGCGAGACGTGGCCATTTACGCCTCTATCCTGCTCTTTGGCCTGCTCTTTTGGTTGACGAATCGTCGCATCCCGCAATTGCATTGGATGGTCTGGCTTTTGATCGGGATTGGCCCGATTGGCCTGGACGGTTTTTCGCAGTTGTTCAGCCAGTTCGATTGGCCGTTCCTGGCATCGATTTTGCCATATCGAGAAAGCACGCCCTTCCTGCGCGTGCTAACCGGCGCGCTGTTCGGTTTCTTCACGGCCTGGTTCGCTTATCCTAGCATGGAGGAATCCATGCAGGAGACGCGACAGTTCTTCGTCAAGAAATTTGCGCAGGTGAAGGCCGCAGCGGATTGAGTTTATGCCTTTCTCCCAGCAAAACGGTTTGCGTTACTACACATTCGGAATATTTCCCAAAAATATCACCCAGGCAGTTTTTACCCGTCAGGGTGGCGTCAGCCCGCGCCCCTGGGATTCGCTTAATGTGGGCGGTTCGATTGGTGATGACATTACTCACGTGCGCGCGAATCGCATTCGTTCGTTCGAAGCGCTGGGACGCGCCCCTGAGTCTATCCATGATGTCTGGCAGGTGCACAGCGCGGATGTGATCTACGCTGATGCGCCTCGCCCGCTCGACACGCCCTACCAGAAAGCCGATATTATGCTAACTGACAACCCACAGGTGACACTGTTTATGCGTTTCGCGGATTGCACGCCGATCTTGTTGTACGATCCGGTAAAACAGGTCATTGGGATTGTTCATTCCGGATGGCTGGGGACGGTGCGCGGCGCGGCACGCACCGCCGTGAAAGCCATGCAGGAGCGTTATGCTTCGCATCCGGCGGATATTCTGGCTGCCATTGGCCCCGCCATCGGCCCCGACCATTATGAAGTTGGCGAAGACGTGATCACGCAGAGTGCAGGATGCTTTTGGCGCGGAGGCCGGATCCTTGCTTGAGATGCATGGTAACAGCACTCATTTCGACTTGTGGAAGGCCAACCAGCTTCTGTTAGCGGGGGCAGGTGTAAAACAAATCGAAACCGCAAGCATCTGTACCGCCTGCCATACCGACGATTGGTTTTCGCACCGCGCTGAGAAGGGCAAAACAGGTCGTTTTGGTGCATTGATCGCTTTGAAAAGTTAATAAACAAACCGGGGATGAACAAAGATAAACAGCGCGGAATTGATCTTTCGAAGTTGAATGGCAAAGCAAAGAGCAAAATGACCGAGAACACTGTTTTGGGGGAATTGGATGTCGTTATCAACTTACTGTTAAAGTATGGCGATCTTTCTCGCGCCCATTGGATCGAGGCATCAAAAGATCTTTTCAGCAAAGATCGGGTTCAATTCTGGGCAGGGGTAAACTCTCTCGACTGGTGGGGCGGATCGGGATCAGTGGCAGATGTGCATCTATACGATCCTAATAGGGCGATAACGGATAGAGAACAGAAAGAGGATAACCGCCGTTACCGGGCCGCATTGATTGTCATTTTCGAAGAAATGGTGAAAACTGGGCAAGAGAACAAAAAGGGAGAAATGTGGGTCGATACGTTCAAGAAATGGCAAAAGCAAGGTGTCTAAAGCAGCGTCTATTGAAAATATCCTTGTCCATCTCCGTTTATCTCCGGTGAATTTGATTTCTCGAATATCTTCCTCTACAGCATCGTGTAAAATAACAGGGATGGAAACACTCGTCACACAAATCCGCGAACGTTACCAGGCTACTCTCGAACGCATAGCTGCAGCCGCTCGGGCCAGTGGCCGTGACCCCGAATCCGTGCGGTTGGTGGTGGTCACTAAGGCGCAACCGCTCGAAGTTGTGCAGGCCGCGGTACAGGCGGGTGCCCATCTTTTGGGCGAAAATTATCCTGAAGAAAGTGTAAGCAAAATATCATCCTTTGGGCCCGAAAGTGGGGTAGAATGGCACATGATCGGTCACGTGCAAAGCCGCAAAGCGCGTCTGGTGATCGAACATTTTGACCTTTTACAATCCCTGGATAGTCTGAAACTGGCAGAACGTCTCAATCGGATGGCGATAGAAGCCGGACGCGTTCTGCCAGTTATGCTAGAATTCAACGTTGGAGGCGAGCAGAGCAAATACGGCTGGCCTGCCGCGCACGAAAAACACTGGCCAGCGCTCTATCCGGACATCGAGACGATTTTGGGTTTTGAGAATCTCCAGATTCGTGGATTGATGACTATGCCCCCGTTGGAAACAAATCCCGAAGATGCGCGCGTCTATTTCCGGACCCTACGCCTGCTACGTGACCATTTGGCCGCGCGCTACCCCCAAGCCGACTGGCACGAACTCTCGATGGGCACCAGCGCAGATTACGAAGTGGCCATACAGGAAGGTGCGACCCTGGTCCGAATTGGAACTGCAATTGTAGGGCCGCGCCCTGTACGCTAAGGAGTCAAATGGTAATTTCTATTTTGGCACGTTTGATCAATATCTTTTCCCAGTTCCTTATCATATTGGTGATTGTCAAGGTAATCCTGTCCTATTTTATGGACCCTTATCACCCGGTGCGGCAGACAATCGACAATCTGGTGGAGCCGTTCCTGGCTCCCATTCGCAGAGTGGTGCCTTTGATAGGGATGTTTGATTTCAGCCCCCTGATTTTAATTATTCTTGTGCAAATCTTGGCTTCCGTATTGATCAGATTCCTGTATATTCTGTGATGAGGTAGATATGACACAACGAAATTACAAACTTCACGACGGAAAAAAGGGTGCGGCGATTGCCGTCCGTGTGACACCACGTGCCACGAAGAACCAGATTATCGGTGCGTTGAGTGACGGCACTATAAAGATTCATATCGCGGCTGTTCCTACGGAGAGTCAGGCAAACGAAGAATTGATCGAATTTTTGTCGGACATTTTAGGGGTTCCCAAAGATCGTATCGAAGTTGTAGCCGGGGATACGGGCCGGGACAAGTTAGTCTCAGTGTTGGATATAGATTCGGAAACACTCCATAAGAAGATTGTCGAAAATATTGAATAGACAAATATAGAACTGGCCGCAGCGCGGCCAGTTCTTAGAAACGAACGTCCCGAAGGTGTTGGACAATGGTCAATTGCCCATAACCTTCGGGACGTTAATGGGGTTAGTTAACCGGGCCGTATAGTGTCCGGTAAATGGTGTAAATCTCGTAAATAAAACGGATATAATCGCGCGTCTCCTGGAAACGGATGACTTCCAAGAAGAGGTCCGGGTCATCGTCCCCTAATTCTTTCCAGGCGGCGGCGTTGCCCGGCCCGGCGTTATAGGCTGCCAGTGCTGCATATAAGTCGCCGCCCAACTGTTTTTGATTGGATGCCAGATAATAGGCTCCCAAACGCACGCTAACTTTGGGACGATACAGGTCTTCTTCATCGTATGGCACCGGCCAGCCCATTGCGTTGGCGATACTTGAACCTGTGCTGGGGATGATTTGCATCAGGCCGCGCGCGCCCGCTGTCGAGCGGACGAAACCTTCGAAAAGGCTTTCCTGGCGTACCACACTGAACAGGAACAGCGGATGCAGCCCCTGCTCTTCGGCATCGGAGACAATCAGATCGGTATAGTAGGTACCATAGCGGACGTGGTTGAAATAGGGAGGCGCGCTCAACGATGCGGAGTGATCGTCCAGGCCAGCCAGGGTCAGCACTTGCCGGGCAGCAAAAATGGCCGGACGGTATAACCCTAAGTCAAGCAGGTAGTTGGCCAGGCGGAAGCTGTTTTCCGGGCTGGCGCTGACAAACTCGCGTAAATCCTCGAATTCAAGGCGGGCTTCATCGTATAAGCCCAGTTCCCAAAATTCCGTCCCGCGTACGATGCGCGGGTCGCCAGCTAGCGGACCAAGTCCGTCCAGGTTGGTATCAGTTGGCAAGCTGAAAGTGACGCGCAACCAGGCGGCGGCGTCCGCGCGTTCCGCATCCAGGTCAATGTCGATGTTATAGCTGGATGGCGCACTAAACGGAGCGCGGCCAATCAGCAGTTCACGGGCGCGTTCGCTGTAATAGCCGGTCGGGTCAAGGGCCTGGGCTTGTTGCCAGGCGGCCTGTTTTGCCGTATCGTCGTTCAGTTTCTCCTGGGTTTTGCCGATCCAGAGATAAGCGCGCGCCTGGTCTTCTTTTTCCGTGGAGAGCAGCAGGCTGCGCTGGAAGATGGGCAGCGCCATGTGATAATCGCCACGGCGGTATTGAGCGATGCCTGCCAGAAACAGCGCTTGCGAAGTTTGCGTGCTTTCGGGATATTCGTCTGCGACGCGCGTCCAAACTTGGGCGGCCTCTTCGAGACGGTTGTTCCGCTCCAGGATGCGGGCTGCGCTCATTAAGAAGTCCACAGCCTCGGGCCGAGTGGGAGCCGCGGCTACAAAATCCAGATAAGTCTGTGCACCGCTTTGGTAGTCGCCCGTATAAAACCACTGTGTATAAGCTTTGTTGTTCCAGGCGTCAGCCCACCTGGGATGGTCGGGATAGTCCGTGATAAAGCTTGTAAGTTCGTTGATAGCCGTTTGGTAATTTTGTAGTTCCATATTGGTTAGAGCGCTGATAGTAGCGCGCCGTGCCATCGCTATCAAGCCCATCGCTAATGTAACGTTCGAAGGCAGCCAATGCCACGTCATATTGATTCGCGTAGTAGTCTACCAGCCCACGGTCCAGGTCGCTGACGGGCACATTGGCACCGACCAGTTCGACCAACGCCAGGTAGGAATTATAGGAGAGCGGGTAGTTCTCAACGGCATGCAGGAATCTTTCGTTTGCCTGGTCAGTTTGACCGATTTTTTGATAGGCCAGACCAACAAGATAGTCCATTTGTGCCTTGATGTAATCATTGTCCGTGCGGGCGAAGATAGCGTCGTAGGTGGAAATAGCCGTGCCATAATCACCCGTCTCCGCTCGTGTCTGGGCAGTTTTGATCTCCAGCGTTGTTGTGTCGCCGATCTGTGGTGCAGCCATGGCCGCGTTATAGGCCTCCAAAGCTTCAGGAAAATTACCGTTATCGAAAAAGGCGTCGCCGCGTGCCTCCTGGACGTAGGCATCCAGGACGCCCGGGCGCATATCCAGGTAAACGTTGTAATTGGCAGTAGCCTCCAGATAGTGTTTAAGTTCGTAGTTGACTTTTCCGATCAGAAAGTTTGCATATGGGATAAAGGCTGAATCGGGAAATTCTGTAAGGATTTGTTGAAGGGATGTCAATGCTGTTGCATAGCGTCCGTCAGCATATTCGGTGCGGCCCAGTCCCCACAACGCAGCTGCCTTGACCTGTGAACTGTCTCCGTCTCGATACGCGGATTCAAACTCCTGGCGCGCTGTCTCATAATCCCCGTAAAACAGAGCCTGTTCACCGCTCTGGATGCGCGTGAGCGGTGCGATGGTTGGTATTGGCAAAGGGGTAGCCATCCCGGTTGGTAGGGGCGGAACTTCAGGTGTGTACGTTGCGGATGGAGCGCTGGTTGGTCCGACAGAGATTGGGATGGGAAAACCGCTACAGGCGGTCAAAACGAAAGCCATTAGGAGCCCAAAGAGGACACGAAGGTGGTTCATAGGGGTGCTTATACTGGTAAAGTGGAGGGGTGTCAATGGGCAAGGTGTCGTTAAAGGGAAGCGACTCGAATATTGTAGCGGAGTCCAACGTCGCCCGACTTTTGGGTCAAAAGCAGGAGATTTTGCACTCTGTTTACAATTCTCCTAAAGAAGTAATTGAAACTTTTCTTCCTGAGCGGAGCGTAGCGCACACCTGCCCCAGCGGGCGGTGCCGGGGGGCGAAGGATATGTTTGCAAAAACGCTTCGACTGCGGTGCAGAAAGCGCGCCTCCGCTCAGCGAGGAATGATTTTTTAAAAAAGTTTCAATAAGTTCAAAGATAGAAAGATTGCTCCTGGTGCTTATTTTCGCTATAATGAATTCAGAGTAGTCTTGGTGGAGGAAATTATGCAACGCTCAAATAATTATAGCCAGGTTCTCGACACAAGGAGCTTCGATGAAATGCGCGGCCTGTGGAAATGAGAACAACGCCGGAGTGCGCTTTTGTGCTAACTGTGGGCAAGCGCTTGCCGGTGTAACTTCATCACCGTCCCCATCCAATATTCCATCCGGGATACGTTGCCCGAATTGTGGAGTGCAAAACCGTCCCGGTGTCCGTTTTTGCGAGAATTGTGGCGCGGCGATGGTGCGGGGATATGTAGCGCCTACCTCCCGACCTGCTGCTTCGTCAAGTGGCTGGCGCAGATGTGGAATTGCCGGTGGTGTGATCGTTGTCGGGATTATTCTCTGTTTACTCGTCGGCGGGGCGTTCGCTGCTTTTTACCTGTGGGGGAATGGCGGACTTGCTACCCCCGCTCCCTCGCCGGTGGCCCAGGTCGTGATTTTTACGGCAACGCTTCCGCAGGAATTGCAAGCGCCAATGCCCGTACAGCCGGCAGCGGCAGAACCCACTGCAACACTTCGCCCGACAGAAGCCAGCCTCCCACCAAGCACCGCCACGCTTGGTCCGCCGATGTTCACGGCTGATAAGAACTCTTTTTGCCGCAAGGGTCCAAGCACAGTTTATGAAGACCGTACCAGCATTGATGCTGGTAATGCGGTGAAAATCCTGGGGAAAAGTGGCCCAGGCTGGGAAGATTGGTGGTACGTGGAAGTATCCGGGTCAAAGTGTTGGGTTTGGAGCGGATTGGGAACCACCTCAGGCGACTTGAGCAATCTTCCTATCATTCAAGCGCCACCGACGCCTACGCCTACGAATACGCCGGTCGTTCTACCCCAAACCTGCACCGGAACCGAGGGATATGGCCCCATCGTGGTTGGATCACAGGTCATTCTGGAGAAGCATCGCGTGATCAACGGCAGTGACAACTGGACTTCACCAGATATGGATGTTTTTGTCGGCCAGACGGCTACCGTGACAAAACTATCTGGGTATGATAGCCAGAACTGTCCGGGAGTTCGCATTGATCTCGATGGAGGAAAGTGGTTCTGGCGTATCAGAGACTTGAAACTTCCGTGACAAGTGTGAGGTCCGGTAAATAAAAAGTGGTGCTCCCATTTTTCTTGAGAGCACCACTTTTTTGTCACTGTTTTTACTTTTCAGGCGCGTGTTCGCGATAATACTTCAAATATCGCATGGCATTTGCATCTCGTCCACGTAGCAGGTCGGTGGCACGGATGTGAAGCGTGTACTTCATCGGGTCGGTGATCGCGCAGGTCGCTCCGGCATAGATGGCCATAGACAGAAAAGCCACATTGATTACATTCCGTTCAGGCAGGCCAAACGAGACGTTGCTGGCGCCAATATTGACATTCACGCCGAATTCGCGTCGTACCATTTCGATGGTTTGCAATGTAACAAAGGAGGCCTGCTGGTCCGCGCCGACGGTAAGCACTAGCGGATCGATGACGATTTCATTAGCAGGAATGCCCAATTTGGCGGTGCGCTCGATGATTTTCTCGGCGATGGACAAACGCGTTTCGGAATTGTTGGGAATACCGTTGTCATCCATCGTCAGGCCGATGACCGCCGCGCCATGTTCCTTGACCAGCGGCAATACCGCGCTCAAAGACTTTTCCTCACCGTTGACCGAGTTGACCAGCGTCCGGCCAGGGCACAGAGGCAGGGCGGCAGCCAGCGCAGCGGAGTTGGGCGAATCCAGGCAAAGTGGTACATCATACTCGTCCGCCAGCATTTTAACAACCTGCTGAATCAGGGCAACATCATCCACACCCGGCACACCGACGTTGAGATCGAGTACGTCCGCTCCGGCGGCAACTTGCTTGTTTGCCAGATCACGTACGTAATCCAGGTTGCCTTCTTGCAGGGCGGCGGCCAGTTTCTTGCGCCCGGTCGGATTGATCTTCTCGCCGATGACCACGAACGGGCCTTCGGTATCCAGGACAGTTTTTTTGGTTTTGCTTGTCAGCTCTGTTTTCATGTTTTTAGTTAGTTCCTATGATTATTGGATTCTTCAGAATAGTGGTGATTTTTTCCTTATGAAGAGTTTATTTGAAGATGGTGAAAAACGTTGGAAGAAAAATACCATAATAGCGTTTAATACAAGAATTCAAAGAACAACTGAAATATTACTCTATTGTCAACATTTATATGAAGAACTTGGTGTTGATCCCTCCACTGCGGTCAGGATAAGTATAAAACATGGTGGCTTGCACAATCGCCGACTTTCTGCGACAATGAATTGTTTACTTTCTAGAAGAGATAATGTTTGTATAGAGTTTGAAACAGAGAAAACCATTCAAGTAACTTTGTCAAGCATAGAATCAAATCTTGTAAAACTGGTAAAGGAATTCACTCAACCACTTTTCTTACTCTTTGATTTTCAAGAGTTTGCCGATAGCATTTATGAAGATATTGTTACCAATTATGCCAAGGGCAAAATCGTTTAGTTTATAGTTGACAAGAATTTTCAGATAACAAATATGCCTACTTCTAACCGAAAGCTCCGCGTTTTTCTGTGCCGTGTCTCGCAGGAAAATAAAAATCGGACGCCATCTCGACATCCGATTTCTTCATTTACTTCCCTAATTTCGCCCGCTCTTCTTCGATTACACTTTCATCCAGCTTTTTGAATAACGGACTTGGCTGGTTCAATTTCTGTCCCGGCTTGAGTTCGCTTGGTTTCCATTGCAAACCATCGACGCCGCGGTATTTCAATCCCGTGTGCGTTCCGAGCGAGTCGCTGATTTCTTCCACGTATTGCTGGCCGAAGAGCGGCGTCTCGTAACCGAAGAAACTATGCAGCTTTTCGGATGTAAACGGCAGGATCGGCGCAAACATCACCTTGAGTGAGTCGATGGCTTTTAGTGCCGTATAAATGGTCTTCCCGGCTTCGGCTTTGTCTTCCTTGACCTGCTTCCAGGGCGCATTAACGTCCAGATATTGATTGACGGCTGTGGCCAGTTTCAAGGTCTCACCCAGGGCGGCGCGCAGTTTCACGCCGTCGTACAGCGCGCCGACAGACTCGAATCCGGCTTCGATAGTGGCCAGCAGCTCCAGGTCCGCGGGACGCAGCGTGGAAAGGTCCACAGACGGGACCTGCCCATCCCAGTGTTTGTAGCAGAACGAGAGCACGCGGTTGGCCAGGTTGCCCCAGTTCGCCACCAGTTCGTTGTTGTTGCGCGCCACGAACTCGGCCCAGTCCCAGTCGCTGTCCTTCATCTCCGGCATGTTGACCGTCAGGTAGTAGCGCAGCGCATCGGGGTCGTAGCGGGTCAGCGCATCGCGTCCCCAGACGGCCCAGTTGCGGCTGCCGCTGATCTTCTGATGTTCCAGGTTCATGAACTGGTTGGCGGGCACGTCATAAGGGACGTTGAGCGCTTCGGGATTCTCAGCGGACGGGTCGAAGATTTTGATGAACTCCGCGCCCGCGCCCATCAACTGCGCCGGCCACAGGGAGGTGTGGAAGAAGATGTTGTCCTTGCCGATGAAGTAGAACTGACGCGCCGCGCGATTGGTCCACCACTCGCGCCATGCCTCTTTCTGGACCCCGAGCCTGCTCCACTCGATCGCAGCGGACAGATAGCCGATAACGGCCTCGAACCAGACGTAAATGCACTTGCCGTCCCAACCTTCCACCGGGACCGGGATGCCCCAATCCAGGTCGCGCGTGATGGCGCGCGGCTTCAGTCCTTCAGACTCGATTTTACGCAGTGATTCGCCCAGTACCGGTTCGCGCATGTGATCGGCGCGTTCGCGCAAGAAGTCCGCTACTTTTGGTTCCAGCTTGGACAAGTCAAGGTAGAAGTGCTCGGTCTCGCGCAGTTCGAGCGCACCGTCACCGGTTTTGGCCTTGGGGTTGATCAGCTTTTCGGGTTCAAGCACGTTGCCACAGTTGTCGCACTGGTCAGAACGCGCACCTTCATAGCCGCAGATGTAGCAGGTGCCTTCCACGTAGCGGTCGGGCAGGAACTTCTGAGCGGAGGGCGAATACCACTGCTTCGAGGTATGTGTGAACATGTAGCCATTCTCTTTCAGCGCCAGGAAAATGGCTTGCGAAACCTTGAAGTGGTTCTCGGTGTGCGTGGTTGTGAACAAGTCGTAGGTAATGCCATAGCCCTGGAAGACTTCCAGGAACCCCTCATGGAAGCGCTTGTAGACTTCCTCGACCGGTTTGCCCTCGGCATCGGCGCGGATGGTGACGGGCGTGCCGTGCGAGTCCGTTCCGCTGACCATCAAGACTTTGTTCCCTTTCAGACGGTGAAAGCGCGCGACGATATCACCGGGCAGGTGCGAGCCGGTGATGTTGCCGACGTGGATCTCGGCGTTGGCGTAAGGCCAGGCGATGGCGATGAGAATATTTTCGGGCATGAATAACTCCAATTACAAAGTAAATTTGTTTTTCTTGATAATTTCTTCCGGGCTTGATCTCCCTGGCCCGTTGGCCAGGACAGGCGATATGGCGGAAGAACACTGCCTACTCGATCGTCGCCCTTTTTACAAACAAAAAGGCTGTCCGCATCACTGGACAGCCCGTGAAATGTGCAAAGCTATTCTTAGCACAGACCCTTCGCTGCCGTGACACGGCTGAACATGTCCATAGGCATGGACATCATCATATCGCGGGACAGTGAGAAGGATTTGGCGTTCATTGCCATTAGTTTACGCAATTGAGAAGGGTTTGTCAATGGCATCTTCAAAAATTTGCGCTCATAAATATCTCGGTACGATGTAAATGTACGCAAAATAAACCAACAGAAAGGTGCCTCCCAGTACCCAGCGCGGATCGAATTGCAGCCAGGGCAAGTCCATCAGCATGACGATGACGCCGAACATCAGACCCCAGAAACTGGCATAAGTCCCATACCCGCGTTGGAGAAAGAGCGATTTTGTTTTGGGCGCGTTATGCTGAGCTTCCTTCAGGATTTTGGCCGCTTTCCAGCGTTGGGACATTTCCTTCAACTCGTCCAAATTGGTGACCTGTCCCATACGGATACGTTGTCCGCCCGCCTGAATGGAATCCGGGTTGATTTGTTCGAGTTCCTTATACGAGAAGAAGCGATCGGGCAGGAAGTGCCGTCGTACCACCATTTCATCCGGGAAACGGATTTCGCGGATGAAGAAGAAGGGAAGCAGTGAGGTAAATAAACCAAAAGCCAACGCCAGTACCCAAAAAAGCATCGGGAAGCGGGCAGCGGAAAATGCCACATTACACATCATGCCGAAGAACAGCACGGTCGGCAGCAACATGATCAGCCGTATGCGCAATGGATAGCGGGGCTTGAAGATTGGAAATTCAGGTTCCATAAGTAACTAACTTGGGTGACAAGGAGACGTTGACAATTTTACAACAAAAGTTGTATCCATGCCTAAGCTGGACTTGGATTTCATGGAATTTTTCTTGCGGATAAAAGGATTTCAAAAACCCTTCCGGGGAGGCTGGCGAAAAACTCCCAATAAAGTATAATTCCCCCCTAAATACTTTGTCGATCATCCATCATCACCAAACCATTCGGGAAATGATCCATAGAGGAATACATCAAACGTGAATAACTGGTCAGGGAAGTTAGTTGTCGGTTTGGGCGGAGTACGCTGGGACTGGGAAAGACGATGTCCAAAAAATGCTGGAGAGTTTGGGGGCTTTTACGATTGACGCGGATAAGATTGCGAACCGAGTCATTCTAAGTGGCGCTCCCGGGTATCAACCTGTTGTAGAAAGGTTTGGCAAGGGGATTCTGGGTCCATTAGGGCAAATAGACCGGCCCAAGCTATACCAGATTGTCGGTTCGAACCGCCAGGCTAGAGACAAATTTCAATCTATTATCGACCCGCTAGTACAGCAGGCGACAATCAGTTTAATTCAACACGCCAAGCAATCCATGATCTTCATTCGGGCGAACGATTTGAGCAGGTTTGGTCTACTTGAGTTATGTGATCGTGTGTGGGTCACGACTGCGTCTGAAGAGGTGTGGGTCTCTAACCTGATCAAGGAAAATGGCTGGAGCGATGAGCGGGCCCGGGCGTACATGCAAAGTCAACCAGTAGATACCCAACTAGCATATGCCAATGTCGTTCTCGATAATCAGGGCTCACGCGAAGCCTTGTGGGATCAGGTTACACAAGCCTGGGGCAGATTGAGTGAGCCGCTTGTTTCGGAGCAGGAAGCGCCAGTTGATACGGAAGCAGGCTCTGGGCCCGTTTTGAGTCGCGAGCCACAAGAGACACAGGACGTCGTGGCGCCAGCCAGTCTGTCCAGCCAGATCACAGCCATAAGTGCACAGTCTGCGGCCTCGGTTGAAATAGACCAACAGGCGGCCTCCACTGGTCAATCCTTCCATGAATTAAGGTTGATTGGACGCCGCATCCTCAATATACTTTCGACTTTGCTGGTGATTGCCTATTTGACCTCCTGGGGATTGATTCTGGCGGAACGCGGACGCGACCATCTACCCGCTCAACCCCTACAGGCGGCCTGGCAGGCGCTGATAAGGGTGGGGACTTATATCATCTATCATCCACAAACCTATTATTGGCACAAGGATAATGTGGCTGCATTCCAGGTGGTAGGCGAAACGCTTAAAGCCAGCGCCGGTTTATTATTGCTTTCTCTGGGCCTGGCGTTGTTGATTGGATTGCCGTTGGGGATCGTTGCGGCATTGGCCAAGCGTAAAGCCTCTTCGGCGCTGGTTATGCTCTTTTCTGTCCTGGGCGTTTCTACCCCCAGTTTCTTATTCGCGATGTTTTTGTGGGTTGTGAATATCTGGGTGCATAACACTTTTGATATTAAAGTATTGCCCTCGGCTGGTTTCGGTTGGGATACGCACCTGATCTTTCCGACCATTGTGCTGGCTATGCGTCCATTGGCGCAGATCGCACAGGTCACCTATGTGAGTATGCGCGATGTTCTGGGGCAGGATTACATCCGCACGGCTTATTCCAAGGGGTTGAGTTGGCGTTTGGTTCGTAATGCGCATGCTATACCCAATATCCTCATCCCAACTCTGACAACGCTGGGTTCATCTCTGCGCTATTCCCTGGCCAGTTTACCGGTTGTGGAAGTCTTCTTTGAATGGCCGGGCGTTGGTCTGATGTTGTTGGATGCTATCAACCAGGGGAATGCCCCACTTGTTACCGATCTTATCCTTTCGCTGGGACTTTTCTTCCTGATTGTCAACCTGGTTATCGAGTTCTCCTTCCCGTTGATCGACCCACGCTTGCGCGGCAGTGCCGATACGGAAGAAGATAAAGAAGACAAAGGTACTTTCCTTGGCTGGATGCGGGAAGCGGGCGCTACACTTTCAGCCTGGATGCGTGACTTGCGTCAGCGCTTCACCCGCCGGACCTCGGAACTGCCCCCGCTTCCCAGTGATTTGAAACTGCTCCCAACCGACAAAGAGGGACCTGGCGCAGTGGAGCGTCGTCGCTGGTTGCTGCGCAATTTTCTCAGCAATCCTGCCTTCATTTTTGGTTCTTTGATGCTGATTGCCCTGTTTGTGGTGGCGCTTTTTGGTGAACAACTTACCTCCGCCAACCCTTACCAGGCGCACGGCGTTATGATGATCAATGGCCAGATTGGTGCGCCACCCTATCCGCCATCCTCGGTATTCCCCTGGGGCACCGACCATATCGGGCGCGACATCCAGTCGCTTGTTTTGGCTGGCGGCAAACGGACTTTAAGCCTGGCTTTCTTTGGCATGTTAGCACGCCTGCTGTTAGGGGTAACTTTAGGAGTCCTGGCGGGTTGGCAGCGTGGCGGCTGGCTGGATCGTCTGGTCACGGGCGCTGTGGGCGTATGGGCGGCGTTCCCGGTTACGCTGTTTGCTATGATTCTGATCCAGGCCCTGGGCATCCAACAAGGGATGTGGGTTTTCATCGTGGCCATCTCCGTGGTTGGTTGGGGCGAGGTGGCGCAATTCGTACGGGGGCAGGTCATTTCGTTAAAGCCGCAACCGTTCATTGAATCAGCCCGTTCCACCGGGTCACGCCCCGATCAAATCTTGGTGCGGCATATCATTCCAAATCTGATCAATCCCTTGATTGTGCTATCTGCCCTGGAAATGGGTGGCATTTTGATGTTGCTGGCTGAATTGGGCTACCTGAACGTCTTCATGGGCGGGGGCTTCCGTGTGATGTTAGGCGAAGCCGGGCGGATGGTGCCAGTAATATCCTTCTACTCGGATGTCCCGGAATGGGGGGCCTTGATCGCGAATGTACGCCAGTACTGGCGCAGTTATCCGTGGATGGCCTTGTACCCTGGCTTGGCAGTTTTTCTCTCGATCATGACCTTCAATCTTTTTGGAGAAGGGCTGCGCCGTTTCCTGGATGATACCTACTCTAACTTAAGTCGTTTGTTTAATCGCTACACGTTGATGGCAGCAGGGGGGCTTGTTGTGGCAGTTGTCCTGGTTCTACAATCGTCAGTGCCCTTGAGCGTGTATCGCCCGGAGGGTCTGAAATTTGACGAAAAGCGCGTTATGCAGGATATCCAGAATTTATCCTCCCCCGAAATGCAGGGACGTGAAACGGGCACGCCCGGCGCAACCATGGCAGCGATTTACATTGCCTATCGCATGTCGGAAATCGGCATTTTCCCTGCAGGCGAAAACCATACTTATCTTCAACACTTGGTCCAGCCCCGACTCCATCTGTTTGAAACACCCACATTGACCATTTTGGATGCTTCCGGTCAACCAATCAAAGAACTGACCTATAAGCAAGACTTTACCGAGATCGCTCGCTCAGCTGGAATGTATGGAGATGAGCAGGCCCCAGTTATGGGTGCGGCATTTGGTCCAACCTTAGATACATCCCTGAGTGATGAATATGGCTTGAGCAATAGCGAGGCGCAGGATCACATTGTGATTGTACGGGCAGAAGATATCGAGAAGGTCAATCCGCAACCTTTGAAGGGTATTCTGGTGATTGCAAATGATACCTTCTCGTTGGATCACCGGGATGTGTATCCGTACAATGTCCTGGCATTTGGGCCGCCAGGATCGCAGAGTCGTTCGGTCAAGCCCTATATGATCATCTCCCCTGAAGTAGCCGATTCTTTATTGAAAACGGCTGGTAGCAGCCTGGCAGAATTGGATGCCTCAAGAGCGTCCTTAGAACCGGGCCAAATGAAACTGACGGGAGAGGGTACACAAGTTCACATTTTGTTACAGCCGCGCAGGGCAGATAACTACCTTAACGAAAACTACATCAATGTTATGGGTGTCATTCCGGGCCAGGGACATTTCATGGGCACGGAAGAGCAGGTTATTGTCGTCAGTGCTTATTATGATGGATTGGGCACCGACCTGACTGGAACGGTTTATCCTGGAGCAAACGACAACGCTAGCGGTGTCGCCATGATGTTGGAATTGGCACGCTTGATGAAGGAAAGCGCCTATCAACCTGATAAGACGGTCCTATTCGTGGCCTGGGCAGGCGGGGAGCGCCAGGAGGGTTTGAGCGTTGTCAATGTGCTGAATGCACGTCCTGGTGCGAGCGAGTTGAACGTGGAGGCTGTGGTCGAACTCTCAGGCGTTGGATATGGGACAGGGAATTCGATCAACCTGGGCAATGATAGCAGCTATCGCCTGGTGAAGCTCTTTCAGGCAGCCGCCTCTCGCTATAACTTGCCGACTACCACGCGCGGGCGAAATCCACATTATGGCATGCCTCTTCCATCGGCTTTCGGGGGGCGCGATGCGATGACTCTCTCTGTCTCCTGGGATGGCTCGGATTCCCTGGCGCATACCCCCAGGGACACCATTGACATCATCGATCCAGCCAAGCTATATGACATCGGTCGTACAACCTACCTGACCTTATTAGTCCTCAGCCGTGAAACGAATTACTGAGCGGGAAATCTTTCAATATTTATAGTTTGATTAACGCTCAAAACAGGCCAGCATGAACAGGTATAATCATGGACATGATTTATCTGGATTATGCTGCTACCACACCGGTTGACTCCCGCGTCTTAGATGCGATGTTGCCCTATTTCCGCGAATCGTTCGGGAACCCCTCGTCTGTTCACCGCTATGGCCAACGTGCCGAGGCCGCCGTGGAAGAATCCCGCGAAACCGTGGCCGCAGCCTTGCACTGCCAGCCGGACGAAGTCATCTTCACCTCCTGCGGCTCCGAGTTCGGACAATTTAGCTTTGCGCGGCGCGGTGCAGGCCATGTCCGAGAAATCAGACCGCAAGTGGATTCTGACTTCTCGCACCGAGCACCATGCCGTCAGCAAAACCGCCGAACAGCTTGCGGAGCATTACGGTTTCTCCCTGGAATGGCTGGACGTGGATGAGTACGGTACGGTCAGGCCGGAAACGGTCGAGAAAGCGCTTTGCGATAACACGGCTATTGTCTCAGTCATGTATGCCAACAATGAGATTGGCACACTCAATCCCATCAAAGAGATCGCCGAGATTTGTCACCAGCATGGCGCGTTGTTCCATACGGATGCGGTCCAGGCGGCAGGTTATTTGCCGGTCGATGTAGCCGAACTTGGCGCGGACTTGATCTCTCTCGGCGGGCACAAATTCTACGGCCCGAAGGGCATTGGCGCGTTATATGTCCGTAAGGGTACACCGCTGCTCCCGCACGTCACGGGTGGCGGGCAGGAATTTGGAATGCGAGCTGGTACGTCCAATGTGTCCTACATCGTCGGCTTTGCCGAAGCTCTGCGCCTGGCGGTGGAAGAACGCGAGGAACGCGTTGCGCACGTCAAGCCGCTGCGTGACCGCATTATCGGCACGGTTCTGGAAGAGATCCCTGATTCCCGCCTGACCGGTCATCCCGAACGTCGTCTTCCCAACCATGCTTCGTTTGCGCTTAAAGGCGTAGACGGCAATCTGTTATTGCAAATGCTGGACTCAGCGGGGTTTGCCTGTTCATCCGGCTCGGCATGTAAAACGGGCAACCCCGAACCCAGTGAAGTGGTAACGGCCATCGGTCTCTCCCGCGAATGGGGGCTGGGTTCCCTGCGTGTCACGCTTGGCAGTGGGACAACCCCCGGGCACATCGATGCTTTCTTACAGGCGCTTCCTTCTCTGGTTGAGAAAGTGCGAGGATTAACCGGAGATAAACAGGGATAAACGTTTGGGATAGATGGACGGGTAGCTTTATGGATAAGTCGGAGTTGGACGCAATTACAGAAAGAATTATTGGTGCTGCTCATAAGGTGAGCAATACTTTAGGCCTTGGATTTGTGGAAAAAGTTTACGAGAATGCGCATGCCTACGAAATGAGAAAAGGATGGATCTGATCGGTTGTTCAGCAACATCCGATCAAAGTGGTTTATGATAGCGTAGTTGTCGGTGACTTTCTTTGTGGACTTGTTGGTGAAGATTTGGTTTTGGTTGAGTTGAAGGCGGTATCCAGTTTGAATGACGACCATATGATGCAGGCCCTTAATTACTTACGTGCTTCTGCGTTGCCCGCTTGTCTTCTCATCAATTTTGGGACTCCACGGGCCCAAATCCGCCGCCTTCATCCTTCTCCGACCTGGAAGACGCCATTCATGGAAATATGCAAAACGATGAATTGTTCATCTAAAAACATCCTATTCATCTCTGTTCATCTCCGGTGAAGTAAATGTTCAAAGTTGTCGTAGCCATGTCCGGTGGCGTGGACTCATCTGTTGCGGCAGCCCTGCTCAAACAGCAGGGTTATGAGGTCGTCGGTATGATGTTGCGTCTATGGTCGGAGCCGGGCAAGGAAGACTCCAACCGCTGCTGTACCCCCGATTCTATGGCAATGGCGCGCCGAGTGGCAGCCAAACTGGATATTCCTTTTTATGTGGTGGATGCCAAACAAATCTTCCGCGAGACCGTCGTGCAGTACTTCCTGGATGGCTATGCTGCCGGGGAAACGCCCAACCCGTGCTTGTTGTGCAACCGCCAGATCCGTTGGACGTTTCTGCTCGAGCATGCCCTGGCTCTGGATGCAGACTTCATGGCAACCGGGCACTATGTCCGCAAAAGAACCACTGAAGATGGCGACACCAACTTTTGCGGGCGGTCGATCCGACCAAAGACCAGTCATACGTGTTGCATGTCTTAAACCAGGAAAAGTTGGCTAGGGCACTCTTCCCGGTGGGGGAATATCCCAAATCGGAAATCCGAAAAATGGCGGAAGCGCTGAATTTGCCGGTCTACAAGCGCCCTGACAGTCAGGATTTGTGCTTCCTGGCAGGTGAAGACTACCGCAACTTCATTCAGCGCAATGCAGCCGAGATGCTGGTGCCAGGCGAGATTGTCACACGTGCCGGCCAGACGCTCGGTCAGCACAACGGACTGGCAAACTACACCATCGGTCAGCGCAAGGGACTGGGCGTTCAATCGTCCGTGCCGTTGTACGTGTTGGGTAAGGATGCTGCTACGAATACGCTGATCATCGGCGCAGCGGATGAACTTGGCACGGATGAGTTGCTTGCTAAGGATGTCAATTGGATGTCGGGTGAAGCGCCGCGTGAACCTTTCCGCGCTGAAGTCAAGATCCGTTATACAGCCAAGGAAGCCTGGGCACAGGTAACGCCGCTCGAAGACGGCCAGCAGGTCCGGGTCCGGTTTGATGCGCCGCAGAGAGACGTCACAGCGGGACAGGCGGCTGTCTTCTACGATGGAGATTTGTTAGTCGGCGGCGGGATCATCGTCTGACCCTGCGTATAGCAAAGAAGTTGGAGGGTATCAGCTATGTCAATTCCATCTTTGATCTTCGCTTTACTGATTGCCAGTCTGTACGGTGTGTTGTATCACCTGGTCCGCGATGGCGGATTGGGACGCTTGTTGCTGTTTCTGATCTTCGGGTGGGCTGGTTTCGCATTAGGACATCTGCTGGGCATCTGGCAAGGCTGGGTCTTGCTACCAGTGGGAGAGCTCAATTTGGGCCTGTCGACGCTTGGCAGTCTCGCTTTTCTAGTACTTGTGGACTGGGTGAGTCGTATCCGAATCGGGGGTTCCAGAACCTCTTCGGAGGGCGATAACAGGGTATAATCGCCCTTTGCTATCCTGACTAGAGAGAGAATTATGGATTTAATAACTCATTTGATCGATATGTTTTTACACTTGGACACGTACCTGGCAGGCATCATCAGCCAATATGGTACTTGGACGTATGGCCTGCTTTTCTTCGTGATTTTCATGGAGACGGGTTTTGTGGTCACGCCTTTCCTGCCGGGCGATTCCCTACTTTTCGCCGCAGGGGCATTTGCTTCGCCTGTGACAGGTGAGGCGCTCAACGTATATGTATTGGTCGGCCTGCTCACCGTTGCAGCGGTTCTGGGCGATACGGCCAACTACTGGATTGGTCATTTTGTGGGCGAGCGCGCCTATGGCAGCCGCTGGGTGAAGAAGGAGTACATCGACCGCACGCATGCCTTCTTCGAGAAGCATGGCGGTAAGACGATCTTCCTGGCGCGTTTTGTGCCCATCATTCGTACCTTTGCGCCTTTTGTGGCGGGTGTCGGTAGGATGTCTTATGGATATTTCTTTTCTTACAACGTTGTCGGTGGCATAATCTGGGTGCCATTGCTCACCTTGTCGGGCTATTTCTTCGGCACTTTGCCATTCGTGCAAAAGAATTTTGAATTTGTGATTATCGCTATCATCCTGCTCTCACTCATTCCGGTCTTTCTCGAGGCCTGGAAGGCGCGGCAAGAAGGCGCAAAAAAGAAGATCGAAGTCGAGACGCCCTAAGGCGTCTCAATTTTTTTATGAAGAAATGGCTGCTGCTCGGAACCCTGCTCTTTTTTCTGCTGATCGTTGCGATTATTATTACGGCGGATGCGAATCAATTCCCCGATTTTATAAAACGGCTTTATCAATTCCCTGGAGGGGATAAAGCGGGACATTTCATCCTGTTTGGTATCCTGAGTTTTTTGCTAAATGAAAGCGCCCTGACGCTGCTCCCAAAACCGAATCCTGCTCGCCTCGTCCTGACTGTCAGCCTGCTCCTGGCCATCCTGATTGGTCTGGAAGAATGGAGCCAGGCCCTGTTCCCCGCTCGGACGATGTCGCTCACTGATTTGCTCGCCAGCTATACAGGTGTGACCCTTTTTGCTCTGTTGGCCTATCGAATGGAGCATTGATGCAACTTTTTTCCGGATATGGCATCTAATAATCTGGAAATTTTACGTCAAGGAGCAGAAATGCCTATCTTCGAATTTGTTTGCGGTGATTGTGAACTCCTCTTTGAAGAGCTTGTTTTCGGGGGCAAAATAGACGAGGTCGTTTGTCCTTCCTGTGGGAGCGAGCAGGTCAGGAAGAAAATGTCCACCTTTGCGTCGAAGTCAGGAGGCGATGGCGCCTCGCTTACGCTGGGGAGCAGTATTTCTGCCTCGTCATGCAGCACAGGCGGTTGAGGAATTTAATCTCGATTGGCCGTGCGCCAGTTAAAAGGAAATTGACAGCCACTGGAGTAAATGGTGACTGTCAATTTTTATATCGCAATTTGCTATAAACTGGGTGTCATTCTGAGCCGCGTAGCGGCGAAGAATCTCCGATTACAGAGCGATTTCTCTACAGAGCTGAGATTCTTCGCTCCTTGCAGTCGCCCAGAATGACATTTAGGAAAGAATTGTTTTGAATTACCGAATGATCTACCTACAAATATGTGGCCTGGGCAAATTTGCGATTGAAGTTCGGAACTTTGGCCAATTCAATATACCCATCGCGTTGTGCGATCTGGTTAGCCTTTTCGCGCTCGCTTTGTGAGATCAGCGCCAGGCGCGCGCCCGTTCCGGCGGCGTTACCGACCTGTTTGAAGCGTTCCAGTGGCAGGTCGGGCAGCATCCCGATGGTGATGGCGCTTTCTACATCGATGAAGGTGCCAAAGGCTCCGGCGATGATGACCTGTTCGAGGTCATTCTCGGTCAGGCCTTCCGCCTCGACCAACGCCTGAATACCCAAACGGATGGCAGCCTTGGCCAGTTGCAGCTCACGTACATCTTTTTGCGAAATGGTGATATCGTCCAAGTCGGGCCGTTCGGCTAGCATGAATTCCGATGTGCCATTCTGATTTCGGATCAGCGGATGCGTGCTCATTTTTCCACCGCGATCCAACACATCGTTCAAGCGTAATTGCGCGACGATGTCCAACAGACCGGAACCACAGATGCCGATAGGCGGCTCACCAGCGATGGTTTGGACTTCCAGGCGGCCTTCATCCAGGCGGACATGCTCGATGGCTCCGGGCGCGGCCCGCATCCCGAACCGGATGTGCGCGCCCTCGAAGGCCGGGCCCGATGCGCATGAGACGCTGGTCATCTTGCCTTTGTAGTTCAGGCAGATCTCGGTGTTGGTGCCGATGTCGATGGCCAACGTCACACCGTTGGTATCTGCCAGGCGGGTAGCGAGCAACATGGCGACGTGGTCCGCGCCGACGTAACCGGCGATGTTAGGTAGTAAGTGAACGTACGCGCCGGGGGCAATCTGCAAGCCAATTTCACGCGCCTTGATATCGAGTGCTACATCTGTGGTGGGCACATAAGGTGACAAGCCCAGTTGCTTGACCGGTAACCTTAAGAAAAGGTGGTGAATAGCGGTATTGCCAACGACCACCGCTTCCACAACGTCTTCTGGCTTTGTATCAGTTTCCGCGCATAGGTCGGCTGTGAGTTGGCTGAGCGCTTCGGCCAGCAATGCTTGCAGGCGCGCCGCGTCCGCCGGGGATTTGCTGGCGGCTACAATGCGTGCCACCACGTCTTCGCCGTAGGAGATTTGCGGGTTCATCAAGCCTTTAGAAGCCAGGGTTTTTCCGCTTTCCAGGTCGATCAAATAACCCGCAACTTTGGTTGTGCCGATGTCTACGGCCAATCCCAGCCAGCGTGTGGCTGGAGCGCCGAGCGCAACGATCTCGTTCCCGCGCAAGGCAACTCGTACTTGCCAGTCATTTTCGCGGATTTTTCGCGACAGGCTTTGCTGGACTCGAAAGTCAATCGTCCCGGTTTCTGATGCCCTGTGCGGCGAGAGCACCCCACAGATTTTGCGCATCTGCCTGTGGGGATTCAAGTGTTGGCGGAGTCAGATGCGCGTCCAGTCCGCGAATGGGGGGATCTGGTTCCACGTCCACATCCAGGCCTTCGATCTGGGTGCGCTGGGGAGCGGTCAGCGACTCAGGCGGGACATGCAATTTGACGTCGCTCAAAGGATAGGTCTGGCAAGCCAGGCGATAACCCTGCTCCAAGTCGCTGGCAGAAAGTTCGGCCTCTTCTTCCAGGGTAGGTTTGGAAACTTTTCCGGCAATAACCTGGACTTTACAGCGGTCACAGCTACCAATGCCGCCGCAAATGCTGACGAGATCGACGCTTAATTGGCGGGCACAATCCAACAATGACTGGTCGCCGGAAAATTCCCCACGACGGCCAACGGGTTCGAAGTCTATGGTAAACAACGCTAAATCATCCTTTCTTGGGTAGCGAGTATAGGCTTTGCTTCAGCCCAGCGTACGACAAAAATCGATAAGCCAGACAAAACTGGCTATGCCAATGACCAGTGGAAATATCGTGCCATTGTAGTTTTGACCGATGATCGTGCCTAATGGCATCTGTATCAGAGTTGAGAGTGAGCCAACCACCGCCGCCCCAATGCCGGCCAGGTGTCCTAGCGGTTCCATTGCCAGGGCGTTCTGGTTTCCAAATAAAAGGCCGATGCAGAAGAAAGTCAGCATGAGGTAGACCATCACAAGCCATAAAGGTGGCTGGCCAGCGGTCAACTGAGTAATGATGAGAGCAACCACCGCCAGACCTACGATGATACGCAACGGCCACATTACCAAGAAACGCATGCCGAAGTGCATCACCAGACGAGCGTTCAGGAAAGAGGCCAGCCCAATCGAAATAGAAATAATCCCAAACAAGATGGGGAAGAACGTTCCAAGATTGTATTGCTCTTGAAAAATTTGCTGGGCGGAGTTCAAATAACCAAGAAAAGCGCCACCTACCAGGCCAGCAGATACGGTGTATCCCAATGCGGTACGATCCTTTACGATAAAGAAGGTCGCATCAACGATGTGTCGCACCGAAAAGGGGGCACGGTTCTCGGGGGCAAGCGTTTCAGGTATCCGGGTTGCAAACCAAGCCAGTGTGATCAGAGCGATGACCACAAAGCCAACAAAAATGCCTCGCCAGCCAGAGAAACTCAGGATCGCCTGACCCAGGCTGGGTGCCAGCATGGGGGCCAGAATAAAAACGGTCATGACAAACGACATGACTCGGGCCATCATCCTGCCTGCGTAACGATCACGGACCATGGCTAGTGTCACTGCTCGTGGTGCTGATATTCCAAGTCCCTGTAACACTCTGCCTGTCAACATTATCGGGAAACTGACCGCAAATACCGACAGGAGGGATCCGGCTATGTAAATTCCATAGCCAGCATAAATGGCGGGTTTACGCCCAGTTTTATCTGAAAGCGGACCAAAAAATAACTGACCAACAGCCATTCCCAGAAAAATCATGGATATGATCAATTGTCGTTCATTCGCATTTTGGAGGCCCAATTCACTTCCGATTTGGGGCAGGGCTGGCATCATGGTGTCAATGGATAAGGAGGTAAGCGACATCATTAAGGATATGACGACGACAAATTCTGCAAAGGATGCTTTTGTTTTTCGAGTTTCTGAATTCACAACTTTCATTTCGTATACACTTCTATGTTGATTCACAAAAAAGCCGATGGAGTTCAAAGTATATCTTGAACTCCATCGTTTTATACAGATAAAGGAAATTTAGTCAGCGGCTTCGGTTGCCACTTCAACGGGTGCCTGTTTGTCCTCTACTTCCACATCCATTGAAACTTCGGGGATGGTGAGAACCATGATGAATGAGACAACCATACCGATGGCACCAACGAGGAAGATCAGCTTCAAGCCGGCTTCGAGGTCAGCGGCGCTGTTCTGAGCCAAGCCCAGGATGGCGGGGGCGATGGCCATACCCATCATGACAACGAAGAAGATCGCACCAACAGCCACGCCTAGCAAACGCTTGGGAACGGCAAATTGCGCAACCAGGGTGTTGATGGTCGGCATGACACCGTTACCGAAGCCAACCAGAGCTGTGATCACCACAAATAGCCAGATGGGTGTTTGCGAAGTGAATTGCCACATGATGAACATGGCGACAGATAGAATGGCGTAACCAGAGATAAACATCCATTTGTATTTTTTGGTCTTGGCTAACATGAAGCCTGCCGGAACGCCCATGAACGCGAACAGCATGCTGAAGGGGGTCAACATTGAGCCGCTGACCGATGGGCTGACGCCCATTACTTCCTGCGCAAAAACTGGACTGTAGATCATCACGCCCAGCAGCCCGAAGAAGGACATGAAGCCAGCACCTGCGGCTGTGATGAAGGTGCGGTTGAACAGCACCTGCGGATCCAGGATGGGGGCTTCAGCTTTGTTTTCAAGGTTGATGAAGACAGCCCAGGCGATAACAGCAACGACAACTAGACCGATGCCAACAGCAAGCTTAGTTGGATCACCCAACCAGGAGACGCCAATGATCAAGGTCGCAGAGGCAATGACCATCACGATGATCCCCAGGAAGTCCACTTTTTGCTCGACTTTTTGCGTTCGGCCGGGGATGCCGGTAGCCACCAGGGCACCGGAAATCAACACAAGGGGAACCATGACCCAGAACAGGCCACGCCAGCCCATGCTGCTCTCAGTGAGCACGCCACCCAGGGTGGGGGCGATTGTTGCGGCAATGCCGGCGGGAACATTGAGCATACCGCTCCAGCGTGCGCGTGCCGCTGGTTCGAAGAGGTCACCGATAACCGAGAAACACAACGGAGCCAGCGCGCCTTGTCCAAGCATGAGGATAACGCGGGCCGCAATCGCGAACCCTATCGAAGTGCTGATGGCAGAAAGGATGGTGCCTGCCAGAAACAAAGACAACGATGTGAACAGGATAGAGCGCCGGCCGTACATATCAGAGAGCTTGCCGAACATCAGCGTGGCTACTGCCGAGCCAAGTGCAGGCAGGGCAATGATCCAGGAAAACAGCGCCATCCCGTTAAGGTCGGCAACCTGCATCGGTTGAGCAATGTTGACGGAGTTCATAAAGAACATCGCAACAAAGTAGGTGACGAATGTAGCCCACAGACCAATGGCGACCTTTTTCTTAGTAGCTGAGTCTTGTTGGGCAGGTAGAACTTGTGCTTTTGCCATGATATTTCTCCTTTAGCATAGTGTCATGCAACCATTTTGGATGCATGACAGGTTGGGTTTTTATACTTTGACTTTGACAGAATCCAGATAAGCGCGGACCTTCTCATCGGTGGTCCATTCGAAGCCGCAACCGAAGGTCATGATGTATCCAGGGGTATCTTCGAAGAGTTCGACCAGATCGTCACAGTAGGCACGCAACTCATCTGTTGAACCCTTAGACATTAAGGAAGCCGGCACATTCCCACCAACGATGAATTTGCCACTCAGTACTTCTTTCACATGTCGCATATCGGTCTTGTCGAAGAACCAGTAGCAGGATTTTTCCGGCATTTCAGCGATGGTTTCCAGACGGCTATCGTAGGTGCCTTCGACGAACAGCGCGTTCGTCAAACCTTCCTCGTAGAAAGCCATCATGATGGCCTTGAAGGTTGGCCAGTAGAATTTTTCGAACTGTTCCTGTGACATGAAGCCATCAGCGCCCTTGTGCAGCGGCATCATCACGCCGGGTAAGCCCATCATGTCGCAACTCTGAATGATCGGGCCGGTCAACACTGGCACATAGGCTTCGCAGGCGGCCAGGACTTCATCCGGCCGGCGGTAAATATCGGTGAGAATACCTTTGGTGCCACGTAGGGTATCACCCAGAAAATCGAACGGCGCTTTGCAGAAGGCACCCCCTGGCATGGCTGGGAAGCCGTTGGCTGCCAGCATTGGGCCTGTCTTGGCAGTCGCGCCTATGAACTCCATTGTCTTCTGCCCGGCTTCCATCAGTTTCTTCAGTGCATCCTGGACCGGGGGCATCCCGAAGGGGATGGAGATCGTCATAACATCGACGCTCTCGGCGACCTGTGGGAAATTCGGCAGCATCGAAAGGCCGCCTAGTTCAGAGAACATGCGCGGGATGTACTTCCGCAGGAAGAAACCAGTCGGGTCGGCAGTGAATTCTTTGTATTCATCCGCCATCATGTACTCGCCCTCAACCATCTGAATGGTCTGGTCATCGGGCAAGTGCTTGCCGCCCCACCTGTAGGTGCTGAAACCAAGGATGTCCATGGCCGGGCCCGGGTAGGCGAAAGCATTGACAGCCGTGTCAGGTTGGAATTCCAGGTTGAATTCCATAACGGGGTCGTGCAGTTTCTCCGGGTGATACAGGATGTCCTTCCCATTCAGGCCTTTGCGGCGCAACATGTATTCGTATGCGCCCATGCTGACGTCAGCGATGGTGCGGTCGGCAGGTTCGATGTCGTAGGTTTTGCGGATGCGGTCGATGCGTTCCTGGTAGTTCATTTCCGCTTCCGGGCTGACGAACTCAACCTGTTGGTTCTGCCAGTGATCCAGGCGCAGCTTGCGCCTCTCGAGCGGGGTCAACTCGTTCCAATTTGCAGGCTTAGTGAACACGTTCAGCCTCCTCCACCCAGCCTTTGGCCAATGCGACGGCGGCCATGGCATCCCGCCCGTAGGCATCTGCTCCCGTGTACTGACGGATGTTCTCGTCGATCTGCCCACCCCCAATCATGATCTTGACATCAGTCAGGCCTGCATCCTTCAACGCCTTGACCGTGTCCTTCATCGGGTCGAAAGCCAACGTCAGGAAGCCGCTCAAGCCCACGATCTTGGCTCCGGTTTCTTTGACCGTCTCAACGAACTTCGCAGGTGGCACATCCACGCCCAGATCGGTGACTTCGAAGCCGTTCAAGTCCAGCATGAAGCACACGATGTCTTTGGCGATGTCGTGGATGTCGCCTTGCACGGTGCCGACGACCACTTTGCCCAACTTCTCTCCGCTGGCGTCTTCGGCCATGCGGGGTTTGAGCACGCCGGTGATGGCGGTCATCATCTCGCCTGCTAGCATCAGTTCGGGGATGAAGGCTTCGCCGCATTCGAAGCGCTTGCCGATGACGTCCATGGCGTCCTTGCAAGCACCCAGGATATCGGCTGGGGAAGAGCCGTTATCGAGTAGCTCATTGGTGAGCTTGAGAGCGTCATCTTCGCGCATCTCGGTGATTGCGTCTATCAGTTGTTGTGTCATATTCTCTCCTTTGAATAATTTGCTTTAATATGGGAGAGTGTCAAGATACTCTCCCATATGCTTCAAAAGTTGACCGATAAGACTTGCGATCTTTCACCTACCGTTTAATACACTCAGAATTCTTTTTAATTTGTCAAAAAGCTTTAAAGTCTTGTATTTATTTCTTCACGGCATCTTGGAAGGCGCGGAGTTTTTCAGCAGTGGTATTTTCAAAGCCACAGCCAAAGGCCATGATGAAACCAGGTACATCCTCATACAATTCAACCAGGCCATCGCAGTAGGTACGCACTTCGTCAGCTGTGCCAGTGCTCATCATGGAGGCAGGCACGTTCCCGGCGATGGTGAATTTGTCGCTCAAGATTTCCTTGACTCGTTTCATATCCGTCTTATCGAAATGGCACACCAATGACTTTTCTGGCATTTCGGCTAGATTTTCCAGGCGGTTATTGTAAGAGCCTTCGATGAACAGGTAGCTGATGATGCCTTCTTCGTACAGCGCCAGCATGACCTGTTTCCAGGTGGGCCAGTAGAACTTCTCGAACTGCTCCTGTGACATGAAAGTGTCGGCGCCTTTGTGCAGCACGTACATGGCTGCAGGGGCGCCAGTGCGATCGCTAGCTCCAACGATCGCCTTGATCAGAACTGGTACATAAGCTTCACAGGCTGCCAGCAGATCATCCGGTCGGCGGTACATATCCATCAGGATGCCTTTGGTGCCGCGCAGGGTGTCGCCCAGATAGTCGAAGGGAGTCTTGACAATGTTCAAGCCCATGCCGGGGAAGCCCTCACCAGCAATCATGGCGCCCGTCTGACCGACTGCGCCCAACATCTTCATCATTTCCTCGCCAGCATCCAACATCTTTTGGATCATTTCCCGGAAAGGCGGTATACCAAATGGCACTAGCAGATCAATGGTATCTACGCTTTCGGAGATGCGCGGGAAATCTGGCAGCATGGCCAGGGGGCCTAAGGCACCATAAGCACGCGGCAAATATTGTTTGAGCCAGAAAGCGGTTGGGTCGGCGATGAAGTCTTTATATTCATCCCCTCGCATGTACTCGCCTTCAACTGCCTGGATGACCAAATTATCGGGCAGTTTCTGACCACCCCAGAGATATAGTTTGAAATCCAGCATATCCCAGGGTTTGCCGGGATAGGGTAGCATCCCAACGGATGTATCGGGTTGGAACTCGCGATGGAACTCCAGGAGCGGCTCACGCATTTTGTCATGGTTGTAGACCATGTCCTTGCCGGTAACTCCTTTGCGTCGCAGGGCAAATTCGGCAGCGCCCATACTGACATCGGCGATGATGCGGTCGGGGTGTTCCATATCATAGGCTTTGCGCAGGCGGGTGATACGTTCCTTGTAGTTGGCTTCCGCTTCCGGGCTGGCGAACTGTACCGGGGCATTCTGCCAGGCATCGAGACGTGCTTTTCGACGCTCAAGTGGGGACATCTCATTCCAATTATCAGGTCGTGTGAACATGACTACTCCTTTGCCCAATCTTTCGCGAGAGCGACGGCGGCCATGGCATCTCGCCCGTAGGCGTCTGCTCCCGTGTACTGACGGATGTTCTCGTCGATCTGCCCGCCACCGATCATGATCTTGACATCAGTCAGGCCTGCATCCTTCAACGCCTTGACCGTGTCCTTCATCGGGTCGAAGGCCAACGTCAGGAAGCCGCTCAAGCCCACGATCTTGGCTCCGGTTTCTTTGACCGTCTCGACGAACTTCTCAGGTGGCACATCCACACCCAGATCGGTGACTTCGAAGCCGTTCAGGTCCAGCATGAAGCACACGATGTCTTTGGCGATGTCATGGATGTCGCCCTGGACAGTGCCCATGACAATTTTGCCCAGTTTTTCAGCGCTGGCGTCTTCGGCCATGCGGGGTTTGAGCACGCCGGTGATGGCGGTCATCATCTCGCCGGCCAGCATCAGTTCGGGGATGAAGGCTTCGCCGCATTCGAAGCGCTTGCCGATGACGTCCATGGCGTCCTTGCAGGCACCCAGGATATCGGCTGGGGAAGAGCCGTTATCGAGTAGCTCATTGGTGAGCTTGAGAGCGTCATCTTCGCGCATCTCGGTGATTGCGTCTATCAGTTGTTGTGTCATATTCTCTCCTTGAAAAATTTCTTTAATCTAGGTAAGCACGAAAGCTCTCCCAGATCGAATTCAAATGGTCTTAATACACTCCAAATTCTTTTGTAGCTTCTGCCCAGGCTTTGACTAACTCAGGCTGGCAATTTTCCAGTTCCATCACGCCAGTGCTCATGATAAAACCGCCATCTTTGCCGACAACTTCGCATACCTTTTGAGTCTGGTCGCGTACCTGTTCAACTGTACCGCCACTAAGCAGTGAGTTTGGCATCCCACCCAAAATGCACATCGTATCGCCGACAACTTCCTTTACCTTGAATATATCGCTGCTCTGGAAACTGCCCATCGACTTACCTTTGGGCAATTCGGCGAGATACTTCAGACGCTGGTCCCACACACCTTCGTAATATACCCAGGGGGTTATGCCTGCCTCGATGAATGCCAGCATCATGTCTTTGAGCTGCGGCCAGTAGAATTTTTCGAATTGGGCTAGAGACATAAAACCATCCGAGCCACGATGCAGCGGGATGAAAACATAGGGCACATCGACAGCCTGGCAAGTAGCAATGGCAAAATCGATTTGGAAGCGACTAACTTTTTCTTCAGCGGTAAGCAGCTTATCGGGGATACGCATCATATCCAGGAAAATACCGCGCATGCCACGCAAGGTGTCGGACATGAAATCGAATGGCGCTTCGACCAAGGCTGATGCCAGGTATTTAAAGGGCGGGAAACCCGCTGCGGCTAAGCGCCCTACGGCCTGTCCTTGCTCACCAATCCATTTGAGTTGCGCCTGAGCGGCATCGTTCATTGCCTGAAAAGCTGCGGCAATTGGCGGCGCGCTCAATGCAGGCAAGCCCAGGAACATACCGTAATAGCCAAACAATGCCATGCCAAGCGGTGGCAGGAAGGCAAATCCCTCCAATTCTTTGAACGCTCGCGGGAGATAGGTGCGGATGGCCCAATCGGACGGATCATTCAAGAAAGCGTCATAATCCTCGGCTTTCATAAAGTCATGCTCGTTGAATTGGAAGGACCCGTCCGGCCCCAGACCGTAGCCGGGCCATTTGGTCATCCGGTCGCCAAGCGCTTTGCTCATGGCTGGTGTATGCCAGAGCGCCATGGACATATCTGGCTGATATTCCAGCGCCGCTTTTTCCCACAATTGCATTTGCAGCTCTGGGTTATCATACAACTCCTGGCGTGAAACTTTACCTATTTCTGCTAGATAGTAGCCGAAGCCCATCAGCAGGGGGACACGATCGGGTTGCTTCAACATGACTGCGTCATCAAAACGCTTGGCTCGTGCCAAAAATTCCGGGGAAGGGACAAATTCTTCGGCCATCTTATGCTCCTGCCCAATCCTTAGCTAATGCAACGGCGGCCATGGCATCCCGCCCGTAGGCATCTGCTCCCGTGTACTGACGGATGTTCTCATCGATTTGCCCGCCACCGATCATGATCTTGACATCAGTCAGGCCAGCGTCTTTCAGAGCCTGCGACCGTGTCCTTCATCGGGTCGAAGGCCAACGTCAGGAAGCCGCTCAAGCCCACGATCTTGGCTCCAGTTTCCTTGACCGTCTCGACGAACTTCTCAGGTGGCACATCCACGCCCAGATCGGTGACTTCGAAGCCGTTCAAGTCCAGCATGAAGCACACGATGTCTTTGGCGATATCGTGGATGTCGCCTTGCACGGTGCCGACGACCACTTTGCCCAACTTCTCTCCGCTGGCGTCTTCGGCCATGCGGGGTTTGAGCACGCCGGTGATGGCGGTCATCATCTCGCCGGCCAGCATCAGTTCGGGGATGAAGGCTTCGCCGCATTCGAAGCGCTTGCCGATGACGTCCATGGCATCCTTGCAGGCACCCAGGATATCGGCTGGGGAAGAGCCGTTATCGAGTAGCTCATTGGTGAGCCTGAGAGCGTCATCTTCGCGCATCTCGGTGATAGCGTCTATCAGTTGTTGTGTCATGACTTATCTCCTCTTATTGATCGAAAAGTCCCTTGCGGGAGGCTTTCAAATAGTTCAGGCAATGCTTGTCTTTGCCGAGCAAGAGTTCAGTGGTGACAATCGCAGCCTGCAATTCCTTATCCAGCGGGTCAAGAATGGCGCTATCTAGCCCGGCTTGCATAGCCAGGATCAGCAGCCCACGGTTGACCTGTTTGCGGGCGGGCAACCCGAAGGAAATATTGCTCAGTCCCATCGTAAAATGCACGTCCGGATACTTTGCATGAACGGCACGGATGGTGTCGCAGGCGATCATAGCGCTCTGGTTCATGGTTGCAATCGTCATTGCCAGTGGATCGACATAAACTTTGTCATCGGCAACACCGGCTGCACGCGTGTTCTCCAGGACTTTGCCGATCACTTCCATGCGTTTTTCGAAAGTCTCCGGGATTTTCTTGTCATCCATCGCTAAGGCGATCACTTCACAACCGTGTTCCGCTACGATCGGCAGGATTTTCTCCAAACGGTCCGGTTCGCCGCTGATCGAATTGATCAACGGGGTTTTATTGACAGCTTTAATAGCAATATTGAGCGCCTTGGGATTGGCGCTGTCGAGCGACAACGGGGTGTCCACCACAGACTGGATGTTCTCGATCAGCCAGATCAGGTCGTCCGGTTCTTGGTCGGGATGTGTACCTGCATTCACATCCAGCCAGGTGGAACCGGCTTCCGTCTGTTTCTGTGCCAGATCCTTGATAAAGTCTGCATCCCGTTCGGTAATCGCTTGCGCGACACGTTTGCGGGTGCCGTTGATCTTTTCTCCGATTATTTTCATGTTCACTCCTGAAAGTTAAGACCCTAAAGATTTCTGAAACCTTTAGGGTCTTTATTTATGTTTGGCAAAATCTTTGTAGGAAACGGTCTCTCCAGGTGACACCACTACAAACTCGCCATCCCAGGGACCGAATACCATCTTTTTAACGAGGGCAGGCGAGCCGTCGATCTCCTCAAAGCGAAGGTTGAACTTTTCCGCGGTTTTACGCGCATACTCCTGGTAGCGCCCGATCTCATATACGCCTGTGTTGATAAAGGCCAGACGTTTGTAGTTTTTCAGCATCAGACGAGTCATGCGTTCTGCTTTTTCCTCGCCAAATTTTTCGATCAGTAATTTATGTTCTTCGAAGGGGGTGTCTCCCACCTCAATCCATCCCTTTGGTGAGATAATATGTGCCGGGTTCTTTTCTGGCCTGTTCCTTATAAGCATTGCACGAACCCAGAAAAATGGCAATGCAATCGTCTGTGCGGGGGATGACCAAGGTGGCTGTTGTGGCTTTGAGACCGACTACCGCCATCGAGCACAAGCCATAACCGAGCAGCAAAACTTCAGCCTTTGGGCTGGCCTCGTCAATTTTTTCCTGCAATACTTTTTTCAGTTCTGCGGGATTGATATGCAGGCCGAAATCCAGGACTTCATGCGGCACATCACTTGGCAGGAAGGGTAGCATTTCCTCGATGACCGTCTCGCAGGCGATCACGCGACGGTTCGCGGAATATAGATGGGACCAATGGTCTGATTCTGGGACGATATTCACTGGAGTTTGCAAAAAAGTTAGTAGTAGAATTGTGGAAGTTGTGATAAACTCATGCACAACTAGTAAAGTTATACACTTATATAGGGAAGTCTTTCAAGTGACAAATGTCACCTTTCAGAGTTTTGACTTAGATGACACAGAGACCTAACAGCCAAATCCTCGAACAGACAGCCTCCATAGACCGCGATTCGTACGAACCGGCTTATGCACAACTGGTCAACATCTTGCGCCAGAGCATGGCGGCCGGTATCCTGCGTCCTAGTGATCAATTACCTTCGGAGGCGCAACTCTGTGAGCGTTATGGCATCAGCCCAATGACTGTACGACGTGCCATCAACATGCTGGTCGATCAGGGTATTGTGATCACAGAGCAGGGGCGTGGCACCTTTGTCAAGCCCATTGCAATGGGTGAAGCTTCCTTCCAACTGAGGGAATTGCAGGACCTTTTCAACGACACCGAGCACACCACTGTGACTGTGCTGGAGGCTCGCATCTTGTCAGCCGACGAGCGCGTGGCCCGCAAACTGGCTGTCCCGATTGGACAACGGACGGTTTACATTCGCCGCATCTTGCGGACCGATGGCCTGCCCGCGTTATATCATCGGGAGTATCTCATCTATGATCCCACCCGCCCTATCGTCGAAGCGGAACTGGAAGTCACTGCCCTGCAGCGTCTCTTCAGTGGGACAGGCGAGACGATCCTCAAACGCGGGGAAATCAGCATGGAAGCCACGCTGCTCGATCAGGAAGAGGCGCGCTTGCTACAGGTCCAACAGCCAATGGCGGCTTTTTGTTTTGAGCATCTCTTTTTTGATTTTGAAGATAATCCCATCAGTTGGGGTTGGTTCATTGGTCGTGCAGACCTCTTACGTTTCACCACCGAAGTTGGTCTACTGGTAGATTGAGAGAAGATATCCAATGCATACATCTAAGTTGAACAGCCAGCTTGCCAAATTGGTGGCGGACCTCGAAGAAGAAGAAGCACTTAAGTTGGTCGAAAAACGCATTAGTGCTGGCGATGATCCATTGCAAATCATCGATGAGTGCAACGAAGGCATGCGGGAAGTCGGCATGCGCTATGAAGACGGTGAATATTTTGTTGCCGGACTGATCATGTCCGGAGAGATATTCCGCGAGGTGGTGGAGCGCGTACAACCCCTGCTGGAACAACAAGCGGAAGGAAAATCATCCGGACGTGTATTGGTTGGAACGGTGTCCGGGGATATTCATGATATTGGGAAAAACATGTTTGGCATGTTACTTGCCTGCCATGGCTTTGAGGTGATCGACCTGGGAGCGGATGTGCCGCCGGATGTTTTTGTGGCGAGGGTGGTTGAGGCGAAACCGGATTTTGTGGGCTTATCCGGCTTGATCACTGCTTCCTTCGAGATGATGAAAGAGACCGTCACCGCGCTACGCAAGGAAGCCAAGGAACATGAGCTTTCATTTCCAATTATCATTGGCGGCGGTATGATCGACGATCAGATTTGCCAGTATGTAGGCGCGGACTACTGGATGCCGGATGCGATGGCCGGGGTCAGGTTATGCGAGGAATTGCTGAAAGGGAAATGAAGGCTTAACAGTTTTCCATGAGATTACAAAAAGTGACTGTCACCTTAAAGATGACAGTCACTTTCACTTTTACACGGCAGTTCAACTGCTCAATAGCGTATTCAAGGCGTCAGTCGCAGGTGACTTTCCGCATCTGCCTTGACAGAGGCCTGCTCCCACCACATGGGGTAATACTGGATGTCAGCCCAGAGCGGAGCCATATCAGTGTAGTGCTTGTCGAAGGCGTGACCAGATTGGCCGGTGGTGTGCAGCGCCAGCGAGGCATCCAGATTGCCCAAATCTACGATCTCGCGCTCGGAGGGCAGCCAATCCACTTCGAAGGATTCGCCCACTGTCCAGCCGGTAGCATCGACAACGCTCTTGCTGCCGCCGGTGACGAATGGCCCGCGATTGAACAGGGCTTCGATGGGGCCGATGCCCGATTCTCCCAGTGTCTGGTTGCGGAAGGTAGCGCCGTGTAATTTACCCCATTGTGGCCATTTGGCGGTGTCCTTGCCGTAGTCTTTTTGCATCTGTTTTACGGTTTCCTCGAAAGCCTGGGTAAACATATCGTCGCGGGTTTCGACCACAGACTCGGAGTCTTTGTCGTCCCACCAGGGACTGTTCGGCTGCTGGACCAGGTTGCGCATGACCTCGTACCAGCGTGAGCCGCCCTCCGGCCAGTAATCCTTGGGCAGGTCGTCTTTGAAGGTGTCGGTCACCAGATTGGCCCAGAAACTCTCGAACAGGGCGGCAGATTGCGAATCGGCGTGCTCCTGGTAATCCCAGGAGGCCAGGAACTGATCTCGAACGGAAGCAAGCTCAGGGTCCAGTTTGAGCGAGAGCAGGATCGGCACCAGGGTTTCGGCGTTCAGATTCTTCGAGTCGCCGTGCATGCTCTGGATGTAGGCCGCGTCGATCTTGCCGGGGGCGTTCTGGATCATGTCCACGATGCGAGCGGCGCGCTGACCGTAATCCCAATCCTTGGTGATGAGATAGGGGTAATCGCGCGGATTGGCCTGGTTGTTGGCGGTGGCAATGTAGCCGCTCTGAGGGTTGAAGACGTAGGGCAGGTCATCGAAGGGGATGTAACCGGTCCAGTCGTATTCGCTGTCCCAGCCAGGAACCGGCAGAGTGCCATCGCCTTTCTTGCGGATTGGAATGTCGCCGGGCGTCTGGTAGCCGATGTTGCCCTGCGTATCAGCATACAAAAGGTTTTGCGCCGGGACGTGGAAGTCCCGTGCTGCGGCCCGGAATTCATCCCAGTTCTGAGCCCTGTTGAAGCCCCAAATAGCCTCGAAGGGCGTGGACGGGTTGAGCGCCGTCCAGGAGAGCGCAATGACGTAATTTTCAGGCAGGCTGATACCGGCCTTATCTTTGAAGGGCGTGGCTTCGGGGTCTTTTTGGGGATCGACCTGGTCCTTGAGGTCGCCATAAGTGTCGGAAACGACCGGACCATGCCGCGTCAAGCGGACGGTGATCTCGACCGGGTCGCCGCCGCCGACCATGATGGTTTCCTGACGGGTTTCGAAATCCACCCACTGGCCATTTACTTCGTATTGGTCCGGATTATCAGGATTGACCTTTTCGATGAACAGGTCTTGCACGTCCGGGCCGAGATTGGTGAAGCCCCAGGCAATGCTGTCGTTGTGCCCGGCCACCACGCCCGGCACACCCGCGAAGGAGAAGCCAGTCACTTCAAAGGGACAAGCTTCCGATTTGGGCTGGCAGTGCAGGGCGTTCTGGTACCAGATGGAAGGCATTTGGATACCCAGGTGCATGTCGTTGGCCAGAAGTGGCATGCCGGTGGTTGTCAACTTGCCAGAGACTGCCCAACTGTTCGAGCCAATCTCCGGTCCGCGTGGACCGAGCACGGAGTCGAGCCGAGCAATGTTATCGGCCAGTGCTTGAAAGTCAACAGTGGCTAATTGCGCACTGACCGCTGTTAACTGCTGATTGGTTGCTGAAGGCTGGTCTCCAATCACAGGCACGATCACCGGGTAATCTTCGGGGTAAGGTGGGTAGAGGTCGGCTAACTGTTCGGGTGTGAGTGTCTTGAGCAGGATGGCGCGCGCAATTTCGTCGTCCATATTGCCGCCCAGGTCCCAGGCCATGGCTTTGCCCCAGGTCAACGAGTTGACTGGAGTCCAGGGTTCGATGGTGTAGCCGCGATTGAGCACACCGGTCAGGATCAGATATTCCAGGCTGAGTTCGACCGGGGTGCGGTTTTCGATGTAAGCGTTGACGCCATCCGTGTAAGCGTCCAAGATGGACTTTGATTCCGGGCTCAGTCCGGCGTACTCCTGCTCGGCCACCTGACGCCAGCCAAGCGTGCGCAGGAACGAATCGGTCTCGACCTGTCCTGCCCCGAACATCTCGGACAAACGCCCCGAGCCAATATGCCGCCAGAAGTCCATTTGCCAGAAACGGTCCTGGGCGTGGATGTAGCCCTGCGCCATGAACAAGTCATGGGTGGTGGTGGCGTAGATGTGCGGGATGCCCATCTTATCGCGGTAGACATCCACCGCGCCATCCAGCCCGGCAATGGTCATCTCCCCGTCAACTTGTGGAGAGGATTGTGGTGCAATTGATTTGGGAACATAACTTTTGAAATAGTACGTGCCAAGTGCGCCCGCGAATATGGCAAGGATGACCACCCCAATGCCAACGCGGGACAGGATACGACCTGCCTTCTTCATTTTTGCTCCTCCAAATTTAGCGAATTAAAGCGATTATACTCGGGAAGGAAATAATCGCACTATCCAATCAATTCAACAAGGGCCAGATGAAATCTCTTTCAAAAGATGACCAGAGCAAACTTTTCCTTTTGATCGCCCTCCTGCTGGGAGGCATTGTGCGTTTTGTGCCGGTGGTCATGGCGGGCTTCCCGGTCAATGATGGTGGCATGTTCTACAACATGGTCCAGGAACTGCAAGCCAACCACTTCCTGCTTCCGGCTTTTACGCACTACAACTTGGCTGATATTCCCTACGCGTATCCACCCTTCGGGTTTTACGCTACGGCCCTGGTTTCGAGCCTGTTCCACATCCCGGCTCTGACGGTGGTGCGCTGGCTGCCGCCGCTGGTCAGCACGCTCTCGCTCCTGGCTTTCTATCTGATGGCCGACGAAATCCTTGGCTCCCATTTGCAGGCTGCCCTGGCGACCATCTTCTATGGGCTGGTGCCTGATTCATTCGGATGGGCGATCATGGGCGGCGGGATTACGCGTTCTTTTGGACTGTTATTCCTGTTCCTGACGATTGCATACGCCAACCGCCTCTTCACACGGACCTCCGGCCTGCCTGTGCCCCCTTGGGTACAGGCCGCGTTAACGGCTTTATTCGGTGCCCTGGCCTTTCTCAGCCATCCCGAGGCGGGAGTCCAGGCTGCGGCAGCCTGTATCCTGCTGTGGCTCTTCCGTGGGCGCTCGAAGCGGACATTGCTCTGGTCTATCGCTGTCGCCTTGGGTGTTGCGGCACTGACCGCTCCCTGGTGGGGGACGGTGCTGGCGCAGCACGGGTTGGCGCCTTTCCACTCTGCGTTGCAAAGTAGCGATGACGGTACGTTCCATCTGGCGCAGTTGCTTACCTTGCAGATTGGTGGTGGCGTCTTCTTCAACTTGACGGTTGCTCTGGGACTGTTCGGTTTGGTGGCGGTACTTGCGCAGAAGCGATTTCTCTTGCCTGTTTGGCTGGTTGTGCCATTTTTTGTGGATCCACGCAGTGGGGGTGGCATGGCCTTGATGCCCATGTCTATGCTGGCGGCCTACAGTTTTGATCAGGTGCTGGCTCCGGTTTTGCTCTCCTTGCGCGGGCGCGAGGGTTCGTGGCTGGCCGACCGCTTTGTCACGTTGTCCATAATGGGGATGGCTTTTTATATGTTTTTCAATTCCAGTGTGTATGGGCTGGGGCTGGCTGGTGCGAGTTTGTCTGCGGCAGATCGCGAGACCATCGCCTGGGTGGATGCAAATATCCCCACTGGAAGCAACTTTCTGTTGCTGACGGGCGAGCAATACTCGATGAAGGACCCCTTTCAAGAATGGTTCCCGGCATTGACGAAACAACACGGTCAGACGACTTTGCAGGGCGACGAGTGGACTCTGGGTGCAGACTTTTTCCCTTTCTATGGGGAACTGGTCGCTTTGCAGCATTGCGCTGATGTAAGTTGTGTCGAAGCCTGGAGTGGACGCACCGGATTGGGCTATGAGTATCTTTTGATCAAGAAATTGCCGGAAGGGGGAAACTCTCCGTTAAGTGGTTCGCTGAAACTCTTGCTGGATACTGCTCGCGATTCAAGCCAATACGAAATAATCCACGAAACGGAAAATGCAGTTATTTTTATAAAAAAGTAGGTCACGTTTCCCCATTCGGGGACTTTGCAAACGTGACCTACTGCTACTTTTGGGTTATTTGATTGTTCCCAATAATCTTGGATACCAGTACCAGACAACATCTCCAGCGGGCTTACCGTGAATAGAAGCCGACTTGTCCTGCAAGATGGTCGGCGGGTAGTAGCCTCGGCTGACGATGCCGCCCACCCATTGACGCTGGTTGACAGCCGTCAGCATGGCTTCGTAGATGTCGGATTGCAGTTGCAGGTTCAAGGGCGAGGGTGAAGCGTCTACAGTTGGAGGGTTGAGCTCTGCTCCGTGCAGGCATCCGCCTTTTCCGTCCGAAACACAGCCACTGGCGGCGCCGTCCACCGATGCATAGTCTATAGCGATGATGATCGGTTTGCCGACCAGGGAGGCCAGTGGCGAGACGTTGGTGTCTATCAGGCGGCCGGCTTCATTTGCCATGTCGTCTTTCGAGGGACTGGACGAGTCGCTCAGCTTCAGGCTCCATAGCAGATAAATCCCATCGATGTCGTTTAGGAAACCGAGCGACGTATCCACATATTCGTGGTCGTAGGGCAAAGCCCACAGCAGCGTGCCCCGGAAATGATTGCGCACTTCGGTGATGATCGATCTCCAACGAGTCTCGGCGTCAGCCGGAACCCCGGATGAAGTGGCGCCATCTGACAGCTTGCCATTTGGCAAGGCCGGTCCGATCCAGTCGCCCCCCAGGATCAAGGTTTGCGCACCCGACTGGGCTGCCAGGTCGGCGTAGTTGACGGCGAAAGCGCGGTAGTGGTCGAACCAAACCTGCCACCAATCCGCATTTTTGGGTGCGTTAGCCCAAAAATCGTCTGCGTTGGTCATGAAGCGCGGCGTGGGGAAGATGGCAACGCTCATCTGCAAGGCGCGCGCCTGGGTCACCATGCGGTAGGTGTCATTCCAAAACGAATCCTTGCCAGGGACGGGTGCCAGGATTGGTGGGGAGACACTCTCGTAGGTCCAGGTCGGCGTCAGGATGACGGTATTCGAGCCAATTGCCTGGATATTCTGCATGGCCTGCGGGATGGACGTGACCCAATTCGGATGTTGGGTGGGTTGCAATTCTACACCGGTTACAAAGGCATTCTGGCGAATCGCGACCGGCGCACCGACCAGGTTACTGGGCTGGGTATCTTCGAGCCAAGCCCAGGCCTTGACCGTGTCCTGAATGTCTTGCGGAGCCAGGCTGGTGGTAACCTGTCGTCCATTTACGGAATCACCCATGGTGGCGGCATCGTCTGCGATGCCGCATTGGCCGGCGCGACAGTAACGATAGCCAAAGGACCCCAGGATGCTGAGCGGGCTATAGAGCTTGTACACCCAGCGGTTGTTGCCAATCGGCCACATCGGGACTGGTTCAGTCCAGCCGTAGGGATTGAACTGGATATAGATGATGTCGCCAACCGGGGTATTGGCCGGCACATCGGCTTCGAACAAGATTGGCGCGGAACTGCCGGCCTGCCAGGTTTCGACACTTTCATTGATAACGGTGTCTTGTCTGGGGCACGATCAACTGGTGTATCTTGAATTCGCTGGTGGTTTTGTGTTCCGCGTTCCAGAAGCCATCGCCTAATGTGTATTTGTAACGCACATCCGCTCCGGCGGGCAGACGCAGCGAGAGGCTGTAACGACCATCTGGCATGGCGGTCATGATCGGCATGCGATCAGCGACGGCGCTCAGCCCACCGCGCAGGTCGGCAAAGGTGTTGCCAAGCTGGAACAGATTGCCGGCCAGCCGGACTGGTGCACCCGGCAAAGTGTTGGACGGCACAGAAATGTTAAAGGTCACATTGACCAGTGGCGCGGATTTCAGGTACACCTGGACTGGCGTATTCAGGTTTTCGAGCACCGAAGCCCCTTGCTGGAAGGTCTGGTAGGTGCCATCCAGCGCATACGCCACCAGATTGTGTGTACCGGGGGGCAGGCCTTCGAGATCGAAGCGTCCGGCGGAATCGGTGATGGTTTGCACGCCGGCCGCCGTGACCATGATATTGGCCAGCGGACCACCGCCCTCGGCGTAGACTTCACCTTCGATGCTGCCAGTCGTGCCCGCGAACGTTTTATCGATCCAACTGGCGATGATGATCACGCGTCTCTCCCGGACCATTGACCTGATATAAGCGATAACGGACGGCTACATCCGTGCCTGTATCTTCCTGTAGCTGGACGTTGGTACGCCGTACATAGCGATACTTGACGATGGAATTGAGCGGAAAGGCCAAGGATACCGCGTAAGTCTGCGGATCGCGGGGCTGCATGGGATAAAACGAGCCGTTCAATGCCAGGCCCGTGATTTCATCCAGGATGGCGATTGCCAGCGTTTCGCCTTCTGCCAGCGGTTCGGGCAGAACGGCGATGAAAGTTACCTGTGCCATGGGCATTGGTGTTGGGGTTGGCCCGCTGGGGATGTCAGGCGTGGCCGTAGTGCCTTGCCCACCCAACCATGATGGTAGTTTGATCAGGGATAGCTGGCAACCTGTGCTGCTAAAAGCGAAAACAATCAGAAGGATAGCTAGGCTGAACTGTCTAACCCGCAAATGTGGTTGTTTCATTAACCCTCCTCATTAAGCGCTTTTTCTTTTTCCTGTCTTACTCGTCCTCTATAAGCGATTTGGCTCAGGCCGATGCTGACAAAATAGAGTAGTGTCATCGGTGCCATCACCAGCGTCATATTGACTGGGTCCACGGTGGGAGTGATAGCAGCCGCAAGTACAGCGATCAAGACGATTGCAAGACGCCACTGCTCTGCCAGAATTTGTGGTTTGACAAACCCTATGGCGGTCAAGGCATAGATAACCAACGGAAACTCGAAAGCCACACCGATCCAAAACATCACGCCGGTGACGAAGTTGTAATAGGATTGCGGTCGCAACTGTGCCTGTATGCCCATGAAGTTGATTAGGAAGGGCAGGGCAGTGGGCAACATAACGTAAAATGCAAAAGCCATACCGCCAATAAAAAGAAGGGCAGCCAGGGGAATGGCGATCAAACCGAACGAGCGCGAGCGGGGTCTCAAGCCAGGGGCGGCAAACAACCAGAATTCGAACGCAATGTACGGCAGCGATAGCACGACACCCGAGAGCAAGGCGACCTTCATGAACACACCGATCAATTCGGTCACTTCGATGGCTTTTAAGGCTTCCAATCCGCCGACAGGGCGAGCCAGATAATGGATCAGGGGTTGGGTGAAAATAAATGAAATGATAACCGCCACGGTCAAAGCCAGCAGGGAACGTAGCAGGTGTTTTCTGAAAGCCTCGATGTGGTCCCAAAGCGATTGACGCATATCTTTGTCTGTAATCGTGGTACTCAGGACATCGGTCAGCGCATGTTCTTCCGGTTCTTCAGTCAGGAAGTCGTGGATCTGCTGGTAAGAACGGAACGGAAGGGTGATAATCCACCACACTAGGCGGAATGGGGCCGTGACCAGCCACCACAGGCCGGAAAAGAATTTACGCATTGTTGTCGGGTTCCTTGTCAGTTTCTTTGGCAGGTGGCTGAGGCGGCTCAGGCGAGGCAATCTGCGGCTCGGGGGCCTCAGCAGTCTCCGGCTTGGGTTGAGGCGCTTTGGGTTTGGCTGCGGACGGATCGGCCCAGGTTCCAAATCCCTTAACAGTTGTTGATTCTTCGATCTCTTTCCCGATTTTGCCGATGTCTTTTTCCAAATCTTCGAGATTGGCTTCGCGCATCAGCCGATTGGGCAGATTGCGTAGCTCCCTCGATGTGTCACGGAAAGCGCGCCAGCCTTCGGACTTGGTCATATCGCGTAGAAAACGACCAATCGTGCGACCAACCTTTTCCATGTCTTTGGGGCCCAACAAGATCAAGGCAATCAAGATGATGAACGCAAGTTCAGTTGGACCGATGCCAAAAATATCCATATTTATTTTGAGATCTCCTGTCGTAAGCTTTGACGTATCTCGTGCTGATGGTCGGCCAGACTGCCCAATACGCCGTTGACAAAACGTGGCGCGCTATCGGAACCGTAGAGTTTGGCTAGCTCGACCGCTTCATTGATCGCTACCTTGACAGGTGTTTCTCCATCTGGCGAGGCGAATTCCCAGCACGCCTGGCGCAGGATATTGCGGTCGATGGCTGCAATTTGGTCGAGCGGCCATTCGGGAGCATATTGCGCGATGATTTGATCCAGGATTTTGATCAGGGGGAGTACACCGAAGATGATCTGGCGTGCGAACTCTGCCAGTTCATCTGTTAAGGGAGTTTCCTCCAGCCGTTCCATAAAGACTTCGCCTGGAGGATGTTGGGTAATATCTACTTCGAAAAGTACTTGCAGGGCCAGGCTGCGTGCCCTGGTGCGGGATTTCATACCGGTTTCAAGCCTCGGGACTTTCCTCGTAATCTATATCTTCGATGTGAATATCGATATGACCGACATCCATGCCGACCATTTCTTGCATAGCGCGGGAGACCTGTTGTTGTACGTTGCGACTGACCTCGCGAATGTTGACGTCTTGTTTCAGCACGAGATAGATGTTGGCAAAGACGGTGTCTTCCTCGACCTCGATGCGCACGCCTTCGTTCGCACCTTTGCGGAACAGACGGTTGACTCCACCAGAGATGGGCGCCATGCGGCTGACGCCGGGCACGCCCAGGGCAGATAGTTTGGCAATACTGATCAAAACGTCAGGGGAGACGGTGGTTTTTCCAGGGGGACGGTCTGAGCTTGACATGGTTCTCCTAATTGTTCCTGAGCGGACGCTGAGTCTGTCAAAGCGGTAGTCGAAGGACCCTTTGTAGCACGCTTTCCCTTTTCGGGAACGATGCGACTGCGTTCCTTATAGCAGGACAAACAATTTTGCAGTCGCTCCGCTCAGCGCGGAAATACCTTTACATCATTACCATACCGCCATCCACACTGAGCACCTGCCCAGTGATGAAAGCAGCATCATCGGATACCAGGAATGCAACTGCACCGGCAACGTCTTCGGGTGTTCCCATACGGCCCAACGGCGTCGATTTTACCATTGTGGTTTTTAGGTCTTCGGGGAGAACTTCGGTCAGAGCTGTGGTGATATATCCGGGCGCCACGGCGTTGACAGTGATGTTGCGTGAACCCAATTCCCTTGCCAGTGATTTTGTCAGGCCGATCAGCCCTGCTTTCGACGAGGCATAATTCGCCTGCCCGGCATTCCCTGACAAACCCACTACTGAAGTGATATTCACAATTCGCCCAAACCGTTGTTTCATCATCGGGCGGACCACGGCTTTACAACAATTATAAGCACCCTTCAAGTTGACGTTGATAACTTCATCCCAATCCACTTCTTCAATTCGAAGCAGTAAATTGTCACGCGTGATCCCAGCATTGTTGATTAGAATATCCACTTTGCCGAATTCAGATATGGCGCAAGCGATGAAATCCTGCGCGCTTTGATGGTCTGCCACATCGACCAGGCATCCGCTGGTGCGTCGCCCGGTGGCCGCGGCGATTTCAGAAGCTGTTTGTTCCGCTTTCTCTCCCAGACGGTCCCCGCAGGATACATTCGCGCCACGTTGCGCCAAAAGTTCCGCGATTGCCCGTCCAATTCCGCGTGAGGCGCCCGTCACTGCAGCTACGCGGCCTTCAAGAGGCAAATATTCAGTCATGATCTTCTCCTCGGTTGGAATTATACACCGTCATTAACACCAGGGTTCTCAATCCGTCGTGCTCCGTGTTAGCCTTTCTTAATCCCGAGCGCCAATCCCAACGCGCCGCCAACTGAGATGATGCCTGCCCACAAGAAAGCATCCTCCCAAAACTGCAATGGGAACAGACGAATGAGGGTATCCGTGTACTCGAACAGCCACGAATTGCCCTGGAAGAACAATTCGTGGAACAGGGTGAAGAATTGCCAGAATCCGATGGACGCGAACAGACCGATCACCACGGTCAACCCGATCATCAGCCAGCCACCGCGCTTCAATCCCTGAAGATAGGCCTGCCACCATTTCCCGTAACGAGCCCAGATCCCCAGCCCTATCAACAAAACAACGGCCACATACCAGGTTTTGAGCGCACCTTGTGTCACCCCTTTGACATCGTGCATGTGACTGAGTTCACGCTCGTTATATAGCGGACTGCCATCTGCGAAGGTCAGATCGCCGAGATAGGATATATCTGCGCTGTTGATCAGATAATTCACGGCATAGGAGGCCCAGTGCAAGCGGTCCTGGGTCGTGAAGCCGTAAGGATCTGATGGAAAATAGGGCATGCGATATTCCACGTTGTAGAACAACGGCGTTAACAGGATGCGCAGTCCCAGCCCCAACAGCACGATGGGGGTCAACAGAGGTGGTGAACCAGGATAGAAAAGAACTTAGGCTGTTATTCATAAAATATTCCTTCTCATTGAGTAGAAACCGTCTGGCTGAGCTTGTCGAAGCCAAGTGGTGTGCCGCCCTTCGACGGGCTCAGGGCGACACTTCGTTCTACTCTTGATCATTGCAAATTCTCCACATCCCCATGCAGCAGAAAGTTGACGATCAAATTATTCGTCAGCCACTCGATAGGAGCCTTGTCGTCGGTGAAGACTTGCGTGGTCTCGTAGCCGGGCTGCATGTTGACAATCGTGGAACTCATGGCTGTCAGCAGCAGCGGATGTATATCACTGCGCGTAATGAAGGCGTTGTAGTTACGGATCAGGTCATTCGTGCTGGTGGGCTGTTTGCTGGCGTAGATGATCGAGTTGAGCGTGTTGGGGATGTCCATGATGTGGATGGAAGGGAAGATCGTCGCAATTGTGGTGGCGAGACCGTCGATCAGGCTGCGGTCGCCAGGTGCGCGACCCACGTTGATGGCCAGCACGCCATCGTCGCTCAGATGATTATAGGCGATCTGGAAGAACTCCTGGGTGGTCATGTGCGGTGGGATGTAAGGCGGACGGTAGGCATCCACGGCGATCAAGTCATATTGATGTGGACTGTGCTCCAATCCCCAGCGACCGTCCTCAACGTAGATGTTCAGGTTGGGCATGGTCATGCCGAAGTATTTGCGCCCGACAGCTACGATCTCGCTGTCGATTTCGAATCCGTCGATCATAACGGGACCAAATACCGCGGTGGCCTGACGCGCGGTTGTCCCGGCGGCCAGTCCCACGATGGCGATGCGCTTCACCTGCTCGGGCGTGTAGTCCGGGTTGAAAAACGGTCCCACCAGGAATTGTTCCCAGGGGCCGCCGTAGTATAGCTGGTCAGGGTTGTACATCGAATGGACTCCCTGCCCGTCGTTCAAACGCAGCATGGTGAAGCCGTTTAGTTGCTGGACTTCGATGTAGTTGTACTGCGACTCGGTTTCGAAGACCTGACCGGGCGAGTTCTTGATGTGGAAATCGCCGAGAAACAGGAAGCCGGCCAGCAGCAACGCAACCGCCCCGGAGAGCGCGACTTTCGCCCAGCGTTTTTCCAGCCATAGGCCGACCAGCGCCACCAGCAAGATCAACAGGCCGAAGAGCAGGATGGTACGGCTGGTGCCGATCAGCGGGAAGAGTAGCAAGGTGGGTAGAAAGGCGCCCAGCACCGAGCCGACCGTGGAGAGCGCGTACAGGTTGCCGGAAACATTGCCGGCCTCTTCGGCGTTGTGCAGTGTGATGCGGATGGCGAAGGGCGAAGTCATCGCCAATAGCGTGACCGGAATGCTGAACAGCAGCAATGTGGCCAGGAACGAGGCAGCGATCACGCCCAGGTTGAGCACTTCCATCGCAGAGGCAGCCGCCAATAGGATGGGCTGCGCGATGACCGGGATCAGTCCCAGTGTCGCGCCACCCCAGGCCAGGATGGTGAACATGCTCTCAGGGTGCGGGGATTTGTCGGCCTGCTTGCCGCCGATGAAATACCCGGCGGCGAAGTAGATCAGGATCAAGCCGATGATGACCGCCCAGACCAGGTTAACGCTGCCGAAGCGCATTTGCAACAGGCGCGAGGCCCCAAACTCGGCGGCCAGCGTGGTCATGCCGGAGATGAAGACGGTAAAGGCGATGTAGCGTCGCATGGGGTAGATTATACCTTTGGCAAAGGAGACCGACGACTCCAATCCTTGAACGATACCGTCCCTTCCAAAATCGAGAGATTTTGGAGTTCAAGAATTAGATTTATGGTACAATGCAGCCCGTTGAACCCGTCGCCTCCGCACGAAGGAGGCGTGTTTTTTGCCCCGAAACTAATCGGGACTTCCCCGAAACCAATCGGGACTTCCCCGAAACTGACTGGGGCTTCCCCGAACCCGGAGTTGAGATGGCTGAGAAAAAAACTGACCCGGAAGAAAACCTAGAAGAAGCCTCGCAGGTGACCAACCTGGAGCAATCCAGCGTGGAAGTGATCGAAGCGGAAATGGTGCGTATGCACCAGAGCGCGGCCCAGGAGATCACCGCTGATGAAGTGGCGATGCAACAGGCCGCTGCCCTGGACGTAACCGCGGCCGAAGTTTCGACGCATCAGACCGCCCTGGCGCTGGTCAATGCCAAAGACGTCGAACTGAACAACAGCGCGGCAGGCGTGATCCGTGCGGATACCGTCAACGTGGTTGGGCAGGCAGGGGTAGTGGTGGCCAATTCGGTTAACCTGGGGAACACCTATGCCGGAGTGGTAGTTGGCAACGAGGTCCGTTCTGAACGTATCGATACGCTGTTTCTGTTTAGCAACCGTGTCGAAGGCGATGTTCAGACCGTGGTTGACACGCGTGGCGCGCTCATCGCTGGTATCGTTGGTGGTCTGCTGACCGGTATCATCTTGTTGATCGGGCGTCTGGTGTTTGGGAGAAGGTTGTAAAATAGTTAGTAGTAGCGACGTTCGTCGCTTTTTGGACGGTTTCAACCGTCTCTACAAAATTCATTCATAGAGCGAAGGTAATCCTAAGTCTCGATATATCGTCCTGAGCTTGTCGAAGGATGATTACTCGACCACCGATTCAGGGTGAGAGGCGCTCGAGGAGTAAAGATGGAGAAAGTAGTAATTCAAGCTGAAAAGCGCGCTGTGGTTGGGAAGCAGGTCCGCGCCCTGCGCCGCGAAGGCAAACTGCCAGCGGTAATTTATGGGCATCGCATGGACCCGGTCAGCATTGTCTTGGACGCGCACAGCGCATCTAGAATTCTGGCAAAGGCAAGTTCATCCACTCTGGTGACCATTGAGTTGGAAGGTAAGCAGTACCCAACGCTGGTGCGCGAAAGACAGCTTGATTTCATTCGTAACAGTCTGATCCATGTGGACTTCCTGGCAGTATCCATGACCGAAAAACTGACCGCTAGCGTGGGTGTCCACATCGAAGGCGAGGCCCCGGCAGTCAAAGAATTCGGCGCTATCCTGGTGACCAACCTGACCGAACTGGAAGTGGAATGCCTGGCGTCCGATTTGCCGGAACGCTTCGTAGTAGATGTTTCCGGCTTGGCGGAAATCGGCGATGGCGTGTATGTCAAAGACCTGGCTGCGCCCGCCAATGTGGAAATCCTGACCGATCCGGACGAAATGATCGTGGTTGCTACCGCTATGGCTGCCGAAGAGGTCGAGGAAGAGGAAGAAGAACTGCTCGAAGGCGAAGAAGAGGAAGGTCCCGAAGTCATCGAGAAAGGCAAGAAGGAAGAAGAGGAAGAAGAGAGCGAATAATCTTCTACTCGTTTGTAGTCATAAAGACAGCGGTTTTCGCCGCTGTCTTTTTTTACGCTTTGGGCGGAATTATGAGTGCCTCAGGCCATATACGGCTTACTGTGAGGAGATTATCTTCTTGGAAGATTTGTAGATGACGATTTATAAAGGGCTGGTCGATAATGCAGGCTTTTCTCACAGGATATACTTATAAGGTCGATTAGCTTTAGTAAGTAAAGCGGAAAGGAAATAAGTATGGCAGATGAAGAACACGATCCCTGGGTCGGTTTACGCACCCGGCACGATCTGGCTGCGGACGAAGTGATTTCCGCACTCCAAAAGGAAATCCGGCGCGGGCACACGGAAAACGCGGCCTTCCTGGCCTACGAGATGCTCACAACTAGTGAGGAACTGGAAGCCAAGCTCTGGCAGCGACTACAGGTCATCAGCGTGGAGGATATCGGCTATGGACAGGCGGATGCGCCGATTTTGATTCAGGCGCTCTTTCAGATGCATGACAACTTCCCCCGCCCACAGGGGGACCGCTTCCTATTTGCCCTGCACGCGGTGCGCTACCTGTGCGGCTGCGCAAAGGACCGCTCCAGTGATGAGATGCTCAATTGGGTCAAATACGCCATCGAAATAGAAGGACAGCGTCCGGTCCTACCCGAGTACGCAATCGATATGCATACCGAAGCAGGGCGGCGACTTGGGCGCGGGAAACGTCACTTTCTCGAAGAAGGAGCCTTGGTCTCGCCCGAACTGGCTGACCGCGAGCGGACTTATCGTCAGAGATTACTGGCATTGCTTGACGCACAAGACGGTGAATTATCTTGATCTAATGTGTTTGAACATGAACTCCGGGTAAGTCAATGTCAAAAATATTTGTTCTTTTCCGCGCGATTACCTACGCTGCGCTCTTCATCGGTCTGGTGCTCATTTACGTGCCAGCCCGCCTGACATCTTGGACGGGCATCGTCCGCCCTGTGTCGATAGGAGTGCAGCAGGTCACTGGGATGGTCATTGGCACTATTGGTGCAGTGGTCGCTCTATGGTGTGTCTTCAGCTTTGCGACGATTGGAAGAGGCACGCCAGCGCCTTTTGACCCGCCTCGCAGATTGGTCATCCGAGGCCCTTATCGTTTCGTGCGCAATCCTATGTACATTGGCGCTGGACTGGCCCTGGCGGGTGCCGCGCTCTTCTACGCATCATTACCAATTTTAGGTTATACCGTTCTCTTCTTTCTCGTAGCGCATCTCTTCGTCGTGTGGTATGAAGAACCTACTCTACGGCGCACTTTCGGAGGGGGGTACGAAGCCTATTGCGATGGAGTCAGGCGCTGGTGGCCAAGTTTATAAACCGCACAAGAAGAGAATGGTCGTGGAGACTCGCCTCATCAAATTGGGTTTATACTGCGTTTGAAAGGTTGTATTTGAATATGAAACAATCGATTATCCATGTTGCACTCGTCGTTCGTGACTACGATGAAGCCATTGCCTTCTTCTGTAAGAAATTGCATTTTCAACTGGTCGAAGACACCTACCAACCGGAGCAAGACAAGCGTTGGGTGGTTGTTTCTCCGCCCGGATCAAGCGAGACCACTCTGCTGTTAGCGCGCGCAGCGACCTCGGAGCAGGAAGCCTTTATCGGCAGGCAGAGTGGCGGCCGGGTTTTCCTGTTTCTCAGCACAGATGACTTCTGGCGTGACTATAATGAGATGCTTTCACTTGGCATCAAGTTTGTCAGGGAACCGAAAACTGAATCCTACGGAACAGTGGCTGTTTTTGAAGATTTATATGGAAATCTGTGGGATTTGATCGAACTGAGCAAAAATTAGGCGGATTTTATGAGAGAGGGTAGCATTAAAAATTTTGCAAATCGCATCGAGAAGTGCATTTCGCCCGAAGCGCGTGCCTTTGATTTCTGGATCGGTGAGTGGAACATTCAACAAAAAATCCTGGAGCAGGATGGCACATGGCTGGAATTTGATGCAAAAACATCCGTATCACCCGCACTGGATGGATGTGCCATCCTCGAGCATTGGGAAGGAACCGTCCAATTCTTTTGGGAAGGTATGCAGTCAGCGGAGCAGATGAAAGGATTAAGCGTGCGAGCTTATGACCCTGGGACAGGTAAGTGGTATATCCACTGGATGGATAGCCGTACGCCTCGATTCGGAATTCCCTTCATAGGAAGTTTTGAGAATGGCAAAGGTGAGTTCTTCAGGGTGTGGGAGACTACGCAGGGTAAGCGCATCGGGCGGATCACGTTCTCTGATATCACTTCTGCCTCGGTGCACTGGGATCTGGCTGTCTCAAGCGATGAGGGACAAAACTGGTCAACGATATGGATTATGGAGATGAATCGTTCGGAGGGGCAAAGTACTTGATCTCGATAACGGATTTTCTCGGCCTTTAGAGGTAAACAAATGAACAAAATCGCCTTTGTCACAGACAGCACCACCAGCTTACCGGCCGAGTACGTGCAGGCCTATAACATTCACGTTGTGGCGAATATTCTGATCTGGTCTGGAAAGGAATATCGGGATGGGATAGATATCACTCCGTCCAAGTTCTATCCACGCTTGCAGACGGCCAGTGAATATCCAACTACCGCTGCTGTTGCTCCTAGTACCTTCCGGGCGCTATTTGCCGATTTGCTGGCCGACGGCTTTGATATCTGTGGCGTCTTCATGTCCACCACCATGTCACGCACTTGTCTGGCAGCCCAGCAGGCCAAGGAAATGTTGGGCGCGGACAATATCGTGGTGATCGATGCGCGGACAGGCGGGATGGCGGCTGGCTGGCCTTTGATTCGGGCGGCCCGAGCTGTGAGCATGGGGGCAACCTTGGATGAGTGTGTTGCTATTGTCCGCGAAGGCCTGGCTCATACTGGTTTCATTGGCACGGTGGACGATTTGAAGTTTTTGCAACGATCAGGGCGGATCGGGTTGGCGCAGCGTTATGTGGGATCACTTTTGAAGGTAAAGCCACTGCTAGAGATGATCGATGGACAATTCGCCCCGGCTGGACAGGCGCGTACACGGCATAAGTCCCTGGTGCAGTTGGTTGAGATGTCAGTGGCGCGGATCGCTGGCCGTTCGCCGTTGTATCTCGCCGTTCTGCACGGTAACGCTGCCGACGATGCCCGGAGTCTATTGTCCATGCTTCAGGAACGCTTGCAGATCGATGAATCCGTCATTGGTGATATAAGCGCCAATCTGGCGGTCCACTTCGGCCCCGGTGCGCTTGGGGTGCAGTTCATGGCCGGGGTATCTTATCTAAAGTGAGCTCGGCGCAAGCCACGCTCTACTCGACTCAATCTATACAAAAGCTGGAGTTCTTTGACCACAATGATGCCGCTCGAACATTTCATTACCGAAATGCCCAAGGTGGAATTGCACGTTCATCTGGAGGGTTCTGTTCGCCCGGAAACCTTGCTCAAACTTGCGAAGCGTCACCACATTGCGCTTCCCGCAGATGACGTGGCTGGCCTGCGGAAATGGTACACTTTCCGCGATTTCAATCACTTCATCGAAATCTACATGACCATCTCTTCCTGTCTACGCACAGCGGAAGATATCGAATTGATCACACGCGAATTCTTGATGGGGCAGGCCAAACAGAATATCCTCTACAGCGAAGTGACGTTTACGCCTTTCAACCAGTATTTTAACAATCAGCTTGGTTTCCACGAACAAATCGATGCCGTCAATCGCGCCCGCGCTTGGGCGGAGAAGGAGCTGGGCGTAGGCATGGGGATTATCATGGACATCCCCAGGATCATTCCTCCCGAAGATGGCTTGATGATCGCTGACTGGGCGATTGAGCGGTACGGCGACGGGTTGATTGCCCTGGGGCTGGGCGGTCCCGAAGTAGACAACCCGCCCGAAAAATACCGGGCCGCCTTCGACCGTGTCCGCGCGGCGGGACTCCCCTGTATCCTGCACGCCGGTGAGACGGTCGGTCCGCCTAGCATCTGGAGTGCCATCCGCGTGGCCGATACCAGACGCATCGGTCACGGCGTGCGTGCCATCGAAGACCCCGAATTGGTGGCGTATTTGCGCGAAACACAGGTTCCGCTGGAAGTCTGTCCCACCAGCAATGTTTGCCTGAAAGTGTACCCATCCTGGGAAGAGCATAGCCTGCCAGAGCTAATGGCACAGGGGCTGTATGTGACTATTAATAGCGACGATCCACCCATGTTCAACACCACGCTGACGAACGAATATCTGGTCGGACAGCAAACTTTTGACTGGGATGTAAAAACCATTCGGCAATTTGTGCTTAACGCCGTGAAAGTCACTTTGCTACCTGAAACAGAACGAACAGAGATGCTGCGTTCTTTTTCGACAGCATTTGAACACCTCATGCAAGGTTAGAAGAATTAGAGAACTCATTTTTGTGTAGCGACTTTCGTGCAATTAACAATTGCCTTCCAGATTTGATAGGCAGATGCTTTGGAAATCTCCATATGCTATACTGATTCAAAGTCAAAGATAGTTTTGCCCGGGAGGCTTCCCATGTCTCTGCCTGAAGTTGCTTGCAAACAATATTCGCTTGAAGTCTTGACCGAACACTACCTGATCCAATGCGTAGCTGAACCGATCGGGATGCTCATGACTTATTTGGATTCTCCCGATCGTGGCAACTTGCTCTTCAAAGAGATCATCCTTACCGGTTTAGGTACCGATAGTATGGTGAATTCTATTAAAATAAAGGAACTCTGGGTGCAACGTAACGAGATTATTGCCATTTGTTTGAGCGAAGCCGATTTGCAGGGCGAAGTCCAAAAATTGCCTGCCCAGGAAAAACTCCGCATCTTTCTACCACGTTTTATCATTCAGGGGACACTCACCCATGGAGAGGATACTCGTCTAGGAGATATGTTTGAAGTCATGAAAGGTACCTGGGCAGCGGTAAACAACGCCCAGATTTTCCCCCTGACTTCCCTGCGGGCGCAACCTTTGCGTGAAGCGCCGTTTTTACTGGTGAATAAAGACCGTATCCGGTTTTATGAGGTCATCTCTGCCAATTGAGGAGACAACATGTTTGCACAACGCGCTTTTCTGATCCAACGCTTGAAAGAAAAACGGGAAGTGGTTGAACAATTGCTTGCCAAGGCACCATCTGATAAAGAAATTTACGCGGGATGGACCATAAAAGAGTTACTGGCTCATCTTTCAGGTTGGGACGATGCCATTGTCGAGGCGCTGCAAGCTCATGCTAAGGGAGAACCGGTCGGAAGGACGGTTTCTTCCGGGATCAACGCCTATAATGCCAAGACGGTTCATACACGCGAAATTCTCAGTCTGGAACAAGTCATCAAGGAATGGAAAGCCACACGTGAATTGGTATTTCGAGCACTAGAAGATCTGCCAGATGAGGAATTCAATCAACAGCTTACATTTCCATGGGGCGAGCTAGGCACGGTCGCTTATTTCATTGAGATCTTTGTGGAACACGAAGAACACCACGCAGCACACCTGACCAAATGGTTGGAAAATCCCAACGAGATCGTTGGCGAACATTAGAGCGCAACGCCCCGGATATCCGGGGCGTTGCGCTTTTAACTCAACCATTTGAAATATTTGATCAGTTAATGTTTGTGCCCGTTCACAGCTCTATATGCCTTTTCCCCTGCCTCGATGCGGATTGGCAATCTGTTTTCCAGCGGAGGTAGAGGGCAGGTGGCGTAATCTGTGTAGGCACAAGGTGGGTTATAAGCCCGGTTGAAATCTACAATGACCTTTCCCTCTTTTGGCATTTCCACGACTAGAAAACGCCCGCCGATGTAAGTAGTTTTGCCATTGGTTGCATCCCGGAAATCAAGGCGCATGTACCCGTCCTCATCAACCATGGCTTCTAAACGGTGTTCTTTGCCTCGCAATTTGAACGTAACATATCCCTGTAAGGGGACTTCGTGATAAATTTCGATTACATCCTGAATGGTGGTTAATTTTGGCGTATCGTAAGATGTGTATTTGGCCTCAACGCGATAATCAGAGTTGACCGGATATTGCTTGAACCCAGTAAACTCTTTTCGAACCTGGCTGTTCTTATCCCAGACGCGAATCAAGTGATGACCAGCGCGTTCCAGCAAAACAAGGGTTAAATCCCCAAACTGCAAGAAATCAGCATCTTCGTAGATGTCCGCTACAAGCGTCTTGAGTGTGACTTGCTTGCCGTTGCAGAACACGGGCATGCCCCGTTCCGCGCGGAAGGTCGCCACGCCATTGTTGCACTGCACAATTCCCATGCGCTCTGGCGCGAAGGAAGGTAAGATAATGTCGTTGGTTGGACCGCTTCCAATTCTATTTTCCCCATCTCTCAGCCAGAAAAGGCCGACCAGACCCAGCCAGCCGCGTTCGGTGTTTTTAAAGCGCGCTTCTCGCTCTTGTCTCTCTTTAAGGATAGTATCTTCGTAGCTGAGAGTATTTCTTGTCATAGGGAAACTATACCTGATTTTTTTCGGTTCTACAAGTTTGTAATGCAGTTCTTACGAAAAATTATCTAACAGAGTTGTAATGTTCTGCCCAAGGGCGCTGTTGTTATAGCCACCCTCCATCACGATCAAAGTCGGAAGTTTCAAAGCTGATACACGCTTGCCAATCTGCTGAATGCCCTCTCGCGTGACTTTGAACGTTCCCAACGGATCGTCCTCATACAAATCCATGCCTGCGGAGAGCACCAGAAATGCGGGAGCAAAGGATTGGATCAGGCTAAGCGCCTCGTCCAATGCGGACAGATAACGGACATCGTCTGTTCCTGCGGGCAGGGGGAAGTTGCGGTGCCAGCCGGACCCCTGGCCTGCTCCCGTTTCATCGGTGTATCCACAAAAAGCGGGGTATTCGTCATCCGGGTCGGCATGGATGGAGATAGTTAGCACATCGCCACGTTCGTAGAAAATATCCTGCGTGCCATTCCCGGCGTGATAGTCGATATCCAGTATGGCGACCTTTCCTTGTGCGGATAGCCAATTCGCGGCGATGGCGGCATTATTGAGATAACAATATCCGCCGCAAAAAGATTTCCCGGCATGGTGCCCCGGCGGACGGCACAGCGCAAAGGCCGACCCTGCCCCGTTTGCGATGGCTTTTGCGCCGCTCAAGGCGCAATTGACAGAGCCGAGTGCGGCCTGGTACGTTCCGTCCATAATGGGAGCAGACAGATCAAACATATAGTATCCGGCTCGGCCCAGGATGGATTTCGGTCTGTGCAACCAGCCTCGGGGTGGGAAAGTGGCGGGCAGTAGAGCCATCTTCTCGTAGTCGGTCTTTACCTGAGCCCATTCTTCGTATGCGGTGCGCAAAAAGTCCACATAATCCCTATCATGGACAGCCAGGATCGGGTCAAGCCCGGAGTCTTCAGGTTCGCGAATCTCGGCCCAATTCTGCTCCTTCAGCGCGGACAGGATTTGCTCCATACGGTCCGGGTTTTCGAGGTAGGGCATGTGCTGACCGCCATCGAAAAGCTCGAAAGGTGGGTTGTGGAGTTGGTGAAGGTCGGTATAAAAGATTAGCATAATTTCATGGTTCCGTTGGAGGCAGGTCATCCGTCGCTTTGATGGTCTTAAAGCCATAATAATTGGCTACGCATTTGTTGACGTAAAAGGAGGGATTGTCCGCCATTCTCAACACCCCTGACCACTGGTCTATCACAGCGGGGACAATAACATTTTCGACATCCGGGTTTATTTTTAGTAATGATTGATGTGTTTGATCCCAGGAGTTCGCGAAGTCGATATATGCTTGGCGTGATAAAAGCAAAGCCTGGCTGGTGATGAGGCTGGAGAACAGCAAACAGGCCACGACAATGGATTTGCCAAACGCTGCTACGAACTTATCAGCAAAAATTTTATTTTGTGCTTGGTAGCTCCCCAGGATGAAACCGACAGCGATCATCAGGAGCGCAAGCACGTAGGTGGGGATGATCAATGTCCGACCCGGCGGAGAATCAGACATTCCATATGCGGCCGGAGGAAAACTGGAAGCGATCAACAAAATTCCACTGACAATGACGAGCAGTAAGTTCGACGGTTTCATTGACTTTTCGGGAGCTTTCAATCCTATGAAAAAACTAATGCCCAGAACACCTATGAAGCCAGTGATCGATTCTTTTGAGGAAAATAGATTGGTAAGATAGGCGACAAAACTGCTATAGGAGATGTTGATGATCCCAGCAATGTTTGGATGCGGTGGAAAATAGGCTTCGCGAAACACGTTGCCCGGGGCCAGTACAAGAATGATCACAGCCAGGATGGAGCCTAGAAAGCCAAACAACAAGAAGAGAAAATCGAAACGATAAATTTGTTTGCGCAATATGACCAGTGCCACAATACCAAGCAAGAATGCAGTAACTTGAAGTATGCTGCTGGTTTCACTGAAGCCACCAATGCCAAACATTGCCAAAAAACTGAACAAGGACCATAAGGTTTGGGTAGGACGTTTTTGGGGTTGTTTCTCTCTGACCAGGATGAACACACCAACATAAGCTGTTCCCAATATCAACGGCGGGATAATCGCTCGCATGCCCTGACCCCAGTAGAGCGATTGTTGGATGTATGGAGAGAAGTTCAGGGTCAGAAATAATGCACTTGCAGCCAGCGCACCAACCTTCAGTCCCTTCCCTGCGATAGCTGGCAGTAACTTATTGATCGCAAAGCCAATGCTGAGCAACCAGAGACCTATCACGGAGGGCGTAACAAATGGGGTTACACTTGGCCCCAGGATTCCGAAAATGCTATCCAGGGCACTGGCCGAATACCTGCCACTCCAATTTAAATACCAATACCAGACCGCTCGAAACACCCCCAAACGATTGGCCTCGAAGGCGGAACAATAGTCATCTCCCAAAAAGCGGCTGAAAGTGCCAAGATAGCCATGTAGAATGATCGGAACAGCCAAAACACTTATGATGCCAAAAAAGAACCAGGAATTTTTTATTTTAGACATGTCATATTGAAATCCGAGAAGCTTCTGACATTATAATTTGTAATGACGCTCCTGATACGAACCTGGATCGGGAGTAACAAAATATGTGGAGAGAACAAATGGACGTATTTGAAGCGATACATACCAGACAATCCGTTGCCAAGGTGAAACCAGACCCGGTACCGCGTGAACTGATCGAGGAGGCCCTATCGGCCGCGGTGCAGGCGCCTAACCATTACAAAGTCCGTCCCTGGCGTTTTGTAGTGTTGACGGGAGAAGCACGGGAAAAGCTGGGATCTGTGATGGCCGCTGCCTTGCAAGAGAAACATCCTGATTTCCCACCTGAGGCCTTCGATAAGGAGAGGAGCAAACCGCTGCGCTCGCCGGTGTTGATCGCCGTGGGTGTGGATAAGCCTTCTGAAGCCAAAGTGGTGGAAGTGGAAAATATTTGCGCGTCTGCTGCCGCTGTAGAGAACCTGCTATTAGCCATTCATGCTGAGGGATTGGGTGCCAAATGGCGTACGGGTGATCCGGCCAGAGATCCTAAGGTCAAGCAATTCCTGGGCTTCGAACCGGACCAGTACCTGATTGGATTTATCTACATCGGTTATCCAGAATTCGAACTCGAACCGAGAGAACGGCCTTCGTTCGAAGACCGGACCACCTGGATGGAATAACCAGAAATCTTCTGCCAACTGGTGGGAGATTTCTTTTATCTACCAAGAACTTCGAGCATCAGGTCTGGCCGGTCCGTGATGATGCCGTCTACGCCCCAATCGATATAAGTTTTCATCTGCTGCGGGTCGTCGATGGTCCACGGTTCGACGCGCAGGTTACGCTCATGCGCAGCCCGCACGAATTGCGCCGTCATTACCGTAATACCGCTCGATTCTTCTGGCACCTGCAAGGCGTTGAAAGCCGGGCTGTAGAGCCTGTCCAAATAAACCTTACTCAACAACACAAAAACTGTGGTTTCTTGCCTGGCGCTGGAACTGGCGACTTCGGGGCAAACCTGCCGAAACTCCGCCATACGCTCATCGAGGAAAGACGCTACCAGAATCTTATCCTGCATGTTGTAGGCCCGTATCATGTTACAGAACGGCTGCGCCATCGACCGCTCGGTTGTTTTGATCTCGATGGTCATGTGATATTCGGGGAAGGCCTGAAAAATTTCTTCTAATGTCGTGAGCGTGATGCCCAGACCGCGATACGGAAACGTCTGCCCATCATCGTTCGACCAGTTGTACCCCGCATCCAGCGCCTTGAGTTCGGCCAGGGTCATATCTTCGATATTGCCTGTGCCGTTGGTCGTCCGGTCCACGCTTTCATCGTGGTTGATGACCAGCACACCGTCCTTGGTGATGTGCAGGTCCATTTCCAGCACGTCCACACCTAGCGCGGCGGCATGCTCGTAGGCGTAGAGCGTGTCACCCGGCCAGAGACCGTCGCCGCCCTGGTGCGCGATCACCAGCGGATAGGGCAGGTCGTCTCCGTAGTAAGGATGGTCTGGGGCTCGCTTGGAAAAGACAGCTACCAGAACCAACGCAAGGACAATGACACCTAAAATCGACAGGGCGATTCTCTTTTTCATTGACACATCCTACTGGACTTGATAGCCTGCTGATGTGAGGGCTTCACGCGCTACCTCGACCTGCTCCCGTTTCACCAGGATGTAATCCGTATCGAAGGTGGACAACGCAAAAATAGGCACTCCCGCCTGTGCCAGCACGGACGAGATCCCGGCCAGCACCCCCACCAGCCCAAACTCTAGCGGTCCCTCTACTTTGAAACAGGCCCAGCCCGTCTCAGACTTTTCGCTTTCGAATTTGATCCCTTCGGGTAGCACCAGCGATAGCTCATCGTCTGTGCGGGTGATAGCAAAGAAGGGACTTTTGAACACCGATGCAGGCACCTCCGCATTCGGTCCCAAGCGGTGCAGGGTGAACCTCTCTGCTAGCAAGGTCAGTATCATGCGCCGATTATATCAACACGTATAAAACGTAGTAACGGCTTCAGCCGTTCCGAGCGACTGAAGTCGCTACTACAGTGATTTCAATTCCTAAACGCTCTCGATTACCTTTTGCAGCTTGGCCTTGACTTGCCCCGCTATCTCGCCCAGCGTTTCGTTTTCCACAGCCTGCATGGAGGCCTGTGGGTTAATCGCGGAGACGACGATCTGGCCATTTCCGCTCTCCTGTACGATAACATTGCAGGGCAGCATCAGACCGATTTGTGGTTCAGCTTGCAGGGCCTTATATGCAAAAGGCGGATTGCACGCCCCCAGAATGCGATAATTGCGGAAGTCTACATCCAGCTTCTTTTTGAGCGTGGCCTTGACATCGATTTCGGTCAAGACGCCGAAGCCTTCTTTTTTCAGTTCATCGGTGACGCGGGTAATTGCTTCATCGAAAGACAGGTCAAGGGTCTTGGAAAAATAATAGGTCATCTGGCCTCCAAATGGTTTTTTACTTTTAGAAGTTGCGCAGTTGAATGAGAGAGGCCCGAAAATAAGGGGACGTGCGCAGCACGTCCCCTTATTTTCAGTATCTTCTCGCGAACTGTGTAAGTGCTACTCTTTTGATGTAAAAAACTCCATTTGGTTGCATTCTGTCTTTGCAATTGACAGGGTATTGCTTTTCTCGTATAACTACTCCATTCTCATATTCTATCGGGAGGTGTAAGCGTGTACGCTCTTCAAGGTTTATTACAAGAAAGTGGTGCGAACACCAGTTTGACCTGGCTCTTATGGGTAGCGTTGGCGTTCTTTGTCTTGATGGTGGTTGTCGGCTGGCTGACCAGCAAAAATAAGGAGAGCATGCCGGAGGTCGCGCATGAGGTGCACGAGGAACATGCAGCCCCGGCCGCTGAGTCGAAGTCCGCAGATGACCTGACCCAATTAGAGGGCATCGGGCCGAAGGTTGCCAAAGTCCTGAACGGTATCGGGATCGTATCTTTTGCCGATCTTGCCGGTGCGGATGTTGCCAAAGTGCAGGAGACACTGAACGCTTCCGGGATGCAGTACATGAACCCCGAAGGTTGGATCGAACAGGCCAAACTGGCTGCGGCTGGCGATACAGAAGGCCTGGCGAAATTGCAAGATGAGCTCAAGGGCGGTCGCAAGGCATAGAGACTTTGCTTAAAAAACAAGACCGGCAGCCATGGCTGACGGTCTTGTCGTTTAATAGTAATGCTAATGCAGGTAGCGCGAGATTGCCATCAGAAGTGTAGCGATGATGAGCGAATACGCGTTGATCGGGGAAACCAGGGACAATCGCTTGCGCAGCGCGCCGATCTGTGCCATCTGATCGGGAGTGGGTTTTCCCTGGATCTGAGAGCCCAATCTTGCCAGCGCGCCATTGGTGCTGCCAACCATGGCCCCGAAGACCAGGCCAATCAGACCGAAAAAGGCTCCCACCCCGAACCCCAGGCCTTGAGAGGTATGCATCCAGTTGGAACTGAGACCATCAGAGTCGCGCCAATAGAGCACGGCGCCAGCCAACACCGTCAGGATGGCGGAAGTGGTGAGGATGGCAGTGAAGCGTGTCTTAGTCATTAAGTGCTGGGCGAACTTTTGACCGGCTTCAGCGGTGGCGCCCAGTGTGGGGCCGATAAAGAAGAACATGACCAGACCCGCGCCTACCCAAAATACACCGGAAATAATATGCACCAGACGGAGAACAATAACAAGATTATTATTCACAGAACCTCCTTATCTAAACTAAAAAATAAGATGACTTTCGTCCGATTATACACCTTTGAAGTACGCAAAAAGCAAGTGGACTACTCAAATTCCTTTCGATAACTGGCCTTAGACAGGCTAAAATAAGAGATAGTACAATCGTCCGCGGAGATATCATGAAAGCCATTTATGTTGACAAACATCTTCCCAATATGCTGCTGACCAAGGCCTTTGCGCCACTGTGGCCAGGCTTTGTCTGGACGCCGCTCTCGGCTTCACGCGCGGCCGAATTCCCTGACCCGCCTTTACCTGGACCTCGCTGGCTGCGCCTGCAAAACGACCGCTGTGGGATTTGCGCTTCGGACCTTTCCCTGTTATTCGTACATGCAGACCCTTCGGTTGCGCCCGCGGCGTTGCCCGGCGTTTCCCGCTTCTGGCTGGGGCATGAAGTTGTTTCCGTTGTGAGCGAAGTTGGCCTTGGCGTGAAGCGTTTCCACGTGGGCGACCGGGTCATCATGGACACCCATTTCTATGGCGCTAATTGTCACATTCTTGAAATCGACCCGCCCTGCGCGTATTGCGCGGACGGTCAACCGCTCTTCTGCTTGAACAAGTCTGAATCCGGGCAGGTTGGGATTGGCGGCGGTTTTGGCGATTCCTATGTCGCGCACGAGACGGCTGTGTACCCCGTTCCTGAAACCTTGAGCGCCGACCAGGCCATGATGGCCGAGCCAACCGCCATCGCGGTACATGGCGTACTGCGCTGCCCGCCCAGGCCAGGCGACAAGGTGCTGGTGATTGGCGCAGGAGTGATCGCTTTGCTGTACGTCATTGTGATCCGCGCCCTGTGCCCGCAGGCTGAGATTTCGGTCATTGCGCGTTACCCACACCAGCAGGCGATGGCCGAAAAGCTGGGCGCTGCACATATCTTACGTGGTCGGGCTAGCTATCATGAAATTGCGCGCCTTACCGGGGGCCAGTTCTTCTCAGCGCCGCTCAACAAAGGCCTCGTGACGGGCGGTTTCGACATCGTCTACGATTGCGTGGGTACGTCCGAAACCACCACGGATGCCCTGCGCTGGACGCGCGCCAACGGCACGGTCGTGATGGTCGGCATCCACATGGCGCCCATGCAAAAAGTGGACTTGTCACTGCTCTGGTACCACCAGGTGAACCTGATTGGCACATACGTGCACGGCATGGACACCTGGAACGGCCAGCGCAAGCATACCTATGAATGGGTGATGGAATTATTTAGGGAAAATAAACTGCCCGTGGAACAACTGATCACGCACCGCTTCCCATATGGTGATTACAAGGAAGCCATTCGTGTGGCTACCTCCAAAGGGGAAGAGAAGGCCATCAAGGTTATCTTGGAATATATTAATTGAGCAAGAAAAAGCCAAAGGGAATTTGTTCGGGTATTGAAATATTAATTTCTGTTCCTTTGATTAAATCCCGAATAGGCGGAACTTGAGAGAGAAATAAAGCCAAAGCAACAATAATTACGCCCCAATTAAGAAAGTAAAACCCATTTCTAACTCTATATAACGCCTGTAATCCTTATCGGGCTCATTTAAGGAATTGAAAGCCCAGCGTTTAAGGTTAATGTACCGTAAGAGATGGGCATAGTTATGTTATTTCCCTAGGTAAGTCTCGCTCCTGCAGCTATTGGAGCAAATCCTTCAGGCCACTCTGTTAAATTATTATACAAGGCACCACGTAATTTAGTGCCATTTAAGTTAACTTTGGATAAGTCAGCTCGCTTTAAATTGGCGGATTGTAAGTCGGCATTTTGTAAGTTAGCCCCTTGTAAGATCGCTCCCTCAAGGTTAGCTTCTCTCAAATTGGCAGATTGCATGTCAGCTCCGGTAAAATTACACTCTTGTAAAGTGATGTGTGACAAGTTAGCTCCTCTTAAATTCGTGTCTTGCAGATTGATTCTATACAAAGTGGTGAACCCCCTAAAATCAGCTCCTTGTAGATTAGCTCCTTGTAAGTTGGCTGCTTCTACCTTCTTTAAAGAATTCCTTGAGTAGCACAAAATTCGGCCGAACCTAAATTAGCTGACGTTAAATTGGCTCCCCTCAAATCAGCTCCTCTTTAAATCTGTGCTACCTAAATCTGCATTCTTGAGATTAGCGCTTTGCAAATTAGCATTTGTAAACTTCGCCCGACCTGCCTTTACACCGGTTAAGTCTGCGTTGCTTAAATCCGCCTCCGTTAGATCTACACCGCCTTTCAAAAAGACACTTCCTAATTGCGCATCTTTCAAATTGGTATTTCGTAAATTAGCCCTTCGGAGTATTGTCTCAAATAAATCTAAGTTGGAGAGGTTTAAACCTTGTAAATTTTGTCCTGACAGATCTACTTTGTCATCTGACCGATTTCTTATTGCTTCTTTTATTTGCTCACGAGTCAGTTGCGAAGTGTGAGAGGTTTCTTTTTGTGTAGAAGATGTGTGCGATGTTGCATCTGCTGTCTGAGAAGATAAAGATACATTAGAAATATCTTTATAGTACGTGCTGTAGCGTATAGTCAATTCTGCCACTATGTGCTCTTTTTCTTTGGGATTCGATGTCTGGCTTAAGAGCTTTTCCAGTTGATCCGTTGAATATTGAGTATATTGGGAATCAAGATTTTTATTTGACATAATATTTAACAAATATTTTCTATTTTAGTGTCTAGTTACCTATACCAAGAAGACGGCGAACTCTAGTGGGTGACAAAGTGATCAATTCAATTTTTTCCAAAGTTAGAATAGCTGCTTCAATGGCACTCAAGTTTCTTTTTACTATTTGCATTACAGCGATAGCCTCTATGAGACTAATTTGACTTTTCGCATTGTCTCTTATAAGCTTAAGAGTTGGTAACTTTTTACTTACTGATCCAGCTTCATTCTGTGTTTCTTCTATAGTTTTTACATAATCACGCCATTCATTTACAATTATTTCAATTGAACTTTCTCTTGCTTTTATGTCGGATAAAATCAAAGCTTTCACTTGAGGATCAATCTCATCAGACTGAGCCTTTTCTTTTAGTCCTTTTTGTTCAACTAGGAGTTTCTCAAGCCTTTTACTTTCTTGTTTGTAAAGTTCCAAAATCTCATTTACACCTTCTATCTCGAAAGTTTCTATATAGTTAATAACAAAGTCAGTGAGCTCATAAACTAATATAGCATTCCCCAAAATCAGATTCCTTTCCATTTGCACATTGCCAGACTTTTCGCTATCTTCGATCTTATCCATAATTAGTTTATTAAGTTCAGAAAAAAATTCGATGGCTACTTTGAGAGCCTGGTATGAAATATGAACTTGCTTATCAGCATTAATAAGTGCCTTCACTTTTGTGCGCTCATTGAGAGCTAAACCCATATTTTGGATGGCTTCTTCAGAAGACTGGTATTTACGATTTTCTATTCTGGAGGCAACCTCGTAGATAATATATTTTTAATCTTTGCTTGCAACTGCCCTATCTCTGTTCTAAGTTTATCTGGAATATCATTATTATTGATGATATTTGAACTCAAGAGGTCGAGGTCACTTAATGGAAACTTTTCACGAATATTCATAATTTGCTCGAGGTGTTTTTCTATGGCAAGTTGAACAGCTTGATTGCCAGCTTTCTTTTCTGCTATTTCCAGTAAATCTTCAGGGGCTAAACGATCGTTTATAACCTGATCTTTATCAGAATTATCGTTCATGGGTAATCCTCCTTAATTAGAACATCTTTCTCTTAATTATACAAAAATTATCGTTAACATATTAAATTTGCATTAGAATGTATTGGAAATAGATGAATGGGAGATTATAGCGAGCATGTTCACCTACGAAGAATTGAAGAAAAGTCCGCGGAAATTTCTCAGCATGAACTCGTTGAAAGTGGAATAGTTTGAAGCCACCCATTCAGAGACACACACCCGTGCCGCGAGCATGTCGGTGCAAGACGGCATCAGGACGATGTGAGCGGAGCGCGGTCAAAGAGTATTTTTACAAATACGCTTCGATTACGGGCACACCATCCTTGCGTCCTGTGCAAGGGAAAAACGTACCTCCGCTCACCTGTACCTGTGGCACCGGTGCGGACAGCGAGAGATGATTTTTTGAAAAAGTTTCAATAAGTTCTTTACCAGATGAATGGAATCAGGCGGTAACGCACATTTTTGACAATAGGCCTCATAGCCGCTTAGATTCTTCAGCAGGAATTTCTCTTCATCCAGTAGTCTGAGCGCAATCACCAAGATTACGAGAAAAGGAAGGGGGAGCGCCACCCAGGAACCCAGCGCAAACGGCGTGAAGATCAGCAAAAGACTGGCGCCCGCGTACATCGGATGTCGGACCAGGCTGTAGGGTCCAGTGCTGATCACCTTTTGCTCGTCTGACACTTCGATGACGGCGCTGGTATAGCTGTTCTCCCTGAAAACCAGGAAGACGACAAAAAAGCCCAGCGCCACGAACCCATCAGAAATCCAACTCACAAGTGGCGATACGTGTGACCAGTGAAAACGATAATCCAGCCCAGGTACGATGAACAAACCAATAAAGAACAGGCTGGCCAGGCCCTGAATGACCTGTTGTGACTTCTGGGTTTCAGCCACTGGTCCGGCTTTGACGCGCCCAGCCAGTAACTCCTGATCATTTTTAACCAGATAGGCGGTGATCAAAATCGTACAAAGGGCGAAATCAGCCAGGTACACCCAGGCTTGCCAGAAGCCCAGAGAACCGGCCGGGATGAATAGCGCCAGGGCTAGTACCAGCATTAGAAAGGCAAAGCCCAGGATCGTTCTTAACATTAAGTTGCCCATTACATGTTCCTTACAACCCTACGCCTGGTCTCAACATTGTATGGCTCTCGCCAGCCAACAGTTTTGATTTGTGGCATAGTGAGTGATATGACCGAACATGGCAATTCAGCGATCATGATCATGTCGTGGTAGGTCCAGGGTTCTGTACACCATCTAGAAAGATTTTGACACTTTCTTGAAACTCGCGAGGATGATCCATATTGGGTAAATGCGCCGCATCTTCAATGACAACCTTCTGAGCAGAGTGAATCTTTTCTAGCATGTAATCGGCGGCGGCGAGTATGTAAGGAGTGTCATAAGCGCCGACGATAACCAGAACCGGGATAGCCAATTCTGTCAAACGCTCAAAGGCTGGCTTATCGGTGTTGGGCTTGCGTTTCCCAAGTTGCCTGACTTCATTGGATAGCGCCTTGTGATTCATTTCATAGACTAAATTGCGCATGGCCTGGTTCACCTGATCAGGTCTCCGGCCTGCGCCATCAAACCAGATTTGAGTTTCAAGCTCTGCCACTAGGTCCAAGTTCCCAGTCTCAAAGGCTTTCTCCGCTTCTGCGAACTTAGCGGGAGTTGGGACGTTTAATTCCAGCCCGCTGGGACCGGAGTCAACCATAATCAATGCCCTCACTCTGGATGGTTGGGTCAATGCAAAATCCATGGCCAGACCGCCACCCATCGAACAGCCCATGATGAACAAGGGTTGGCGAATTTCCAGGGTAGCGAGCAGTGAAATTAAATCGCCCATATGGCTGAACTCTCCATCAACGGGTTCACTTTTCCCGTAGCCGCGCATGTCGTATCGAACAACCTGATAATTCTGCGCAAAATATGCAAACTCGTTGTTCCACTGTCGACAATCAGCCACACCGGCATGGATCATCACCAAGGGCGTACCCTTGCCAGCAGTTTCGTAGTAGATTTGGGCGTTGTTGATACTTGCAAAACCAGACGTGACCTGGAAAGTTGACATTTCAAGACTCCATAATTTGCCTATAAAGATGGGACAGGAATGAAGCTCACCCCAAAGGATGCAGACGGAATCCAACGCCTCCCAACGTTGGCACCAAACTCTAGAGACTTTGGACTCCTATAAAACTGATCACTCCGGTTGGTGCAAATGGTGACGCCCATCATCTCCAGGTTCATAGCTGTACCAGCCTTGTGGAACGGGCGCTTCGATTTGGAGATAGCCAGCATCCATATACTCCCAGATCAGTTGGAAAGGAGCTTTATCAGGCTGCCATTTTTCCACTAACACCACGCCATGACCGGGCAGGACCGTGAAGACCACCTGTCGTGGGTCATCAGGATGCAGCAATGCCTCGGCGCGCGAGAAGGCTTGGCGGATGCCGTTGGCCTGTGCCTCGGTCGCGCACGAGACGGGGTAATGGTAATAAGGTGCATCCAGCCGGGCATATTCAACGTAATCAGGATGGTAGGCAGCTACGCCGCGATGTCCATGTAGCTTCGAGCGCGCTACCGGGACCTGGAAGACGGCCTCCCTATCCTGGGTATTCAGTTTGAGCGAAACCTTCGGTAGAGGCCCATCCATAGCCATCATCTCGACCGCCTCGGACGAAGGTGGGTCGTTGCGCTTGCCTTCGACGTGCCGGATCATGGCTCCCTTGCCATCTGGACGCACCCCGACGATCACAGCCAGTTCATTCTCGGTGATATTGTCTTTGTCCACAGGACGAGCGCTGCCGGTGATGGTAGCGACCAGCGCTTCCAGGTGCGGTTCCCAGGTGGCAAAACAGCCCTCGCTGTACTGCTCGGCAACGGACTCACCGACAGCAGGTACCTTGACTATGTCTGACACACGCACCATCTGAGTAAAAAAGCCACGCTGACCCAACTCCCTGGAAGCTGTACGCATGCTGGAAAGCGCGGAAAGGCTCTGCCACCAGGAATAAGGAATAGCCCCGTTGACCAGTTCGTGTTGGGTCACTTCCTGGGTGCTGATGCCAGTTACGATGCGCAGGGCGATCTCTTTGTAGAAACTTGTCTTATCCACGGCTTCCAGGCGCGGATGCGCGCCGACCAGATCGAACAGGTAGGCTGTTTGTGGCTGGTCTTCACCGACCACCAGCAAGATACGGATGCTCTTGGATTGGGCCTGTAGCAGGCGCTCGAGCGAGAGGATCGCTCCGCCGCGCAGTCCCTGTTAAATCAGCGTTTCGTGGCTGGTTGCGGCAAGGCCCTCGAAGGCAAAGTCGGCAGGATCGAGGGGTTCCTTCTTCAGGGCAGTCTCGAAGTGCCTTAGCAAATCCTGGAACTCAGCCGGGCGGGCATGGATCAACGTGACGGTAGTCGGGGTGTGCGCGAGCCGAAAGCGCAGTCGCCCGGTAAACATGACCGCTTCGCGCCAGTTGATCGGGCGGGCGAACGGGGCGCTGGTCAGGAGCAGGTCAGTGCGTTCATCCGGCGCGTCCTGTACGGTATGTCCCAGCGCGCGAAATGCATCCCGAAGTCCAGCAACGGTACCCTCTAAGAGCGGGGTCGTCTGGCCGGGAACAAAGAATAGATTGATTTTATGTAACCAGGGATGGACATCTTGCTCAACAGGGGAGGCAGATATATTGTGCATAAAACACTCTTCTTTCTGACCGTTAAGGGACTTCTCTAAACTCGCATTATAACCTTGCTACTTGATGGGGTGTCAGAACAAAGTTCCCTGCAAAGAGACGCGATGAAGTTGAAAGATTGAATGGAGTCTCAGTTGATCGGCTTTGAACGTATCCCCAACGTGGAGAAGATGGCCGCCGATATCCAGAACACGGGGCCCAAAATACCAGTCAGGAAGGACACATGCCCGGGAAGAAAGACAAAGATGATGAAACCAATATCAGCAATGCTGACCATCAGCAGGTTGAGCCAGTAGCCCAGACGGCTGTTCTTCCAATTATAGATGACCGCAATTGCGATGCTGGTCAGAGCAATGAAGAGCAGTTCCCAAGCGCCCTGGTTGATTTTGCCCTGGACCAACCCAAACTCAAGGCCAGCTCCAAGCTGGAATTCCTGGACCGCGGCAATGATATGAAGCAAACCCCAGATGACATACAGACCCGAACCTATTTTTGCAAATACCATTATTGATCTCCTTAATCACTATAAGAATAGATCGCCTTTGCTCAATATTATGGCACAAAATTGCGTGGATCGTCCAATCAATTATCCCACCTAAAATCAAGAGCTCATTAAAACGATCACTCCCCGCCCTCGTAACGGGGAGTGATCTCGTACCAATGACCGATAAACACGTGATATACAAAATATAGCACTCCCCAAACAGAATTCAAGCTATTTTATTAACAATTTCATTAGTTCACCCCTCAACCTAACAAGGCTGTAAATCATGGAAATTGACGATGACTACCGAAATCTTTGGCATGATCGCTGTTGGGGGATGATGTCAAAATCTTCAAATGGCAGATCGAAACGGGAGGAAAGCAAATATATGCCAATCCTGCTTTTCCCTACAAGAGATAACCAGCGACTACGCCTGTCTTTTGTTAACTCTCTTTACTTGGGATGCTTGTACGCCTATAAGAATAATCCTATAATTACATTGGCGAAGTATGCACTCAGGTGAACTGCGCACCCTTATTTTCGGTGCATCTCATGCAATTTTGTAACTCTCAAAAGGATAAATATGATCGATATACAAACACTACGGGATGACGCGGAATGGCTCAAGGTGAAAATTGCCGAGAAAGGCTTCGATCCTGCGCTGGTGGATCAAACCCTGGAACTTGACGAGAAAAGAAGAAAACTGATCGCCGAAGTGGAAAGTCTGCGGGCGGAAAGGAATAAAGCCGCCAAAGAGAGAAATATCGAGGGCGGAAAGAAACTTAAAGCCAGGTTGCAAGAGATCGAACCAGCGCTTGAAGAGATCGAGGCAGAATTTGCGGAGGTCTTCAACCGCATCCCAAATCCCGCCCTGCCTGGCGTTCCGGTTGGCAAGAGCGAAAAGGATAACGTCGAGGTGCGGCGCTGGGGGCAGCCCCGGAGTTTCGACTTCGAGCCGAAAGACCATCTGGAACTAGGGGCACATCTGGGCATCCTGGATTTCGAGACCGGAGCCAAAGTGGTCGGTTCCCAGTTCTATTATCTGTACGGCGACGGGGCGCTGCTGGAACTGGCGTTGGTCATGTTTGCCATGGAGCTTTTGCAGAAAGAAGGCTTTACCCCGGCCATCACTCCGGACCTGGCAAAGTCCAGATATTACCTGGGGACTGGATATATGCCCAGAGGGGATGAGGCACAGACCTACACCATCTCTGGCCAGGACCTGGGGCTGATCGCCACTGCCGAAGTCACCCTGGCGGGCAAACATGCCGATGAAATCATCCCGGAAGAGCAATTACCGGTCAAATATATCGGCTATTCCCACTGTTTCCGGCAGGAAGCCGGGGCTTATGGAAAATATTCCCGGGGCTTATATCGCGTACACCAGTTTACCAAAGCGGAGATGTTCATCTACTGCGCGCCTGAAGAATCAGGAAACATGCACGAGCACATTTTGGAGATGGAAGAAAAGATCTACCAGGCACTTGAACTGCCCTATCGCGTCTTAGAAATGTGCAGCGGGGACCTGGGCGCTATGGCTGCCAAGAAATATGACATCGAAGCCTGGATGCCGGCCCGCGGTGAGTATGGCGAAGTGACTTCCACTTCGAACTGCACCGATTACCAGGCCAGGAACCTGAACGTGAAGTTCAGAAGGAAAGATGGAAAAAGCGAATATGCTCACATGTTGAACGGGACCGCCATTGCCACTTCCCGCACTCCTTTGGCAATTTTAGAGAACTACCAGCAAGCAGACGGCTCGGTGGTGATTCCCGAAGCGCTGCGCAAATGGATGGGAAAGGAGAAAATCGTACCCAGGGTTTGAACCTTTCACCCACGAATCCGACATGTTAGGCAACTGCCGGTCGTGGCTGCCTTTTTCCCTTTGAATTGATCACTCCCAAAAATGGTTCCTTGTAAAAACAATCAAAACGAACTATTTCTTAGTTGTTTGTCAAAACCAGAAAACTGTGTTTTGTCAGCGATAAGATGTTTACAAAATTTGCATATCGTCGCCCTTGGATATTCTGTTGCGCCGCTGCCCGGTTAGCGTAATTTTGATTGGTAGATTTTCCTTGTGCATACTATGGTTGCCATTAATCGTAATCACATTGTACGGGTACTAAGTACAATCACAAAAGTTATGATGAATGAGCCCCGATAATGGACAAGACCATTTCCGGGGTTTGGTTGTACCGGCGAAAGAAATCATACGAAGCTTCAATCAGCACCTTAACAGTCTCAAATAGTTCGCAATGGGTCACTTCTCGACGGAAATGCCGCCAGAGCATTTCAATCGGATTGAGCCAGGGGCTATAAGTGGGCAAGTAGAGCAAGACCAGGCGTCCGGCTGCAGCTCTCACAACCGCTTCCACTTCATCATCCTGATGTGTGCTGGCGTTGTCCCAGGCCACATAGAGCGTGCCAGTTGGATGCTTCTCTACCAAGGCCTGCAACAACTCAGCCACTTCCAAGCGACGCTTCCGCTTTCGAATGATCACGACCGTTTCACCCGTGTGGTAATTGACAGCTCCGAGACCATAATGTCTCTTGGGTTGCCCAGGCGTTGGGATCATCACCTGCTGTCCCTTTGGGCTCCACATCTTGCGCAACGTCGGTAGCCAACTCACATTGAATTCATCGGCATAGTAGAACACATCGCCAGTTTCTAGCTCGTCTCGGATCTCTTCAATCGCTTTTTTTGACCTGATACTCAGGATCCGGACTAGAGATCGTGTGCTGTGGTCGGCTAAAAACAATGCCTTCTTTCGCCAACTCCCTGCGCACGGTTTCATAGGAGAGCCGCACTCCCGTTTCTTCAGCCATGTAATCACTCAAACGTTGCAGGCTCCACATCGAGTATTCAAGCCCTAAGCTCCTTGGCCTTCTTCGCACGTTCTCTAGCAGTTGTTTGCGGTACTCTTCGGTGACCGTACTGCTCCGACCCGGCCTGGGCACATCCTTCAATCCTTCGATGCCTTCAGCCAGGTAACGTTTGAGCCAACGTAGGACCGTTATGTGACTTTCACGAACGATTTGAGCGATGTCTTCCGCCTTGAGACCTTTTTCAGCAGAGAGCAACACCATTTGCGCTCTCGTTCGATAACGTGGCTTATTGGTCTTCTGGTAAAGTTCTTCCAGCTCAGTAAGCTGTTCTTTTGTTAGAGGTGGCACCTGTAGTCGTTTCATGCCACCATTATACTTTTCATTATTTATGTGACTGTACTTAGTGTAGAATGAAATCGGAGAAACCTGTGATGAGCCATTTCCCTATCGATACCCGGCGTGACGTGCAACCCATTCGCCTGTTCAAGTCTGATTTTATGGAATTCTTTACCCATATCAGTCCGATGACTATCCTGGTTGTATGGCTGCCCATGGCGGTGCTGTTGATGGTCTATGCCGTGAAGGAAGTTCCCGGCTCCGCCTTTCCGCTTTACATTCCGCTGGGTTTTCTGAGCGGCCTCTGCCTGTGGACTTTGGCCGAGTACACCTTGCACCGTTTCCTGTTCCATTACAAGCCGACCAGTCCGCGCCAGGAACGCATCCTGTTCCTGTTCCATGGCATCCACCATGCCCAGCCGCAGGTGAAAACCCGTCTGGTGATGCCACTCCCGGTCAGTGTCCCGGGCTTCGCTATTTTCTTCGGCTTGTTCTACCTGATCCTGGCTGTGTTGCTCAAGGTCCCACAATGGGTAGCACCACTTACGTCAGGTTTTATGATCGGCTACCTGGCATATGACCTGACCCATTACGCCACACATCACTTCCCGATGCGTCGGGGATATGCAAAGTACATCAAACGCTACCACATGCAGCATCACTATAAGGATGCGGAGACCCGTTTTGGCGTCAGCTCTCCGATCTGGGATTGGGTCTTTGGTACGCGGGGAGTTGCCTGAACAGCAAAACACAGGAGCGGTATTGTGCCCCCATCTGATGATATGCTTCCCAACTACGCCGATAACGGCACTGGATTTCCGGTCTTTCGCGGTCCCTATTTTCAAAAGGATGCGCGGCTGGCGGCTTTTATCTTCAACGCGGATATGGAACGCCTGACGACCCTTTGCAACCGAAGATTGAACGTCTCCAAGTCGTTTGCATATAAATACCTTCCAGTGACCTCGAGCCTGATGCTGGTCTTTGCTGATATGCTGGTCTCGTCACGGGATGAGCGTGACAGGCAAGTGGGACTCATCCCCGAAAGCGAAGTGAGTTTTTGGGTTTTGACGATTGCCATGAAAAAAACGCGAGGCGGCTACGTTCCGCATCATCTGGCATGGTTTCTCCCCTATCTGTTTGTAGATGAAGGCAACGCCATTGCGACAGGACGCGAGGTATATGGCTTCAATAAACTGGCAGCGCACTTCCAAAAGCCCGAGAAGATTCAAAAACCTGAATTTAGGGCAGAAGTGCTGGGATTTAAAGAGTTTGGCGCGGACGCGATTGCGCAAAGAGAGCCCCTGCTTGCAATAAGCGCTTCGTCATCGACTGACCTATCTGCATCCAGTGATCTTGAAACCATCAAAAATAAAATTGCGGATGAGTTGTTCAAGCAGATGCGTAGCGGTTTGGGAGGCGGCTTATTCGAATTCGCTGCGCGTTTCGTCAACGATCATATTCCGCTGGTCTTTCTCAAGCAATTCCGTGACGCACAAAATACCCACAAGGCTTGCTACCAGAGCCTGATCGAAGCGCCGTTGAAGGTTGAAACGTTTTACGAAGGGGGCCTTTTCCCGGAGGCATACACGTTGAAGATTGCAGACCTGGCCAGCCATCCGCTCGCGAAAACCCTGGGGTTGGCGGGTGCAGACCAAAAGTCCACGCTTGGTGCGTGGATGCGAGTGGATTTTGTGTTGGGAAACGGGGTAGTGCTGTAAGCATGGTCAGGAATCTGAAGAGATTTGGAGCAACCTGGCCCTGAGAAGGCAGTAAGCTTATTCGGACTATCACGGGGAAAAACAGCTATAAAGTACTATATCAAAAGCCTTAGCGCATATGTACAATGATAGTATGAAGGCCGAACGTGGTTATTTGCTTATTGTAGAAGACGATCTGGACATCTTGAAGCTTTTAGAAACAACACTAAACTTCAGTGGCTATCGCGTGGTCACGGCTCGCAATGGGAATGAAGGGCTGGACGCCGTGCGGAAAGAACGCCCGGCAGTTGTGATCGCCGATATCATGATGCCTACATTGGATGGGTTCGGTCTCGTTCACAGGTTGCGGATCAATCCGGAAACGCGTACAATCCCCGTCGTTTTTATCACTGCCACCTACGTCACGCGCGAAGATCGGGAATTCGCAATGGACATCGGTGCCACCCGTTTCATCCAGAAGCCAATCGAGCTGAATGGGTTCCTGACAACGATCAAGGAACTCCTGTTCCAGGATATGCCCGTTCCGCTCGAGCCTCTCAACGAACGAAAATTCTATGAGGGCTATCACGAGCGACTGGAAGCGAAACTGGATCAAAAGAACAAACAGATTGCACGAGATGAGCTTCTGCTGGGAACGAAATCAGAAGAGGAGGACCAATACCTCCAGGCATCTCTCCATCAAGATAAACGTGAACGGGAAGAATTAAAGCTTCTGCTCGACCAGGTCCACGCGCAACTCGAAAAACTCACCGTACCAAATTGAAGAGCTGCAACGCAGCTTGTCCCTCCATTCACCTGCACTGTACCACACCACACCTGCTTCGCCGTCTTGCGCACCCGTCTCCCCGACCTTCCGTGGTCCGGGGTGGATAAAGCTTTGCATCCATCACGCCCTCAAATGGTGTTTAGGGTGGGTCAGGTGCGCTCTATGAGTTGCGTTCACTTTTCCTGTAAATCGTTCAACCCCTTTTGAGTATTTTGCTTCAGGTGTTCAAGTTCTTCGATCGCCTGGGTAATCACGTCTTGCGCATTTTGGGCCCGTTCTAGCGATTTACTAATTTTCGATTGGATGATCCAATCCACGATCAAGCCATCGAAGAAATAGTCAGCAAAGGTTTCGAATTCCCCGATATCGATCATTAGCTCAATTCGTTCTCGGACGTCAGCCAGCTCCCGTTTGAACTGGCTCATCTTGGCTTGAACGTCATGAATACCTTGTCGAGCATCGTCGATGCGGCTGTGTTTTACAGCAGTACTGATTATCCCGCCCCCTAGCATATCCCAGGTACCCCAACCTTTCGCGCTTTCCAAAGAGTTTAGGACTTGCTCCAAACTTGAACTGACCTCCCTTCCAGCCTGAATGGCTTCAGAGAGTTCTTTTACTTCGGAAGCGAGATTCGCGCTTTGCTCTGCGTACTCTATGAGTTGGCTGGCAACAGCCTGATTTGATCCACGTAGGAAGGCTTCCTTTTCAAAAAGCAGTGAATCGTATTTGGCTTCCACATCCCCTAAATTTTCCAGTTGTCCATTAAGGAAAATCTGTTCTTGTTCTAGATACTCTACCTGGTGCTTCATTTGTTGGTACTGGAGTTGAACCGAGAGCAGTTCCTGCCGTTCTTTTTCCAATTGCTCCTCACGGCTGCCGAGCACCGCATAAAACAACCCGGTCAGACTGGTGTGCTCCAATTTTTGGACATCGATTTTTTCTTTATCCAGTTGTGCGCCGAGCATGGCCAGGCGGGGGGCACTCTCTTGCAATTCCGCTTCTACGGCGAGTAAGTCCTGCTCAAGTTTTTTCTTGAGCCTTTGCTGCCCGATTATTTTTGAGAGTCGTGCGCTGAACTCTGGTAGCATTTTCTGCTCCTTATCTATAGGATTTATGCAGTTCGTGAAACGACCCCGAAAATAAGGAGGCGTGCTGCAGCACACCCTCCTTTGCAACCGCATAACTCCTGATCTATTCTAATATACGAAAATGCCTTGATTTGGTTCTGTAGAATTAAATCTACAACATTTGAATGCTCCCCCAGACGAACGTGCCTTGCCCTGATGGTCTCTGGACGAGCTACGCTTTCCTTTTTCTCTTTTTTTTATGGGCATACATGGCTTCATCCGCCTGGGCGAGCAGTGCCTCTACCGTGAAAGTGGAATTCAGGTCAACCCGGATGATTCCCATACTGAAAGACAGAGTATAGCCGCGAGCGGCTTCGAGGTTGTGTGTATCCACATTGCCTTGCAAGCGTTCCTGAATGACATTCAGGCTGCCTTCGGTTGCATCAATGGTCAAGACTGCAAACTCATCTCCGCCCATGCGCGCGATGACATCCGAATCGCGAAACGTCTGGGTCAAAATGTGAGCAAAATGAGTCAAAGCGATGTCCCCATGCGTGTGGCCGAAGGTATCATTGATACTTTTCAAGCTGTCCATGTCAATATACAGCAAACATATCGGATGGTTGGCACGCCGCGAAAATTTCAACAATCCATTGGCCAGGATCATAAATCCGCGCCGGTTATTTAAACCGGTGAGTTCGTCGGTCAGAGAAAGATTGCGCAAACGCTCGTTGGTTTTTTCCAACTCCAGGTTTTTTTCGTAGAGCTTGTCCGCCAGCAATTGAAGATGTTCCCGCTGGAGTTGCCCGGTTTGAGGTAACTTGGCAGGCTCTGTTCCTCGTTTGAGAGACTCGTTCACTGCCTGCAATATTTGCTGAGGCTCGGCCGGTTTCCCGAGGATATGTTTAATGCCACTGGCAGTTGCCAGTTTTCGTACTTCAGTTTCAAGGTAGTGAACTGTTTGAAAAATGACTGGCACGCCTGCCAGGAGCGGTTCAGCACGTAGACGACGCGTAAGAGTAAATCCATCCATGTTGGGCATGATCATCTCGGTGATAACCAAATCGGGAAGTTCGGTGCGTGCAAGCTCCAACGCTTCAGAACCATCGCCAGCTTCCAACACGCGATACCCAAAAGAGCCCAGCAAGGTAGAATATGGTTGCCGGTCGGTTGGGCGGGTATCAACAATCAGGATGGTTGTCATTCTGCTTCGCCTTTTATGATCTAAGGGAGGCTACTCAACGGGAATTTCAAAAATTAAGAAGATGACTCTTGTGAAAATGGGAATTGCTCCAACATTTCCCATCTTTCTGGACCTTTCTGTACTGTCCACTCCAATTGCCTTACCATGAAAGAGATTCCACCGCCGGTTCCAAATGTTGGATCCTTTATTCGGGTGGTTTTGTTTTCCGGCAAATCGACAATTTTTATATGCGGTAACCAGTTTTGAGATTTATAGGGGTAACTATCGTAACCCATTTCGCTTGCGATCTGGCCGAGATTATTATACATGTTTTCAAGGTATGCGCTTTTTTCTGCCAATAACCATAACCTTCCCGGTTGGTTGTTGACATTCATTCTGGCAATGTTCTCAGCCTTTATCTCAAAGGGGTGCAAAGTCGCAGCATACGCTTCAAGCCGCTTTTTCAAAGCAGCAAAATCATCCACATTCCGAATGGCCTGAACGGTCAAGTGCAAATCAAAGATCGGCGTCCCATCGACAACACGAGCTTTTTCTTCTGAAAGCTCGAACAGAGCAGGGTAATCCTCGCTTACTGGCCGGACAATAATGAAAGTTGATTGACCACTTGATAAGGATGTTGCCATGATTTCAGTTTCCTTTACTCTGTTTCTATACAGATCAACATGGGCTTCACCGTCGTTTCTGCCGATACCGTAATTCCATGTGAGCAACCCGCTGTGTATATCCGTTTGCCAAAGCATATAAATCTTGTTTTCCAGTTCTACAAGACTATCTGTGGTCGATGTTATTTTGAATTCATCGCCGGCGCGTTCAGAGCGGAACAGCAAATAGCCTTCACTTTTCAAGAAACGCTTGGAGAGCACATTCGAAAAGCGCTTGAGGTCCTGATCTATCGCAGCACTTCCATAACGGGTATTCCCTTCGTGCATATTAAGCATATCTGTCAATGCTACGCTTTTAATAACTGCGTGATCCAGATACCATTTTGCTCCAAGTCCATTGAGGGTGCCCGTCAAAGCATCTCTGGTTGCAATGTTCTCCACTATATTTTTGGTGATCCGAATCTGCTCAACTGCCTGTTGCTCTAAGGTGGCGGGCAACCCTACACTACAAATTTTATCTATAAGTTTTTCATAGGGCATGTTAAACTCATTCCAACTTTGGGAATTGTTCACGTTTTCGATGCGTCTGGGAATTTCCGAGTGACTTTCCAAAATGGTTTGCCTGAGTACTACCGGTCTGAAGGTTCTGCGTTGTTTTTGAAGTTCACTCTCGGCTTCGGTTTCCGTAAGACCAACACCAAAATCCCAGGGTAAGAGTGAGGTTGATTCCTGGTCATTGTAGAGTCTCGATAACCAACGCTTCATAACTTGAGGCGGTTTGGAAGTCGATAATATCCTGAACTCATCGCTGCCTGGCGACCTGTGAACATAATCACCTTTGTCTGGGGTAAAAATGGACATCAATTGATATGCCAGCTTGTGCAGTTCTGTGTCCACAACTGAGACGCCATAGACCTTGTTCGCCTGTCGCAAGTCATAGATATCGATTTTTGCCATGCCTTTAATTTGATCGTCAGGCACCATCCACTTTCTCGCTCGCGCATTAAGAGCATGAGTAATTGGATCGTGAAGCACCAGATGTTTGGCATTCTTTAGAATGCCTGAAAGAAAATCTTTCAACTGTTGAAATTGGGTTTCAGTGATTGGTAGTGCGCGAAACAGATTCTCCAATTCCTTAAATGATTGCAGGAAAATCTTTAGCTCGTTATCCATTGTTATTATTGAGATGATTTCAAGTCAGCCTGTGCGTTTAGGATCTTCTCCCGAAGTGCCTGGCTTTTTTGAATCTCATATTGCATCCCCTGGTTTTGAAAACTCTCAATCGATTCATTCACGAGTACCAGGGCCATCTTCAAATCAATGGCTGTTTCAAAGTAAACAGACGCCAATCCTAACTGTCCTCTTGCAAGTTCATCGACCCTTCCGAACTCTTCCGCCGACTGAATCGCGTCCACGAAAAAATGTTTCGCATCGTCAAACTTTTTTTCCGACAGTGCAACGAAGCCCAGTCCGTTGAGTGCATAACTGATGTGCCGCACCGGGTCCTTACGAATGGGATCCTGCCAGGTATCTAATGCTTTTTGATACCATCCTCTGGCCTTCTTGATGTTTCCACGCTCGTATTCAAGATCGCCCATACCATATTGCGCAAATCCTTTACTGTATATTCCATAGTCATCTTTGGAATATTTTGCGCTTATTTCAACAACGTCCATTAATAGTTGTTCGGAATGGTCAAAATTCCCAAGCCGCATCTCAACTGTTCCCAGGGATCTATTTGCTGCAGCGATCAGGAGCTCATCTTCCGTCATTTTTGTTGCTGATAACGCTTCCTCGGCCCATTGCAATGCTCTCAAATAGTCACCCTGATAGAAATAGATCCAGGATATATTCCTGGCAAATGTGCTTACGGATTTCCAGTCAGACAATAGTTTTGCCGCGTTTAAAGCTGCATGTGCCAGTGTCAGCCGATCATACCAATATGCTCGTTGCCATAGTACACTGCCAAACTGGGTTCCTACGTGGACTAGCATTTCTGCTATGCTTCTGGATTTCTTTGACAGGGAATTGGAGCGTATCTGTTTCTTTTGCAGAGATTTGTAGCACCATTGCGCTACAGCCAATATATTATTTCGATCCAACAACAGTTCGTCATATCCACGCCATTCTTTGTAGCTGCTTTTCTTCGACACAAGCTTCGTATAATATTGGGCCGTCTTCAACTCAGCCCGCTTGATGAAAATGCGATCAGTGGCAAACTGAGTACGGATATATTTGCGTGTCAATGGTAGGATGCTAAAATAATCTTTGTCCGGCTCATGTTCGATGAGCGTTAACTGTAAAAGATCGCTGATCGCAATGTCAAAACTATCGTCATCATCGATTTCAGTAGTTTCTTTCAGGGCTTCCCTGGAAACGGCATCGGGTTGTAACGCCAGAACGAACAGGAGTCTCTTCTCGTTAATATGCCGCAACAGATTCCAACTGTGATTAAAGCAGTATTGTAGTATGGGTATATCTGCATCTAGGCTTAATTTGTCCAAAACTTGTGTGACCGAATATCCTAGCACAGCAATTTGCCCTTGGACCCACAGCAACGCCAGCGGAAGTCCTCCAGTCAGGTCAACCAGGTATTTATTCTGGTCTGAGGTAAGCTGGATGTTCTTTTGCTGGGCATCCCACTCTAACAGGGCATTACTTTCTACAAGGGATAATCCTTGTAAACGAATAATCTGCCCTTCGGCAACCCTCTCTCTCGATGTAATGATGATTTTGAGGGTGATAGGCGATCTTCGTAGAAAATCAAGAATATCAGCCTGCTCATTTTTTGATAGGGATTCAAAATTATCAAGGATAAGGAGTGTCGTCCGTGTTGCCAGGAGGTTATAGGCTCTTCTAATTTGATCCTGGATTGAGAGGTTCCCAATTGTGGGATTCCCCAAATTTGTACCAATTGCGATGAGAATATCCGACAAAGATTTTGCCTCAGGGATGATCGGTTCAATCCCATGCAGCGTCAGGATGGATTCCTTGGCTGAAATCCAAATAACAGATTCAAAAAGATCCTCTTCCAGGCAACGATGGCTTACCTCAATGGCAAGAGCGGATTTTCCCACTCCTCCAATGCCCTCTACCCCTATAATGAAGGTTCTGCTGTTGGGTTGTAAAGATTGCATGACTGCCTTTAATTCGCTCTCCCTCCCCACAAAATAAGGCCGTCTGGGCAGGTTTGCTAATATCTTTGATTTTTCCTCTTCCTTCGTTTTTGATGTAACACCCTCGATCTGTTTGGAATATCGGGCGATTGCCTCTTTCTCCATCGTAACACTGTTAATGAGATGCAGAGGCTTATCGGTGCCATATTTGGCCAGCATCTCCTCAAGAGCATACAGGTTTTGTTTATGTAATTCAATCATCCTTTCCAAGTGAATAATTTCTGCCTTGTTCATATTACACCCTACGTTCTACTTGATTAGATTGATGTTTCTTTTGTAAACTTTGGACAGAACAATTTCGAGTTGTTTTATGGTTTCAATCGTTGAATTTTCTGCCTCCTGCATGTTGTGGACGATGATTGGAGGCACAAGCGCGTCTCCCCACTTTGCAGATTGCTCTTTCGCGAGATGATAATTGCGGGAATAAGTCTCAAGTAGCTTGACCAGGTGCTGGATTTCCATTTGGTGGTTTTGCCACAAGAGTTCATCTATTTTTGAGGTAAGCAGATCCTGCCTGATTTCTTTTTCATCTTCAGGCTTTGGGGGTGCGAGTTCTTTGGCCGGTTCCGAATTTTCGCTTTCAGGGGGGGCATCATTCACCTTTTTTCTTCGTTCGCGACGCTCTTCCAGGATTTTGTGTCCCTCTTCAAAAACGAAATCGATAGCCTTTAGAAGCAATGGAAGTTGAACAGGGTCGATCATAGATTCTCCTTGTTCTGAAGTATAGCATAATCATCTATAAGAATGACAATACATCGAACATGGAGTGGTGTTCTTTGGAAAGGTCTCCCCGCGCACCTTGAATATTGCTATAAATGCGTTGTCCTCTGGTGAGGCCTTACGGTGGAATGACTTTACTTGTAAAGGAGCAGGAACGCTCCCTTGGATGCTATAAGCCTTACCCCCGCGATGTCTCTGTGGAAACGATTGGCTTACCCCAGGAATAATTTCGAGAGGATCACACTCAGGACGATAAATGCGAATACCAAGCCAGATTTGCGAGAAAAAAGACTCGAAAGAAAACCAGTTGTCCCCTTAATCCCATCAATCAAAGCCTCAATAGATTGAAATTCGGTTGACATAAGTAGCCTCCATTTGTGTTATTGAGTTGGAGTGATAAGCTGCCGACACTACCATGACGAGGGGCAATTAAAATTGTAATAAGAAAATGAAGGAATTTAATTACACTTCTGAAAGTTAATAGCCCCTTTGGTTGTCAATCTTGCAATTTCGCTCTGAAAAACAAAAACAGAGTCCAAAGTCTTACACCTGCATAGCGTACGGCGCAATGCAGGTGTCATCTCTGTAGGGGACCAGACTTTGCCAACGTCAGGGAGAGCGAGGGGTCGTTGAACCCCAAGTTCGTATGAACCATCCAATCTTATTCTTTGTGATCGTGTGTCTCAGTGCTCAGAATTTGTCAAAGACATTCTCAACATTGGACGATGAGATCACCGAACGAATTTGTGTCGTTGTGTCATTCAAAACATACAGAAAAACATTTACTACCTGGGGATCGAAGAGAATGCCCGCATTTCTTTTCAACTCTTCGATTGCTTCCTCATGGCTAATGGACCCTTTGTAAGGCCGCTCATCGCGCATGGCTGAATATGAGTTTACTACACCGATGATCCTGGCACCCAGAGGAATAGCGTCTCCCTTGAGACCGTATGGATACCCGGAGCCATCATATCTCTCATGGCTGCATTCGATAATCGGGGCTACATCTGCCAATTTCTTGATCGGAGCAACCAGTTGTGCCCCGTGGATGGTATGTCCTCGAATAATTTCCCATTCAGCCTCGTCCAACTTTCCGGGTTTATTCAAAATAGCATCCGGTATGCCGATCTTGCCAACATCGTGTAACAGGCCGCCCCAATAAATGTTCTGCACATCTTGTGCCGTGCAACCCAGCAGGCGGGCCGTGTCCGCGGCCCATTTGGCAATGCGCTGGCTATGACTGCTGGTATACGTGTCGCGCATATCGATGGCATTGGCCAGCGTTACTACCGTTTGAACAAAAGTATCTTCCAGGTCTTCATATAAGCGTGCATTTTCGATGATGACCGCTGTTTGATTGGCCAAGGTCGATAAGGTGACTTCATCATCGTGGGTGTATGCCTGCGTAGAACGTTTTGAACCCACAATAATGAAACCGACCAGTTCTCCTTTCGTATTGAGGGGGATGAACAATTCGGCTCGGAATTCATCCAAATAGTCCAGTTCTTTCTTCCACATCGCCCTGAAATTGGGGGAGATGTCTAGAATGCTCCTGAAAAGGATTCGGTTCTCACGGACCATCCATCTGACGATGGGGTGATCGGCGCCGAAGGTCATTGTCGGGGTTTTCGGCGTGCCCTCCTCTGCGAGCAGATGAAAACTGTTATCGGAATGCTGTTTGATAAAGATAGCTGCATGACTGATATGCAAGGTCTGGACCAGATCCTCTAATACGGTTTTGGCGATCTTCTCCAGGTCGAGTAAAGAAGCGGTGGCCTGACTCAACCTTTGCAGCATCAGACTGCCATCATACCGCTCCCGGTAGAACAACCGGTCGATCCATGATTGAGCATATTCGCGCAGAGGCGAGATGATCACGGCGGTAAGGAGCGCAACAATCGCCGATAATAAAAATATCCTTCCCCCTGAAAACGCTTCAACGAGTTTTAATGTAAACGTGATGGCCAGAAAATAAACCAGTCCCAGGATGGCCGTGGTGACCGAATAAAGCAGGCCCAGGCGTAGTACGATCCGGATGTCCAGCAGTTTATGGCGTAGGATCGCATAGGCAATCAGCAGCGCGCTGATGGTGTTTGCGGCGATGTCGATCGGGTACTTGCCCCATTCTGTAAAATTTATCAGGGTAGCCAGAATGGTAATGAGCAATGCCAAGATCAAATAACGAAAGCGGTTGCGCTGGTTGATGTCGCTGGTTCGGATGTAGCCTCTGATCAATTCCACTAGATTGAAAATGTTCAGGCTGTAGCCCGGTATGGCCACAAAGTACAATAAGGGACCAAATTCATAATGTAATATCCCGGCATCGAGGGTAGCTTCTGTGATCAATGCCGGGGTAAATAAGCTCAAGGGGATCAGGACAGCGCCGAATACAAAAACAAAAGGCGTCCATTTCCGGCGCAGGCCAAACAAGGTTTGAACGAAATGAAAGATGGCGATAGTCATGATAATGGGGGCGATGGTCATGATTCGGAACCAGACCAACACCTCCACCCTGCCGCTCAATGTCATAAATGCACTGAGCGACCACAGAAACATCGCTGACAGATAGAATTGAAAGATCCTTTTGAGACGCGTTCTTGGCTTGGACAGTGCGACGATTAACTCAAGCCCCCCGAATATAATGGCACCCAGTATGGGGGGCAAGTGCGTTAATGCATCATCGAGACTCATGGTATTCCGGACGATGTTCCTTCAAATTCAATTAAACGCTTCATGACTTGGTCGGGTGGTTGCATGTGCGGGGGTTTGATATGAGCAAGATCAGCCCCTTCCTTTTGTTTCTGCTGTATATAAGCATCGAAAGAGCCTGGCTTCAGCAGGGAGATTCGAATCGGATTACTTCCCAGGATTTCATTCAGGCCACCAAACTCAGGCAAGCGTTTTGATAATTCTAAAGCAAGTTTTCCCCTGTAATCTTCAACTGTAATGCTTTCGGAAGGTTTGGGTTCGAGATAAATATGCAGGCAGACCTCATCGCTGTTGAATTCTTTTCGTGCAATCCAATCCTGATATTGCACACCAGTCGCTTCGATAGCACCCCAAATATCTTTCTCGGTCAATCGAACCAGGTTCCCCAAATCGATGACGTCATCGGCGCGCGAATAAAATCTCAGTTGCGGAAGCGGCGAGCCCAGTTCTTCGTCTCGCAGTGCGATGACTTCGAACAGGTCGCCAATCCGGTAGCGGACCAGAGCGCCGCCGTGGAAATTAGTCAGCACAAACTCGTAGACCCCCAAATCCAGTTCATTGTAGAGCACGGTCCTAGGCTTGTAGTTCGGATCCGCTTTGTTCTTCAAATGTTCCTCGAGCGAGATGAACTCCAGGAAACAAATATCGGGAGAGAACACCATGCCCTTGCCGTTCCAACCTTGCATGGCAACATTACCCCCTTCCGTGCAGCCGAAGCCTTGCAGTGGTTTCTTGCCCCAGTAGTGTTCGATTTTACTGCCGTAGACGATCTGTGTCTGCGCCGCCGGTCATGATGCCTTTGAGTTTCCAGATGTCCTTGGGAAGGATGTTGCGTCTGTGGAGTTTGGCGATGATAACCGCTTTGATCAATCTCCACAGACGTGGCAGGGTCCAGCAGTTCCTTCGAAGGTTTTGTGGAACTCGATTGTTGTTCGAACTGCTCTCCCATGCGCGCCAGCACGCTGGCCAGACCCATAAAGTAGTCCATGCCTTCGTGCATGGCAAGTCTGAATCCAAGCGCTACACGCTCGGCGTATTCCATATTTTCGCCCTGCTTCAAGCGCAGGGCAGAAACTTTACATCTAATTGGTCTTGCGCAGAGCGGCTGACAAAGGCGGAGACATACGGCGGGGGAGCGGTGGCCAGCAGGAATTTGTCATTGCGTTCCAGCCTTACTTCTCCCGAATAGGAGGCCGAGGCCATCAACATGGCTCCTACGGTCAGGTCTCCCAGGCGGTCGTACATGGTTTTTGTATAGGGTATCCATTTCGGCCCTTTGCTGGAGGTGCGCCCCGAGGTGCGTGCCCAAACGTAGGGTTTTACCGGCAATACATCTTCCATCTGATGGTCGAAATATTCTTCGTAATCGGCATAGGTTGTCAATGGAATGTTTTGTCGAAACTCTTCCACGCTGGTAGGGATCTTGTTCCCAAACAATTCTTTGCCAATTTGGGACTTTCCCAGGAGAGTGATCTGTTCGAGCAGTAAGCGCTTCTGTATTCCATGAAGTCGTCTGGCGAAAGCGTGAAATAGCCGCAATGCTTCATCCAGAGTTCGTCCCGTCTTCCCTCTTCCAACAGTTTGCGTGAGTTCATTACGACCCTTCCGAATTGGATTTGATAGCCTGGATCACCAAAGGTTCCGGAATCCAGCGGTGTTTCGATTTTAGCTTTGTGATCTTTATATCCCGAAAGCCAGCCTCGACCAGCAGTTCGAACCATTCTTCCCCCGAGCGGACGTTCGAAACCGCCCCTGCCTCAGCCCAGGCCCGGTTAATATTTTCTTTGAACAGGAAATAGACGAACGCGGCAATGCGTAGAACGAACTTTACCACCGGCAATTCCCATAAGTTCGAACCGCCGACGTCTGCAATGGATAGCATTCCATCTTCGCGCAAGATGCGCCAGGATTCTGAAAGCAACAGCTTAACGTCCATGTGATGCGTGGCCAATGCGCAGGTAACCAGTTCGAACGACCCGTTTGCATAAGGAACCTCCATAGCGGAGGCACAAACCAGGTCCACCTGCTCCTGGATTTCGCCAGTGACCAATTTCCTTTTAGCGCGTCCCAACATAGACATAGTGATATCCAGCCCATGGATGCGCTTCTCTCTGGAACTCTTCAGTTGCTATCTTTATGGGAATGACGCCTGTGCCTGTGGCGAGATCCAACATCCTGCCCCGTTCAGGGATGGGTGTTGCCTGGATCAATTGGTTCACAAAGCCCGTGTAACTCCAACCCCAGAAGCGGCCGAGCTCCGCATCAACAACCTCCTCATAACGGGGAGCTAATTCTGTGAACGTCTCGATGATATTTTCTTTGTCATCCATGGTTTGGGCTCGGTGGAGATAATTGTTGAATTTTACTATAGACCCACCTGATGAAGGTTCTTCTCTCTGGACTCGATGCACACGCAACTTACTCTTTGCCCCAACTCTTCGATAGCCTCCTCGGGCCAATTTGTACATCTCCTGGTCACGGCGGTCGATGGCGATGGCCTGCAAGGCGGGCAGCGCACGAGCGTCCTTGAGCGCTCCCAGGGATTGGATGGCCTGCTTTTGGACTTCGCGCACCGGGTCTTTGAGCATATCCAGAATGACCGGGACGATGCGCTGGTCGCCGCTGAGCGTCAGACCGGCGATGGCGTGCTGTCGCAGCCAGGCTTCGGGATGATGCAGCGCTTCGGCCAGGAGCTTCAGGCCTGTCGGACCAAACCCGGCCAAGGACTCGGCTGCGACCCTGCCCACTTCGAAATGCGTGTCGTACAGCGCCATCCCCAAAGGCTTGATAGCGCGCGAGTCTTTGATGCGCCCCAGCAGTTTGGCCGTAAACCGGCGGACGGTTCCTTCGCTGTCGTTCAGGGCTTCCAGCAACGGTTCGACCACCGCCGTACCCATCCCGGCGATGGCTTCGAGCAATGCATCCGCGGCCTGTTCGCGTTCGTACCACCAGAACGGATCGCGCAGGGCGATCATCAGGTAGGGAATGGCCTGTGGATGATGCGTCTCGCCCAGAGCCTGGGCGGCCGCCTGGCGGGCTTCGATCTGGGGATCTTCCAGCAGCGGATCGGCCATGTTGTCGAAGGTTTCCGGGAGTTTGAATTTTCCCAGCGCTTTGACGGCTGCAATGCGCACTTCGAGTTCTTGATCTTTCAGGGCTACGATCAAGGGCTGGACGGCTTCTGGGTTGCCGATCTCGCCCAGCGCCTGAGCCGCCCGGCTGCGGACGGTGTAATACTCACCGCCCAAGGCGCTCAACAAGGCTGGTACCGACTTTGGGTCTCTGATTTGAGCCAGAACTTCGGCCACACGTCCGCGGATGAGGGGATGGTCGTTGAGCAGGGAATGGGTCAGGGCGGGGGTGGCGGCGATGCCCATGCGGACCAGGACCGCTTGATATAGCGGGAGCAGGCTCGGGTCCATGGTTTGAAGCGCTTCGATCAGGGCCGGAGCTGCTTCCGCGCCCATGCGCAGCAATTCGGCCTCAGCACGTCCGCGTTTGGAGACGTCCTTCAATTGATTGACCAGTTTGCGCGCTTCCGTGTGTTTAGAGCCTGTCAGCCAGTTCATCATAATTTTTGTCTGGAGGTATTGTACAATATTTTGTCACTCTCAAAACGTATCAAAATCGGGGATCGGGGGTTACTTCCATTGAATTTCTTACAAAAAAGATATAAATATAGGATATAATTTTTTGTTAGATTATTAGAAATTCCCCGCCGGGGTAACTTCCCGGCTGTTTTTTTGCCATTATTCTTTAGGAGAGTTAGATGAATAAAGAGACCCAATTACAAATGTTTTATGAGATGGTGCTTATCCGCCGCATCGAAGAGAAAGCTATGGAACTGTACCAACAGGGCAAGGTCGGCGGTTTTTTGCACCTGTACATCGGTCAGGAGGCCGTTGCGACTGGCCTGGTCGCCGCCCGCCAGCCACGGGACCGCGTTATCACGGCCTATCGTGACCACGGCGTGGCGCTGAGTTGTGGAATTCCCGCCAATCAGGTGATGGCGGAACTGATGGGCAAAGCCACCGGCGTGTCGAAAGGCAAAGGCGGCTCGATGCACATGGCCAGCCCTGAACATAATATGTGGGGCGGACATGCCATTGTTGGCAGTCACCTGCCCATCGCGGCGGGACTGGCGCTGGGCGACCAGTATGCCGGAAACGACAACGTTACCATCTGTATGTTCGGCGATGGCGCGACCAACATCGGTTTCTTCCACGAGGCGCTGAACCTGAGCAAGGTCTGGAAACTGCCGGTATTGTGGGTGTGTGAGAACAACCAGTATGGTATGGGCACCTCCGTGGAGCGCGCTTCGGCCGTATCAGAGATCCGCCAGAAGGCGGAGGGATACCAGATCCCGAACGAGCGAATCGAGGGCATGGACGTGATGAACGTCTATGAAGAGGCCAAAAAAGCTATCGAATATGTGCGCGCCGGGAATGGTCCCTACTTATTGGAAGTTATCACTTATCGCTTCATGGGCCACTCGATGGGCGACCCGGAACGCTACCGCGATAAACAGGAAATCGAAAAGTGGAGGGAAGAAGACCCAATTGGCATCTTCCGTAAGAAGCTGATTTCCAAGAAGACTGCCACTGCCAAGGCGCTGGATGAGATCGAAGAACGTGCCATGCAGGATGCCGAAAAGGCGGTTGAGTTTGGCGAAGCCAGCCCAGAGCCGGCCCCCGAAGCGCTCTTTGAGGATGTATACGTTGAGAATTAACCGGAAAGACACCAAGACGCGGAAACACAAAGAAAAGAAATAAAAGGCCGTGCCTTAGTGTCATTGTGACTTCGTGGTAAAGAGGAATTAATTATGGCGAGAATAACAATGCGTGAAGCAATTTCCCAGGCGCTGATGGAAGAAATGGACCGCGATCCGAAGGTCTTTATCCAAGGCGAAGAGGTGGGAGTGTGGGGCGGCACGTACGCCGTCACCAAGGGTTTTTATGATAAATATGGCCCGGAACGGGTCAAAGATACGCCGATTGCCGAGAACGCCATTGTCGGCTCGGCGATTGGTGCGGCGCTGACGGGACTACGCCCGGTTGCAGAACTGATGACCATCAACTTCGCTTTTGCAGCCATGGATTACGTGGTCAATCAGGCGCCTAAACTGCACTATATGTTTGGCGGGCAGTTCAAAGTCCCGCTGGTGATCCGGGCAGTGGGCGGCGGCGGACGCCAGCTCGGCGCGACCCACTCGCAAACCCCGGATGTGATCTTTGCACATTTCCCCGGCCTGACGGTTGTCAGCCCCGGCACACCGGAAGATGCCAAAGGACTGCTAAAATCGGCCATCCGCTCGGATGATCCGGTGTTGTTCATCGAACATGCCACCATGTACCAGGTGCGCGGCGAAGTTCCGGAGGGCGAATACCTTATCCCCATCGGCAAATCCAAAGTCCAGCGCCCCGGCAAGGATGTGACCATCGTTACCTATTGCAAGGGACTGGAACTTTCGATGAAAGCCGCGGACGAACTGGCCAAAGACGGCATCGAGGCCGAAATCGTCGACTTGCGTACGCTGCGCCCGCTCGATATGGAGCCGGTGCTCGAATCCTTCAAGAAGACCAATCGCGCCGTGATCGTTGAGGAAGGCTGGAAGTCTTACGGGGTGGGCGCTGAAATCTCCAGCCGCATCTACGAAGGTGCGTTTGATTATGTGGATGCGCCCATCCTCCGTGTGGCGCAAAAAGAAGTCCCGCTGCCCTACAACCGCAACCTGGAACAGTTGGCCCTGCCGCAGGTGCCCGACATCGTGGCAACGGTGAAGGAGGTTATGAAATAATGTCCGAAACCATTTCCATGCCCAAACTGGGTTTTGACATGGCCGAAGGCACGCTTGTCCGCTGGGTGAAGAACGAAGGCGAAGACATCAACAAAGGCGACGTGCTGGCCGAGATCGAAACCGACAAGGCTACCGTTGAGGTCGAGTCGTCCGCCAGTGGCGTGGTCCTGAAGTTGCTGGTCGACCAGGGCGCTGTTGTCCCGGTCAGCACCCCGATTGCGGTAGTTGGCGAAAAAGGGGAAAAAGTGGACGTTGCCGCCCTGGAGGCGGAATCTGCGCCTGAAAAGGAAGCACCCGCTCCAGCAGAAACCCCTGCGCCTCAAGCTCAGCCTGAGCCGGTCGCCGTAAAAGAAGCAGCCACCACCCCCGAGGGACGCATCAAAGCTTCTCCGCTGGCGCGTCGCGTGGCCGAAGAAAAGAACGTCGACCTTGGTAACATCCAGGGCACTGGCCCCGGTGGGCGTATCGTGCGTCGTGATATCGAAGCCGCATTAGTGGGTGGTCAGCCATCAGAGGTCAGCACTCAGCCTGCACCCGTTCTTGGGCCACCATCTGCCGTTGTCGTTTCCCATGAAGACCAGACCGTCCAGTTGACCAAGCTGCGCCAGGCCATTGCGAGACGGATGACCGAAAGCACGACCACTGTCCCGCATTTCTATGTTACCCACGAATACAAAATGGACGCGCTCATGGCGATGCGCAAACAGATCAACGAGTATTTACCGGATAACGAGAAAATATCGGTTAACGATTTCATCGTCAAGGCCGTGGCATTGACCTTGCGCCAGTTTCCCAATTTGAATGCCTCCTATGCGGGCGATAAAGTCGTCCGGCATGGCGCAGTCAATGTGGGCGTGGCCGTTTCGGTCGAAGGTGGGCTGCTGACCGTGGCCCACAAGGACACTGACCAGAAGCCCCTGCGCCAGGTCTCCGCCGAGGTCAAAGCCATGGTTGCGCGCGCCCGCGAAGGCAAGGTCAAGCCGGATGACATCGAAGGCTCAACCTTCTCCGTCTCTAACATGGGCATGTATGACGTGGAAAATTTCAGCGCGATCATCAATCCCCCTGAAGCCGGTATCCTGGCAGTGGGTTCGGCGCGCGAAGTGCCGGTCGTCGAGGATGGCGAAATCAAACCGGGCTGGCGCATGAAGGTCACCCTCTCGGTCGATCACCGCGTCAGCGATGGGGCAGAAGGGGCCCAGTTCATGCAGGCGCTGGCGAAATATCTGGAAGAGCCGTTAAGGCTTCTGGTGTGAAAATGAAATTCTCCGGGTCTTTGAATAACTCGGAGAATTTTTTTGTCTACCTTGGCGCACAGAAATCGGATAGTTTGGACGATAAAAGGATCAACGATCTGGAGTGGATCGCTTTCATTCTCAACCGTCAAAAGGTTCAATATTTTGGAGCTTGACCCAATTAAAGTGAATGTGTACTCTGGTTACGTTGTCAAGCGTTTCAACGATGAACCCCACTTTCCCCTTTTGGTGATCTTCCGCAGTAACTTTGTACAGCAGGTTGCCATTAACATAGTACAAGAATTCTGTACCATTTGCGATTACCGTTAAGCGATCTTCCTGTTCTTCCGAAACTCCGCGGATTGTGTCTTCCGTGCCTGATTTAATAACCGTTAAGTCAGATACGTCACCTATGACAGCGCCTGGGTCTAGCGTTCCTTCAAGTACCTGCCAGGTTTGATCATTTGCCGATATAACGAATGCGTAAAATTGATCCTGTGTAGTTTGGACTGCTAAACCATATAGGAAGTTACCCTGTTGATTATCTGTGTTAGCCCCGTCAATGAATACCCCTGTCTCCATGACAAAGTTGGAATACGTACCGTGATCATAAAAGGCCGGGATGAACTTATCAGGCTCTCTGGCCTCCAAATGATAATAACCCAGTTCATGGTAATCGAATAAAAAATTATCCTCATGGATACCGGGCCAGTTGGTGTTGGTGGATTCAAAGTCATCGTCTAAAGCTAATGCTTCATCATAAACACGTGTAACATTTTCCCCACTTGCGGCGCAGCGAAAGCCTTCTTTTTCATTGGCAGGGCTATTATCCGGGACAGAAATGGCTGTTGTCAAAACATCCAATGGGCCATAGGCTCCACCGCGTATTACATGTTCGTTTTCTGCTGTAGAAGTATAGGGATCTTTTACCCATTCCCACACATTCCCAGACATGTAGTAGGCCCCAAAGTAACTGATATTGGCTGGATTGCTATCTACCGGGCGGGTACCCTCTGTTTCTTGTCTGACCCCGTCCGAATCGTTACCCCAGGGATATTTCCAGCCGAAGGGTCCCCGGGCAGCGATTTCCCATTCAGCCTCTGTCGGTAGACGTTTTCCAGTCCACGAACAATATTCTTCTGCTTGATCCCAGGTAACCTGTGACACCGGGTGATTTCTCAGGCCGGCTGGGATTTGGCCATCAACCCAGTACCCGGGTGGATCATTTTGAGTGTCATCGATGAATTTTGCATAATCGCTGTTGGTGGTTTCATATCGATCGATCCAAAAATTGGCTACTTCGACATTTGAATCAGTGCTTATTGGATAACTGCCTGCAGGAATGTTGACCATCCCAACGGATGTTATGGAAGACGGTTTGTTTCCAGCCAGGAAAACAGACGCACCTATAATCCCAGTTAACGCCAAAAGAGATCCTACAGCACCAAAGATAATTGCCTTGCGAGGAAGTCTTTTCCGAGATGGTGCAGCCATTTCCTCTACAGGTTGAACTTCTGGTTGGGAAGGTTTTTCTTCCGCATCCGGCTCTTCGATTTTGCGCGCTAGCAGTTCGTGCTCTTGTTGGATTTGCGCTTCTGCATTCGACAATAGCTTCATCGTTTCCTGCGTGATTTGGGATCAGGGTTAGAACTTGTCGAAATATCTGGGCGGCCCCTGGCCAATCCTTCTTCTGGAAAAGCTGTTTGCCTTGTGCCAGGAGAGCCGATGCTTTTATCACGGTTCCCCGTTCAGATTCGAATTGATCGGATTTGGTCTTTTGCTCGGCGATAATTTCAGCTTTTGCTCGAGACTCTTCATCCTGAGAACCAGCCCGGATTTTTCCTCTTAGGAACAGTCGCTTCGTTTATAAGGTTTGTCAGAAGTTGCTTGGCGCTTTTGACCCCCTCGTCATAGCTCATTGTAGTGAAATCAACATACTGAAAGCGTCTTAAGCGTAATGGCACATTGCAATTTTCCAGTAATATCGGCAAAATGCGTTTGTTGTTATCGATCGCATAGCCAATTTCATCTTTGACGTTTTCGGATCCAATTGCGGCAGGCGTCAAAATCAGCATAAAAATCTCGCACTCTTCCAACGCTTTTTCCAGTTCATTGTCCCAGCGCGCGCCTGTGGGAATGTCTAGTTGGTCAAGCCAAACGAGAAACCCCGCAGATTTCAACTCTTTGGCGAGTTTCAAGGCAAAATCTTTATTGATACGTGAATAACTGAGAAACGTACGGCGTTGCTTTTCCGGAGACATGTGTGTCCTTTCCGGGCACGAAATCGCCACCCCTAAAAATGACAGTATAGACCCAAATTGGGATGAATAAGTACAGTATTGTACCTTAAATATGTTCGATCCCCGTTTACTTTTCGGGCGAGTTCTTATCCATCACTTTGCGAATTACCCCCCGGAACATCCTTCGTAGAATTTGCAGGCGATACACAATTTGGCCATACAAAAAAACGGAGCTTTTTCCAATTCCATAATAAACAAAACATGGACAAGGGGATACCCCTGCCCATGTTCGCCTATCATGAGACTATTTGTTCACGGTGTGTAATAGGTCACTTCTAGCCTGAAATTACCATAGACTGTATCGCACCCGCCTACTCCATGGTCGTGAGTCAGGTCTTCCTGCGAACTGCGCAAGACAAAACCATAATTGGGCGTTGTGCCTTGCATCCATTCCTTGACAACTGCGGTGACATCCGGACTGAAGGAATTCAGGCTCATGTGGTCTTTAGCGGGAATCGTCATGGCTTTATCGCCATAAGGATTGCCACGCCAGTCATCCGTGCCCAGCATCAGGTACGAGGCGCAGGACTTGATTTCATTACTGGCGACATCTGCGCTCCAGTGTTGTCCTCCGATGTAGTCGAACTTGAGCCGGGCTTCGATAAGTTTGCCGGGAATCTGGTTTGTATCAAAATATACTGCACCGCGATAGATGGCATTCCAGATGTCGCAGTCATGGTCTCCATGTTCATAGCCTACGACGACCTGCTGGTCACCTACCGAGAAATAGTCAGGATGCGTGCCGGTCTGTCCGCAGCTTTCGTCGTGGAGTTGATAGCGCCATAAGGTATCGGTGGGGGAAAGGCTGGTTTTCTGGATGCCCAGGACCGCGAACTCGAAGCAAGTGGTATTGCTGGGAGACGATTCATCGCCGGTATCTGCTGTGAAGGCTGTTACTACGAAGCAATGTTGGGTACCAGCCATGTCGGGCCAGGAGGGTGGCGGGATGGCTGCTGCTGTCTGATCCGGGTTGTTGACTTTCTTGCGCAACACCAGCGTTTTGTCCGGTTGGACTTCGTACAGGTTATACCCGCCGAGGTTGTCATTGCAGGCGGTGCCAGGCCAGCACGAGAAGGGCGTCCACACGAAGACGGCATATTTGTTCTGGATGACCGCGTTGCAGAAGAGCAGGATCACACCGTGCTGGAGGCAGGTGGTCGGGTCGCCGGTCAACTTTAAGTCTTCGGGCGTCGGAACGAGGCCGTCCGGCCAGCCGCCGCTCAATGGAGTCATTTTTGGCAGAGCTGTGAAATGGATGTTGCTCAAATCGATCTGGACAGGTTGTCCCAACTGAGGCGGCATCTTTTGCGAGAACTTCCCCAACAGTTGCAGCGATCCGCCTTGCCAGCCCCAGCATTCCAAATCCAGTTGCGCTCCGTTGGGCGCCAACGGTAAATTCTTTAGGTAAGGCGACAGGTCAAAGGCGCCATTGGTCGGGGTCAGGAAGGTGTCTTTCCCGGCTGGCAAACGGGTCCACGGACCGCCGTTGAATGAAACATAGCAATAGAGTTTGTCGACCGGTTGGGTTGGGGTCAGGGTGGCATCGTTCAGACTCAAGGCGCTCCACTCTGGCGTCAGACAAGTGGGGTCCTGTATGACCAGGCTGACCGGGTTGCTGGATGATTGTCCAGCGGGATTGTAAGCCGCCACGTAATAGTTCAAGCTGCCGTATAGATTTTTGTCGGTGTAAGATAATGTGCCCTGTCCCGCTCCCAGGCTGGCGACCTGGACGAAATCCGTCGATTTGGGGTCCGCCCGGTAGACCAGATAGCCGTACTCATCGTTGGACTGGTCGCCGATGAACAACTGGACGTCGCATCCGTTGGCTGTAGCTGAAAGCGTAGGTGCTTGCGGCGGTTTTTGATTCCCCATGAATTTGCCGATGTTTTTCCCCAACCAGAAACCGACTTTGCCAGGGGGCGAGTTCGAAACCGGTTGTGAAGGTCCGGTCGGGGGAGACGGAGGCGGCATTTCGGGTCCAGAAGGAGGCGGGGTGGTGTCGTCGGGAGAGGGCGGCTCATCTGTTTGATTCTGCGGTGGGTTGGCAGTTACATGCACCAAATTGGATTGTGTTTGCCCACCTTGCGCATCTAGCGCGCGCACCAATAGCGTGTGCGGACCTGCTTCTGTCGGCGCCCAGGTCCAAAAGGCGCTGAATTGGTTCAAGCTGGCATTAGAGGCTTGCCGAGTCTGCCATAGCGCGCCGTCCACCCACAGTTGCAGCGCAGATACCGGCTGCGGGCCAAGCGCTTCGGCCGAAATGGCGGTTTCCTGATTCAAGGTCAAATTACTGCCGTTGACTGGATTGGTTAGCGTGACCAGAAGTGGGCCGCTTGCGGATGGCAATTGCTGAGACAGGGGCGGAATGAGGTTGTACAAAACCACGCCCGCAACCACGACGATCACAAAAAGGCTAGCCAGTGGAATCCAGATTTTTTTCGACATAGCTCGTTCCTTTCTCAGCGGATGACCACAGGTGTGGGGGTCGGCGTGAGGGTGTTGATGGTAATTGGAGGAATCACGATCAGGGTGGGGGGCGCAGTCTGTGTCGGTGCGGGGACGCCGCCACTGCAAGTGGTGATGTTCACCCCCGCCAGCAGGTCCGTGCGCACGGACGTATCCCCGTTCTGATCCTGGATCACGGCTTGATACTGAAGTGTTCCACCGCCCATATTCGCCAGCGTGCCACCGCCAAAGTCGGATTCGGGGTTGAGCGTGACCTGATACAGGTCGCCTCCGAGGGGGCTCATACCTTTGGACAGGAAATCAGTGGTGTTGCCGTTTGTGCCCTGGACGCGGTAGAAGAGCACAACGGCTGTGATGCCGACGGAATCACTGGCGTTGACCTGGATGGTAACATCTTTCGGACTGCAACTACCCCGATAATAAACTGTACCGGTCGAAACGCTCTGGACCGAGATGCTGGCTGCCGTTACAACCGGCGTTGGCGTGGCTGACGGGACAGCAGTCGGCGCCGAAGTGAGCGTGGGCGTAATAGCGGATGTTTCGGTTGCCAGTGTTCCCGCTGCCGGGGCCATATAAATGCTGAAAGCGGTCGGCAGGCTGGGGTCCGAAGCGACCGGGATGGGGTAGCTCAATTGCGGGAATGAGCCGGAGAAGTCCCATCCGGCCTTGGACACCTGCACCTGACAGCTTCCTGCCGGTAGATCGACAAAAGCGAACTTCCCGTCATTGGCCGTGATTTGAGACAACGCTTGCCCGCAACCGTTCAGGTCGACGGTAACACTCTTCCAATGGGCCTTCATTCCCCTGGATGTCACCATCCCCGTTCAGGTCGGCATAGACCACGCCCTGCACAACGCCGCCGCCGGAGACGGTCACCTGCTCGGACGCATATCCGCCCCAGACGCCGCCGTTGTTACGGGCACGGACTTGCAGCGTGTAATTGCCTGGCCCAGGGGGCGACCAGGTTTGATTGAACGTGACCAAATTATCGCTGGTGTTGGAACTGGGGCTGGTGCCGACCACGGAACCGTTGACGCTGAGTTCCAGCTGGCTCAACCCGCCCGGATCGGCGGCGTGGGATATAACCTGCACCGTTCCCATGGGCAGGATGCTGTTATCCAGAGGGGTGTCGATCCAACTCTGCGGCCCGCTCGAGGGAGAGTTGGGTCCGCAGGCTGTCATCAGTGCCATCAGAACCACGAGGAGTGGGTACGTCCAATGTTTCATGTTTCGCCTCCTGGATGCGCGAATCGATGCGGGCAAGCAGCGGATATGAACTGGCTATTTGGGCTCTGCGGGTAATAGCTGCGGAGTCATGTCTTCCCCCCAGTCGATAGGATTGCTAAAAAATGCTCAAATGGATGCCATCCGTCTCACCCGCAAAACGGAAACGATCCTGTGGGTATTATAGGACTGGATGTTGACCAAGATTGTCTGATTTAATCGCCCATTTTTCCTACGTTGTAGCCTACAAAAATGCAAGGTGGCTTGCTATGGTTTTCTTTCCATCTTTGCGTATTTCTGGTCAAATACCTCTATGACAGGATCATTATTTGTTGATCTTCCTTTGATAATATTCGATGAGTAATTGGGGGCGATCTTCCTGTACATTATCTCCACTGTAGAATTCCAGATAACTGGGTACCGGGCTGTTGTTGTCGCCTGTGTTGAAACGCAGGCGTAACTGGATTGTGTCAGCTTGTGTCAAATATGGAAAAGCTGTGCTATCCAACCAGGCCAAATACTGCTCTCCTAGCGGCTTGTTCTCGATGATGCCCACGGCCTCTTTGCTGGCCGGGGCCTGGAAATCAGATTTTTGCAACAACCTGATAGGGAAGGGACCGAATGACCCGAATACCCCGGAACGAATGTCGACCAGGATATTTGGCTGGACCGTAAACGGGTCTGTTCCTATCAGGCCTTTCTTTTTAATCAACAGCAAGACTTTTGAGATAAAAATATCATCGGGCAATGAAGAGACATCAAAGTGCAGGATCGTGCGATACTGGCGATTGCCTGCATCGTTTCCAAGATATAGAACATCATCGTGGGCGTTTTTCTTGCCCCCCTGCTCACTCCCTGGGCGGGATTCAAGGATCCAGCCATCATATTTGCCAACCGAGTAGAGAATTCTGACATTTTGTATGAGGGTGGTTTTTGCAATGATGTAGTCTTGACCGGATGTAAACTCACCATTCCCTGCACCGATCCCTCCAAGCGGATTTCCCATGATGTCAACAATACTGTCGTTGTCTAACAGGTTCAGGTGCAGGCTTCCTTCCCCTTCCTTCGCTTCAACGCTAACCGTGTAAGTATCTCCCGCGCCGGTAACGCTGACGATGCTGGTTTGGTTGAGCGTACCATTGGCGCTCAATGAAAAGTCGCTCGTATCCACACCGTTCACAGGTTCGGAGAATTTAACCGTGAAGTCCATGCTGACGGCGCGAGTCGGATTGGGGTCACTGGGCAGGATTTGGGTCACGCTGGGAGGCGTCCTGTCTATGAGGTAGGGATCACCAGTCGTGAATGTTCCATCACCGGTTTTTATTCCGCCAAGTGGAACCAGCCCCTGGCCGAAGATGGAATTATCATCCATGACATACAGGCGGATACTCCCGTCAGTGTCTCCGGTATAGACGGTAACATCGTATGTGGTGTCTGAGATGGGCGTGACCTGTGTGATGACGGCTGTAGGTATGTTGGGATTTGTGACCAATTGAAACCCGTGAAAAGGAGGCAGAAATCCCACGCCCATTACGGGTTCTGTGAAGGTGACCCTGAAATTCACGTTGGCAGCATTCGTAGGATTTTCATCAGTAATCGTGATAGATGCAACCCTGGGAACCGTACTGAGCGGGTTGTACTCATACGCGCCGATGTCGGGTGCCTTCCCTGTAAAGCTATCGTTTATGCCGGGAATCAGGACGCCTCGGTCAATATTTGGGCTGGTTGCATTTAAGGTGAAGAGACCTTGTTCAGGATCGATAAGGCCGGGGTCATCTGTATAGCTGTTGCAATCCAGACCGGTAGCTGCGCAGAACGCATTGATATTGTAGTAATCGATACTATCCCATTTGAAAGGCGGCCTGAGTAGACTTTGTGTAGTGTGCAAGTTGTTGTTGTCCCATTGGTTCCCTGTGGAGCCAGAGGGAACATCTTTGATCAAGTAGCCATTGCTTTGGAAGATGTTGTTGCGCATTACAGTATTGAAGGCCGGGCTGATCAGGTCAATGGCGTTTATATTTTTCTTATCTGACCAGAAGGTATTATGATAAATGAGCGCAATTCCGTCAGATTCCTTGTCCATCTTTATCGCCCGACCAGTGTAATTAGCATACAGGGTACGCAATGCCCAGACAGGTCCCTGGGTGATTGGAGCCAGAGACAAACCTACGAAAGCATGCTCTACAACGTTGTCTCGAAAGCGATTGTTGACGCAGGCGCCTTCTGGTTCGAAGGCGTCATCGCCTATGTGATGGATATAGTTGTCATAGACGTCGACATCCAGCGCCAACTCGAAATTGTGGGGATCGCCAGATGAGCCGGTATAAATACCATTAAAAGTAATTGTGGACCTCATTGCCGCGCACGATTGTTCCAATATGTCCCCTGACAAGAATGGCTGTGCCCTCCATGGATGTGGCTTTAACCGCTGCCCAGGGCCATTCGTCTACGGGCGAGTCGTAGATCTCGTTGTATTCGATGCGTGTATCATTGCCCTGATCGGGCCCTCCCAACCATTTGATAAAAACACCTATTTGGATGTGGTGGATCCTGTTCTTGCGGATGACAACGTGAGATGTGTCTGTCACGCAGATACCGCAACTGTTGGTAGTGGTGCCATAGTAACGGACTTCAAAGCCTTCGATCCAAAGCCAATTTTGCCCTTTTGCGCTGAAAGCATGATTGAGGGTTGGTAATTGCCAGGTATGCTTGGATGGGTCGTCCGTGCTGCGCACATAGAGTCGCAGTGTTTCCGGATCAAAGAACCAGCCTTCTCTTAATGTTGGGCTTCCGTAGGTACGGTTGTTGACGAGATCGGCTAGACTTTCGTATCTGAAATAACGCTCTCCGTCACGGGCCAGATATTGAAAGGCGGTGACAACGCGGGTGTACCATACATTTTTATATTTATAGTTATCACGTTTCCAAATATTTCCGGAAAGTTCTCTGGAACCTTCCAAGATAGCATTTTGCCCCGCTGCTTTGACCTGTATCCAGTTATTTTCTGTTCCAGATGTCGGAAAGTTAACTTCCTCGTGGTAAATTCCATCAGCGACCAATACCTGTGTCCCCGGGGTGGCAAGATTGACACCTGCTTGTATGGTTTGGACTGGGGCCGTGGCAGAACCATCTCCCCCGGGCGCGGCATCAGCATCCACGTACAGTACTCTTGTCGGCGTGAATTGGAGTTGGTTCGGCTGGGTGGTGACGAAGCCGGAGATCTCGGTTGCCCCATCTGTGACTTTAACTTCATATGTCGTAGATTCGGTAAGATCAAACAAGCTGCCAACCAGGTGCTTTTCCTCGATGTTCATGAGTGGATGTCCGCGTTTCCATTCAGAATTGTTTACCTGTCGATACATCAATTCTGCAGAAGATGGAAGTTTTTGCCCGCTGACGATGATGCCGATGGTTTCGATATTGGCATGCAAATCAAGATTGGTGAAGATTGTTTGGGTTTGTGCGTGAACAGGTACGCTTGATGGTAATCCTGTGTTCAAGACTATAATAACTGTGATGATTGTGCCGATGAAGCGTAGATTCCAACGGTTGTATTTCAAATGTTATGCCTCTTGAAAAGGATGGTAACAGCGGTAGAAGTCATGCCTGCCTGTGCAAGGATACCTCATCTTTTAAAATCAGTTGATTGCATTTAAATGTCCAATACATCCCTCTTCGAAGTAGATGACTCAATACTCATCGCTATTGACATCCAGCCTTCCTTTGTACAAAAAGAATCCAGAGATGGCAACAACGCACTCTTGCAAAGAATGTGCTGGGTGATCAAAGTTGCGAACTGGTTGAATGTTCCGCTGATCGTCACTGCGGAAGATATTCCCCGCAATGGAAGCGTGTCGGATGAAGTCGCAGAACTCCTGCCACCGGATACAAAAATCTACAACAAGATGATATTTGGCTTGGCTGCACAGGCTGATATCCTGGAGGCCGTCCAGGGAACAGGACGGAGAACAGCCGTGCTCATCGGTTACGAAACAGATGTTTGCATTACGCACTCGGCTTTGGGATTGATCGATTTGGGGTACAAGGTCGCCGTAGTTGCAGATGCGACAGGTTCTCCCGGCGACGCGCACCAGATTGGGTTGGAGCGAATCCGTGCCGCTGGCGGGATTATCGTCAGTGCGAAGAGTTTATATTACGAATGGGTGCGCACGGTGGAAAAAGCCTTGGAATTTGAAGCTCTGGGCATCGAAACGCCGGAGGGGATGATTTTGTAAAAAGTAGTAGCTCACGCTTGAATGTGACCTGCATTCTATGGTTTATTACGGCACATAATATTCAATCGATAGCTGTGGACGACTTGCTAAGTCATTAGCATCTCCACTGTAAAACCGGATGTAGTCATTGCCTCGATCATCGTTGTCATCAAGCTGGAATCTCAGGCGAAATTGCGTGATCCCATAGCGATTGATATATTGAAACGCCGAGCTATCCAGCCAAGTCCAGTACCAGCCGTAATAAGGATTATTCTGGATGGTGCCGACCGCATCCCTGCTGGATGGGGCCTGGAAATCCAGATTTTGCAGACCCCGGTATGGGAACGGACCTATATAACCGAACGGCCCCGAACGGATGTCCACAACGATGTTCTGGTGGGTTTCGAATGGGTTGGTGCCGGCCACATCCGCCCCTTTGATCATCAGCAAAGCCTTGGTGATCACGGCGTTATCGGGCAACGAGTCGGTGGGAAAATCCAGAATAGAGCGGAACTGGCGGTCCTGTCTGTCGTCGCCGAGCACGATAGTAGTGGACTTCGCATCTCTGGAACCGCCGCGGTTGCTGTCTTCCTTGGATTCTAGCACCCAGCCGTCGTTTCTGCCATTTGAACGGAAGGTCTCTGTTACGGTGGGCGCGCTGATTTTCTGGACTGTATATTCTTCGCCGGTCGCGAAGTTGCCGTTGCCGATTCCCGGCCCGGCTAAAGGATGGCCAACAATATCAGCGATGCTGTCGTTATCTAAAACGTCCAAACGCAAAGTACCATTACCCGTACCGGTGCTAGCTGTGACGACGTACAGATAGCCCGAACCGCTGACGTTAGTAACCGCTGCCCCTGAGATGTTCCCGGTGGTGGACAGGAAGAAATCGCTCGGATCCACGCCCGAAACTGCTTCCGAGAAAACAACGCTGAAATTGACGCTATCGGCGCTGGTCGGGTTCGGGTCAGCGCGCAGGCTGCCGGTCACGACCGGAGCGGTTTTGTCGAGCGTGTAAGCTTCGCCGGTGGTGAAGCCCCCGTTGCCCGCGCCAGGTCCGCCCAGGGGAACGCCGGAAGCGTTCAGGATGCTGTCATCATCCAATACGTCCAAACGCAGACCGCCGTCTCCGTTGCCGGTGTTGACAGTGATGGTGTAGGTATTTCCTGAACCGTTGATATACGCGATGGAGGCGCCGCTGACTCCGCCGGTGGTGGTCAGGGAGAAGTCGTTGGTGTCCACGCCGGTGACAGCTTCGGAGAAGCTAACGGTGAAGTCAACGTTTGCGGCTTGAGTCGGATCGGAATCCGCACGCAGGCTGGATGTCACGGTCGGAGGGGTGGCCGTGCTTTTGTCGATGGTGTAGGTCTCACCGGTGTCGAAATTCCCATCCCCGGCGTTCGGTCCGCCCAGCGGGTTGTTGGCTGTGTCCACAATGGTGTTGTCGTCTACCAGGTTCAGGCCGAGTTCCCCGCTGCCAGAACCGGTGTTCACGCTGACCGTGTAGGTTGTTCCCGAGACGGGGGTGACGCCGATGATGGCGGCATCTATGAGGCCGGGGGTGGTGCTCAGGCTGAAGTCGTTGAAGGGTGGCAGAATATCTACCCCGGTCACGGGTTCGGAGAAGGTTACCGTGAAATTCACAGCCGCAGCGCTAGACGGATTTGGGTCAGACACGCGTAATTGATAGAACTGTGGGGGGCTGTTCGATTGCAAAGGCGTATTCGTACGCGCCGATATCCGGTGCATCCCCTACGAAGTTGTCATTGATACCGGGAATCACAACGCCCCGGTCGATGTTCGGGCTCGATGGCAAGAGCGTGAAATCGCCGCCAGCCGGGTTGCTCAGGCCGGGCGGGCCTTCGTGCCCGTTGCATTCCAGCCCAGTCGACGCGCATAGCTCTGCCACACTGGCGTAGGCTATGTTCTCCCACAAAAAGCGCGGACTGTGGGTGGTGTACCAGTTGTCGTAGTTCCAGTCGTGCCCGGTTGAACCGGTTTTCACCTCGTAGACCGCATACCCGACTCCCTGGAAAATGTTGTTGCGCAACGTCGCGTTGTGCACCGGGTTGATCATGTCCATTGCGGCCACATTTTGCGTTGTCCAGAAGGTGTTGTGGTAGATCAGCGCGATGCCATCCGAATCCCCGTCCCATTTGATGCCGCGACCGGTGTAATTGGCGAACGTCGAGCGCAACACCCAGACCGGACCCTGCGTAATCGGCGCCAGCGAAACCCCCACAAAGCTGTTATCCACGGTATTGTTTCGGAAGCGTTGGTTGATCGACGCGCCTTCCGGTTCGAAGGCATCGTCGCTCGTATCGTGGATATGGTTGTTGTAGATGTCGGCATCGAAGGCCAACGCGGGGTTCTCAAGCGCGCCTGATGAACCGGTGTAAATGCCGTTGAAGAAATTGTGCAAATCGTTGCCGCGCAGGATAGCCCCGATATGTCCCCGGAGAACAATGGCAGTGCCTTCCATCGAACTGGCTTTGACCGCTTTCCAGGGCCATTCGTTCACCGGTGGATCGTAGATTTCGTTGTATTCGATGCGCGTGTCGTTGCCCTGGTTATCCCCGCCCGTCCAGTTGACGTAGACGCCAAGTTGCATGTTATGGATACGATTTTTGCGAATGACCACATGCGAGGCGTTTATCGTGCAAACGCCGCAGCCATCGAGTTGCGTGCCATAGAAGCGCATCTCGAAGCCTTCGATCCAGATCCAATCCTGGCCTGAGACGTCGAAGGCGTGGTTGAGTTGGGGTACCTGCCAGGTGTGCCTGGATGGATCGTCCGTGCTGCGCACGTAAAGTTTCAACGTGCTGCGTTCAAGATACCAGCCCTCATTCATTGGTTCGTTATTGTGTCCGCGACTCTGCATAAGACCGTTGAGATCGTCGTACATATAGAAGCGTTTCTGGTCGCGTGCCAGATAGCCGATAGGCCCGTCGATCTTTGTAAACCAGACATGCGATTTGGCATCGGCTTTCCAGATATCCCCGGAGAGCGTCTTTGAACCATCCAGGATGGCGCCGCTGCCCTCAGCCTTGACCTGTATCCAGTTACCATCCGTACCAGAAGCCGGGAAGGAAACTGTCTCGTGATAAGTGCCATCGGCAACCAGGACTTGCGTTCCCGGAGTGGCGTGGTTGACCCCTTCCTGTATGGTCTGGAACGGGAGCTGCGGCGGAGCCATCACCGCCTGGAGATGCGTTGTCATCTACGTGCAGGACCGCTGAAGGCATGAACTGGAGTTCGTTTGTTTGCGTTGTAACCGAGCCGCTGATTTCGTTAGTCCCGTCATTGACTTTGATCTCATACGATGTGATCGGAGCCAGCCCAAACAGACTGCCGACGAGTCGCCCGTCATCGATACGCATGAGCGGGTGACCGGTATGCCAGGTGGCTTCGTTGCTCTGGCGATATGTCAACTCCGCCGTTTTTGGCAGATCAGTACCACTGACGACCACACCAATGGTCTCGATATTGGCGTACAGGTCCAATTTCGAGAAAGCAGCAGCGCTGTTTTCTGTATGGGCGAGCGCCGCTACAGGTATTGGGATACCAGACAGACAAACTGCTGCCCAAAAGGCCAACACTGCAATAACGGACATAAACTTATGTGCTGGACGAAATATCTTTAATTGAGCGACCATGCAATCTATTTTATCTCGGTATGTAATACTCGACCACTAAACGAGGGCGGTCAGCCAAACCATCATAATCTCCGCTGTAGAAACTGATGTAATCGTTCGCCAGATTGTTGTCATCATCGACTTGGAATCTCAAGCGGATTTGGGTGATGCCGTTCAGGTTGATGTACTGGAAGGAAGAACCATCCAGCCAGGCCCAATACCAGCCGTTGAAGGGATTGTTTTCGATCATGCCAACTGCATCCTGGTGAGCCGGGCTCTGGAAATCTGAGACCTGAAGTCCTCGATATGGGAAGGGTCCGATGAAACCAAAGGCGCCGGAGCGGATGTCTAAAACGATGTTCTGGTGGGTATTGAACGGGTTGGTTCCAACCACGCCTTGCCCTTTGATCATGAGCAAAGCCCTGGTGATGACCGCATTGTTAGGCAGGTAGTAAGTTGGGAAGTGCAGGATAGCGCGGAACTGGCGGTTCTGGGCATCGTCGCCCAGCACAAAGGTGGGACCGCTGGCGTCCTTAAAGCCGCCCTGGTTGCTGTCTTCGCTGGATTCGAGCACCCAGCCGTCATTGGCGCCGTTGGAGCGGAAGGTCTCGGTGACCTTGGTCACTTCCACGGGGGTCTTGTTGATGGTATATTCTTCACCAGTTGTGAAGTTGCCATTGCCGATCCCGGCTCCACGCCAGTGGCATTACCCACAGCATCCACGATGCTGTCATTATCCAGAACATCCAGGCGCAATGTGCCGTTGCCGGTACCGGTACTGGCTGTGACAGTATACTGATAGCCCGAACCGTTGACCGCGGTGATAGCTGCCCCTGAGACACTCCCGCTGGGGGACAGGAAGAAATCGCTCGGATCCACGCCGGTAACTGCTTCCGAGAAAACGACGGTGAAATTGACGCTGTCGGCGGTGGTGGGATTGGTGTCGGCGCGCAGGCTGCCGGTCACGACCGGAGCGGTTTTGTCGAGCGTGTAGGCTTCGCCGATGTGAAATTCCCATTGCCCGCGCCTGCTCCGCCCAGGGGAACTCCGGATAGCGTTCTGGATGCTGTCGTCATCTAGCACGTCCAGGCGCAGACCGCCATCACCGTTGCCGGTGGCGACGATGACGGTGTAGGTGTTGCCTGACCCGCCCACATTTGCTACCAGAGCGCCGCTGACTCCCCCGGTAGTGGTCAGGGAGAAGTCCCCGGTATCCACGCCGGTCACAGCTTCGGAGAAGGTGACGGCGAAGGAGAGCATGTCGGCGGAGGTTGGGTTGGGGTCAGTGCGTAGGCTGGAGGTCACGGTGGGAGTGCTGGGCGTGCTGCGGTTGATGGTGTAGGTCTCACCAGTGGTGAAGTTCCCGTTGCCCGCACCTGGTCCGCCCAGCGGATTACCGATATCGTCCTGGATGCTGTCATCATCGATCAGATCCAGGCGCAGGGTGCCATCCCCCGTGCCCGTGTTTACCGTGACAGTGTACGTGTTTACGCTTTTGTACTCGTCTTCCTTGGGAGAAATTGCTGTAACGTCAGCCCCAGATATGTTACCAGTAGTTGACAGTGCAAAATCGCTTAGCCTGACCGGCCAGACATTTTCGGAGAAGGTTACGGTGAAATGAACGTTTTCAGAGCCAGTGGGATTTGGGTCTGCGCGCGTGATACTTGTGACGGTAGGGTTGCTCTTATCGATGATATATAAATGCCCGGCCGTAAAATCTCCGTTGCCCGCGCCAGGACCTCCTAGCGGATTGAGAGCAGAATCTTGGATGCTGTCATTATCGATGATATCCAAATCCAGAGAGCCATCTCCGGTGCCGGTGTCTACCGTGACAAAATATTCATTGCCGTATCCACTTACCCCGGTGATGGCTGCCCCGGAAACGCCGTCATGCATATTCAGGACGAAATCGTCTGTACTCACCCCGGTAACTTGTTCTGAGAAGATCACGATAAACGACACACTGGCCGGGGTGGGGAAGGAGCAGAGCCATGAATAGGCCCCGCACTCAGGCGTGATCGAAGCGACGGTTGGGTTGCGCTCGGGTCCGTAGGAGACCTCGCTGACGAAGATATCAGGTTGGCCATTCGTGTCCCCGCTGACCAGATTGGACGTGTTGGACGAAAAGGCGACGAAGCTCCCATTTGCAGAGATAGATAGCCAATTGCTTTGATCAGAACCATGCACCGCCGGGACGAAGTCGCCTGTCAGGAGATCGTACACATAAGCATTTGGAGTGGGGTCGCCATGCTCACGGAATTCAAATGCCACATAGCGCCCATCCCTGGAAATGGTTGGCACATCAATGTCACCTACTCCCAAGACGTCCCCCGTTGAATAGACAGAAGCCAGCGTGGTCTGCCCAACCTGGAGGTCGCGTACGTAGGCAAGATTATATCCCCCGAAATCGGAGGCCCTGGGATCGAGATTACTTGATTTCGATAGGAAGACCACGTAGCGCCCGTCCCCCGAAATGTCCGGGCTGTATCCGCCCCCAATGGCCTCGACCTCGCTTGAATTGACCGAGGCGCGCGTGGTAGTCCCAGCCTGGAGATCGCGCACGAAGACATCCGCTTTTCCGTTGGTATCTTCGGTGACCAGGTTTGTGGCGCCAGAGACGAAGGCCACGTAGCGTCCATCGCCTGAAAGGCTGGGCTCACTGGAGCCTGCATTTGCTTCAGATCCATCCGAGGCAACTGAGGCGCGCGTTGTTGTACCGCTCTGGATGTCATGCACAAAGATATCGGCCGCTCCGTTCGTATCTCCGCTGACCAGGTTGGTGGCATCCGAGTAGAAAGCCACGTAACGCCCGTCGCCAGAAATGGAGAGGACAAAATAGTCGTCAGAGGGAGGCGCATTTTCCTCGACGCCGCTCGAACTCACCGATACGCGCGTGGTCTGGCCAGTCTGGCGGTCGTGCACGAAGATATCCCCGCATCCGTTGGTATCCTCACTTACCAAGTTCGTGGCATCCGAGTAGAAGGCCACGTAGCGCCCATCGCCGGAGATGGCCGGTGAGCTTGAGTAACCATTTGCTTCCACTCCGCTCGAACTCACCGATACGCGCGTGGTCTGGCCGGTCTGGATATCGTGCACAAAGATATCGTCTACATTGTTGGTATCCCCGCTGACCAGATTGCTGGCGCCGGATTCGAATGCCTCGAAGCGCCCGTCATCGGAAATAGCGGGCTTTGTGGAACCGCCATTGGCCTCGGCCCCGCTCGAATCGACCGAGACACGCGTGGTATCACCCGGAGCCGCCTGGACAGACAACACGCCGCCTGGGAGGCTGCTTGCTACCATGGATAACAACACGAACACCGTAATGCCCCTCATAAGAATATTCAGGAATTTGGTATCCATCATTCCCTCCTTTCTGATGATGGAACAACTCTGCCTGTGCAGAGGATTAAACGCGATTTCCCACGTTTTAATTATACCGATAACATTCCCGTTCGCGATGGTATGATTATCCTACATATTGTTCGTATTCGCAAACGGGTAGCGAAGTGACATTAGAACAAAAAAGTGCCGCCTCACAAGAGACGGCACTAATACCAATAATCCTGTTTTCTATGGCTGACTGATTATCAACGAATCAAATTCGATTTTGACCGGTAACACCTGGAAGGATGAGACCGAAAGACCGATTTTGCCTTGGCCGAAATGGAATTGATTTTCGGTGATCGTTCGAATAACTTCACCATTAATCGACAACGAAAGCTTGTTTCCATTACAGGTTGCGGTATATGTGTTGGTGTCCTGGCCGCCTTTGATAGCAGTTGAGCCGCCGGCATAGAGCTGGTTGTAGCCCTTGGCCACAGCGCCTATCGAATCGTAAGCATAGATCCAATATAACCCACTGTTTGCAATATTGAACTCATACCAGCCTCTGTCTGTATAACGACAGATCAAACTGATGTTGTTGTCATTGACACCTCGATTGCTGGCTGTTGCCTCCAGACGCACATCGGTGTAAGTGAAATCATTGAGAACAGCATAGGCATACAAATCTGAGTTGGGGTCGTTGAGATCAAAAACCATTTTGCCGTTATCTGTAGAGACCTTCATCCGATCTTCGTTGCCGCTGGTCACAAAAGTGGACCAATGGCTCAAATCCCCATTGAACTCTTCAGTGTGGAAGGGTTGCGGCTCAGGTGTAGGTGTAATCGGCTCCGCTGTTGATGTTGGCTCCGGCGTGCTGGTTACAACCAGAACCACTGGTGCAATGGTTTGGGTTGGGGCAGCGGTTTTTGTCGGTGCGGCTGTCGCTGTCGGAGTGGCGGCAGGTGAGTTCCTGCCATTCATGAAAATGATGAAAATCAAAGCTACAACGATGACTGCGCCTCCGCCAAACAGGACCGGGGTGGTGAGTAATTTCTTCGCCCCCGGTTTGGAGACAGGTACCTTGACCGGGGCGGAACTCTTTTCAGATTCAGATGCAGTTGGAAGTTCATGCGTGTTTGATAAAAGCGCCTTGGTTTCCCTTAATCTTTCTTTATATTCGTCAAGATCATCTTTGGTGAAATCGACGTATTGAAAGCGTCTCAGTCTGAAAGGTATTTCACACTGTTTGATCATCAATGGCAAGATGTGTTTGCCCGTGTCGATCGCGTAGCCAATTTCATCCTTTACATTTTGTGACTTGATGGATTCGGGGGAGAGAATGATCAGGAAGGTTGTACAAGTGCGTAACGCCTTTTCAAGTTCGTCATCCCAGCGGGAACCTGTAGGAATGTCCAACTGGTCCAGCCAAATCTCATGTCCGGATGCCTTGAGATCTTTTGCGAGACGGACGGCGAAATCAGAATTCGCTCTTGAATATGAAATGAATGTTGTCATGCCAATACCGCTCTCTTTCTGACTGTCTCTCTACCCGTTATTTTGATATTATATACTTAATTTGTCAAATTAAGTGGTCTTTTATGCCCCTTTTAAAGTGATACGCATGTCATCATTTTGGATGATTCTTATATCACCCTAATTCTCCAGCACACTCAATGCGCACAATCGTTATTAAGACCAAATTGATATGTTTGCATCCGTTTTTATGGGTATGATGTGATGGCTATGGAGCCTAGAGAAATGTGGGCGCGTATCCGAAAAGTTCTTTCCCCGCCGGTTTTCCCAGAAGACGATGAGAAAACGCGTGTTGCCAGTTTTCTCAACGCGATTTTGTTGATCGTCATATTGATCGTGGTTTTGTTTGCAAGCCTGACCTTTATGATTACTCTTAATTTCGCTCGAATCCTGATAGAGTTGTTCATTGTTCTGGTATCGCTTGGCATTCTATTCTTGATGCATCGCGGAAACGTGCGCCAGGCTAGCGCTGTATTTTCCAGTGCGCTGCTCATTATTGTGTCCATTGGCACATACCTATCGGGCGGCTTTGGGGGCACGACCATGAGCGCTTACATAGGTATCATCATCATTACGGGGCTCTTGCTCGGGAATTGGATGGCCCTGGCATATGCTTTGATCTCTATCGCCTTTACTGGTTGGATGGTGTATCAAGATTCCCTTTATGTGTTACCTATTATCGCCGAGAAAACAGACTTGATTCTATTATGGGGTGAGTTTTCATCAGTTCTCCTGGGAATCGTAGGATTGTTGGTCTTGGTGATGACCAATCTGCAACGCGCTCTAGAACGGGCGAAACGCAAAGAGAACGAATTGGCCTTCAGATTGGTAGAGAGCGAGCAACTGACAGTTTGGGCACAGGAGGCCAGTGATTTCAAAACGCATTTGTTGGCCCGTGTCAGTCATGAATTGCGCACTCCCCTGGGCGTGATCGTCGGTATGGCCGAGATGCTGCGGCTTGAGGCCTATGGCACGATGACTGACGAACAGAAAAAACTATTGGAACGCATCCAGGTCAATTCCAAATTTCTTGAGACAACCTTCTCTGAATTGCTGGAACAATCCCAACTTGACAAAGAAATCCTTCCGATGCAAGCGGTCGGTTTTTCCCCGGCTGCTATTCTGACGAAGATCACCCCTGAACTCTGTGAGGATGCAGAGGAAAAAGGCTTACATTTTGAGCAGAGCATAGCTCCCGAACTCCCTGAAACCCTATGGGGGGTTTCATCACGGGTGGAGCAAATCCTTTTTCATTTGGTCAGCAATGCGGTCAAATTTACAGAGGCAGGCTCTGTGACAGTCACGTTGCTCAGGCTTGACCAAAGTCGTTGGGCAATACGCGTGGCTGATACAGGGATCGGCATTCCAAAGGAATTCCGGGAGAGTATCTTTGAGCCTTTCCGGCAGGTGGATGAAACTATTGCCCGGGAGTATGGCGGTGTTGGTCTGGGACTTTCAATAGTAAAGCGCCTGACATCCAGTATGAAGGGTACAATTAGGGTCGAAAGTGAACCCGGCCACGGAAGTACATTTACGGTTACGTTGCCGCTCGTTGAACCGCCGACAGATAGTGATGTATTAGTAAAATAAAGGAAATTCCAATGGATGAAAAACCTTTGGCCTATATCGTAGAAGACAACAGAGATACCGTCACGATTTTTCGCGGAGCACTGGAAATGGCACAGTATGAAGTCGCAGTAGCATATGATGGCGCGGTTGCCCAAAACTATCTTGCTGAGACCGTTCCCGACCTGATTATTTTGGACTTACACATCCCTAACGTGTCCGGGGATATCCTGCTACAGCAAATCCGTTCGGATGAACGCTTGAAAGATACACGCGTCTTCCTGGCAACCGCCGATGCTAACATGGCTGCCCAACTGCGGGACCAGGCAGAACTGGTATTGCTCAAACCAATCGGGTTTTCACAGTTGAAGGAGTTGGCACAACGTTTTCGGCCAGACGCCAGAAAATAATTCAATGGTAGTAATGGGGGGAAACCTACAAACCCAGTAATTTCATGAAGGTATCGGTCATGATGGCGGTGGCTCCCCACAACAATTCGCCATCGTAGGGATGGTAGACGATTAAGCCATACTTTCGCCCCGGCATTTTGAATTCCCAACGATTGTTTTTATCGGCCAGCCAGGCCAAGGGCATAGTGAAAACGCGCGCCACTTCGGCGTTTTCCACGCGGAAGGCATAAGGCCAACGCACCACGCCTACCACGGGCGTGACCCGGAAGCTGGTGATAGTGATCATAGGTGCCAGCCGTCCGAGCACGCGCACATCCTGCGGATGGATTCCGACTTCTTCCTCGGCTTCACGCAAAGCGGTTTGTTCGGGCGTCTCTTCGCCAGGATCGCAAGCGCCGCCGGGAAAAGAAACCTGCCCCTTGTGAGTTCTCGACTTTGTCCGTGCGGCGCGTGTAGAGTAAATGCCACTCATCCTCAAACCAGGTCAGCGGAATTAACACCGCCGCGCATTTCGGTTCTTTGCCCTGGGGGGTGTCGGCTTCATTAAAGCTTTCCTTCCCACCGCTTTGATCCCACGCGATGCGCAGTTTTTCTGTGATGAAACTTTCTGTCAGGTCTGGGGACATCTTCAGTACGTCTCTACTTACGAAGGTTTAGGCAAGGAAAATGGTTACTTTTTCGCATTCTCTGCCCGGATAATCTCAATTCTCTTCCCTTACCGGGCTGCCACAATATGCACATTCGGCGGTGATCTCGTCCAGCCATTCGACTTCATTGGGGCGAATGGACCCACCACAAGATGGGCAATGAGTTGGCAGGAAGGGTCTACGGGCCGAGGTGGCGCTGTTGGGCGCAGAAAAGTTCCCGGGCAGTTTCGTGTTCAATAAATCCAGAATTTCATCGGCTTCGTTTTTTAATCCCAACTGGTTAAGTTCGCTCACAATGCGGTTCCCGGCATTATAAAAACGTCGCCACGCGGCACGTCCGGCAAATAGGGACAAGCCCTGTTTCAGGTTTGCCAGACCAGCTTCATTTTGCCCGGCCAGGATACGGGCGCGCCCGGCTTGCAAATAAAGCTGCGGGGTGTGTTGTCCATTGCGGGAGGTAGCCAGGCGGGCAAGCGCCTCGAATTGTTCGGCTGCTCCCTGGTAATTTCCCGATTCCATCATCTGATTTGCGAGAATCAATTCTTGAGGGGCGCGGCGGACTCTGCCTCTTGCTGGGCGCAACATGCGACGGATTGGGCGACGACGGAACATATTTGTCTCCTACGAATTCGTTTTCTTCCTGGCTCATGCCCAGTTCTGCATTGAGTTCTTTGGCCCGGGGGTCCGTACTGGGCTCGATACGCCGGCCAAAGATCAGGAAACCGGTGTGCGCTACCATTCTATCTGTTGGACGTAAACGGTCAGGTTCCGGCTTGTAATATCTGAGTAAAACTTCGCACATTTCGAGAAAGGCAAATTTGTTGCGGCGCAGGGAACGCAACAGGATTTCCGCCTGGTTGACCGTAGGGACAATGCCACAGAAGTAGCCGCCTGGCTTGAGCGCAGCGCGCACCTGCGAGATGTAGTCGTATGGGTTGGGAACGTCCAGGAAGAAAGCGTCCGCGTCAGTTTCGTCAAAACCTTCTTGAATATCACGCAGCTTGAAGTCCACGCGCGAAGCGAGCCCGGTACGGTTGATATTTTTGCGTGCCAGGTTTTGCATCTCTTCGCGCTGTTCGTAGGATACGACACAACCCTGTGCACCGACAGCGTATGCCAGCGCGATCGTCATAGACCCGGAACCTGTTCCCGCTTCGAGCACCTTTTGCCCCGGCCCGATGCCCATCGTGATCAGGATAAAGCCGATGTCTTTGGGGTACAGGATCTGTGTGTTGCGCTTCAGGTCGAGCAGCAGGTCAGCCAGAGCGGGCTGGAGCAGGAAAAATGGCGCGCCCAGGTGAGTAAAGACCTGGCTGCCCCAGGGCAAACCAATCAAATCATCATGCTGGAGAACACCGCGGTGGGTCTGAAAGTCGCCACCTGGGATGAGTGGGAAGATGAAGCTTTTATGCCGCAAGCCGACCAGTTGCACCAGGTCACCGGCCTGGGTATGAGTAGATTGGGTATTCCAGGGCATGCAGCTATTTTACCCCAGCGCCTTCATTATCTTGCCCACCTGGCAGGGAGATGTGGTTCTCATCATCTATTTCTACAGGCTGGGAAGCGGGCAGGGCGGGACCCCGTAAGCGCCTGTTGATCACGAAAAACGCTACGATCATACCAGCTATCAATACAAAGAGTGATCCCCCACCGCCAATCGTCATCGCAGCGCCCAAAAAATCGATATTTGGCGTAGCCAGCATGATGCGCACGCCACCTGCGATAGTAAAAACAACCCCCGCATTCCAGACAGCGTGCAGGGACATAGCCAGCAGTGTCATACCGACCAACCGGAAATAGCGTTTCTCCAGGCGGGCGTAAGCGATGCCCCATCCGACCAGCCCGGTTGCCAGCATGTGCATGCCGCTGGTAATCGCACGGATAGACAGCGTAAGCCCCCAGGTATTATCTGCAGTTAGACTAGCCGATAGACTTTCAGCCAGTGCAAAGCCAGCGCCGCTCAATACACCCAGCGCAAATCCCTGCGCAGGCGAACTGATCCGGTCAGATGCCAACCAGACTCCCAACGACTTTGCACTTTCTTCTATGATGGGAACGAGAAAAGATAGGAATGAAAGGGCCCCTATCAGGGTCAATGGATTTTTTAAATAGGGACCTACCGCGTACACCAGACTATCCAGATTGGGAGCCTGATTGATTTGCTGAACCAGACGTTCGACTTCGAGCGCTTTGTCGGGGTTTAAGCTCAGGTATAGTGTAGCCCCAAGAATCCCCAAAACAAACATGGCCACTTCCCCGATGATTGCCAGAAAGGGGCTGAGCGTCAACCCAATGCTAAACACGCCCCAGGCGCGTTGACTGGAACCGAGCGAGATGCGGTTGGTTGCAACGCGTATGACAAGGTAGACGGGCAATGCGATAGATAGAAAATGTAGAAAGGGAGCGTACAAACTTGCGCCGGGAGCGTTGTAAAAGAGCGTTGCCAAACCCAAAACCAGCAACCATAGGATTGACGATGACAATCCAGGCCCAGGGGCGCAAGGGAGGCAAAGTGAGTGAGTCGAAATCCAAACCGCGCAGGCGTCTCACGCTTAACCAGGCAACAGGCAACAGGAGCAGTCCGATCGCGATCAAGGTGCTGGCAATCAATACGCTGGCCAGCACAGGAGTGTTCATCTGTGTCAGAAAATTTTCATTGACGGCTATAAATATCAATATTCCAATTGCCGAACTGATGGCTAATACTGCGCCCCCAAAGCCGAAAATAACCAAAAGGATAGAGCGCCAGTCTGTGCCGTGGGGCTTCGATTCCATATTATTTCTCCTGGATGGTAACGCTGATAAGTTTGTCACCCGGCGGCAGGCTGACTCCCGGCTGCGGGTCACGGGGTGTCAGTTGTTCCAAAACATCCATACCGCTCAATACTTTCCCAAATATTGTATAACTCCCGTTCAAATTTGGCGCTGGTGCATAAGTAATGAAGAATTGACTGCCGTTGGTGTCCGGTCCGGAGTTTGCCATGCCTACCACTCCGGCCTGGTCAAATTTGAGCGTTGGATCGATCTCATTGTTGAACATATACCCGGGATTGCCCTGCCCTGTCCCGCTGGGATCGCCGGTCTGCGCCACGAAACCGGGCAGCACGCGATGGAAGGTAATGCCGTTATACCAGCCCTGCCGCGCCAAAAATACAAATGAGTTCACCGCCAGCGGGGCCTTATCAGAGTACAGTTGCAGCACGACCTGTCCTTTTTCGGTTTCGAGTGTTGCAATGTATTGCTTGTGCGGATCGATGGTCATCGACGGACAATTGGCAAACTGATGCGCGCCCAACTTGATCAGACTGATAACCTGGTTGAACGATTCGTAATCAGTGGGACCGCGATAGATCTGTCCGTTGATAAGGTAGAACGGTAACTTTGGGATACCGATCTTTTCAGCCTCCTGCGCAGCGGCCTGGACCCTGTTAATTGTTTCCGTGCTATTGAAGTCAGTTGTGAAGCGAGTCTGATCCAGCCCGAGTTCTCCCGCGCGAGCGGTGACCCAACTTTCAAAGGAATCCACCGGCAAATCAACCCAATCAGTCTGCCTTTCAAACAGCAGATCATGCATTTCCCAGAATTTGTCCTGGGAGGTGGCAGCCTCCGCGGCCCGAGCAGCCAGTTCACCTTTGTCGAAAAGGGCGGTGTAGGGATAATAACGGTAGACAAAACGTACATCACCAGCGTGGCTCTCGAGCAAATGTTTCGCTACGGGCAGATAATTACAGTCAGTGCACTGGAAATCGTTGTAGATCACAATCGTTACAGCGGCATCTTCCGGTCCGCGTATGTGGTCCGCCGGACTGACAGGCGAAAACAACGAGGGTGTTTCCGGTCCGGGTGTGGGTTCCAGGTTCAGGCTGGCGCAGGCTGGCTCGGTGGGAGGGGGCGTCGGAATGATAAGAGTCGGTGCGGTTGGGGCCGGGCTGGGGGTATCAGGTGAAGTTGTGGGCGCACAGGAGACAAAGGCAAAGGGAATGATGAATATGAAAAATAAAAATGTTCTCAGTGTTGATTCCATTGATACATTCTCTATTGAACTGCGGCCTGTAATTCCTGGAACGAAGTCATCCACGAAATGCGTTTGACGAAATCAGCCAGCGAAGCGCTTTGCGCACGCAGGGCGCGGACAGCCGGGCCGACCGGATCTTCTCCGGCTGCGCCACCGGGTACGTCGGCGTAGGCACCGTAGAAAGCGAAGTAGGCCTGGTTCAGTTTGCGGATGGCGTATCCGTTTTGCCAGAAAATCTCCCGCCGCGCTTCCATATAAGCTTCAGCCTCATTTATTTTACCTTCTGCCAGCAACTTATCTGTTTCCACGCGCGTGGTGTGCATCTCGGCGCGGAAATCGAAGGGCGGCGCATCTCCATCGGGGCGCGGGAAGGTTGGTTTGCTGGAAGCAAGTTGGAGGGACGAGGATGAGGCGGGTATCAGTTCAGAATAGTAACGTTGCATGACCAGCGTCCCTACCTCGTTGCCGACGATGGAGGCGGTCGTTTCGTTCATGGTGCGCAGTTGGGGCGTGGCGTCATAGAGTACACCCAGCGGACGTGTAGTCAGGTAATTGTGTGTCCACTCGTGCGAGATGGTGTCTAGCAGCCAGGACAGGTCAGTTGTGCGCATCACCATGGTGGGATACACGCCCACGCCACCGATTGGCACCACCAGCGATGAAAGGTTCAGCGAGGAGTCCACCTTGTTTTCGAGTGTATCCTGTTGGTCAACGCTCAGGTCGGGTTGCACCGAGATGTTGGTGAGTTGTTGAATGTGATCACGCGGTGAGATGATCAAACCCATCGGTATGGCGCTGGCATGATACAGCACCGGCGGGAGCGGTTGCCCGCCACTGGTGAGATTTAAGTCAGCCAACACGGTGCTGACTTGCGCTTGCAGGGTCGCTTCGGCCAGTGGCGCCAGTTGTTTTTGACGTTGGTTCATGCCTTCCAACTCCGCTCGCAAATGCGCGGAAGCAGTTTCTTTGTCGGTGACGTTTGGATCGGCATAGATGCGGTTGAGCTGGTCATCGGCTTGCAGGATACGCTGGGTTTGATACAGGTATTGCATGACAACCTGTTTGCGGTCTTCGTGGGTGAGATAACCGGGCAAGCCTAAAGCGACGCTTTGCAGCTTGAGCAACATGGCATTTGCGCTCCAACTGACATAATCGAATTCGATGGGACGTGTGAAGGCGCGTGCGCGATCTACTGGTTTGTCAGCAATGGGTTGGCTTGCAGATAGCAGTAATATGCCGAGCAGCACATAAATGACCAGGTCGAAAGTACGTAAAATGCGTTGAAACACAGAGTGGATTATAACCAGTATTGTTTAAAGCCAGATAAGACGGGCCAACCGAGAAGTGGATACTCAGTACTCCCCTAATTTCGGGCTTCTACCAGTTATTTCGTGGTCTACTGATACTATTAAGAAGAAAAAATTCCGCCGCTCATGTGAGCGGCGGAATTGGTAGTTATTGTGGCTGTCCTGAGCCTTGTATCGAGTCCAGACTGGGGGTAGAGGGCGTGCGATCTTTCCAGTAGTCATAGATCGTGACATCGGAGTCGTCGCGCAGCTTGGTCAGGAAATCATTAAAGGCTGTATCACGGGCTTGCGTATACTGACTGTCTGTCAACGGCAGATTGGCGCGGTCGATCACCTGGATCACATGCCAGCCGAAATCGGATTGTACGGGTTGGCTGATCTCACCGACTTTCAGACTGAAAGCTGCCTCTTCGAAGGGGGCCACCATCTGTCCTTTACCGAACCAACCTAAATCGCCACCATTAGCGGCGGTCGCGGTATCTTGCGATAATTCGGCCGCCAATTTGGCAAAGTCTTCACCGTTGTTCAAGCGGTCAATGACAGTTTTGGCTTCTTCCTCCGTAGTGACCAGGATATGACGTGCCCAGACCTGCTCGTCTACGTGCGGTGTGTCGGCTGTGATGATGTCGTAGAGTTTCTTGCGCAGGATCGCTGTCTTGAACAGGTTTTCATATTCGGCATCTGTCAAGCCAATTTCCACCATATTCGCCTGGGCAGTGGCAAATTGGTTCTGGTAACCTTCCAGGGTATAAGGCGTTGCAGTGGCCGTGGCTGTGGGTGGGACGGTGGGGGTAGCCGTTGGCCCAACTGTTGGCGTAGCAGACGGGCTGATGGTCGAGGTAGGAAGCGGAGTGACCGTCGCCCCCTGTGTGGGGACCGGGGTGGCGGTTACCAGTTCCAATTGCGCTGCCGAAAGAGTTGGGTAGGTAACGTCCACCGGCGTTGGAGTGATGGTGGGCGTAGGTGAACCATTCGGGTAGTATCGGAATTGGTCTTGTTTGAAAGTTGCCAGTTCATCCGCACTGATAGTGATGTTCCGCTTTTTTGCTTCCTGGCGGATGAGCGCTTCCTGAACGAGGGCATCCAATACCTGCTGACCCACGTTGGTGGGGGTATCCAGCGTGGTCTGGAGCTGTTGTAGCTGGGCACTTACATCCATGCCAAAGACCTGCTGGTATTGCTGATATTGCATATATTGATTGAGTAGCTGGTTGCGTTGAATGGTCACGCGTGCCTGGAACTCTTTTGTGGAGATCTTCTCGCCGTTTACTTTAGCAACGGGTTGGTATTGTTGCAGGACATTAAGATCCAGATAGCCGTAGATGAGCACCAAGATGACAGCTGCAACTACGCCAATAGAGATATATTGGATGAGCCGGGTCTGTCTCCGTTCGCGTTCGAGGCGGGCGATATGTTTTTTACTTTGGATTTTGGATTTAGGCGCCATAAATTGCATCCTTAACACAATGGCGGGGCATGGGATATTTCCATGCCCCGTTTTGTATTACAGGTTTAGAAGTGGCCCTCTTCCCAGTATTTGCCTGTGAACGGCAGCAGGGCGATGTGGCGAGCGCGTTTGATGGCAGCGGCCACCTCGCGCTGGTGCTTTGCGCACGTGCCGGTCTGTCGGCGCGGACGGATCTTGCCATCGTCTGTGATGAGACGTTTGAGAAGGTCTACCTTTTTATAATCGATTGTCTGTTCTTTGTCCGAACAAAATTGGCAGAACTTCGGACGGGAGAAAAAGCGGCGTTCTTGCCTGCCACCACGATAGTTTCTTTCTTCAGCCATTTATTACTCCATTATCAACCCTTTTAAAAGGGGAATTCATCTTCGTCAGCCACTGGCTCCGACAATTCGTCGTCCTGAGACTCTTCCTGGGATTGCCCGCTGTTATCGCGACGGTCTCCCAGCATCATCATCTCGTTGGCAACGACTTCCACGCTGGTATGCTTCTGGCCTTCTTTATCTTCCCAGCGACGAGTTTGCAGGCGACCCTCGATATAGACCTGCTGCCCCTTATGGAGGTATTGCTTGCAAATTTCTGCCAGGTTGCCCCAGGATACAATATTGAACCACTCTGTCTCTGTGCGGCGCTCGCCATCCGCAGTGTTCCATGAGCGGCTGACAGCGACCGTGAAGGTGGTCACCGGGCGGCCTGAGGGCGTGTAACGCATCTCAGGATCGCGGCCTAGATGACCAATAACCATGACTTTATTCAAACCTCGGCTCATAACTTACTCCTTTTTTCGACCGAGAACTCACAACACTAAAATTTATGAAGCAACGGTCAACATGTGGCGCATTACCGGTTCCAGGAAACGGATACTGCGTTCCAGTTCTCTGGTAGCTTGAGCAGGCAAGGCGATGTTGAACAATACATATTGGCCTTCGCGCTGTTTGCGGATCAGGTAAGCAAGCTTGCGCTTGCCCCACACATCCACTTTGTCGATCTTACCACCTGCATCTGTAATCCAGCTCTTTACCCGTTCGACTACTTCGTTAAAAGCAGTTTCATCCAGATCGGGCTGGATAATACAAACCAGTTCATAATTACGCATGAGGGATTCCTCCTTTCCATGGGTTTGCTCCTGTTCAGCACCGTAGGTATGCCAGGAGCGGAAAGGCACATTTTTTGAAAACGTACCTGAGCGGGCGAAGTTTACCATAAAATGTGGAATCTGTGCGGCCCAACCCCAGCCCTCCCCAAATCCATATTCAGTAGATCACGAAATAGTTGGTAGAAGCCCGAAATTAGGGGAGGGGCCTATCGCAAATAAATTGGATTGCTAAAGATCCAGCCCACCCTGCGTCCCAGATACCACCGATAGACCTCCACGCGATACACGCCCGGCTCGGTGGCAATGTGAGCAAAGTTATCCCTGCGTTTCCACTCCTTGAGCACGATCCCATCTTTGATAAGCCTGCAATCTGCCAGGCCGGGCAGGCGGATTTGCAAAGTTACGCCGCCCTGGGCAGCAATTTCTTCGCCCATGATGGCAATCTTGTCGCGTCCCTGTGCTTTGAAAATGAAGCCTTTGGTAGGAGCGGGCAGGTCATAACCGACGAAGCAACGCCCGTTCTCGAAGGCCTCATAGACCAGACGACGGTCGATGGCGAAGTCGCCGGTCAGGGGTTCGGTTGTGAAAACGTGGGTATTGATGGTGCTGAAGTGAAATTCATAGGGAAAGATAACCCGTTTGAGCGGACCCAGAACTCTGTGGCCAGGCGTGTGCATCTGAGCCGCCGATGGCGACGATGCGTTTGCCGTCGAGCAGCAACTCGTCCCATTTGAGTAGCACTTCCGGGAGCGGACCGTGTCCGATGAACTGCGGGAAGTAGGCGTAGAAGATGCCATGCAGTTTGCTCTTGAGATAAACCTTGAGCTCGCTCAAACTGTTCCATAGCTCGAGCCCGGTGAAGCCGGTTACGTCCCACCTTTCCCAGGAGATGTCGCCCTCGCTGAAGGCCGGGGAGGCAAGATCGCGTGGGTGAGCAATAAAAGACATACCTTCCGCTTCGCGCACGGCATCGACCAATCGTTGCGGGTCGTGGGCGAAGGTTGCCACGTCGCGGTTGGCGTTGAAAACCAGCAGGTGGTTCTTTTGCGGTTCCAGAGTCTGGTCGTGGACTTCCTGTCCAACCAGGAGCAACACCCGGCGGGGTCCGCTGCGATAGTATCCTTCCACGCCCTGTACCAGCACGTTATGGTCTGTCACGATGACCGCATCTAGACCTGCTTTCATGGCAGCCTGGGCGATGTCTTTGTGCGTGCCGCTACCATCCGAGTAGCGCGTGTGCATATGCAAATTGACGATGATCTCGTGCATAAAATCCCTTGGCGTTGACGATTTCCCTTACTCGCAGGTATAATTCCCCCGCTAATTTGCAGGAGGCTTACATATGATAAGGTTTTTAGATATTGCGTTGATTATAACCTCGGTGGCTTTGATCATCAGTGTCATCCTTCAAAGTAAGGGCGCTGGCCTGGGTGGCTTGACCGGTGCTGACACGGGTGGGGTTTATACAGCCCGCCGTGGAATCGAGCGCACACTGTTCTGGGTTACCATTGTCCTGAGTGCGATTTTCTTCATTCTGGCGATCACAACCGTATTGCTTACTCGTTAATGGAATCCCCTCTATGGAAAGGCCGCTTCCGGCCGCGGCTCTATTTGCCGTGACCGGTTAAGGCCTTTCTTTTTTTATGCTTATGAAACGTTTACGCTGGCAAATCCTGGTTGTGATTTTGACCCTGGTGGTCGTGGGAGTCTTGCTGTTGACCCAGCAACCGGTGGGGCCGGTACAAGTTCTACCCCAACCTGCGACGGGCGGCGTGTATTCCGAGGGCCTGGTGGGTTCGTTGGGACGTTTGAATCCTCTACTGGATTGGAATAATCCAGCCGACCGTGACGTGGACCGGCTCCTGTTCAGCAGCCTGATTCGTTTCGATGAGCGCGGCCTGCCGCAAACGGACCTGGCCGAATCCTGGGGCGTGAACGAGGAAGGCACGATCTATAACTTTACGCTGCGCTCGAATGCCGTCTGGCATGACGGGACGCCAGTTACCCCCGATGATGTCATCTTTACGATCGACCTGATCAAGAGCCCCGGCTCGCTGTTCCCGCAGGATGTCAAGGATTTGTGGTCTAAGGTCCAAGTTACGAAGTTACCCGATAACCTTACCTTGAAGTTCACCATTCCGGAACCATTCGCGCCGTTCCTTGATTATTTGACCTTTGGCGTGCTTCCAAAACATATATTGGAAGGCGTACCGCCAGAGGGGCTGGTTACGGCTGAATTTAACATCGCCCCGGTCGGCAGCGGTCCGTACCAGTTCGACCACTTGATCCTGAATCAGGGTCAGATTACCGGTGTGGTGTTGGAAGCCTTCGACAACTACTATGGCAAGAAGCCCTTCATTCCACAGGTCGTTTTCCGTTATTTTCCAACATCCGCCGCCGCCTTGGATGCTTATGAGCAGGGTGAAGTGTTGGGCGTCAGTCGTATTTCCAAAGATGTGCTGAACGAGGCCCTGGCGCAACCCAACCTGTCTATCTATACCAGCCGGCTGCCGCAACTCAGTATGGTGCTGTTGAACCTGAACAACCCGGAAGTCCCGTTTTTGCAGGAGTCGGACTTGCGCCGGGCCCTGTTGCTGGGATTGAACCGTCAGCGCATGATCTCGACCTTATTGGGTGGGCAGGCCATTGTCGCTGATGGCCCGATCTTCCCCGGTTCGTGGGCCTACTACAGCGGAATCGAGCACCTGGAGTATGACCCGGATCAGGCCATCACGTTGCTGAAGAGCAATGGCTATGTTATCCCGGCCGAGGGGGGCGCGGTACGCGCTAAAGACGGTCAGTCGTTGACCTTTACGATGTTGCATCCCGATGACGAATTGCATACGCAACTGGCGCAGCTCATCCAGGCCAGTTGGGCGCAGATCGGCGTGCAGGTCAATTTGCAGCCGGTGCCATACGACCGCATGGTCTTCGATTATCTTGGTCCGCGGAAATATCAGGCTGCTCTCGTGGATTTGAATCTGGCGCGCACGCCCGATCCCGATCCGTACCCCTTCTGGCATCAGGCGGAAGCCGCAGGTGGACAGAATTATTCGCAATGGGACAATCGCACAGCCAGCGAGTATTTGGAACAGGCACGCGTGAATACCGACTTTGATATACGCGCGCGGTTATACCGTAATTTCCAGGTGGTATTTGCCAAAGAATTACCGGCTTTGCCGTTATATTTCCCGGTCTATTCTTTCGGTGTGGATTCGCAGGTCTTGGGGGTGCAGATTGGGCCGTTGTACGACATCAGCGACCGCTTCTCTCGCATCACCGACTGGTATCTGGTCACACGTCGCTCGCTGGAAACAACCCCCGAAGCGACGGCAGCGCCATAATCAACGGATTAGATCATGACTTCCCCGGAAAAAGATAGAGCTTATTTCGAAGCAGGTATTCCCGAACTTGGGAATTACCTGCTTTCGAAAGAATTGTACTGGCCGATCAGCGCGCGCGGATATGATCTGCCGCGCCTGACCATCGGCGGTATTTTGCTGGCAAAAACGCGCCTGGAAGCCCGCGGGGAGCGCATCGAGAAACTGGCGACGCAGCTTGACGCGCTGCGCTCGAAGTGGCGAGTGGCCTGGGAAACGAAAGCAGGCCGGGAGTTCCAGTCCCGCTTCGGGTTGTGGAACAACTATCTGGCCGATTATCGTCACAATCCCGAAGGACAGGCGGATGCGTATGCGCACGAAGTCCGCTATCGCGTCATGTTGCAATTGTTGCTGGGCGAATTGTCCGCGCCGCCACCCGAACGGGAGGGGCTGCTCCAGTTGGATGGCGTATTGCGGGCCAGTTTTTCTCCCAGTGACTTCATCTGGGAGACCGACCTGCAAGCGGGCTTTCCACGTGAGGTATACTGGTTTTTATATGGAAAGTTAAAGTCCTGAGGAGGATTGAATCAATGAGTGATGCGCGCCAAAAAGCGCTTGAATACGCACACCAGAATCGCGAACGGTTCCTGGCCGATTTGAAAGAGCTGGTTGCCATCCCGTCTGTTTCGATGCAGGATGAGCATAACGACGATATCGTCCGCGCAGCAGAGTGGCTGGCGGCCCATCTGACGGAGCTCGGCATGGATAAAGTTCAGTTGTTGCCGACCGACAAGCACCCGGTGGTGTTTGGCGAGTGGATGCAGGCCGGGAGCGATGCCCCGACCGTGCTGATCTACGGACATTATGACGTCCAGCCGGTAGACCCGCTCGAACTATGGAAGACCCCGCCCTATGACGCCACCCGTCAGGGTGACTTGTTGTTTGGGCGCGGGACTTCCGATATGAAGGGACAGGCCATTGCCACGCTTGGCGGCGGTCGAAGCGATCATGCGCACCTCGGGCCTGCCCGTCAATATCAAATGGTTGTTCGAGGGCGAGGAGGAGATGGGCTCGACCAGCATGGAAGCCTTCCTGCCCAAACACAAGGATTTGCTGGCTGCCGATTTCTGTCTCAATCCGGACGCCGGTACGATCGCGGCCGACAAACCGACCATCACCTACGGCCTGCGCGGACTGGCGTATTTCGATGTTTTCGTCTGGGGCCCAGACCACGACCTGCATTCCGGTCTCTACGGCGGGACGGTGCATAACCCGGCGCAAGCCCTGAGCGAGTTGATCGCGGGTATGCACGATGAAGATGGGGGCATTACCCTGCCCGGCTTCTACGACCCGGTACGCCCGATCAGCGCGGAAGAGCACGCGGAGATGGCAAAGTTGCCGGAAAATGAAGCCTTCTATCTGGAGCAGACCGGCGTCCCCGCATTATGGGGCGAGTTGGATTACCTTCCGATGGAGCGCGTAGGCGCGCGCCCGACCCTGGAAGTCAACGGTTTCCTTTCGGGCTATACCGGCGAAGGTTCAAAGACTGTTTTACCGGCCAAAGCCAAGGCTAAGATTTCCTGCAGATTGGTACCGGATCAGACCGCGGGCGAAGTCCACCAGCAATTGGTGGCCTATATGGAAGCCAATGCTCCCAAGACGATCAAATGGGAAGTCAAGTTGCTCAATGCCGGCCCGACCGCTATCACAGACCGGGACTTACCCGCAGTCCAGTCCATGGCGCAGGCCATGGAAACGGTCTGGGGTGTGCGCCCGCTCTACAGGCGTGAAGGCGGCTCGATCCCGGTGGTGGCCATGCTACAGGACAATATCGGCGCCGAGTCGGTCCTGTTCGGTTCCAGCTTGCCGGAAGACAACGTGCATGCGCCCAACGAGCGTCTGCACCTGCCGACCTGGTACAAGACCATCGACGCGATCATCCATTGCTTTTACAATTTGGCGTAGAAGTCACATTGTTATTGGACACGGACGGCACGGACATGACGGAAAATCCGTGAAAGAAACAGAAAACCGTACTATCCGTGACGTCCGTATCCGAAAGGGTTTAAAAGTTGAATAAACCTCTTGCAAAAGTCAAAATACTAACAAGCTCTAGGCGGCGTCCTCGCCGCCGGGGACGGCGACGAGAGCACTTATGCAAGATGTCTAATAAGGAATGATTGGTATGAAAGAAGACAGAATTATTGCATATGGTGGACAGGCCGTCATCGAAGGTGTGCTGATGCGCGGACAAAAAGGCTTTGCGATTGCCATGCGCGACCCGGACGGGGAGATTGTGCTGCACACGGAAAAACTGGCGGCTGTTTATCGTTCGCGCCTCACCAAAATCCCGTTCCTGCGCGGAGTCATCCTGCTGTGGGACGCGCTCGGGTTGGGCATGCGCGCCTTGACCATCTCTGCCAACACGCAGACCGGCGAAGACGAACAGTTGGAAGGCCCGGCGCTGTACCTGACGATTGCCGTCTCTCTGACGCTGGGCGTCGGTCTGTTCTTTTTGCTGCCGGCCGGAATAGGCAGCCTGGCTGAACATTATCTGGGTTGGAACGTATGGTGGAATAACTTGCTGGAAGGCCTGGTGCGCTTGTTCTTGCTGGTCGGCTATATCTGGGCCATCGGCTTCATGCCGGATATCAAACGCCTGTTTGGCTATCACGGCGCGGAGCATAAGACCATCAATGCCTACGAAGCGGGCGCGGAATTGACCCCTGAATCGGTCGCGAAATTCCCGCTGGCGCACCCCCGTTGCGGGACGGCCTTCATGCTGACGTTGGTGTTGCTCTCCATCCTGGTCTTCACCGCGCTGGGACCCTTGCCGCTCTTGTGGCGTCTGGCCAGCCGCGTGTTGCTGATCCCGGTCCTGGCGGGCATTGCGGTGGAATATATGCGTTGGACGGCCAACCACCTCGATTCGAAATTCGTGCGCTGGATCATCACACCCAACCTGGCCTTGCAATCCCTGACCACGCGCGAACCGGACATGGGGATGCTGGAGGTCGCCATCCAATCCTTCCAGAGCATGCACCAGGCGGAAAGCGAAATTGTGACGTAGACACGCGGGCGGCCAACAGTTCGATGGAATCAATACGTCAAATCCCCTTTGAGTTTTACATAGATTTACGACCAATCAGAAACGATATAGTAAATACTCCATATAGGATCTAGCATCCTAAATGGAGTATTTTATATCAGCACGAGCAATAAATAAAATTCTATTCTTCTATCTCTTCACTATGCCCAACAATTCCTAATGCCCTGTAATAAGTTGGGTGAATAACAATTCTAGTTTCATTGTTTATTTCTACCTTTGATACACTACCAGCTATATTATCAGCCCATGATGTTTTTTCTTTCTTGCCTAGCTTTATTCCCATTAAACCAACCCTATAAAGAATGTTAATAACATTAATTCGTAATATATCAATGCTTACTCCACCATCAAAATATTAATCCATGTAAGCCTTATCAACCCCATCAATTGCTTCTCCAGATATTAACAATTCTAAACAGTTATCATCGAACTCTGTATTTGAGATTTCACCCATAGTAAAAGATTCTTTTTTGCCTTTTAATAACTTTGCAAGGTGAATAATATTTGGATATAAACCAAACCACTCATCAGCTAAAGCACGAATCCTTTCTCTAGAATATGCCCCTTCTGCATCCCTTATTATTTTTGGCTCGATTCTAGCCTGTCCATCTGCATGATAAATACATTTATTAAAAAATTGAATTAAATCCCTTGGCCTATAATGTGTTCGCGCAAGCATATAATCAATTGTATTCTGATTGAAAATTTTTGCAGGTAAAAAATCTCGGTGCGTAACTTTTTGTGTTGTATACTGCTCCCTAACCAATTCGTTTATACGAGTATCTAATATTTCGACTAAATTGTCTCTTGACCAGGACAAATGCAACATACTTGTTCTAAATTTTTCTTCCTGAAAACCCGTATCTCGTGTAAATCGAAAAACTCGATCTATTAAGTCTACCCGTAGGACAACAATAATTTTAACGTTTCTCACTTTAGCAAATTCAAATGTTGTTTCAATTAATGCACGTATTAGGCGATATTTGATGTTGTCAGTAGTCCAATCTTCGTCAAGCCTGTCAATTGCAATAAAATATTTTTTTTGTGGGTCATTTATTAAAGTATCTTCCAATAATTCAATAATGGTAAATAATTCTCGGACTTGAGCTTGATTTACTACCTCCTGAGCTTGATTAACAACTTCGGCTTTTTGCTCTTCTGATAATTTTTTTGCCATTTGTAAGCTTAGTCCACCTACGCCCATAACCTTTCCATCAATCGAGCCTGCTAATTCCTGTTCGATTTTTTTTGTTACTTCCTTGATCCTGTATTCCGTATCCTCCCAAAATGAATCACCCCACTCCTTCAAATAATCTAATGCCCTTTGATGTTTTTTGTCTTTTGGCAATAATGCCCACAAATGTGTTACAAAACTAGTTTTACTTTCTTCACTGTCAATATGAAAATGAGCTTTTAGTACTTCAACAACAAAAATATGTCTCCACAAAAGCCTATAAAATATATCCATTTTCACGCCGGCTTCAAGAAAGAAATTTATTATATTTGAGTTGGCAATGTAAGTAAGTGCTAAAGCTTCAGGCCTAATTGTAATTACGTTATCTTCAATTTTTTCCAACTGGGATATAAGTGCCGATTTTCCCGCGCCTGTTCTCCCCACTAAAATACATCTTTGATCGTCACAACTTCGAACAATTTCCAAATCTCCTGTATCTACAAAACATTTATCCAGAAAGTGATAATCTAATTCTGCTGATGCTTGACCTATTGACTGGTTCCGTTTGAACACAAATTTTTTTGCCATAAATCGTTCCTCTTTTCAACTATAGATCGATAGCAATTTGTAAACCGATAGAACCGTTCTTTTTAACCTATTTCCGAAGGTAATATTTTCTCAACCGGTTGAAAACCTTTTGTTGATAAAAATTTCATGTTATGAACAAAGTTGTCCATTGCATCCGATGGGTCTAAACTATCAAAGTTTAATTGTTCGATTGTTTTTCTCGGAATAACAACAGAGAGTATGGGTTTTTCTTCTTTGTGACCTGTTTTAGTGTTTAGAATTTCACCTACAGCAGTGATAATAGCCATCTCAATGGGTAATAGCGCAAACAATTCCCTTGCAACTCTAAGAACCCCACCACAAATATAATCTTGATAAAGTGCAAAAAAATAGTTTTTCGATAAAGGCTTTATTGATATTTTGCCACTTTTTAGGAGAGATACTGATTTGTCTGGAATTACTTCTTCACTTTTTACAAACAAGGTAGCTTCTACAAGTTTACTAGTTTGACATTTAAAACCTATTGATGAACCTAATTCGCTTATTTCACTAAAAGGATCGATTTGTCTTATTGCTTCTACGAAAGCTTCCACATCATTTGATAAAATTTTGGAAGCAAGGTCACGAATAGTTCCCATTCTTCATAGTTATTTTTGTATTCTGCTAACGCATTCTGATATCCCTTTTCATCTTGCAATTTTCCTTTTTCAATTGCAGTTCTCAATTCACTACGCTTCTGCTCAACTCGATTTAATAGTTTATCCGCAAAACTTGGTTTGTAGGATGAGAACTTTATTTCGTTCAATTTTTCGTTTGTATTTGAGTTCGTTGGTTTTACAGGTGGATCAGAATTTTTCAACAACTCCCAATCCCATCTTTCCCCACAATCTTTATGAACTGACCTTAGCACTTCTATGTGATTTTCATAAACTTTTACTTGATGTGCCGCCTGTTCTAATGCCTGCATTTTTTCATAGTTTAATTGTTCCCGTGCCAACTCACGCTGGTATCGCAATGCTGCCCGTTCACTACGCCGTTGTGCCGCAGCAATTGAGTTTAATGTTCTCTTCCAGCCCATAATTCCCTCCTTACAAAACTAAGGATTTGACAATATTAGTATAAAATGAACTTGCTCATAATTAATATTCATAACATTACAAAAAAATATTCAAATATAAATCATGAAAGAAACTAAGCTTCTTGGCGAACTGTTACCACCTCACCCTGATATTTTGCCCATCAAAGAATTTCCCGTATGAAATCCTCCCCGAAAAAAGCGCCTTCTTTGGATCAGTTTGAGCCTGTTCGCGATCCTGGCACTGTGTGTGCTGGGCTACACCATTTACGACCGTGGCCGTCCCGCGCCCGTGCCTGCCAAACGCACTTTGTTCGAGGGCGCGGTCACGTACTACCGACGCGTGTACTACCTGCCACGGCTGGTGATCGCGCACGTGCTGGTGGTGGATACCAAAGCGAATGGCTTTCGAGCGCTGGTCACCCCGCCGGATCACGAGGCTGGCCCGCCACTCGATGCGCGCACCACCTCACAATTCCTGGAAGAGTTCGGGGTCCAGATCGCCATCAACGGCGATGGCTTCCATCCCTGGTGGTCGCGCGGGCCGCTGGATTATTATCCGGGGCCCGGCGATCCGATCACGCCCAACGGTTATGCGGCTTCGAACGGGAAGATCTATGCGCAGGGCGATCACGATCCTGGCATTTTGTGTGCTCGGTTACGCCCTCTACGAGCGTGGCCGTCCCGCGCCGGTGCCTGCCAAACGGACTCTGTTCGAGGGCGCGGTCACGTACTATCGGCGCGTGTACTACCTGCCACGATTGGTGATTGCGCACGTGCTGGTGGTGGATACCAAAGCGGATGGCTTTCGGGCACTGGTCACCCCGCCAGATCACGAGGCTGGCCCGCCGCTCGATGCGCGTACCACCTCGCAATTCCTGGAAGAGTTCGGCGCGCAGATCGCGGTCAACGGCGATGGCTTTCATCCCTGGTGGTCGCGCGGGCCGCTGGATTATTACCCGGGGCCCGGCGACCCGGTCACGCCCAATGGCTATGCGGCTTCGAACGGTAAAGTTTATGCAGAGGGGGAGCCGACCGAGCCGGTCCTGTACATCAGCCGGCGCGGTGATCCGTCTTTCCGCAAACCGGGTCGTGTTTTCAACGCCATCGCGGGCGACCGGTATCTGGTGCAGGGCGGCGAGAAAGTCGAGGGTCTCGACAAGACCGAACGCGATCCGCGCACGGCCATCGGTTTCAACAAGAATGGGCGCTGGTTGTATCTGGTGGTGGTGGACGGTCGCCAGCCGTTTTACAGCGCGGGCGCGACCTTCGACGAGCTGGCCGACATCTTGATCGCGCACGGCGCGTACTTCGGCATGAGCCTGGACGGGGGCGGCTCTTCCACCATGGTCATCCAGGGCGCAGATGGCGAAACCCGTCATCCTGAATTCCCCCATCGACCAGTACATCCCCGGCCGCGAACGACCCGTGGCGAATCATATTGGGATTTTCTTGAATCACTAAATAGACGGAGTCCGAAGTCTCCCGACTTCGGGCAAAATCAGGAGATTTTGCACTCCAGCGAATTAAACCGATCTCCTTGTTTCGGATGCAGTACAACTGCATCCGGCTCGCAGCGCAACTGCTCGCAAACTTTAGACAAAAACGCCAAGGAATCGATTAAGTCGCCAGGATTTTCCTTGGCGACTTTAAGAAATCTTTGCGTCCTTCGCGCCTTGGCGGTGAAAAACTAAAACTCGATCTCCCCGATCTGCTCGAAATTCACATCGAACAGCGACTTCGGCCTCCATCTCCGCTTCGATCGCGTCCATGTCCCCGGCCTGGATGCCGCGGTCGCAGTACGAGCGATAAGGACAGTAAGCGCACTTTTGACGGTCATCCGTTTTTGGGAAGGACGACGCGGACTGGATCTCCTCCGTCAGCCGGGTCAGCGCATCCCAATCCCGTTTGTACTGCGCCTCGTTGTACGGGAAACGGGCCGGATCGTCCGGAAAATTGGAGAACCAGTAGACCATCTCGCAGCGTTCCGGGACGATAGGCTTGCCACCGTTTTCCCCTGCGGGGACGATGAATTGACTGCCCGCTGCCACCAGCAAAGCCCGGTACACCCGCGTCTGCCAACGCGCGGACAACCACTCGTTGCGCGGACGTTTGCGGTAGGTCTTCCAATCGTAGATGACGACCTTCTCATCTTCGGTAATGGCGATCAAGTCATATTTGGCGACCAGCCGGAAATCTCCCAGCGGGGCGGACAACGTTACTTCAGGGTAAAGACCTGACAGGTTTCTCAAACCTGTCAGGTCTGGTGCGTTGACGAAATTCTCCCACCAGCGCTGTAAATCGGGCGTGTTTGCCAGCCGCGCCAACTTTTCGGTGGGAATACCCAGCAGGTATTGCTGCGCCAGTCGATGGAAATACTGGCCTTCCTGCTGGTGACGTTCGTTTTCCATGGCCGGCTCAGACTCGGCCGCCGGGTAGATCAGCCGGTCGATGTAGCGCAACTGGAAACGGCGCGCGCAATCGAAGTAATCTTGCAGGGAAGATTGCGAAAAGGCGAATTGTTCAGGCAGTTTGGGTTTTGGGTCAGGCATACTTGTTTTGTAGTTTTTGTCTTTCAAGAAAGAATGCTCTCGGTGGCGTCCTCGCCGCCGAGGACGGCGGCTTGAGCAACCTCAGTAATTTAAAGGATTTCCCGTAGTTTACTTAGATTGTACTTGATTCTGGGTTTCAGTTGTACGATCAAGACGCCAACGCCCACCAGAATCAGCCCCCAGATTTCCTTGGCGCTCAGGGCTTCCTCCAGAAAAACGAAAGCCAGGATGGCGATTTGCGGCATCATCAGGCTGTTGATCACGCTCGATTCGACCGCGGACAGCGTGCGCAGCGTATGGTTCCACAGGGTAAAAGCAAAGGCCGTATTAACCACCGCCAACCAGGCGACGATAGCCCAATCTCCCCAGGTCATCGAGCCAAAGCCTTGCGTGATCCCGCCGATGAACAGCAACAAAAAGGAGCCGATTCCCATACTGACAAACGTGACCAGCAACGGGGAAAGGGTTCTACCCCGGTTGATCTCTCGTCCGAGCAGGGCAGCGCCTGCGTTAGCCAGAACGCCCACCAGCGCAACCACCACGCCGATGACTTGTGCCTGGGGCAACGAGATCGGCAGGAAGTAGAAGCCCACGCCCACCGTCGCCAGCGCGATGCCAAACCATTGACTGGACGTCGGTCTCTCGCGCAGCAGGAAAATCCCGGCCATGCCCACGATGACGGGCGTCAGGTTGAGCAGCAGGCTGAGCATGGCGGCTGGCAGGTAATCCAACCCGACGAATTGCGCTCCCTGCGTCAGGGTGTAGAACACCAGACCCAGTGCCCCCAGGCGCAGCCAGTCCGCACGGGAAAGCTGACGAATTGCGGAATATTGCTCACGTTTGAAGAGCACAAAAGGCACCAGGCAAAGCCACGCCAGTCCATAACGCAACCCGGCGAAAGTGATGGCCGGGATGCTGTTGCGCAGGCCAAACTTGATCAAAATCCACGAACTGGCCCATAGCACGGTAACGAAGACCGCTTGCAAGATGGCTGAGAGGCGCGAAGGTTGGGTGGTCATTGTGAAATTAAACCATAAGAAGAAAAAGATATGGTGGTCTAAAGTAGGTGATCGCGATCCGTAAGTCGGCGGGATGGAATCCCGCCGAGTTAAGGTCTGCGGAATACATTCCGCACCACATCACCAAAAAACGCCGCATCTGTTGCGGCGTTTGGCTTATAAGTAATCTTTCAATTGTGTGGCCCGTTTGGGATGCCGCAACTGTCGCAGCGCGCGGCCTTCGATCTGGCGGATGCGCTCGCGCGTCAGGCCGAATTTCTGGCCGACTTCTTCCAGTGTGTAGATCGTGCCATCGTCCAGGCCAAAGCGCAGGCGCAACACGCGCGCTTCACGCGGCGAGAGCGTGGACAGGATCTCTTCCAGCTTGTCCTTGAGCATGGACTGGTAAGCGCTCTGCAGGGGAGTGGGGCTGACGTTATCCTCGATGAATTGTCCCAGTTCGGAGTCGTCCTCATCGCCGACCGGGCTTTCCAGCGAGAGTGGCTGCCAGGAAACCCTCATGATCCATTGCACGCGTTGAACGGGTAGGTCAACTTTTTTGGCCAGTTCCTCGATGGTGGGCTGGCGTCCCAGTTTTTGCTCCAGGTCGTGGTTGGCTCTGTATAACTGGCGGATGCGGTCGATCATATGCACCGGCACGCGGATGGTGCGTGCCTGGTCGGAGATGGCGCGCGAGCTGTCGGATGCCCATGGTTTGCCGTATCCACCAGGTGGCGTAGGTGGAGAAGCGAAAACCGCGCGTATGGTCATATTTTTCGACGGCTTTCATCAAGCCCAGGTTACCTTCCTGGATCAGATCGAGAAAGGCAATTCCGCGTCCCATGTAGCGCTTGGCGATGCTGACCACCAGCCGCGTATTGGCTTTGATCAGGTGCTCGCGGGCGCGCTGGCCTTCTTCGATGATGATCTCCAGTTGGCTACGCCTGAGGGCATTTTGGCGGCCAGCCAATTTGATTTTTTCCTGCTTAGCCTGGCGTCCCTTTACGATGCGGATGGCGAGCTCCAGTTCTTCCTCGACAGTCAGCAGGGGCACGCGCGACATCTCCTTGAGATACATGCCGACCGTATCGTCGCGGGAGATATTTTCGTCCAGGCGCTGGTTCGATTCCATAACGGAAGCGGACTCACCCTGCGTCCGCTCGAGAGGCCCGGAGATGGTTTCCGAAGCGAAGGGATCGTCCGCATCGACAATGTCTATCCCACGACGGCGCAAGGCAGTCAACAGAAGGGATAGTTTTTCCATGTCTTGTGAGGTGTCCGGAAAAAATTCTATCAAGTCGTCGGTGGTCAAGTAACCCTGTACGCCAGCTTTGTCTACCAGCATACGCAAGGCAAGTTGTTTTTTTGGTTTTTCGGCGCCTGTCAAAAGACCCTCCTTGTCCTCTCTGGCATTCACTCTCCTAGCAGGTCTTTCAGCGCTGAGAAGGGCGATTCTTCGGCGATGTCTTTGTGCCCGCAGTCGGTTACGTTCAGGTCTTCGCCGCACACCGCGCACAGTCCTTTGCAGGTGGGCTTGCAAACGGGCTTGATGGGTATTTCGAGCAGCGCATACTCACGGATCAGCGGTTGCAGGTCGATGTGGGCGCTATCAGGCAGGATCAGGCCCGATTCGCTGACCGATTTTTTGTTGAAGGCGTACAGTTCGGTCAGGTTCCAGTCCAGGCCATACTCGAATTCGTTGAGGCAACGCACGCATTCCAGGGTGGTTTCGGCAGAAAAATCAGCCTGCACGATCAGTCCCTGGGGCGTGCGTCCGATAGTGGCAACTCCCTCAAAATGACGTAAATCCAGATCATCCGCGATCTGGATTTGTTCGTATTCGAAGGGAAATTCATGTTTGTAGCCGACTTCCTCGTGTACGATGAAGCCGACGTTCAAGCGGAAGGGGCGACGAGGATTAGTCACGTTATCACACTATTAAAGTAGAGATGGAAATATTCTAGCACAACGGAGTCTGGCAGTCAAGCAGACTTCGTGTAAGCATCGGCCTGGGCGTTGCTCTGCGCGCGCTGGTTGACCAGGTATATGCCAATCAACACCATGCTGCCACCAGCGATAACCGCCAGGGAAAGCGCTTCGTTCAGGATGAATATGCCCAGAATAGCCGTCACCACGGATTGTCCAAGCAATGTGACGGAAACGCGCGTGGCAGGTAAATGACCCATGGCATAGTTGATCGCCAGCCAGCCGATAAATTGTGGTATTAGTCCGAGCCCGATCAACGCTAACCAGGTACCCGCACTGAAGCCGGTCATGGATTGTTTGAACAGCAGGTTGATCGGGAACAGCAGAATGAGGCAAGTCAACATGGTCAACATGTTGAGAGTCAATGTGTCGACGCGTTCGCGGGCCTTCTGGGTGATAAGCATGTAAGCGGCATAAAAAGAACTGCCTCCAATGGCGAGTAGATCTCCCAGATTGAAGTGTAGTTCCTGGATGGCATTCCCGCCTATGATGACCGTCATGCCTGCCAGTGCAATCAGCAATCCGATCCAGTATTTTGGAGACAGTTTTTCACGGAAGATCAGTGTGGCTCCCAGCCCGACCCACAGAGGCGAATTGTTGCCCAGCAAGGTCGCGGCTGCGGCGGATGTCAGCAGGAGGGCTGTGTTCCACAGCACCAGATCACCGACGAAAGCCAGCCCACCAAATCCGATCAGACGCAGGTCCTTTCGAGAGGGCCACTCTTGTTTTTTCTGGGATAGCCGTAAAGGAGATAAAGCCAGGCTTGCAAAAAAGACACGATAGAAGGCAGAAACGGTTCCCGGGACGGAGGCAAGTTTGACCAGAATCGCCGAGGTGCCGATGCAAAAGACCCCCAATGTCAGCGCCAGATAAGCTTTCTTCGTCTCCATTGCGTCTCAGAAAAAAGGACAAGCTTTTGCTTGTCCTATATCCTTCGGTCGGTGATGTACCGCGCCAAATCCTCGAGCGCACTTCTTTCGATGCCGGGATGCAGGGGTGTCAACTTCTCCAATGCGCGCTTGATGAAATCTTCAGCCTCCCGCATGGATTTTTGGATTGCTTCGCTGTTACGAATGGCGTTGACCAGGCGCTCCATACGATCGTGGTTGCCCCAGCCACCTTCGCTCAACAGGAGCACATCCGGGTCATTGGGATTGGCTTCTGCGTAATAGATAGCCGGTAGCGTAACCAGTCCTTGTAGCAGGTCAGAGCCAAGCGGTTTGCCAACCGCTGTCTGGTCGCCCGTGAAATCCAGGATGTCGTCCACGATCTGGAAGGCCATCCCGGTTTCATAACCGAAGACGCGCATGGCTTCCACTATTCCTTCATCCACCGGGCTGACCATCGCGCCTGCCCGCGCCGACATTTCGAACAGCGAGGCCGTCTTGGCGTAGATGCGCTGGTAGTAGTTCTTGCGGTTGATCAAGCCACGGCTGGTAAATAATTGCGTCAGTTCCCCATTGACAATCGTTGCCAGTGTCTCGGCGAATAATTTCATCAGTGGCAGGTTATCTGCTTCTGCGGCCAGCTTGGCAGCGCGTGCAAACAGGAAATCCCCGGTCAGGACCGTGGCCGCCGGCGACCAGCGTGCGTTCAAAGTGGGCATGCCGCGCCGCAACAGGGAGCCGTCGATCAGGTCATCATGGACCAGCGTGGCGGTGTGCAGCAACTCGATGGCAGCGCCAACGGTCACCAGCTTGTCTTCCGTGCCGCCCAACATATTACCGACCAGCAATACGACAGTTGGGCGCACACGCTTCCCGCCAGACGAGAGTAAATGTTCGAGAGCGGCACGCAAGTCCGGGTGGTTGTCGTCCGCCTGGATGCGTATCCGCTCCTCGACCAGTTTGATCTGCTCTTGAACAGGTGTAGTAAATGTAACTGTGCTCAAACAATTTCTCCCCAGGAGAACAGCCGTGCCGCATTGCTCGTCGTGACTGCGGCCACTTCCTCCCGGCTTCGGGATTGTAACTGCGCAATTTTATCAGCAATTTCGGAAACAAAGGCAGGTTCGTTTCGTTTTCCACGGTGTGGATGGGGCGCTAGATAGGGCGCATCCGTTTCGATCAACAGATGTTCCAGTGGCAACCCTGTGACCATTTCTTGTTTCCGTTGTGCGTTCTTGAATGTCACTGGTCCGGTAATCCCGATACAAAAATGGAGACCGATCGCCCGTCGTGCCGTTTCTAATGACCCGGAAAAAGAGTGCAGCACCCCGGGGTTTTGTCTCAACGCCTCTTTGTCCGCGCCCAGGCCTGCTAGCCATTCCTCCAGGATGCTCATTGCATCCTTGAAGCATGGACCCTCGGCGGCGTCCTCTTTTTCCCGCAGATGGATGACGACGGGCAGTTCCAGTTCTGCTGCCAGGTCGAGCTGTGCACGGAAGACGCGTTGCTGGTGATCGTGCGGCGCGGCCTCCCAGTAATAGTCCAGGCCGATCTCGCCGATGGCGACGACCTTTGGATTAGCGGCTAGTTCGCGCAATGCTGCAATACTGGCGTTATCCCACGACAGAGACTCATTGGGTTGCACGCCGATAGCGGCGTACAGCATGGGACGCGACTCGGCCAATTCAATGACGGACAGGCTGGAAGCCACCGAAATTGCCGGAATCAAAATTCGGACGAGTCCCGCTTTTTCAGCTCGTTCAATGACGGCTGCGCGGTCCTCGTCGAATTGGTGAAGGTCTAAGTGGCAGTGGGTGTCGGTGAGTGCCATGTGCGGAGTGCGGTGTGCGCGCACTTAGTACGTCGCACTTCGCACGTTTACTCTATCCCGGCAATTTTCAACCCATCTTGCAAAATGGCCTGGACCTTGTCTTTGTGCATGGTCTCGCAGTAGACGCGGATGATCGGTTCGGTGCCGCTAAAACGGATCAACATCCAGCCGCCGTCTTCCAGTCGGAACTGGAATCCGTCTACCGTAACCAATTCGGTCACTTTCAGGCCGCCGATGGTCTTTGGATTGGCTGCCAGAATATTGTCGATCCTTTCCTGTTTATCGCCTTTGAAGGGTGTGTCGATGCGGTCATAGAAATGCTCACCGCCGACCTTGTCGAAGAGCATCTTGAGCAATTCTGTCGGTTTCTTGCCGGTACGCACCATGAAATCGAGCATGTACAGCCCGGCCAGAATGCCGTCGCGTTCAGGGACGTTGCCGCGGAAGGCATACCCGCCGCTTTCTTCACCGCCGATCATGGCATCCAGTTCGATCATTTTGGGCGCTACATATTTGAAACCAACTCCGGTTTCGACAACTTTCACGCCATAGATCTTGCCTAGCTTGTTGAGCATGGTGGTGGTGGACAGGGTTTTTACAATCGGACCGCGCTCACCGCGTACTTCCAGCATATAGTAGGCCAACAATCCATATGCGCGCAATTGATCGATGAATTTCCCATTCTCATCCCCAAACCCGACCCGGTCAGCATCACCGTCGTTGATCACCAAAACATCGGCATGGTTGTCGATGGTGGCTTGTAGACCCACATCCACGTTGGGCTGGATTGGTTCGGGACGTTTCATTTCCGGGAAACTGGGATTACGCGTATTATGGATTTCCAATACCTTGGTTTTGCCGCCTGCCAGCAGACGTGGAAACCAGCCTGCGCCGTTGCCCCACATAGCGTCCACCATGACGGTCAGCCCGGCATCCTTGATGGGTCCGCAGATCGATCAGGTCTTTGAGATGCTCGATATAAGCGATGGAAGCGTCGAACTTGACGATAGAGCCATCGGCTTCGGCGTCTTTGTAAGCTTTGCGTTTGACATCGGCGACATCATCGGGGATCAACGCTTCGATTTTCTTCAACCCATCGGGGTCGATAGCGCCGCCGTTCGGATCGCGGACTTTGAAACCGTTATCGGTAGGTGGGTTGTGCGAGGCTGTGATATTGACCGCCCCGACAGCCTTCTTGTCTACCACGGCGTACGAGATGACTGGAGTAGGCGTGGGACCGTCCGTCAACCAGACTTTGAAACCATTGGCTGCCAGCACTTCGGCGCTGGCAGCAGCGAAATTTTCACCGCTAAAACGCTTATCATGACCGACAACAACTTCCTTTCCTTGATTGCCACCTTTGATCAGATAGTTGGCAAAACCTTGTGAGCAACGACGCACATTGTCGAAGGTGTAGTCTTCGGCGACAGTGCCGCGCCAACCATCGGTACCAAATTTGATTACATGAGTCATAAAGAGCTCCTTGTAGTGAGATAATAGCGAAAATATTATAACAGTACATCAGTTCGGGGAATTATTTGGCTTTGGATAATTCTGTTACCATTTCTCCTAATCTTTCGACCGCGCGTTCGATTGGATAAGACCAGGCCGCGGCGTTCAGGCGGATGAAGTTCGAGAATTGGTTGGTGGGCGAGAATAAATATCCTGGGTTGTTAGTATATTCCCGGCGGATAGTGCGTAAATGATGATCATCCAAGATAAAAGGAGATGAACATGAATTCGAATGTACAACCGGAAGTCAAAATCCGAATGCGGCATCATGATTTTCAACGCATGAGCGCGGTAAAGCCCGGCTCTACCCTGTTTTGTGACACCGGTGTTTTATGGGTTACGCAAGCCGGTGACCGGCAGGATTATGTTTTGATGCCAGGACAGAAGATGACTGTTACCAAACGAGGTAAAGTCCTGGTCGAAGCCATGCGCGATGCTGACTTTTACATCGTCTAGGCAATCACTCCCCATTTGCCACTAGCGCCAGGAAAATCGGACTAACCGTAGAACCCACTTCCTCCTCCGCGGTTGGCGTTTCCTGCGTCAGTAAATAACATCGCCTCATGATAGGCCATGAGGCGATGCCCATTTAAGCGCGATTTGTTTCTAATGAACGACGGATAAAATCTTCGATGACCCCAACTGCATTTTTCTGCCCTGCTTCGAACCAGTGGATGTTGGGATCGTCTTCCTTGAACCAGTTGGCCTGACGCCGGACGAACATCCGCGTCGCGCGTCTCATCTCGACCTTAGCCTGCTCGATGCTCAATTGGCCCTGGATGACCCGGATGCACTCCCGGTACCCGATGGCTGACATGGTCGGCAACTCGGGGGAGTACCCGTTTTCGAGCAATCCCTTGACTTCCTCCACAAATCCCGCCGCAAACATGGCTTCGATGCGTTCGTCCACGCGTTGGTACAGTTCGGCCCGCGGACGTTTCAGGCCGATGCTCAGCAGGGTATAAGGCGATTCGCTCCGGCTGCGTTGCTGCGAGAACAGTTTTCCCGTTGTCAGAATCACTTCCAACGCACGGACTGTACGTCTCACGTTGCGCGGGTCGATTTTCTCGGCCGCGCCAGGATCGATACGATTCAGCCCTTCGTGTAACCAATATATGCCCTTTTCCTCGGCCAACCCTTCCAAAACACTGCGCAGGCGTGGATCTGGTTCCACTTCAGGCGGTTTCCAGCCCTCGGTCACAGCGCGCACGTATTGTCCCGTTCCGCCAACCAAAAATGGCAGTTTGCCGCGTGCATGGATATCCGCGATGATCTCTGTCGCCCTTTGTTGAAAGACTGCCAGCGACCAGCTTTCATCGGGATCGGCTACATCGATCAGGTGATGGGGAACACGTGCCCGCTCTTCGGCTGTGGGCTTGGCCGTGCCAATGTCCATGCCGCGATAGAACAGACGCGAATCAGCCGAGACGATCTCGCCGTTCAGCCGCTCTGCCAGTTGGATGGCAAGCTCGGTCTTGCCGACAGCCGTCGGGCCGATGATGAGAATTAGAGGAGCGAGGGCCAAGGGTTTTTCAGTCAAGGTTAGATAACAAATGATCGATTTACAACGAGATATGTTCGATGCGCTTGATTCCCTGGCGGGTCAACACCAGGCGCATACGCTTGTACAAAATCTCGATGCGTGGACTGATCGACTTATAGCGCGATACCACGTTGACATGGTACACCTTTTGAGTGTGTACCGTTTTGAGTTCTTCGTTTTCCAATAAAAGTTGTTCTTCTACCGGGTCGGCCATTTTTCGCAGGTACGGTTGGATGTTGTAACGAATAATATCATTGAGACCGCTCACTTTTGGAAGCCCTTTAAAGGCTTTTGGAAATAAGTCAGCATCCAGAACGATATCTTTGGTGTGGCAGATGATCGTTTCGCCCATGCCTTCGTTGTCCAGGTCCGCAAATGGGTCCTTGTGACGCGCCGTTCGCACTTCTTGTGGGAGGTCGTTTTCCGAAATAAAGGCTGTTTTCTCGCGCAGAACTGCCAGTTTGTACTTTCCGTCCAGTGTTTTAATATTGATTCTACGGTCGTATAGAAAGGCATGTAATTTGTTGGCCAGTAATGCACGACCGGCTTCCTTGATGCGGTCTTTGAACATGTACCCGATTACCAACGCCACGAAAACCGGAAAGGTGAAATTCCCGTAGACACTTTGAAAATAAAAAGCGACGATCGTGGCAAAGATCATTGACACCCCTGCCGCGATGGCCATCAGGAACTGTTCCATGCCGCGACCCTCTTCGTTGCGCATCTGTCGACAGGTGAAGGATGGAACTGACATATTTCTTCAAGACAGAGGCCCGAAATGCATAAACTTCGTTGGCCCCGCCTGGCTTGAGGATGGAACCATATCCGTGCGTTTGGCGATGGCTTCTTTCCATTTCGACAATTTGGTTCAAATCATCCAGGCTTTTTGATTTGCTTGACTTTTTGAAGTGTTGGGATACGATCCGGAACAATTCTGTTGCGCTTTCTTCAATTAATAGACTGATGTATTCATCCACAAGTGTATAGGCTAAAAAGACGTCTTCTTTGACAATCGGCAGGTTTAGTTCGGCGTAAAACGATCTGTATCGAGAGCTGATTTGTTTGGATTGCTCGATGAACTCCTGGATCAGGTTTTCTACCAGGGTATGGACCTTCGTTTTGGTCAGGGCGTTTTGGATGCGTTTATCCACTAAATTCAAATGCTCGCGCAAGGTGCTTTTGAACATGGCCCCAAATAATTTGAGCGCATGGATGAGACGTTCATTCGATTCATCGTCCTGGTACCAGTTTGCCTGATGGACGATCTTTTGGACAGCGCTTAGCGGTGAAATGTCGCTTTCAATTAAGTCACGCAGACTTAAGATCGGCGTTTTGATGCGGATGTAATTTTTTACATCCCGGTAAAATTCACTCTTCGGATAGCTCTCTTCATTGATGCCCAAACTTTTCGGAAAGAAGAGATAGGTGGCAATTCGATAATGCGTTTTTTCCCCTTTCCCTAATTCATAATCCAATTTGAGTTCAATTTGATATCGGTCGTGCGATATGGCCGATTGTTGGATCATCTCAAGCATAGTTTTACCTTTTGTATTGACGAAAATAACTTGTCTTGCCGCCCAGGTCTTTTTTAGGAGACCAATGGGTTGTGATGTAGAGAAACTCCTGCAAATAGAATGCGCAGGCGAGACCAACATTCTGTACACAGGGGGCATACCATGCTAGCCGAAATTTGGCATTTCGTCAAACAGGTTTGATAGCGGAGGAGTATTCGAATGTTGGTAGCAGGAGCGCAAAATCTTCCCCGGCCCGACCGCCAAGGCGGACTGATTTTGCCGCCAAAGTCGGGTCCCCTACTGGGATGATAAGATTTTGGCCCCCACTCCTAACAACTTTTTAGTGCTCCCGATGTTTGAATCAACAAATCAATGGTTAGTTTGGCTTGGAGAGTGATTTCTAACGGTTAGATTGCGTTCTCAAAATGTGTAAATTTGGGTTGTTTGCCGGGTTTGCCTTCCACCGCAATGACATCGATCTGCCAGTGGTCGATCTCGTGTTCGCTGGCGTAATGTTCGGCGGCTGCCAGCATGTGTTCCTGCTTGCGGGGCGTAACCGAAATTTCTGGCGGGCCCAGGCTCCTGGACGTGCGCGTCTTGACTTCAACGAAGACGGTGATGTCATCTTTCTGCACGATGATATCGATCTCGCCGTAGGGCGTGCGGACGTTGCGTGCGAGCACGCTGATAGCCGCGCTCTTCAAGATACTTTGCAGTGACGCTTTCGCCCCAACTTCCAATCTTCTGGTTGCGACCACTCATGCGCGGAAGCGCTCCATAATGGTGAGCAGGCGCTCTTCCAAATCCGGCTTGTGTTGGCGAGGTTCGCTGGCCAACCTTTCATAATGCCTGAGCATCATTTGCGTCGTACGTTCAATCGCATATTGGTTGGAAGCCTTTCGGGCTGCCTGGCCCATTTTGCGGCGCAGTTGCGTTTGTAAGCACAGACGGGTCAATTTGGCGGTGAAGGCGGCCAAATCCGCGCTGGATAGGAAACCGGTGAGGCCGTCTTCGACCGTGTCGCCCACGCCAGGGGAGTGGATGCCCATCACGGGCAGACCAGCCCCCATGGCTTCGATGACCGAAAGCGGATGCACCTCGGTCACGGAGGCGGTCACAAAGGCGTCGCACATTGCCAGGTAGCCAGGCATGTTGTCATATGGGATCAGGCCTGTAAATTGGATGGCATCCGTGATCCGCAGATCCCTTGCCAATTCCTTCAAGTCTTCTTTTAAAGGGCCGTCGCCAACCAACAGCAGTCGGACATTCTCTACGGCTTGCGTTACGCCTGCAAAAGCCTGCAAGAGGAAATCCAGGTTTTTCTCGGGCCCCAAGCGACCGGTGTAGATCAATAAAATATCATCTTCCTTAAATCCGTAATCAGCGCGAGACAGGGGCTCGGCTTGGAAGAAACGCGTCAGTTCAACGCCGTTGGGGACAATCTCGATGTGGCTTTCTACTTCGAGTTCGCGCAGAATTTTTTCCATGCCAGGCGAGGGTGAGATAACCAGGTTCACGGCCTCGCAAAAGGATGGCATGTAGGCTTGCAGCAATCCCTCGCTGACTTCTTCGGGCAGCATGGGCAAATAGGCTTGCGCGTACAGATCGTAACGGGTGTGGTTGGTAAAGATAACCGGGATTTGTGCAGGCCGGCAATAGTGCAGGGCCAGCCGCCCGCTCAGGAAAGGGTGATGGACGTGCACCACGTCCATGCTCTGGAGCAGCTTTTTCGCTTCGCGGGAGTATCTCAGAGACAGGAAAAAACCGGTATCGGCCAGAGGCAGGCCCGGGCTGCGAATGACGCGCGGTTCGTCGTCCACGTGATCCGGTTCGCTGAAGGTGAAGACGTACACTTCGTGCCCGGCTTCTTCGAGGTAGCGTTTGTTCAGGTCGATATAATTGGTGATGCCGCTAACGTAGGGCTTGTAAGTATCCGTCATCATTCCAATACGCATGGTTCCGCCTTTTTTTCAATCGTACGGCATGGGCAGGCGACTGTCAAGTAAATTATGGAGTAGAATAAATGCCCTTGAGGAGTTATGGTCAAGTTGATTTTACGCGATAAAGAATTTGAAGTGAAAGCAGGCATGACGCTGCTTTCATCTCTGGAAAAGTGCGATATTTTATCGGAGTCGGTGATTGCCACGCGCGACGGTGAGTTGATCCTGGACGATGAAATCTTGAAGGATGGTGAGGTCGTCAAGCTGGTGGCGGTCATTTCAGGTGGTTGATCGGTATGAAATGTAAAAAATGTGGTTCGAAAGCTTCGGTCAATATGCGCCAGCACAAACTGGCCTTGTGCAAAGAGCATTATCTGGAATGGCTCCCTGAGCAGACCGAGCGCTTCATCAAAAAATATGAGATGTTTACCCACTATGAGAAGGTGCTGGTGGCGGTTTCCGGCGGCAAGGATTCGCTGGCATTGTGGGACATCCTGACGCGGCTCGGCTACCAGGCGGATGGGTTGTATATCGGCTTGGGGATTGATGGCGTGTCCCCGTCAGGGGGCGGTTTTGGCTATTCATCCGAGTCGCACCGCCTGACGCAGAAATTCGCGGATGAGCATGGCTTGAAATTGCACGTTGTCGATGTGGAAAAGGAATATGGTCAACCCATCCCGGTGTTGGCGGACATCACTCATCGCGGCAAGGGACGTCCCTGCTCGGTGTGCGGATTGACCAAGCGGCATGTGATGAACCGCATCGCGCGCGACCTGGGGTATGATGTGCTGGCAACCGGCCATAACCTGGACGATGAGGCGGCCGTGCTCTTTGGCAATACGATGAACTGGCTGGGAGAGTACCTGCAACGACAAGCCCCCGTTCTTCCCGAGACCCCGGGCCTGGCCCGCAAGGTCAAGCCGCTCTGCCGCTTTTACGAACGCGATATGACGGCTTATGCGTTGTTGCGTGGCATCGAATACATTTATGAAGAATGTCCGTATGCGGTTGGATCGACGACTACCTATTACAAGGAATTGCTCAACCAACTGGAAACGGAACGCCCTGGCGCCAAACTGACCTTTTATGTGAAGTTCCTCGAGGCGCGCAAACAAGGACTTTTTGGGGAACCCAAGGCCGGCCCAACCGTGGAATTGCATCCCTGTCCCAACTGCGGACAACCGACCTCCGCGCCTGGCTTGTGCTCGTTTTGTCGTCTGATGGAGCGGGCCGCGCTGACTTCATCCAATCCTGTGGAGTAGGAAATTATGCTGACAATTACTGCCACCGATGCCTGGAGAGAAGCACATCCCGGAGCGCAAATGGGCTTGTTGGAGATTTCGGGTGTGGATAATACGAAACCTTCTGCTGTGCTGGCGCAGGAAAAACGCGCCATCGAGGAGCGCTTACGTGAGAAATATGCCGGCTTCTCCCGGGAGGATTTTCTAGCATTGCCGGTGATGGGGGCCTATCATCGTTATTATCGCTCGTTTGGATATACCTATCATGTTTTGCTACAACTGGAATCGGTTGCGCTCAAGGGCAAATCCCTGCCGAACGTCTCCCCGCTAGTGGACGCGAACTTCGCGGCGGAACTGGAAACGCTCATCCTGACGGCCGGCCACGATGTGGCTCAGCTCGAAGCGCCCATTGTTATCGATGTTGCTCGTGAAGGTGATGAAATTACTCAGATGAATGGGAATCGCAAGCATGTGCCAGCAGGGGATATGTTGATGCGAGATGCGCAAGGCGTTGCCTGCACCATCTTGCGTGGACAGGATAACCGCTCGCCGATTTCCAAGGCGACCACGCATGTGCTTTATGTTTCCTACGTGCCCGAAGGCGTGACGGAGGAACAAGTCCGTGCGCAATTGGATGCGATTGAATCTTATGTGCGTTTGTTCGCGCCTGAATGTGTTGTGGAACAATCCCAAATAATTTGTACATAACCTTGACAAAACATGTGCAATCTGATAAGATTTAGGCCTGATTGACCTTCAAAATCCGTGACTGCTGGATAACGTCACGGATTTTGGTTGATAACGTTCGAGATGTTGAAATTTGCTTATGCCTAAACTCGCTCACCTTAAATTCAACGATCCCGCCCCTGATCTGGAACTGCCAGATGCGGATGGGAAGCCGGTACGCCTGTCTTCATTATGGAATGAGACAGGTGCTGGTGCTGGCCTTCACCCGTCATTTTGGCTGTCCGCAGTGCAAGGAAATGGTGGCTGCGCTTGCGTCGGCTGCGCCTGAGTTCAAGCACAAGAATCTCGCCCTGGCCTTCGTGACCCAGGGCACGCCCGAAGTTGCCAAAGCTTTCTGTGAAGAACGCGTTCCGGGACAGTTGTGCTTGTCAGATCCAGGGCGTGAAGCCTATCGCGCTTATGGCCTGGAACGTGCCACCATCTGGCAAACTTTCCTTTCTCGGCGCGTATGGCGCTCCAATAGGCGCTTAAAGCGGGAACGCGGTTGGAACACGGACCTTCCGCCTGCGGGACAGGATGCCATGCAAATGGCCGGGACGTTTGTCATTGGTATAGATGGCCGTATCCGTCTGCCGTATTATTATGACGATATTGCCGATCACCCGCCTGTGGACTTGTTGTTACACGGTGTGCTGGGCATGGATTGGAACCAGCCGTTTGAGGGGCCGGTAGGACCGTAAGTGGTGCTGAGCGGAGCGTAGCGAAGTCGAAGCATGCTTTGCTCTAAAAACTCGCCCTTCGACTACAGTCGTCGCTATCGCTCCTCCTTCCGCTCAGGAACATAGATATTTATGAGAACTTTTTTTCTTGCTTTTTACCTTGCCATCAAAGAAATCGTCCGCAATAAGGGACGTTTCTTTCTCGTCAGTCTGGTGATCGCGTTGATCACCCTGCTGGTGCTGTTCATCGCCGCACTGGGGGAAGGATTGGCGGATGGCAACCGTCAATATGTTGCCAACCTGGATGCGCAACTGGTCGTTTTTTTGGAGAAGTCGAACTACAATATTTCGTCCAGCCGCCTGGATACCAACACGGTCCGTGCCGTGCGACGCGTGGATGGGGTAGCCAATGCCGGGGAGATTTATACGTCTACGAGCGAGATTGTCTCGCTGCCGGAGCCGCTCAAGATTTCGTTTTTGGCGGCAGAGCCTGACAGGCCGGGCATGCCGCCCTTAATCGAGGGCAGGCCGTACCGTGGGGGCGAAGCGAGCGAAGCCGTCATCGACGAGGGCGTTGCCTTGCGTTCTGACATCAAAGTTGGGGATGAAATCGAAATCCGTTCCACACAGGGGACCAAGGATGAGTTCTTTTACTTGAAGGTAGTCGGTCTGGTCGGCAAACAGTCGTATTTTTTCCAGCCGACGATTTTCGTGCCGCCGGCCACCTGGGAGAAGATGCGCCCGCAGCCGGAGGCGGATCTGAACGATAGCACGCCTTATCCGAACATCATCGCGGTGAAGTTGAAAAACCCGGCCCAGATCGGGTTGGTAAAGGCGCGTTTGCTGTCGCAGGTGTCCAACATCGAAGTGGCCGACATCCCAACCACCATCAACAATATCCCCGGTTATTCTGCCCAGCAGAGCACGGTTCAGACGCAGGGCGCGTTCACGCTCTTGATCGGCATCCTGGTGATCGGCGGATTCTTCCAGATCCAGGTGCTGCAAAAGGTGCCACAGATCGGCGTGCTCAAAGCTATCGGCTCTTCGAATGGCGCTGTCGGACTTGCGGCGGTTATTCAAATCATTGTAGTAACAGCTATGGGCGTAGCCATTGGCGGCGGGCTGACGTATTTGTTCTCGCTGGGTTTCCCGCCTACCATCCCGCTAACCTTCAATGGTACGCGTTCACTGCTGGCAGTTATTGCTTTGCTGTTGATTGGCCCGCTGGGCGGCATGGTTTCGATCATCTACGCCGTGCGCATCGAGCCGCTCAAGGCGTTGAAGTTGGGATAATTTGTCTCGCTGAGCGGAGTGAAACGCAGTCGAAGCGCAGGTTGCTTTGTTACATGCCCTTCGACTGCTTTCGTCGCTAACGTTCCTCTCTCCGCTCAGGGAGAATAGCAGGAGTCTTTATGAGTGCAGTTGCACTGGAAGTTCGCAACGTAGTAAAAACCTTTGAGATCGGGGGCGGAGCCACCATCAACGCTGTCGATGATGTCTCTTTTGAAGTGTGTTCCGGCGAGTTCGTGGCGTTGGTCGGGCCGAGCGGTTCAGGTAAGACCACCATGCTCTCCATCCTGGCAGCGTTGCTCACGCCCACCAGCGGACAGGTGCTGATCGACGGGCAGGATTTGTCGCAATTGAATGAGAAGAAGCGCGTCAAAATGCGCCGTCAGAAGATTGGCTTTACCTTTCAATCCAACAATCTGATCCCGTTCCTGACCGCACAGGAGAATGTAGACTTTATGCTGCGCTTGAACGGGCAAGCAAACAAGGCCGGACGGATGCGTTCCGCGGAACTGCTCTCTCGCCTCGGACTCAGCGACCGCTTGCGCAACCTGCCCGGGCAGATGTCCGGCGGACAGCAGCAGCGCGTGGCCATCGCCCGCGCCTTGATCCACAACCCGGCCGTGGTCCTAGCCGACGAGCCGACCGCCTCCCTGGATACCGAGCGCGCTTACCAGGTGGTGGAAACCTTCGCCAACCTGATCCACGAAAACGGACGTGCTGGCATCATGGTCACGCACGACCTGCGCATGTGCAAGTACGTGGACCGCGTGTTGCAAATGCGGGACGGGAAGCTGGTGCGGGTGATCGAGGATGAGAACGAGATTGAAATGCTTGCAATGGGGGGATTGGCAACAGAAGTAACCAAACAGTAATAAAAGGCGGCGAGGAGCCGTCTTTTATTTAGCCCGATAAACAACCCCTCTGTTGGGTCTTGTATTTGATGCCTAGACCTGATAAAATTGGCACACTTGTTCTATAAGTTGTTTTTGTACCAGATGGAGGTACCGAATGGCAACCAATATATCCCAGCACATCCAGGAAAATCTTGCTGCAAAACGTCAGAACGTGACCGAGTTCCTGGAATCGGCTCCGGAGGCTCAAAAAGAATTGTGCTGCGAAGATGAGCACAAAGTCAAATCTCATTTGCATGTGATTGAGGCCGCCCTGGAGAGGGCGGAAGACCAGACGCTGGGAATTTGCGAAGTCTGCCACGGACATGTCGATCCCAGCCTGCTCGAAATGGACTATACCATTTCCGTCTGTCTGGAACATTTCTCTGAGGAGGAGCGCCGACGCCTGGAAGCGGAATTAGAACTTTCGCAAATCGTCCAGCGCGCGCTCTTGCCCCAGATCGCTCCCGATATCCCGGGCATGGAAGTGTCCGCTTTCAGTCGCCCAGCAGAGATCGTGGGCGGGGATTATTTTGACTTTTTCCAGTACCGTGATGGCGCGCATGGTATTGTCATCGCCGATATCCCGGGTCATGGTGTTTCGGCTGGCATGCTGATGAGCAGCTTGCAGACGGCGATCCGCACGATGGCTCCCGATACGGAGATCCCGTCCGAGATTCTGGAGCGGATCAATCGTTTTTACATTCATAATATCAACTTCACTACCTTCGTCACGGTCTTTTTGGCGCGCTTTGATCCGCTCACCCGCATATTAACCTATGCTAGCGCGGGACATAATCCACCTGTTATCGTTCGCGAGAAGGGAGGCGAAGTGCTCTGGCTTAAACCAACTGCGCCCGCAATTGGCTTGTCGGAGGAGTTCCATCCCCAGATGGAATCGGTCACTCTGGAGCGTGGAGACGTTTTGTTCCTTTATACCGATGGCGTTACCGAGGCCTTCAATTCGGCCCAGGAACAATTCGGGACGTTGCGCCTGGCCGAGCTGCTTACAGAGAATGCCGATTTGAGTGTTGCCGAAATTACCCGGACGGTTCGTCAGGGCCTGGCTACGTTTGGGGATGGCCGGGTACCCGAAGATGACACGACTTTCGTTGCGATGAAAATTTCAGGATAACTATCAGCTCTGCTGGTGCTATACAAAAACGACTTCCGAGAACCTTCTCGGAAGTCGTTTTGTATATGTCGAAAATTAGGTAGTCTCTGTATATAGTGTTGATAACAATAACCGAGCAATTAACAAACTGCCAAGAAACCAAGAACGCCAAGAAATCGCGTTTGACGCCAAGAAAAACCCTTGGCGATTTTGGAAAAATCTTGGCGCTCTTTGCGAGCTTAGCGGTTCAGAAAAACAACACTCGAGGGGAAGACCATCGAAAATTAACTCTTGAGGCTAATTGGCCTTGGCCTCTCCAAGGGTCACATTCAGGGTCATTTCCGACCCGTTCCGCATAACCTTGAGTGCTACCTGGTCTCCTGGTTGGTAATCGAACAGCGCGTTGATATAGGAAGTTTGCTCATCGATGGCTGTGTCTCCAATACTGACGATGATGTCACCGCGCTGAATGCCCGCCTGGGCGGCCGGGCTGCCGGATGTGACGTCAGTTACGTAAGCACCCCATTGCGTAGGTAAGTTGTACCTTCTTGCAATCGATGGATTGATCGCCTGATAGCTCACGCCCAGGTTGGGACGCGCAAAGTAGCCCTGTGTGATGATCCGCTCCGCAATAAGCTGCACCGTATTGGATGGGATTGCGAAGCCCAGTCCTTCGGCTACAGCGGTACTGCCATTCCCGCCGCGCACGATCAGGGAGTTGATGCCGACCAATTCCCCGTTCAAGTTGACCAGTGCGCCACCCGAATTGCCCTGGTTGATGGCCGCATCAGTTTGCAGCAGGTCTTCCATTGAATACCCGTTACCGGTATCCAGTGTGCGACCGGTAGCGCTGATTACACCCACGGTGACCGTGTTGCGGAATTCTCCCAACGGCGACCCAATTGCAATGACCGTTTCGCCTGACTTCAAATTATCCGAGTTGCCGATGGTGATTACTGCGGGCATCTTCCCATCCACTTTGAGTACCGCCAGGTCGGAAAAAATATCGGTACTGATCAGTTGCGCTGGCAACTGGGTGCCATCCGACAATATTACCGAAAGATCTTTGGCGTTCTCCACCACGTGGTTGTTAGTGACGATATAGCCATCGGACGAAATGATGACGCCGCTGCCACTGACCTGACCATCTGCTGTCTGTCCGAAGAAGGTCATTTGGCCCGGGACGGTACCCACGACAGTCACAACTGCTGGCCCGACCTTTTCCACCGCCTGCGTGATGGTTGTTTGAATATCTGTGTTAGAGATTTGCAGATTTGCAGCGGGGACATTCGTATTTGTCGAGCTTGGATACGTTGAAGCAACGCTTGCTGTACTTGGCTTGGACATCATCCACACCAGACGTCCGCCTACTACAGCGCCAGCCGTTGCGCTGGTCACTGCCACAACACCGATAAAAAGTACGTACAGAACTCGTTTCCAAGTCATTTAATTGCTCCTTCAAAAGATTTCTATCTTAGATTCTACATAGAGCGATTAAGCCTGGGTTAAACGGTTGTCAGAAAATTGTATGAAAATTATGAAGATTTTGTGTGGATTTAGGTTTTCTTAAATCGATTCTGTAATAAAAAAGACTTCCGAGTTCTTGGCCCTTGCGGAATGCTCCGCAAAAAACTCGGAAGTCTGCTTTTCGCAGTCTACGGTCAATCGTCCGTCGTCTCGCTTACGCCGTCTCTAAATAGCGCTCCACCTCATAATCTGTCACGTGCAGGCGATAATCGTCCCACTCTTCCATTTTGGCGCGCGTGAAGGCCTCGTAGATATTGGAACCCAAAGCGGTCTTCAAAACCTCGTCCTTGTCAAGCTCGCCCAATGCTTCAGCCAGAGACCCGGGTAATTCGCCTATACCCATCTTAGTCCTTTCCTCTTTCGTCAAGTGATACAGGTTGACGTTGTTGAGCGGAGCCGGCGGGGTCATGTCATTATCGATGCCATCCAGCGCGGCGGCCAGCATGACGGAGAAAGCCAGGTACGGGTTCGAGGATGGATCGGGGAAACGCAGTTCGGCCCGCATGGACTTGACACGTCCCTCCATGAAGCGCGGGATGCGGATCAGTGCCGAGCGGTTGATCTGTGCCCAACCGATATAAACCGGAGCTTCGTAGCCGGGCACCAGGCGCTTGTAGGAATTGACTGTCGGTGCGACCACGGCTGCCAGATGCACGCGCATGTTTCAACTGTCCGGCGATGAAACCATAAGCGATCTTCGAGATTTTGAACTCGTCCTTGTCGTCGAAGAACAGGTTGTTGCCCTGGGCATCGAACAGCGATTGGTGGCAGTGCATGCCGGAACCGTTGATGCCGAAAATCGGCTTGGGCATAAACGAAGCTACCAGCCCGCGCTTGGCTGCAATAGCTTTGACGGTGTATTTGAGGGTCATGACATTGTCGGCGGCCTTCAACGCATCCGCGAAGCGGAAGTCGATCTCGTGCTGGCCAAGTGCCACCTCGTGATGGCCGACTTCTATCTCTAAGCCCATCGTATTTAAGGAGTCCATCAACTCGGTGCGGACGCGTACGGCCTCGTCGCTGGGCGAAAAATCAAAGTAACCGCCTACGTCATGTGGCACCGGATGCACGTTATCTCCATTCCCGTCAGAACGCCTGAACAGGAAAAACTCCGGTTCCGGGCCGATGTTCAACGTCCAGCCGCGTTCAGCGATTTTGTCGCGTAGCCGTTTAAGAGTCCCGCGCGGATCGCCTTCAAAGGGTACGCCGTCCGGCGTGTAAATATCGCAGAAAATGCGTCCACGTTTGCGTTCTTCAGCCGCCCAAGGCAATACGGCGTAGGTATCGGGGTCGAGCACCAGGCGCATGTCCGATTCCTGGATGCGCGCAAAGCCTTCCACCGATGAACCATCGAACCACACGCCTTCTCCCAACGCTTCTTCCAGCCCTTTGATAGGCATGTCTACCGACTTGACCGCGCCAGTTACATCTGAAAATTGCAATGAAACGAATTTAATGCCATCTTCTTTTACACGTTTGAGTAAGTCTTTTGAATCCATATCTTCTCCTTATCTATTGATAGTTTCTGTCAAAATGGTGTCTGCTTTTTGACCACCACCTTGCGATACACTTGGGATGGGGACAACCAGATGCCGTCCACCATTACAAATCTTCGACTGCGATCCCAAACAGTCTTTCGTTTTCAACCAAATACGCTTCAACCAACCTCCAATCTACTACTGTAATTTGCTGCTTCGCATCCCAATATAGCTTTAGCGCCATGCCGATAATGCCCACAGCCCGCCCAGCTTATTGCGGTTCGAACTTAATGACGTACCCAACTCTCCTCGGCCTGCAAGGCCCGAATTGCATGAGGTTGGATTTTGCGATAGGTCTTGGTAGGTTCTTCACCTTTCAACAAATCATGTATCGAGATTCCGAATTGGCGTTGATTTTCTTCGAGATATGGTTTGATCAGGGCCCAATCGCGTTCTTCCATGGGAGCAAACTCTCCACCGTTGAGCTGATCCTCGCCTACCTTGTGCCGTGGATCGCGGATGTAAATGCATCCACCCGAGGCCAGTGAGAACAGGTTGCCTCCGGGATAAGGCTCATCGAGTTCGATGATCTCACCCTGATCGGTTACCCGAATCCCATTCAAGATGACAAAACCGCCGTCATGATGGGGGTCCCCGGCCATGAATGATTCAGCCAGATAATCGAGGCAGGTGCCATTGATCACCACGCGAGGCTTCCCAACCGCATTAATCATCGGTCGTCCAGCTGCATTCCCCAGGATATAGACCTGGCCGCCTTTGGCTGCATATCCGAAGGTCTGGCCGACATCGCCATGGACCACCAGCTTACCGGACTTCATGATCTGACAGAGTTGGTCCTGTGCGTTGCCATGCACTTGCATTTCCATGCCGTCCAGGCCCGATGCGAGGTAATCGCCCGATGAGCCATAGACATCAATTCGAACGCCGCTCGAATCTGCGCCAAAGCCATTGCCAATAAAGCGGTGACCGCGCGCGTTTGCAACGATGAAGTTGCAAAAACCACGTCTATGTAATTCCACCAGTACTATCGCGATCGAATGCTCCCCCTCGGGTTTATAGCCGCGCGCGTTGATGATAGCAATCTGATCCGGTTCAGCGGAATCAGGCAGTGACTGATCCGCGGATATGCTCTTATACGACTTGGAAGGTGACTCTCTGATACAGTCAAACACCTGATTCAAAGCCTCATCACATAATGAAACCAGGCTGCTCCTGCGCATATTCCCGGTTGGGTAACGCCGGTCGATGAGATAGGTGAGCACATGAAGGGCACGTTCTCTTCCAATATCTGTGCCTGCATCTCGCACGAGTGCTGTCAGGGCATCTTTAAATTCCGTATAATCCCAGGTCAGAATTTGCTCTTTGAACCAATCAGATAATTCCGCCGCATTCAACACAGGTAAATCTATAGTTTCCAATTTCGTGCCAGGATCGCCATTTCTTTGATAGGGTGGCTTAGTCGAATCGACGCCAACCTCGCGACCAAATTTGTCGGTGCAAACCATTTTTGCGGAATCGCCATTCGGTGTAATGGAGAAGATGAAAGCGCCTCCGTCCGTGTGGCTGCCGCCGCGCGCGTTCCAGTAGCGATCCGCACGAGGCCAGAAACGCAGATCTTCTGCCGCGAGACTCTCAAGGGCCGCGTCAACAGCTTGTTTTTCGGAAGCAGCAAATCCAATGGATGGACCGCCATTACCAACTTCCTGCAACGCAAACACCTGTGGGCGTAGCATGCTTGTATCGGTGATGCCAATCAGGCGATAGGCTTCTGATTTCATCTCAGCCGGTTCCGACTGGGCAATCAGGAAGAACCAGGGGCCATCCGGCGAGCTATGCATGTGCGTGGTCTGCAACATCTGATAGAGCTGCTTTTTATCGTCCGGAAGTTTAGCGAAATCCCGTTCGGTGGTCGGAGCCAGGGACTCGATCACGTATTCCAGGGGATACTCATAGATGCGATGCAGCAGATCGAAAACCTGCACCGACACCTCCGTATCCGTCAGGAAAAGAGGGTAGATGTTGCGCTGCGCCAGATATTCCGAAATCGAGGCGTAATTCGCAAAGTCGCCGTTGTGTACCAAGGCTTCGTTCAATCCTGCAAAAGGATGCGCGCCACCCGGATGCCAGACGCGCCCTTTGGTGGGATAACGGTGGTGGCCGATCCAAACATGTGCGTGCATTTCCTCGAGGTGGTAATACTTGACGACATCGTCGCCGTAGCCTACCATCTTGAGCACCAAGAGATTCTTACCATTTGAAAGCACAAAAGCGCGCGTTTCTCCAGTCGAAGCATAGAACCGCGTATTCAGTTTGTAAGTGTTTTGAAAAACAATCTCATCTTCCACTTTTCGTTGTGGCGCATCCTGCATCTTGAATTCGGTCCGAAAGCCACTCACGACATCCGCTTTGACGCGTACGAAATAGTAGACCACCTCGGGAGGTGGCACATCCAAACTGCCAAGGATCGTGAAATCATCGATATGCGCCTGCTCGCGGATGTGATCCACTTCAAAAGTTGGATAGATGGAAGTTTTTTCAACATCTTCCCGGACAGCAGGTTCAAGATAGGCCACTGCGATGAGATAATCTTCTTCTAGCACCCTTTGGCTGACCCCGAACTCTTCTGGAACCAGGCCGACCGCCGCGATCCCTCCCCCTTTGCCGTTGCCGCGGTTCCGCATCTGGATCAGGGATTGAAGCAGGTGCCGCCCGGGGATCTTTTCCGAGCAGGCGATCCCAATCACACCGCAACCGCCTTCGGCTGCTTCATCCCGCGCAGCGGGGTTGACCTCGATTTTCGGTAGGGACTCTCGAGAAGCCAGTATTTTTTCAACGGACAAATTTTTCTTCATGTTTCACTTTCCATAGACCAGCAAATCGGTGCGACCACGCAGTTCACGGATATCCTTAAGCCCCAGACGGCGCAGAATACTGCGTAACTGCCAGGCGAATGACTCATACATCTTCCCAATGCGCTCTGCCCCATCTTCAGGATCGACCAACAACGAAAGCTCTGGATCAGTGGTTGTCAGCCCAAAGGGACAACCCCGTCCACGCTCGCAGTTTGAGCAGCGCGTGCAGCTCAGGGCGACCAACTCTGCCGTACCCAAAATGACGCCGTCCGCGCCGAGGGCAATGGCTTTGGCAATGTCGTACGCACTACGCAGGCCGCCACTGGCCATGACTACCACCTCATCGCGAATGTTTTCATTCAAAAGATATTTATGGACTTTCGGGATGGCAAACTCGATGGGCATAGCGATATTTTTCTTGGCAATCTCCGGGGCTGCCCCTGTGCCGCCGTAGGAACCATCCAGATGGACGATATGTGCCCCAGCGTAATAACTGCCCACGGCAACCATATCCACATCCACCGGGGTGGAAACCTTCACGGATACCAACGCCGTTGGATTGATGGTCTTGGCCCAGTCGACATGTTTTTTATGGTCTTCCACCGAATAAACGGAGTGGAACGGGAAGGGCGAAAACAGGCTTACCCAGGGCACACTTCCGCGCATCTTGGCAACTGTCACTGTGGTTTTATCGCCTAACAAGTGACCGCCCAAACCCGGCTTGGCACCTTGTGCATATTTGAACTCGACGATACGCGCATGTTGGATGGTCTCTTCGCGCACGCCAAACATGCCGGTCGCAATCTGTGTGATGATGTGATCTTTGAACTTCACCAGGGATTCCGGATAGCCGCCTTCCCCGGTCGAAGTGAAGGTGGACCAGGCTTTTGCGGCCATCGCCCTGGCGAGCATCACCTGTTCGCTGACCGAACCAAATGACATCCCGCCGCCGTACCAGGGCACCGAGATTTCAATTTCTTTTCCAAATCCACGACAATTCAATGGGATTGCAAGGTTGATCGATTTCGTTTCAGGTGTCCATTTATCTTCGGGGAGGAATTTGAAATCCAGAAGATCGAATCCGCCGCCTGAATTTCCGACCTTATACTCCAGCCCGTTTTCGGGCGGACGCCCGGTTGCGGCCTGATGCCAGGTAGCCAGGATTAAATCAGCCGGCCAGCGAAAATCACCCATGGCTGGTGGTAATCCTTTTTCTAGCGTTGGCCAGAAATGGAAGCCTTTTCTAAGGTGTTCTTTGTGTTTCTCGACAGAGGGTAAATGTACAGTCGTTTCGGTAATCATGGTTTCACCTTATTCGTATCCTTCGATTTCTGCAAAGGCTTCCCGCTCGAGATCGACCTGGAACATGGCCCGTCCCATTTCGCCGCGCAAACGGCGGACTTCACGCAGGCCCATCGCGCCCAGGATTTCGAGCAGTTGGTCGCGCCAGGCGGCGGTCATATTCAGGATACGCTGGATACCCCACTCACGGTTCAAATTTTTGGGCAAGATAAACTTGCTTTCAACTCTATCCTTACATTCGCCTTCGAATTCGCCTTGCATTGCTGCGATGAGCGGTGTATCCAAAGCCACTAGATCCAAGCCAGCAATGATAGCCTTGGGGTTATGTTCCGCGGCTGCGATCCCGCCGCTGCCGATCAAGGTCACTTCATCGCGCATTTTGGCTTCTACGAAAGCCAGATGCGCCTCGCGGATCAGGTCGAACACAAAGCGTCCATCTGATCCACGACCGTGATAATCGGCGAGCAGGTGGAAGACCTTTATCCCGGATTCGGCATAATCGAGCAGGGTTTTGCCGTCCGTGTAAGGCAAGCGCAGGGTCAGGATGGTGTCGGGGAATGAAGATTGGAGATTAGCAAATAGAGACTGGATGTCAGAGATGCTTACGTTTCCCAATTCTATCTCGATCATTTTTGGGGCGAATGGCAAATTCGAAAGCTGATCTGCCTCGTCAACTTTGATGAGCGGAACTATGCTTTCGGCATTCAATTTGGAATTTACAATCAGTTCAATCGGTAAAACCACAAGCGTTTCCGCCTGGATCGCCGAAGTGCTCAAAATATCGGCCAGCAGGCTCGAGGTCACGGAAAGAGGCGGGACGTCATAGATGAAGGGAATCGGTATTGTCAGCGTGCGCGGTGTTGCGCCTACAGGTTGTCCCTCCTCATCAAAAAGCAGATAAGCTGGTTTCTCGCCGATTTCCACGACCGTAGAAATAAACTCGCGACCGTGAATGCCATCCCGCGTGGGGCGCACGATTTCAGACATGTCGGTCCACATCCCATCCCAGCCTTCACCGCCAAATTTGCCGCGGTATCCTGCCCCTTTGACGGGAACGCTGCCCGTTTCGGCTTCATAGGCTAAGGCGCCGATATGCCCAAAATGGAAATAGGAGTCGCCCAGCCCTTGGAAAGCTGGATTGTGGCGGATGGTGATAATTTCCGGGTGTTGAACGGTGCAGCGCAAGCATCCCACACAATGCTGGGGACGAGGCGCGAATCCGCCGATTGGGCCGGAAAAGGTGCCGTACATACACGGGCGACTGGTAATGGCTTTGATGTCGCCACGCTGGTGGAAAACCTCCCCGAGCATGTATTTGGCAAGCTGGAATCGGTTTACATCGACAAGGAAGCGATTCGGCCAGGGGATGATGTTGGGTACTGTTTCAGTTTTGACGTGGTACCGGTGGTAGCTACTAGTACCTCGCGAGTTATTTTCCATCGATTTTTCTCCTACGATCTCCTACTTTACGGGAGCAGGTTGGATTGTTTCTTCTTCAATGACTATTACCTTGCTGGATTTTGACTGGTTGATCAACACCACCGAGCTGATGATAACCAGCCCGGCGATTAGAATGCGGGCGTTCAGGGTTTCATCGGCTAACCATGCACCCAAGAAGACAGCCACCAACGGGTTGACATAGGGGTAAGTGGCTACCAGCGAGACAGGCGCATTTTGCAACAGCCAGCCGTACGAAACGAATCCAACCAGTGAACCGACGGCAATCAAATAGGCCAATCCCAGCCAGGAATTGAGGGCGACCTGGGTGAAACTGAAGCTTTTCCATTCACCGGTCAGGCCACTGACGAGCAACAAAGCAACACTGCCAGTTAGCATCTCAGCAGCGGTGCCCATCAACGATGACTTTGGCATGTCAGCGCCACGGCTATATATCGACCCGATCGACCACAGAAAAGCTGCGGTCAGCAGCGCACCGACGCCCAGCGGATTGAATGTATGAGTAGCGCCGGTCAATTTGGCTGGGCCGATCAGCAGGAAGATTCCGCTAAAGCCAATCAACAGCCCGAGAATGGCCTGCCAGCCTGGTCTCACCCCGCTGGGGCGCAATGCCTCAATCAGCACCAGCCACAAAGGAATTGAGCCGATGATCAGCGCCGTAATCCCGGATGGCACGTATTGCTCGGCGAACGAAACCAGCCCGTTACCGCCTAAGAGCAGTAAAATGCCGACAATCGCTGTTGAGCGCCACTGACGTTTCGTAGGCATAGTATCCCCGGCAGCACGCCGCCAAAGCAAAAGAACTACACCCGAGACCAGGAAGCGCATCCCGGCTTGCAAGAATGGTGGGATAGTTTCCACCGCAAACCGAATAGCCAGATATGTTGAACCCCAGACGATATAAAGTGCCACTAAAGCGATCCAAATCTTTGTTTTCATTTTTCCTCATTCCCCTCTCCCTAAAGGGACATGTGTCCGCAAGGGTAGAGGGGGTAGGGGTAAGGGTCGAATTACTCGACCACCAAATTTCGATTTACAACCTGTGCCGCCTCCCAACCCAGCAGCGCCTTCTTGCGGATAGCCCCGTAGCGGTAATTCCCGAATTCGCCCAACTTGCGGATAACGCGGTGACAGGGGATCAGCACTGCGATGGGATTGCGCCCCAGCGCTGTCCCTACCGCTCGGCTCGCCCGCGGACGTCCGGCCTGCACGGCGAGACCCTCATAACTGGTCACTGCCCCTGGCGGGATCCGCAGGAGCGCTTCCCACACCTTGAGCTGGAAATTTGTGCCGCGCAGGTGAATGCGTAAAGACGCGTTGCTACGCTGGCTCAGGTCGAAGATCGGCTCAACCAACTGGGCGGTGGCGCGAAAATCTTCGATCATCTTCGCTTGTGGCCAACTTGACACGAGCGCGTCGATGGCGTTGCCTTCGCTACTGCCTACAAATCCAAGATGGCAGATGCCGCGTTCCGTGGTGCCAATCAACGCCTTGCCAAAGGGCGTATCATGCAGCCCGTAGTGGATAGTTACTCCTGCGCCGCCGGATTTGTACTCACCCGGTGTGACCGCCTCGGTCGTGACGAACAGATCGTGCAGGCGCCCCAGGCTGGATAGCCCAACGCCGTAAGTTGTATCTAGCAGGTTCTCAGACTGCGCCAGCAGTTCCTTTGCGCCTTCCTTGGTGAGGAATTGCAAAAAGCGTTTGGGACTGATACCCGCCCAGCGACTGAAAATCCGCTGGAAGTGGTATTCGCTCAAACCCACCGCGCTGGCGATCTCGCTCAACTCGGGCTGGGAATGAGCTTGTCTTTCAAGGTACTGGATCGCCTGCTCGATGCGCTGGTAATCCTCGGACAATTGATGGAAATCAGTGACAGGGATATTCATGAGTTTTCTCCTTTTTCTAACTCTAAATCTGCACTCATTCTACAAATCTCTATCACCAAAATACACCCGATTCTTGCTCACTTACGCCCCTCTCCCTGAAGGGAATTCCCCTTCGGGGATGATAAGGGACCGGGGGTGAGGGTCGACTGCCCCACCACCTCATAATGAACCACGTTCGGCTCGAACTCGAGAAGAAAATCTTTGTCTTCAGGGTAGTACTTTGCGACTTCTACGTTTTCGCCTGCGAAGCCTTTGATAGCTTCGAGATTTTCCCAGAAGGTCAGCGTAATGAAATGTGTTATTTCGCCATCACGACGTTCGAGTATGTGAACGCTGAGGTTTCCCTCCACGGATTGGTAATCTGGGATGGCACGCCCGTTAGTAAACTCGCGATATGCATCCGCTTTTTCTGTTGGAACCCTACCGTGCCACATTCTCACGATCATCGTTGCTCCTTGTTTCCTTCTTCCTTTTAGGGATGAAGGTTAAACAAAACAGACATGCGTGGGCATGCCTGTTAAATGCAATCCTGCATTAAATAAAGCAGCCCTTCCATATCTTAACAGATTTGAGCAGGTTAACCTGCCCATCCCTGGTCACTGCGTAAACCCTGTCTCGGATGTTACCATCCGGCTTTCGGCGAAGACGCGCAACAGCGTTTTTTTAAACTGTGCACATCCTTACGCTTGCTCTGGAAGGGAGAAGGGAGCCTGTGACAGGCTCCAGAGGCATCCGCTGATCTATCCGATTTTTTCCCGGTTACCCGGGATTAGCGCCCCGTTCGCACGGGGGAACCTCCACCTCGTGACCCTGTCATTACAGGGCCCAGCCGCTGATTCTCCGCTTTCGATTGTTAATCGTTGCAGTATTAACTACACTAAGCAAATTGTACACGGGCAAGGCAGGGACGTCAAGCACAATGTGCCGAAACAGGATAAATGGGCTATTGATTTGCACTTTTGAGTGAGTTCTACCTTCCAGTTGCCCTTAAAAACAAGACCTGACAGGTATTACCTGTCAGGTCTATTCCCTGGTAAAGGGAACCCCGCCGATGCCGTGTGCTGCGAAGTTTTGAACCTGCTTTCGCAGGCGGGCCCCGACCCAGAAACGCCGCCTTGGCTCAGGCCTATCGCGTTATTTCCGTGAGATAAGGGCCCATTTATAGGGTGTTGGCTCAAAACCGTGAGTGCAACATCACGAACACAGCAGGGCCAACTTTCTTATACCATAAACCCAAAGGCATGGGTAGGGAAAAATTAACTACAGCCTTGTAAGCAAGGTTCTTATGGATACACTCTCTTGATCGTCCTCGGGAACGGGATGGCCTCGCGGATGTGCTCAATACCGCACAGCCAAGCCACCACGCGCTCGGTGCCCATCCCAAAGCCGGAGTGGGGCACAGAGCCGTACCTGCGCAATTCCAGATACCACTTGAAAGCCTCTTCGGGCAGGTTCTCGTCGTGAATGCGTTTCAGCAGTAGGTCGGGGTCGGAGATGCGCTCAGAGCCACCGCAGATTTCGCCGTACCCTTCGGGAGCCAATAAGTCCACGCTCTTGCACACTTCAGGGCGTTCCCGGCCAGGGTTCCATATAAAAGGCCTTGACTTTGGTTGGGTACCCGTAAACGAAAACTGGTTTGTCAAATTGTTGTGTGATAGCGGTCTCGTGTGGCGCGCCGAAATCCATGCCCCATTCGAATTTGAGCAATTCCTTCTTCTCTGGGTCAGTTTCTTTTTCATACAAGTCTTCTATCATCTTGGCCGCGTCATCGTAGGAAATACGCGGGAAGGGAGCCTTGATGTTTTCCAGTTTCGAAAGGTCACGCCCCAGCGACTTCAACTCCGCCGAGCGCTCACGCAGCACGCGTTGGGCGATGTGACTGACGAATTGTTCCTCGATCTCCATCAGGCCATCCAGGTCGGTGAAAGCGGCTTCGGGCTCGACCATCCAGAACTCGGTCAGGTGACGGCGCGTCTTCGACTTTTCGGCGCGGAAGGTTGGTCCGTAGCAATAGACTTTGCCAAAGGCAAAGATGTTGGCCTCATTGTATAGCTGGCCGGTTTGTGCCAGATAGGCTTTGCCCTCATCGAAATATTCGGTCTCGAACAACGTGGTCGTGCCTTCAGCGGCGGCAGGGGTCAGGATGGGGGTATCCATGGCGATGAAGCCATGATCGTCCAGCCATTCGCGCACAGCCGCCATGACCGTGGCGCGGATCCGCAAAATCGCCCACTGACTGGGCATGCGCAGCCAGAAGTGACGGTTATCGAGCGCAAAGTCCACGCCATGCTCTTTGAGCGACATGGGGTAATCCTCATTCGCTTCTTGCACGATCTCGACCTGTTTCACCCCGACCTCATAGCCACCGGGCACGCCGGGCGCGCGTCTATCCGCGCGCACAGGACCGGTGATGATCACAGATGACTCTTGCGGGATGTGCACTAGACGATCGAAGGTTTCTTCATCTAAATCACCTTTGAAAGCCACACATTGTGCAAAACCGCTGCCATCGCGCACCAGCAGGAAGACCAGCTTGCCCTTATCGGTGCGGTTGTAAACCCAACCCCGCACGGTCACTTCCTGACCGTCGTATTCGGCGATGTCTGATACCTGGATAATTTCTGGCATGATCTCTCCTCGCTACTTTTTCCCTGAGCGGAGGGCGTAGCCCGAAGTCGCATCGTCCCCGTAGGGGAAAGGGCAAATGTTGAACTACAACCGCACTTCGACTTTGCTGCGCTGCGCTCAGTGACTATTATTCCGCTATTTTAATATGCAATTCCTTCAATTGTTGCTCATCTACTGCCGAGGGAGCATCGGCCATCACATCCTTGGCGGCCTGGTTCTTCGGGAAGGCGATTACCTCGCGGATGTTCGGCTCGTCCGCCAGCAGCATCACAATGCGGTCGATGCCGGGCGCGATGCCGCCGTGTGGCGGGGTGCCATATTCGAAGGCCTCCAGCATGTGACCGAAACGCTCTTGCGCCACTTCCTCGTCCAGGCCAATCAATTTGAAGACCTTCTCTTGCAATTGGCGCTTATGAATTCGGATCGAGCCACCACCGACCTCGTAATTGTTCAGGACCAGGTCGTACTGGGTGCCGCGCGCTTTCTCGGGCTCGGTTTCGATTAGCGGGATATCTTCAGGCAACGGTGAGGTGAACAAATGGTGGCTGGGATCCCAGCGCTGCTCTTCCTCGTTCCACATCACGAACGGGAAATTGATCACCCAGCAGAAGCCCAGCACATCCTTGTCACGCAGACCGAGACGGTCACCCAGCATAACGCGCAGACGTCCCAGCAATTCGAAGACCACCGCCGGTTTATCGGCCACGAACAGTAGCAGGTCACCTTTCTGCGCTTCCATTCTCTCCAAAAAGGCCTGCTTCCGTTCATCAGATAGGAACTTGGCGAACGAGGACCTCGTTTCCCCTTCGCTGGTCAAGGCAATGTAAGCCAGACCTTTGGCGCCCAGATCCTGGACGAAGGCCGTCAGCTCGTCGATTTGCTTGCGCGTATAGTCACCTAGCCCTTTGGCATTGATGCCGCGCACGTGCCCGCCCGCCGCAACGACGTTCTCGAACACGCCGAAGCCGGAACCAACTGCCAAATCGGTAGCATCTACCAGTTCCAGTCCGAAGCGGATGTCGGGATTGTCCTTGCCGAAACGTTCCAGCGCATCTTGATAGTTGATGCGCGGCCAGGGCGTTTGCAGCAGTCGTTTGTGTGGGACGACTTCGGCCACCATTTTGGTGAACATCTCTTCGACCAGGGCCATCACGTCTTCGCGTTCCACAAAGGACATTTCCAGGTCGAGCTGGGTGAACTCGGGTTGACGGTCGCCACGTTGGTCTTCGTCGCGGAAGCAACGTGCGATTTGGAAGTAGCGTTCCATGCCGGCCACCATCAACATTTGCTTGAGTTGCTGCGGGGATTGGGGCAGGGCGTAAAACTCGCCGGGATGCACGCGCGAGGGCACGAGATAGTCGCGCGCGCCTTCGGGGGTGGTCTTGAACAGGATGGGGGTTTCGATTTCGAGGAAGCCCTTGCCATCCAGGTAGTTTCGAATGAATTTGACGACCTTGTGGCGCAGTTCGATATTGTGGCGCATTTTCTCGCGGCGCAGGTCGAGATAGCGGTATTTCAGGCGCATATTCTCGTCTGGCAGTTTGTCATCCTCGGTCAGGACGAAGGGCAACGGTTTGGCTGCATTGAGCGCCTTGACGTCGGTGGCAATGACTTCGATTTCGCCGGTGGATAGCTTGGGATTGACCATGCCTTCCGGCCGCTTCTGGACGAGGCCGGTGATTTGCAACACCCATTCCGAGCGGACGTTCGTGACCAGGTCGAGGGTTTCTTTGGGGAGATCAGGATTAATAACAACTTGAACAATTCCAAAGCGGTCGCGCAAGTCAAAGAAGACCACCCCGCCATGGTCGCGACGACGATGCACCCAGCCCGCCAGCGTGACCGCCTGACCGGCGTGGGAGGCTCTCAGTTCGCCACAAGTATGCGTTTTATACATGCCGCACCTCCGATATCGTTTTTCCATGAAAAATACTTACGGAGTGCAAAGTCTCCTGACTTTGCCACCAACGTCGGGAGACGTTGGACTCCGTATATAATTTTGTTGATGTCAATATACAAAATAAATCGCCCTCCGCTATTGCGTTGGGCGATTGGTTTCTGAACCTGCTTTTGTTAACCAGCTAAGTTTCGCCCAACGGGTGGTTGGCGATTATTATCGTCATTATTATTGTTGGCGAAGCGATAGTTGTGTTTCATAAGTTGGCGTATTATAGCATAATCTTGAGGCTTATTTCAGGATAGCGTCACTGGCTTCATCCAGTTTTGCCATTTCTTCCTCGGTCAGTTTCCAGCCCAATGCGCCCGCGTTTTCTTCCGCCTGTCTGGCGTTCTTCGCGCCTGGGATGGGCAGCGCTCCTTTGCAGATACACCAATTCAACGCTACCTGCGCTTTGGATTTGCCGCCGTGTTCCTGACCGAACTGGGTCATCAGTTTGAGCAAAGGCCCGATCTTCGGTAGCAGGCTCCCATAGCGCTGAGCGCGTATGCCGGGCGGCGGATTTTCAGCCGAGTATTTACCTGTCAGCAAACCTTTTTCGATGGGACTATAAGCGATCAGGCGCACTCCCAACTCTTTGCAACGTGCCAGCAGACCGTCCTTCTCGATAGCGCGGTTAAGCAGGCTGTAGCTCACCTGATTAGATGCCAGCGGGACGTCTTTGCGCGCCAGGGCGGAATAAGCGCGCAACATTTGAGACTGGTTGTAATTCGAAACGCCGACCGTACGGGTCAGTCCGTCTTTGATGGCTTCCGCCATGGCTTCCATCAGGTTCTCAATCGAGATCAGCGAAAAAGGTTGGTGGATCTGGTATAAATCGACGGTTTCGACCCCAATGCGTTCCAGACTACGTCCCAGCGCCTTTATTAGAGATTTCTTTGTCAATCGCCAGGGAAAGGGGAAAAATTTGGTAGCGACCAAAACCGGTTGTTCGGTCTCTTTCAAGAATTGCCCCAGCATACGCTCAGACCGCCCGTTGCCGTATACTTCCGCGGTATCCACAAAACGGATGCCCGCCTCCAGTGAGACTTCGAACGCTGCGCGACAATCTTCGTCTTTATATGTCTTGCCCGTATTGCCAGATCAATCGGTCCCCCCATTGCCATGCCCCCAATCCAAACTCGACTGCGTGTAGAAAACGCGTTTCACTGCTGATTGTGTCATTCATGGGGTGGCCCCTCCAGGCCTGAATTGTGCAGATTTTAACAGATAAATGGACAGAATCCATAGAAGTTTGCCATTTTATTCAAGAGGCATTACAATCAGGCCGCAAATTCTAAGCAGGAACTGATGGAACGCGAGTGCCCCACCTCCGTGCCTCTCCCCATTTTTGCAAAATGGAGAGAGGCGATAGGGAGGGGTCCTAGCGCTCCCTGAGTTCCAGGGAGGATCCCGTGTCAACACATTTGGATTCACATGCGGATTCCGAATCCGCTGCTGACCTGGCTGCACGGCTGGGTCTGCACTTTACCAACCTGCACCTGCTGGTGCGTGCTCTGACGCATCGTTCCTTTGTGAACGAGAACCCCACTGCGGTCGAAGATAACGAACGACTTGAATTTTTGGGGGACGCTGTGCTGGACTTTGTGGTCGGCGCCTGGGTCTACAACCATTACCCTGAGATGCAGGAAGGCGACCTGACGCGCATGCGCTCTGCGCTGGTCCGCACCGACACATTGGCGGTGTTCGCGCGCCAACTGGACTTTGGGGCTGCACTGCGTTTAGGACGCGGCGAACTGGCCTCGGGCGGTCGTCAACGTGACAACTTGCTATGCGCCACCTTCGAAGCCGTTATCGGGGCCATGTACCTGGATGCAGGTGTCCCGGTTGTAGAAGCGTTCGTGGAACCCTTGCTGGTTGAAGCCAGCAAAAAAGTGATCAGTCACGTGGAACGCTATGACCCTAAGAGCACTTTGCAGGAGTGGGCACAATCGAATAAACTGGGTACGCCACGCTATACAACGGTAGCCTCCAGCGGACCGGATCATGCGCGGTTCTTCACCGTGGAAGTCCAGGTCAACGGCAAGGTATTTGGCCAGGGTGGAGGCACTAGCAAACAGGCCGCGGCTCAGAAGGCTGCCCAGGCAGCACTGGAATCGCTTGGATTGATCTAATCTCTTAAAACGAATCATCATTCTCAATGCCTCTTCGTCTTAAATCTCTCGAATTACACGGATACAAAACTTTCGCCTCGCGCACGGTCTTCGAGTTCGCCGAGGGGATCACCGCCATCGTCGGGCCGAACGGCTCCGGCAAGTCGAACATTGCCGATGCCCTGCGCTGGGTGCTGGGCGAGCAATCCTATGGTTTGCTGCGCGCCAAAAAGACCGAAGATATGATCTTCGCCGGTTCCGAAAGCCGCACGCGCGCTGGCATGGCTTCGGCTTCGATCCTGTTCGATAACAGCGACGACTGGCTGCCGGTAGACTTCAGCGAGGTTTCGATGGGACGCCGCGCTTTCCGGGATGGGCGTAACGATTACTTGCTCAACAGTCAGCACGTGCGCCTGCGAGACGTCAACGAACTGCTGGCCCAGTCCGGCTTGAGTGAGCGCACCTATACCATCCTTGGTCAGGGCTTGGTGGACGCCTCCCTGGCGTTGAAAGCTGACGAGCGCCGCAAGTTGTTCGAGGAGGCTGCCGGGGTGGGAATATATCGCTCCCGCCGTGAAGAGACCCTGCGCCGTTTGGAAACCACCCAGCGCAACCTGGAGCGCGTGCTCGACATCATGGCCGAGCTGGAACCGCGTTTGCGCACCCTGGACCGACAGTCTCGCCGGGCGCGCGAGTATAGCAGTGTGCAGAATGATTTACGCGTTTTGTTGCGCGAGTGGTATGGTTATCACTGGCACAAAGCCCAGCAGGAACTGGCCGAGAGCCGCGAAATCCAGCGCCAGCAGGAAACCCACCAGCGCGAAGCACGCGCGAGTTACCAGAGCATCCAAAAGGAATATTCAACCTTCCGCGAGCGTTTGCAGGAACTGCGCGCGCAACTCAACACCTGGCATCGCGAATCGTCCGAGTTGCACAGCCAGCGTGAAGCTGTCAGCCGGGAACTGGCGGTGCTGGATGAACGCCAGCGCTCGTTGAGCGCCTCACGCCAATCCCTGAACGCCGACCGTGACCGCTCGGTGGAAGAGCAAACGCTGGCCCGCGAGCGCCTGAGCGAGGCCGAGAAGGAGGTCACGCGCGTGACGGCCGAGTTCGAAGAAGCCAACGAACGCCTGAAGTCCACGCAGGACGCATTAAGTTCCCGCCAGGCGCAGCGCTCTGGCATCGAAGACGAATTGAAATCTGCACAGGCGCAGATCAGCTCCCTGAACGCGCGTCGGGCGGAAACGCAGGCACGCCTGGACGAACTGAGCACACGGCGTGCGGCCCAGGCTGAGCGCATGGGTGCCACCCAAGCGGCCATCCAGGAAGCGGATGATGAAGTCGTGCGCGCGGATGGGGAGCAGCGTTCGGCCAACTCGGCGCTCCAGAAGGCGCAAGAAGCTTTGAAACAGGCCGAAGCGGATCTCGAAAGCCGTAAGGAAAAAGTCGCCCGCCTGGAAGATGAGAAACGTCAGAAGAATGAAGAACTGGCCGCGCTCAAGGCGGACCAATCGCGCCTGGCGGCCCAACTCGAAGTGTTAGAGCAACTCGAACAATCGTTGCAGGGCTACGCCGAGGGAGCGCGCTTCCTGCTCAAGGCTGCCCGGCAGTCCAGGTTGGGCGGCGCGCATGGCGCCTTGAGTGCCGTGTTGGATGTGCCCGCCGAATTGGAAACCGCGGTGGCTGCCGCGCTGGGCGAACACCTGGATGCGGTGCTGCTCGAAGATGGGAAACTCGAGGATGCTCTAAGCCTGCTCGAATCTGATGAGGCCGGTCGCGCTGCCTTGCTGCCCTTAGGCGGACTGGCGGCGGCCGTACCGCTCAAGACACCCGCGGACGGCGATTGTCTGGGTCTGGCTTCTGAACTTGTAAAAGTCCCCGCCGATTTGAAAGCCGCCGTTGATTTGTTACTGGGGCAGGTGTTGATCGCCCGTGACCGCGCCGCCGCTCGTCGCCTGATCGCCGGGCAGCCGGGGTACGTGCGGGCCGTGACACTGCGCGGCGAAGTCTTCCGTGCGGACGGGCTGGTGTTGGCGGGTAAGTCATCGCGTGGTTCGACGTTAAGCAGACCGCGCCAGCGCCGCGAGTTGGGTGAATCGCTGGCATCGTTGAGCGGACGCCTGGAGAAACTCGATGCCGCGCTTCAAAACCTGAGCTCGAACCTGCTGGCCGCCCAAGAAGCCTCGTCGGCTGCCGAAGCGAGCCTGCGTGAGGCGCGTGCCAAGTTCGAGCGCGCGCGTTCTGCGGAACGGGAAGCAGCCGTCGAATTGGACTCGGCAAAGCGTCAGTTCGAGTGGCAGAAAAAACAGCTCGAAGCGTTGCAGGCCGAGGCCTCCAGGGCTGAAGCGGAGTGGAGCGAACTGAACGAAGCACAGACGCAGATCGAGTCCGAATCCGCCGTGGCGCAGGAACAAGTCCGTATCCTGAACCAGAAATTATCCGCTATGTCGTTGGACGAAGCCCAGGAACAGGTGTCCTACTGGACGACGCGCGCGGCAGTGGCCGGGCAGTCTCTGGAAGATGCCAGGACGCGCCGCGATGAGCGGGCAACAGCCCTGACCCGTCTAGAGCAACAACAGCAGGATTTCGCCGGTCGCCTGGAAGAGATCGAAGCGGGTTTGACCCAATTGGAGCACGACCGGGAGGCTTCCCACGAGCGCGAGGGCGCGCTGAACACGCAGATCGCCGCCATGCGCGTCAAAATCGACCCGGCCGAAAAGGACCTGGCAACGGCCGAAGGACAGGAGCGCGCTTTGCTGGAACAGGAAGGCAATGCCCAGCGCGGCATGACTTCGGCGGACCGCATGTACAGCCAGGTGCAGGTGGACGTCATCCGCAAGCAGGAAGCGCTCGATTCTCTCAGAAACCGCATCCAGGATGATTTCGGGCTGGTGATGTTCGAATATGAAAACGATGTTTCCGGTCCGATGCCGTTGCCGCTGGATGGCATGGTGGAACAGTTGCCAGTGGTGAACGAAATCACCCCCGAACTGGAAGAGCAGATGAAGCGCCAGCGCGCGCAACTACGCCGCATGGGACCCATCAACCCCGAAGCGCACGCCGAATTTAAAAAGGAAAGCGAACGCTACGAGTTCATGAAAACGCAGGTGGAAGACCTGCACAAAGCCGAGGCTGATCTACGGCAGGTGATCGCCGAGTTGGACGAGTTGACCAAGCAGGAGTTCTCCAAAACGTTCGAAGCGGTGGACAAGGAATTCCGCCAGGTGTTCGTGCGTCTGTTCGGAGGCGGCTCGGCGCGCCTGGCTTTGACCGACCCGGAAGACCTGGTCAATACCGGGATCGAGATCGAAGCCCGTTTGCCCGGTCGCCGCGAGCAGGGATTGGCACTGCTCTCGGGCGGCGAACGCAGCCTGACGGCCATCGCGCTGGTGTTTGCGCTCTTGCGCGTCTCGCCCACGCCGGTGTGCGTGATGGACGAGGTGGATGCCATGCTAGACGAAGCCAACGTTGCTCGTTTCCGCGACCTGCTGGAAGAACTCAGCCACGACACGCAGTTCATCATCATCACCCACAACCGCAACACGGTCCAGGCGGCGGACGTGATCTACGGCGTAACGATGGGACGCGACTCGGCCAGCCAGGTCATCAGCCTGCGGTTGGACCAGGTCACGGATGAGTTTATCGGGCGATAGCCGTCGCAAACCGAAAACAGGGAATTCGACCGAGATGCGAGTGAGCGTATCTCGGTCTTTTTTATTTGGAGGGTATAGGGCCTGTAGGCTATTGCTTTTTGGGTGTTCGAAACCTATAATAATGACAAGGTGATTGGATTCAGGAAAAGGTTTGTAAACCACCGTATTTTGGAGAAGTGATATGTTAATATGATACTTTCTTCGTAAAGTGAAGCAGAGTTTCGGAACTTTTTCCAGATATAGGTATCTTAGCGGAAACATACCGTATAAGACTACCAAATTGGGTCTTAATGCGGAACGAATTTTTCCGTATAAGACCATAGTTGAACTAAGCGCTTCGCGCAGGTAAGGGATAGAGTTTCCCCAAGTATTAAGAATTAAATAATCCAGCAGAAGATCGGGCTATATTTCCTGTATCGAAATCCATTTTCATACAGGAGGTATAGCCATGACTGCTTTAAGACAAAAGATGATCGAGGATATGCAATTGCGTGGTTTTGCAGAGCGGACACAGGAAGCCTATTTGTCCGCCGTTCGTCAGCTGGCGAAGCATTACCGAAAACCGCCGGACCAGATCGATGAAGAAGAACTGCGCCAGTATTTCTTGTTCCTCAAGAACGAGAAACATGCAGCGCGCAACACCTGCACGATTGCTTTATGCGGGATCAAGTTTTTCTTCCAACATACCCTGGGCAGGGAATGGAAAACCTTTGATTTCCTGCGTCCACAAAAGGAGAAGAAGCTGCCGGTGGTGCTCAGCATTGCCGAAGTACGCTCTACCCTGGCGCATGTGCGTCGTCCACACTACCGGGTTTGCCTGAGTACGATCTATGCCTGTGGCTTGCGTTTGCTGGAAGGCGTGCGCTTGCAGGTGAGCCATATCGATAGTGAACGTCACCTGCTGCATATCTGTCACGGCAAAGGGGGCAAAGATCGCTATGTGCCGTTGCCTCCACCGATTTTGCGCATGTTGCGCCGACACTGGCTCACCCACCGCAATCCGCTCTGGCTCTTCCCGTCTCCCTTCCAAGTTGAGAAGGGTCCCATGAATGAGAGTGGCGTACAACGTGCCTTCCGGGCTGCTGTGCGAGAAAGTGGTATTTCCAAGCACGCCACGGTCCACACTCTGCGTCATTCCTATGCCACCCATTTGCTGGAAGCAGGCTTAAATCTTCGTATTATTCAAAGTTATCTGGGGCATGCCTCCCCTGCCACAACTGCCATCTACACTCACATGACCCAGACTAGCAACGAGCGCACCGCCCAAACCATCAACCAGGCCTTGGCCGAACTGTGGGACTAGAACTGGCTGATATCTTCCACCAGTATGCTCCTGCCTATCGCCAAAAATTCGCTGCACACCTCCTGCCCAGCCATCGCCAGGCTATGCGCGCCATCGAGCGCTGCCGTACCCAAGCGCTAGGTGGCCAGGTCTTTGCCTGTCCCGCTTGCGGTGAAGTCCGTTACAGCTATCACTCCTGCCGCAACCGCCATTGTCCCAAATGCCAGCACCAACAGACCCAGGACTGGTTGGAAGTCCAACAGGGATTGCTCCTACCCGTCCCTTACTTCCTGCTGACCTTCACCCTCCCCTCACAACTGCGCCAGATCGCCAGCCACAACCAGAAGCTGATCTATAACCTGCTCTTTCGTGCTTCTGCCCAGGCGACCCAGAAACTGGCCAGGGATTCAAGATTTGTGGGCGGGCAGATCGGGATGATGGGCGTACTCCATACCTGGAGCCGCAACCTGTTCTACCATCCCCACGTCCATTACCTGGTTCCCGGTGGCGGAGTGGGAAGCGATGGGCAAAGTTGGTTCCCAGCCCGCAAAAACTTTTTCCTGCCAGTGAAGGCGCTCTCCAAACTGTTCCGCGCTGCCTTCCAACGCGCCTTGCGAAAAACCGCACTCTACACACAAATCCCCCCAAAAGTCTGGCGACGAGCATGGGTTGTGCATTGCAAGCCAGTCGGCAATGGACAGGCTGCTCTCAAATATCTGGCTCCCTACATCCACCGCGTTGCCATCAGCAACCGCGCCTGGTCTCCATCGATCATCGCGGCAGCCTGGAAACTTCCCAGGTCACCTTCCAATACCGCCCCTCCGACACCGGCCAACTCAAAACCTGCACCCTCTCCGTGGAGCATTTCATCCAGCGCTTCCTCCAGCATGTCCTGCCACGCGGCTTTGTGAAAGTGCGCTACTTCGGCTTCTTCGCTGCTACCCTGCGCTCCCGCTTGGCCGCTCTGCAACAAAGCTTATTACCTCCCAGACAACCACCAATAGAACAAACCGACCAGCATCTACCACTCAACCAATACCTGGCAAGACCACATGCTCTGCCCCAAATGCGGCCAACTCATGCTCTTCCAACGCACCCTTTCTCCCCTAGCTTGCAGATCCCCTTGAGAAGATCCGCTTTTCCTTCCCCTTGCAGTTCGCTTCCGCAGCTGGTCCTCTCCCTGGCTGTCTTGTTTTACGTGCCTGAATCCCTTTTTGCCTCCGCTCTTTTTAATGCACTGATGAAACTTTTCATGTACAATATTCTTGTATATTGGTGGAAAGCGACTACGGTTTCTCTAGGAAAAGAAAGATGGCTTTAATTTCCAAATCTAAGGCAAGCGCCCTCCCTCGTCCGGCTTAGTCCAACTCGGATTGATGCGGCGGCCCACAGTACCCTTCCTTTGCCTTGCTCCCTTCCGCCGCATCAATCC
>CAWAVQ010000034.1:0-53902 GCA_963785535.1 uncultured Chloroflexia bacterium | reverse complement strand
GTCGATCTGCGTGAGGGCGTGCTCGGCGATGATGTCGGCGAACGTGATTGCCTGCACCATCTCCACAAAACTGCTTGTATCTTGCAGGAGCGAGCCAAGAATGCTGTTATTAGCGGGCGTGTAAAGTGACATTTGTCCGCGATGGTCGGATACCGCGCTGTTTTCAATGTACAGGTTTTCAAGGCCGTTCAACTGGCGATTCTCGGTGAGCAGGGCATAATTTTTTATGGATGCTTCGTAAGCATAGACTTGCCCGAGGTGCGCTATCTGCGCCGCGCGGACTGCGAAAGCGCCGATATGAGCGCCCATATCTACAACCACATCGCCCGCGCTGATGGGAATGCGCTGATCGTCGTATACCTTTGCTCTCCAGATTTCCCAGATCATCATAGGCATCCGAGGTGTTGACCCGGGTCCTGAACTGCGCGCCACCCTTGACGTTAATTAGCGCCATTGTTTTTCCCTGATGTTGTAGATAGAACAGGGAGAAGATCAGTTTGTTAAACCATTGATAAAAACGTTCACTTTTAAGTTGCATGGAAGACTCCGCTGAATAAAAGCCTATGCAGATTTGCGATTGACTGTAAGGGAAGACATCATTTCCGTAGCGATTGAGCGCACGATTTTATCTTTGGCAGTATTGATGAAGAAATGATCGCCGGAAAAGTAAATCGATTTAAACCTGGAATTGGTTTGCACTGCCCAGCCTTCGATCGTTCCCGGCTTACGCGCGGATCGTCCAGGCCACCGAAGGCAATGATGGGACAATCAAGGGGAGGCTCGTTGGAATTGTAGACATAACTTTCTACGGCTTCGAAATCGGCGCGCAGCGTTGGGAGTAGCAATTCCATTGCATCGGGAAGTCGTAGCAACTCGGGAGGAATACCGTTGAATTGTCGTAGCGCATTAAGGAATTCCGCATCAGGCAAGGTGTGGATGGTCGGATGCGGGTCGGGCAGATGCGGCGCGCCGCACCCAGAAACGAACAGGGTTATGGGTTGGGGGAGATCGTTTTTGCGCAGATGTCGGGCCAGTTCGAATGCGACCAGCCCGCCCATGCTGTGACCGAAGAACGCAAAGGGCTTGTCCAAAAGCGGCTGGATGGCTTGGGATAATTTCCCAACCAAATCATCGAGTTCTTTGATCGGAGATTCATTATGTCGCGAGCCTCTGCCCGGATAATGAGCAATCCATGCCTCCATGTTGCTGGAAAGTTCAGCAGGCCATTTTCCGAAGACAGCCGGTCCGCCCCCCGCATACGGGAAGAGAAACAGGCGGGTTTCGGCGTTCGAATCGGCGCGCGGGCAAACGAACCAGGGCGACGGGTTCACTTTGTTTTCGTCTCGGATTTCTGTAAGAAACCGCGCGGGGTGAAATATTTCAAATAAGTGGAGAACAATTCGTCGTTCACCGGATGACAACGGATGCCGCTGCCATTCAGTCCTGCACAGAGTGTTGCTGAGATCGAACTCCGGCATGAAAACCTGCTTCTCTTCCACTTCTTCGAGCAAGGGCAGATAAGGTTCCCATCCATCGGATGGCATGTGGGGGACCTGCCGGAAAAGCTCTGCTCGCCATTCATCGAAGGAGACTTTACGGGCATTGAAGCCTTGGTTTGCCAACCAATCTGCCAGCTTGCTGAAGTGGATCGGCTCGGGATTGTCCAAATGGTAGATCTTGCCCAAGTTTTCAGGATTCCTGGAAAGGTGGATGATCGCGGCGCTGACGAAATCTACCGGCACGATATTGACCATCACGTCCAGATCGGGAACGCTGCCCAACAGCACGCAGGCGCGCGTCATGCTGGAAATCAGGTTATCGGTATTCCATGCGCCGGTCAGGCTGTGACCCGAGACCAACCCCGGACGATAAATCGCATACGGGATACCGCGCTCGCCCGCCTGCTCGACCAACTTCTCCGCCACCCATTTGCTCTGCGCATAACCGCCAAACGGTGCGCCGACCTGATCGCGGTCAGCGTTTTCCCGAAAAACGCGACCATCGTTGATCGCCGCCTGAATACAAAATGGATAAAGTAGAAACGAAGTGAACCGGCTTCAGCTTTACCTGGCTGGCCAGTCGCAACACTTCCTGCGTGCCGAGCACGTTGGAGGCTTTGTGTGCCTGGTACGGATATACAAAGTTGACCATCGCGCCGTTGTGGTAGATCACATCCACCTGGTTTGCCAGCCGCTCAAACGTTTCATCGTCGAGACCCAAATGGGGTTCACCCAAATCGCCCGGGATGGGTTGGATACGGTCACTGAAAGCATCATCCCATAACAAATACGCTTCCAGATTGTGCTTCAAGCGCAGCCTGCCCTCGTCCAAATCGTCCGCACGCAACAGGCAATGGATTTGCGCGGAGGTCATCTTGAGCAAATCGTGCAGCAGGAAAGCGCCTACGAAACCCGGTCGCGCCAGTCAGCAAGATATGCTTTGGATCTGCACATGTTCGTAAACCAGATTGCCAGCAGTTATGTCCGGGTCAAGCTGCGCTTCGGCATTCAGTTCATCCAGGCTCAGTTGACCGCGCCGGATGAAATCACCGCCGCCGATATGGAGCACGCCGCGTTCACCTCGTTGGACGCTCTCGATGATACTGGCCAGATTCGCAACCGTGGGCTGCTCGAACAGCGCCCGCAAAGGCAGGTCCGCGGCTTCCAATCCATACTTCTCGCGCAACAGGAAGACCAACCGCGTTCCCAGCAGCGAATGGCCGCCCAGATCGAAGAAGTTATCGTTCACGCCTACGATGGGCTTTCCGTTTGGACTTTCCAAACCCAGGACCTGCGCGCAGATTTCGGACAGTTCCAATTCCAGGGAGGTGCGGGGTGCAACGTATGGCGCTTTCAAATCGGGACGCGTCTGCGTTGGTGGTGGCAAAGCCTTGCGGTCTACTTTGCCGTTGGGCGTCAACGGCAAAGATTCCAGATTGACGTAGATGGTCGGGAGCATATACTCCGGAAGCTTCTGCCGCAGGAACTCCCGCAATTGACCGGGATCCGCTTCTTCCTCGCCCGAAGCTGCTACCACGTAAGCGACCAGGCTCGCCTCTGACGAGCGCTCCTTCCAGGCCACCACCACCGCCTGTCGCACGGACGGATGCTCTGCCAGCGCGACTTCCACTTCACCCGTTTCGATGCGGAATCCGCGCACCTTGACCTGTTGGTCGCTGCGACCGAAGAATTCGATGTCCCCATCCGGGAGGTAGCGAGCTAAATCTCCGGTTTTGTAAATGATGGAAGATGAGTCAAATGGATTGGCGATGAACCGCTCGGCGGTCAATTCAGGGCGGTTCAGATAGCCGCGGCTGACACCGTCCCCACCGATGTACAGATCGCCGATCACGCCGATCGGGACGGGTTGCAGATTGGAATCCAGAATATAAATCTGCGTATTGGCAATCGGTCGACCGATGGGAACCGTATTGGAGATTCCACGGTTTTCGGCTGAAGTGACCTGATAGATCGTAGACCAGATGGTGGTCTCCGTCGGACCGTACAGGTTCCATAACTGGCTGCCGCGTTTTAGCAATCTTCTCTGCCAGATCATTTGTCAGCGCTTCGCCACCGCATAAAATCTTGAGATCACTTTTGCCCTGCCAGCCTGCTTCGAGCAAGAGCCTCCAACTGGCGGGCGTGGCCTGCATGAAAGTTGCATTTGTGTCTGTCAGGACATCTGCCAGTAAAGCGCCATCAGCAGCGACATCCGAATTGGCAATGACCACTTTTGCGCCTGCGGTCAGCGGCAACAACAGTTCCAGAACTGCGATGTCAAACGAAAGCGTAGTGACAGCTAGCAGCGTATCGTCCGCAGTTATTCCCAGACTTCTCACGCATGGAACACAGGAAATTGACCACTGCCTTATGATGGATTTGCACGCCTTTAGGCTTCCCGGTCGAGCCGGATGTGTAGATGATATAAGCCAGATCTTCGGGTTTGGCAGAATGGGATTTCTCATCAATTGAAGGAAACTCACCAATATCATCCAAACAAATTATCTTTGCTTTGTTCTCGGGCAATTCAGGCAACAAGTCCGTTTGCGTGAGAATGACCGAAGCGCCGGAATCTGCGAGCATGAAAGCCAGCCGGTCCGACGGGAAGGATGGGTCCAAAGGCAGATATGCGCCGCCAGCTTTGAGCACACCTAGCAGTCCGACTAGCATCTCAATGGAGCGATTTAGGAAAAGCCCTACCAATTTTCCAGGTTCAACGCCCTGAGCAATCAGAACTTTGGCTAGTTCATCAGCACGTTGATCCAATTCTCTGATAGGTCAAACGCTCTTCTTCGAATTGAACGGCAATTGCATCGGGCGTGCGCTTTACCTGCTCTTGAATTAAATCATGGATGCAAAGCTCGCGCGAATAATCAGTTTGTGTTTGGTTCCAGTCAACCAGTAATTGCTTGCGTTCCGACTCGCTCAGCAAAGAATAAGTTGATACAGGTTTTTGTGGGTCAACGACGATGCTTTGCAATAGAGCTTGAAAATGTTCCAACATGCGTTGGATGGTTGTGGCAGTCAAACAAATCACTATTGTATTGCAGCGCAGCGGCCAATCCCTGCTTGGTTTCGGCCATCATCAAAGTCAGATCGAACTGCGCGGGTTCCCCACCCAGCGCGATGGATTTCAAAACCAGATCGTCCACTTCCATAAATGCGCCGTCAATTCCCAGCGCAAAGGGACTGAGCGCTTGTACTTCTGCCTCCTGTGCTTTCTGCAGAATGAACATGGTTTCAAACAGCGGCGGGCGGCTTGCATCGCGTTGGATTCCCAATCGCTTGGCCAGCAAGGCGGGCGGGTAATCCTGATGTTCGAACGCACCGAGTGATGTGCGCCGCACACGTTGGAGAACTTCATTAAAGGTAGGGTTACCGGAAAAATCAGCGCGCAAGGCGATGGGATTGATGAAATAACCGACCAAACCAGCCAGTTCGGAATGACTCCGCCCGGCAGTCACAGAGCCAACAAGGAATTGCTCTTGATTGGAGTAACGATGCAATAATGTTTGGAAGACAGCCAACAAAGCCATGAAAGGTGTAGCACCCTGCTCTTGCGCGAGAGCCTTCAACTGGTTGTAAAGTTCGCCGTCCATGACCAAATGCCGTGAATCACCGCGGTAGGTTTGTAACGCCGTGCGCGGACGGTCGGTGGGAAGGTTCAAGGCGGGCAATTCGCCGGACAGTTCATCGCGCCAATACTCCCACAGCTTTTCACCTTGCGGACTTTCCAGCATATCCGTTTGCCAACGGACATAGTCCGAATAGCGGGCGGGGAGCGATGGCAAAGAAATCTCTGCACCAGTTTTGTTGGCTTTGTAGAAAGCCAGTAATTCGCGCGCCAGCACGGTCATGGACCAGAAATCGGTGATGATGTGATCCATCGAAAGCAAAAGAATGTGTTCTGCTTCATCATTTCTTTTGAAGAGCAATGCCCGCAATATCGGTCCATGTTCCAGGTCGAAGGGGCGATGGGCTTCTGTGAGCATGCGGTCGTGTAGCTCCGTCTCACCCCATTTCGAGGCATCTTCCATTTTGAAGATCCCATTCATCGAGGCATGAACGTGCTGGATTGGCTCGCCATTCACAACGTGGAAGGTACTGCGCAATGATTCGTGCCGTTCCACCAACTGCTGAAAGGCTCGTTCAAGCGCAGGCACGTCCAATTCGCCAAGGATGCGGATTGCTCCCGCCACATTGAACGAAATCTCTTCGGGTAACAGTTGATGCAGGAACCAGAGTGCTTGCTGCCCGTACGAAAGAGGACTTTCATCTGAAGGTTCTTGCGCCACGGTGAGTGGAATCTCGTTCGTAGGCTCGGGAGAATCCAAGTGCTCTAGCACCTCAGCGACAAGACTAGAGATGGTCGGTCCCTGTAGAAGATTGGCAATCTGCAGATTGACTCCCAGTTTGGTTTCGAGAGTGTTCTTGAGTTCGATTGCCATGAGCGAATCGAGTCCCAGCGTGTCCAAAGGTTGGTCCAGAGCCAAACGGGCGGGATCCATTCCCAGTACACGGGCGGCTTGTCGTTGGAGGAAATCTTCCAACATCTTCTGGCGTTTAGCTGGCGCGAGATTTAGGAGCGTTTCGTGATCCAGGTCATTTGTAGGTAGTGGTTGTGCTTTGGACGCCTTGTGATTTCCACGTTCAACCTTCTCGTTTTTTCCATTGTTGGATTGCGAGATGGGCGTTACTGCGTGGCTTGGTGCGATCTGTATGATGGGTGTCTCACTCTTCTCAGGAAGAGTCTTTTTCGTTGAGGGTTCGAGCCAATAGCGTTGACGTTCGAATGGGTAATTCGGCAAGGATACTTTGTGGCGCATGTAGCCTTGATCGAAGCCCACCCAATCGATCTCCGCGCCTTGGACGTAAAGTTTTCCCAAGCTATCTAAGATCGTTTGCCATTCATCCTGTCCCTGTCGCAGGGAGGGTAACCATATGGCTTTGGATTCTGGCAGACAACGCCGACCCATTCCCAATAAAACTGGGCTGGGTCCGATTTCAATGAAGCCATCGATTCCCAGATTTGCGAGGGCTTGCATTCCCGCAGAGAATTTCACTTCTGAACGGATGTGATCTCGCCAGTAAGCCGCGTCAGGGACTTGATCGGGCCCGAGAATACCGCCGAGCAGGTTCGAGCTTAGTGCGAGGCGGGGAGCATTGAAACGGATCTGCGCGTGCGACCGTTTCAAAGTCATCCAGAATTGGGTCCATCAGCGGCGAGTGGAAGGCGTGCGAAACCGTCAGCGGTTTGGATGCGAATTCCGCGTTTCGTCAGTTCATCCAGAATGGCCTGCACCGCGGAACTTTCACCGGAGATGACGGTGTTCTCAGGTCCGTTCGTGGCCGCGATAGAAACCAGTTCTCGATGTGCGCTGAGTGCTTCGGTGACACGCGGCGCGTCCGCAAAAACGGCAGCCATACCCCCATTTTGGGGCAATGCGCCCATCAGGCGTCCGCGCTCGGCGATCAGGCGTAAGCCATCTTCTAAACTGAAAACGCCCGCAATACAGGCAGCCACATACTCGCCGACGCTATGACCGAGCACGGCCTGCGGCTCGATGCCCCATGAACGCCACATCTGGGCCAGGGCGTATTCGAAGGCGAAAAGCGCCGGCTGAGTGTAGGTGGTTTGATGAATGGAATCGTCTTTGTCGGTGAAGAGCATCTCCAGCAACGGGCGATCCAAGGTGGATTTGAGAATTTCCGCACACTGGTCGAGCGCGGCGCGGAAGACCGGCTGCGTTTCGTACAGTTCCGCGGCCCATGCCGGGGTATTGCGAGCCCTGCCCGGTAAACAGGAAAGCGATTTTCGGTTGAATCCCTGGTTTGGCATAACCAGATGATGCAGTTGTGCTCGTGTCGGCGATGAAAGCGTCCAAGCCGTTTTTCAGTTCTTCCAGAGAGCCAGACTGGACCGCCAGGCGATGTTCAAAATGCGAACGGCCTGTGTTGGCAGTGAAACAAATATCGGCAGGCGAACCTTGAAACATTTCCAGATGATGGCTTGTTTGCTGCGCCAGTTCTCGCAGTGCCGAATCTGTTTTTGCTGATAAAGCGAGAACGTGGCGCGGGCGTTCCGAGATTTTCCGCTGGCGCTTCGGTGATAACAGGTGGTGCATCGGAAAGAACGATATGGGCATTCGTCCCGCCAAAGCCGAAAGAACTGACGCCCGCAAAGCGCGGAACCTCGCGACGTTTCCAGGGTCGCAGATAAGTTCCGATTTCGAGCCGCGAATCTTCCATACGCGAGATATGGATTGACTTCCTTTAAATGCAGGTGCGGCGGAATGGCTTCGTTTTGCAAAGCCAGCACAGACTTGATCAACCCGGCGATGCCCGCAGCGGACTCCAGATGACCGATATTCGTCTTGACCGAACCCACCAAGACCCTGCCGTTTGAATTACCGTCATCCAGAACAGCGCTCAACGATGAGATTTCAATCGGATCGCCGAGCGGCGTGCCGGTCCCGTGTGCTTCGACGTACCCAATCTGTCCCGGAGCCACCTGCCCTTCTGCCAGCGCTTGTCGGATGACCTCCTGTTGCGCCAGGCCATTCGGCGCGGTCAGGCCGTTGCTGCGGCCATCCTGGTTGACGGCCGAACCACGGATCAGCGCCAGGATGTTGTCGCCATCGCGCAGGGCATTGGAAAGACGCTTCAAGACGATAACGCCGCAGCCTTCACCGCGCACATAGCCATTCGCACTTGCGTCGAACGTTTTGCAGCGTCCATCGGGAGACAGCATACGCGCCTGGGAAAATGTGATGGTCAGCTCCGGACGCAGGATGAGATTCACGCCTCCTGCCAGGACCAGGTCTGATTCGCCGTTCCGCAGGCTTTGACATGCCAGATGCGTTGCCACCAACGACGACGAACAAGCCGTATCCACCGCCATGCTGGGTCCGCGCAAATCGAAGATGTATGACAGGCGATTGGCCGCGATACTGTGGGCGTTACCTGTCCCGGCATAGGCGTCGATGCTTTCGGGATCGTCGAATTGCAGGCGTGAGTAATCGTAACTGCTGATGCCGACGAACACGCCTGTGCGAGTCCCAGCTAAAGAATGAGGCGGGATAAAGGCATTTTCCAACGCTTCCCAACTGACTTCCAGCAAGAGACGTTGTTGCGGGTCCATGCGAGCGGCTTCGCGCGGGGAAATCCCAAAGAAGTGCGGATCGAACAAATCCACACCTTCCAGAAAACCGCCCCAACGCGTCGTCACTTTTCCGGGCGCGGGATCAACTGAGTGGAGAGCGTCCACATCCCAGCGGTCGGACGGCACTTCAGTGATGGCGTCCACGCCGCTGCGCAACAATTCCCAAAAGGCAGCGGGATCCGGCGCCTGCGGAAAGCGACAACTCAAACCGATGATCGCGATCGGTTCTTTCATGAGACTTGATGATGGCTGAAACGGCGCGGAGGTTGTTTGCGTTTTGCTTAATAGGTTGATCCGCGTTCGCCAGATAATTTGCCAGCAATTCAATGGTCGGGTAATCCCAGGCCAGGGTGGGGGAGAGCCTGCGGTTCAGGAACTCTTCCAGCTCTCCGGTCAGGCTGACCGCTTGCACCGACCCCAGGCCATAATAGGTGAACGGCTGGCGAGGGTCGATGGAGGCAGAATCCAACTCAAGTATGGCAGCGATGCGAGTGACCAACCAGGATTGGATGGCCTCTGCTCTTATCCCTGTCATCCCGATCTGACTTCTTAAGCACAAGTCCCGTTGAGATAGGATGAATCCGCACTCTACCCTCTCCCTTTGGAGGAAGAGCCGGGGACGATGGCTTAGCATGCCACTCACCAACAACTTCCAATTCGCCTGCCAGGTAAGCATTCTTGCAGGCGTGGCGCTTGATTTTGCCGCTGGAGGTTTTGGGAATGCTCATGGGCTTGACCAGGATGATAGCGAACACTTGCAGATCGTGTTTCTCTGCCACGGCCTGGCGAATGGCGGATGCCACTTCATTGACATCCGGATTACGGTTTTGGCGTGTGACCTCTTGCGCGATGACAAGTCGTTCCTTGCCAGCCTCGGTCACAGAAAAGGCCGCCCCCGCGCCGGGTTGCAAGGCCTCATGCGCGGACTCTACCGGTTAATTCAATGTCTTGAGGGTAATGATTGCTTCCGTGAATGATGATCAGATCTTTTAGACGACCTGTCACGTAAAGCTCATCAGCATGTAGAAATCCGAGATCGCCTGTGCGCAGGAAAGGACCTTCGCCGGTATCAGACAAATACGCTCGGAAGGTATCGCGGGTTTCATCCGGCAAGTTCCAGTACCCTTGTGCAACGCTGGGGCCTGTTACCCAGATTTCGCCCACCTGATTCGAAGCACATTTTTCCAGTGTTGTCGTATTCGCAATGACGATTTTCTGGTCAATCACTGCTTGACCACAGCTCACCATACTCAGAGAGTGGTTCAAGCCCGAGAAAACAGGAACGACATTGTCACTCTCAAAAGTTTTCCGGTCAAAGCCGGAGATATGTGGTTCAGCCGGGCCTTCGCCACCCGCAACGAGCAGAGTCCCTTCGGCTAATCCATAACAGGGATAGAAAGAAGTTTTTCGAAAGCCACACAGTTCGAAGGTCCGTGCGAAGCGTTCTAATGTCTCAGGACGGATCGGTTCGGCTCCGCAGAAGGCCAGAGTCCAGGAACTCAAGTCCAGCCCTTCCATCTGCTCGGGAGTGACCTTGTCCACGCACAGGTCGTAGGCAAAATTTGGTGCGCCGCTGGTCGTTCCGTTGTAACGGCTGAGCGCCTCCAGCCAGCGCACGGGGCGTTGCAGGAAAGATACCGGCGACATCAAAGTCGAAGACCCGCCGATATACATAGGCTCGAGAATGCCGCCAATAAGTCCCATATCGTGGTAACTGGGCAGCCAGAAAACACCCGAAGCACTTGCGTCAAGTTGGAAGCCGTGACGGATGGCTTTCAAGTTGTGCATCAGGTTGCCATGGCTCAGCATGACCCCTTTGGGCTGACTGGTGGAGCCAGACGTGTATTGCAGGAATGCCAGCGTGTCTGCTGAGATTACAGGATGTCGCCAACCCGCTTCCAACTCAACCGGAACCTGCTCGGTGTTCAACCAGCGTAGTGCCTGTAAATCAGGCGCGTGCTCGAAGCGCTGCTCGATGTTGTGAAGAATGGTCGAAGTCGTTAAGGCAAAAGAAGCCTGCGAATTGGCCACGATGGACTGGATGCGCGGTACAGGACGGTTCAGGCGCGGGGGATACGCGGGGACAGCAGTCACACCGGCATATAGACAACCGAAGAAAGCAGCAATGTAATCCAGGCCTGGCGGATAGAGCAACAGCGCTCGCTCACCGCTTGCGCCTGCACTTTCCAACCACGAACCGATTGCCCGTGCCTGGCGATCCAGTTCAGCGTACGTGATGGTAACGATATCAGAGTCGCTATCTTGGATGAACCTGTACGCCAGATGATTGGATTGTTGATCAGCCCGCAAGCGCAGAAGGTCAACCAGAGTACTTGGAGCAATGCGCGATCTAGAGTCTAGATGGGTCGGTCGCATCATAACAGTTTCCGCCTCATGATTTGAATACCGAAATTAAAATAAAAAATGCCTTGAATTCTCAAGTTACTTGACAAGCCTTCTACCAAAAAGGTATAATTTCATCCAAGTAGTCTTAATTCATGTTAATAGTTTTGTCAAGAGCGAGGGAAACATCCGCGCAAATTTCAGCGAACGGTTTGGCTTCGAAGAAAAAACAGTGCGAACAGATTTAACCAACGATCAAAGTAGGCTTTATCTATTTATTAGACTTGTTTACAGCTATTCAAAAACCAGGAACTGTCCGTGAATCAATCCAGTGAATTCAAACTGATTCTCCACGAGGACACCTCCTCTCCCCAAGAATTTGAACTTACTCGCTCAGAAATTACCATAGGTCGCGATCCAGGTGTAGAACTGACGCTTCCTTCTCCTTCTGTTTCCCGTCGCCATGCCAGGTTGTCGCGTCAGGACGAGGGCTATATGTTGGAGGATCTGGGGAGCAGCAACGGCACTTTTCTCAATGGTGAACGCCTGATTGAACGCCGCCTGCTTAAGGCTGGGGATCAGATCCGGTTAGGGAAGGCTATCACTCTCACCTATGAAGCTCCAACTGACTTAAAAAAGACCGTGGCTTCCCGCTCGCCAGCTATGCCTGCAGGCGTATTGAAAACGGAACTCGAACAAGATATCAATATAGAAGAACTTGAAGCTGCCCCCCCGAAACTGATCGTTTCGATTGCCGGGGGCAGTTCTCAAACATATAACCTGACCCGCCCGATCTTGACGCTCGGCCGGGTCGAGGGTAATGACATCGTTGTCCCGTCACCGATTGTGTCGGGGCAGCATGCCCGCCTCGAGCGGGCGAACGGCGGCTACCAACTGGTGGTCGTGCCGCAAGCCAAGAATCCGGTGCTCTTTGAGGGACGACCGCTAGATGGGTCACGCATTTTGCATCATGGCGACGTTTTGCGGATCGGCAGCCTGGACCCGGGCATGATGGTCACCATGACCTATCAAGCGCCCAGCGAAGCTGTCAGTGAGTCAGCGCAGGATATCGTGTTCGACGAGAAGAACCTGATCCAGATCGGACGCGACCCCAGCAACGATGTTGTGCTGGCTACTCCGACCGTGTCTCGTTTCCACGCCCAGGTCGAGAAGGTGGGGCAGCGCTACCGGGTGCGAGATTTGCGCAGTTCGAACGGGACATTCGTCAACAACGAGCGCATCGAAAAAGAAACCTGGTTGACGCCGGATGACACCATTCGCATCGGTCATTATCGCTTCGTCATGGGAACGAACCAGATGGCTCAGTACGACGAAAGCGGCGGCTTGCGAGTGGACGCGGTCCATTTGAACAAGTGGGTGCGCAAAGACCTGAACATCTTACAAGACATCTCGGTGGTTTTCAAACCGCGCGAGTTTATTGTTGTGGTGGGACAGAGCGGCGGTGGAAAATCCACCCTGCTGGATGCGATTGCGGGCTATCGTCCGGCTACCCAGGGACAGGTGATGGTCAACGGCACAGACATCTACCGTCACTTCGATGCCATCCGCAATGACATCGGTTACGTGCCGCAAAAAGACATCATCCACATGGAATTGACCGTTTACCAGGCGTTGGATTACGCGGCTCAATTGCGCATGCCGGCCGACACCTCCCCGGAAGAACGGCATCAACGGGTGATGGAGGTGCTCGAAGACCTGGACCTCCTGCATCGCAAGGATGTGCAGATCAGCGGATTGAGCGGCGGACAGCAAAAGCGCGTCTCTATCGGCGTCGAGCTGTTGACCAAACCGGGATTGTTCTTCCTGGATGAGCCTACTTCCGGCCTCGATCCTGGTACGGAAACCTCCCTGATGCAGTTGATGCGGCGTCTGGCCGACCAGGGACGCACGATTGTCTTGATCACGCACGCTACCAAGAACGTTATGTTAGCCGATAAGGTGGTCTTTTTAGCGCGGGGCGGCTACCTGGCCTGGTTTGGACCGCCCGAAGAGGCCCTGGAATATTTCGATCAATACCGGCCGGAACGCAATCGTCGGGCAGGGGCTATGGAGTTCGATGAGATTTATGCCGTTCTGGACGATTCCAGTAAAGGGAAGCCCGAAGATTGGTCCAACCGCTACCGCGAACATCCGGCTTTTCGGAGATATGTTTTGGAGCCCTTGGAAGGCAAAATGGCGATTGGGGGGGCAGTCCCGGCCGAGGAACCGAAGCAGGCCGTTCGTAAGGTCGAGCGGCCGGCCTCCCATCAGGTATCCGGTTTACGCCAGTTCCTCATCCTGTCAGGCCGCAATATCAAGATTTTGACCCGTGACCGTTTTGGGCTGGCCCTGATGCTGGCGACCGCGCCGATCGTGAGTATGCTGGATGTCATCCTGTCTGTGCTCCTGGGAAGGAATCCCCTGGATTTCAATACTGGCCTTTTTGCCAATGTCATGATCACTCTATTCCTGCTGACAGTTTATGGAGTCATGGTCGGCGGGATTTCTCAGATGCGCGAGATCGTCAAAGAACAGGAAGTTTACAAGCGGGAACGTCTGGTCAACCTTAAGATCCTGCCGTACGTGCTGTCAAAAGTGTGGGTAGCCGCCCTGCTGGCCCTGTACCAGGCCGCCGCTTATACGATTGTCCATTATCTGGCTTTCGATGTGCCCGGGGGAGCGTCCGAATTCTTCCAGATTTACATTACCCTGGCTCTGGCGACCCTGGCGGGCATGATGCTGGGCTTGTTCGCTTCGGCTTTGGCGCCAAATTCCAATTCCGCTCCCTTGCTGGTCATTATTCTGATGTTGCCACAGATTGTTCTGGGTGGGGCTTTGATCCCGTTACCGAGCTTCATCAGCGCTCCGACTTCGACCCGTTGGGCATTCGAGGCGCTGATGAGTATCAGCGGGGCCGGTTCAGACGTGGCTGGGGATGTGTGCTGGGCCTTACCGCAAGATGTACGGGATGCCATGACTCTGGATGACAAATTACAATATGGTTGTCGTTGTATGGGTGTGAAGATGCTGGAAGAAGGATCCTGCAATTATCCGGGGCTGGGACAATTCTATAACCCGACCATAGCGGAACCACCCCCAGTTGCTCCGGATCCGCTGCCCGACCCTCCACCGGAACCGGTTCTCCCGGAGCGTCCGGCTGAACCCGTCGACCAATCTGACTCGATAGCGATGGCTGATTTCTTCGCCGCGCTTCAGGCCTGGGAAGGTCAGGCGAATCAAATCCAGGCCGACTATAAGCAAAAAATCGAAGCCTACCAGGCTCAATCCGAAGTGTATAAAAGCCAAGTGATCACCTACCAGACGGAACTGGCCAACTGGCAAATCGCTCAAGCCTCAGCGGTTACGCCTGCCGAAGCCATTGTCAACCAGTTTTATACAAATTTTGACTGGATCTTTGTAAACAAAGATGATAGTCAGGCATATTGGGCTAAGATTATAAAAACCTGGACAGTGCAATCTGGCATCATTCTGATTTTGTTCGTGGCGATTCTTTTCCTTCAAAAAAGAAAAGATATAACCTGAGATGAAACAGAGATTCAATCTGGCATTGCATCTGCTTATTCTGGTTGGCATCTTAAGCGCCTGTGGTCAGGGGAGCAGCAACACGGATAGTGCCAAACAGGCTACGCTTGAAGCGATCAGTGCGGCTGTCCGAGGCACAGCTACCGTAGAAGCGGTTGGAAAACTGAATCCAAACGCCTCTGTCGAAACCGCCCAAGCCCAAGCCACGGCTTACGGTCAGGCGCTGGATGCGACCCAGACCGCCCAGGCTGCCCTGAGTGATGAAGCTCGTGGAGCGACGGCAACAGCATTTGCTCCTTTCGCCGCGGACCTGCCTAAATACGGTGTAGATCCTTCGCAAGGCCGACCAGGCTGGATCCATCCACCAGTGACCTTGGAGGTCGATGGGTATTTGCAGTACGATTATCTCAACCAGTTTGTGGCGACTGTCGCGCGCGATTTTGTGATTTCATCTGACATCACTTGGAACACGCAATATGGCACTTCCGGCTGTGGCTTTGTGTTGCGCTCGAACGGGGATAAGAATGCGCTGGACCAGTATATGGCGATCGTCACGCGGGGTGCGAGTGGGCATGTCCTATTTTCCACCATGTCAGATGGCAAACTGGTTAGTGGCCGGGATATCTATGCATATGGGAAAGACCCGAACTTCAATTGGGGTAACAATGTCACCAACCGGCTGACAGTGGTAGGGCGCGGGCTCAATTTTTCGATCTATTCGAACGACACCCTGATCGGGGAAGTCGATCCGACCGCGCCTCTTTCTTTACCCGGCATCCCACCTGCGCCGAAGGCGCCTGGTGTGGGGGGCGTCGTAGATCCGAATGCTGTGGCTACTCAGATTACAGCAGATTATCAGGCGCGGCAACGCGAGGCTGCAAACGCTGAAAAAGCCTTTGACCGTGGTTTTGTCGCACTGGTGGTGTTGAGCGAATCGGGACGCAGCCAGTGTACGTTTAATAATACCTGGTTATGGTTGATTGAGTAACTGGCAGGGGCAGAAGGTATTTCGTAAAATGAAAGTTCAGTGAACTTTAAAGTTATTCTTGATTTATGAATATTATTCGGAGAAAGTAATGCCTAAACCTAGTTGGATTGGAAAAAGCCTGAGCGGGCGCTATCAAATAGAAGAAATACTTGGCCAGGGCGGAATGTCAGCCGTGTATAAAGCCACAGACCCCAACCTTAAGCGGGTGGTGGCCGTCAAGATGATTCATCCGCACCTGTCTGATGATCCTGATTTCGTTAAACGCTTCGAAGAAGAAGCTACAGCGGTGGCACAACTGCGCCATCCCAATATCATCCAGGTCTTCGATTTCAACCACGATGATGAAAGCGATAGCTATTACATGGTATTGGAGTTTGTGCCGGGGGAAACACTCCAACAGCATCTGGCGCGATTAAATACCAGTGGCCGCAAGCTGTCAATTACAAAAGCGCTTGAATATATGGTTGATATTTGCGAAGCGGTGAATTATGCTCACCAACGCGGGATGATCCACCGTGATATCAAACCGGCCAACCTGATGCTAACTGTCACGGATCAGGCGATCTTGATGGACTTCGGTATTGCTAAGATCGTAGGAGGGCAACGGCACACTGCTACCGGCGCAGTAGTGGGGACTGCCATGTACATGTCTCCTGAGCAGATTAAGGGAGAACATCCCGACCGTCGCTCGGATATTTACTCTCTGGGCGTGACCTTGTTCGAGATGGTCAGCGGTCGCCCGCCTTTCGAAGCTGACTCCGCTATGACTCTGATGATGATGCACGTCAACGATCCGGTGCCCGACCCACGGGCCCTGAACCCTGACGTGCCAGACGACCTGGTAACGGTAATCGAGAAAGCGCTTGCCAAGGATCCTAACGACCGTTACCAGACCGCCGCCCAGATGGCAGCCGCGTTGCGGAACGTACTCGGGCGGATCAAGGCCGGCGCATCCATAGAAACGCCCGCGCCTCCTGGGGCCACCATGGTCGAAACCCCGGACATTACCCCCACAGCGAAACCAGGCGCGACTGTTGTCGAAGAATCCGATATATCTTTTGAAAGCTCGGGAGGCACATACGTTGAGCCGGTCTCTACTCCTGCCGACAGGGCTCAAGGAACCCAGGCGGAAACGACCCCACCTCCATCACGTGCTGCGGAAAGCGTGGTGGGAGCTGGAGGCATCGGTGCCGGCGGTACAACGACCGGGGGCACCGCCGCAGGATCCACGCCAGCGCCACGCACACCAACGAAAGCTGCGCCCACCAAAATTCTCGGCTTGTCCCTGCCGGTCATCGCTGGATTGGCCCTGGTTGTGATCTGTCTGCTGGGTGGTGGTATCTATATGGTCAGTCGCCTTTTCGCTGGGCCAGGTGCCAGCCCGCTTCTCGCTCCCACTGCCACGGAAACGGCCACTGCTACTGAGATAGTCGATACACCGCTGCCCAGCGCGACCCCCACGCTCGAGATCACCTCCACACCTACAGAAACTCCACTGCCCAGCGCTACACCCACAGCGACTGTGCCCCCTGGCATCCCATTCGCACGCATCAATGCCATCACGATCGATGACCAGAATCACTACGTGGTCGAATACGAGACCTTCGAATTCACCGAAAAACTGCCCGGCATGCACGTCCACTTCTTCTTTAATACCGTGACTCCCGAAAATGCTGGCGTGCCTGGATCAGGACCATGGATTCTGTACGGCGGTCCGAGGCCTTTTACCGGTTATCGCGTTTCTGACCGTCCGGCACAGGCCACGCAGATGTGCATCCTGGTTGCCAATCCCAACCATTCGGTGCAAGCGAATAGCGGAAACTGTGTGGACTTGCCGGAAGCCCCATAAGTAAAATCCTGGGTGTTGTGCCGACTTCCTGATATTTGTTTTCGAGCCCATGCATGATGGATTGCATCTCTGCTCATGGTTGTCAACCAATCTTCTTACCAAAAGCACGCAGCCCAGCATCATTAAGGCAACCTGGGAAAGGCCCAGGTCAGTTTTGGAGAAATTAGATGGAAGAGATAGAAGAGATAGAAGAAGTGCAGCCGAAAAAGCAACCGGCCATCACAATAAATGTCCAATCCTGGGCAACCCCAGTTGTAGGAGTTGTCATGTTAATTATTGGGCTATTAGGCGGGTATTACGGACGCCCCTTAATTGGTGGAGCAGATGAGCAAGCTGCGGTTCCCCAATCGATTGCTCCCTCACAGGCGGCAGCCGGGAACGAAGAGTTGATGACCTACCTGGTGTCGCAAACACGCCATTTTACGGGTAACCCCGATGCACCGGTGACACTCATTGAGTTTGGCGATTTCCAGTGACCGTACTGCGGGCGATTTGCCGCTGGCGCGGGGCGTCAGATCAATGAGACTTATGTTCAAACGGGCAAGGTTCGCCTGGCCTTTGTCCACTTTGCCTTCCTGGGGCAAGAGTCCCAATGGGCTGCGGAAGCTAGCGAGTGCGCGGCAGAGCAGGATGCGTTCTGGGAGTATCACGATTTCTTGTACGCGAACCAAAACGGTGAAAATCGTGGCGCATTCAGCCAGGACAACCTCAAGAAATTTGCCGGTCAATTAGGGTTGGATGAAGGTTCGTTCAGCCAATGTCTGGATTCTGGAAAATACACCGACATCGTCAAACAGGAAATCCAGATGGCACAACAATTAGGTGTGCAAAGTACACCGACTTTTGTTATCAACGGCACGCCTGTGGTCGGCGCACAACCGTTCGAAGCTTTTCAGCAAGTGATTGATGCAGCCCTTGCCAAAGGAACCCAATGATAATTAGGGTATGGGGCCAACCCGCTCGAATAGCGGGAACGGCAATTTTGCGTCCAACGGTGAGCGCATTTATATACTGCTACTGACAATGAGGGGAACTATATTCCCTATACGGGCGGTCCGACCTACGGTGGGATGATAATGGATAGTGCCCTGGCCTGTGTTCCCTGTCATGGACCGGATAGGCGTGGCGGTGTTCACCCCGTACACATGCAGACGATGGTGGAAGAATCCGATAGAAAGCTCATAATGTCCGAATTATTCAGGTTGCAAACGGATGAAAATATCTGCTGCGATTTCTTCATCTACTGCAAACTGGCTATACCCGATTTCAAAGACATAGGCTGGAGAACAACGCACGAGCCGCATCTCACCTCCGGGCAGCACACCCATCGCCATCAGTTTTTGCAGGCGGACAGGATGACTCATTTGTAGATAGGCAATACGACCCTTTTCGCCGGGCTTGAGTTCGTTCAGGGGAGCGATTAACCGGGTTACAGTCTCTTTCATTTCCTGGCAACAATGATTGGGCGGGATGGGTTTGCCATGTGGGCAAAAGCGCGGATGGCCCAACAGCGTACAAATACTTTCATCCAAGCCTTCAAACAAGGCATGCTCCAGGCGACAAGCCTGGTCATCGATCAAGCTATCCTCCAGACCAAAGACGTCAGCCAGTAAGCGTTCCCCCAAGCGGTGGCGGCGGATTGCCATTGCGGATTCGATCTTGCCAGTATCGGTACGGGAATAAATTCGACCGTCGAATTGTACAAGGCCAAGGCTGGATAATTTTTCAAAATCTTCCTGTGGAGCCGCTGAGGGCTCGAGCCCATTTTGAGACTCTTCCTCTTCAGCAATCCACAACAATTCCAGAAGTTCTTCAGCGCTCTCTCCAATTCTCATCGTCAGTCAATCTCCTTTGGAATGGATAAGATTCTTCTTCATTCCTGCTTTTCGCAGCCAGGTGATCAATTTTGGTTCCGGCGGCATTTCGTAGCCGCATTGTGGGCAACGAATCAGATGGCAGCCTTTCACCAGCGGGCAACTCTGACAAGCCGATTCCGCCTCGTCGGGGTTGAAGTTGTAACCACAAAAACCGCATTTCATAAGCTGACATTCAGTACAGTCAGCAGCCAATTCAGAAGGCCACCAACCAGGAAAGCAAACGGGAAAATAAAAACCACGATCCCCAGAGCCGTCTTCCAGCCACGCTCTTTTAGCATGACCGAAAACTGGGCGATACAGGGAATAAATAATGTCATGCTGACCGCTGCCACCAGGATTTGCGTATGGGTCATCGCATTGCGCAGATCATATAACCCGGCAGCTCCGTAGTCCCGGCGGAAGAAGCCAAACAGAAATGCCACGGTAGCTTGGTCCGGCAGGCCCATCCAGTGGATGATGGGCTGCAAAAGGTTGAGCAGGATGTCGAACAGGCCAGTGAGCTTCCCGAGCCAGATCAGTACGCTGGCCCACAGGAAAACAGGCAACACTTCACGGAAGTACCATTCCAGGCGCGTGTAGGTTTTGACCAGGATATTGGTCAGAGTGGGCAAACGCAAGGGGGGCAATTCCATGTAAAAGGTGGGACGTTCTCCAGGTATCAGCTTGGCCGTCAAAAAACCAACCAGCAGGAAAACGCCCGATATGATGCTGACCCAGATCACCAGCATGGCCGGACTGCCCGAAAACAACCCGAGCATCACTCCTAACTGGGCAGAGCAGGGGATAGCCAGGGCAAGCAATAAAGTACTCAAGACTCGTTCACGGCGGGTCTCCAGGGTACGAGTGACAACGGTTGCCATGGTGTCGCAGCCAAACCCCAATACCATTGGAATGACGGCCCGTCCATTCAAGCCGACGCGCTTGAACAGCTTATCGATCAACATCGCCAGACGCGGTAAGTATCCACTATCTTCGATCACGGAAAACACCATGAAAAATGTGCCCACAATGGGCAGAATCAAAGCTACCGCATAGCGAATACCAAGCGTGATCAACCCATATTCGCCGCCGATCAAATCCCGCAACGCCTGCCAGGGAATGTAGGTTCCTAGAAGGCGATCCACCCAGGGATTAATATATTGGCCAAACACCACTCCCTCCAGGAAGTTGACCAGCGTCTGAGCGCCCAACACCCCCACAATTTCATACATGGCCAGCAGCACAAAGATCAGGATCGGGATACCGGTCAGTGGATTTATCATAGCCCGGTTCAGTCGCTCGGCAAAACCGTCAGGCCGTTCGTCCGGATGGGAGAGGGTGTTAGTCAGGATGTCCTTGGGCAACATCCCGCTGTTGTCGGCTGATCAGATAAGTCAGAGGCTGGCTGAAGTTCCGCGAGCACCCTTCCACGATGGATTCAATCTCTGAGAACCGCTCTCCTTCGATAGAGGCGACCAGGTCCGTTACACCAGTGTCTCCCTGTAGGAGTAAGAGACCGATGGCACGCTTGCCAAGCTGGTACTGTCCTTTGAGATCGGATTCGATCTGTTGTAGGGCGGCTTCGATGAGCGGTTGGTATTGGATCGGGCTGGAAAGACGCCTGGGGGCGCGGCAGCAGGCTGAGGATCCAAGAGAAGAAGCGAGCAAATCCTTCAGTTCTGTTGTCCCCTGTCCTAGCGCCAGCGCCGTCCCGATCACCGGAATCCCCAGCGTGGCCGCTAATCGTTGGATATCTACCTGGACACCCAAACGCCTGGCTTCATCCATCAGGTTGGCAACCAGGATGACCGGCAATCCGGCTTCGATCAACTGCAAGGTCATCGGCAACATGCGTTCCAGGTTTTTTGCGTCTGTAACGTGAATCACCAGATCTGGCTTTTCTTGCAGGAGAATATCGCGGGCGACACGTTCTTCATCGGTCAAGGGCATCAGACGATACATGCCTGGCGTATCCACTACCCCCACTTGTTTTGCATCCAGGCGGCCTTTGCCGCGCGAAACCTCAACGGTAGTACCCGGGTAGTTCGAAACGGTGACGTAAGCGCCGGTGAGAGTGTTGAAGAGCACACTCTTCCCAACATTGGGCGTGCCAACGATAGCAATTAAAGGCAAACTGCTGGTATTCTCTTGCATACCTCCGTGGCACCCTGTTTCATTGATGGTTTGAAGTGGTTTGAGTCTGGTAAGAAGTTGTCCCATGAATTTTCCTAAGCATTGTTTATGATGAAACCAAGCGGGCCCTGACCCAGATTTTCTCTGCTACGGGGGCTGCCAGATAAACTTGATGATGAGCGATTTCAACCAAAAGACTGCCCCCTGTTCCGATACCCAAAATGGTGACAACGGCCTGTGGAACGATGCCCTCGTTAATCAGGAACGAACGGGTTGCATCGTTCGCGTCAAGCCGTAAGACAGTGCCCTTTTCGTTTACTTGAAGCTGACTAAGAGGAATACCGGACAACGTAGCAAGATCGAGATCACCGGGAGGAATCTGTTTTCCTTTCGGGCCGAGCGTTGGCTCTCCAAGGAAGGTTGCCAGGTGCGCTAAAACTTCATCCGGGGCAATGTGCTCCATCTGGCAGGCCAATTCGCTGGCGGCTCGAACTGGTAGATTGAGTTTGTCCACCAGGAAAACTTCCCACAACCTGCGATGGCGCAGGATGCGGAGCGCAATCGCTCTACCGCTCTCGGTCAAAGTCACTCCCTTGTACGGGGTGTAGCTAATCGCCCCAGCATCTTCAAGCCTGCGGATCATTTGATTAGCCGAGACCGGCTGGATGGAAAGTTCCTTGGCCAACTTCGATACCCGGATGGGAGTTTGTTCCCCAGCTTCTTCTAGCAGGGCAACACTGACCAGATACATTTCTTCGCTTTCGCTCATTTTATGGCTCACCATAGAAATATCTTATGCCTAACCATAGAATACTCCGGATGTACTCTTACGATAATTTCCAAAGGTCACGGCTTACGGGTGATATTAATCACAATGTCCCGGCGTTCCAGAATGACAGAAACGGGTACCTGCTCCTGGTCAGATCAGGAGCAGGTACCCGACTGACGGCCAGGTGACCGAAGGATGGTCCAGCCTGAACGAGGCGATGATCACGGGCGAATCGCGCCCGGTCTATCTCGAAGACTTGGGGTTGGTCACAGCCTTGGAGATGCTGGCACGTGAAACGGAGTCAGCCTCGAATGTTAAGGTGACATTTCAAAAACTGGGGAGTGAGAGACGTTTGACTGCTCCTGTCGAGTTGGCGCTCTATCGCATGGCGCAGGAGGCCTTGAACAATGTGGCCCGCCATGCGATGGCTACACAGGCGAAATTGGTCATCCATTTTTGGAATACCAAAATCGAGATGCAGATCAATGACAACGGCCTCGGCTTCGAAGCCCCTAGCACGCCTGCCGACTTTGCCCCATCGGGTCATTTTGGATTGCTGGGCATGTACGAGCGAGCCGACCTGATCGGTGCACGGCTGGCGATACGCTCAGCGCCAGGCAAGGGAACCCAACTGACCATCCAGTTATCGCAGGCTTCGTAAGATGGAGTAGCCGGTCATGCCCAGGAAGAGCAAGATGGCTACTGCGTTGAGCATTCCACCCCACATGCGGACAACGGGCATCGTTGCCAGGTCTCCAAAAACTCTCGCCAACAAAGATAGGTGCAAAAGCACCAGATGCATGTAGAAAGCCGAGCTAAAAGCAATTGGGACCTGAACGATGGCCGGGAAAATGATAGGGGCATGCCCAAAGATCATCGACATAACAAAGCCAACGAAGACGATGTGCAATATCGCATCGTAATACGGACCCGCTGCCTGCCCGCCGAGCCCAAGCATTAACCCACCCCCGACGATCAACCATAGAAACCCGGCAAACAGGCAGAATGCGATATAGCGTGTCAGTGGCATGGAATGGCGCAGATTGCGGATGGCGATGTCGTTGGGGACGAACCAGATTCCTAGAGCAAGAAGTCCGAGCCCGTTTAGGCGGGTGCCAAGATCTAAGTTGACGGCGGTGATTCCGGCTCCAAGTAGGATAATGGCAGTGAAAAAGCCGAAGAACTGGGTCCGCTCTGGGGGTAGGGCGCAGGATGCGGCTGAGTTCGAGACGTTCGCCCGCAATCGTCAGCACAAGAAAAGCCATCCACCAGAAAACCAGCTTGAAGATGGGCATGCCCGTCATCCATAGAATATTCCCCACCACCCAGGCAAAACTTCCCGCCGTCATGATGCCCATGTGGATTTTGGGTTCTTGTTTGAACATGTAGAGCAGGATGGCAAGCGTGATCAGGCTGCCGAGGGTAAAAGATGCTGCGCCGAAAATAGTCGGGCTGATAAGCAGCGTCACCCAACCCAAAGCGGTCAGGATGGGCGCAGCGAACATCCATTTCTGGCGGATGGCGACGGCTCGCTCCAGCGGGATGAGCGTGCCCAGGAAACCGCAAACCATCAGCGGGCCGTGTGCCATGACCAGTTTCGGAAAGGAAGGCAGCGACCAGCCTATGCGTAAAAGTCCGGCCCATAAGGCGACCAGCAAGGCCAGAATGGAAAAAGTCACGAGAGGAAGATAGCGTTTTTGAAGCCTCATGATGAAATTGTATCCCTGCCAGAGATGCTTTTCTTTGCGCTGGCGCAAGGTGGGCAAGAGCATGACAAATTAATACTGAACCTGTCCAGATTAGAGTAAAATCCTGTTATGGAAGTAGACGAACTCATCCGCCAATCCAGCTTGTTCAAGGACGTCAGCCCGAATGTCTTTGCCCAGGTATTGGAGGCGGGCATGCTGCGCTCGGTGGAGGAAGGCGGCTTTTTCTTCATGCAAGCCGACCCGGCTACCCACGCCTATGTGCTGGTGGAAGGGCGCGTCAAAATGATCCAGATCACGCCCAACGGGCAGCAAATCACTCTGCGCATCATGACTCCCGGCCAGACTTACGGCGGGATTGCCTTGCTGAATCCCCGTGCTGGTTACCCGGCAACGGCCCAGGCCGTTGAGAATAGCAGCGCTATGGCCTGGGATACACAGCATCTGCGCGAACTGGTTGAGCAAGAACCCTCTATTTCGCTCAACGTGATGAGTTTGATGCATGGCTACATCTCGGAATTACAGGAACGTCAAAAGGCGCTGGTTACGGATCGCGTGGAACAGCGCATTGCCCGCATTTTACTGAAATTGGCTACGCAATCCGGCACGAAAATTGACGAGGGCGTGCTGATCGATTTGCCGCTCACCCGCCAGGATGTGGCCGAAATGAGTGGAACCACGCTCTTCACCGTCAGCCGCACCCTGAACGAATGGGAACGCAACGGCCTGCTCGATATTGGCCGGGAGCGGGTGGTCATCCGAAACCCGCACGGACTGGTCAGCATTGCGGATGACCTCGTCGAGAGATAGGTGACAGCAGTTCTTGTGAATTGAGCCCGGCACAGCGCCGGACTTTTTTGTTCCCTATTTGCGCCAGCGCAAAGACAGAACTCACTCCTTTGGATAAGATGAGTACATAAAAAGTGCTCAATCTTTATTTCAAGCCGATAGAGGAGTGAACTATGAAAATTATTAAAACTTTGATCTCAACGTTGTTGCTTGGCGCATTATTGATTTCCTGTGCGCCAGCTAGCAGTGCGTATGCAGATACAGAATATATTTTGACCACTGACCTGAGAGATGGCAATTTTGTTTATGTTGGTGTCAGCGATGGCATCAGCGGCGCTGTCAACCCGGCTTTACAAGCTAAACCGGGTGAAACGCTCACGGTCACGCTGGTCAATAGCGGATACGGCCAGCACGATATTGTTTTCCCCGAGCTCAATGTCAAATCCGACACCTTAAATCAAAAGGGAGAGACTACTTCGGTTACGTTTACTGCGCCGGATAAGAACGTGGTCCTTAAAATATCAAGATAGCACTCACGCCAAGCTCGGCATGAGCGGCGTTCTGCTGGTTGGGGATGTCGCGGCGACTCAGGCTGACTTTGCCAGTCCCGTATCGGCCGTGCAGTCCACGGGTGTGACCGTGGAGTATGCGCTCGAATCTGGCATGGCAGATGGCAAGATGGTCTTCATTGGCAAAGGTGGTGATATCGATGGCCAGGCCAATCCGACCTTGAAAGCCAATGTCGGTGATACTGTAAAAGTGACTCTATACAGCGGTGAAGGCGCTTCCCACAATATCTTTTTCGAGGGAGCGAATGCCCAATCCGAGGACGTGGTTGGGCAGGGGAACAACGTTGTGTTGGAGTTCAGCCCGGACCAAGAAGGCACGTTCGCCTACTACTGCAACATCCCTGGTCACCGCCAGGCGGGCATGGAAGGCAAATTCATTGTCGGCTCAGGGATTTCAACGAATGCGAACAATACTGGTGATGCAAGCAGCACCACAAATATTTCCAGCAACTCCGGTTCAGCGGAAACGGTTGCTGTTTCCAGTGGACCAGCCGACCCAGCCGCTGTGGACATCACGCGTGACCCCACCGACATCCCTGCCCCGATTGGCAACCGTGGACCTGAACATGTGCGCGTCGACCTGGAAACCAGCGAGCTTTCGGGCCAACTGGCTGACGGTACCACCTACCGTTATATGACCTTCAACGGCAAGGTTCCCGGCCCGATGATCCGCGTGCGGGTAGGTGACACCGTGGAACTGCATCTCAAGAATTCAGCCAATAGCTTGATGACACATTCCATCGACCTGCACGCCGTCACAGGTCCCGGCGGCGGCTCGGTCGCCACCCAGACCCAGCCCGGCGCTGAGAGTGTGATCACTTTCAAGACGCTCAAACCCGGCCTGTTCGTCTATCACTGCGCCACGCCCATGGTCGCCCAGCATATCTCCAGTGGCATGTACGGCATGATCCTGGTCGAGCCGGCAGGCGGCCTGCCCCCCGTGGACCGCGAGTTCTATGTCATGCAGGGCGAGATATACACATCCCAGCCTTTCGGCACTACTGGCGCATTGACGGAAGATATCAACAAGTTGCTCGATGAAAAACCCGAATACTTTGTCTTCAACGGCGCTTCCATGGCGCTCGCCAGCGATGCACATGCCCTGCGAGCCAACGTGGGCGAAACCGTGCGCATCTTCTTCGGTGTGGGCGGCCCCAACTTCACCTCGTCTTTCCACGTGATTGGCGAGGCGTTCGACAAAGTCTACGACCTGGGTTCGCTCAGTACGCCTCCAATGATCGATGTGCAGACCACGCTGGTTCCGCCCGGTGGCGCCACAATGGTTGAACTCAAGCTCGAAGTGCCCGGACGTTACATTCTGGTGGACCACGCGCTCTCCCGCTTACAACGCGGGCTGGCCGGATACTTGTACGCAGAAGGCGATCCCAATCCGGATGTCTTCAACGCAGACGGCGGCAACTAGTGCCGCAACTAACCTTAAAGGACAACGATGCTTTCTCCCCGTATCCTGGTCGCCGATTTGCTGGAGCTATCTCCGCTAGTAGCGCCCCTGTTGATCGAACTGCGCGTGGACTGTGTCGGGTGTTCTATGAACAAATATTGCACGTTAGAAGAACTTTGTGCTCAATACGGGATAGATCTGGAGACGCTGATTCACAAGATCCAGGGAAAAATGAGATAGCAGACAACAAGAAATATAGAGAGATGGCCTGTCCGTATAAAGGATAGGCCATTTTGCTTATATCACGATAAGCGCAAAGCCGCTGGATGTTTTTGATATAGTGGCTTATGTGGAAGTAACCGCAGAACTGGCCTGGTTCAACAGTACCAATAATATGGCATGGTACATTTCGCCTATTTACAATTTTGCAAAGTTTTTCTATACTACTTACTATAGCGTATAAATTTACGCATAATTTGGTCTGTTTTTTTCATTTTCAGGCATTTTTAGGCGCGGGTAAGTTGCACGGCTATCAATGGGAGGCGACTTTATGGTAGGGCCCTTCTCCAAAAAAGATACAAAGCCTATTATGACGGTTCACGAGGTGGCCCGCTATTTGCGCCTTAGCCAGGCCAAAGTATATCGATTGGCACAAGCCGGGGAAATCCCTGCTATGCGGATCGGGAAATCCTGGCGCTTCCGGAAAGATCTGATCGATGACTGGTTTCACGATGGTGTAGAGATGGGTATGGAATCATCCAGTGAGTGAGATGAGTAAATTCTTAAGCGTTTTTATCGGTGATAGTTCTCTCGCAGGGGAAAAGGGAGATGCCTGAGCGTTGGTACTCTTCACGGTCTAAACCCTGTAAAGAAGTTCTGTTGTGGGGACCGCTTCGCATTCGAAAGATCGAAGCCTATCATCCACGCATAAGCGTGCGACTGGTAATCATCTGGCGCACATTTAAAGGTTGCAAACCAATCTGGATGTGAACATATCCGGGGTCGAGCGCGGACCTGCGTTTTTGAAGCGCTTATACAGGCATAGCAGAAACGCTTGGGGCTTCCAGTCGGACAGATCAAGAAGATAAAAAAAGCGATAGAACGCAACTTCCTTTACTGCAACACGCTATCTGGATAGTTTCTTCATATGAGTCTGACAAATGCGGATTGTCGGAAGGGCGGAGGCGTGCAAGCACACAAACGATCCTAATAATTTCTAAAGATATCCAAATAAAAAATAATTTTGTTTATTTTATAGTTATTCTATCGGTAATAACGCTTTTTAGTCGAAATTAGAGTTGTTTATTGATAAGGAACATAATTTCATCTATTTTGGCATTCATATGGACAGATTGACGAAATTTGTCCATTGTTCTGAAAGGTAACGCATTTTGGTTTCAAACGGAATGGGGTCGGAGGCAGCGCATGCAAAATGAAAAACAGAAAGGGGTTCCTGATTCCGCGATCATGACTGTGAAGGATGTGGCGAAATACCTGCGCATGAGCGAAGCCAAGGTATACAAACTAGTCAAGGAAGGCGTGCTGCCAGTAGTGCGCATCGGCAAGACCTGGCGCTTCCGCAAAGACCTGTTGGACGCTTGGTTGGAGCAATCATCCACGTACGAAGGCTCATCCACCCACGAGTAGCAGAGCGCCATCCTGTCCTCTAAACTCTGAATTGAAAGCGTATTTCTATGACTGCTCAATGGTATGCGATGCACAGCAAACCCCGCAAGGAAGATTTGCTGTGGGAACAGCTTCAAGTCCGGGAGATCGAGGCTTATCACCCGTGCATCCGGGTTCAGACGGTAAATCCACGCGCCCGCCAGGTAAAACCATACTTCCCCGGGTATGTGTTCGTGCGAGTGGATCTGGAAGAGGTCAACTGGTCATCTCTTCATTGGATGCCCGGTGCAACCGGATTGGTCTCTTTTGGGGGGCAGCCGGCCTCCATGCCGGATGCGATGATCTGGGCTATTCGCAATAGTGTGGATGAGATCAACACCAGCGGTGGCCAGCAGCTTGAGGGGCTAAAGCCGGGTGACGCAGTGGTCATCCAGGGCGGCGCCTTCGATGGCTATGAGGCCATCTTCGACAGGAAATTATCCGGTAACGAGCGCGTACGCGTGCTTCTGACCCTTTTACAAGTACAGCAAAAACGGTTGGAACTCCCAGCGGGACAAATCAGAAAGAAAAATCGGTAGTTCACCCCCCCTTCATCGTACCCCCCTGCCTGAATAATCTCTTCACATGCGTCTGACAATTTTGGATTGTCGGAAGGGCGGAGGCGTGGAAGAACCCAAACCAATCGACAATGACAACTGATATCCAGGAACTTCCCTTACAAGACGAAAATTGGGACATGGTCATCGAACCCCAGCGGGGGCTGCTCGACCTGCGCTTCCGGGAGCTTTGGCGCTACCGGGACCTGGTGCTGCTGTTCGTGCGGCGTGACTTCGTAGCCGTCTACAAGCAGACCATCCTGGGGCCGCTCTGGTACCTGATCCAGCCACTGTTGACCACCCTGACCTTCACGGTCATCTTCGGCCAGATCGCCAGCCTGCCCACCGACGGGTTACCGCAGTTCCTGTTTTATATGTCCGGGACGGTGATCTGGGCTTATTTTGCGGATTGCCTGAACAAGACCTCCAACACCTTCGTGGGTAACGCCAACCTGTTCGGCAAGGTCTACTTCCCGCGTATGGCCGTGCCGGTCTCGATCTTGATCTCGAACCTGATCACATTTTCAATTCAATTTATCCTGTTTATCCTGTTCATCCTGTTTTTTGTGCTGCGTGGCACGCCCATCCAGCCCCACTGGACCTGGATCGCGCTCTCGCCCGTGCTGGTAGTGATGATGGCGGGACTCGGCCTGGGTTTCGGGATCATCATCTCTTCGCTGACCACCAAGTACCGCGACCTGCGTTTCCTGGTGCAATTTGGGGTGCAGTTGCTGATGTACGCTACCCCGGTCATCTACCCGGTCTCATCTATCCCCGAGCGTTTTCAGTGGCTGATCCTGGCCAACCCAATGACGCCCATCGTGGAGGCTTTCCGCTACGCCTTCCTGGGCGCGGGCGAGACCCAGCTCAGTTATTTGCTCTATAGCTTCGGTTTCATGTTGGCAGTGGTCTTCCTGGGCAGCCTGGTCTTCAACCGGGTGGAGCAGACCTTTATGGATACGGTATAATTTTTCTAATATGAAAACCGTTCGACCTCAGCAACCATCCAGCTTATCTCCCTATGCGCGAACTTGTTTGAATGCGTTGGTGGATGCGAATCTCGCAGATCGAATTTCTCTAGGCGGGGCCTTAGGATTATTTCATTATCTCGATTATCGTCCAACTCACGATGTGGATGCCTGGTGGTCTAAGCCCCTGACGGAAAGTCAAAAGCAGGAAGTAACGCATACGTTGGAAACGATCCTTGCGGCCTTTGGCGATGTACATGTCCGTGCCTGGGGCGATGTTGTCAGCGTGGAATTATCCCAGGATGACAAAACGGTGTTCAGTTTTCAGATCGCTGAACGTTCGGCGCGTCTCGAGGAACCCGTATCGGCAGGCTGGATCGATGTTCCACTGGATAGTCTATCTGACCTGGTAGCAACTAAAATGGTAGCTTTAGTTGAGCGTGGCGCACCGCGTGATTTTTTAGATATTTTTACGCTCTGTCAATCCGGTTTATTGAATGTGAGCGATTGTTGGGAGCTTTGGAGCAGGCGGCAAACACTGGCTGGCAGCGACTCGGATTTCTCACGTGCCCGCCTGGCGATTGAAACCCACCTGGAACGCATTGCTTTGCATCGCCCTCTGGAGAAGATCACGGACCCAAAGCAACGTGAACAGGCGCGGAAGCTGCGTGATTGGTATTTGAGTTCGTTCTTACAGGTGGGTGGTGAATAAAAACGCGTGGCTGGATGGCGCTTTATACCCGGATGTCAAAGTTCCGGATGTGCTCGTTTCATTGTCCGAGCGCGTAGATTTTCTCGCCCGTCTTTGTGGGGCATGGGATTTCGGGTTGCTGCCCAACAAAGATACCATTAAAGAAATCCGCAAAAAAAAATGGAAGCCAGCAGTGGATGCCTGTCGCTTGTTGACCTCGCCGTCTTATCACCTTCTTAGGCGCTGGCATGCTCTGCCACCTCTTGCCTATCTGGGACAACAAGTTGCAATCATTCGGGATGATCCTTGCCTGAATCAGGTTTGAGTGAAAGATATGTGTACTGGGGATATTATCAACTGCATCGAGCAGACCTTTGTATCAGTTGGCGCTCAATTATGTGGATGCCGTGTACGCATCAAGTGAAAAATTGCCACAGCGGGAACGGCTCAATTTGTCGAGCCAGATCGAGAGAGCGGCTACATCCATTGTGCTAAATATCGCCGAGACTGTTCATCAAATTATCTGCTTTCCGCAAAGCGCTTCGGTAATAGACTGGGGACCGATGACTGGAGACCGAACATCAGTCCCCGGTCATCAGTCATCGGTCCTCTCCCCCCTAATCCACCGGGTCTTCCGGATAGTCCTCGTTCCACTTGATGACCAGCTCGTCGCCGGTCTTGCCGATGTGCTCCTTGTTGAGGATCGTGCCGGTGAAGACACCCGGCATATTGATCTGGTAGACAAAGGCGGGATCGGGCCGGTACTGGATTTTGAGTTTTCCATCTAAGCTGATGGTGGGTGTCCAGATGCCCAGCCCCTCGACTTTGACAGCCCGTCCGGTGCTACAGTAGAAGATGATCTTATCACGCAGTTCTTTGATCGCATGGTCGATGGAGCCTTCCAGCAGGCCGGTGCCATGTGAGAGCAGCCGCAGCAGTTCGGGCTGTTGTACGGTGTTGCCCTGGTCTAAGCGAGGGCGGTAAGCGTTGATGGCTTGAATTTTGTAAGCCATGGTAAACCTCCATATTTTTAGAGTAGGGTTATCTTTTTCCCAAAACGAGGGGACCGCCTGCGCGCCGGGCGCCCGCTTGCCTGGGATGAAAGTGCCGCCATTATAGGAAAAGAATCCGGTTTTGTGTTTTGCGTTTTTGTTATTTTTAAGGATTCGCAGGGAGGGAGACCTTACATTCACTTTGCAGCACGCGCTGAACTGGCGAGCAGGATGCCTGCTTTAAAATCGAATCGGGAGAAGGCCAAAAAATTTTTGCACATGAGCGAAAATTCCTTCCCAGGCTTTTTTGGTTTCTTCCGAGGAATGAGTCAATTTCCTCCCGGCGATTGGGGGACTTCTTCCCAGGAAATTTAATTTTCCTATGAGGAAACTGGGAAGTTCTTCTCAGGAAATTAAATTTTCTTCGGAGAAAAGGAAACACTTCTTCCCAGGAAATCCGAAATATGGTTGTCTACTGTTTTTGAACGTCAAAACTCATACCGGTTTCATCCCTTTTGTATTAATAATTCCTAAGAATATCAAAACGAAAACAAATCGTATCGTTGATATTATTTCATTGTCGAAATTCAATTGCGTATCTGTATGTTGAGCTCTATCAGGTTTTACAGTTTGGCCTGGTAGCTCTTTTGGGTTTGGAAAATCGAATATTGGGAAACCATTGACAACGATGTTTCAAGGATGCAACCTGATCGCTTTTTTCCCAACTGTCGAGTGTAGGACGGCTAAGAAGGCAACATCCTTGAGGAGCAAGTAGCGCCCGTCCTTCAGGGGGAAACCAGCTCCTGGACTGGGTTTTTTTGTTCAACATCGAATGGAGGTCGAAATGAAATCTCAATTGAAGGCACGCGTATTCTCTTTTATTGCGATTCTAAGCATGTTGCTGGGCGCGCTGGGGATACCCGCGCAAAACGTGCTGGCCGCTGGAACGACCTACTATGTCGATAACACGGTAACGTGCGATGATGGTGGCTCCGGCACGACGATACTACCATTTTGCACGATTGGCCAGGGAGCCAGTGTCGCCGTCGCCGGGGACACCGTGCATGTGTTGGCCGGCTCCTACGCTGAAACGGTGAGCGGGATGAATTCCGGCTCGGCTGGCTCTCCCATCACTTTTTCGGCTGCACCTGGCGTTACGGTGTCGGGCGACGGTACGGCCAATGGGGGCAGCGCCTTTCGCATCTCTGGCGAAAGCTACATCGTGGTGGATGGCTTCACGGTCACCGGCACCGCGGATTATGGCATTTACGTATTTAGCTCAGACCACATCACGATTTCGAACAACCAGGTCAGCTCCTCCGGCAGTCCTGTTTCTGGTTCCACCCGTATGGGCATCTATATCAACAGCACCACCAATTCCACCATCAGCGGGAACACCACCAATGACAACAGCTCGCATGGCATCCTGCTGACCAACGGTTCCAACAACAACCTGGTCAGCGACAACCTCGCGTTCGGCAATGCCGAAGAGTGGCAGCGCAATGCCAACGGAATTCAACTCGACGGCAGCAACGGCAATACGATCTTGCATAATATGACCTATGGCAATGAAGACTCCGGGATGAGTATCTACGCCGGTTCGAGTGGGAATCTGGTCATCGGCAATCTCAGCTATGGCAATGGCGACCATGGCTTTGATTTCAACGCCGCACCGAACAACACGGTGATCGGCAACACTGCGCAAGGCAATGTGACTGTTGGGATCAACTTCGAAGGAGCTTCATCTCCTGGCTCCGGTGGCGCAACGGTTGCCAACAACCTGATGGTCGACAATGGATTTCTGGAACAAGTTGGCGGTGGCGTTGCAAGCGGACAGGCCGGCAACCTGCGCTTCGATGCGGCTTCTTTGGGTGGCAACAGCCTGGACTACAACCTCTACGATCTGAACGGCGGTAGCGTGCAGATCATATGGGGCAGCGGCAAACTACGCGACGCTGGCCGATTTTCAAGGGGCAGTATCCGGACAGGAAACCAACGGCTTAGAAGCCGACCCATTCTTCATCGCGCCGGCTCCGGTCGCGCAACGACCATCTGGAGCCCCCTACAATGTTACTGTGAATGTGGGCGATTACCACCTGATGTCTGGATCTCCAGCCATCGATAGCGCGGACGCGGATGCCCCCAATGAGCCCACTACCGACCTGGACGATAACCCCCGCGTTGACGATCCCTTCACCACCGATAGCGGTAGCGGCACACGCAGCTACGATGACCGCGGCGCGTATGAATTCCAACCGCCGTCTGGGGTAGCATTGCCGGTTGTTACCACCCAGGCTGTCACGAATATTATCTCAGGCTCAGCCACCGGCAACGGCACCCTCACCGATCTGGGCTCCCCCAATCCATTCGAACATGGTGTGGTTTGGAGTACCCTGGCCAACCCCACCATTTCAGACAACAAGAGCATGGATGGTCCGCTTAACACGACCGGCGCTTTCACCAGCACGATCAGCGGGCCGGCCTCTGCTACGCTCTACCATGTGCGGGCTTATGCCTGGAACGATGCCGGCATTGCGTATGGCGAGGATGTCACCTTTACCAGTGCCTATACCACCTACTATGTGGACAAGACGAATGGTGCCTGTAGCGATGCCGGTTTGGGGACAGACCCCGCCGCTCCCTTCTGCACCATCGGCAAAGCCGCCAGTGTCGTCGTGGCTGGCGAAACCGTGCATGTGGTGGCTGGCACGTACGCTGAAACGGTGACCGTGCCAAATTCCGGCACGGCCGGGTCCCCCATCACCTATTCGGCTACGCCGGATGTTACGGTCACTGGGGCCGCGCCCAACAATAATGGCTTCCGCATCACCAGCAAAAGCTACATCGTGGTGGATGGCTTCACCATCACCGGTACAACTGGCGAAGGGATTTACGTATTCGGCTCGAACCACATCACGCTCTCGAACAACCACATCAGCCTCTCCGGCAGCCCTGCCTCTGGTTCCATCCGTGAGGGCATCTATCTGAGTGGCACCACCGATTCCACCGTCAGCGGGAACATCACCGAGCACAACAGCAAACACGGCATTCACCTGACCAGTAGTTCCAACAATAACCTGGTCAGTGACAACGTCACCTTCGGCAATGCCGAAGGGTATCAGCGGGATGCCAGCGGAATTCGGCTGGACGGCAGCAATAACAATACCATCCTGCATAATATTAGCTATGGCAATGAAGACTCCGGGATAACGAGCTATAACTGTACAACTGGTGGTAATTTTTACATCGGCAATCTGCTGTATGGCAACGGCGACCATGGCATTGATAACTACAACTCGCCGAACAACACGGCCATCGGTAACACCGTGCACGGCAATGTGACCGCTGGGATCAATTTCGAAGGCGATAATGGGACTGGATCGAGGGCGCCACGGTTTACAACAACATCCTGGTCGACAACGGCTTGCGACACCAGGTTGGCGGCGGAACCTCAGCAGGACAGCCAAGCAACCTGCGCTTTGATTCCACTTCATCGGTCAATGACACCTTTGACTTCAACCTCTTCTACCTGAACAGTGGCACTGCCCTGATCCAGTGGAATGGCACCAACTATTCGACGTTGGCAGCCTTCCAGGCGCTAGGGACTGGACAAGAAACCCACGGATTAGAAGCCGATCCGCTCTTCGTCGCGCCGGCTCCGATCGCAGAGCGGCCGGCTCATGCACCCTATAACGTGACTGTGAACCTGGGCGATTACCATATTCAAGCCGGATCGCCGGCCATCGACAGCGCGAACGCGGATGCCCCTAACCAGCCCACCATTGACATCGAAGGCAACCCGCGCGTGGACGACCCGGCCACCGTAGACAGCGGCGCTGGCACGCGCACCTATGATGACCGTGGCGCATATGAATTCCAACTGAGCAACCAGCCTCCGGTGATTACTGAAGGCGCTTCAGTGGATGTAATCATGTCTGAAGATGGCGCACCGACAGCCTTCAGTCTGACCCTGAACGCCACGGATCCCGATGCGGGCGATACGCTCACCTGGAGCGTCTCCTCTGCGGCATCAAATGGTACGGCCAGCTGCGTCGGGAACCGGCGCCTCTCAGGTGATCGGGTATACACCCACCGCCGATTACAACGGCAGCGACGCTTTCGATGTGCAGGTCTCAGATGGAAATGGCGGCATAGCCACCATCACAGTCAATGTGACCATCGAAGCGGTCAACGACCCACCCGCCTGCTTTGCCCTGACGCTCAGCCATACCGGACAGGGTAGCGACCCGATCGCCTCGCCAACCGAATCGACGGGCTGCCCCACCGGAGAGTACCTGGCAGGGGAGAGCATCAGCCTGAGCGGGGCCCTCCCGGATGCCGGCTGGCAGATCGTAAGCTGGACCGGCACGGATGCCGATGCCAGCACAGCGGATACCAATACGGTCACGATGCCGGGGTGTTCTTACTGTGGCGGTCAACTATGCCACAGATCGAATATACCCTGACCATCACGATCGTGGGCAGCGGCACAGTCACCCCGGACATTCCTGCTCCATATCATTTGGGGATGTGGTGCAACTTAGCGCCACGCCCGATCCCGGCTTTCCTTCACCGGCTGGTCCGGCGACGCCAGCGGGGTGGATAACCCGCTCTCGCTCACGATAGATGGGAACAAAGCCATAACGGCTACCTTCACTCAGAACGAGTACACCTCGACGATCAATGTAGTGGGTACTGGCTCAGTGTACGAAGAAGTCTCATTCAGTGCGACATACCATCTCACAGGATTTAGCGTAACTTACTGCGATCCCTGATGTTGATTGGTGCTTCGTCGATTGGACCGCCATGTGAGCGGCACGAGTAACCCGATCACTGTGACCATCACGAGCGATATGACAGTGTAACGGCCAACTTCCGTGAGCTTGGCGCCGAATACGCCGTCTGGTACGCAGACGAGTTGGGACAATACCTTCAGTTGGACGGGGTACAGTGATGCCATATATTACTTTGTGCAGGTACAGACCGTAGATGGGACGTACTTGGTGAACAAATGGTACACGGCTGATGCAGCGGGATGTGCAGGGGGCACGGCTTGTGCGATCACCCCTATTTGCGAAACGCAGAGCCTGGCGAACGGGGGTTACAAATGGCGCATCCGGGATTATGGTCCAAATGGCAATGGACCCTACACAGCATACACCACTTTTGATTTGAATGTAGCCTGTTATAGTCTAACAACAGCAGTGAACCCGGGGAGTGGGGGGACGATCAATGTCAGCCCGTGCTGAACTGTAGTGGGAAATACACAGCCGGGTCGGTAGTTTCATTGAGTGCAATGCCGGGCACAGGATTTACGTTTACTGATTGGTCTGGCGACGCCAGTGGGACGAGCAACTCGATCACAGTGACCATCACAGGGGATATGAGTGTAACGGCCAACTTCCGTGGCTTGGTGCTGAATACGCCGTCTGGTACGCAGACGAGTTGGGACAATACCTTCAGTTGGACGGGGTACAGTGATGCCATATATTACTTTGTGCAGGTACAGACCGTAGATGGGACGTACTGGTGAACAAATGGTACACGGCTGATGCAGCGGGATGTGCAGGGGGCACGGCTTGTGCGATCACCCCGAGTGAAACGCAGAGCCTGGCGAACGGGGGTTACAAATGGCGCATCCGGGATTATGGTCCAAATGGCAATGGACCCTACACAGCATACACCACTTTTGATTTGAATGTAGCCTGTTATAGTCTAACAACAGCAGTGAACCCGGGGAGTGGGGGGACGATCAATGTCAGCCCGGTGCCCAACTGTAGTGGGAAATACACAGCCGGGTCGGTAGTTTCATTGAGTGCAATGCCGGGCACAGGATTTACGTTTACTGATTGGTCTGGCGACGCCAGTGGGACGAGCAACTCGATCACAGTGACCATCACAGGGGATATGAGTGTAACAGCCAACTTCCGTGGCTTGGGTGCTCATCGCGCTGTCTGGTGCATTGACCAGTTGGGACAAGACGTTCAGCTCAACAGTGACAGTGATGCCAAACAGATCACTTTGTGCAAGGTACAGACCGTAGATGGGACGTACTTGGTGAACAAATGGTACACGGCTGATGCAGCGGGATGTGCAGGGGGCACGGCTTGTGCGATCACCCCGAGTGAAACGCAGAGCCTGGCGAACGGGGGTTACAAATGGCGCATCCGGGATTATGGTCCAAATGGCAATGGACCCTACACAGCATACACCACTTTTGATTTGAATGTAGCCTGTTATAGTCTAACAACAGCAGTGAACCCGGGGAGTGGGGGGACGACGAATGTCAGCCCGTGCGCCGAACTGTAGTGGGAAATACACAGCCGGGTCGGTAGTTTCATTGAGTGCAATGCCGGGCACAGGATTTACGTTTACTGATTGGAGTGGGGATGCGAGCGGGACGCGCTAACCCGCTCTCGGTGATGATGGATGGGATAGAGTGTAACGGCCAAATCTGTCGGTTGCCCATGTAGACTTGTCGATGCTGATGGTGTGCATGACGAGTTGGGATAACATCTTCAGTTGGGACGGGTTCAGTGCAGCGACCAATTACTATCGTGCATGTGCAGACAGCGGACGGGACAGCTGGTGTTGGCCAAGTGGTATACAGCAGGGGCGGCGAGTTGTGCGGGAGGCACGGAGCTGTGTGGTAAAATCACCGACACAGACGAGCAGAACCTGGCCAATGGGGACTATCACTGGCGCATCCGGGATTATGGAGCCTATGGCTATGGAACCTAGACGGCTTTCACCAGACCTTCACGCTGAACAAAGCCTGCTACACGTCTGACGAAGGGCGGTCAACCCGGGGAGTGGGGGGACGATCAATGCCAGCGGCTCAAAACTGTAGGGGGCGTACACGGCCGGGGACGGTGGTGGCAATTGAGGGTAGTGCCGAGCACGGGCTACGTGTTCGACAGTTTGGAGTGGCGACTGCGAGCGGGACAAGCAACCCGCTCTCGCTGACGATGGACGGGAACAAGAGTAGTGACGGCCAACATGTGGGTAGCGTGCGTGTCTGGGGGATGCCATCCGGCCTGTTGACGAGTTGGAGTAACAGTTTCAACTGGACGGGAATCAGCGGAGCAGACCTAGTACATTTTCGAAGTCTACATACACGAGGAATGTGACGGCCGCGTTGAACAAATGGTACACAGCACGAGGCAGCGAGCTGTGCATAACGGATACGAGTTGTACGGAGTCGCCAGGACAGAAGCGCGAACCTGCCGAATGGCAGACTATCACTGGCGCATCCGGGACTATGGGGCCTATGGCTATGGAACCTGGACAGACTTTTCACTGAACTTCAATCTGAGTCTTAATAGTCTGAGAGCCCCTCAGGGAAACTAAGGAATATAATTCTGGTTATTTCATAATCGTGCATGAAATCTATTTCAAGTGAAATTTCACAGCTAAACAAAAAACCAATTGATGCCAACCGTTATTTGCGAAGAAAACTTTGATGACCTACCGCCTGGGTCAGGTTTCCTTGGGACAATTCGATAAGCTCAATCGATCTAGTCTCCTGGCCTGCTGCAGTCTATCGGGACAAGCAGCGTTCCGGATCCCGCGTTCCGCGTTCTCTCCGCGATCCCGCTCGCGCGGAGCGCGGGGAAAGCGAGCGGCTTTGCACATTGCAATAATACCTTGAAACTCTAAAGAATGACAATCAGTAATTTCTGTTGAACATCTTTCAAAAACCTATCGTCTGGGCCAGATCGGCACCGGCACTTTTGCCCATGACCTGAACGTCTGGTGGGCCAAAGTGCGCGGCAAGCCCAACCCCATGCTGCGCATCGGCGAAACCGACCACGGCAACCGCGAGGGCGAAGACCTGTGGGCCTTGCAGGATGTCTCTTTCACCGTGGAGCAGGGCGAAGTGCTGGGCATCATCGGGCGCAACGGGGCGGGCAAGAGCACCCTGCTCAAGATCCTTTCGCGCGTGACTGCGCCGACTTCGGGAAAAATCAAAGTGAAAGGCCGCGTGGCCAGCCTGCTGGAAGTGGGCACCGGCTTTCACCCCGAACTGACCGGGCGCGAGAACATCTACCTGAACGGCGCCATTCTGGGGATGAACCGCAGGGAGATCGAGCGCAAGTTCGATGAGATCGTGGATTTTGCCGAAGTGGAAAAGTTCATCGATACGCCTGTCAAGCGCTATTCCAGCGGCATGTACGTGCGCCTGGCTTTTGCGGTGGTTTTTTTTTTTTTTTTTTTTTTTTTTTTTTTTTTTTTTTTTTTTTTTTTTTTTTTTTTTTTTTTTTTTTTTTTTTTTTTTTTTTTTTTTTTTTTTTTTTTTTTTTTTTTTTTTTTTTTTTTTTTTTTTTTTTTTTTTTTTTTTTTTTTTTTTTTTTTTTTTTTTTTTTTTTTTTTTTTTTTTTTTTTTTTTTTTTTTTTTTTTTTTTTTTTTTTTTTTTTTTTTTTTTTTTTTTTTTTTTTTTTTTTTTTTTTTTTTTTTTTTTTTTTTTTTTTTTTTTTTTTTTTTTTTTTTTTTTTTTTTTTTTTTTTTTTTTTTTTTTTTTTTTTTTTTTTTTTTTAAAAAAGTTTCACAGGAAAAGGCCCTCTTCTTCAAAAAGGGGGGAATTTCTCATATGACATTAGGCTAATAAGTAACATGACAAAATATATGATAGGAACCTAGCGGAAAGCCTGTATACTGAAGTCAGTAAACCTTACGATTTTGTTAGGCGAAACAGGGTTGAGAATGTCGCCAACATCGCAGATATAGCCCCACAAAATTCCTGTTAGCCGAATTCCATTTAGTGATTTATTCAAGTAGCGGTAGGTAGTGGTTCAGGGGGTCGAAAAAACTAAATAGTAGTGATTCACAGGCAGCGATGATTTAAGGATCTAAATTGGTCGCTTCACCTTCCAACGATTGAGCGCAAGACGAGCGGGGAGGGAACATCCTTGAGGAGCGAATAGCGAAACCGGCCACAAGCCCTGGTTTCGCTATTTTGATTCCAGATCGGGTTCTATCCTTTTTGTTTGAGGTCGAAGGGCAATCGGAGGGCAATATGAAACATCAATTGGAAATTCGCATATTTTCTTTCATTTCGATCATTAGTATGTTATTCGGCGCATTGGGAGTGCCCACGCAACGGATCCAGGCGGCAAGCGAGCTGCCAACTATTGCCAAAGGGAAACCCTCAGAGTCAAACTCCGTAAGTGTATCCGAGGTTGCTGAACTGGCGTCCACACAGGACCAGCAAGCGGCTGCCTGGTTCGATTCAGGCTGGGCATACCGACAACCGGTGACGATTACCAACACTGGCTCAGCGCTTACGGATTATCAAGTTGCGATCACACTGGACAGCGGCTTTAATTTTGCAAATGCTAACAGCGATGGGAGCGATCTGCGAGTGACAGACAGCGATGGCGTCACCTCTCTCTCATTCTGGATTGAGCGCTGGAGCACAGGCGATGCTCTGCTCTGGGTGAAGGTGCCGAGCGTAGCAGTCGGTGACTCCACACTTTATCTCTATTATGGTAACGCGGCTGCGACCGGCGCTCTCCGATGGGGGTGCAACATTTGAGTTCTTCGACGATTTCAGCTCATCGACGGAAACCCTGAGGCTATTTCCACTTTGGTAGCGCCCAAACCGTTTTAACGCACGATAGTCCTGGGAAAACAGTTCACCGCATACTCTGGACATCGTTGAACTCAACATGGGAGGCTACCAGTACTGGGGCTACTTTGGACTTGAAAATATCCATCCGGTGGCGCTATTGGCGTTAGCGCGCAGTAACGATCTCCTCCACCTGGATAAATATTCTGATCCGCTCTATCAGTGGAAATGGCGAACGCTGGCCAGTACGGTGCTTCAAGGTCGTGGAATCTTTCTATATGGTTTATACCGTGAATTGCTGATGGTAACAGTTACGTATTGTTATGGGACGAGCATGATGGGCTCAACTTCACAGCACCTGATGACCCTGGTGCCAGCCGCGCTTGGGTATCGCAACCAGTAACCCAACTATTTCTCGATCCGAACGATGATAAATTACTATCTCTATTGGTACAGTAACAACAGCTGGCATGCACGAAGTCACCAGCCAGCGTGGCGCAGATACACCCGGAGACTCTGGAAACCGCCTCCTACGACGATTGTTTTGAGCTCAGCTCAACCGTTGGCTGCACCCCAGGATGTACTATTGATGGGACTTATTTCCTTTCGACCGAGACATATCCGGCTGAGTTGGCAGGTCAAAGATGTTTTCAAGCACCACCTCTCCCTTGAGTGGCTTCACCGTTGTTGCCCTGGTAACCCTATTATGGAAGATGGTTCTGCCTGTCTTTTCTCAACACGTTGTTTGGCAATACATTGCATACGTACTACTGTAAGTTGACTGGGTCAGCTTGGACGCTGGATTATCGTACAGCAGATCTCAATGGAGGTCGCGCAATCATACTAGCTATTGGACCCTTCCAAGTGGACGCCCTCAGGGCGGTAGTTGGACAGCGGTGGATACTGCAGCGGGATGGTTCAATCGGGACCGTGGTGCAGGAGGATCACTTCGGCTACCAGATTATTGCACGGTGCCTTCACTGGTAATGATTATATCCTGGATGCCTACGGTAGGACTGATCGCAGGTAATGTATGGGGCTTGGGTGTTCGGGTTACCGATGATAGCAAATCTTTACTCCGGTTAATCTCTTACGACAGATCTTCGATGCTGGACAATAACCTCTACGTCTATCGTTGGTCTGGAAGCACAGGGTCTACTATTGGATCCGCTGCAGGTGCGACCAATCGACTTAAACGCATGGTATAATATGACCGTCAAGCTGTAGTTGCGTCCAACATCGATGTTTCTGATTAATGATGGTCTTGAAATTCAGGCCTCTGCGATGCTCAATTCGTCGGCAGGCCATATGCGCTATACGGGGAGAACGATATGAGCGCACAGTTCGATGACGTTTATGTTCGCCAGTTCGCTGCCATAGAGCCTACGTCTTCCCTTGGCGCAGAAGAAGGGCAGAACACCGCGCCCGTCGCTGCGGATGATGCCTATAGCGCCACAATCGATACAGCCCTCAATGTCCCCGCGCCTGGTGTACTCACCAATGACACCGACGCGGATTCGAATCCGCTGACCGCCGTCAAAGTCAGCGACCCGGCTAACGGCGCGTTGACGCTCAATGCAGACGGCTCGTTCACCTATACGCCGAACGCCGGCTTCACCGGTTCCGACAGTTTCAGCTATACAGCGAATGATGGGACGGTGGACAGCGCCTCTGCGACCGTGACTGTCACCGTGAGCGATCCTTCCGATCCATGCACCTCGCCCGCCAACGATATCGTGGCAGAAAATTGTCTAACGGGCAACCCTTCCAGCGAGTGGGATATCTCTGGAGCCGGAGATGCTTCCATCCAGGGCTTTGCCACGGATATCAGCGTGAACAAGGGCGACACGATGCAGTTTCAAGATTGACACGGATGCGACCGCGTACCACATCGACATCTATCGGCTTGGCTATTATGGTGGGGATGGTGCTCGCCTGGTCGACACCATCGCTCCCCTTGCAACGCTGACGCTGCCCCAGGTTCAGCCAGACTGTCTCTTCACTGCAATTGATCCCAATGCAACTGATCCTAATAATCCAACCAGCTCTGACAAGTGGAACCTGACGGACTGCGGCAACTGGGGGGTGTCGGCCTCCTGGGCCGTGCCCTCCACCGCTGTATCCGGAATCTATATCGCCCGTCCGTCGCGCGACGATGCGGGCCATGAGGGGGAGGCCAGCCATATCGTCTTCATCGTGCGCGATGATGCCAGCCACTCAGACATTCTCCTCCAGACATCGGACACCACCTGGCAGGCCTACAACCGCTATGGCGGGTACAGCCTCTACGATGGCGGCACGGGCATCAACGATGGAGCCCACGCTCACAAAGTCAGCTACAACCGGCCCTTCACGACCCGCGATGCGCCCACTGAAGATTGGCTCTTTAACGCGGAATATCCCATGCTCCGTTTCCTGGAGCGCAACGGCTACGATGTTACCTACTCCACAGACCTCGACTCCGATCGGCGCGGGAACCTGATCCTGGATCACAAGATCTTTATGTCCTCGGGCCACGACGAATACTGGTCGGCCGGGCAGCGTAATGCAGTGGAAGCCGCCCGCGATGCGGGCGTCAACCTGGCCTTCTTCAGCGGAAACGAAATCTACTGGAAAACGCGTTGGGAGCCGAGCACGGCCGATGGCGGCAGCACGGACTACCGCACGCTCGTCTCCTACAAGGAAGGCGACGCCCAGGGCAGCGAGCACTACAACTGCTAGGGAAACTTCGACTGCGACCCGGATCCGACAGTCTGGACCGGCCTCTGGCGCCAGAACCAGACCGGCCACGACGGCGGCCAGCCCGAGAACGCCTGAGTGGCAACATCAGTTGGGGCGACAACACCACTGCCATCCAGGTGCCGGCGGCCGATACCGGGCTGCGCTTCTGGCGCAACACCGGGATGAGCGGCGACACGACCCTCGCCGACGACACGCTGGGCTACGAGTTCGATTGGGAACAGGCGGCCTATGCCAGCAGCTACCCGGCCGGGCGCATCACCCTGTCCGAGACGAACGCCGGGGGCAAGATCCACAAGATGAGCCTGTACCGCGCGCCCAGCGGCGCGCTGGTCTTCGGCGCGGGGACGGTGCAGTGGTCCTGGGGCCTGGATGCGACCCACGACCGCGGCTCCAACCCGAGGATGCGCGCATGCAGCAGGCCACGGTCAACCTGCTTGTCCGATATGGGCGTGCAGCCCGGCTCGCTGCAGGACTGGCCTGGTCCCGCGGCGGCGCGCTGGATACGACCGCGCCGACGGCCACGATCACCGATCCCCGGCCGACGGCGCGACCGTCCCGGGCGGGAACATCACCGTCTCCGGCACGGCCGCTGACACTGGCGGGGTGTCGTGGCTGCGGTCGAGGTCTCCACCGATAGCGGCCTCACCTGGAACCCGCGCCACCGGCACGGCCAACTGGACCTATACCTTCAACGCCATCCGAGCCAATCGGTCACGGTTCAGGCCCGGGCCGTGGACGACTGCCGCCAATATCGGGACGCGCCGACAGCGTCACCTTCACCGCCGCAGGCGCAGACCTGCCCGTGCTCGATCTTCGGGCCGTCGGTGACCGGGCGTCGAAGAGAACGACAACTCGCGCCGTCGAGCTGGGCGTGAAGTTCCAGTCCGATGTGGCCGGCTACATCACCGGCATCCGCTTCTACAAGACGGCCGGCAATACCGGGACCCACACCGGCACGTTGTGGACGACAGCCGGGGCAAACCTGGGAACCGTCACGTTCACCGGCGAATCGGCCAGCGGCTGGCAGGAGGCGCTCTTCGACCAGCCCATCGCGATCGACGCGGACACCACCTACGTGGCTTCCTACCACACGACCGTCGGCTATTACGCCATAGGCACCTCGTTCGCCAGCGCGGGCGTGGACAGCCCGCCCCTGCACGCGCTGCAGGACGGGGTCGACGGCGCCAACGGCGTCTACGTCTATAGCGACGGCGGCGTCTTCCCGACCGATACCTTCGATTCGTCCAACTATCTGGTCGATGTGGTCTTCGAGACCGAGGTCGGGCCCGATAACACCCCACCATCGGTCACAATCGTCACATCCCTGCGGATGGTGCGTCCAGCGTGAATGTGAACAGCCAATATCACCGCCACCTTCAACGAGGCCATGGACGCGGCCACGATCACGGGCTCTACCTTCGAATTGCGGGATGCCGGCAGCAACCTGGTGCCCGCCACTGTCAGCTATTCAGCCGCCACGCGCACGGCCACCCTGGATCCGGATGCCGCCCTGGCGTACTCCACGACCTATACGGCCACGCTCAACGGCGGAACAGGCGGCGTGGCCGACCTGGCCGGCAATGAACTGGCAACGCGACTACACCTGGACCTTCACCACCTCCGCGCCGCCGCCCCCGCCTCCGGATGAAGGCCCGGGCGGCCCGATCCTGGTGGTCGGCTACGCGGCCAATCCGTTCGGCGCGCTATTACGCCGAGATCCTGCGCGCCGAAGGCTTGAACGCCTTCACCGTTGACGATATCACCACCGTGGACGCGACCCTGCTGAATGATTACGAGGTGGTCATCCTGGGCGAGATGTCCCTGTCGAGCGCCGCGCAAGTGACCACTGTTCGAGCGATTGGGTCACAGGCGGGCGGCAACCTGATCGCCATGCGTCCGGACAACGACCTGGCGGGCCTGCTGGGCCTGACCGATGCCAGTTCGGCACTCTGGCAAACGCCTATCTGCTGGTGAACACAGCTTCCGGCCCGGGAGTCGGGATCGTGGACCAGACGCATCCAGTTCCACGGCGCTGCGGATCTGTACACGCTTGAACGGCGCGACCGCCCTGGCGACGCTTTATTCCGATGCCACCACCGCCACAGCCAACCCGGCGGTCACTTTGTTCGAGGTAGGCGCCAACGGCGGCCAGGCAGCCGCTTTTACCTACGACCTGGCAAAATCGGTGGTCTATACGCGCCAGGGCAACCCGGCCTGGGTTAACACCAACGGGGATGGCAGCAGCGGCCCGGTGCGCGCCGACGACCTGTTCCACAACGGAACCGACCCCGACTGGGTCAATCTGGATAAGGTCGCCATCCCGCAGGCGGATGAACAACAGCGCCTGCTGGCCAACCTGATCCTGCAGATGAACCTGGACAACATGCCGCTGCCGCGCTTCTGGTACCTCCCGCGCGGCGAGAAGGCCGTGGTCGTCATGACCAGCGATAACCATGCCAGCTCGAACGCGACCGGTCGCCTGGACCAGTACATCGCGCTCAGCCCGGCGGGCTGTTCCGTGGACGATTGGGAATGTGTCCGCTCCAGTATGTACATCTATCCTGGCACGACGCATGACGGAGCCACAGGCCAACGACTATACCGCCGAGGGCTTCGAGATCGGCGTGCACGTCCTGACTGTGTGTGGTGATAACGATACGTATACATTGAGCGAACTGCAGTCGTACTATACTGCGCAGCTGGCGCAGTTTGCTTCGCGCTTCCCCGCCTTGCCGCAGCAGGACAGCGAGCGCACCCACTGCATTGCCTGGAGCGGCTGGGCCTACCAGGCCACGGTCAAGGAACGAGAATGGCATCCGCCTGGATACCAATTATTACTACTGGCCGGATACGCTGGATCAACGACCGGCCCGGCCTGTTCACCGGTTCGGGCATGCCGATGCGCTTTGCCGACCGAGGATGGGACCATGTTCGATGTCTACCAGGCGACCACCCAGATGACCGACGAGAGCGGGCAGACCTACCCCTTCACCATCGATGCCCTGCTCAGCAAGGCGCTGGGGCCGGAGGGCTATTACGGCGTCTTCACCGCCAACATGCACTCCGATAACCTGAGCTCACCTGGCTCGGATGCGATCATCGCTTCAGCCCAGAGCAACGGTGTGCCGGTCGTCTCCGGCCGCCAGATGTTGACCTGGCTGGATGGGCGCAACGGCTCGGCCTTCGAATCGCTGAGTTGGAACACAGACACGCTTTCCTTCACGGTCTCGGTCGGCGCGGGCGCCAACGGCTTGCAGGTCATGCTGCCCGTTCAATCAGGGGTTGGGTCCTTTGAGCGGAATCACCCTGCGACGGCAGCCCGGTTTCTATACACAACGGAAACCATCAAAGGCGTCAAGTACGCGCTCTTCGAGGCCCAGGCCGGCGCGTATGCGGCCAGCTATGCCCCTGATACGACCGATCCGGTCATCAGCAATATCGATGTAGCTGCTGCGGGAGATGGCACGGCAGCAATACGTGGCCCTGCTGCACGTCTTCGACTACGAGTACGTATTGCTATCGCCGTGGCTCGCGAGCACCCGCTGGCGCTCGGCGACATAGGCTTCGCGCACGGCCTGCAGCTGGGGCTCGATGGACGCGAGATCGCGCCACGGCCGCTCGCCCTCTAGCTGATTTCGGATCGCCTTACCGGCGACCTCGAGTTCGCCGTTCTGCTCACCGAGCTGGCCCAGCTGGGCGAGTTGGTAGCGGAAGAACATCGGCAGCGCCCCGAACCTGACGAATGACTTCATCCGTAAGCTCGGCATCGTAGGTCGCGAGCTGCTCGAAGCCATCATTCAGAGTCATCGAGGTGCCGTTTCACCGCCTGGACGGTCGGCTCGGTTTGCCGGACCACGCGGACGCAGTTCTCGAGCGCCTTCTCCAGATTTGCCAGTGCGTGTGGAACCGGTGCCGGCTCACCGTCGGGCTTGGGAAGCTGGTTCAGGCGCGAGAGCAGCTCGCGCAGGCGCTGCGCCTGGACCGGAAAGTGTTCGCCAACGGCATCGGCGATCGCACCCTTCTCGCGGTCCAGCTTGAGGCCAAGGCGCTGCTCGAAGAACCCGCAGATCCTGTTGATGTCCTTGGCATTGATCGTCCCTTCTTTGGCGGGGAAGAAGCTGGCTCGCCTGAAGCCGCGGTCCTTCTCGAAGACATCGCGGGCCCCCGCGTCACGCGGGGCGGTGAGCATCTGGCCGCCCTCGGGCTGGATACGCAGCATGCCGGCCCGGAGCAGGCCTGCGACGCAGGCCCGCACGACGTTGCTCGACGTAGCCATACGGGCGGGCCTCCAAACTCGGTGAGAAGTACGCCGCCCCCTACACCTTGACTTTGTTCGATGAACTCCATGATGCGCTTTGGCGGAACGCCGTCACACGAAGGCACGTACTTGCCGGCGTCGAGCGAGAGAATGCCAAGCTCGTCGATGAACTTGGGCGACGGCGCGGTGAGGCTCGGTTCCAGGAGCTGCAGCAGCTCGGCCGGGCTGAGCTGGGTGGCGAGAAAGCTCGGAAAGAGTTCGGGAAGGAATCGCGTCGCCCGCAGCACGCGAGCGCCACAGCGAAGGAGCCACCCAGCTCCCGGGCTCGGCGTCACGCGGCCGCGGAAGTAGACGGTGCCCGCTATCCAGGCCGCGTCGACGGCGGATCTGCAGGCGCCTTTCCAGTTCCTCGGCTCGGGCCTCCTCTTCCAGAAGCAGTCGCTGGCGATCCCGGGTGAGCGACTCACGCCGAGGTCTTGTAGCGCCGCACCATTGCCAGCGAACGGCCGTATTCTCGCGCCTGGCTCTCTACGTCGCTGGGATCTTCGGCGATCCAGACCATGCGGTTCTTGAAGGTGTCCTCAGCGCTCTTGTTGACCCAGATCTTCGAGTCTCGATCGGCCGCCGAGAGCATGCGCAGATCCACCGTCACGTTGGCAGGGTCGCGCGGATCGAGCAGCAGGACGTCGGATGCGCGCTGACTGTCTGAAAAGTACGCCATCCACGGAAAGCCACGCCCCTGAAGTGTAGGTCGCGATGGCTGGCTCAGGAGGTACTTGAGGGACTCCTGCACCAACCCAACGAGGTCGTCTCGGGCGACGGGAATGTCGCGCCGCTCGCGCTCCCACTCCTGGCCGGCCGAGGACTGGATCTTGTAGCCGCTCTTCTCGGAGTAGCCGAGCAGGTTGCTGCGACGCAGCTCCTCGAGGGCGCTTCGGTGACCTCGTCCTCGTGCTGCCGCGGTCGAGCCGGTCGTAGAGGCAGCGGGCCACCAGCTCGGCGTCCGTGGGCAGCTTCTCCTGGATCAGCTCGAGCAGGGCGACCGCCTTGGCCGCGCGGGCCGCGAGCTCGGCAGGCTCCTTCTGCGCGCAGTGCGTCGAGGATCCGGGCCATGGTCGCCTGCACGTCGGAGTCGAGGGCGGAGTGCTGCACCTCGTAGATCTGATCGAGCGTGACGAGCGCCCCGACCGGCTCTCGGCCAGCTTCTGGCTCGCGGAAGAGCTCGCCCAGGAGCTGAAGCAGGCCGCGGATGGCGTGGTCGTCGCCCTGGCTCGCGGCTCGAGCGGGTGCGCAGGGCGGTGGTGATCTGCAGGAGCAGATCGATGTGCCCCGGAAGCATCGGGTAGACCTCGACGAAGTCCTCCTCGGTGACCTCGTCGCACCCGTAGGCGTAGAGCTTGAGATCGTTGCCGGTGCTGCTGGAAGAGCTCGCGCAGCTGTCTGGCCGCCTCGGAGGTCTTCTGCAGCAGGCGCTTGTGGACGACGTCGCGGATGTTCGTGGCGGCGAGGTGGACGCGCAGCTTGGCTGGGAAGCGGTCCTTGAGCTTGCCGAGGACGTCGGTCTCGTCGGCCTCTTCGAGCTTCTGCTGGCCGGTCACGAGCAGCCACGCCTCGCCCTTGAGCCGCTGGCCAGCTCCGAGACGAAGGACTGCAGCTCGAGCATGCGGTGCTGGTCCTCGTGGATGTACTGGCTGACCTCGTCGACGACGATGAACAGCGTCTTGTCCGGGCGCGCGGCGCTCGAGCATGTCCGCGATCGCCTTCGTCGCGCCTCGGCCGCGGACGAGTCTGCGGCGAGGGTGCCGGCGCGGCTGCGAACCAGCCATCGGGTCGGTGTAGCGGTCCGGGTGGAGGGCGTGCATGACCGCGGAGAAGTCGTCCTCGGCCAGTGCCTGATCCTTGACCTCGGCCCAGGGCTTGCCGAGCACTCTCGGCGGCCTTGCTCTCGAACTCGCTCCCACTCGCCGTCACGCTCGAGCTTCAGCTCGAACTCGGCCACCAGAGGCTCAGTGCAGCAGTAGCCGAGGCGCTGCTGGATCTGGCGCACGACGGCCGAGTGGATGTGCTCGTTGTCGCGTGCGAGACCGCCGATGTCGAAGACCACCGCGATCGGGTCGACCTTCTGGCGAAGGGCATGCCAGGCGTCGCTGAACTCGCTGGCTTCGCGGCGACGTGTCCCGGGCAAGCAGAGCCTCGGCGAGCGGAGCGTCCGTCCGGGAGCGCGACGCCGTCGAGCGCCAGCCCCAGCAGCTTTGCGAAGCTCGACTTGCCCGAGCCGTAGAAGCCAGAAATCCACGAGGCGGGCAGCTCGGGGCCGCCGCTTCGGTCGAGCTCGTCGGCGATGGCTCGCAGCAGGTGCACGTACTGCTCGTGGATGCCGTCGGGCACGCGCTGATGGTGCGGGTGGTCCGTCCGGGATAGCCGCCGGTGATGATGTACTCGCCGACCTCGTCTGCGAGCTTCTCGGGGCTCTGCTCGTGGAAGTACACGACCGGCGGGATGTCGCGGGTGACGTCCGATGTCGAACAGGTCTCTGATGGCAAGCGTTGTCGCCATCATGGGTCCTCTAGGGATAGATGCGCGGGCGGTAGTCGCGGTCGGGCTTGAGCATCCCCATGAACGACAAGCCCGTATCACCACGCCGTTCTCCGGGGTAGAGCAGCACGACCGGGACGTTTCGCGTCCGGCCATCGAGGTGCTTGAGCAGCGCCGATGTTCGGAAGAACGGATACAGCGCACCCGCCCGTCCGATGATCGCGAGAGTGCGGTCGGCCTTGTCAGGGTTTGCGTCGGCGAATTCGCAGATAGCCCGACTCACGTCGGCGGCGATGCCATTGGGCCCTTCGATCTCCGTGGAGAGCTTGTCGCGTAAGTAGTTCAAGCCCCGTTCGGGGGAGATGCCGACCGTGCGCCGTTCCATCGCTATCATCCGCTCCAGAACGTCGTCCCCGAGCTTGCGCACGCGCTCAAGCAAGAGCTTTTGAAGAGAGAGCGTGAGCACCACCCACCCGCTTGTAGTCAGGTCGCCTACGAGGGTCTGCACGTGAGCGCGGAGCTTGTACTCGTCTTGTGGAAGGTAAGGAAGGATGGCGAAGCGGTAGTTTCGCATCGTGCTGATCTGCGGACCATCTTCGTGGATCAGATCCTTGCGAAGGGCGGCGAAGGCTTCGTCGAGAGTCGTGCGCGGGATGCTCATGAAGCAACCTCGTCGGCATACAGCTCGGATTCTGCCCACTCCGTCAGGCTCCGATGTCGCCAACCAAATTCGATGACGTCCCCAGTGCGTCGATATCGGAGTGAAGGCAATGCCGCGAATCTGCTCTCGAGGATGGATCCCTCGATACCGACAGAGCGCAGGTAGGGGTTCTTGTGGAGAGTCCCCTCGAAGCTGATGCCTCGCAGCAGGTGCAGGAGGTATGCCAGCGCGTTGTCGCGAACCCGTGGAAAGACGACCTGCCTCGGATCACGCCGGCCCACCACAAGACCAGCGGATAGCGCTGAGGAGAGCAACCGAGATGCGAGCTTCTGGCGCGAGGGAATCGTCCATCGACCGGGGCACTGGTCCGAGACCCAAGTGATCACCGTGCTGAGGTGAATTTCAGGACGAAGCGCTCCGTGACGGCCGACGAGAAACTCCCCGGAGAAAGCGCGGTATAGCGGATCCGTAAGCTGCAGGTGCCAGTGGCAGATGAGTGCTCTGGTCTCTGGGGTCATCGCGGGCCATCTGCGAAGAACGCTGAACGCTTCGGGAAAGGCGTCGAAGCGAACCTGCATGTTCGACACAAGGACCTTCACCCACGGAAGGCTCTTGGCACCGAACCAATACTCCTCGAAGGCGACTTCGGCGGCGGAACGTTCGGCGTCGGGCTTTGCGCGCTCCCAGTACGCACGGGACTCTTCCACGGCAAGCGGACATTTGATCAGGCGCGAGTGAATTTCGAGCGTCTCGCTTTACCGCATTCCTGGGCCAGATCTCATCGCACGCGGAAGTGCGGCAGGGTGTAACGGTCTGCGAGCGGCAGCAAGGCGGCTACCATTTGGCTGGCCGCGGCGGAGAGATCCTCAGGCATCTCGGGTTTCAGGCGACGACCGGTAGCAGTAGCCGTGTAGTCCGCACTGCCCCACTGCTTGAGCCAGGATTCGAACCCCTCCTTTGACCACCCGGAAAGAAGCTCCTTCAGATCTGGGAGGGCTTCGGTCGGGAGCACCCGACCCTGTTTCAGCTCGAGGAGGCGCTCATCCAGCCGTTCGTCGACCTCGAAGCCGAGGCGATAGAGGGAGAGGACGTTGTCCGCATCGTCGGCCGACTTTCGAGCAGCCCCGTCCACCTTCTTGGCGGCGGCCCGGCAAGCTTCGAGCGCGGCCCATTGCCAAGTCTTCGGCGTCAGACGACGCAGGAGGTCTTCGCCACCGAATTCGTCACACAAGGCGGTCCGCCACCAACCCATTCTGGGCGGCTCCGAGTTGGCCTCGCCCGCCCAGGCGATGGCGAGCTGGAAAGTGAGAATGTGGTCCAGTTGAGTTGTTTCCATCGTGGTGCTCACCGCACGCTGATCCAGTTTCATCGCGCCGCTGGGCTTCCCCTCGCTTCAAGGTTTCATCAGATTTTCCACACTTCTGGAACGTTGCGGCTCAGGACGAGCGATCGGACCGCATCGGCTGGTGCAGCGTGCGCGTGGGAAGGCCCTGAGCTCCCACCACATTTTCTCCAGGACCGGCGCGGGGATCCGTCGGCCGATCCTCGCCGCGGCCAAGCGCACTCAGCTGTGGGACTGAGCCAAGTCGGATAGCCGCCAAATAACTCTTGCAGCTGCCGAGCGGAAGCGTGATCACCTGCCACCTTTTGGTTGAGCGAATTATCACATCTCAACGCCCTTAGCGCGCTTCGGGGGCCGTGGCTAGCCGGACCCTCAAGCTCCATCACTCAGAGTTGAGCGGCTATGTCCACCCTGGACGCCGTGAGGCGCGAATTCTATGGGTTGTAGAGCGTCTGACGCTGCTGATGCCAGCAGGTAGGAAGCGGCCGCTCCAGCGTCTCAAGCATCAGCTGCTGCTCCGAGCGCCCTTCCAGGATCTCCTCCACAATGCTCGGCGCGAGCAGCCCCAGCCGCAGATCCGGCTCACGTAGCCCTTCTCGATGCCTTCCGCCTCGCCGATCTCGCTGACCGAGGTATACACGCCCGCGTCGAGCAGCTTCTGCCACCGCCACGCCCGGGCCAGCGCCTTGACCAGCGTGCCGTCCGGCTGGGGTTTCGAGGTCGGCACGATCGCGCTGCCGTCCGGCGCGACGATGCGCTTGCGGCCGCCGCGGCGCTGGAACCGCATCGGGATCCGCACGACCAGTGTGGTGCCGTCCAGCCTCGTCTCGACACCCTGCGTCATGCCGCCCTCCTCTCGCTCGTGCTGCCGCAACTCGCCGACGAGGCTCGCGAGCCCCTCGGCCCTGATCCGCACCTCGAGCGCGTCCTCCTGCACGTCGACCCGCTCGACGAGGAGCTGGACGATCCGCGCCTGCTCGGCGGGGAACAGCTCGTTCCAGACCGTGGCGAAGTCGGCGAGCAGGACCGTGACCTCGCGCTCGGTGATCTCGTCCTCGCCCTCTCGCTTCGCCGTCGCCCAGGTCCGGGCGACCAGCTCCGGCGCAGCCAGCAGCTTCTGGACGTGGTCGAGCACGGCGCCCTCGACGTCGGCGGCCGGCACGCTCGTCACCGCGCAGGTGTCGTAGCCGTCCGCGATCGCCTCGCGGGCCACGTAGTAGCGGTAGATCCGGCCGCGCCGGCGGGTGTGGCTCGGCGACATCGGCCGGCCGTTCGGGCCGAAGATCAGACTCTTCAGGAGCGCAGGCACCTGGG
>CAWAVQ010000033.1:0-9528 GCA_963785535.1 uncultured Chloroflexia bacterium | reverse complement strand
GGGGACGATGTTCGAGTTTATACCTGATTAAATCTTATCTCCAGTTTAGACACAGATTTTAGAGCTGGAATTCATCGCCCGGAGGTTGGGACCGCCAGTTGTACGAATATTGCATGTTGCATTGCTCACTTGAGTTGGAATGTTGAAACCGCGTCCATGACGGTATCCAACAAATAAGAGTGATGAATACTTTGTAATTGAAACAAAATCATTTGGTTTACATCGCAGGTAAAATTACCTTGTATTTTTGATAATAATTCGGATTGGAGGATTATATGATGGAAGTGGGCATTATGGTGGAAGGACAGGAAGGCATGACCTGGGAAAGGTTCTTGGGGTTGGCAAGAACTGTTGAAAAGCTTGGCTTTGGCTCATTGTTTCGGTCGGATCATTTAACTGCACTTGGTGGCGCAAAGGATCGTCAGTCTCTCGACTTATGGCCCTCCCTTTCGGTTTTAGCATCGCAGACCAACCGGATTTGGTTTGGTTGAATGGTGTGTTCTATGACTTTCAGGCACCCGGCAATTTTGGCAAAAATGGCTGCCTCTGTCAGTGTTTTATCGAACGGGCGGCTCGATTTGGGTATTGGGGCAGGATGGTATCGGGATGAGCATGAGATGTTTGGGATTGATTTCCCCCGCTATGGAACCCGACTCAAAATGCTGGACGAGGGCGCGCAGGTAATTAGATTACTGTTTGCCACGGAATTGGCGGACTTTAACGGAGAGTTTTACCAGCTAACCGATGCAATGACGTACCCAAAACCTCAAAACCTGACCATCATCATGGAAGGCAAAGGGAAAGAAAACCCTGGAGGTGGTTGCTCGGAATGCCGATGAATGGAATTGTTCCTATGTTGGTGAAGATATATTCAAAGATAAGTCTCGCCAGCTTGATATCAATTGTGAGGCCATTGGACGTGACCCACTGACATTGCGCCGGTCACTGATGATCCCTTTTGCCATCGCTCGTAGCGAAGGTGAATTGCAAGAACGCATTCATGCCCATAGGTTGATGTTCTCATATCTGCCTGGGGATTTATCTGCTTGGCATCGTGCTGGTTTTATTGGAGGTACACCACAACAGGTGATTGACCAGTTGAAGAGATTTGAACAGGCTGGTGTCACACGTTTTATGTTGCAGCATAACAATCTGGATGATATTGATTTACTGACACTCCTGGCGGAGGAGGTTTTACCCTTCTTGTAAAAACATAGGTAACGTCAGTATTCCTTGATGATTTTTGCGCTTGCGACTAAGATTCTTGAAAAGCTAACCCCTCCGTACCGTATTTCCCCCTGATCTCAGGGAAGGAAGTGGTTCGAGTTAGGTCCAATACCGCTTACAGAAACTCCCGTTTCCGCACGGGAGTTTTCTATTTTGAAAAGTGCTAATCCTACCTATGGGGCTTTCGCGTTAGAGCCTGATACACAATAATAGTGGTTAGCTACCCACAAATCAAGTCAATTGGAGCCTATTTAACTCTTACTACTATTATGAAACCCTTAACGATTGTCTCACTCATCATCGCTCTTGGCCTGTCAGCCTGTACGAGCAGAGCTCGCCAAGAATTTGATGTTACCTATCAAACACTTACTTCCCGACCTTTCCAAACAAAAACCCTACCATCCGAGCAAGCGCCGGCCTCGCAACGAGCAAGGAGCGTCTGGGGTGGATTTCCTCTTAGTCTTGCTTCGTCAGCACTGTTTTCATCTATGCTGTCTTCATCTCCCTCACCTTCAACCACGCCGCTTTGTGATTTAACTGAAGACTTCTGTATCTTTCGACATTACTTTCCCTTTCAGCGTCCATTTTCATCTAATTTCAATACCGCTATAGAACCTACATATCTCTATGGAACTACCGAGTTTGGAGCTCTTGAGCCGCATCACGGTGTGGAAATATTGAATCCGACCGGAACACCTGTTTCGGCGGTTGAAGATGGCACCGTCGTTGTGGCCGGGAATGATGCCCATCACGCATACGGACCGTGGGAGAATTTTTACGGCAATCTCGTGGTAATTTTGCACCATCTGCCCTACATGCAAGAGCCAGTTTATACACTTTACGGGCACCTCTCAAAAATCACGGTACAGGTCGGGCAAACAGTGAAAGCTGGTGAGACTATTGGCGAAGTTGGGGCTACCGGAAGGGCCATTGGTAGTCACCTGCACTTTGAAGTCCGCGTAGGGACCAATCAGTATGCCAGCACGCGCAACCCGGCGCTCTGGTTAGTGCCTCGCACTGATGAAAATGGGGGACAATACGGAACATTGGCCGGAAAATTGGATAACGCTCAGTGGAGATCCGATTGACTTAACTTTTGAAGCAGAATACTACTCTGATGTTACTGGACCACCCGAAAAAACCTATTATATAGAAACCTATGCTACGGATATTGAACCCATTAGGGGGATCGATGTATATCAAGAAAATTTCGTCCTGATCGATCTACCACCCGGGCACTATCGAATAGCCTTAAGCGCTTCTGGAAAATGGACTGAACGCTGGGTAGAAGTTGAAGCAGGAAAATTATCATTTGTGACAATAGTGTCAAAATAGCTGATGCCACTTTAGAGTCCGAACTCCAGGACTAGAAGTTTTTGATCTAATAGGGGCAGTTCATGAAAAGGATGATGTCTGCTTCACAGACCGTTTCTGTTTTCATCCCGGATGACCCTTTCCCCGTGGGCTTTTTGCTGTCATAATTGAAACAACATTCCAGAAGATATGAACTCAGGAGATAAATTGCCAGACCTAATCCTCTACAACGGAAAACTGTACACGCAAGATCCAGAAATCCCTTATGCCAGTGCCATCGCCATGCGCAGTGGAAAGATTCTGGCAGTAGGGAGCGATGACGAAATCCGCGCCCTGGCCAATTCGCGCACGAAACAGGTAAACCTGGAAGAACGTCGCGTTTTACCAGGACTGACCGACTGTCACATCCACTTCTATGAGTGGTCCTTGCTTTTAGGGGGCCTTATGCTGGAAGATACCAGATCGCTGGATGAGATATTGGGCCGCGTACATGATGCAGCCGGACAAGTCAAGCCTGGGGTCTGGATCGTGGGACAGGGCTGGAATCAAGGCCGTTGGCCCGCCCCTACGCTTCCTGCCCGTTCGGACCTGGACAAAGTTGCTCCCGATAACCCGGTCATTTTGTGGCGCACCGATCTGCATCTCGCCTGGACCAATTCGCTGGCGCTGGACGCGGCTGGGATCGATGCGAATACCCCGGACCCGGACATGGGCGTCATCGATCGGGACGAATCCGGCCGGCCTACGGGCATTCTGCGCGAACTGGCCATCAACCTGGTCCGTGATGTTATGCCGCCTCAAACGGATGCACAGACCGATGAAGCCATGCGCCAGAGCATGGCAAAGGTACACCGACTTGGGCTGACCGGCGTGCATGATTTCCGCATCATGGGCGGCGAAGACGGCCCCCCAGCCTTGCGTGCCTGGCAACGCTTGCGAGCCGCGGATCAGCTCGACTTGCGCGCCTGGGTCATGATCCCTGGCGAACTTCTCGATCGAAGCCATTACGCTGGGATTGCAAACCGGGTTCGGAGATGAGTTTCTGCGTATTGGCGGAGCCAAGTTCTTTTCCGATGGCGCGACCGGTCCGCGCACAGCCTGGATGCTCGAACCCTTCAACGACGCAGGGACTGGGCTGCCGCTCACGCCCATGACTAAGATGGCGGAAGCCATTTCAAAAGCACATCAGGCTGGTATTTCCACAGCCATTCACGCCATTGGCGATCGTGCCGTCAGAGAATTGCTGGATGTGTTCACGGAAGTAACCGGAGAGCAACAGGCCCATTTAAAACCACGAGTACCCCATCGAATTGAGCATGTGCAGCATAGCCATCCTGATGACTTGAAACGCCTCGGCCCATTGGGGTTGGTTGCTTCGGTGCAACCGCTGCATCTCACAGACGATATGGATATGATCGATAAAGCTTGCGGCTCACGGGCTCGCTGGGCGTATGCCTTCCGCGATCTATTGAACGCCGGTACGGTTCTCGCGCTGGGGTCGGATTGCCCGGTCGCCTCCCCGAACCCGTTCTGGGGCATCCACGCGGCTGTCACCCGCCAACAACGCGACGGAAAGCCAGATGGCGGCTGGTATCCTGAGCAAAAGTTATCCCTTGCAGAGGCAATCTGGGGCTATACCATGGGCGCGGCGATTGCCAGCGGCCAGGAAAATGACCAGGGGAGCCTGACCCCTGGAAAGCTGGCCGATTTGATCGTTCTGGGTCAGGATATATTTGAAATTCCTCCCGAGCAAATCCATGAAACGAAAGTCGTTATGACGGTCTTTGACGGGCGCATTGTATACCAATAATCGTTCACACCGTCTACAAACTGCAACTCCAATATCTCTTCCAAGGCATTGGAGTTTTGTTTCGAGGCCGTTGGTTTTTGGCAATCAAGTTACAAATCCACGGTCGACTTAATCTATGGGGTGAAAATGATCGTTTTCGTTACGCAAGTACCGCTCTGACCATCATCCGAGCACAAGGTGATCGTGGTGCGAAGTTTGTGCCCGCTTGGGTCATAACTGAAGGCAGGAGCACTGATGACGCGTGTTTTTTCCACAGCAAGGATGTCTCTGGTATTTGAAGAGAGGCAGCCATCTATATTGGTAAAACCATCCGTATAGTTCGCAAGCACAACCCCGGTAACCGTATCTTTCACTGTTATTCCCATCGACTTGAAGAGGATTGAACCGGTATTCCGTAACCTGATCTCCACCCACCAGCCCACACAGGTGTCCGAATTGGTGTAAGCAGCCTCGAAATCGGGGGAAGGTGTTGGTGTAAACGTAGGCGTGGGTGTTGGCGGTGGCGTGTAAACTGGCAGGAGGGCGGTATTTCCGGTAATGGTAGCATATTGCCCCCAGACCCAACAAAATCCGCTGCTCGAGTCTGGATTGCGGATGTACCAGTACTGGCCCGTTAGGTCAATCCCATAGATTTGAGCTCTCTCGCCAACCAACAACGCGCCTACCATCCGGTAAACTTTCCCGGGACCAACACGACAGTTCGTTGGCACCGAAACGCTGATCTGTGGAACAATCGGCGTGGCTGTAAAAAACGGCGTTGATGTAAGTGTTGGCGATGGTGTAGATGTCTCTGTTGGTGTAAAGGTTGGAGGCTCAGGCGTAAACGTGAGCGTTGGTTCCTGTGTTGGCGACGGCAAAATCTCTTCTGATAAAGCTGTCTGAGTAAATCGAGCGATTACAGTTTGTGCTGCTGTCGTGCTGATTGCACTTGGATCTTGTAGCGCGATGGTAGGCAAAGCGCAAGCTAAAACCACAATCGATAGAATAATGATTGTCAAAGAAACTCGATGAGGGTGCAACATAGCTCCTCCTAACAAGTTCCAGGTTAGATGTGCTTTGTCAAACCAGTAAATGCGATTATCTATGCTTTATATAAATGCACAGATGAAAACAATATCATCGCAGCAGACAACCTGGTTTTATCTTGTCTTTTATCATCTTTTAATCCTATATACAAGACGGTTGATCGCTCTGCTTTGTTCCTTCAAGAGGCATCTACGGAGCAGGTGTTACAGGCGTATCCGTTGGCGCAACGGTGTCAGTGGGAATTGCTGTTGGCTGAGGGGTCTGTGTATCTGCTTTGGGCTTCTTGACCTTGATGGTTACAGACAAAGTAGTACCAAACAGATTTCCTTCCGCATCTGCCATACGCCAGTAGCCGGTATAAGTTCCTTCTGGCTTAGGTGCTTCCAATTTAACGGATATTTCTGTCCATTTTCCCGGGATGATCGTCTTTGCAAGCCGCCTGTCTACTCCGCTGAGTTGATCACCACCGGAAAATGAGAGTCTATAGGCATATTCCCAGTCACAGGTGCCATTGTTTTCGACTTTCCAGGTTTTCGTGAACACATCCCCGGGGTTGAATGTGGTGCCATCCGGAATCGTGACATCATATATCAGCGCGAGATTATTACAACCAACAGCCAAAGAAAAGGGATCTACCGTCGCAGTATATATCGTGCCAGTCGGGCTGGGGGTGCTGGTGTTCACGATAGCAGTGTAGTAGATCGTTATAGGCGTTGAAGAAGGCACAAGGGTGGGGGCAAGCGTTGGGGTATCTATGGGTGAGGGCAAAGGGATCGGTGTATCGGTAGCAACTGGGGGCGTATAAAGCGCCGTCTGAGTCCCGAAAAACGAGGCGACCATGGTTTCCACGCCAGAAGTCAGGACAAAATCGACATCTGTGGTTGGTTCGACTGCCGAACGATTGCCACAGGCGGTGAGTAAGATTGTAAACAAGAGCAGGCACAAAATTCGTCTAGTAGAGATCATGCGATCCTCCAACTTTCAGGTTTCGTCAGATCGACTTTCAGTCTATGCAGGTCAAGCGCTTTATCAGGAGAGAGATTTTGGAAATGGAACAATAACAAATGAATGGGATTTTGTTCGACGATCGATCAAGACACGGAAACTGGCAACATGCTTAAAACCAATTAGTTCCTGCGAGAGATCAATTGGATAAGCTCATAAACAGGGACTTCCCGTTGATCGTTGCGGCGAAGAGGAAGATCTTTGTTGACTGTGTAACGATTTTCTCTGCCTTCCTTGCGCTTGGTGATATAGCCTTCCGACTCAAGATCTTTGATGATTCGGATAACAGATCTTTCTGTGATGCCTAAGGCCATGGCTATCTCACGAGACGTCAAATGCTCTTCACGATCCAATAAAGTCAGTACAGAAGCATGGTTGGTAATAAACGTCCATTTACTTTTCGTCATAGCGCCCGCCTACCCTAAATACGATTCGTTTATCATGACATATATATCATGAATTCTTACACACATTATTCCGCATGTCAAGGCTATTGAAACACCGTTTGTGGGAGGTGCATTTTTCAAAGAGGAGCGTTTTGCTCACAACTTCAGGAATCAGACCTGCAAATCGTCCATAATGCGTTGCGCGGACTGGCGACCTGAAACCATGGCCGTTGGCATGCCTGTGCCGGGACGCGTGCTGGCACCGGTGAAATAGAGGTTATGGTAGTGCGGGTGACGGTTATCGGGACGGAAGTAGCCCAACTGGGTCAGGTTGTGGCATAGTCCGTGGGTGGAACCTTTCATCAGGTTATAACGCTTACGCCAGGAGAGCGGGGTGAAATTCACTTCGAATTTGATGTGCTCTTCGAGATCAGTAATGCCCAAAGTCTGCAAGCGGCGGAAAACGTGTTGCCGTGCCTGATCGCGGATGGCACCCCAATCCTGCTCTCCGTTCGCGGACATATGGCCAACGGGCACGATGGCGATCAGGGTATCCTGTCCGTGCGGGGCCATGGCTGGATCGAGCCGGGCCGGGGCGTGAACATAAAGACTGGGGTTGGCTGGCAGGTCCAGGTCCCGTATGATGCTGTCGAAATTCTCGCGGTAGTCCTCCGCCAGGAACAGGGTGTGTGGGCTGAGCGTCTCGTATGGTTTGTCCACCCCCCAGAAAAAGCTGATAACCGAGCAGGAGAATCGTTTGCGCGCCAGCTTTTTGGCACCCCCATCCTGTGGGAGCAGGTTCTGATAGACATAGGGCAGGTCAGCGTTCGCCAAGACCGCATCTGCCTCCAGATGCTTCCCATCCGCCAACAGCACGCCGCGCGCGCCCTTTCCATTGACTTCGATCTGCTCCACGGATGTGTTGAAGGAAAACTCCACACCGGCCTCGCGCGCCAGAGAAAACAGGGCTTCGACCACCTGATACATACCACCTTTGGGGTACCAGACGCCATGCGCCAGTTCGGTGTAGGGCATCATCGAGAAGGTGGCGGGCGCCTCGAACGGGCTCAACCCCATATACACATCCTGGAAGGTAAAAGCCGCCTTCAGGCGTGGGTCGTCGAAGTAGGTCGACATGTTGGCGTAATGCTTCACCAATGGTTTCACCTGATGAAGCAGAGGCAGATTGCTGAGCTTGAAGAAATCGGAGGCTTTGCGGAAATCCGGTTGGACCAGTTTCTCGATACCCAGGTGATAGTGACGATGACCTTCCTCCATGTAACGCAGCAAGCCATGGAAACTGCCAGGCTCGAAGCTTTCCAGTTGTTCCTGTAAGGATTTCATATCAGACGTGAGCGCCAATTGACTGCCATTATCGAAGACCAGATGGTAAGTCGGGTCGACGCGCTGCAAATCCAGCATCTCGCGCATGGAGACTGCCCAGCGCGGCAAATTCTAATTCGTACAGCAAAGGCATGACCAGCAGCGTTGGGCCGGTGTCGAAATGGTGTCCATCCCGGCTGATGCGGTCGCAGCGCCCGCCGGGACGGGAATTCTTTTCGAGCACAGTGACATGTAAACCTCGTTTTGCCAGATGAATGGCAGCAGTCATCCCACCGATGCCAGCGCCAATCACAATCACAGTTTTTGTTTTCATAGCTCCCTCGTTCGAACAACCTGCATGCCCAAATCGCGCGATCTCGCGTCAAACCAGGTTGGGGCAAATATGGATACCAGAGTCATCCAGCCCATCCACAAACCCGCCCATAAACTTTTGCGTCCGGGATATTCGGAATGCAGGCAATAGTTATCTCGTTCAATCGTGCGCAACATCCATTCAAAACGTGCCGTATATGCATAACCTGCCAGGCGACAACGCAGACTCTTGACTTTGGCTGTACATTCGCGTCCCGCCTTGAAATACGTACGCGCCAATCTCCACTCGCTGACACACCCATGCTCGATAGGCCCAACTTTCTACGTCTTGCGGTGAAACCCCGTGTGTTTGAAGGTACTCATGTGGCACATTGAAATAACCGGTTTCGGCATCTTCGATTGCATCGCGCAGCATGTGCGTGATGTGCGCAGCAGTCACTGCCAGATAGCGTGCTTCATGGCGAGGCGTAGGTTTGTCGTGGCCAATAAAGTAATGCAAGGCCTCGGTGACAGCCGTCGCCAGCATGCGCGAATATTCACACAGTTCCGCCTGCGAAATAATCCGGCCGCGTCTGTGGGCGTCAAAAATCATCACCTTCATCATGTTGCGCAGATAAGATTTCAACGCGTTCTGTTCGGTGTCATGGCGAACCAGATCGACCAGCATCCGTTCCTCAACGCACACATCATCTGGCACGTCGCCGCGATAACAGGCCTCCAAAAGGGACCTCTGACGATTGACGAAAGCGATCTTTTCGGCCCCTCGACTTCCCCAAAGGGGACATGTCGTTCAGCACAGGCTTTGTGCCTGCGTCCTCCCCAACGAGGGCCTCCGCATCAAGAACATCATCCACCCAACGAAAGTAGCCGTAAGCCCGGTAACCATCATCAACATGTTTTCGATCCACAAATAAACGAATCGTATAGTAAGTTTGTTTACTGGCTGCTTTCGTGATAGCAGCAGCCAGAGCTTGGCTGGTGTTAACTTTTGTTCATCTTTCCTCGAAAGAGCAATCCGTTCCGGTCCATTGTGCCTTTTCACACATTCACACTTATGTACGGGGAAAACTCTTCAAAGTTGCAGCGAGGGTAAGATGCAAAGCC
>CAWAVQ010000032.1:0-30499 GCA_963785535.1 uncultured Chloroflexia bacterium | reverse complement strand
TCTGAGCACCATTCTTCTCAACCAGATATTCATAGTTCCCTTCGATGAGATAGAAAGTGGTCAGTCCACTAGAATCGCTCCACTGGTAACCCCATTGCCCTAGACCAGCGTTGTAGATGCGTACCAGGTAGCTTTGGTGACCAACGTTTGCACTGTCGCTCACCTTGACAGTTACAGTCGCCAGTTGATACTCCAGGGCTTGGTCATCGGGATTGCCACTCACCGGGTTTCCATGGTTGGTGTCGGCTACGTTGAAGCCGATCTTGGCGCTGTTGGCACCGTTCTTCTCCACGAGATATTCATAGCTCCCTTCGATAAGATAGAAGGTGGTCATACCGTCGGCATCGCTCCATTGGTAGCCCCACTGCCCAAGGTCGGCATTGTAAATGCGGACCAGATAGCTCTGATGCCCTGGGTTTGCGATGCTGTTATCCCCGACTTTAACCGTTACAGTTGCCAGTTGATACTCCAGGGCTTGGTCATTAGGACTGCCGCTCACCGGATCTCCGTGGTTGGTGTTGGTTACCATGAAGGGAATCTCGGCACTCGGGGCACCATTCTTCTCGATCAGGTATTCGTAAACACCTTCGACTAGATAGAAGGTGGTCATACCGTCGGCGTCGCTCCACTGGTAGCCCCATTGTCCGAGACCAGCGTTGTAGATGCGCACCAGGTAACTCTTGTGGCCGATATTCTCGAATTATCACTCACCTTCACAGTGACGGTCGCAAGTTGGTATTCCAGATCTTGATTATCGGCCGCGTTAGGAGGATCAACACTGAAGTCGATTTTCTCACTCTGGGCACCATTCTTCTCGATCAGGTATTCGTAAGCACCTTCGATGAGATAGAGGTGGTCATACCGTCGGCGTCGTCAACCGGTAGCCCCATTGTCCGACCCCCCTCATTGTAGACGCGCACCAGATAACTTTTGTGGTCGTCACCAGTGCTATCGCTGACATGAACTGTTACCTCAGCAAGCTTGTACTCTTCTGCTTCAGTACCACAAATGGGTTGTGATGGCTTTCTTGGCACTCTGGGCGCCGTTCTTTTCGACCAGGTACTCGTAGCTGCCGAGCGCATCCAGGTCAAAGCTAGTCATGCCATTCACTATCGCTCCACTGGTAGGCGATCTGGCTTCCACCCGTGTTGTAGACGCGGACTAGGTAGCTCTTGTGTCCGACGCCTTCGTTGTCACCGACTTTGATAGAGACGTCCTGCGTGGCCTTGTGAGTGTAACTGGCATCTTCTGCCACGACCAAAGTAGGCGTATTGCTGTCATCCAGTGTTACTATGAAGTCTACGCGACCGCTGTTGTAGCATCCTTTGGTGACCAGATACTCGTAGTCGCCATCCACCAGGTAAAACGTGACTTCGCCGTTGGCAGGTGTGTCTTGATAGGCGAAGTGGGAACCGCTGCCATTATTGTAGACGTAAACTCGGAAACCGGAGAGACCATGGTTGGCCCTATTCACAACTTTAACTTAATCTCTGCCAAGTCATAGGTTAGTGAGAGATCGTTGGCTGTGATCACGGGCGGCGCTTCAGTGCGGGTGACAGTGAAATCAACCCGCTGGCTGCTGTGCCCGTAGGAGACCAGGTACTGGTAGTCGCCGTCCACCAGGTAGAAGGTGGCGGTCTCTCCGGCGTTCAGATCTTTGTAGGTGAAGTGCGAACCGCTGTCGTTGTTGTAGACGTACACGCGGTAGCTGGCAGATCCTGCGCCGGCTACGGTGATATCCACCTGAGCCAGGTTGTAGGTCAGGGCGAATCTTCAGCCGTGACCACTTCTGGAGCGTTGGTCAGATCCCGCGGGATGGTGAAATCGACCCGCTGGCTGCTGTGCCCGTAGGAGACCAGGTACTGGTAGTCGCCGTCCACCAGGTAGAAGGTGGCGGTTTCTCCGGCGTTCAGATCTTTGTAGGTGAAGTGCGAACCGCTGCCGTTGTTGTAGACGTACACACGGTAGCTGGCAGATCCTGCGCCGGCTACGGTGATATCCACCTGAGCCAGGTTATAGGTCAGTGAGAGATTTTCAGCCGTGACCACTTCCGGAGCGTTGGTCAGATCCCGCGGGATGGTGAAATCGACCCGCTGGCTGCTGTGCCCGTAGGAGACCAGGTACTGGTAGTCGCCGTCCACCAGGTAGAAGGTGGCGGTTTCTCCGGCGTTCAGATCTTTGTAGGTGAAGTGCGAACCGCTGCCGTTGTTGTAGACGTACACGCGGTAGCTGGCATATCCCAAGCCATCGGGGGTTATTTCAACCTTAGCGAGTTCATAGTCAAGGGTTTCATTGCTGCATGTACTAAAAGCAACCCGCTGACTGCTGCGCCCGTACGAGACCAGATATTCGTAGTCTGCGAGAGCATCCAGTTCGAAAGTAGTCATTCCGTTCAAATCGCTATCCTGGTAGGCAAAATGGCTGCCTGCTCCCGGCAGGTACATGTAAACGCGGTAACCGGCATGATCGCCCCCATCGCCATCCGTGATATGGATGCTAACTGTTGCTGTCAGTTTGTGATTTATCAGTTGGTCGAAACCATAATTGACCGTGAAAGGAACTTTTGCGCTTACGTGACATCCCTTCGTGACCTGATATTTGAATTGTTCTGTACCGGCTGGTACTGGCAGGAAGAAACGCGCATTGCCACTACTATCGGTGTTGTTGTAGAGCATGTAGGCATCATTGGCCAAGTACAAATTGACTCTTGCTCCTACTATTGCTGTTCCAGGCAGGGAGTTACCTTGATATGCGTGAATGGTGACCGTTGAAAGTCTGTAAGTTTCGGATCTATCGAGACCTTCATCCACATCGACCGCCTGTTTGGTACCGACCGCACCCCAACGGCTGACGTCGAATTTGAACTGGTTATCTCCAGCAGGAACCGGCACAAAGAAGCGAACATCGCCGTTGCTATCGGTGTTGCTGTAGAGCATGTAGGTGTCATCGGCCAGATACAGATTGACTCGATAGCCTGCGTAGCCCGTATTCGCTGATGGATAATCGGCAAACACATTCACTGTGATCGTCGAGAGACGATAGCTCGCATCTGTGTCTGCACCGAAGTCCACGTCGACCGTTTGCTTGGTACTGACCGCGCCCCAACGGCTGACATCGAACCTGAACTGGTTATCCCCGGCAGGAACCGGCACGAAGAAGCGGACATCGCCGTTGCTGTCGGTGTTGTTGTAGAGCATGTAGGTTTCATCGGCCAGATATAGGTTGACGCGATAGCCAGCATATCCTGTTCCAGATAACGGATAGTCGGCAAACACGGTCACTTTGATCGTCGAGAGACGATAGCTCGCATCTGTGTCTGAACCGAAGTCCACGTCGACCGTCTGTTTTTCGCTGACCGCCCCCCAACGACTGACGTCGAACTTGAACTGGTTATCCCCGGCAGGAACCGGCACGAAGAACTCTGCATGACCATCCCCGTCGGTATTGCCGTAAAGCATGTAGGTCTCGTCGGCCAGATACAGGTTGACGCGATAACCTGCGTAGCCCGTGTCATTTGCCGGATAATCAGCAAACACTTTGACTGTAACGGTGGACAAACGATAACTAAGAGTCTGATCCACTCCTGCAACGGTGAAGGCTTGCCTTTCGCCCACAGCGCCCCAGCGCGTGACCTCGTACTCGTAGTCGCCGTTATCCAAATGGAAAGTGACATCGCCGCTGGAGTCAGTATTCTGGTAACTGATGTAAGCCCCACCGGCATGGTAGACGTTAACACGATAGCCCGACCGGCCCATTCCTGGTGCGTCACCAGTATGCACATGGATGGTTGCATCGGCATTTGGGCTGACAGAGGGTGGGTTTGTGGCAAACAGGATTGGATCATTGTCATCATTGCTAAGGTCAGTGTAATGCTTACCACTCACATCTCCGCTATAACCATCATCTACACCATAGGTGGATTTCTCATCGGCTGTTTGTCCGGCCTCGTTGGTGACGTAAAAACCGTCGGGTGTTACAACGATGCCCATGAGGCTACCTTGACCATCGCCACCATCCGGATCTAATTCCATGCTCGACCAAGGCGGAATTAGTGTATCGACCAGCGACAAATCATCTATATCGAGTACCGAAATGATGCGTTGGTAACCGCCGGTGACTAGTACTTCATCACCGTTGAAGGCGATGGCATAGGGGTTGGGAACATCTGTGTTCGAGACGAGGCCAGTTCCGTCGCTGTCCACACGAAAGACTTTACCGTTGCCGATAGTGGATGAGGGGTCAGCTATCCAAATGCGCCCTGATGAGTCAACGGCTACCCCCCGCATATCACTGGCCCCGGTAATAGTGATTACACCATCACCATCAAGGCCAGCCGGAGAAGCGTCAGTGATTACCCCCCCGCTCTCAGTCAATGCCCAACGGGTGAGAGTGTTCGGTCCACCACGCTCGGTAGCGTACAAGGCTAGTGTGCCACCCTCTCGCTGAACCGCCACACCTTCGCATTTCGTTGTCGAGATGGTGAACTGAACAGCACTGAGATTTGCATCGAGGATTTTAATTGATGCACCTTCGGCCAAATAGACACGTCCCTGATCGTCCACGGCGATGGCCTTGCCGCGCGAGACCGTTGTGCGTGCAACCGTCGCTGTTGTGTAGTCGGCTTGGGTCAAGTCGATCTTGCGAACCTCCGGGCCGTTGTTATACCCGGCATACAAGTATTGACCGTCAGGGGAAATAGCAAGTCCACGATTGTCACGAGGGGCTGTGATTTGCGAATTACCCAAGACGGTCTGACTCTGATCTATCAAGTATTGCACTGACCAGCTCAGACTGCCCAAATCGATCTGACTCGCGTTGGCTTTGGCATGTACTGCCCCTCCTATACCTAATGTCAGCCCCAACGCCAGCATAAGCGCTATGGAAATAGTTTTTCTGATATTCATGTCAATTTTCTCCTTCCCTAAGAAAGACGGCAAATGAGTGGAATGGAATCCAAAGAAAATATAGAAGTGTAATAAACAAGACTATGGGCTCATGATCTCCTTCCTCGTGGTCACAGGATAAATCGATAGTGACCACACGTACCAAAAAATTAAAAACCGGCACACAGGCCGGTTTCGCTGTTGGCTCCCCAAAGACCTTCCCCTGGTATCTATGATGATGGCAGCACTTCGGGTGAAGCGACCAAATTCGGTCTTTGGATCTTCGCATCCATGAAAAAGGTTGGATATTCTATTGTCCCCATACCGCTAAAGGATATTACTGTATGCCTATAAACCCTTTATATAGTTTATAACCAAAAATATTTTTATTCCTATTGAAATGTTTAGGATTTCTTAGGCCTTATTTGAATAAATGAGACTTTGTGTTCTCTCACATTCCATAATTTCCGGGTTACAAACTACCAATACTTCAAATATCTTTAGAACTTGGCGTGTACCAAAGGAGCTGGAAAGCAGCAATTCTCCAAAAAAGTAACCCCTTGACTCAAGAAGTAAATAGCGAGAATAAGCTTGTAACAGAATAAATAATCAACCTCGCCGATCGGTTCTGGTATTGGCTCCACAGGGATATCCCCTTCACATCTCCAAAATGTTCTGCTTCTTTGTATAGCCATTTCAACTATATGCTTCGCGCTACACTCAGCACGGCGAGTTGTTGCAAAGTGTGTACTCATGATGATATTTGGAAATTAGAATCATGATTTAGACAAAACGTAGCCGGCCCTTGAAGTACAAGGGCCGGCCATCAAGTAATCTATCGTACCCCAGGTATCGGCCTTATGGCATTATAGAGTAATCCCCGCTCGACAACGATAGATCTGCGGAATACGAGAAGGTTGCGCAGTCAGGCATGGTGCTTTCGCCCGGTGTGTAATTCAAGCCATCAGGCGAGCCATCTTCTACGCCAAAGCGCACATATTGGCCCACCGACCAATAACTTGAATTCGAAGCGGTTACCAAACCTGCCAGATAGGCAGTAGCGCCATCGAAACGAACGCACATGATCTCCCCACTGATGTTGGCTCCAGCGTAGGTATGACCTGTTCCGGTTGGGTAGGTAATGCTGAATGTCCCAACTGGTGCCGCGTTCGTATTGAATACAACCGTGGGCGAACCGTAAGTTGAGTTCAAGGTCCCACTGCCAGTAACAGAGTTGTTGATTTCGCACGTAGTTGCATTGCAATTGACACTGTCGAAGATGTTTGTCTTCGAGCTCTTGACCACTTTGACATCATAGGTGTCGCGCAAGACAACCAGTTCGGCAAAGTTGTTCTTATAGGTGCGGTTGTCGACGTTGCCGCCAGTAGTACCGACATTCCCGTCATCTAATTGCACATAGGTGTGGACACTGTTCACCCCCGGGAAGTGGACGGTCAGTGTGGCAACGATGTCATCCACGGTGCAGGTTGCTCCATTGCAGTCCACCCCATCGATGATCTTGACTTCGGAACCTTTGACCACCTTGACATCATAGGTGTCGCGCAGGACAACCAGTTCGGCAGAGTTGTTCTTATAGGTGCGGTTGTCGACGTTGCTGCCTACGGTTCCCGCTGTGCCATCATAGAGTTGGACATAGGTGTGGACACTGTTGATGCCGTCGAAGTGGACGGTCAGTGTGGCGACGATGTCATCCACGGTGCAGGTTGCTCCATTGCAGTCCACCCCATCGATGATCTTGACTTCGGAACCTTTGACCACCTTGACATCATAGGTGTCGCGCAGGACAACCAGTTCGGCAGAGTTGTTCTTATAGGTGCGGTTGTCGACGTTGCTGCCTACGGTGCCCGCTGTTCCATCGTAGAGTTGGACATAGGTGTGGACACTGTTGATGCCGTCGAAGCTAACGGTCAGGGTGGCGACGATGTCGTCCACAGTGCAGGCTGCTCCATTGCAGTCCACCCCATCGATGATCTTGACCTCGGAGCCTTTGACCACCTTGACATCGTAAGTGTCGCGCAAGACAACCAGTTCGGCAGAGTCGTTCTTATAGGTGCGGTTGTCGACGTTGCTGCCTACGGTTCCCGCTGTGCCATCATAGAGTTGGACATAGGTGTGGACACTGTTGATGCCGTCGAAGTGGACGGTCAGTGTGGCGACGATGTCATCCACGGTGCAAGTTGCTCCATTGCAGTCCACCCCATCGATGATCTTGACTTCGGAACCTTTGACCACCTTGACATCATAGGTGTCGCGCAGGACAACCAGTTCGGCAGAGTTGTTCTTATAGGTGCGGTTGTCGACGTTGCTGCCTACGGTTCCCGCTGTGCCATCATAGAGTTGGACATAGGTGTGGACACTGTTGATGCCGTCGAAGTGGACGGTCAGTGTGGCAACGATATTGTCAACAGTTGCCCAGTTGCCGAGCACAACTACATTGTCGATAATCTTGACTTCAGAGCCTTTGACCACTTTCACGTCATAGATGCCGTTATTCAGGTTGTTGAATACCGCCTGACTATTCTTGTACGTTTGCGAAGCGACCAGTGGACCTGATACAGTCCCGTTGACATTGTTTGTTTTATAGACATAAGTGTGGACGTTGTTGATGCCTGGGAACTTGACAGTCAATGTGGCTTTATCCAGTGTGCAAGTATTCCCTGTGCAATCAACATTGTCATAGATATACGAATCGCTGCCTTTTACAAGCTTAACATCATAGAAACCTTTTAAGACAGCCAGGACAGTTTCATCAGTCTTATTAAGACGCGAATCTACATCTCCACCGGTTGCCGAGTTGTTAATATTGTCTGGAACTTTGATGTAGTTATGCACACCGCTCATGCCTGGGAACTTGATCGTCAGTATAGCGACGATATTATCCACTGTGCAGGAACCGCTGTCCGTGCAGTCCACCGCGTCATAGATGTTGGCTTGAGCGCCTTTGACCAGCCTGACATCATAAATGCCCTTGAGGACGACGATAGTCGTACCGTTTGTCTTGTTGAGGCTGCTGTCAACGTCACCACCGGTAGCGGAGTTCGGCGCGCTGTCATTCACTTTGACATAGGAATGCACACCGCTAATGCCTGGGAACTCGATCGTCAGCGTTTTGACGATGTCAGTCAAGGTGCAGGAACCGCTGTCCGTGCAGTCCACCGCGTCATAGATGTTGGCTTGAGCGCCTTTGACCAGCCTGACATCATAAATGCCCTTGAGGACGACGATAGTCGTACCGTTTGTCTTGTTGAGGCTGCTGTCAACGTCACCACCGGTAGCGGAGTTCGGCGCGCTGTCATTCACTTTGACATAGGAATGCACACCGCTGATGCCCGGGAACTCGATCGTCAGCGTTTTGACGATATTGGTCAAGATGCAGGAACCGCTGTCCGTGCAATCCACCGCATCATAGATATTGGCCTGAGCGCCTTTGACCAGCCTGACATCATAAATGCCCTTGAGAACCACGATAGTCGTGCCGTCTGTCTTGTTGAGGCTGCTGTCAACATCGCCGCCTGTGGCGGAGTTCGGTGCGCCATCATTCACTTTGACATAGGAATGCACACCGCTGATGCCCGGGAACTCGATCGTCAGCGTCTTGACGATGTTGGTCAAGGTGCAGGAACCGCTGTCCGTGCAGTCTACCGCATCATAGATATTGGCCTGAGCGCCTTTGACCAGCCTGACATCATAAATGCCCTTGAGAACCACGATGGTCGTGCCGTCTGTCTTGTTGAGACTGCTGTCGACATCACCGCCTGTGGCGGAGTTCGGTGCGCCGTCATTCACTTTGACATAGGAATGCACACCGCTGATGCCCGGGAACTCGATCGTCAGCGTCTTGACGATATCATCTACCACAGCATTATTACCAAGTACGATAACATTATCTACGATCTTGACTTCAGCACCCTTGACGATCTTTACATCATAGATGCCATTCGACAAATTGGCAAACACAGCCTGGTCCGTTTTATTGAGTTGTGAAGCAACCGGCGAGCCCGTAACTGTGCCCGCTACGCCATTGCTTGGATAAACATAGGTATGCACGCCGCTGATACCCGGGAACTTGACGGTCAGAGTAGATTTATCCAGGGTACAGGTTTCGCCAGTGCAGTCGACAGCGTCCCAAATGAATGTATTACTTCCTATGACTAGCTTTATATCATAGTAGTTTTTGAGCACGTTATAGTGCCTTATTGCACCGTGCTGGTTGTTCACTGACCAGATGAGCGAGCCCGTCGTGCCAGGATTGCCATCATCAAGATTCAATTGAACTGTGATGCTGCTGGGCCATGTGCCGCTCAGATCCACGGCCAGGTCTGCGGTTACGTCACCTGCGTCACAATCGCCGCCATCACAGTTGATGTCTGCAACGTTCAGCGTTTTGGGACCCTGGACAAGTTTCAGATCGTAGGTGTCCTTGAGCACGTTGTAGGTTCGGACAGCACCGTGCTGGTTGTTGACCGACCAGATCAGGCCGCCATCATTGACGTAGAGTTGTACCGTAATATCCTTGTTCCAACTCCCGCCCAGATCGACGGTCAGTGTCTCAATCACGTCTCCTGCATCGCAGGTTTCGCCCGTACAATTCACATCATTCACAGTTAGCGTTTGTGGCCCCTGAACCAGGGTCACATTGTAGGTGTTCTTGAGCACGTTGTAATGTCGCAACGTGCCATTTTGGTTGTTCACTGACCAGATCAGATCACCGCTCTCTGTCTTCAACTGAACCGTAATATCTTTATTCCAGGTCCCGCCCAAATCTACGGTGAGGTCTGCAATCACATCGCCAGCGTTGCATGTGCCGCCATTGCAATTGATGTCAGCAACGTTCAGCGTTTTGGGACCCTGGACAAGCTTCAGATCGTAGGTGTTCTTGAGCACGTTGTAGGTGCGAACAGCACCGTGCTGGTTGTTGACCGACCAGATCAGGCCGCCATCATTGACGTAGAGTTGTACCGTAATATCCTTGTTCCAACTCCCGCTCAGATCGACGGTCAGTGTCTCAATCACGTCTCCTGCATCGCAGGTTTCGCCCGTACAATTCACATCATTCACAGTTAGCGTTTGTGGCCCCTGAACCAAGGTTACATTGTAGGTGTTCTTGAGTACGCTGTAATGTCGTAATGCACCATGTTGGTTGTTCACTGACCAGATCAGATCACCGCTCTCTGTCTTCAACTGAACCGTAATATCTTTATTCCAGGTCCCGCCCAAATCTACGGTGAGGTCTGCAATCACATCGCCAGCGTTGCATGTGCCGCCATTGCAATTGATGTCAGCAACGTTCAGCGTTTTGGGACCCTGGACAAGCTTCAGATCGTAGGTGTTCTTGAGCACGTTGTAGGTGCGAACAGCACCGTGCTGGTTGTTGACCGACCAGATCAGGCCGCCATCATTGACGTAGAGTTGTACCGTAATATCCTTGTTCCAACTCCCGCTCAGATCGACGGTCAGTGTCTCAATCACGTCTCCTGCATCGCAGGTTTCGCCCGTACAATTCACATCATTCACAGTTAGCGTTTGTGGCCCCTGAACTAGTTTTACATCATAGGTGTTAGGATCGACATTGTAGCTTCTGATTCCACCTTGCTGATTGTTTTGCGACCATAACAATGTCGCTCCATCGCTAGTCCACAGCTGAACAGTGATGTCCTTATTCCAGGTACCGCTCAAATCAACGGTGAGGGTGCTGGATCCATCAGCACTGGCGGTGGATACAAAAACCATAGCCGCCAATATCAGGACGATTATCACGCCAAAATACTTAATAGTTTTCATTTTTTCCCTTTCTAAACAACCCATTATTTTGAACGAATGAAATGGAGAAGGCAGGGAATTTCCCTGCTTGATTGCTTGTTGCCACATAACCTCCTCTTCTGTCTCCCTGGAAACAAATAACCGGCCATACAGGCCGGTTTCGCTGTTAGCTCCCCAAAGATCTGTCCCTTGACGCGATGTTGGTTATGATAGGGCAAGCGACCAGATACGATCTTTGGATCTTCGCTTCCGTTTATTTTTATCTTTTGTGAAAGCTCTTACCTATAAAGTTCCCACATAGAAGATACGTTATTCAGTATACAGAGTTCGGTGGACATTTACAGATGTCTTTAGTACTATTCATTTTATGACTTTTTAATACCGTCTATTTTCTGTGATAAATGTCCCAACGAGCAAATAAAACACCTTGATTTGGCTATAATCAGCATATGGACACAAAAACTCGTTACGAAGAACTCAAAGAACAGGTGCATCTGCACAATTACCGCTATCACGTTCTGGATGCACCCATTGATCAGCGACCTCGAATACGACCGTCTGCTCAATGAACTCAAGGCCCTCGAAGCCGAGCATCCCGACTGGATCACGCCTGACTCCCCCACCCAGCGTGCCGGTGCGACTCCACTGGACAAATTCGAGAAAGTACAACACCCGGCGCCGATCCTGTCCTTGTCGAACGCCTTCGGCGCGGAGGATGCCCTGGCCTGGTTCGAGCGCGTCAAAAAACTGGACCCGCGGGTTGCTACCGCTAAATTTGTAGTCGAGCCCAAAATCGACGGGTTGTCCGTTGTCCTGCACTACCGTGAGGGCGTCTTCGTGCAGGGCGCTTCTCGTGGAAATGGTGAAATTGGCGAAGACATCACAGTTAACCTGCGCACCGTCAAGTCGATCCCGTTGCGCATCCCGGTCGATAAAGATGGTCCGCAACCTCCACCTTATCTGGTCGTGCGTGGTGAGGCTTTCATCGAGATCAAAGACTTCGAAGAGTTGAACAAACAACTCGAAGAAGCCGGCGCGAAAACCTATCTCAACCCACGCAACACGGCGGCCGGTTCCCTGCGCCAACTCGACCCCACGCTGACAGCCTCCCGCCCCTTGACTTTACTGGTCTATCAAATCGTCTATTCCGAAGGCGGTGATGTGCCCACAACACAATGGGAGCTGCTGGAATATCTCAAAGCGTTGGGCTTCCCGGTCACAGATGTGGCGCAACGTTTCGACGACATCGACTCCGCCATTGCGTACACCGAAACCTTCCAAGTACGCCGCGACGAACTACCCTACGAAACCGACGGCATGGTCATCAAGATCGACGACCTGGAACTGGCCGCTGACCTGGGCTTCGTGGGCAAGGATCCGCGCGGGGCGACTGCCTTCAAGTTTCCGGCGCGCGAAGTGACTACCATGCTGGAAGACATCCGTGTCAACGTGGGGCGCACGGGCGTACTGACACCCTATGCAGTGTTGGAGCCGGTCGAGATCGGCGGCGTGATCGTGGAACGCGCCACCCTGCACAACTTCGACTTCATCGCCGAAAAGGACATCCGCCCGGGCGACCGGGTGTTGGTCAAACGCGCTGGGGAAGTGATCCCTTATGTGATCGGCCCAGTAGTAGATGCACGCACAGGGAAGGAAAAATCTTACGTGCCTCCCAGCACCTGTCCCGCCTGCGGAGAGCCGGTGGAACACCCGGAGGGCGAGGTGGCCTGGTACTGCGTCAACGCGGCCTGCCCGGAACAACTGGTCCGCAACGTGGAACACTTCGTCTCGCGCGGCGCGATGGACATCGTCGGATTGGGCATCAAGATCGTAGAAAAATTAATTGAGACTGGCAAAGTAAAAGACGTGGCAGATGTTTTCACTTTAACGCGTGAAGATATCCTGGAAGCCGTAACCAAAAAAGATCGCAAGACCAAAGCAGAGCCGCCCGGAAAAATTGCAGAGAATTTGCTTGAGTCAATCAACGCAGCAAAGAGCCGTCCTCTAAATCGCTTGCTGTCCGCCTTGGGCATCCGCGGCGTGGGCGAAGTCATGGCGACGGACTTGACGCGTCACTATCCCAATTTGGAAGTGCTCTCCAAAGCCACGCTCGAAGAATTGCAGGAAATCGAAGGTGTGGGGCCCAACATCGCCGAAGCCATCGTGGATTGGTTCGCGCGGCCCGCCAATCAGAATTTGCTAAAGAAGTTAAAAGCCGCGGGCGTCTGGCCGGAGAGTTGTCAGGAATCCGCCGACAGCAGCCAAGCCGGAAAATTAGATGGAATGTCATTTGTCGTAACAGGGACGTTGGCCGAGTTTACACGCGACGAAATCAAGGAGTTCATCCAGACCAACGGCGGCAAGGTGGTTGGTTCCGTGAGCAAGAACACTGATTATCTGGTACTGGGCGAAAATCCCGGCTCGAAGTTCGACAAGGCTAAATCGTTAGGCATCAAGATCATCGATGAAAATGAGTTGAAAAAGTTGGCAGAGTAAATCATGATCCTTGTTGGAGGTCTATATGAATTCTCGATTTAAGCTTATATCAGGTGTTTTTGTTTTATTGGGTTCCATGATTGCCTGCAGTGTCTTCAATAGGACTGTGCCAACAGCGACCAACTCGCCCACCCCCACAGTAGTGGCACAGAATCCGGGGACTGGCGCTGGTCCAAAGATCGTCACCGGATCCGTTACTTATACCAATTCCTTTTTCACGCAGGGCGTTGCCGAGCCTGAGATCGTTCTTGAGGACGAGGGCGGTTTTGTGACCCGTAATCGCAAATTCGTAATTCCAATTAAATCCCAAGTTATTGGTGAAATTACATCCGACTTTTATACCTCACCGTTTACTTATAGTCTCTCCCTGCCCGCCGAACCGAACGGCACCTTGCACGACGTAAATCATGACGACAAGCAGGATAGCGGTGTGATGGTATTTGCGGTTGCCTACTGGACCAACACCTGGGGCGATCCGTATCTTGAGCGCCGCGACCAGGGGGGCGGTGGCTGGTCGAGCGCGTACGCCTCCACCAAGATTAGCACTGATCGTGACACCTACCTGGAAGTATACGGTGGCAAGTATCTGGTCTATGCCCCCGATGATGGAGAGCAATTCCCTTCGGGTTTCGGCGCAGATAAAAAACTGTTTACGAATGACGACCCGATCATGGATCTGCCCGCGGGCTGGTCGGTGATCGATATGGATCAAACTCCCTTTGGGATTGACCGTTCGGAAACGCCGACGATTGATCTCTACGAGGGCGAAACTTCAGCAGAAGATGACTTCTCCAATCTTTCTTATACCGAAGCATTCGACAAGATGCTTGATAAGTTCAAGAAGGAATACGCCTGGACCGAATTGAAGCATATTGATTGGGATGCCAAGGCTGCAGAATTCCGGCCGCGCTTTGAAGAGGCCGAGAAGAACAAGGATGTACACGCCTATGCCCTGGCGCTGCGCGATTTCTTCTGGTCGATTCCCGATACGCATGTGGGCTCCAATGTGACCAGTCTTTTGAGCAAAGATTTTTCGGACGAAACAGCAGGAGGACTGGGTTTCGCCATGCGTGAGACAGATGACGGCAATTTCATTGCCAATTTTATCTTGCAGGGTGGACCGGCCGATCAAGCCGGGATGCAATGGGGCGCCGAAATCATTTCACTGGATGGCAAGCCAACTTCCGATGTGGTGGAGGCGGCTCAGCCCTGGTCGGCTCCCTTCAGCAATCCCGTGGTGAAGAGATTGCAGCAATTGCGCTATGCCTTGAGATTTACACTCGATAAGGGGCAAGTGGAAGTCAAATTCAAAAACCCCGGTGGTAGTGAACAGACCGCGCAGTTGAATGTGGTCGCCGAACGCGATAGTTTCAACTTCTCGTCCTTCTATGCGGGCCAATCTCCCACGGCGCTGCCGGTGGAGTTTCAGGTTCTACCCAGCGGATACGGATATATCAAGATCAGTAGTTTCCTGGATAACGATGTCCTTTCAATCCAGGTTTGGGAGCGCGCAATTCGATATTTCAAGGCTAACAACATCCCGGGCGTGATCCTGGATATGCGCGTCAATGGTGGCGGGAATGGCTGGCTGGCGGACCAAATGGCCGCCTATTTCTTCGACAAAGAGACGGTGGTCGGCAACACTGCTTACTATAACAAGGGTAGCGGCGATTTCTATATGGATCCCGGTGATCAGATGAGCATGATCCCGCCGCAACCTGACCTGCAATATAGCGGACCGGTCGCCGTGCTGGTGGGGCCGGCCTGCGCCAGCGCCTGTGAGTTTTTCTCATACGATATGACTATCAACGAGCGGGCCATGATCGTCGGACAGTATCCAACCGAGGGGGCGGGTGGAAGCGTGGAACCGTTCCTGATGCCGGAAGGTGTTTCCGCGCAGATGACCTTTGGCCGCGCCGTAGACGCAAATGGGAACATTCATCTGGAAGGGAAGGGCGTGGTACCGACAGTCAAGGTTCCGGTTACGGTTGATACATTACAACAACAAGCTAATGGCGTGGATGTAGTTCTGGCTGCGGCCGAAAAAGCCATCGATGAACCAGCGCGGCGCTAGCGTGACTCCCTCCGGTCCGCCGCGTCTTATGAGCGCGTCAGAAACGCAAGCGGCTGTCAGTGGCAACAATATAAAGCAGTTTGAAGAGTTGGCGCGCGAGCAATATACCAATGCTGATTACCTGGATACCAACAAATCCTTTACTTTCACAATTGCGTTGGATAAGTCACAGGACCTACTTTGGGCCTGGAACTGGTGCGCCTCAGATACCGCCACACTGCAGAATAATTTAAATGAAATGGATGTCAAGTTTACACTGGATGGTCAGGCCGTGGCGTTAGATCAGTTCTTGCAGCTCGATTATTCCAACCAGGGCCAACAATGCACGGCCTACTTGGTTGGTCTCACTGACTGGCCAAGCGGTGAGCATCATGCAGTGACCACGCTCACTTTCAAAGCCAAGCTCAATGATGGGACTTATGACTACGCTCCCGGAACACAGACATTCGATTATGGAGTATTTGTCAAACCATAATTCAGGCAGTCGAATGACCCCTTACGGCTAAAAAGGATAAATCATGACGGACAGAATTCTCAACTGGGGCTTACTCTCTACGGCACGTATCTCTCATGCAGTTATTCCAGACCTGCGCGTTTCGAAACGTAACCGATTGTTGGCTGTGGCCTCCCGTTCACAGGCATCCGCTGAGAAATTTGCCAAGGAATGGAAAATCCCGCGCGCGCATGGCTCTTATGAGGCGTTGCTGGCCGATCCCGACATCGACGTGGTCTATATCCCGCTCCCCAACCACCTGCACGCCGAGTGGACCATCAAAGCCGTCGAAGCGGGCAAGCACGTCTTGTGTGAGAAACCCATCGCTTTGAATGTAGACGATGTGGATGCTATCGCTGCGGCTGCGGATAAACATGGATGTGTGGTGGCCGAGGCCTTTATGTACCGGCATCATCCGCAGACGCTCAAGGCCCAGGAGTTGGTCAAGAGTGGTTCTCTCGGAACCCCAAAACTGTTACGCGGTTCCTTCACGTATGAGATGGAATATGAGGGCAACATCCGTGCCAATCCAGACATAGGCGGCGGCAGCCTTTGGGATGTGGGCTGTTATCCCATCAGTTATATGCGCACGTTGCTTGGGGCCGAACCGCTGGAAGTCTTTGGCTGGCAGGTGATCGGTCCGACCGGGATCGATGATTCCTTCTTCGGGCAATTGCGCTTTGCAGACGATGTCGTTGGTCAGTTCGACAGCAGTTTTGTGATCCCATTCCACGTGTATATGGAATTTGTCGGCAGCGAAGGGACGTTGATCGTCCCCAAACCGTACAAGCCCGGTTTGAGTGAAAAGCTTTTTGTAGTACGCGAGGGAAAAACAGAGACGATCAAGGTGAAAGGGCAAGAATTGTATCTGGGAGAGGTGGAGGATATGGCAGATACTATTTTGCTGGGAAAGTCACCGCGCATTTCCCTGGAGGATAGCCGCGCCAATATTGCCGTGATCACGGCCTTCTTCGAATCGGCGCGCACCGGCGCAGCCGTAAAGTTATAAACGTTGAGTGATGTATGAAAGATATTTTTATCAAATGGTTTATGGCTGTAAATACATTCCTGATCCGTATCAGCAACGGGCGGATCGGGAGTAAACTCGGCACACAGACGATTTTGCTGTTGCACAGCGTTGGCCGTAAATCCGGAAAACAATACGAAACACCCGTCGCATATTTTTATCATGAGGGTCGCTATTTGATCGTCGCTTCCAATTGGGGGAAAGATAAGCAGGCAAGTTGGTTCCTGAACTTGAAGGCACAGCCGAAGACGGTCATAGAAGTCAAAGGGCAGACGATCCCTGTCGAGGCGCATGAGGCGCAAGGGGATGAATACGCTCGCCTGTGGAAATTCGCCACGGAACAACACCCCCCTTACCTGAACTACCAGTCCATGACAAAACGTCGCATCCCAATCATGGTATTCCAGCCAATAAACCGATAAAACCAGGGCCTCACAGCACCAAAAAAACTTACTGGACAGAACCGCTCCCCTGGGCTACACTATGCCCGGCCTTTCTAGTGCCCGTCCAAGTTGATTTTGATTGGTGAAGTATCCTTTTGTATCAGCAACTCTATCCATCATAAACAGGTTGTTCGGGTACCAAGTTCGATAGATTAAATTACCCTTTGCATAAGGTTAGCTCAACAACATATAGATGCTGTTCGGGTACTTGACGAAGCGCTTTTTGGAGGAGTTCTTATGGATTTGAAGAAAACCAATGACACGGTGATGCGCCGTGTCCGCGCCATAACCGATCGTGTAAACATGCTCAAAGAAAATGACCTGTATTTTTACAACCAGCCGGTCACGGAATTGCGCGGCGGAGCCAGGGTCTTGGTCGATGGCCGTGAAATGGGCATGTATGCTTCCTATGGATATCTGGGATTGCTCGGCCACCCGCGCATCGGAGCGGCGGCCAAGGCTGCGATTGACAGATATGGAACCGGGACGCACGGCGTGCGCACGTTGGCTGGAACGCTCAAGATCCATAATGAGTTGGAAGAAACAATCGCGGATTTCAAGCACGCAGAAGCAGCCATAACCTATTCATCGGGCTACGCGACCAATTTGACGGTCGTCTCCACCCTGATGGGACGTGGCGACTACGTTCTTTCCGACAAGCTCAACCATGCCTCCATTGTAGACGGTTGTCTCATGTCCGGAGCTGAGTTCCGCCGCTTCAAGCACAACGACATGGCCGACCTGGAGAAACGCCTTGAACAGGTACCGCCAGATCGTGCCAAGATGGTGATTGCGGACTCGGTCTTCAGCATGGATGGTGACATCATCGACCTGCCAACAGTGGTCAAACTATGCCAGAAGTATGGCGCCTGGCTGATGATCGACGAGGCGCACTCGGTCGGCGTGCTGGGCAAAACCGGGCGTGGCATCGAAGAACACTTCGGCATGGGCGACGTGATCGATATCAAGATGGGCACGCTTAGCAAGACCATCCCTTCAGTGGGCGGCTATGTGGCAGCCAAGAAGGAAATCATCACGTACTTGCGGCATGCCAGCCGCGCCTACATTTTCTCGGCGGCGCTGCCGCCTGCCCAGGCGGCAGCCGCCAACGAAGCCTTCAAAGTCATCCTGGACGAACCCTGGCGCATCGAAAAGCTCAATCAAAACACGCACCAGTACATCAACGGTCTGAAGGAGATGGGCTTCGACACTATGCTGACCGAGACAGCCATCGTCCCGGTGTTGTGCGGCTCGGACGAACGCGCCTTTGCGCTGACCCGTGAGGCCCAGCATCATGATGTCTTTGTCTTGCCGGTGGTCTCGCCCGCCGTGCCTGATGGATTGGCGCGCCTGCGGGCCACCATTACCGCGGCGCATGAAACCGACGAAATTGCCTATGCCATGGAAGTCATCGGCAAGGCCGGCAAGGAAATCGGGATTATCTAGCTTGCTTATGTCATTCTGAGCCCTGAAAGGGTGAAGAATCTCCCCGCGCTTCGCGCGGGACATGTGTCCCGCTAGAGGTAAACCCTTCACTCCGTTCACCGTTCGTGTACCCTGTCTTGATGGGGCACGTGCCGCGAGCACGCCGATGTGAGTGCCCCATGAACACGGGGTACGAGACGGCAGGGGGACATATTGGTAAATGCATTTTCACTCCAGCAAGGCCTGCTGGAGTTTTTTAAATTGAATTTCTGACAGTTTTTGACAAATATTTATAACATTTTTCTAATAAATTATTGCTAGAATATAAGCAGAATATAAACCCCAAAGGTCTTTGCGGAGCATCCTTGAAAACAATGAAAGAGGCAGAGGCCTCCTAGGGTCTTGGATGAATTTGGAGTATAAGACCATGAAATGGCAATGGAAACTCGCTCGTATCGCAGGCATTGACGTGTACATGCACGCCACCTTCCTGCTTTTGATCGGTTGGATGGCTTTCACCTATTGGACAGAGCAACAATCTTTGGCGGCCGTCTTTTCGGGGGTGTTCTTCATCCTGCTGCTGTTCGTTTTTGTTGTAATGCACGAATATGGTCATGCTCTCACCGCCCGCAAATATGGCATCAAAACGCGCGATATTACGCTCTACCCTATCGGCGGCGTGGCTCGCTTGGAGCGCATGCCTGAAAAACCGATCGAAGAATTGTGGGTCGCGCTGGCCGGACCGGCGGTCAATGTGGTGGCCGCCATCGTCCTGTTTGGGTATCTGGTCGTGAGCGGCACCTTCCAACCCCTGACCAGTCTCAGCATCTCGACCGGTTCGCTGATCGAGCGACTGATGGTGGTTAACCTGTGGCTGGTGCTCTTCAACCTGATCCCCGCCTTCCCGATGGATGGCGGACGCGTCTTGCGCGCCTTGCTGGGCTTACGCCTGGAATACGTTCAGGCCACCCAGGTTGCCGCCAACGTGGGACAGGCATTTGCTTTCCTGTTCGGCTTTATTGGCCTGTTCAGCGACCCCTTCCTGGTCTTCATCGCCCTGTTCGTGTGGATGGGCGCGGCGCAGGAAGCCAGCATGGCGCAGATGAAGCATTCGCTAGGCAACATCCCGGTCACGCGCGCGATGATGACCGATTTCCAGACGCTCACGCCGCAGGACACACTGGCGCGCGTCGTCGAGTTGATCCTGGCAGGGGCACAGCACGACTTCCCTGTCATTCAGAATGAGCGTGTGGTCGGCATCCTCGACCGCGACACATTCATGAAAGCTTTATCCGAACGCGGGGATGGCACGCTTGTGGCCGATATTATGCGCCGGGATATTACCGAAATCGATTCACACGAAATGGTCGAAGCCGCTTTGCAACGCTTGCAGGAAAATAGCTCCAAAACCCTGCCAGTCACGCACAACGGACTACTGGTCGGCCTGGTCACATCCGAGAATATCACCGAGTATTTGATGATCCGCTCGGCGATGCGCTCGGGGCGTGGCGCGGTCCAGCCATCCATCCAGAATCGACTCCACAAAGTGTAGTGCGGGACCAAACCCGGGCTGCGCTCTCAATTGAATAAATGGAATGCAGGCACAGGTCACGTTACGAACGTGGCCTGTTTCTCTTTAAATCGATAAAAGTCGCTGGCGTCTTCATCCTGACATCGGTTTCCTTCAGTGCTCGCATTCTACTGCGCCCTCGACCTGCTTCCGACCAAGGCACATCGTTATCCTTCCAAGCATAGTTCCGACAAACTCGTCGAACTTGGTCTGGGATAGGGATTTTAGTATTCCTGTTTTAGTCGTGCAATGGTTCATAGGGGACGGAATAAAATTAGAAACCATTCATTTTTGTATTGTACAAATTATTGAATTACGATAAAGTAAATCTCATTGGGGTAATTAAAAATCACCTGACCGTTGGGTGAATTCTAAATTGTGACAAAACTGAAAGGAGATTTCAGCCCATGAAGGGATATGAAACTATTTAACGCGCATGCAGCAAGATCTATATGTTCATTTCTAACCAAATTGCCCATCCACAAATTTTATCGAAAGGGGCAAGATACCCCAGTGGATTAAAAGTAGAGACCCTTTAGTGGACTCTAGGTTTTATTCACTTGGCTTTCGCAAATATATTCAGGTTCCAATCGTTAGTTGGGACATATTTTAGAGTTTTAGGAGAAAATAGAAATGAGTTGGTCTAGCAAGTTTAAGTATCTCTCGGTTTTCACGTTGATAGCAGCCCTGCTGATCAGCGGAACCGTGTACGCGGCGGCTGGCAACAGCCAGTGGCCTACAGCGGGACATGATTTAAGCAACACGCATTACAACAGTTCAGAAAGTAAGATCGGCGTCTCCAATGCAGCTAATTTAACCAAAGCCTGGAACTTTACCACGGGCGGAGATGTGTCCGCCATTCCTGCAGCAGACAGCAAAACTGTCTACGTGCCGGATTGGGCCGGTAATCTGTACGCTTTTGACCAAAAGACTGGTAATGTAGTCTGGCAGCACCAAATCTCCGAATACACCGGGATTTCGGGCGACTTTGTACGCGCTACCCCGGCCCTCGTGGGCAACATGCTCATCTTCGGCGACCAGGGTGGCAGGTTCCTTGCAGGCGCTGACCTGATCGCTGTCAACAAGAAGGACGGCAGCTTGATCTGGGTCCAGAAGGTTGAACCGTATTCCGCCGCCGTCATCACCCAGTCAGCCGTGGTAGATGTGGGAGGCCCTTTTAAGTTCCCGGTCGTTTATGTGGGTACCTCTTCCGTAGATGAGTTCTATAACTCCTTTGGTTTCCGCGGCAGTATCTTGGCCGTCAATGCCAACACCGGGCAACCCATCTGGCAAACGTACACTGTCCCTGTTGGCTACAACGGCGGCTCAGTTTGGGGCTCTACCCCGGCTGTGGATCACTCCCGTGGCTTACTCTACATCAGCACGGGCAATAACTATTCCATGCCTTCGGATGTGCAGGATTGTATAACGAATGCAACTAATCCCGATGAAGTAAAAGCCTGCATTTCACCGGACGATCACTTTGACTCGGTCATGGCTCTGGACCTGAAAAGCGGTTCCATCAAATGGGCTACCGCTGCGCTGCCTTACGATGCCTGGACTGGCGCCTGCCTGTCTGGAGGCTCAAGCTGCCCACAGCCTGCCGGACCGGACTACGATTTCGGCCAGGGACCGATGCTCTTTACCGTGAAGGGAACCAACGGCATGCCACGCGACCTGGTTGGAGACGGGCAGAAAAGCGGCCAGTTCTGGGCCTTTGACCCGGATACTGGCGCAGTAGTTTGGGAGACCCAGGTAGGCCCTGGCAGCAGCCTGGGTGGCTTGGAGTGGGGTTCGTCGACAGATGGCAACCGCATCTACGTTGCCGAAGCAAACGGCAATCGGACCCCCTGGACGTTGCTCAACGGCACCACGGTCACATCTGGCTTCTGGGCCGCCTTGGACGCTGCCAGCGGTCAGATCTTATGGGAGACTCCGGATCCGACCACTTGGTACAAAACCGGCGATACCGGGCCCGTAACAGGTGCTAATGGGGTCGTCTATGCCTGCTCGATGGACGCACAGGGCCACATGTATGCCATGGATGGAGCTACCGGGAATATCCTGTGGAATTTCGCCAGCGGCGGCTCTTGTAACGCCGGAGCAGCCATCTCGAACGGCATGGTTTTCTGGGGTTCGGGCTATTCTGAATTGAATGGTTTTGTGGGTACTCCCAATAACCAGTTTTATGCCTTCCAACTTCCATAAGCTTCGTTTGAAGCTGATATGAACGACCAGCCTGGGTCCGGCTTCCGCCGAGACCCAGGCTGTTTTTATACCCGCACCATTCAGGGCGACACCATTTTCCCTTTTGCTGATGAAGATGCTCGGAGAATGAATGGTAGGCTTATAATCAAATCAATTCATCGACCAAAGGAGGCTATATGAAATTCGGCATACACAATCCATCCTGGCTGTTTGGTCCGGACCCGCATGAGATATTCGAAGCCTTGAAGAAAAAAGCGCAATGGGCTGAGACGCACGGTTTCAGTTGGTTTTCGCTGATGGATCACCTGATCCAGATCCCGGGCGTCGGCGAGGCGGACGAACCCTTTATGGAAGGTTGGTCCACGCTATCGGCGCTGGCAGCCGTGACCAGTGAGATTCAACTGGCTCCGCTGGTCACATCGGTGGCCTATCGCAATCCCGCCCACCTGGCCAAGATCGCGGCCGGCGTGGACATCATCAGCCGCGGCCGCCTGACCTTCGGCATCGGCGCAGGCTGGTACGTGCGCGAGTACCGGCAATACGGTTGGGAGTTCCCCGAGCAGCCCGCCGTGCGCATCGCGCAGATGGAGGAAGCCATCCAACTGGTACTCAAGATGTGGAGCGAACCGCGCGCCACCTTCCACGGGGAGTATTTCCATATCGAAGAAGCCATCCTGGAACCCAAGCCCGTGCAGAAACCGCACCCGCCCGTCATGATCGGCGGGGGCGGCGAGCAATTGACCCTGCGCGCGGTGGCGCGTTGGGCGGACGCCTGCAATCTGTTCGGCGACCCCGCCACGGTCAAACATAAATTGGAAGTGCTGCGCGGTCATTGTGATAAAGCCGGGCGCGACTACGAAAGCATCGAGCGCACCTGCCTGAGCAGTTTCCTGATCGCCGAAGACGAAGCTGCGCTTGCAAGGCCACGAAAACGAACGCCTGAACCTGCCCGAGCCCTTCCGCGGCTATGCCCTGACCGTCCCGCAGGCCGTCGACCTGGTGGGCGCGTATCAACAGGCCGGCGTGCAGATGTCCGATCTTCAGCAGTTACATGAACGATGTGGAAACGCTGGAACTGTTCGCGGCCGAGGTGCTGCCGCAGTTTGTGTAACCTGTCTATCACAGCGGGGACCGGACAGCAATTCTAAATATGTCATTGCGAGCGTTCTTTGCGAAGCAATCTCCTCGCTAAAACAGGGGATTGCTTCGACGGAAGACCGCCGTCTCGCACATCGTCCCCGTAGGGGAATGACACATGCGAAGAGAGCCGCTGGCCTTTCGCACGACTCCCCTTTTCCTTCTCACTTTTTCTCTGAACACTGATTACTGAAAACTGGTCACTGTTCTTTCATCGCTTTCTCAATCTCCCCAATCAACCTATTGTTGCTTTATCCATTCAATCGTTCGCTGAACTTTTTGAATGGCTTGTACTGCACCATCACCGTAGCGCTGGAAATTTTTAATAGCGGCATTGGCATACAGCAAAGCATCATTCCTTCTACCTTGTGGGGCAATGGCAAGGGCTACATTTTCTTGAAATAATCCCGCATTGAAGTAATTGCCTCCCAATTCACAATAGTTGATTGCTTTATTGTAATGTTCCAGCGCCCGCTCCAAATCGCCGGCATTCTTGTAAATGACCCCGAGTAGGTTGTGCGTCACAGCCAGGTCGTCCACCGCATCCGGCGGCAGCAGCGCCAGGGCTTGCTGGCAGTAGTCCACGGCGGTGTTGAGATGTCGCAAGAGTTCATCCTGTGGCCTGCCCGCTTTTCTTGCTTCTGTAAATTGTTCGTAGGCAGTAGCGCCAAGTTGATTATGGCATTTGCCACGCCCTAACTTATCCCCTTCGGCGCGTAATTCCAGGCTGCGTTGATACCAGCGCTTGGCTTGGTCCAGGTCGCGCAGGGCGGGCAGGTTTTTGTAGGCATGTCCGAGGTTGAAGACAAGAACGGCTTCAGCGGATTTATCCCCGATTTGTTGATAAATGGGAATTGTTTCTTTATAAGTTTCTGCACATTCTGGCTTGCCTTGTTCACGCTGGATATGTCCAAGTTGTTCAATCGATACCGCCAGCGACCGCAGCGTATTTTTCTCCCCCGCGCCCAGCGACTCCGGCGGGCGGGCCAGCAGGGGCGCGGCGTTACGGCGATCCCATTCCACGCACACGCGCTGGAGCCGCTCGGCTTCCGCCCAATCCCGTTCTTCTTCTGCCAACAATACGCGATGTTGCGTGACCAGGCTCCACTGTTCTTCACGCCCCGGCAAGGGTAGATCATCCGGGCCGACGAAGTCTGGCACGATCTCGTCCACCAGGCGCTGCCACTCGGCCCGGCGGCCGGTGTGGTCGTAGAGTGTGCGCAATCCCTGCATGCTGCTGATGACCGCGTTTGCCCAGTTGGTTTCGCCCTTCGACTGCGGCCCTTCGCCAGGCTCAGGGCCTCCGCTCAGGGCGAGGGCGCTCAGGGCGAGAGAACGGGCATGCAGCAGGTTGGCTTCCTCGGCCCGCAGCGCGGCGATCACATCGCGGTTGCCGTTTCCGTATTGGTCATGGTAGTAGTCCCCGAGTGCGCCCATGGATTCGACAAATGCTCGCGTTGCTCGCACAGACGGTGGACCGGAGACGGTAGACGATGCCTGCTCTGCTTCGGTCAACGGTCTACCGTCCACGGTCCGATTTGGATAATACCCCTCGAACAAGCCTTTAAAGAACCACGGCAGGGCGGGGTGAATGTGATAGAAACCTGGTCGATTGAAAATTAACAAACCAATTTCTGCTGCTCGGTCAAGAATGCTTGAGATATTTTCTTTGGTTAGATGGTGTAATTCGGGTAAAGACCAGTCATAATCAGAGCTTCCCATCAATGCAAAGGTATGCACAGCTGCAAACCCCTGGAAGAAATGTAGCAAGGCCAAGATTTTACGTTCCTCTTCGCTGAAGGCAGTTTCAAAGCCATACGAGAGCGAAGCGCCCAGCGATTTGGAGCGGCCTTGGCTGGTTTCATCCCCAAAATTGGCTTGGCCCTTAAACAATTTCTCCAGATACTCCTTCAATCTGGCCGTCCGTCTTTCCTGTTGTTTTTTGGGATCGTTCTCTTTGATATTTGCCACCAGGCGCAGGGCCTGCCCTACGACCACGGTGATGGTTAACGGGTTGCCCAGGCTGTAGCGCAGCAAGGGCTTCCAATCTTCCACAGCAGTCAGTTTTTCTCCCATTTTATCTGCCAAGGCGCGCGCCAGTTGCACGCGTTCCTGCATCGGCATGGGCGGCAGGCTCACGCGCGCAGGCAGTTCACCCAGCCACTTGCTTTCATCGCGACGGGAAGTCAGCAGGAACTTGGCCTGTGGTCAGCGCGCTCATATTGCTCAAGAAATTCTTCAGGTCGCGCTGTTCTTTTTCGCTCCAGGCTGATTTTGTGCCAGTCGGGAAGCCGTTAACCGGCTCGACATTGTCCCAGATCCACAGCACAGGGATTTGTTTCAGCACTTGGGCAGTCATGTTCAATCGCTCTTCGTCGCTCAGTGCAAGCCATTGAATCCCTGAAGCTTCCAGGGTGGGACCAAAGACCTGTCCGATAGTGTCCAGCACGCGTTCCAGCGGTTTGTATTGTTCGAAAGATGTGAACAGTACTGGCCCCCCGCCTGCCTCCCCCCGCTAGCGGGGGGAGAGACCGCCTGTCTGCGAATACCAACGGGCGAATTCAGCGGCGGTCATGGTCTTGCCGCCCCCGGCATAAGCATGCAGCAACACGACTTGTTGGGTATCGAAGGCGCGATCGAGCGCCAGCAGGGTCTCATCACGGCCGTAAAAGCCCACGTCCGGGCGCGGCAGGTCGTCCGCCGGGTTGGCATGTTTGCGAAATATCGATCCGCAGGGGCGCAGCTTCCGCATCTACAGGTTTTGGAAACAAAGAAATCGGCGCAGCCTCGTACACGATCGGCACGCTCCAATCCTGCAAGGGTCGCGGCTCGAAGGCGATCTCGCGTAGCGGTTGGGCGGCCAACTGTTTGCGTCCCAGGCTGACCGCTTCACCTAATGTCTGTCCCGAGGCCAGCGCCGCATATAAGTCGGCCACGAACTGGGCCGCGGTTACCACGTAGACGTTGTAGCGCATGGCCACCACGCCCGCCACGCCCGCGTCCATCACCTCCTGGGCCAGCGAGCCGAAGGCGCGCACTTGGGAATGGACATCTTCTGTCACTTCAGGTTTTTCCTGAATGTCGGCATGCGCCGAGCGGCAGGCGTTCAGCGCCAAGACGGGTACATCGCTTTCTACCAAAAGTTTTCCCAGCGCTGGGCCATCTACCCATTCGATATTGTCATTACCGGCAGAATTTTCGAAGAGCAGGTAGCCGTGTTCCCCGCTGCGCGGTGTGCCGAGCATGAGAGGCATTAGTCCGCGCAACATTTCAGCAGCCTTGATCTTGGCCAGATCGACGTAACCGCCATGTCCGTCAAAATGAACGATATGATAGGGTCGTCCTTCGGTTTTGGCATCACGCAACACTTTGCTTAATTGTTCAAAAGTCGGCGGGCGCAATACATCAAGTTCGAAATTCTCAGCGCTTTCATCACTTAAACCTTTTAGCAAACGGCTGGCCACGGAACGGAAAGGAACATCTTGCCGCCCGCCGGGCCTACAGATCACCAACAAGATACGGACTTTTCCTTCGTTCTTGGGGAAATATGGTTTTTGAACGGGTTTGGAATACGTACGCACGAACGAGTAGGCGCGCAATGCCATCCATGCCTCGGTGCGCGGGTCGTACAGCAATTCCCAGGGGATGGCGGTCGCTCCGGGGACATCTGTGGCGACTTCTACGCGTATATCATCCAAGTCGCGTCGTATTGCTGGAAGCATTTCACGAGCATCCTCGTCTATTTCAAAGACATCATGGAACAGGCTTTTCCCCATCTCTGCCATCCATGTTTCGATGCGCTCGGCAATTTTGGGAGCCGGGTCGAGCGGGTATTGCAAATAATCCTCCAGATACCAGCGCAGGTCTGCCCGTTCCTCCCGGGTCAATTCAAAGCTGAAATTGACATCTGCAGTCAAGCGTGAGCCATCGTCGTCCTCGAAGGCGATTTCAACCCGGTATTGATTTTGTTCTTTTTGATGTTGTGTCAAACGCAGCAAAGGCATGAGGGGCTCCCCTTCCTTGTCGATCAGGTTCGATGTAAATATTCTACAACAAAAACGAAGTTCCAGACCTGACAGGTTTTAGAGGAAGCCTTCCTATCGAGGTAGTCAACGTGGACAAGAAGGATGGCTGACAAAGCGCCGCTTAAAACCTGTCAGGTCTTTTTCATCCGCAGGAACAAAAATGCGCTTTCCTTCGTCCTTGTGACGGACGAAAGGAATGCTATGAAACTCATCAACACACTGACAGTGATCACCTGGTTCCTGGTGATGCTGGTCGCTTGTGGCATCAGCAGCGGGAACCCGTTGAACGGCACGACCTGGGAGTTGTACTCGATTGGCCGGTATTCTCCCATCCCCGGCAGCAAAATCAGCCTGCGCTTCGAAAACGGGCAGGCCAGCGGCAACGCCGGCTGTAATTCGTATGGCGGGGAATATCAGGTGAACGGCGATCAGGTCAAGTTCGAGCAAATGGTCTCGACTCTGATGGCCTGCGCCGACCAGTCCGTAATGGTGGATCAGGAGAGCGCTTATCTGAAGTTCCTGGGAGAGGCCCAAAGGTTCGAAGTGAGCGAGGGTCAGTTGCAGATCTATCGCTCCGACGGCGAAGCGCTGACCTTCGTCCGCGCTCGCTAAGTCCAAATTTCCCTTACCAACCGCGTAATTTGGTCGGCGTGACCCGGATAGCAACCGAATATTCCCGGCTGAACTCTCCGGGTGTCATATTCAGGTCCGCGATGCCCGTGCGATATTTTTCGAAATAGGCCGAGATTTCATGCGCGGGCGACGAGTCCGAAACGATTTGCGCCCGGCCCAGAAAGACGATCACGTCCTGGTCGCCGGTTGTGTCGGTGTTGAAATGTAACGCGACCCGGGGATGTCTTTTCAGATGGGCAACCTTGTGCGCCTGTGGCTGGCTGAAGATGAGGAAGGAATCGCCCTCCCAGATGAACCAGACCGGCCGGGGTTGTGGGGTCAGGTCCGCGCCGACGGTGGTAAACCAGATGACATATTCCCCTTTGAGGTGTCGTTTGGCCTTACGGCCCAATTCGGTCTTGAAGTCGATCATTTGAGCTCCAGTTTCTTGGTATAGTCTCACTCGATCAACGCTTTGGCCCTTTGAAGCACACGTATCATGACTTCATGGGGGATAGTACAGGCCTTTTCGGCTTTGCGTGCACGCCAATCCAAACTTTTGATTTGGTCTGATAGGATGACACCGTTTACCCGCAGGCCATCGGGGATCGCAACTTCAAAAGGATAGCCTTTCACCTGGCTGGTAATCGGGCATAGCAACGCTAACCCCACTTTTCCGTTATAAGATTTTGGACTTAAAACAAGAGCAGGACGCCGCCCCGCCTGTTCGTGTCCTGCCTGTGGATTAAGCGTAATCCAGACCACATCACCGCGTTCGGGAACATAAGCCATATCACCAAGCCTCGTTCCCAACGGGTTCGCCTGTGTCCACTGCCGTGTGCAGATTCTCTGGCTTCACATCTGCGAGAAGTTCTTCCAGAGTTGGGGCATTCTCGGGGGAAGGCTGGATAATGAGCTTGCCATCTTCTAACGTCAGTTCAATGTCAGTGTGATACTCCAAACCGACTTCCTTGATAAAGGATTTTGGGATACGTACCGCATAACTGTTGCCCCACTTTTGAATGGTTGTTTTCATAATCAACTCTCCTGTATCTACAATGATGATACATTTGATTCAGCCATTTGACAAGGGTTTTAACCTTCATTCTCGAATATGAACTTGGTCGGGTCTTCGTTGAAGACCGTCCAAGCCAGGCACTGGCGCGGCGTGAACACGTACAAGCCCTCCTGGTCCCATTGATCCGGCTCGGGGGCGTAGCCGTCCGCGCTGTATTTGGCCTTGTAGGCGGCGGACAGTCTCCCCGCCAGTTCTACGGAGGGCTTTCCCGCGGGTTGCGAGGTCCCTTCCAGGATGATGGCGCGGCTACCGCTTTCGAGATGCAGCGAGACGTGCGGGTTCTGCAGGATATTGCGCGCATGCCGGGTTTCAGGACTGCCATCGTAGTAGATCACCCCGTCCAGGTAGACAGCCCAGCGCGGCACGCAATGCGGACGCCCATCCGAACGCACGGAACACAGCCAGTAGTTTTTGGCACCGGCCAATTGCGCAGCCACGTACTCCCAGGAGACTTCCGAGCTGGGATGCTCCACGTAGCCGGGCGGGAATTGCGGGCGGGTGATGTGAGTTGGTTTCATACCCTGACTATACAGCAGTTTGGCAGGGCAGGCAATAGAAATCAATGGCTCAAGGCTTTTTTGAAGTCTTGTCAGACGACTTTGGTTCTTTCCGATTCGATCATTTTCACCGCAAAGTGCGCTAAGAACGCCAAGAAAAAGTAAAAAACTTTGCGCTCTTTGTAGGCTTTGCGGTTCATTCTCTTCGGAATATCAATCAAAATTGCTGACTTTAAGAAAGCCGTGGAGAATGGTTAAATGTATGTGTTTTTTTCGTTAGCTCACCACTGAGAAAGTCGAAAGCACAGAGGTTTTTCCCGGTCAATTTTTGTAACCTTGCAGGAACTTTACAATGTGAGAACTCTGACAAAATTGTTAAGCAAAAATTGCTATAAACCTTGGATAATATAACCGCACTTTTCATCGCAACAAACATCACAGAGCGAGCGATTTCGATATGCGCCCACCTACATCAATACAACAATCGAAAAACCGTTTTCGCAACCTGATCATTGCCATTGGATTGTTTTCTGGCATTCTGATCACCACGCTGATTTGGTTGAAAGTTCCAAACCAAATCACAACTTCCCTATCCTGGTTCAGCCTGGGCTTGTTTGGATTGGGAAGTTTTTGGCATCTCCGTCGACTTGATGCGCCTCGCCTCCGTTGGATCACAGTATCTAGCCGTGTTGGCAGCAATTTCCCTGGTTTATCTTTTTCCGGAAATGTTCCACCCGGTTTGTGGCGGCA
>CAWAVQ010000031.1:0-9947 GCA_963785535.1 uncultured Chloroflexia bacterium | reverse complement strand
CACCATGGGAGCGGCAATGTACGCAGGCAGACTAGCAGGCGGATATTTCGGTACCCGTGCTGGATTTTGGATTGGGTTGTTAGCAGGTTTCCTGGGCGGGTTTTTGGCGGCTTGGATGGTCAGGTCCGTGTGGGGGAGATTGAGCGGGATAATAGCATAAAGATGCCCTGGCTAAAACTCCATTTCCGGGATTTGCCCTTGAATTGATGGTCTACGTGTCTCGATGATCGAGTGGGGTAAAATGTACAATAATAAATGCCTTTGTAAAAGGAAAAAACATGCAATCCTATCGCAAAGAACTCTGGTTCAACGTTCCTACCCGACGTGCCTTTATCAATATCACCCGCGAAGTGGAAGAATGTTTGCGTGAGAGTGGAATACGGGAAGGTCTGGCTTTGGTGAACGCCATGCATATCACCGCTTCGGTCTTCATCAATGATGACGAGCATGGCCTGCACCAGGATTATGAAAAATGGTTGGAGGGCTTGGCTCCGCACGAACCTATCCGCCAGTACCGTCACAATGACTCGGGGGAGGACAACGCGGATGCACACATGAAACGGCAGGTGATGGGACGCGAGGTGGTGGTGGCCGTGACAGACGGGAAATTGGATTTCGGTCCGTGGGAGCAGATCTTCTACGGCGAGTTCGATGGCCGCAGGCGCAAGCGCGCCTTGGTCAAGATCATTGGAGAGTAAAAAATGGAAAAAAGACGCTTCGGAAGATCAGGTCATATGAGCACGATCGCCATCTTCGGTGCAGCTGCATTTTGGGAAATCGAACAAAAGGATGCTGACAAAATCATGGAGATGGTCATCGAGGCGGGAATCAATCACATCGATGTGGCCCCCTCCTATGGACAGGCTGAGCAGCGTATCGGTCCGTGGATGCCGCGCGAACGGGAGCGTTTCTTTTTGGGCTGCAAAACGATGGAACGCACCAAAGACGGGGCGTGGAACGAGTTGCAAGGTTCGCTCAAGCGTCTGCAAACCGACCAATTCGATCTATATCAGTTACATGCCGTGACCAACATGGAAGAGCTGGACGCCTGCACCATGTCAGGCGGTGCGCTGGAGGCGGTTGTGGAAGCCCGTCAGCAGGGCTTGATCCGTCATATCGGCATAACAGGCCACGGGGCGAATGTACCGCGGCTTTTTATCGAAGCGTTGCATCGCTTTGATTTTGATTCTGTCCTGTTCCCGTTGAATTTCGTCCAGATGTCCGATCCTGCCTTTCGGAAAGATGCCGAAGAGCTGATCGCACTCTGTAAGGAAAAAGATGTCGGGACGATGATCATCAAATCCATCACCAAAGGTCCGTGGGGAGATAAGGAAAAGACGGCCAGCACCTGGTACGAGCCCTTTGATCAGATGGAAGAAATACAGCAAGCCGTAAACTTCGCACTGTCGTATGAAGTGACGGGAATATGCACGGCCGGAGATACCAAAGTTTTCCCAATGGTACTGAAAGCCTGCCAGAATTTCTCCCCCATGGACGGACCCCAGCGAGAAGCGATGATACAATCGGGAGCACAATTTGTTCCTCTGTTCACATAAGGACAAGCATGCCAGATCCCCGTGTCAACAAACTCGCGAAAGTAATGGTGCACTACTCATTGCAGCTCAAACCAGGCCAGCAGGTGTCTCTGCAAACCACCCCGCTGGCAGATGAACTTTCGCTGGCTTTCTTCGAAGAGGCCACCAAAGCCGGAGCGCACGTACTGGTTCAAAATGCAATTCCAGGAGCGAACGAAATCTTTCTGAAATACGCATCGGAGGAACAGTTGGACTTCGAGATGCCCGTCCGTAAATTTGTCTACGAGACGTTCGACGCCCGCATGGTGATCGAAGCCGAATCGAACACCCGAGAGCTTGCTGGCGTGGACCCCAAGCGGATCGCCCGCCACCGCAAGACCTACGGTTCGCTTTTCAAGCTGTTCGTAGACCGCTTGGCAAGGGGCGAGATGAAGTGGTGTCTCACCGTTTACCCGACTGAAGCTATGGCCCAGGAAGCCAATATGAGCTTGAGCGATTACCGCGAATTCGTCTATGGGGCCGGGATGCTCAACGAAGATGATCCTGTCACCTATTGGCAAGAGGAAGCCGCGCGCCAGAAAAAGCTGGTCGATTGGCTGGCGGGCCACAAGCAAGCTACATTGAAAGGCGAAAATGTAGACCTGAGCATGTCGATCGATGAGCGCAGCTTCATTTCCTGTGCTGGCTATGAAAATTTCCCGGATGGCGAAATCTACACCAGCCCGGTGGAAGATTCGGTCAATGGCTGGGTGCGATTCAAATATCCGGCAATCTATGACGGGAATGAGGTGGAAGACATCGAATTATGGTTCGAAGATGGCAAAGTTGTCAAAGAAAAAGCTAACAAAAACCAGGAACTGTTGACCAGTTTGCTGAACACGGACCCCGGCGCGCGCTACCTGGGTGAATGGGGCATCGGCACAAACTACGGCATCACGCGTTTCACCAAGAACATGCTCTTCGATGAGAAGATCGGTGGCACCATCCACCTGGCAGTCGGTTTGGGGTTCCCTGAAGCGGGCGGGAATAACGAATCCGGTTTACACTGGGATATGTTATGTGATATGGCCGAAGCGGAAGTAAATATCGACGGTGAGCTATTTTATAAGAATGGCAAACCAGTCATAAGTTAAGATTAGAGGAGTGCGGGGCCATGTCTGCCAAGTTTTTTAAAGAGATTGAAGAAGGCAACAAGGATAAAGTCGAGCGTATGCTGCGCAAGACCCCGAATTTGATTCTGGCTAAGGACAAAAAGAATCTTTCTCCTTTGATGGTCGCCATGTACTACCATGAGTTCGAAATTGCCGAAATACTGCTGAGCCGCATGGTGGCTCTGACCGTCTTCGAGGCGGCCGCAGCCGGGAAGATGGTGCATCTCATCAGCAACCTGGGTCATAAGCCAGAACTCGTCAATGCGTACTCCGAAGATGGCTTCCAGCCGATAGGGTTGGCTGCTTATTTTGGGCACGTGAGCATTGTTGACTACCTGATCAAGGCCGGAGCCGCAGTAAATACCCCATCGAAGAATTCGCTCAAGGTAACGCCCTTACAGTCGGCAGTGGCGGGGGGGCACCTGGAGGTCACCCGTCTGCTGCTCGAAGCGGGTGCAAACCCAAACGTCCGCGAAGGAAGCGACTATACCCCTCTTCACACGGCAGCGCATAACGGGGATATCGAGATCGTCCGCAGTTTGATCTTTGGCGGTGCGGACGTGGAAGCAATCAGCCTCAACAATGAAAGACCAATTGACATGGCCCTAAAAGCCGGTCATCGTGAAGTCGTAACTTTACTCAAAGCAGGGATTACGCGTCGCTTTCGCGGAAGCAGACTACAAAAATAAATTAGATACCACCGAATCTATTGCGACTTCCTACTGATAGAACCGTATATAAGTAGGAAGTCTATTTAATTCCTGGAAGGAGACCAAAATGGACAAAACCAGAAAAATATTATCCATTTTCACTTTGCTTACAATGTTGCTGCTAACCTCGGCCACACCAGCTTATGCTTTCGAAGGCCGTGAAGGCGATAAAGTTGTCATCGCCGCGGACGAGGTCATCAATGATGATCTATACGTGGGCGCTCAAGAGTTCGTCTTGGATGGCACAGTCAAAGGCGATTTGATCGTAGGTGGATCGAACATTACCATCAACGGCACCGTAGAGGGTGATTTGTGGGCAGCCGGACAGATTGTCGTCATCAATGGCACCGTGATGGACGATGCCCGCATCGCTGGCGCAGGCCTGCAATTGGGAGACCACGCCCAGGTTGGTGGCGACCTGTTAGCCGCCGGAGCGAGTCTGGAAACCAAAGCGGGCAGCAGTGTTGGCAGAGACTTGCTGGTCGGCTCAGGCCAAACTCTTCTGGCCGGTGACGTGAAACGCGATGTGCGGGCTGGCACCGGCGCATTGGAACTGCGCGGTACAGTCGGCCGGGATGTAAAGGCCTACGTTGACCAGACCGCAGAAACGGCCAATGGGCCGTCGCCTAATATTTACATGCAACAGAGCATTCCTCTTACGCTGCCCAGCGTTGCCCCGGGGTTGACGATAGCTGATAGCGCCAAGATCGCTGGGGACCTGGAATACAGCAGCACCTACGATCTGACCTTCCCCAGCAACACGATAGGCGGCCAGATAACCCGCCTAGAGCCAAAGGTCAGTCAAGGCCAGGTCTACGTTCCACCAACGCCCTTACAAAAGATTGGCAAGTGGGCTTTGGATTGGCTACGCACTACCTTGACGCTTGTGCTGTTCGGCCTGCTGTTGGGCTGGTTGGCACCTGCATTCCTGAATATCTCTTCGGGAAAAGTCAAATCGCAAACCTGGCCAAGCCTGGGTTGGGGCGCCATTGCCTGGGCTGCCTTCTTCTTTGCCATACTCTTGCTCGTCATCGTCATGATTGCCGGTGGCATCATCTTCGGTGTGTTGACGTTGGGCGGCATTAGCGGCACGATCATCGTGCTGGGCATCCTGTCCATGTTCGCGCTGATTGTCGCCTTTGTGCTGGCAACCGCCTACCTGTCCAAGATCGTGGTTGGCACGGCGTTAGGCAAGTGGATTCTCAGCAAGACCAGTCCATCCCTGGCTGAGCATAAATTCTGGCCAATGCTCCTGGGCGTGATCATAATTGCCGCTGTCGTTGCACTGTTCCACTTCCCGTTAGTGCCGCTGGGCTTCTTCGGCTGGTTGATCAACTTCGCCGTGGTACTTTTTGGTCTGGGCGCGCTCTGGCTGTGGGGACGCGAACGCTTTGGGAAACAACCGGCAGGATAAAGGAACCACATTAAACAAAAAAGAGGACGAGCTGTGAACTCGTCCTCTTTTTATCTCTCTACAATTACGGACAATCGATGGTATAGGTCACCAATGCAACGATCTTTTCCGTGCGTCCTACGGCTGCTCCACCTTTGTTGAGGCCCACAAGCTGAAAATCGAACCAGGCCAATGCTTTGCGCAAATCCGGATTAACATCTTCACCGGATACGGTTATCGTGTAATTGCCATTGCCGGTTGGATCCATCCTGCCGAGATTCTTCCATTCCGAGATATCGGTCCCTTTCCGGTCCTCGATACGATAATAGAATTGGACCGTTGTGATGGCCGGATCAGTCACCGTTCCAGTGATGGTAATCTGCTTCGGCGGGCAACGCAGCGAAAGCGATGCATTCGAATAGGTCACATCTTTAAAGTAACCGCCCCAAAGGGAGGCATCCGTCATTATCGGACCTTCAGCTGAGCTGCTTTGCGCTGGCGCTGCTTCGGTCGGTGGTGCCGCCGTGGGAGGCATCTCAGTGGGAGGCGCTTCGGTCGGAGCCGGAGGCTGGGTTTCGGTCGGCACTGCCGTAGGGGGAGCTTCCGTAGGTTGGGCAGTTACCTCTACAGGAACTTCTACGGTCACGACCACTACTTCCGCTGTTGGTGGAACGCTCGTCGGCGCCGCAGGGAGGCGCCTCGGTGGGGGAGGAGAGGGCATCACATGCGGTAAGTGCCATGACGAAGATCAAGATAAGAATAAGAAATCTTTTCATAAGATTCTCCTTTCGTTTAAATGATTATAAAGCTGCACCGCATTCTCCTCCATTGCTCAAACAGGTTAAAATATCCCATATCCTCCTTACACTTTTGTAAGCATCGAGAGACAAACTCGACAGAAACCATTTCCTCTAATCAGATAATTCTTATCAGGTATAATCACTCCCATGTTAACTCCTGAACAGATCGAGGCAAAACTCGACCGCATCCTCTTAAAGGTACAGAAGCCTGGCCGCTATGTTGGCGGCGAAATGAACATTACCGTCAAGGACTGGGATACGATCAAAACTAAGGTGGCCCTGGTCTTCCCCGATATCTATGATATCGGCGTCTCCAATGTCGGATTAAAGATCCTGTACGATCAAATCAACCAGCGGGAGGATGCGCTGGCCGAACGCGCCTACGCGCCCTGGGTGGACATGGAAGCTCAGATGCGCGAAAGCGGGATTCCGCTTTATTCGCTCGAGTCAAAACAACCCCTGGCCTGCTTCGATATCATCGGCTTTTCCCTGCCCTACGAGACTCTCTACACCAGCACGCTCAACGTGCTTGACCTGGCTGGCATCCCAGTCAAATCGGCGGAACGCAACGACTCGCACCCCATCATCATCGCGGGCGGACATTCCACGCTCAACCCCGAACCCATGCACGCCTTTATCGACGCGTTCGTGATCGGCGAGGGCGAGGAAGTCATTCACGATATTATCGATGTGGTAATGTCATTGCGAGCGACCGGAGGAAGCGAAGCCCTGGCCCGCCAGCCAGGACGGGCAATCTCCTCGCCTAACGGGGGATTGCTTCGTCGCTCCGCTCCTCGCAATGACATCTTGAAAGCCCTAGCCCACATCCCTGGTGTATACGTCCCCAAGTTCTACGAACCGCATTATCTCGACGACGGCACGCTCTCGCACATCGAAGCCCTGCTGGATGACATCGCCAATCCGGTTGTCAAGCGCATGGTCGCCAAGCTGCCGCCTCCACCGATCAAATTCATCGTGCCGAACATCGGCATCGTCCACAACCGCGTCTCGGTGGAGATCATGCGCGGGTGCACGCGTGGGTGTAGATTCTGCCATGCGGGCATGATCACGCGTCCGGTCCGGGAAAGAAGCGTGCAGGAGGTCGTCGATGCGGCCGAAGCAGCCGTCAATGCGACCGGCTTCGAGGAGCTGGCGTTGCTGTCCCTGTCATCCTCGGACTACACCTACGTGATGGAGCTGGTCAACGCGGTCAGTGAGCGCTTCAAAGGTCGTAAGCTGACCATCTCGCTGCCCTCGCTGCGCATCGAATCTGTTTCGATTGACCTGATGGACAAACTGCGCGAGCACTATTCGGGCGGGTTCACGCTGGCGCCCGAAGCGGCCACCGAGCGCATGCGCCGCATCATCAACAAGTACATTTCCGACGATGAGATCATCGAAACCACGCGCGAGATCTACCGCCGCGGCTGGACCACCATCAAGCTGTACTTCATGATCGGCCATCCCAGCGAAACGATGGAAGATGTACAGGCCATCGCTGACCTGGCCAAACGCGTCATCGCGGAAGGCCGCAAGGTGGCTGGCATGAAGGTCAAGCTGCACGTGGGCTTCAACACCTTTGTGCCCAAACCCCAGACGCCCTTCCAGTGGGTTGCCCTGGATACGCGCGAGAACATCCTGAAGAAGCAGGAATTGCTACGCCAGAACCTGCGCGACCGCAATATCAAGCTCTCCTGGAACGATCCCGAAGACAGCCAACTGGAAGCCTGGCTGACGCGCGGCGACCGCAAAATTGCGGATGTGGTCTACACGGCCTGGAAGAACGGCGCCAAGTTCGATGCCTGGGGCGACCAGATGAAATTCGACGTCTGGATGGCCGCCTTCGAAGAGCACGGTCTCGACCACACCTTCTACACCCACCGCCAGCGCCGCACCGACGAGGTCTTCCCCTGGGAACACATCACCGCCGCCGTGCGCAAGAACTTCCTGTTCCAGGATTTCCGCATGTCGCTGGAAGGCCAGATCCGCGTGGACTGCCGCCTGAACTGCTTTGCCTGCGGCATCCTGCCCACCTTCTCCGACTTGCGCCGCGAAAACCCCGGCGAGGTCTGGCAATGCCCGGACGTCAAATCGCCCGCCCGCAAGAAAGAAATGGGACTCCCCGTTGTGGGAGATTAAGATTACCCCAAGGTATTCGTTGGTTTCGATACGGCGGCGCTGGTCGAGTACCGCGAAGCGGAGTATCGAGACCCGCCGCCTACTCAACCACCGTTTAACGAATTTAACCAAGAACTATGAGAAAATCACGATTTTTAGCACGTTTGCAAGATGAACGCCAGAATTGGGAACTGTTGATCAACTATGTGGCAGCCTCGCGCATGGGTATCAGTTGCGTGGCCGGAACCTGGGCGGTACGCGATATTCTGGCACATATCATCGCCCAGGAACAATATGTCGCCGATCGTTTGGCCGAATTTGCCCGCGGAGAAACATCCCCGGCCTGTCGGTCACAGGATGAACTGGATACCTTCCTGGATGAATTTGGTTACCCCGATTTTGGATCTCCGATCTTGAAACAGGAGATTGCCAACGATTGGGTCACGAACAAATACAAGTCGGTCTCCAATCCGGACCTGGTTGCGCTGGAAATCCGCGCCTTCGACGAAATCTGGGAAATTCTTCAAGTTTTAACGGATTATCAGTTGAGCGAAAACAACCTGTATAAGCTGGTGGCCCACTACACTTACGAGCACTACAACGAGCACGCGGCTGACATTCGCAGGCGCTTCCAAACCCCGGTAAAGAGATAGCCATGCGAGTCCGTATCACCTTCTCGAAACAGGGCGCGTTGCGCTACACCGGCAATCTCGATCTGCATAAGATGCTCGAACGCAGCGTTCGACGCGCCAGGCTGCCACTGGCCTATAGCCAGGGCTATCATCCACAGCCCAAGCTCAACCTGGCGGCTGCCCTGCCGCTTGGATTTTCTTCCCGCGCCGAGGTGATGGATATGTGGTTGAACGAAGAAGTGGATGAGGTTGTCCCGGCGTTGCAAGCCAATGTTCCGCCGGGGCTGACCATCTTGCGGGCTGAACAAGTGGACGAACGCGAACCATCTTTGCAATCGCAGGTTGTCGCAGCCGAGTACGAGGTCGAGATAACGGAAACAGGTCACGGCTCGGGTCTGACCGAGAAAATTGCTTCCGTTATGGAAGCCGAATTCATTCCCCGCGAACGTCGCAACAAGCCATATGATTTACGTCCGTTAATCGAGGAACTAACCCTCCTCTCCCCTTCAGGGAGCCCCACAGGGGTGCTTCACGAAGGGGGCAGGGGTGAGGGTCAGGGCTTGTTGATGCGCCGACTGCTCGCGAAGGCGCAACCGGGCGTCCAGAAGAAGTGTTGGACGTAATCGGGGTCCCTCTGGAAGATACGCGCATTGAGAGGACAAAGTTGATTTTCCGACAACCCTAGTGCCCGAACACGAGATTTTTGATTGATGAATTTTCCTTTAGCAAGCGGTAACTTTATCAATCATAATCATACTGTCCAGGTACCAGCACGGGAGGTGAATATTGCAGGCTCCTGAGGTCAAAGTTACGACCTACCCAACAGCCGATGGCTTTAAACGCCATTTTGACCCTAAAGAATATTTGCAAGAGCTGTTCGGCACACCTGATGATGAGGACCGTTTCAGCATATCCTTCATCGTCAGGGCGCTCAAATCCCTTCCAGATCAGCTTTTCGTCCATGAGTTTGGTGGCGGCCCGACGCTCTACTCCGTTGTGGCGCTCGCCGCAAGAGCCCGCGAGATTTACTTCAGTGATGTGGTTGATGCCAGTCTGCGCGAAGTGGATGCATGGTTAAAAAGTCAGCCAGACGCATACGACTGGAATCCCTATATCGCCATCGCACTGGAAGCAGAGGGGTTGCCGGTCACCAAAGCTGCTATAGCAGAGCGCGCTGCGCTCACGCGGAAGGTTGTCACACGGCTAATGCACTGCGATGCACAGAGAAATCCCCCTATCGAACTGGATAACACGCAATACGACCTTGTCACCGCCCATCATTGTACTGATGTAGCTGCGACGAACGTTGCAGAATGGCAGCAAGTGCTCCAAAATGTCACTGCCATTGTCCGGCCTGGAGGTTGGCCGACGCCGAGTGTCACTACTGGTGCGCGCACTTATCAAGTAGGCGATGTTAGATCTAAATGTGTCAACCTGACCAAAGAGGACGTGCAGAACGGGTTACTGTCCGCAGGGTATGACAGGGAGTTTATACTCCTGGAAGCATATACAGTAGAGCATTCCCGTGAGTACTCAGGCATCATGGTCGCCATGGCGCGCAGGCGTTAAACGATTGCTTGCTTTTTCTTATTTAACTGTAAAATTAGT
>CAWAVQ010000030.1:0-60310 GCA_963785535.1 uncultured Chloroflexia bacterium | reverse complement strand
TGCCTTCTTCTTTGCCATACTCTTGCTCGTCATCGTCATGATTGCCAGAACATCATCTTTGGCGCGCTGACGTTGGGCGGCATTAGCGGCACGATCATCGTGCTGGGCATCCTGTCCATGTTTGCGCTGATCGTCGCCTTTGTGTTGGCAACCGCCTACCTATCCAAGATCGTGGTCGGCACAGCGCTCGGCAAGTGGATCTTCAGCAAGACCAGTCCATCCCTGGCTGAGCATAAATTCTGGCCGATGATCCTGGGCGTGATCATGATCGCCGCTGTCGTTGCGCTGTTCCACTTCCCGTTGGTGCCGCTGGGCTTCTTCGGCTGGCTGATCAACTTCGCCGTGGTGCTTTTTGGTCTGGGCGCGCTCTGGCTGTGGGGACGCGAACGCTTTGGGAAACAACCGGCAGGATAAGGAACCACGTTAAACAAAAGAGGACGAGCTGTCAACTCGTCCTCTTTTTATCTCTCTACAATTACGGACAATCGATGGTATAGGTCACCAATGCAACGATCTTTTCCGTGCGTCCTACGGCTGCTCCACCTTTGTTGAGGCCCACGAGCTGAAAATCGAACCAGGCCAATGCCTTGCGCAAATCCGGATTAACATCTTCGCCGGATACGGTTATCGTGTAATTGCCATTGCCGGTTGGATCCATCCTGCCGAATTCTTCCATTCCGAGATATCGGTGCCTTTCCGGTCCTCGATACGATAATAGAATTGGACCGTTGTGATGGCCGGATCAGTCACCGTTCCAGTGATGGTAATCTGCTTCGGCGGGCAACGCAGCGAAAGCGATGCATTCGAATAGGTCACATCTTTAAAGTAACACCCCATAGAGAGGCATCCACCGTTATCGGACCTTCAGCTGAGCTGCTTTGCGCTGGCGCTGCTTCGGTCGGTGGTGCCGCCGTGGGAGGCTGCCTCAGTGGGAGGCGCTTCGGTCAGAGCCGGAGGCTACGTTTCGGTTGGCACTGCCGTAGGCGGAGCTTCCGTGGGTTGGGCGGTTACCTCTACAGGAACTTCTACGGTCACGACCACTACTTCCGCTGTTGGTGGAACGCTCGTCGGCGCCGCGGGAGGTGCCTCGGTGGGGGATGAGAGGGCATCACATGCCGTAAGTGCCATGGCAAAGATCAGGATAAGAATAAGAAATCTTTTCATGAGATTCTCCTTTCGTTTAAATGATTATAAGGCTGCACTACGCATTCTTCTCCATTGCCCAAACAGGTTAAAATCTCCCATATCTTCCTTACACTTTTGTAAGCATCGAGAGACAAACTCGACAGAAACCATTTCCTCTAATCAGATAATTCTTATCAGGTATAATCACTCCCATGTTAACTCCTGAACAGATCGAGGCAAAACTCGACCGCATACTCTTAAAGGTACAGAAGCCTGGCCGCTATGTTGGCGGCGAAATGAATATTACTGTCAAGGATTGGGATACGATCAAAACCAAAGTGGCCCTGGTCTTCCCCGATATCTATGATATCGGCGTCTCCAATGTGGGATTGAAAATCCTCTACGATCAAGTCAACCAGCGGGATGATGCGCTGGCCGAACGCGCCTACGCGCCCTGGGTGGACATGGAAGCCCAGATGCGCGAAAACGGGATTCCGTTATATTCGCTCGAATCAAAACAACCCCTGGCCTGCTTCGATTTCATCGGCTTTTCCCTGCCCTACGAGACTCTCTACACCAGCACGCTCAATGTGCTTGACCTGTCTGGCATCCCCGTCAAATCGGCAGACCGCGACAACTCGCACCCCATCATCATCGCGGGCGGACATTCCACGCTCAACCCCGAACCCATGCACGCCTTTATCGACGCGTTCGTGATCGGCGAGGGCGAGGAAGTCATTCACGATATTATCGATGTGGTAATGTCATTGCGAGCGACCGGAGGAAGCGAAGCCCTGGCCCGCCAGCCAGGACGGGCAATCTCCTCGCCTAACGGGGGATTGCTTCGTCGCTCCGCTCCTCGCAATGACATCTTGAAAGCCCTAGCCCACATCCCTGGTGTATACGTCCCCAAGTTCTACGAACCGCATTATCTCGACGATGGCACGCTCTCGCACATCGAAGCCCTGCTGGATGACATCGCCAATCCGGTTGTCAAGCGCATGGTCGCCAAGCTGCCGCCTCCACCGATCAAATTCATCGTGCCGAACATCGGCATCGTCCACAACCGCGTCTCGGTCGAGATCATGCGCGGGTGCACGCGTGGGTGTAGATTCTGTCATGCGGGCATGATCACGCGTCCGGTCCGAGAAAGAAGCGTGCAAGAGGTCGTCGATGCGGCCGAAGCAGCCGTCAATGCGACCGGCTTCGAGGAACTGGCATTGCTGTCCCTGTCATCCTCGGACTACACCTACGTGATGGAGCTGGTCAACGCGGTCAGTGAGCGCTTCAAAGGTCGTAAGCTGACCATCTCGCTGCCCTCGCTGCGCATCGAATCTGTTTCGATTGACCTGATGGACAAACTGCGCGAGCACTATTCGGGCGGGTTCACGCTGGCGCCCGAAGCGGCCACCGAGCGCATGCGCCGCATCATCAACAAGTACATTTCCGACGATGAGATCATCGAAACCACGCGCGAAATCTACCGCCGCGGCTGGACCACCATCAAACTGTATTTCATGATCGGCCACCCCAGCGAGACGATGGAAGATGTACAGGCCATCGCTGACCTGGCCAAACGCGTCATCGCCGAAGGCCGCAAGGTGGCCGGTATGAAGGTCAAGCTGCACGTGGGCTTCAACACCTTTGTGCCCAAACCCCAGACGCCCTTCCAGTGGGTTGCCCTGGATACGCGCGAGAACATCCTGAAGAAGCAGGAATTGCTGCGCCAGAACCTGCGCGACCGTAATATCAAGCTCTCCTGGAACGATCCCGAAGACAGTCAACTGGAAGCCTGGCTGACGCGCGGCGACCGCAAAATTGCCGATGTGGTCTACACGGCCTGGAAGAACGGCGCCAAGTTCGATGCCTGGGGCGACCAGATGAAATTCGACGTCTGGATGGCCGCCTTCGAAGAGCACGGTCTCGACCACACTTTCTACACCCACCGCCAGCGCCGCACGGACGAGGTCTTCCCCTGGGAACACATCACCGCCGCCGTGCGCAAGAACTTCCTGTTCCAGGATTTCCGCATGTCGCTGGAAGGCCAGATCCGCGTGGACTGCCGCCTGAACTGCTTTGCCTGCGGCATCCTGCCCACCTTCTCCGACTTGCGCCGCGAAAACCCCGGCGAGGTCTGGCAGTGCCCGGACGTCAAATCGCCTGCCCGCAAGAAAGAAATGGAACTCCCGGTCGTGGGAGATTAAGATTACTCCAAGTATTCGTTGGTTTCGATACGGCGGCGCTGGTCGAGTACCGCGAAGCGGAGTATCGAGACCCGCCGCCTACTCAACCACCGTTTAACGGAATTTAACCAAGAACTATGAGAAAATCACGATTTTTAGCACGTTTGCAAGATGAACGCCAGAATTGGGAACTGCTGATCAACTATGTGGCAGCCTCGCGCATGGGCATCAGTTGCGTGGCCGGCACCTGGGCCGTGCGCGATATTCTGGCACATATCATCGCGCAGGAACAATATGTCGCCGACCGTCTGGCCGAATTTGCCCGCGGAGAAACATCCCCGGCCTGTCGGTCACAGGATGAACTGGATACCTTCCTGGAGGAATTTGGTTACCCCGATTTTGAATCTCCGATCTTGAAACAAGAGATTGCCAACGATTGGGTCACGAACAAATACAAGTCGGTCTCCAATCCGGACCTGGTTGCGCTGGAAATCCGCGCCTTCGACGAAATCTGGGAAATTCTTCAAGTTTTAACGGATTATCAGTTGAGCGAAAACAACCTGTATAAGCTGGTGGCCCACTACACTTACGAGCACTACAACGAGCACGCGGCTGACATTCGCAGGCGCTTCCAGTCCCCGGTAAAGAGATAGCCATGCGAGTCCGTATCACCTTCTCGAAACAGGGCGCGTTGCGCTACACCGGTAATCTCGATCTGCATAAGATGCTCGAACGCAGCGTCCGACGCGCCAGGCTGCCACTGGCCTATAGCCAGGGCTATCATCCGCAGCCCAAGCTCAACCTGGCGGCTGCCCTGCCGCTTGGATTTTCTTCCCGCGCCGAGGTGATGGATATGTGGTTGAACGAAGAAGTGGATGAGGTTGTCCCGGCGTTGCAAGCCAATGTTCCGCCGGGGCTGACCATTTTGGGGGCCGAACAAGTGGATGAACGCGAACCATCTTTGCAGTCGCAGGTTGTCGCAGCCGAGTACGAGGTCGAGATAACGGAAACAGGTTACGGCTCGGGTCTGACCGAGAAGATTGCTTCCGTTATGGAAGCCGAATCCATTCCCCGCGAACGTCGCAACAAGCCATATGATTTACGTCCGTTAATTGAGGAACTAACCCTCCTCTCCCCTTCAGGGAGCCCCACAGGGGTGCTTCGCGAAGGGGGCAGGGGTGAGGGTCAGGGCTTGTTCATGCGCCTGACTGCTCGCGAAGGCGCAACCGGGCGCCCAGAAGAAGTGTTGGACGTAATCGGGGTCCCTCTGGAAGATACGCGTATTGAGAGGACAAAGTTGATTTTCCAACAACCCTAGTGCCCGAACACGAGATTTTTGATTGATGAATTTTCCTTTAGCAAGCGGTAACTTTATCAATCATAATCATACTGTCCAGGTACCAGCACGGGAGGTGAATATTGCAGGCTCCTGAGGTCAAAGTTACGACCTACCCAACAGCCGATGGCTTTAAACGCCATTTTGACCCTAAAGAATATTTGCAAGACCTGTTCGGCACACCTGATGATGAGGACTGTTTCAGCATATCCTTCATCGTCAGGGCGCTCAAGTCCCTTCCAGATCAGCTTTTCGTCCATGAGTTTGGTGGCGGCCCGACGCTCTACTCCGTTGTGGCGCTCGCCGCAAGAGCCCGCGAGATTCACTTCAGTGATGTGGTTGATGCCAGTCTGCGCGAAGTGGATGCATGGTTAAAAAGTCAGCCAGACGCATACGACTGGAATCCCTATATCGCCATCGCACTGGAAGCAGAGGGGTTGCCGGTCACCAAAGCTGCCATAGCAGAGCGCGCTGCGCTCACGCGGAAGGTTGTCACACGGCTAATGCACTGCGATGCACAGAGAAATCCCCCTATCGAACTGGATAACACGCAATACGACCTTGTCACCGCCCATCATTGTACTGATGTAGCTGCGACGAACGTTGCAGAATGGCAGCAAGTGCTCCAAAATGTCACTACCATTGTCCGGCCTGGAGGCTGGCTGATGCTGAGTGTCACTACTGGTGCGCGCACTTATCAAGTAGGCGATGTTATATTTAAATGTGTCAACCTGACCAAAGAGGATGTGCAGAACGGGTTACTGTCCACAGGGTATGACAGGGAGTCTATACTCCTGGAAGCATATACAGTAGAGCATTCCCGTGAGTACTCAGGCATCATGGTCGCCATGGCGCGCAGGCGTTAAACGATTGCTTGCTTTTTCTTGATTCAACTGTAAAATTAGTTCAATTGACACAGATGGATCACCCCCATCTTTATCATTGGAGGAGAATATGCCATTACTTGTTTCCATTTTCTTTGGCTTCGTCCCTATGTTCCTGTTTGCCGGATTTATCAACTGGTTGGACCGTTATGAGAAGGAACCCAAAATCCTGCTGGGGGCGGCTTTTTTGTGGGGCGTGCTGATCGCTGGCGGCGGCGCGTATATTATCAATACTGTGCTAGGGTTGGGCGTGTATATTGTGACCGGCTCTGAAGGGGCTACCGACTTCGCTACAGCCTCCATCATCGCCCCAATCGTGGAAGAGAGCCTGAAAGGGCTGGCAGTGCTGGTGGTATTCCTCCTGTTTCGCAAGGAATTCGATTCGATCCTGGACGGTATCATCTATGCCGGCATTACCGCACTGGGCTTTGCTGCCATTGAGAACGTGCTGTACATCTACAACTACGGTTATCAAGAAAGTGGTTGGGCTGGATTGTGGCAGTTGGTCTTTATTCGTGTGATCCTGGTCGGCTGGCAACATCCTTTCTATACGGCTTTCACCGGTATCGGTCTGGCCATCGCGCGCCTGAACCGCAATATCTTCGTGAAAATCATCGCCGTGCTGGGTGGTTTCGCTACGGCGGTCTTCGCACACGCTTTTCATAATACCCTTGGCAGTCTGATCGGCGGGATCGAGGGGCTGGCCGTCGGCACCTTTGTCGATTGGATCGGCTGGTTCTTCATGCTGCTTTTCATCATCTGGATGGTCGTGAACGAGCGCAATATCCTGAAACGCCAACTGCGGGAAGAAGTCAACAGCGGCGTGATTTCCCCGGCGCAATACCGCACGGCCTTGTCGTTCGTACAATCCGGCGCGCGCATGAACGCACTAACATCTGGAAGTTATCTCGCAACTTCTCGCTTTTACCAGGTGTGCGGTGAATTGGCGCACAAGAAAGAACAATATACCAAATTAGGCGAGGAACGAGGCAACTCGGCAACCATCGAAAAATTGCGCGGTGAATTGACGCAACTGGCTCCGCGCGCGAAAACGTAATCCTTTAGACTTCGGAAGTCTTTGCGAAGCATCCCCGAAACGCAGGGGAAGGGGGACAGACTTTCGGAGTCTTTTTATCTCTGGTAAAATCGCAATCGCATATGCCCTCGTAGCTCAGTGGATAGAGCGTCGGCCTCCGGAGCCGAAAACGACGGTTCGAGTCCGTCCGAGGGTACAGAAAGGCATACTCTTTGAGTGTGTCTTCTTTTTTTGTAAAACCGTCGGCCCCCATTGAGGGGATGATATCCCCTACGGGGACGATGTTCGAGTCCGTCCGAGGGTACTCGGTTTGAAAAGACGCCAAAAGATGACGTTGATTTGAGCCGATGGTTAGCGGTTCGAGTCCGATTTCTTGGTGGGTTATTAAAGCAGGAGAAAAGCTACGAAGATTACAGCATAGAGATACTTTTGGAAACTGGGATTTACATAAAATCTATGAAATATTTTTCCGCTGGTGTTGCTATTGGAATTTGGTTGGTTGTGACTTGTGCATTTGCCTTGAACTTTCCGAACACAAATTTACCAAAGTTGGGGCCGTATGCTCTTTCAGAATCCGGGAGCCCAACCAACATATTTAATAGTTTCGTAATAACTATATACCAATTATGAACCTATAATAACAAATGCCATCAAGGGCGGGATTAAGCTTAACAGCCCGCTAGCATTATACCTACATAATCGATGTGCTTTAGTGGTATCGGATTAGAGTTTACACGTTTCCGGTTGAGTGATATTTTGAGGATAATCTCAAACCTCGCAGTAAACCCCGTTAGAAGCTCGCGCGGAGCACTATACTCCGTGTTAGCTAATTCTCCTTGGCATTCATCCCCGCGGCAAGCCGGAGGGCATTCTGCTTCTAACGGGGCAAAAAGGAAAACTCCTTAATGTCTAATTCCTCCACCCCCTCCTTCCCTTGGAAATTATGGTTGTACACCAATTACGATTGCAATTTGCGTTGTAGTTATTGCGTTGCTAAATCCAGTCCCAACGCGCCGCGCCGCATGTTAGGGTTGGAAAACGCCAAACGCTTGGTGAGCGAGGCGGTGGAATTGGGCTTTAGCGAGGTCTTTTTTACGGGCGGTGAGCCTTTTATCCTGAAAGATATATATGAGATGCTGAGCTTCTCGTCTGCGCTGGTGAAAACTACGGTGTTGACCAATGCCATGCTGTTGCGGGGCGCGCGGTTGGACAAAGTCTGCGAAATTGCCAACGATAACCTGGTTTTGCAAGTCAGCCTGGACGGCGGGAATGCTGAGGATCACGACTACTATCGGGGAAAAGGATCGTGGGAGAAGACGGTGGAGAGCATCCGGCTTTTGCAGGAGCGCGGCTTCCGGGTTCGATTGAGCACCACCGAAACTCCCGCCAACGCGCAAAGGCTGGATCAGGTCTGCGAGTTTCATCGCAGTCTGGGAATCCCGGATGAAGATCATTTTGTGCGCCCTCTGGCGAAGCGCGGATACTCAAAGGAAGGCTTGGAGTTGAGCGCTGCAAACTTGATCCCCGAAGTAACCGCCAACATCGATGGAATTTTCTGGCATCCCCTTTCGACTGACCCGGATATGCAGGTCAGTCGCTCTTTATTCCCTCTGGCTGATTCAGTTCATCGTATCCAAGAGCAACTCGAGATTATTGCGCAAACCGGCGAAACGGTGTTGTGTACCTTCACCTGAGGGTAATACCATTCGCTCCCGTGCGGAGCAAACGGGAAAGAGATGTGCCCCAGAACTTAGGCAGTAGCAGTCTGGCAACAATCCAATCAGAAAGGAGAAAAGCATGATTCAGGCGTTTGTCTTTATCGAAGCGGAACCGGCTCGTACGCAGGAATTGGTGCAAGAGCTGGCGGGGATGAAACTGGCAGCCTCGGTGATCAAGCAGGTTTACGCGGTCTCCGGGCGCTGGGACCTGATTGCCCTGATCGAAAGCCCGGACGTTAGCAGTCTTGGCGATTGAGTATACAATGGCATAGGGAACGCCGTGGGCGTTCGACACACAGAAACCAGTCTAATCGTTTGGACGGGCGAACAGGAAAAGAAGGCTGCTGAGGTCAAAACAGCCAATGCCGCCCCAATGTTCAGCGCCGACCAGTTTTACGACGCCGGCGACAAGGGCTGTGGTGACGGTCCAATGGATGAAATTGCTGGAATGATGCGCAAGATGTCGGCAGGGCAAACGCTGGAAATTTTTGCCACCGATCCAGCCGTATCCGCTGATTTATCAGCCTGGTGTCGCATGACCGGTCACCAACTGGTCGAACAACAAAACAATCACTATTTGCTTCAACGTAAGTAAAAGGAGAATAAGATGAGCAAGATTATGGTTCACAACACGCATGGCAAGGACGATGTGGAACGCGCCACCCTGGCGTTTGTGGTTGGTAATTCCGCACTTAGTTCCGGACAGGAGGCAATTCTGCTATTAACCATTGATGGTGTCTGGCTGGCAACCCGCGGCTATGCGGATGGTTTGCAGGCGGATGGGTTTGCTCCGATCAAGGAGGTCATCGAGAATTTTGCCAAGAACGGCGGCCAAGTTTGGGTTTGTGGAGCCTGCGCCAAGCCGCGCAATATTACCGCCGAGCAGTTGATCGAAGGCGCGCAGATGGTGGGCGCAGCTACAGCTGTAGAGGCCTTAGCCAATGGTGCCCAGACGATGAGTTTCTAAAGTACGCTGAGGCATTTCGACGCCTGAGTAATCCACCCATCGCCAGCCCTGGGAAGCCTGCTATTTCAGCAAATTCTCTAATCCAATTAGGATTTGATCAAATAAGTAACACCGGCGTTCCTTGACGGTTTCGTCACATTTGACTAAGATTCTTCGAAAAGTAACACGATTGAAACGTATTTTCCCCTGACAAAGGGAGGGGAGTGGTTCGGAACGCGTCTGGTGTGGGGTACCTTTCCATAGGCCTATTATTTTTTAGTGTCCCAATGAAGCTCAGTCCATGGACTGGGCTTTTTGGTTTTTGGAGACTATTTGCTCTTATAATTACATGGGCCCTTTTATCCAATGCCGTATAAAATCGCAATTAGCGTTTTATGCGATCCGCTCAGTCCCCGCTGGACTGTTATTCAAGGTGCGTCAGATAAGTAGAATCGTTTAGGGAGAGAATATGAAATTCCTACGATCAATGACTGCGGAAGATAAGTTAGTCATTGTTTCCATGTTGATTACTTTTGGAGGGATCATTCTCGGTGCGATATTAAAAGAACCGAGATCATACGGATTTACAGCAATCCTGGTGATCGTAATCCTTATTATAGGGACTTACGCCACAAAAAGTCCGCGGCTTTCCTGGTTACTTGTATTTGGCTTCACAGCCGGTATCCTGGAGTTATGGGCCGATTGGATTCACGTGGCAAGCTTGCATTCACTCGTTTATACCGATTACTTTGGTTTTAAATTGCTGGAAATCGCCATCCTATATGCCGATTGGATGGTGGTTGACCTGCGTGCAGTTTGGGTATATCGCATTACGATTGAGTGAAAAATGGTCAAACGGGCTGGTAATAGGAATAATCTCAGTTATGGGTATGTTATTGCCACCCTGGTATGAGGAATTTGCAAAACCTGCGCGCGCCTGGTATTACACAACCACTCATTTGTTGATCTCGAATACTCCTGTTTGGATTATTCTCACCTATGGCGGATGTATGTTTGGGATCGCTGCGATGGCATTACTATCTTATTCCCCAAATAAGTGGGGAAGAGCAATTATCGCAGGCATTTTTACAGCCGCGAGTTTTATGTTATCGGCTGTTTTTTGGGACACAATCCTGGGATAGAGGGCAGCCCAACCATACGGACACGTGGGCGAGTCCACGCCTGCCTGTGACCAGAGCACGGTCGAGGTTGCTGGTATATTGGTGGGTATTTATGAGTAAGATGGGAAAAGGGAAGTAGTCCGTTATAAAATGATAATGAAAATTTTACATTTTTCGGCTACAATAACTAAAGACCAAATGAGATAAAAAGGAAAAAATGGGACAAAAATTGACAAATCCGCCATTGGTTGAAGCCATCTTAGAAATACGATGGAAGCTTGACGAAGTGCAACCTGGTCTATTAGCTGACCAAAAATATAAAATACTTGTGGGAAGACTATATGATCATCTAGTAAAGGATTATCCAGCGCATGAACCTTTACCTACTGCGTCTATGCCCGATGAAATGTTACCTTACACTGTTCAGCATCGATTTAGAATAGAGGATGGAAAATGGCCTCTGGTTCAAGTAGGCCCAGGCATTGTTACACTTAATGATACACAGAATTACTCTTGGGATGGGGATTTCGAAATGCGTGCACATCAGTTGATAAATACATTATTTGACACATACCCTAATGCTTCGAAACTACTTCATATTTTAGGAATACAGCTAAGATATATTGATGCAATTGAACTTGACCTTATTAAAGATAATATTCTGGCTTTTATCTCAGATAAATTAAAAATAAACCTTGCCTTTCCTGATGAGTTTTTTACGGATGCGCCTATAGAAAATACACCTTCAGCCTTAAATGCATTATTTTCTTTTCCTATAACTAATCCTAAGGGCACCTTATCATTACGCTTTGCAACTGGAAAGCATCATCAAAAAGATGCCCTAATCTGGGAAACAGTGGTTAATTCACAAGAAACACAATTGCCAGAAATGCCAATTGGTTTTGATGATTGGTCAAATTCGGCTCACGATTTAACGCATAATATGTTTATGAAATTGATACAAGGTGATTTAGAGGAGGTGTTCAAGTGATTGATGTAATCGAAAAAGATCCTAAAACTTATGAAATACCATCTCACTCGCCAGATGCAATGCGAAATTTATATGCTGGTCTCTTTCGCACAAGGGCAGCACAAAATTCGACTGCAAACGTTTATTTTGCGGTTGATGACTATCCAAGACAATTTGATAATGTTGCAACTACCGGTTCTTATCCTCCATTAGCTTTATGGGTTCTGCCAGTAGATATAACAATTCAGGAATATAAAAAAGAAAGATTGACTCTTAAACAGGCCAAAGATTTAGCGATAAAAGCTCTTCTTAATGCTGAAAAGCGAAGGCAGGATGAAAGAGACTTTGAAGCCAATTACTGGGCGGAATCAGACGAGGCATGATTTACGAAAAAACTGCAAACTCTGATCCAATTAGGCAAGGCGACATTTTTGTTTATATGCCGCGCATTGACTTTGATTTAGAAAGTTTGCCTGTTGTTTCTGATGATGCTGATTTAGTTCAAAACAATTGGGTTGACCTAACTAAAGGTAGTAGTAATGATTTAATTACCAGCTTAGTTGCAATCCGCCCTGTCATGGCCATAGTAATAACACAGGATTGCGACGCAGCGAGGATTGATGATATTGCACTTTGCGAAATTATCCCTTTTGAGAAGGTTGAACCAAACATAAAAAATACAAAATATCCACAAAATACTTGGAAGGTAATAACAAAAAATTCAAGAATAAACCTGAAGTGGTTTTACCTACCTCAAGAACAAAGTATTGGCTTTAAAGAGCGGATGGCTGTGGATTTTCAATCAGTTCTAAGAGTTTCAAGAACGTTTTTAGAAAAGCATCTTGAACGTTTCAGAATTGCTCGTTTGAACGAGGTAGCAAACCAACATTTTCGAGAAAGAATTTCAGAATATTTTAGGCGATATCCTTATGATGAGTGGTATTCACTAGATAAGCATGAGTTCGAAGAATACCGCAAAGCAAAACCTGAACCAATAGATCCTTTTCCTTGGCAGGAATAAAAGCAGGTATTGCACAGTTTCCCCCACCAAAAAATGTTTTTGACTTCCAACGTTGAACGGCGGGTTTCTCGTTTGTGTGAATAAGTCCCTAATCAGCGCTGTGTTTTGGCCGCATTAGGGGTAAAAATCGATTTCAAGGCTCATTTTTGACCGACGGTCAGGCGCAAAAAGTGCCTGGATTTTTCCGTGTGGGGACGATGCCTCAACTGTTAGGCAGTTGAACAACAGATTGTCATTTACACGTAGAGGAGTTCCCTTATGAATGAAACAACCGTAATAGATTACATTATGAAAACATTTCCCGAGGTCGATACAACCACGGCTTACGGCTACGATATGTTTTTCTATCGTTCTGATCGGAAACTTTCTTTTGCGACACTGATCTCATCGGACTATGAGTACGACAACGTATCGAATTTGAATCGCCCGGGAGTATACCGCCTAAATATTGGGGTCAGCAAACAGACGTTCCATTCGTTATTTGGCACAGATGAAGTCGATATCCAGGATTACGATTTCACCGCTTTAGATGTAATTATGCCGCATCCCGAATACGCACAATATCATTTCATCTGCGTGCTTTCGCCCAGCGAAGAAACCTTTGAAAAAATACGCCCTTTGCTCGCTGAAGCCTATGATATTGCTGCTCGAAGATACGCCAGCCAGAACAAAAACAATGAAACCAGCACGGACTAAGAAATTCTCGTAGATTCCGTAAAGAGTTATCTCCGCGATAATTTCACCATTTACAACCTAATCTTGGGTACAATAAGATGGTGCCAACCAAACCCCTACAACACTCACTCATCTTCATCGTCCTGGCAATTTTCATCTTTTCGAGCGCAGCCTGTAGTGCACAGCCGCCCGTGCCAGATACCCCGACGCCTACGCCGCTGATCATCATCACCTCCACCCTGCCGCCAACGCAGACCCCGCGTCCCTCCGCGACGCCGGAGCCGCCTACCGCCACCGTGCCGGTGCAGCCAGTCGAGGGTCAGACCATTTCCCAACTCAACGTGCGCAGCGCTCCCTCCGCAGAGAGTGACCTGCTAGGCACGATCCAGATTGCTACCAAAGTGCAGATCGTAGGCAAAGACCCGACCAGCGCCTGGTGGATGATCGTCTATCCAGAAGGCTCCACTGCTACAGGCTGGGTCACGGCGCAATACGTGCAGGCCACCAATACAGAAAACGTGCCGGTCTTCAACGCTCAAGCACAGGGAACAGGGGACACTTCGGGAACGAATAACGATCCGGTAACGGCAGCAGGCCCAACCGTCGAGCCCGGAAGCGTGACGGCTCCCCCTCCGGCATCCGGGCTAACGTTGGCAACCGCCTACCAGGACGGCGATTCGGCCCAGGCACCCGCCGTCAGCATCACACTTTCGAAGACTTCTGTGCGCTCGTTCAACTACAGTAGTGACATATCTTCTCCCGAGGGAGACCCGGAAGATTGGGCCCAGTTCAAGATCGCTGGAGAGCAAGGCCAACCGGCGACCGTCTCAGTGGTCTTCAATTGCAGTGGCAGCGGCGCATTGAGCGTGGAACTCATCCAAAACAACTCACGCTTGCAAGGCTGGGATAATATGACCTGTGGGCATCCGAACCAATTGATCCTGAGTCTCTTCGTAGGCGCTCCCTATTCCCTGCGCATCTCACCCTCGCAGGCCAACAACCTGCAAACATACATCAACTACACGCTGATGGTTACTCTCCAATAAATGAAACTCGCACCATCTTTACACTTGAAAAACCAACAAAGACGCGCTGCCAGGGCATAGCGCGTTTTTTCTCATGCGAAAGATTCTGCTCACCCTCCTTCTCCTGACTTCCTGTGCCTCGCCGCCCATACTAAATCCCCACCCTTCCGATAATGGTCTCAAAACATCGCCCTGGGCCAGCGCCTTGCGTGCGCTTGACCCGCTGGATGCACCCACACCCGCCAACGACATCACTGCCGTCTATTTACTGGTGGATGGAACTGATCTGCAAATCCGCGTTGACCTGCTCGACTTTCAGGCGCCTCGTCAACTTTCTCTGGACATACAGATTGGAGACGACTCTGCACCCGAAGCAATTCCGCTTGATATTCACATCCCGTCTGAAAACAATTCAGAGCGCATCTCTCTCGACCCTTTGCTTGCCACCGTTATCGTATCTGTTCCTCTCTCAAAAATCCCCTCTCACCCACGCGTGGACGTGTCCACACCGGAAGATAAAATCACCGCTCTGACGTTGGATGGACCCACTCCCAACCGGGAGCGCGCCCCTGCTGCTGACCTTCTACGACACTTTTACCGCTCGCCTGCCCGCCGAGGCCCTGCGTCACTGGGATGGTGCCCACAGTGGTCCGCGCGGCGAACGTCATGGCTTGAAGCATTTGCTGGATGCGGTCGAAGAATATCAAATCTCCGGTTGTCCTGCTCGACCTGAAAAAGCCTGAAAGCCTGTCCGCGCTGGATGCGATGGGCCTGCTGCCGCGCATCCAACAACTGGAGCAGGAAGGCTTGCTCATCCTGCCTGATCAATCCGATCAAGAGCCGCTTTTCGGCTTTTCGCCAAATCCCTTCTCGTGGGGCGGGATACCCCTTCGGGGCACATTGGCATCCCGCCTTACTTTCGTTTCAAGCAGCGACCCAACTCATATCTACCGCCCAATTTTCAGCAAAACCACCTTTATCCCCATCGCCACCGAGAGCGACTCTAACCAGCCCACGCCGGATGGCCCCTCATTGGAAGTCCGCCGCGCGCTGCTTGAGACCGCCCTGAATGGAGATGAGAAAGATTTGCTCGTACTAGGCGGCAGTTTCCCCAACACCACCTGGGGCAGCCCAGACATGGTTGGCCCCACGCTAGCTTATTTTGCCAGCCGTCCCTATATCCACCTGCTGAATGCAGAAGGACTACGCAGTTTTCCAACCCAACTCGGCAAACCGGACATCCTGCCCCAACCTGAAACCCCACCAGATGCGTTGACTTTACAAGCTCAATCAGCGTTGGAGTATGCCAAATCCTGGGCGGAGAACCTGCCTGCGACGGCTCTTGCTCAGTGCCAGTCTACTCTTCCCAAATGCGTGCTGGAGAACGATACCTATCTTGCTATCTTTGATCCGCAGGGAGGGCGTTTAACTTATCTGTTTTCTGTTGAGCGAATTGATAATTCGCGCCGCAAGCTACACCAACTCATCGGCCCGGCCTGGCAAGTTGCTCCCGGCATCGACCTCTACCCTGGCGCGTTTGCAGATACGGACAATGTCACCTTTAACGTACGAACCTATACTTAATGGAAATACACTGGTATTCTCGTCTCAAGATGGAACGCGCACCAAAACCTTCCAACTGACCGGAGACGGTCTCAAGATAGCTTATCAAACGCAAGAACCTGTCACCACCCAAATCCCCTTGCTGGTCGATCCTGACTCGCGCTTCACCCCTGGCTGGGCAGGAAATTACATTCGACAAAATACTCCTGACAGTATTACCTGGGGACTGAAAAACGGACCGAAGGTCGAGATTCAATCTACCGGGGATATGAAGTTCCACGCCTTCAACGAATCGTTGTCCTTGCTGAAAGCTCCCGAAGACCCGGACTTCGAATATCCCCCCGGGCATTACGTCCCGTTCCCGATGGCGGTTGCAGAAATAAAAATGGACGGCTCATCCACCGTCCAAATTATCTATTCACCTTAGCCCAGCGCCTGCGCGAAATCCAATTCAACTTTCGCGTCATTCGCGCAATTCGCATTAAAAAATTTTATTTCTTGCGACTCGAACGCCTACTGTGACTGGCCTTTTTCATGCGACGATAAGGAGGCATATCAATTACACAAACTTCGCATTTAGAAGTATCTAAAATCCTGTTCCATAAGCTGGGATAGCTTTTCGCGAAACTATCCGGGTCCATTGTAGAAGTAATAACGGTCGGAAGATCGTTATAGTATCGGTGACTCAAAATTTGATGTAATTTATCCTCAGCCCATACCGAGCTCGTTCCGCCTTCTTTCAAGTCATCCAACATCAACAATGGCGTAGTCCGTATTTCATAGGATCGGCGGTCAAACGATACATCGGAATTTGGACTGAAAGTAGCTTTCAAGTAATCCAATAGGCTGGAAACCTGGGTAAGAATCACCTGACCACCTGATAAAAGCCGGTAGTTTCCAATCGCGGCCGCAAGATGAGTTTTTCCTGAAAAGGAGCCGCCCAAGATAACCAACCAATTTTTAGGGTCCTCCGCGAAGTGAACGGCCCTATTCAAGGCGTCATGCAGTCTTTTAACATGTTCGGCGGTCACCTTTTCACGGATGATCTCTTTGTCTTTGTATAACCGACCATATTTATCTTGCTTTTCCTTTATGACAGTGGTAACGATCTCTTTGCCCACTTCATCATCCCGAGTCTCGAAATTTCCAAAGGTCATTTTTTGAATGTCCGGCATAGATAACATCGAGATACCCGGATTACTGGTCTCTTTTGGACGACGAAAATCGGGAGCAATGATTCGAATATGCTGCACGAAATCGGAATCCTGCAACCGGGAACGGATTCGGCTTTCGATCTCATCCAAGATCAAGTTGGTTGTAATCACCGTGGGTAACTGGTTGATATAGCGATAGTTGATGATCTGAAACAGCTTTTCCTGCGCCCAGGCAGTCGCATTTTGCGTGCCGAAGTCATCCATGACTAACAAATCTGCATTCTTGATTTCGTTAAAGCGCGCCTCGAAAGTCGTTTCTGGATTTCCATACGCAAATCGCAGAGAATCCAATAAATCAGGCACGGTAATGAACAAGGTTGGAATGCCGTTGTGAACAGCAGCGTTCGCGATAGCGGCCGCCAGATGCGTTTTTCCACAGCCATAAGCCCCCTCCAACAATAACCAGCCTTGCAAACTTCTAAAAAAATTCTCGGACGCGTCTTTGGCTTCTTGTAGGCTGGAAATCTCTTGCGGGGCAATGAATTCAGCTTTTGGGTTACCCGATGTTCTAAAGTTTTCAAAAGTCAGGTGGCTTAACCGGTCCAGGTTGCTCATCTCGTACAAACGTTGCCGGGCATTTTGAGCGACTTCGCTACTCCTGCACACACATGGTTCTAAGCGTCCAAAATCTGGATGACCAACAGGAACATCTGAACGCAAAAAACCGACCCCACCGCAAAATTCGCAATCTGGTTTACCCAGCAATTCTACGGTCGACTCAATTTCAATCGAGGTATTCTTCGAACTCACTTTTTGTGTATCGTTCTGAACCTTTGTCAGCGTCTTGTCGATCTTTTCCTTCATATTTACCTTTTTCTTTCCAACGCTTCAAAATCGCTTCCACGTACTTCCAGTTACGAATATTCCTTGTGACCGCGATCTCCAACGCCTCGGCGATCCATTCATCCGAATAGGTCTCCTCTGCATCTTTCAACCTATCCGCGATCATAGGCGTCAACGGACCGATGTTCTCCTCGTACAACTTGAACACATTCGGGCGCTCCACCACCGGCGTGGACATGATCTTCCCGGACTCGCGCCAGTCCCCTTTTGCAAAGGCTTCGGCAGCGGCGCGTCCACGCGGTGAATTCAGGAAATAAAAGACATCCGCCTCATGCACAGACTTCAAGATGCTCCCGCGCCGGACAGCTTTTTCCAGCCCGGCAATAACCTGCTCCGCAGACAGACCCAGGGCCTTCTCCTCGAAATCGGTCTGGCACAGCGCCCGAAACGGACCTTCCAGGTGTTGGACACGCCACAAGAAGAACAGGGTCACCTTCAACTCCGCCAAGTCGTCGATTTCAGCCAATAATTTCTGAAAGAACGTATCGGGGAGTTGGGTGAAAGTTTCGGCGTCGCTAAAGCCTTTGAAAGTCATAGTTTTTTGATGTCATTCCCGACGTGGTAATCTCCTGTTCACAGGTTACCTGAGATTGCCACGACGGTTGTCACCGTCTCGCAATGACATTAGCAATCACTCATTAAAATTCACATGCTTGGTGGCTGCGTTCTCGAACTTTGCCAGTGCGCTACGGAAAATCAATTCCACGCTGCCCACGGGACCGTTGCGGTGCTTGGCCACCATGATCTCAGCCACGTTCTGCTTGACGGTGTCCTTCTCATACTGGTCGGGACGATAGATGAACATCACGATGTCGGCATCTTGTTCCAGCGAACCAGATTCTCTCAAATCGGAGAGCACCGGACGCTTGTCCGAGCGCTGTTCGACCGCACGCGATAATTGCGCCGCAGCCAGTACCGGCACGTTCAACTCGCGCGCCAGCACTTTGAGATTGCGCGAGATGTACGAGACCTCCTGCACACGGTTGTCATTGCGCGTGTCACCGCCCATCAACTGCAAGTAGTCGATGATGACCAGGTCGAGCCCGTATTCCATGTGCAAACGGCGGCATTTCGTGCGCAGTTGCAAGGGCGTGATGGCGGGCGTATCGTCCAGGAAGATATGGGTATCCGAGAACACCTCGATCGAATGGGTAAAGAGCGGCCATTCGTCATCGTTGAGCTTCCCCGTACGCAAACGTTGTGAATCAATCCCGGTCTCTTGAGAAATCAATCGTTGGGCAACTTGTTCATTTGACATCTCTAATGAAAAGACCGCCACATGTTTTTTATGCACAAGCGCTGCATTTTTTGCAACCGAGAGCAGGAACCCGGATTTACCCTGTCCAGGTCGGCCTGCAATGATTAGCAAATCCGACTCCTGTAAGCCAGAGAGTAACCTATCAAGATCTATAAAACCAGTTGGCACCCCAAAGATTTCATCCGAACGTTTAGCACGTTCGTCAATATCATCGTAAACCGTACTCATGACCTGCCGTATCGGTTGTATATCATGACGAAGTCTTCGTTCGCTGACGTTGAAGACCGCCTTCTCGGCCTCGTCCATGACGGTGTCGACCAGCGATTCTTCGTTATAAGCCAACGATGCGATCTGGTTGGCGGCATTGATCATCTTACGGCGGATGGAATGGGCTTCCACGATGCGCCCGTACGACTCGGCGTTCAGGGAAGTGGGCACCTGGTTGATGAGCGCTGTCAGGTAAGCTGGGCCGCCCAGTTCGGCCAACTGTCCAACACGGTCGAGCTCATCGGAGAGAGTCAGCATGTCAATCGGCGTACGCTGCTCGTGCAGGCGCGTAAAAGCCTCCCAGATCCATTTGTGACGGTGGATGTAAAAATCATCCGCCTGCAGGAACTGGGCGACATCGTAATAGACTTCAGGGTTAATCAGTACCGCCCCTACGACTGCTTCTTCGGCTTCTCGGCTGTGAGGGATGCTAGGCGTGGCGGGGGCGGTAAATTCTTCGGGGGGGAAGTATTCGGTCATTTAGCGGGTTCAGGTTTTCTTTTCGTCCGAGTCGTCATCCGGTTTATCTTTATCGTCGAGTTTGCCCAGGTCCAGTTGGTCGATAAAATCTTCGAAAATGGACAGGCGGTCACCACCTTCTTCGGATGTTGACGCCGCCCCTTCGCCCGCCTCCAGACCTTCGGTCTGCATATCCGTTTCGGGCGTGATCCCGGCCTCATCCAGTACGCTTTGATGGATGTAGATGGGCACATGGGCACGCACCGCCAGCGCAATGGCGTCGGACGGGCGCGAGTCGATGTTGACTTCCTGCCCGTTGGCTTCAGCAACGATGTTACCGAAGAAAATCTCCTCGCGCAGAGCAACGATCTCTACACGTTTGATCTTCGCGTCGAATGTGCTGAACAGACTCTTGAGCAAATCGTGGGTCAGCGGGCGGATCATTTCGATCTCCTGCAAGGCAACCGTGATGGCTTCGGCCTCGTATGGACCGACCCAGATGGGTACAAATCGTTCTGCATCAGTCTGACGTAACACCACCACTCGCTGTGGCGACATCAGGCTGACACGAACGCTATCGATTACTACTTCAATCATATCTGACATGGGGGCTCCAGTAAGTGCTTAATTCTAACACAATCAAACAAAACGGCCCTCCCAGAAAATCCGATTTTTATGAAAAATACACTTGTGGCTAATTGTACAATCAGGTTTTTTATGGTAGAGTCTATGCAAATCATCCCAATTGGTGAGGTCAGTCATGAACGCAAACAAAATTCCCGACATCATTATTGGACGTCTTCCAATATACTTGCGTGCGTTACAACGCATGGCTGAAAAAGGCGTTCAAACAACTTCTTCTCAAGAGTTGGGTGAGCGTGTTGGTATTTCTGCTGCCCAGATCCGCAAGGACATTTCCCAGTTTGGCGAATTCGGCAAGCAAGGGACAGGCTACCGCATCTCTTTCCTGACCGATAAGCTGCGCGAAATCCTGAAAATAGACCGCATCTGGGACGTAGCCGTGGTTGGTGCCGGCGACGTAGGACATGCCCTGGCCCGTTATCAGGGTTTTGTTGATCGCGGATTCCGCGTCGTTATGGTATTCGACAATGACCAGGCCAAAGTGGGACAAAAAATCGACGAGTTTATCGTCAAGGACACTTCTGTTATGGTCGAAGAGATCCGGAAAGCGGGCATACAAGTTGCTATGTTGACGGTGCCTGCAACCGCCGCACAGGAAGTGACCGACATGCTGGTCAAAGCCGGTGTGAAGGCCATTTTGAATTATGCGCCTATTTCTCTGAACGTTCCAGAAGGTGTGCACGTGCAACACACCGATCCGGTTACACACTTACAGCGCATGACATATTATCTGTAAGAAAGAAAATCTTGAAACTGAAGCGCCTCGAAACGAGGCGCTTTTTTGATTCTACTTTTGCTTTATCAGATCTTCACATATCCTTTACAGGTCGTCCACAATAAATGTTTACACTTTGTCGAAATTACGTTACGGAGGCCTGCATGAAACTCTTTGGAAAACGGCTCTTTCGGCCCAGAAGCATTTGGATACGACGCGTGGTGCAAATCTTTTTCTTCGTTCTCATCGCGCTGATTTCGATCAATCACACGCTAGTAGAATCCGGCGGCGGGATTCCCCTATTGGCCAGCGCCTCGCTGCACTCGTTGTGCCCGTTCGGCGGCGTGGTGACCATTTATCAATACGCTACGGTTGGCACCTTCGTACAGAAGATCCACGAGTCAGCATTCGTGCTGATGGCTATCGGCTTCGTGCTGGCCATCCTGTTCGGGCCGGTCTTCTGCGGCTGGGTCTGTCCGCTGGGGACAGCCCAGGAGTGGGTCGCCAAATGGGGCAAAAAGCTCTTCAAACGGCGCTACAACCATTTCGTCCCGGCCCGCATCGACAACGCCTTGCGCTATGCTCGCTATCTGGTGCTGGCCTGGGTGGTCTACGTTACAGCCACCAGTGGCACGCTCATCTTTTCCGATTACGATCCCTACTTTGCGCTGTTCAACTTCTGGAGCAGTGAAGTCGCCATCGGCGGGCTGGTCATTCTGGGTCTCACGTTGGTGCTCTCGTTGTTCGTGGAACGACCATGGTGCAAGTACGCCTGTCCGTATGGGGCTGTATTAGGCATTACCAACCTGTTCCGCGTCTTCAAGATCAAACGCTCCGAACTGACCTGCAAGGCGGATGGCGCCTGCTCGATCATGTGCCCGATGAATATCCCGGTCGACACCGTCAAGGCCGTGCGAGATCATCAATGCATTTCCTGTCTGGAATGCACCTCCGAAGCTATTTGCCCGGTGGCAAAAACCGTCGTCTTCGCTACAGGCGGTGCCAAATGACGCTGACATCCAAACCCCTGGCTGCCCTCGTGCTGGTCATCCTGTTCGGCGGTATCCTGTTCTCCAACGCGATGGACTGGTGGCAAACCGAGTCGACCAAGCAAGCCGCTACCTTCAGCGAGGGCGAATTCGCCGGTCAGCCCAATCCGGCTGACATCCGTGGCTCGTACACCTTCGGCGATGTCGAAACCAACTTCGGTATTCCATCCGCGACCCTGGCGCAGGCCTTTGGCGTTTCGTCCGACGACCCGTCTACTTTCGGGGTGAAAGACCTGGAAACCATCTACGCTGACCAGGAATACGAAATCGGGACGGCCTCCGTACGGTTCTTTGTGGCGCTCTACACTGGTCTGCCCTACGAGATCGTGGATGACACCTACCTGCCCAAACGCGCGGTTGAGCTGTTGAAATCACAGGTCGCTTTGACCGCCGACCAGATCGCCTACCTGGACGCTCATGCGGTCATGCTAGATGACATGCCTGCTCCCGCATCCCAGACCGAAACGCAACCTGAAACGGACTCCACCGAAGACCGCACCCTCAAAGGCAAAACTACTTTCCAGGAAGTGCTGGACTGGGGTGTGTCACAAGTAACTATCGAGAGCATCCTCGGCGGCCCTATGCCCAATCCGCTGACCAAGGTCAAGGACTATTGCAGCGAGCAGGGATTGAACTTCGAGGAAATCCGTCCCGCCATCCAGGCAGAGATCGACAAGGTTGCTCCCTGATAACATAATGTCTTTGCGAGGGCGTAAGCCCGAAGCAATCTCCCATTTCAGGCAAATACACAGATTGCCACGCCTCTAACGGGGCTCGCAATGACATATAAAAAAGCCAGGCTTTCGCAAATGGGAGCCTGGCTTTTTTGAACCGGAACATTCCCAATGCTATAATATTTTCAACACTGTCAGGTCGTCTAGTGATATCGGGAGGTGTCAGGTGAGCATCCATATCGGCGCAGAACAAGGACAAATAGCCCCAACCGTTTTATTGCCCGGCGATCCATTGCGCGCAAAATACATCGCGGAAACGATGCTGGAAGACGCGACCTGCTTCAATCAGGTGCGCGGCATGCTGGGCTATACCGGTCGTTACGGTGACAAACGCGTTTCGGTCATGGGATCCGGTATGGGGATGCCGACCCTGTCTATTTATGTCAATGAGTTGATCGCCGAATACCAGGTCAAGACACTGATCCGGGTTGGGACGTGTGGCGCCTTCCAACCTGATTTGAAGATTGGTGACATTGTGCTGGCAATGACCGCATCTACCGACTCGCAGATGAACAAAATCCGTTTCAACGGCATGGATTATGCTCCCGCTGCCAGTTTCGAGCTTTTATTGAAAGCCTATCAAGTTGCCAAGGACCGCGGCATCGGAGTACGCGTGGGAGGTATCTTCGCAAGCGATAACTTCTATAGCGATGATCCTGACTGGTGGAAGGTCTGGGCCGAGTATGGCATCCTCGTCGTCGAAATGGAATCCAACGCGCTTTATACACTGGCGGCCAAATTCAAAGTCGATGCGCTCTCTATCTTGACGGTTAGCGACAACCTGGTGACCAGGGAAGAAGCCACTGCCGGACAACGCGAACAGGGTTTCACACAGATGGCCGAAATTGCCTTGGAGATTGCTCCTTAATGGGGGATGGCCCGCTCTCAAGGCAAAGATCAATAAGTTAAAATAAGCCAACAACAATAATCCTTAAAAACGGGCTTCCTATTTGGAAGCGAAATCAGTGAAGAGAATGGTACGTGAGGGGGCAGAAAACTGAAATCGGACAAATTCTATCTTGACAGTGTAGAATATACGTTCTAAAATATAAGTCTTTGAACGACAGGTTGGTGCAATCCTATCTGCTCACCCTCTGTGCTTTATTGGTCATGCAAATCGGAGACTTTAATGAGAAAAATCTTTTTGTTCATGATGGTCAGTCTGGATGGATTTTTTGAAGGGCCAAACGGGGATATAAGCTGGCACAACGTCGATGACGAATTCAATGAATTTGCAGTACAACAACTAAGCGAAGTCGATACGCTCCTATTCGGGCGCAAGACGTATCAGGGAATGGCGAGTTACTGGCCAACTGAAGCAGCCAGAAAAGATGACCCGGTTGTTGCCGGACTGATGAATAGCATCCCCAAGATTGTCGTCTCAAAGACCCTGGAGGCGGTTGATTGGGAAAACACCAGGCTGGTCAAGGAAAACGTCACGGAAGAAATCTCGAAACTGAAAAAACAACCCGGTAAAGATATTGCCATCTTTGGCAGTGCCAACCTGACCGTAGCGCTGACAGGAGCAGGCCTGGTGGACGAATACCGGATCATGGTAAATCCTGTGGCTCTTGGAGATGGCAAATCCTTATTCAACGGCTTAAGCCACCAGCTTAATCTGAAGCTACAAAAAACAAGGCCATTCAAATCCGGAAATGTTTTACTGTACTACGAACCAGCCGGGAAATGAGGAGATAATCATAATGGCTCAGAAACATACTCAAGGGCAAGGTGATTTACCCCTCGGGCTGTCTCAACCTGCTCAACGGGCACTGGCCGGGGCTGGCATCCAAAGCCTCGAAGGGTTGGCGAAATTCAGCCAGGCAGAGATCAAGAATTTACATGGCATCGGGCCAAATGCACTCGGCTCAACTCCAGCGTGCCCTGGCCGCAAAAGGCCTGTCGTTTGCTAACATGAAATCATGAAAAGGAGTGATGATGATCATAACAGGTCCAAAAGATGAGATGACGCCCTCTGAGCATATTACGAACTACATCGCAGAATTGTCTGATTGGCGTGGTGAAATGCTCGCCAGATTACGCAAGCTGGTGCGCGAGTCCGCTCCCGATCTTCGAGAGGAATGGAAATGGGACACTCCGGTATGGTCCCAGAAAGGGAATGTGGTCGCTATCGGCGCGTTCAAGGACCATATCAAGCTGAACTTCTTCAAAGGCGCTTCCCTGGAGGATCCCAAGGGTCTCTTCAACGCTGGTCTGGATGCCAAAGCTACGCGCGCCATCGATTTGAATGAAGGCGACCAAATTGACGAGTTTGCCTTGAAAGACCTGATACGCGCCGCGGTGGACTACAATCTATCCGGCAACAAAAAGAAATAAACGGAAAGGAGAATTATTAATGGTAACAAACAGCAAGACACTCAACTTTGGCAATTCAATCTCAAAACTTCGTACCATCTTCAAGGATCGCGTAATCGTATCCGGTGACCCTGAATACGACGAAGCGCGCACTCCTTTCTATGGTGGGATCGACCGCCGCCCAGCAGTCATCATCCGGGTCAAGGATGCAAGCGAAGTCTCCCATGTGGTTTCGCTCGCACGCGAAACCGGATTAGAGCTTGCAGTTCGCAGTGGCGGTCACAGCGTTGCCGGCCATAGCGTCTCCGAGGGAGGCATTGTGCTCGATCTCTCAGACATGCGGAATTTGCAAATTGATGTCGAAGGACACAGCGCCTGGGCCGAGGCAGGTTTGACCAGCGGCGAATACACTTCTGCGACAGCCAAATATGGGCTTGCAACTGGCTTCGGTGACACCGGCTCCGTTGGGATCGGTGGCCTCACGCTGGGTGGCGGGGTTGGTTACCTGGTGCGTAAGTACGGCCTGACTATCGACGACCTGCTAGCCGCCGAAATCGTGACAGCAGACGGCCAGTTCCACCATGTTGACTCTCAAACGCACCCTGACCTGTTCTGGGCCATCCGAGGCGGCGGAGGCAACTTCGGCATTGTCACACGTTTCCAGTTCCGACTGCACGAGGTGGAGACGGTGTTGGGCGGCATGTTGATCCTGCCGGCGACGCCTGAAGTTATCACCTCGTTCATTCGTGAGGCGGAATCAGCACCAGACGAGCTATCAACCATCGCCAATATCATGCCCGCACCACCTATGCCGTTCCTGCCGGCAGAACAGCACGGCAAGTTGGTCGTGATGGCTATGCTGGTCTATGCAGGAGACGCGGAAGCCGGCGAACAAGTCATTGCACCGTTCCGGGCACTGGCCACGCCTATCGCAGACATGCTCAAGCCGATGCACTATCCCGAAATCTACCCGCCAGAAGAAAGTGGTTATCACCCAGTCGCAGCGTCGCGCACGATGTTCGTCGATAGTATCGACCGTGCTTTAGCTGAGACAATCCTGGATCAACTGCGGGCTTCGACCGCTTCGATGGCGGTGACGCAACTGCGGGTCCTGGGTGGAGCAATGGCGCGTGTCCCTGCCAACGCTACCGCCTTCGCACATCGTTCGTCACGTATCATGGTGAATCTGGCTGCGCTCTACGGGCAGCCCGATGAGAAGGCGAAACACGAGGCATGGGTCAGCGACTTCGCAAAGAGGCTGCAACAGGGCGATGGCGGCGCGTATGTCAACTTCCTGGGTGACGAGGGCGAGACGCGCGTTCGCGCAGCGTATCCCGGCCGGACCTGGGAACGGCTCCGTGAGATCAAGGCTCGCTACGACCCGACCAATCTCTTCCGGCTCAACCAGAACATCCCACCAGCTAAGGAGGAATGAATTGGTCTCAGTGGCGCTTCAACCCTGGTCTGCAGAGGACCTTCCGCTGCTCGAAAAACTCCTGGGTGACCCGGGGATGATGGCGCACCTCGGCGGACCCGAGACTCCGGAACAGATCGCGCGACGCCATCAACGTTACCTGCAACTTCCAGAAACGGACCATATGTTCAAGATTGTCTCCAGCGCCACTTCCGAACCTTTGGGTAGTATCGGTTACTGGGAAAAGACCTGGCGGGATAAACTGATCTACGAAACGGGTTGGTTTATCCTGCCTGCTTACCAGAGACGCGGCATCGCGACTAAGGCTGGGGAAGCTGTGCTTGAGCATGCGCGCCAGGAGCACAGGCATCAATTCATGCACGCTTTTCCTTCTGTATCCAACGCCGCCTCGAACGCGATCTGCCGTAAGCTTGGTTTCTCACTGGTCGAAGAATGCGAGTTCGAGTATCCACCTGGCAACTTTATGACAGTCAATGATTGGCATTTTGATCTGTTTAGAAAATAAGATCATTCGAAACGATTGCCCGGACCTCTATTATAAAAGATGAGTAGCTTTAGACATGAGCGATAAAAAATCAGTAGATGTTGGCAGCGTGTGGTGGTTCTGGTTCACAACCAACGCCTTTGCCGTGGATAAACGCCTGCGTCACGTACTCCGGGTGCTTCCCCGTGACCCCCGCTGCAGGTTCTGCAATGCGCCTTTCCAGGGAGTTGGCGCGATCCTCGTCAAGGCATTGTTCGGCAAACGGCGCTCTGACTTAAATCCGCGCTACTGTAACCTGTGCGAGGTTGCTTCGCGTGAGTTCCCCGGAGGGGCCGAGGTCCCCATGTCCATGCTCTTTGCGGACGTACGCGGGTCGACAGCGCTCTCCGAGAAGATGAGCCCCACAGAGTTCAGGCAGTTGATCAACCGTTTTTACACAAGCGCAACCAAGCTTATCATAGATGAGGATGGCCTGGTAGAAAAGTTAGCCGGGGACGCGGTGGCGGCCTTTTGGGGTGCCGGGTTTGCAGGCCCGCAGTACGTGGAGCGGACCATCAAAGTCGCACAAAAATTGTCTCACACCATGGAGCATCAGAAAATCCCGGTTGGCATCGGTGTGCACGCGGGCGTAGCTTACTTTGGCGCGATGGGTGTGGCAGGCGGTCTGACCGAAATATCAGCCATCGGTGATGAGGTCAACCTGGCCGCCCGTCTGGCCTCGAAGGCTGCGGCCGGGGAGATCATCGTCAGCGAGCAGGCACTTGAAGATACGGACATCGATAGCAATAATCTGGAGGCATGCAGCCTGGAGCTAAAAGGGATTAGCGAGCCAGTGCATGTGCGTGTGATGCATGCTTTGTAATCGAGTCACCTAAAAAGGAGCTTATTTTGGCAAAAGTCATTTTAGGTATGACTATGTCACTGGATGGGTACATCAACGATCGAAATGGCGAGGTGGAGGCGTTGTATTCTGACCTGGCTACCTGGCGAGAAACCGAGCCCGGGAAGGAATCCATCCAAAACACAGGCGCAGTGGTAATGGGAAGGAATTCTTTTGACATGGCCGATGACCCTGATTCACTCGCGGGCAATTACGAGTATCAAGTGCCGATATTCGTCCTTACTCATCGGCCTCCAAAGAAACACCCGAAAGAGACCGACTCGTTAACTTTTACCTTCGTGACGGATGGCATAGAAAGTGCCATTGAGCAGGCCAAAGTGGCAGCGGGCAACAAAGATATCAATATTATTGGTGCTGCAAACACCGCGCGGCAATGCCTCCGCGCGGGCCTTGCTGATGAATTGCACGTTGATATTATGCCAGTACTTTTATGTGGCGGCCTGCGGCTGTTTGAAGATATTGGCATGAACCAAATTCAGTTAGAAAGAATCCTGGTGATGGAACTGCCTGCTGGCAGAACGCATCTAAGATTCCGCGTTGTGAAGTGACACAAGGACAGATCATGTATACAGTCATTCGATCAGGTGAACTGCAACCCAGCCCCGGAGGTACGGTCAGATTCGAGGGCGAATCCTATGGTTCGGGAGTTTCCTTCTACCTCGTCAACAACCAACCTGGCATGGGTCCAGGCTTGCACAAGCATCCATATTCCGAGACCTGGATCGTCCGCGCCGGAAAGGGGCTGTTCACAGCAGACGACCAGGATCTCGAAGCTGGCCCGGGCGACATCTTGGTCGTGGGCCCGGAAACGCCCCATAAATTCAAGAACATTGGCACTGATCGGCTGGATGTTATCTGCATCCACGCCTCGCCCAAGATGATCCAGATAGATTTGGAAGAATGAAGTTCAAGTAAAATTCGAGTTATCAGACAGGAGATTTTAGAACATGAGCGGAAACTATTTAGCAAAAACATCGATCAACATCAATGCTCCCAGAGAAAAGGTATGGGAGGCGCTCACCAACCCACAACTCATCAAGCAATATCTGTTCGGCACGGAAGTGACCACCGATTGGCAAGTGGGCAGCCCCATCACCTATAAAGGCACCTGGGAAGGTAAGGCTTATGAAGATAAAGGGGTAGTTTTAGAGAACGAGCCGGGAAAGCTGCTGGTCTCCACCTTCTGGAGTTCCTTATCAGGTGTCCCTGACCTCCCGGAAAACTACCAGACCGTTCGCTATGAATTATCCTCCGAAAACGGCGGAACCCGGCTGATCCTTACCCAGGATAACAACGATTCTGAAGAAAGCGCCCAGCATTCCGAACAGAATTGGAATATGGTGCTCGAAGGTCTGAAAAAGTTGCTTGAAGCATGAACCTTTTCCTCGATGCAAGAGCATCGGATTCCCCATTCGTTGAATCAGTCTGGCATACTCAAAGCGAGAACGCTGGCTCTTTCATCTCTTCCGCAGTTAGCCAATGGGAAATGGTCTTGATGAGATACAAGGGCAAGACGACTTTCACAGTGCGCGGACCGGAGACGAAAGCGACACCAATGCTGACACCTTCGTCAACCGTCTGGTGCGCAGTGAACTGCTCGTGAGCGACCCGTTGGTGAGTGACATGATGCGGGATCATCCGCTCGACCTCTCCCCTCGCGCCTTGCAGTACCGCTTCAAGCGGGCAACCGGGCTGACGCACAAAACCGTACGGCAAATTAAGCGCGCCAAGCAGGCAGCCGTGTTGTTAGAGCAAGGTTGCCCCGTTCTCGACACTACCTACCAACTCGGCTATTCGGATCAATCCCACCTCACCAACTCGCTCAGGCGCTACCTGGGGCAAACTCCTGTGCAGATTTCACTGTCCCATCAGCCGAAATAATTGCGTTTTTTTACAAGACAAAATCCTTTTGCGGATGTAAGATGTAATCAATACTTTATAAGCAAAAGGAGATAAACCATGAGAAAACTTATTGTTGCTGAGTTCATAACGCTTGATGGCGTGATACAGGCGCCGGGCGCTGCGGACGAAGATACCGATGGAGGTTTTGAGTATGGCGGCTGGACGCATCCATACTGGCATGATGATATTGGCGCGCACTTCTTTCAAATCATGATGGAAGCCGACGCATTGCTGTTTGGACGGAAAACATGGCAAGGCCATGGCGCTGCATTCGATCCCATGCCAGAGGGTGACCCATTCGGTGATGTGATGAAGAGCAAGAAAAAGTACGTTGTATCCACCACCTTGAAATCAACGTCACTCTGGCGAAATTCCACCATCATCAGCAAGAATGTCGTTGAAGAGGTGCGTAAGTTAAAAGCACAGGATGGGCAAAACATTGTCCTTGATGGCAGTAGCATGCTGGTTCACACCCTGATCGAAAACGATCTGGTGGATGAATACGCTTTGCATGTCTATCCTCTCGTGTTGGGGGGCGGCAAGCGATTGTTCCCGGAAGGGACGCGCGTGAATTTGAAACTCATCGAATCTCAGGCACTTCCAACCGGTGTAGTGTATCAACGTTATCAACCTGCCGAATAAATCAACAGACTCGAACAGGAGGATAAGAAGAGGCCCTGCAAGAAAATCCGCCTCGTTAAGGACATCTGCTATAGCATACGGCGAGGATACGGTAAGAACGAAAAACGGCTTCCATCTTTCGGAGGCCGTTTTATTCTAAGACCGTTCAGCGTATGTCCACGCAGAGGGGAAATCCCCAACGGGCGAGAATACCCGGGTATGGGTGGCAGGCAGAGGATCCGGTGAGATGCGAAAAGCAGCCGTCAGGCCATGGAGATTTCCAGCTTATGGATTTCAGATTCGAGGTTTTCCAATTTATCCTGGTAACTTGCCTGTTTTATATAAAAGACGAGCGCCATAATTCCAGCGATCAACAACACGGGAACTCCTGACCAGTATACCGGAAGCAGGATAATCCCAATCCCAATCCCCCACAGGCTCATCTTGAGCCATTGACCTGCTTTCAGTTTCGCCTCTTCAAGCTTCTGTTTCTGGTTTTCAAGCTCATCGAGATGTGATTTCATTTCTGCCAGGGATACCATAGCTGCACCTCTTTACCCGTCGCTCCATCTTTCAAGGGGTCATAACTTTTATATTAAACCGTTCGGCAGTCACAACATGCCGCAAAGACGACCAAAGGACCAAGTACATTTCCACACCACGCGCCGTTTTAATATCGCCCAGGTCAATGATCGATTTCCAACCAAACCAGTCTCTTAGGATCATTGTAACGGTTTCTTTGGCTTTCGGGTCATTCCCGCTGACGAAGACATTTGTTCTTCCCGGCAACTTGTCTGGCGCAACCATCAGGTTGCAATTCATCGTATTGAGCGTCTTGACCACTCGCGTTTCAGGAAAGGCACGTTGAATCTGCTCGCCCAACGAATCGGTGTTGCAAACTGTCAGTGTTAACCCCTCACTTGAATAGTCAATTGGGTTCGAAACATCGATCAATATCTTGTCCTTCAGGTTTTCAGCCCCAATCTGCTGGAGGACATCTAATGTGGCTGCTCCCAAGGTACAGTTGAAAACAATCTCGCCGAATTTCGCTGCGTTTTTGAACGTTCCATATAGTGCGTGAGTAGAACCTTCCTCATTGGCCCAAGCAATTGCCTTGGGATTTGCCGCGGTGCGCGAGCCCAGCATAACTTGATGTCCAAGTTGCACCAGCCTAGACCCGATGGTCCGCCCAACCATTCCGGTACCTAATACACCAATTTCCATAACGATCTCCTTTCCAGCGGCTATGATTTGGAAATAATTGTAATCGGTTTTCAACGGTCAGGGGAAAAATGACAGGCATTTCTTCCCAGATCATCCGCATGGTGGCTAATCAAACATAAGGCTGAGTCTGTGCATAATCGCGCTCGGGGGCATTCTTATCCGCCTTGACCATCTTGGTCTTGAGCCATTTCAAGCGAAACGTTTCCTCGCGCTCGCGTTCTTCGAGAGCGCTCTTGATGAAGAGCACAGTTTCTTCATATTCCGGGATAAAGATATGCTGTAAGGCGTTGACTCGCCGCTGGGTTTTGCGCAATTCGCCGGCCAACCGCCATACCGATGTCACTAACTCAGAAAGTTCAGGAACGCGACTCAACACCCGGCGAAAGGCGGAGCTGGCCTGATCCAAAGTGGCCCTGGTATCACCCAGGCTATACGGCATTTCCGGCGGACCGCCCTTAGCTTCAACCATTGGAATAGGCACACCCATTACACCGCGGAACTTGAGATGAACATCGACCGTCTTGTGCATTGCCAAAGAGGTCCGTTCGACCTGCTCCTGCCCCATAGTCAGTTTTGCCTGCTCCAGGGCGCTGTAGGCTTCCGCCACCAGTTTCCAGACTTCTTCCTGGAGCACCTGTGCATCATGGGCCATGCGGATGAGTTCCGTCGTCAAGACTTCCCGCTTACGGTCCAGAATCTCATAACCCTCGTGGGCAAACTGCAATTCCTGCTTCATGCGAAGCAGGTTGCTGCGAGTGGGTGGAATGTTGATCTTAGCCATTGCCCTCACTATAGTATTGCTGAATCTCAGCCTGGCTGACGCGCGTCAGTTCTTCCTGCGGCAGCATAGAAAGTAACCGCCAACCAATATCGAGGGTTGTTTCGATATTCCGGTTTTCGGTTGGACCCTGGTTGACAAATTCACGCTCGAAGGCCTGCCCAAATTGTACGTAACGTTGGTCCACTTCCGAGAGTTCTTCTTCCCCGATGACCGAGGCCAGCGCACGAACATCCTGCACGTGGGCATAGGCAGCGAAGAGTTGCGAGGCCCAGTGACTGTGGTCAGGGCGGGTTTTTCCTTCCCCGATGCCGTCCTTTGCCAGGCGCGACAGGCTGGGCAGCACCGCCACCGGAGGAAAGACTCCTTGATGGTCAAGGTCACGGCTGAGGGTGATCTGGCCTTCAGTGATGTAGCCAGTCAGGTCTGGAACCGGGTGGGTGATGTCATCATTAGGCATGGTCAGGATCGGGAGCTGGGTGATCGAGCCCTCACTGGTCTTGATACGACCCGTGCGTTCATACAGGGAGGCCAGGTCACTATACAGATAGCCTGGATACCCTTTACGGCTGGGGACCTCGCCGCGGATGTTCGAAATTTCGCGCAGTGCCTCGCAGTAGTTGGTCATATCGGTCAGGATGACCAGCACGTGCATTCCTCGGTCGAAGGCCAGATATTCTGCCAAAGTAAGGGCAGCGCGCGGAGTCACCAGGCGCTCCACCGGCGGATCATCCGCCAGGTTGAGGAACATGGCCACACGGGTGAGTGCCCCGCTCTCGGTAAACGAATCCCGGAAATACGCGGCAACATCGTTTTTGACACCCATCGCCGCAAAGACGATCACGAATTGTTCCGATTTGGCAGCCTCCTGTCCCACCGGTACACCCAGGGTTGCCTGGCGCACGATTTGGGCAGCCAACTGGTCGTGCGGTAACCCGGCCGCAGAAAACAGAGGCAGCTTTTGGCCACGCAAGAGCGTGTTCATCCCATCGATGGTGGAGATACCGGTCTGGATGTAGTCCACCGGATAGACACGAGCGGTCGGGTTGATGGGTTGTCCGTTGATGTCGGCGTAGCGATCAGCCAGCGGTTCTGGTCCGCCATCCGTTGGCCTTCCCAGGCCGTTGAAGATGCGCCCGAGCATTTCTTCCGCCACCGGGATCTGATATGGTTTCCCTAAAAAGTGGATGCGTGTGCCGTCGATGGACAGGCCTGAAGTACCGGCGAACACTTCCACCACGGCCATACCTTCTCCAACCTCGAGCACGCGTCCGTAGCGCAGTCGCCCATGCGAGTTGATGATTTCCACTACCTCGTCATAACCTACGCTGCCGATGCCTTCTACAAAGACCAGCGGGCCTTCGATGCGGCTTACCCCAACGACCTCATTGACACCGATATCGATCAAATCACTCATGCGTACTCCGCTTCTAATTTCTGCATCTGTTCATTCATATCATTTTGGATATCGTCCAACTTGGACAAATCTTCATTCCCAACCTGGGTCTTCATACGAATCAACGTATTGACCACCGGCAAGTCATGGATCGAAGAAATCAATGCGCCCATTTTTATGATACGCTGCGCCTGACGGTGAAAATTCAAAATCAAGCCCAACATACGAATTTGTTTTTCCACGGGTGAATAACTGTCCACCGCATCGAAGGAGTTCTGTTGCAGGAAACCCTCGCGCAATAAACGCGCCGTTTCCAAGACCAAACGCTGCTCGTCCGGCAAGGTGTCAGAACCAACCAGTTTGACGATTTGTTCAAGGCGGCTCTCTTCACTCAAGATCTCCATGGCCTGTGAACGCATGGCGTACCAATCCTGTCCCACTTCCTCGCGCCACCAATCGGCCACGTATTCCATATATTCACTGTAACTATCCAACCAGTTGATGGACGGGTAATGGCGCGCAGAGGCGAGAGATTTATCTAACGCCCAAAAGCAGCGGATAAAACGTTTAGTATGCTGCGTGACCGGCTCTGAAAAGTCACCACCCGGAGGGGAAACAGCCCCAATCACGCTGATCGAACCAGCCTGCCCGTTGAGCGTTTCCACGGAACCGGCCCGTTCGTAGAACTCCGCCAGGCGGTCGGCCAGATACGCCGGATAGCCCTCTTCGGCGGGCAATTCTTCCAGGCGTCCTGAAATCTCGCGCAAGGCTTCTGCCCAGCGGGAGGTGGAGTCCGCCATCAGGGCCACATGGTAGCCCATGTCACGATAATACTCAGCGATGGTGATTCCGGTATAGATGCTAGCCTCGCGAGCTGCCACCGGCATATTCGATGTATTCGCGATCAGCACTGTGCGTTCCATCAACGGGCGCTCGCTGCGCGGGTCGATCAGGTGCGGAAACTCTTGTAGCACTTCGGTCATCTCGTTGCCGCGCTCGCCGCAACCGATATAGATGATGACCTGCGCATCGGCCCATTTGGCGATGCTGTGCTGGGTGACCGTCTTGCCCGACCCAAATGCGCCCGGGATGGCCGCAGTACCGCCCTTGGCCAGGGGAAAGAACGTATCCAGTACGCGCTGACCGGTAACCAGCGGTTCTGTCATTCCTCGCCGGGCGCGGTAAGGGCGCGGGCGGCGGACGGGCCAATGTTGAAGCATGGTCAATTCTTTTTCCCCGTTCTCTGTTTCGATGCGAGCGATTGGCTCATCCAGCGTATATTGCTTTGCTGGCGCTATCCAGGTAAGTTTACCCTCTATGCCTGGGGGGACCATAATACGGTGTTCCAAGGCTTGCGTTTCCGGGACGGTTCCGAGGATCGTACCACCGCTGACAGAATCACCAACTTCAAGCTTGGGTGTGAAATCCCAACGATCTTTTCGAGGCAACGAATCCAAATGGATGCCGCGCCCGATGAAGGAACCGCTTTCCATCTCGATCAGCGGCAACGGGCGCTGTACACCGTCGAAGATGCTGCGCAGCAAGCCAGGGCCCAGTTCGACCGAGAGCGGTAGACCGGTGTCGTAGACCGGGGAGCCCGGTCGCATCCCAGACGTCTCCTCATAAACCTGGATGGTGATAATATCCGCATTTAGGCCAATTACCTCACCCACAAGCTGGTCCTCACCGACCTGGACCAGGTCCATCATGCTGACATGCCGCGAACCCTGGGCACGGACCACAGGACCGTTGATCCAGGTTACCGTTCCAATCTGCTCGCTCATAAGGCTTCTCCCATTAAGATATGATAGACCGGTGAGCGGAGCGTCTCTTTCATACGTCGAAGCCGAGTTTCAAAGGTATTGTCGAACTGCCGATGGCCGTCTTCTGTTTCCACGATCACCCCTATACCACGCTTTAGCGGCTCTCCAAGCCTGATTTTAATATTAAGTTCCTTTGAGATTTCTTCAAGCTCGCTGGAGGTAAAAAGTTTCTGAGTCGTTTCATCCGCCCGGACTTGGGCCACGCTCGCTCCCAACTGTACCAGGGCCTCACGGAGTAGACGTTGTGCAATTTGTTCATAGTCGCTACTACGTTGCATTGCGGAGAGTTTTTCTTGCGCCTTCTCGAATACATTTTCCAACAGCTTTTCACGTTGTTCCAATTGCATGGTTCTGGCCTTCATCTGGCTGGTGGCAATCACCTGGCTGCGGATACGCTCGGCTTCCTTAGAGGCCTGGTCCAGGATTTTTTTGCGCTCGGCATCGGCCTGCTCCTGGGCGCGTTGCCGAATCCCATCAGCTTTTTTCTTCGCCTCGTCCAGAACCTGTTCGGTATCTCTTTGAGCATCGCTCAACACCGCACGGGAAAGCACTTTGATGTTTTCGTCTATCGATTCCATAAATTAACTTTCCAATCTGCCCTCTTCTCAAACTTAGTAGGAAGAAGCATGCTCATAACTTGACGCCAATCGCCCGAAGTACCATCTCGTTGAGGGAAGGGCGATCCGGACTCATACCTGCCGGGCCTGGAATTTCGACGACAAGCGGGACTGTGCTACGCAGCTTGAGCTGTTCCATTCTAGCCTCGATCAGTCCTGCCACGTCTTCGGTCACCAGGACAATCCCAGCATCACTCGTCGAAAGGGCCTCGTCCAGCGCTTCATTCACCTCAGCAGCCGTCGATACGGCTTTTCCATGGACTCCGACCAGGGAAAAACCCAAGACCGCCTCCTGGTTGCCGATCACCAAAACTTTCATTATGTCACTAGCGGGGCAAAACCAGGAAGGAAATCACCAGGCCGTAGATGGCAATACCTTCTGCCAGACCGACGAAGATCAATGAACGACCAAAAGTCTCCGGTTTCTCAGCGATAGCGCCAACCGCCGCCGCGCCGGTTCCACTGACGGCAATACCAGCACCGATACAGGCCAGACCTGTCGATAGCGCGGCAGCCAGCTTTGCATAGATGTCAGGGTTGGTAGTTTCCTGAGCAAGCCCGGCAGCCATGGCCGTCGAAGGCGTCGAGAGCCACACAGCAGCAAGGCCCAATGCCATCAAGGCAACAATCACGTTGAACCCTTTGAAGGCCAATACCAAATCTTGCGTGGTTTTCAACGGGTTATTGTTGCGCCGGTTCATAAAATACATAAAAATCGGTGCCATGGGAATTAGTCCTGCCAGAATTGCAACAACAATTTTGATCATCGTGCTTCTCCTTTTTCCTGATTTAGAGTTTTTAATATATTACTATTTTTCCACTTGCAAAGGAGTCAACGGTTCGTAAGGGATACCGCCACCCACAAAAAACTTACTAAAGAATTCGTAGTAATGCAAACGCATCGTTTGAATACCAACGATCAGTCCCTCGAAACCAACAATGAATATATTTCCCAGGACAACCACAATCCAGTATGGCACGCTTTGCGGGCCTCCGCCGACCAGTTCTGCCAGGACGAAGATCGCGCCACTCAAACCGGCGTGAGCCACTGCAAATGCGCCCACACGCACAAAAGACATACTGTTGCTGAACAGGCTGATCAGCTTCTCGAATAACTCGACGAATGCCTGGAAGGCAAACATCGGGATGCCTCCCTCGATCAAGGGCCGATGTCCTTCGACCAGGTGTTTCAGAACTTCAGACAGGGTTACCGCTGTGCCGCTGATCAACGAAAGGATAATGAATATTGGCGTCGGAACAGGAAAATTCGGAAGAGCGAGACTTCCACCCAGCCCAAGCAACGACCAATACAGTACCAATCCGACCAGACCGTTCGGATCAAAGAACAAACGCGCCCAATCGCGCGCTTTCCACGCATTAATCAGGTTGAGCAGGAAACCGATACTGAGCAATACAACCCCAACTCCGATGGCGATAAGAAGGATTTGTATGCGACTCTCCATAGGCTGGATCAAGATAAACGGCTTCAAGGCAGGAACGTTGGGCAGAATATTTTCCAACCCGAAAATGCTGCCGTAGATGAAACCAAACAGCGTTGCTACCAGCCCACAAACCAGGACGACCGTGCCCAGGCTGGCCATGCTGCGCAGCGCTGGGACAGTCTTGCTGGCAATCAACCCGCCCAGTAATGCCAGCAGCAACCCGTGCGCAACGTCGCCGAACATGGCGCCAAACAGCAACGGGAAGGTCAGCGTGATCAGAATGGTCGGATCGATCTCCTCATAACGAGGTCTGGCATACGTTGTCGTCAAACTCTGGAATGCACCCAAGATCCCAGGGTTTTCCAGAGCTACCGGCACGTTGTGGTTGGCAGAGCCTCGCTGTGGAGAGGGGGTAGCCTCGAGCGCGATATCCTTGGAGACCTCTTTCAGTTTTTGGGTCAGCGCTCCTAACCTGGAGGATGGCACCCAGCCAACAATTAGGTAAGTGTAATGAAGCCTGCCAAAACGGGCCATTGCATCCGCAAGCAATCGGCTTGCACGCACTTGCCAGAGCAATTCTCGGAGTTGTTGTTTATGGATCTCTTTTAATTCGGCTAGTTTTGCTTCATGTTTTTCAATATCCTTTTGTGTTTTATCGATGTCTGCATTGAGCGATTTAACGATTCCTGACGGAGTTCCCTCGTGTATTTCAGACAATTCCAATGGATTTAAATAAGCACTTCGGGCCGCCCGTTCCAGGATATCGGCATTGAAATTTGCACCGATCAGCCAGACAACAGAATTCTCCTGGCCTTTACGCAAGGTCAGTAATACATGGGGGACACGAGAAAGACTGGTTTCAAGCCTCTCCAGATTGACAGTTGGCATATTGCCCAAAATGGAATGGATATAGTGGGGATCACGCAACATACCCATGTCAAGATCTACATCAGTGATTGGTTCTATTTGATCGATGTGATTTCTTTGTTGTTCTATGTGCTTTTTACCAGCGGTTAACTGGTCGTTGGCCCCTTTGACCTCAGTTTCGATCTGCTCAACCAGCGGACGAACAGCTTCGATATCCACGATCGTATCTTGATCAACTGGTGGTGGTGAACCTTCCTCCACTGCCAGCGCCTGCATCGTAGCATTAATCTGGCGTTCCAAAGCGGCGTAATCAGCCGCCTGTTCTTTCCAAGAAGCGACAGACTCAGGGCGACCTTCGGCATCCAAATAACTGGCATCTACCTGATGAAATATGCCCTGTCCGGCCAAAACTTTCGTGACCGGCAACAAGTCTTTTGATGGGATAATCAATTCAATTTCGGTCATTGCTTCTGGAAAGAACATACCACCTCCAAAAAAAGAAAATAAAAATGCAAGAACGATTTCGCAGACTGACTAAGCCGTAATAAGGCCTTCTAGGCTGGGAGACAAGAGCAGGTAAGGTATAAATTCTTCGCTTGGCATCCCAGCCGCTTTGGCTTCGATCAGTACAGTCAAATCTTGAAGCTCGAGTTCATTCAGCAAAAGGAACGCCAATGGCAGCCCAATATGGAACGGATAGCCGGTGAAGGCTGTTTTAAACTGCTCCCTAATACGCCTCTGTAACTGCAATTCCAGCTTCGGCAATCCATTTTCTGGCTCTTCAAGCAAACCATCAACGTTCGTCAACCCCGGATAAATCCGTTCTACCACCCGGGCAATATCGGCCCCGGCAGCAATCGCCCGGATATCATCATCTCGGACACGATAGCTCAAAGGCAAGGTGTAGTTAATCACTTCTTCTTCGGAAAGATGATGATATACCCGGTAACGCAGGGCCCACATCACGTTAATCATGTCCACCAAGGGTCCCAAGACACGCATGGCCTGCATCCGGTCTTGCGTGGCAAGCCGGTTAGCATTGATCCATAATGTACGCCAATAATTCAAGTCCAGTGCCACTTCCAGGGGAAAGAGGCTCTGCTCTTCGGAATAACGTTTCATTGCATGCGAAATCGTGTCGTAATAAGGAGTATCAGACAATAAAGGAATCGCAGATTCTACCGACCCCACTTCCAGCATCCTCTCCGCTGGGATAGTGGTTAAGGAGCCGAGTGGAAAAAGGATTTCTTGAACCTGTTCCCAAGACGAGTTTGTTACAATCGCGCGCAAAACAGCTTTTAAGTTGTCGATCTCAAAATGACGGAACAGTTCGACAAGCAACGAACGCGTATTTATAGGAGCCGCATGAATAAGCCCCAAATAAACATAGGAAAGACGGTATTTAATCTGGTGGACAACCTGTCGGGGAGTAAGGTCCCTATCCTCCAAGCTCGTCAAGTATGGGCCATAGGAAGTATCTTTGAGTAAGTTGACAAGGCCGGGTAGGTCTGGAGCATCAATTAACTGGGCTTCGTCCTGAGCAGCCAACAGGGTTGAATACATGACTCGAACGCGCGAGTGAACAGCAGCATATCCCGATACCCCACTCGATTGCATAGGAATTATTCCCTTCCAGCCGCTCGATCGAGCACATAACTGACAGCGCGATCAAAGTGACTTATCGCCAGACCTTTTGTGCGCTCGATGTTCTCTTTTGCTTCAGCTAATATACGGGCGCTTTCATCTTTGGCCTGGGCTTTACCCACCAACCGATCTGCTTCTTCCTGAGCGTCAACTTGCGCTTTTTGAATGATCGTTTGAGACTCTTGATCAGCCTGTTTTACGAATTGTTCTGCTTCTCGTATTGCCTTATCATGAATCTCATTTGCTTGTTTTTCGATCTCTAGTACTTGTTGGATGTGTTCCTCATTCATTACCGTTACCTCACCAAGATTTTCATTTCAATAGACAAATATACGAGACATGAGTTGATTAAATCCCTAATTCATTCAACCCATCTGCCATAAGTTCACCCGCTGAGTACTCATAGTCAGATTATCATGAAACAATAGAAATGCCTCTTTTGTCTGATTATTTTTAGATTCCTAAATGCCCGGTTGTGCGAAATTCTTTACAAATCTCACTAAATTTATCTAAAAACATAGGCATATAATACTCGATTAATTTATCAATTGCAATCCCTTTTCTTTAGAATTTTATTAATGTTAGGCATTGAACCTTCCCATTCTCAGTATCAATAGATCATGCGGGTATTTCCTTCACCTCCGTGAAGTATTTAGTACTATAAGGAAAAGAGAATCAAAAACGGCTCCCTTCGTTCGGAAACCGTTCCTAATAAAGACTTATTCATCTCACACCTGGGGTAGGTTACGCCGCAGCAGGTTGTACATGCCCAGGCCCCGTATGGTACCTTCGACCACGCAGGTCAGGGGGTTATCTACCAGGTAAGCGGGAATACCCAGTGATTTAGTCAGCAGTTTATCGATCCCGCGCAGAAGCGCGCCGCCCCCGCATAGGGCCACGCCACGATCGATGATATCCGCAACCAGTTCGGGGGGCGTCTTTTCGAGCACGCGACGGCCAGTTTCGACGATGTTCTTGAGCGGTTCCTGTAAAGCTTCGACGATTTCACCTGTCGTCAACGTGACCGGGCGCGGCAAACCAGTGACCTGGTCCTGCCCTTGCACTTCCATGCTTTGTTCCATATCCTGGGGGACCGCCGCACCAATCCGGATTTTGAGTTGCTCAGCGGTAGTCTGACCGATGATCACTCCGTATTTTCGGCGTACATAAGTGACAATCGCATCGTCCAGGTCAAGGCCGCCCCCGCGCAGGGTATCCGCGGAGACAATCCCGTACATCGCCATGACAGCCGCTTCCGTCGCGCCGCCGCCCAAACAAATGACCATATTGCCCGAGGGTGAGCCAATCGGCAGATCGATACCAAGTGCGGCCGCCAGCGACTGCTGGATGAGAAACGCCTCGCGGCTACCCGCTTCCATCACCGCCTCAAAAACGGCGCGACGCTCCACGCTGGTGACACCGTAAGGAACAGAGATCATCACGCGCGGGCGGAAAATACGCATAGAGCCGCTGACACGGCGTAATAGATAAGCTAAAAGGGTTTCGGTGATTTCGTAATCGGCGATGACGCCATTCTTGAGGGGACGCGCAACTTCGATGCTCTCCGGCACGCGACCATACATATCGAGTGCTTCCCGCCCGACCGCCACCATCTTTTGCTCAGCCACTTCAATAGCAACAATAGTTGGCTCCTCGAGCAGCACCTGCGTGCTGTCGGCCAGAGCGGGTGAACATCGTGCCCAGGTCTATGCCCAGGTCTTTGGAGAAGACTGCCACAAGCCCTTACTTGTCCCCGGTAGGGGATTTCTCTTGATATGGATGAACGGAAACTTTGCGATAGCGACGGACAGCTTCCAGACGTAAGTTGGAACGGCGCAAAGCCGCTTCAACAACGAGGTAGGTATCCGTATCTGCAGGAACGCCTTTTTCCAGCATCTCTTCCGCACGTTTGCGGGCTGCTTCAGCGCGGTCCATGTCAATCTCTTTGACGTTCTCAGCAGCGTCAGCAAGAACCGTAACGATGTCTGGCTGGATTTCTGCTACACCGCCAGCCACTGTGAAGATTTCCTCTTTATCCTTTGTACGCACTTTGACAACGCCGTATTGCAGGGTCGTCAAAAGCGGTGCGTGATGCGGTAATATCCCCATCACGCCCGCCGAACCCGGCAAAACGACAATATCTACATCGCCTTCGAAGACCATACGGTCTTGGGAGACTATTTCACAGCGGATTGGCATATCCTATCCTTGAGACCCCAGTGTCTCAGCCCTTTCGCGGACATCTTCAATTGTACCAGCCATCATGAAGGCTTGTTCGGGTAAATCATCGCATTTCCCGTCCAGGATTTCGCGGAAGCCACGTACCGTATCGGCCAATGGAACATAACGGCCTGGAATGTTCGTAAAGCGTTCAGCAACAAAGAACGGCTGGGAGAAGAAACGCTCGATCTTGCGCGCACGTGCTACGATCAATTTGTCATCTTCGCTCAACTCATCGATACCGAGGATAGCGATAATGTCTTGCAAGTCCTTATAACGCTGAAGGATACGTTGGACTTCGCGAGCAACGAAGTAATGTTCTTCGCCTACGATATTGGGATCAAGGATTCGCGAGTTCGAGGTCAGTGGATCCACAGCCGGGTAAATGCCCTTTTCCACAATGGAGCGCTCGAGTGCGATGGTTGCATCCAGGTGGGTGAAAGTCGCCACCGGGGCGGGATCGGAGTAGTCATCCGCGGGCACATAAATTGCTTGCATGGATGTAATAGAACCAGTTCGTGTGGAAGTAATACGTTCCTGCAACTCACCCATTTCGGTCGCCAGCGTGGGCTGGTACCCCACAGCAGACGGCATACGCCCGAGCAGCGCCGATACTTCTGAACCCGACATAGAGAAACGAAAGATGTTGTCGATGAAGAGCAACACATCACGGCCCTGGTCGCGGAAGTACTCAGCCATGGAGAGCGCTGAAAGCGCCACACGCAAACGTACACCGGGAGGCTCGTTCATCTGGCCGTAGACCATGACAGTGTCTTTCATAACGCCGGATTCAAGCATTTCACGGTAAAGTTGCGTGCCTTCGCGAGTGCGTTCCCCCACGCCCGCAAATACGGAGTTGCCTTCGTGCTCGGTGGCCACCGAGCGGATGAGTTCCATGATAATAACGGTCTTGCCGGTACCAGCACCGCCGAAGATGCCGGTTTTACCGCCTTTGGTGAAGGGGGCAATCAGGTCGATAACCTTGATGCCGGTCTCGAACACCTCCACACTTGTGGATTGTTCTGCAAATGAGGGCGCAAGACGATGGATAGGATAGCGAGTGGATTCGGCCACATCGCCTTTCTTGTCAATCGGACGGCCAAGCACGTTGAAGATGCGTCCCAATGTCGCTTCGCCAACCGGAACAAGGATGGGTTCACCAGTAGCGGTGGCAGGAAGTCCGCGCTGCAACCCATCGGTCGAGTCCATTGAGACTGTACGGACCACGTTGTTGCCCATATCTTTCTGGATTTCAAGGATCAGCGGTTCTTTACCCAAACGTTCAACTTCAATCGCCTCGTAAATATCCGGAATATCACCTTCGGGAAATTCCACATCCACCACACCACCAAGGATTTGTACGACACGGCCAGTTGCTTTTGCCATGATTGCCTCCAAGTATCGGGAATTACTCAGACAGCGCTTCCGCGCCGCCTACAATGTCTAAGATATCGTTGGTGATCGCCTGCTGGCGCACCTTATTGTATTTCAATTGCAATCCATCTATCAATTCGAGAGCATTATCAGTTGCGGTTCGCATGGCAATCATACGTGCCGCGTGCTCGCTGGCCAGCGACTCGAGAATTGCCTGGTAAACCTGCAAAGCCGTAAAACGCGGGATGATCTCATCCAGGATCTCGCCCTCAGCAGGTTCGTAAATGTATGCGGCTGAAGTTTTGCGATTTGAGTCCAGCATTACGTGCTCGTGCTCAACCTCCAGTTCCAGCGGGAGCAATTTCTGGACTTGCGGCTCCTGCCGGGACATGCTGTGGAAGTTGGTATACACCAGCCAGACCTCATCCACCTCGCCGTTCAGAAAGGAGTCAACTGCCAGACGACCAATCGCAGAGACATCCGCAAAGCTAGGTGCAGCAGGCAAGTTGCTGAAGTCAGCGATTACCTGCTTCCTGCGGCGGAGGAGCAGGTCACGGCCTTTGCGACCTATAGCAATGTACTTGACCGGGACCTCATAGTTATCAAATTTCTGTGCGACATAACGAATGACATTGGCGTTATATGCGCCTGCCAGGCCACGGTCACCGGCGATGACAACCACCAAGGCATTATTGACGCTGGCACGCTCTGTCAATAACGGATGCAGTTGATCCCGTCCAGGTTGCGCTGCGACATGCGTCAGCACCTGCCAGGCCTTGGTTGCATAGGGGCGTGTCGCGTTGACTGCATTGACAGCGTGCCGCACCTTGCTGGCGCTGACTGCCTCAAGTGCGCGCGTCACCTGTGAGATGTTTTTGACACTGCGGATTCGCATCCGCATTTCTCGTCCGGAAGCCATGCTCTATCCTTGCCAGGTGCTTGAGAAAGTTTCGAATGCCGTGGCTATCCTGGAACGCAAATCATCGCCAAGGGCCTTCTTCTCGATGATTTCCTTGCCAATTTCAGGATGCGAGGAAGATATGAAGCGCAACAGATCGGTTTCCCATTGGCGCATCTTGTCGACCGGGACATGGTCAGCGTAACCGCTGGTACCAGCCAGAATAACGATAACCTGTTCTTCGAACTCCATGGGTTCATATTGCGGCTGCTTGAGCAGTTCTTGCATGCGCTGACCGCGGTCCAACTGGCCGCGGGTGGCCTTATCAAGGTCAGCAGCCATCAGGGCAAAAGCGGCCAGTTCACGATAGGAAGCCATATCAAGGCGCAGACGCCCGGCCACCTGCTTCATGGCTTTGGTCTGGGCATCGCCGCCTACGCGAGAAACCGAGATGCCTACGTTCACCGCCGGGCGAATACCAGCATTGAACAGGTTGCTTTCCAGATAAATTTGTCCGTCGGTAATGGAGATAACGTTTGTAGGAATATAAGCCGAAACATCGCCTAGCAAGGTTTCGATAATGGGTAGAGCGGTGAGAGAGCCACCCGTACCCGCCACTTTTAACGATTTTGTATTTATCCGCATCCTGCATTTCCTTAAGGGCCTCAGCAGCCTGGTCTTTGGAAACAGGACCTTTGTAAACCGTCTCATTGACAGCATCTTCCTCAGCAGCCTCGCCTTCGAAATCTTTGTCAACGATCACATAGCTGGTAGCTAAACGAGCAGCGCGTTCCAACAAACGGGAATGCAGATAGAAAACATCGCCCGGATAGGCTTCACGTCCCGGCGGGCGGCGCAAGAGCAGGGAAACCTGGCGGTAAGCCCAGGCATGTTTTGAAAGATCGTCATAAATCACCAGCGCATCGCGGCCAGCTTCCATGAACTCCTCGCCCATGGCGCAGCCGGCATACGGAGCAATATATTGAAGGGCGGCCGATTCATCCGCTGCGGCCATGACCACAATAGTGTGTTCCATCGCGCCGTAGCGTTCGAGAATGCCAACCGTACGAGCCACAGCGGCCTTTTTCTGGCCGATAGCGACATAAATGCAGACCAGATCTTTGCCCTTCTGGTTGATAATCGTGTCGATAGCAAGGGCTGTTTTACCAGTCTGGCGATCACCGATGATCAATTCGCGCTGACCGCGGCCAACTGGGATCATCGAGTCAATCGCCTTAATGCCGGTCTGGACGGGGGTGTCTACATCCTGGCGCTCGACCACGCCCGGTGCAATGCGTTCAACGGCACGATAACCGCTAAATGCAATCGGGCCTTTGCCATCCACAGGCTCACCCAGGGCATTGACAACACGTCCGATCAGACCGTTGCCAACGGGAACGGAAGCAATTCGCCCCGTCGCCCGAACCGTCATGCCTTCCGCAATTTCGGAGTACTCGCCCATGATGATTACGCCAACGCTGTCCTTTTCCAGGTTGAACGCAGTTCCCATCACACCGTTGGCGAACTGCACTAACTCCTGAGAGCGTACGTTTGCCAGGCCATCCACGCGGGCAATGCCATCACCCGCCTCCAAAACGGTACCAATATCACTGATACCAATTTCCGGTTCGAACTCATCAATTTGTTTTTGAAAATCACTGGTAATTTGCTTGATCAGATCTGACATTTCGCCTCCACACCGATGTGGTGAAATGGTTTTCAGTAGCAGACCGCTACAGTATTGCTCTAATTACACACAATTGCCCGGATTATTTTCATATCCGGGCACACCTTGGGAGCATAACCCACGGGTTGCTTCCAGAACTTAAGTTGTGTGCATGTGAACTTGGTCACAGATGGGCGTAATAATACCTGAAAGAAAGTATATTGTCCAGTTACAATCGTCACGCCTTGAGTTTTAAGAGTGTTCATTTATACTATGATGTATATTATCAGTAGGTCGCGAATTAGCTGGCTGGTTTTCGTGAAATACTGATTATGAAGGCAAAAAAAGATAAAGGAGAAATATGTCTGCCACGAATATACCCAACAATGACGGAGACAAGCCTCCCAGTCCGAGTATGAAGCGTTTTTGGCGCGTCGCGGTACTGGCAAATATTAAAGATGAGAGCAAGCCCAAACCGAAAGGCGTCCCATCGGATGCTTTTGCCGATTTCGACCATATAGAAACAATACAGTCCATTCAGAAGGCAATTGAAACAGATGGTCATGAAACCCAATTCATCATGGCTGATGAAAATTTGCCTTTTGCTTTGAAAGAATACAATCCGGATATTTGCTTCAACATCGCCGAAGGGTTGGGCGGCGATGCGCGCGAGGCCCAGATCCCGTCTTTACTGGAAATGTTGCGCATCCCTTACACTGGATCGCGCGTGTTGACAAATGCCATCGCCCTTGACAAAAATCTCACCAAACGCCTCTGGCGCGACCGGGGTCTGCCTGTCGCTCCCTTTCAGGAGTTCGTCACCGGAGATGAACCACTGCGCCCTGAACTGAAATATCCTCTCTTCGTCAAACCAGCTCGTGAAGGGACCGGCATGGGTGTAGATATGAAAGCGCGCGTTGAAAATGAGGCCGAGATGCGTGAACGTGCCAAATATGTGATCCACTCCTATCATCAGCCTGCATTGATTGAGAACTTTCTTCCTGGCCGTGAATTTACCGTTGGACAGCTTGGTGGCCCAAACACCAAACTTTTCAGCCGCCATCCGCATTGGTATGAAGCAGATGGTTTTCATCGCCTGCCCATCCTGGAATTGAAGACAGAAAAATCTTCCACGCCAGGGATTTACAGTCATGCAGCCAAGGCCCAGCAACTGGGAGAAAAAGGCGCACCGGAATACATTTGTCCTGCAGACGTGGAACCGGAACTGGCCAAGAAACTGCACCATCTCGCCCTGCGCGGTCACTACATTCTCTTTGCTACAGATGTTTCACGTGTGGATTTTCGTCTGGATGCCGAAGGTCAACCACGCTTGATGGAAATCAATCCCCTACCTGGTTTGACACCCGGATACAGCGATCTGTGCCTGCAAGCCGCAGCAGAGGGCATAAGTTATGAGGACTTGATCCTCGAAATCCTGTATCTCGCAGCCGGGAGATGGGGATTATTGGAACCGCGCGAATTGCCACCCGAGCCACCGAAAAAGAAAAAGTAAATTCGCCATATGTAGATCAATAATAAAGAAGCAGCTAGTACAACAAAATACTGGCTGCTTCTTTATAACGCGTCTGTATGCATCCTTTCTTTGCTACAATACATCACTTATTCCCCTTTTCGTCAAACTGGTACGTGAGGGCAGCGGCATGGGCATTGACGAAAATTCCATTGTTCACTCGGAAGCAGAAATGCGTGATCGCGTCAGGTACATCATCGCAACCTACAAACAACCCGCCCTGGTCGAGACTTTTCTACCCGGGTGTGAATTCACTGTCGGGCAAATTGGTGGACCGCATGCCAAGTACTATAGTCGTCATCCAAAATGGTACAGCGCCGACGGCTTCCACCAAGTACCGTTCCTGAAATTGGATACAGCTCGGGCGGCCACACCTGGCATTTACAGTTATGCTGCTAAAGCCGAACTGCCGGGCCAGAAAGGGGCTCCGGAATACATCTACCCAACTAAGCTGGAGCCAGCGCTGGAAAGCAAACTACAAAACATCGCTTTGCAGGCACATATCGTTTTAGGGGCTCTCGACATTTCGCGCGTGGATATCCGCCTGGATATGAATGGAAATCCACAGTTGATGGAAATCAACCCGCTGCCCGGGTTAACACCCGGCTACAGCGATATTTGCATCCAGGCTGCCGTCGATGGAATTCGTTACGAAGACTTTATCCTTGAGATTCTATACTTGGCGGCCGGTCGTTGGGAGTTGCTTGAGCCATCCAGGAAAGGTACCAAAACATCAATCGTAAAATAAGGATTTTGCTTTCATCAAAAGGCTATTCGAGATCTGTTCTATCCATCATGGTTGTTTTTCCAACCTTGTGCATAGAGTATTCCATTTGGCCTTCCTGGACTTCCCAGGTAGAAATAACTGGTACCAGCCGCGAGGCGATCAAATAGAGCAGGATGAAAAACGCCAGTGTACCAAGTGACAGGGAAATTTCGACCCAACTGATGTGATACGTTCGCCAGGTGAAGGGATCGGTAGTAACCGTCAGCGAACCGGGCACGATCAAGAAGCGCTCGATCCACATCCCGATGTTGATAAACAGCCCGATGATGAACATGACCCACGGCGTGCGGCGGATTTTCTTGTTCCACAGCAACGACCAGGGCAAAACCAAATTTCCGAATAACATCAGAGCGAATAACCAGACCAGTGGACTCTGCTGGTGAAAAGTCAGCAGGAATCGGTCCAGTTTGTTACCGCCATACCAGGGCACCAGGTAATCGTTGAAGAAAAAATACGCCCAGGCCATTGAAACGATCAACATCAACTTTCCCAGCGCGTCAAAAACCTCCAGACGGATGAAATATTTCATATGCTTCATCGTACTGCGGACGACAAAGGAAGCCATGACCAACGCGGCAATACCCGAGTGGATTGCTCCGGTCACAAAGTAGGCCCCAAAAACTGTTGAAGACCAGCCTGGACGGGTCGCCATAGCAAAATCCCATGAAACCACGGTTGTGACAGAGACCATGACAGGGATCATGGCAAAAGAAAATATTTTTATCGCTGAACGCAAGTGCGTCCATTCTCCTTCTGTGCCACGGAAGCCAACAGCGAGAAGACGATAAAATATCTTGCGCCAGCCAGCGGAATGGTCGCGCGCCATCGCCAGGTCTGGGATCAATGGCAAAAACAGGTAGAGGAAACTGACGATCATGTATGTATTGATTGCCATGAAATCCCACATGAGAGGCGAATGGAAATCTGGATAAATCCACCGTTGATTGGGAATTGGCACAAGCCAAAAGAAGCGCCAAGGGCGGCCAAGGTGAAAGAAAATGCTCAAACCAGTTTGGATAATCCCAAAGGTCGCCATAAATTCAGCCAGACGTGTGATCGAACGGTGAAAACTTGTTTTGAACACGCGTAGCAAGGCTGAAACAAACGCGCCGGTGTGACTGATCCCGATCCAGAATACCGTATTGGAAAGGAATACTCCCCAAAAAACCGGACGAGTGTCACCAGTCACGCCTAACCCATTCTTGATCAGATACCCCCAAACACCAAATAGACCAATTGCCACAAAAATGGCCAGAGGGATGGTTATGATCCAAAACCGTCGTTTGGTTTGGAGCATGGCATCCATAACCATGTCGTTCATTTCGCTGCGCGGTTTTGGGTCAAGTACCAGGTGCTCCTGACGTAATGTTTCTTGTTCGCTTTTTTGGTAATTGGATGATTTTGTAGAAAGCGTGGCCAAAACGCAAGCCTCCTCCCGCGTTCAGTTTGGGCCAATGGACTGATACGGTTATTTTGTAATCGATGTGGCCACAAATGCTTATGCTAAAAGACGGGCCTGGCATCAGGGATTTAGAATAGCATGCGAAAAAGTTTTTGGCCTTATAGCCGTTTCCTTTAAATCTTATGGATACATTAAATAGCACCTGGCATGCATTGGCCCCCCATCAAGCAATCTCCATATTGTTGGTGAGTTAAGCGGATTGTGTATTGTGCTTGAAGCACAATAATCTGTCTGGTATAATTCGTCCGCTCTGAAGGCTAATGGAGAGGTCGCGTAGTCTGGTTTAGCGCGCACGCCTGGAGCGCGTGTAACCCGCAAGGGTTCGCGGGTTCGAATCCCGCCCTCTCCGCCTGAAACGTCTCCTTTTGTGGAGGCGTTTTTGATTCGGAATATACGCTCGTAGGGTTCGCGCGTTTCCCCTTACAAGAACGTGTAAATTCTGCTCATTCCTGAACAAAAAAGCCTCCTGCGTTTTGCAGGAGGCTGATCTGAAAGTAGTGAAGAATTATTTATTGAGACTGATCACATATGCAATCACGTCCGCGATCTGTTGTTGCGTAAGAGCATTCTGGTCACCCCAGGCCGGCATCGATATTGCGGGATTCGATCCAGCTGGAGTAGAACCGTGCTGGACGAACAAATCAATATTATAGGCAAAAGTCTTGTAATCAGAACTCACCATGGTTGAATCAATCGGGTTCAGGGTGGGCACTGATCCATCATCCGTGCCAGGATTGGGCACGCCCTGCGTACCTTGCGGACCGTGACATGGCACACAATTAGCCTGGAAAACTTGAGCGCCAGAAGCAGCATCACCTGTCAGATTCAGCGCATCGCCAGGGCCGCCGGGGTTAGAAGGACGAGCAATTTCCTCCCCCCCGGCCTCATCAGTCGAGCTCGTCTCGGATGTCGGTATAGCAACCTCGGGAGTCGCCGATGCTGCACCTTGAGCTGGTGCCTCAACAGGGTTAAGACTGATCAGGTATGCAATCACATCTGCGATTTGCTGTTGCGTAAGAGCACTCTTATCGCCCCAGGCCGGCATCGAGATGGCAGGGTTTGTCCCGGCCGGGGTAGAACCGTGCTGTACAAATAAGTCAATATTGTAGGCAAAGGTCTTGTAGTCAGAGCTTGTCATGGTCGGGTCGATCGGGTTCAAGGTAGGTACGGAGCCGTCATCTGAGCCAGGATTGGGAACGCCCTGTGTGCCCTGCGGACCATGACATGCTGCACAATTACTCTGAAAGATTTGGGCACCGCTGGCAGCATCACCTGTCAAACTCAGTGCATCACCCGGCCCGCCGGAATTGGAAGGACGAGCAATTTCCTCACCTCCGGTTCCAGCTGAACCCATCTCGGGCGTCGATGTAGCAGCCTGAGAAATCGAAAAATCAGGTGCGGGCAGGGTAGCCGCCGCCAAGGTGGGGACAGGCGTACGGTCGACAAGTGGCCGGCCCTGAGGACAAGTCAGGGTAAAGCCACAAGCGGAGATATACACCATTCCCAGCCAGACGACCAACAGCGACACGAACGCAATCAATGCGGTATACATGAACTTGCGAAAATCATCCATACTGAATTACTCCTCCCCTATTGTGCTGCCGGCTTCAATGTGCGGATGTAATTGATCACGTCCCAACGGTCGCGTACAGTCAGGTTTTCAACCATAGGGGGCATTTTGCCTTCCACACCATTGGTAATCGTCATGAACAAGGCTCCATCCGTTTTGCTCTGTGTGATGATGCTGGTCAGGTTAGCGGGTTTATTAGCAATCATAGAAGCGAGCTGACCATTGCCCTCCCCAGTGGCACCATGACACATGATGCAATTGATGGTGAATAGAGTTTTTCCGCGTGAAATTGAAACATCATCAGCCGGAACTGGATTGGTCGGCACACCCATATTGGGAATGTATGCCGGGCCTTCTATCGGGATAGATCGTGCCGGGACCGGCAAGGGGTCTTCCTGCATGCTGAAGGATGGTTGGATCTCCATGAAACTGATGAAGTCGATTTTGATAACATCATAGGCCCACAGTTCAAACAATATCAGGGCCACTACTACCAAAGCACCCGCGATCAGCAGTCGTTTATAGGCAGGGTTCATAGTTTTTGCGCCTCCTTGGGCTCAACCGATTCTGCGCCTGCGGCAAGCATAGCCTTTTCGAAGTCTTTTTGCCTGTCGGCCGGAATTCTGAAGAAGATAGCAATCTTCCCATCGCTCACTTCAGGAACGTAATCTGTCGGCTCGTAAGCAGGGAAGCGGCTAAAAACGAATACGCCGAGGAAGGCAAAACCCATCAGACCCAGCATGGTCAACTCAAAGACGATGATCAACCCAGGCGGGATAGGGAATACTGCCTGGCCGCCAACATGCAATGGATACAGGTACGGAATGCCGTAGATCAGGAATATGCCTCCCAAAAGGCCCAGGAAAAGCCCAAACATGCCAAGTCGCGGCACGTTAGTCTCGATCTTGGGACGACCAAGAATACGGTTCGAGATTGGGATCCCCGAGATCACATCCATTTGGTCATTGGCTAATCCCAGCTCGTAAAGTTTCTCGATGGCATCTGCCGCCGGGTCAATATCTTCAAAAAGGGCCAGAAGAGTCAGGTTTTCAGACATATCTCGCTCCTCTCTTAATCAATTTCGCTAACGGTCGGGATGGTTGTTTTACCAACCTTGCGCAGGGTGTGGGCTTCCTGGCCCTCTTGCACTTCCCAGACCGGGATCAACGGGATCAAGCGCGATGCCACCATGTAGAGCAACATGAAAAGCGCAAAGGTCCCGATTGTCAACGGGATTTCAACCCCTGGTTTGTAGATACGCCAGGTAAAGGGCATGCGCGTGATCGTCAGGGACATCGGGATGATCACAAAACGTTCGATCCACATCCCGATGTTGACCACAATCCCGATGATAGCCATCAGCCAGGGGGTACGCCGCCACTTTTTGTTCCACAAGATGGCCCATGGGATGACGATATTACAGATCAACATGGTCACCCAGACCCAGGAAAGCGGGCCTTTCTCGTGGAAATCCTGCAAGAGACGATCGAACTTGTCACCGCCATACCAGGGCACCAGGTAATCGTTGAAGAAAAAATAAGCCCAGGCCATCGAAATGATCAGAACTCAATTTTCCTAAAAAGTCGAAGTGCTCGGCACGGATGAAGTATTTCATATTCTTCATGGTCGAGCGGATCATGAACAGCACCAGCAACACCGCCGCGATACCCGAATGCAACGCGCCAATGACAAAATATGGGCCAAAGACCGTAGAAGACCATCCGGGGCGGGTCGCCATGGCAAAGTCCCAGGACACGATGGTGTGTACCGAGAACATGACCGGGATGATCGCGAAGGCGAAGATGTTCATGGCCGTGTGCAGGTGTTTCCACTCAGCTTCCGAGCCGCGGAACCCCAAAGATAGAATGCGATAGAACGTTTTGCGCCAGCCGCCTTCCTCTGTGCGGTCACGCGCCATCGCCAGATCAGGGATGAGCGGCAGGAACAGGTACATGGTGCTGGCCAATATATAGGTATTGATCGCCATAAAGTCCCACATCAACGGGGAATGGAAATCCGGCCAGATCATGCGTTCGTTGGGGTACGGGAACAGCCAGTAGGAACGCCAGACGCGACCCAAGTGCATGAAAACGCTTATTCCAGCTTGCACCAGACCGAAGGTTGTCATCAATTCCGCCGCGCGCGTAAACGGGCGGCGTACTTCAACTTTCATCACCCGCAGGAGAGCCGAGATGAACGTCCCGGCATGACTGATACCAATCCAGAAAACGACGTTGACCAGGAAAATACCCCAGTACACCGGACGATTGACTCCAGCCACCCCCAGGCCTTCCGCGATCATGTAAGCCCAGGCCCCAACCAGACAGATCAACACGATGACGCCCAGGGTAATTGTCACCACCCAGAATTTCCAGTTGGTGGTATGCATCGATTCCATCACCAGCGCGTTCATCTCACCGCGTGGTCTGGGGTCGAACATCAAATGTTCATGGGGATCCTCGTGCTCTTCGTCTGCATGAGCACCTTGCATGGCATTAGCTGTTACGGCCATTCGGTGAACCTCCCTTCAAATAAGTCACCCGGGGCAGGGTACCAAGGTCTTCCAGTAATTTAAAACCACGCTGATTGCGGGTGGCTTTACTTACCCGGCTTTCCGGGTCATCAATGCGGCCAAAGGTGATGGCATCTGCCGGGCAAGCTTGCGCACAGGCTGGCACCATCTCGCCATCCCTGATTTCACGGTCTTCTGACTGAGCCTGGTCTTCTACATGATGGATACGCTGGATACAAAAAGTGCATTTCTCCATCACACCCCGGCGGCGGACGGTCACATCCGGGTTGAACTGGTTGTTCAGCGGCTCAGGCCGCTCCCAGTCACGCCAGTTGAAAACGCGCGCCTGGTAGGGACAGTTGTTGGCGCAATAACGCGTGCCCACGCAACGGTTGTAGACTTGCAGGTTCAGGTCTTCCGAGGCGCTGTGGACGGACGCATACACCGGGCAAACCGGTTCGCAGGGCGCATGTCCGCACTGCTGGCACAACACCGGCTGGAACTCGGTTTCCACTTCGGGGTAATCCCCATCCCAAAAGCGCTCGATGCGGATCCAGTGCATGGCGCGCCCGTAAGCCAGGTCTTCCTCGCCGACGAATGACAGGTTGTTTTCCATCGCGCAGGCTGCTACACAGGCCTGGCAACCCGTGCACAGGTCCTGATCGATAACCATGCCCCACATGCCGGTACTAACCTCTTGGTAAACACCCGAATCTATCGGTTGGACTGGTTGATTGCTCTTCGTATCCATAAAATTGTCTCCTCGTTATTTCTCAAACCCGTAAACACCAATCTTGCTTTCCAGACGGGCCAATTCACGCTGGGTCCCGACCTTCTTGACGCTCACTTTCATAGCACCAAAAGCCAGGTCGCCAGCCTCGTTATATGTCAGACTGAACAAATCAGCGGGATTAGCACCACGCCCTTCGGCATAACGCCCGTAAGCGGTATGCCCCTGCCCGAAGGGAATAGCGATCGTATCGGGACGAATGGCCGGATACTTGTAAACGGAGGCTTGCACCGACCCGGCCGGGGACGTGATCTCGATCACATCGTCATTTTCGATGCCAAGCTCATCAGCAGTTTGGGGATTCATCTCGACCCAGGTATTCCACGTGACGGTCGTGGTCGGGTCGGGCACTTCTTGCAGCCAGGGTTTGTTGGCGCCTGCTTCTGCCATCACAGGCAAAACAAAGGGGAATAGATTGAATTCACCATCGCCTTCAAAAGAAGCCGTACCGACATTGATAGCCTTGTCCAGAGAATTGGCCGCTGGCGACGATAGAGATAACGCATTTGCCCACCAACCGCCGAACTGTTGGAAGTAAGCTGTGAAGGCATTGATCTCTTCAGCGTTGAAGTTGGCATCCTTTTGCTCGATCAAAGGTTGCAACTTGCTCTGAATAAACGCGACTTCATCCTGGAATGGCAGCGCGCTGGCCAAGCTACCACCTGCCCCAGCTGCTGCCGCCAGCAATACATCCGCGGTGGCGTGTGTGTTGAAGAACGGCACGACCACCGGCTGCGCACCCGAAAGCGTAGGTTGTGAGACAGCGGTCGCAATGCGCTGGTAACCCCATGATTTCAAACCGTGGTGGTCGGGGAAGATATAGTCCGCTTGCATAGCGGTCTCATCCGGGAAGGTGGCGAAGGAAATGACCAGCGGTACTTTCTGCATAGCTGCTTCGAAACCCAGCGCCTTTGGTAATTCGAAAATCGGGTTAACGCCATGTACGAACAGCACCTTGACTTGCCCCGCGTTCATCTTCTCGACAAAGGCGGCCATCTCCTGCATGGAGGCCGGTCGGTGATAGGCATCTGTAGTCGGGGATAGGGGCGCGAACGAAACGCCTCCCGCCTGACCAAAATTGCCAACCAGCGCATTCAGCGCCAGCACCGCTTCGGCCGCCCCCAGTCCGTTCGTATGGCCCAGCGCTGCGCCACCCGGAATTGCCAGTGGATGTTCCGCTTCCTGGAAGAGCTTTGCCAGACGATCCAGAGTATCCATGGAGACGCCCGAAGCATCAGAAGCGGCCTGGACATCGACGTTCGAAAATGTCGCGGGAACAGGCGCGTTTTGTTTCTCGGCCACGAGCCGACCCAGAGCCATGGCGACCAGGCCTTCGGTCCCGGGAAGAAGCGGGATCCATTCGTCTGCATTGGCAGCCGTCTGGGACATGCGCGGCTCGAACTGCACCAAATATCCACGCTGCCCGGATACGCCGCGGCGCATCTTGGAATAGTGGCGCGTAAAGGCCACCGGTGAAATCCAGGTTTCCAGGAAGTTTGACCCGAAGGAGAAGGTCATGTCGGCGTTGGCGAGATCGAAGAAGGGCAGTCCTTCCTGTCCGAGTAATTCTTCAGCCGCCTTGCCCAGGGTAGCGCGGGATTCGAACATGGCCAGCGCGCTGTATCGCACGGGAGACGGCGCACCGATGGCCGCCGTCAGATCGCTGGCCAGATCGAACAGGTGGTCCGGAGCCAGTCCCATCAGAAAGGCAATCCCGGACGGGTCGGTGTTCTTGAGCGCATCGCTCACAACTTTGATGGCAGCATCCCAATCCATTTTCGTAAAATTGCGCGAGCCACGCGTTGACTGCTGCACCGGATCGGTGTTACGGTCAGGGTTATACAGGCCTTGTAAAGTGGCCTGTCCGCGTGCGCAGGTTTTTCCCAGGTTGACAGGGTTGTTCTGGTTGCCTTCGGTCTTGAGCGCGCGGCCCTGGAAGGTACGCACAATTAATCCGCAGCCTGCGGAACATTCACGACATGTGGTTGCAAAAAAAGTACTCTTTCCGTTAAACGTGTATTCCGGCATCTCTATATATGGCTCACGGATCACATAGCGTGAAGCCGGGCCGCAGCCGGTCAGCACCGCGCCAGTGGTCACACCTGCGCCGGCCAGTTTGAGAAAATCGCGCCGGGAAATCTTTTTACTCATCCTATTCTCTTATCCTTTCACCCGGTCTAATACCCGGACGGTACGATCATGATAAATGTAATATCTGTAGCAAAGAAATACATAGTCAATCAAAAACACCTTGTTCGGGCACTAGTAATGACAGGTTCCACAATCAGTGAGTTTGGTGCGCAGTTCAGGATTATCCTGGGAATGTTGCTTATGGCAGTTCAAACAAAAGCCCATGTTGAAGGTCTGCGGATTTTGGGCGAGATCCACTTTACTCATATCCCCATGACAATCCTCGCAATTGACTCCCGCCGCAATATGCGGACGATGGTTGAAATGCACAAAATCCGGCACGATCACCACCGGAACCCATTTGAGCGGTTGATGATTCGCTACAGCCTGTACCAGGGGTTTCAACTTTTCACTGGTTTTGGTGATCTCCAATTGCTGGTGACAGCCCCAACACTTGGTTTCGGTTGGCAGGCCAGCCGCCGGTCCGCGTGCTGCACCGGGGTGACAGTACAGGCATTGGATACCAAAGGCGATATGACGTTGGTGGGGAAACTGGATCGGTTGCTCCGGCGAGGTCTGCGTCCGGCTGATGCCCCACACAACCGCACTGAGCATAATCAGCCCAAGGATCAGCAGACCAATCCGTCCAAGTGGTGAGATCAGCCAACTAAAAATTTTCTTGATCATGGATGCTCCTACGTTGGTTTAGATAGCACAGTTCTATAAAGGGGTATTCTTTACAAAGTCAAATGATACTCTAGCTGAATGTTGTCAGATGGACATAAGCTAACACCGGCCTTACAATCTCTCGGAAAAGGAATACTCGTCTCGATGACCATCAAGACGAGCAAAAGATTGTGACTGGAAGAAGATATTTCTTCAAAGGAACTCTCCTCGAGGCACAGCAGGTAAGTCCCACCGCAACCAAAAAATTATAACGCAAAAGCAAACGAAAGTACATGTAACTGGTAGAAATTACCCAAATGGAGAGCATGTTATACTTGAAATCCAACAAAGCCACTATGAAAATACAGTCACGAACTATGCGCATCGCATTCTGGGTTATGCTGGGGTTGACAATCCTGTTTACCAGTCTGGCGCTCAACCGTACTTCACCAGTGGTTCAAAGGGCAACCGCCACGCCTAGCATACAAGCAGGTACGACTGTCCCCATAGCAGGAGCACAAGATCGAGATGATGCAGGCTCAACGGATGGGATTATGATCGTGGCCTTGTTGATTGTCCTGATTGTCATCATTCCCATCCTGCTCAAAAGGCAGGTTTGGGCAAACGGAAAACGAAAATAACATCGGTTCCTCCAATTGGAGGGGCTGATACTTTAACCAGAAGAACAACCTGTTCAAACATGGCTGCGCGCCTTCAATTCCAGTGGCAGCAAACTGGTATAGACGAAGTCATGCGTAAGAGTGGGGATGCCCAACTCGCGCCCCATGTGCACTACCACACCAGTTTGCGCCTCCAATTCGGATGGGCGGCCTTCCAAGATATCTTGTGCATCTAGGCGATAATATCCGGCTGGATGAAATCAACCCGTGCCAAAGATCTCGAATTTCATCGCCAGTTTCTGGCCTTCTCGATGCGCTGTCCTAGGGGCGGATGCGAGTAGAACAGGAACACTACCCATTTCTCCGGGTCGACTTCGCCCAGGTTTTGGTTGGCTAAGCGTGTGAATGCAGACGCGAAGGCATCTGTTTTGCCAGTAGATTGCAAGGCATAATCATCCGCCATGGACTCGCGCCAACGCGAGATGGCGTTCTCCAACGGCATGGTGATCAGCCCGTACGCGCCCAGGATCATCATCAGTGCAGGCAAGGCAGCCACATCAGCGGGACCGGAAAAACCGAAGAAACCAATCGCCCAGTTCAAAAGCAGGGAAGCCAGGTACAGGCCAAGCGTGGTGGTCAACGTGCCGGAAGCGATCAAAATGGGCAGGTCGTTATGGACATGATGCCCAAGTTCGTGCGCCAGCACGGTCTCGATCTCGTCGGGCGTGAATTCGTCGATCAGCGTATCCCCCAACACAATACGGCGCGTGTTGCCGATGCCGGTCAGCGCGGCGTTGGCGGATTTGGTGCGCTTGGACATGTCGAACTTAAACACGCCGCGCACTTTGGTGTTGGCTTTCTCGGCCAATTTGAGCAAACGCTCAGCCAAGTCTGCGTGTTCATCGCCCAGCGGCACGAATTTGTTGAAAATCGGCATGATCAGTACTGGGGCCAGGTTCGAGAGCAGCACGCTGAACACCAACATCCCGCCCGCAGCCCACAGCCACCACAGATCGCCAGTGGCGCGTAGGGCCAGATAGAGCAGTTCGAGCAGGAGCAGGCCGAGGGGTGCCCCGATCGCGAGTCCTTTTAACTGGTCGATGATCCAATCCTTGAGCGTCTGGTTAGACTGGTCGAAGCGATGCGGCAGGACGAATCCGCTGTAATAATCGAGCGGGAGCGTGAGGATGGCGTAGAGGCCGCCAAAAATGACGAGAAAACCTGCTACCAGGAACCAGGGATTGGGAGAAATGCCTGCCAGCCAGTTGCGCAAGTTGATGGCCCAGCCGAAGAAGAGCCAGGCCAGGGCGTAGATAGCGCTCAGGCTGTTGCTCACCAGCCACAGGCGGCGGCTGATGCGGGCGTATTGTTTGGCCTGTTGTTGTCGTTCAGGATCAATGGTTGTCATAAATTCCTTTGTAAATGGAGTCGAAGGTCTTCGTGCAGGACCCGGTAAGGGCCAGACTTTCGGCACTCAACATCAGGAGATGTTGGACTCCATTTTCAGTTCTTCTCCCGCTTCCTACGGTGAGTGACGGTTTCCCCGGCAATACCCCAATTATCGGTTTCGACTTCTTCGATCACGACCACGGTGGTAGCTGGGTTCTTTCCAAGCGTCTCGGCCAGCAGACGGGTCACTTCACGGATGAGGGTGGCCTTCTGTTCGGCGGTCGCGCCTTCGCGCGTGATTTTGATGTTGACGTAGGGCATGGCTCTCTCCTATGTCACCCTGAGGCGTAGCCGAAGGGTCTCCGTTCGTGACGGAGGAGATGCTTCGTCGCTACGCTCCTCAGCATGACATTACTTTACTTGCTCCGCTGCCAGGTGCGCCAAAATCATCTCAACCGGCA
>CAWAVQ010000029.1:0-104090 GCA_963785535.1 uncultured Chloroflexia bacterium | reverse complement strand
AAAAGTGATACTTACAATGCAGTGCTGATGGACGTCCAAATGCCGGAAATGGATGGTTTCGAGGCTACCCAAAGTATCCGGGAATGGGAAAAAAGTTTCAACCAGCACATACCGATCATCGCAATGACCGCCCATGCCATGCAAGGCGACCGGGAACGTTGCCTGGAAGCAGGCATGGATGGCTACATTACCAAGCCTATCGAACAGTCAGTGTTGTTCAGCGTTCTCGATCGCTGGGCTCAATCAGATTCCCAAGACAAATCTAAAACCTTGGAGTCCATTGCTGATTACACTACAAATGAAAACCTGATCTCTGACGATTCGGACGATGGATTGTTCGGGGAGAGCTTAGAATCTCGGGTTGACGTTGAAAGCACATCAATTCCTGAAACCGAGGCTGCCACGCCTTTCCAGGCATTGCCGATGAATTTAGAAATTGCCCTATTCCGCTTTGGAAATGACCGCGCCTTCCTGCAAGAAATGAGTAAAGAGTTTATGATCGGTCTCCCTGACCGTGTCAAAGAGATAAAATCCGCCAGGCAAGATGAAGATTCCGATGGATTAAGCCGACTGTCGCATAATTTGAAAGGGACCGCCTTGAACTTCAGTGCAGACTCACTTGCCGACGTTGCCGCAAAATTGGAATTGTGTGGCACAAAAGAAAATATGACCAAGTCAGCATCACTTGTTGACAAACTCGACCTGGAGGCCCAACGGTTGAAAGCTTATCTGGATAGTATAGATATTTTAAAGGAGAACATATGATCCGAAGTCCTTGTTATTGACGATGAGCCGCTCAACCACCAACTGGTCGCCCGCGCGTTAGAGCCACTCCAATGCCAGTTGAGCTTTGCTGAAAATGGCAAAGACGGGGTCTCCAAAGCGCGCAGCACCAAACCTGATGTCATCATTACAGACGTTATGATGCCTGATATTACCGGGTATGAAGTCACACGTATTTTGCGCCGCGAGCCTGAATTCGCAGTCACGCCCATCCTGATTCTCACGGCACAATCTGGCTTGCAAGATAAACTGAAATCCTTCGAAGCCGGGGCCGATGACCATCTCACCAAGCCATTCGATGCGGCCGAACTGGCCGTCAGGGTAACCTCCCTCCTGCGGCGCGTGGAAGCAGCCCGAACTTCGCGAACGGATGCACTGCAAGCCAAAGAAGGCGCGCGTATGGTCGCGGTCCACAGTTTACGTGGGGGAACAGGATCTTCCACGATGGCAGTCAATCTCGCGGTGGGCCTGCTCACGTTGTGGAAATCCCCTACCATCCTGCTAGATTTGACAGTAACCGCCGGACAGGTTGCTCTAATGCTAGACATGACTCTGCGGCGGACATGGGCCGACATCGCCGGCTATGAGCCGGGCGAATTGGATATGGATATGCTCGATTCGATTATCGGTCACCATGATAGCGGGCTTTCTTTCATCGCTGCACCGACCTTCCCTTCAGACGCGGAAACGCTGCGCGGAGAGACATTCGGAACTGCGCTGGGCTTGATCAAAGGACAGTATGAGTATGTGATCATGGATCTGCCACACGATTTCAGCCAGCCTGCCCTACAAGCGCTAGACGTAGCAGATGTGATCCTGATGGTGGTTTCTCCAGATATGGCCTCGATCCGGGCGGCCACTGCCGCCATGGACACGTATGAAAAACTCGGATATCCCAAAGAAAAGATAAGACTGGTTTTGAGCGCAATCTTCCCACACTCGAGTCTCACAAAAGAACAGATTGAATCTGCTATGGGAATGTCTACTATAATAACAATCCCATATGTCCAGGGGTTATTTGTAGACGCAATCAATCTAGGCCAGCCCCCTGTTTTCCATAAACCGCATGAAATGGTCTCAGGGCTGTTTGAAGATTTTGCCTTACACCTCAGCAAAGACAAGCATAAAAAGAATAAACCCCAAAACCCCACTGAAACCTGGAAACGGGTTTACAAACGCTTTCAAGAGCGAAAAAAGTAAGGAAAAACCAGCCCAACTGAAAGAATTAAAAAAGGAAATTGCGCTTTAGCAATTTCCTTTTTTCTTTTCAAGGTTACTGTATCTCGTCAAATATGATTCCAATGCTGAGCCTTTTCTATCCGCTTTCCCAACGGCGGATGCGAGTAGAACAGAAATACCACCCACTTCTCCGGGTCCACTTCGCCCAGGTTTTGGTTGGCCAGCCGCGTGAACGCGGACGCGAAAGCATCCGTCTTGCCAGTAGATTGCAGGGCATAATCATCCGCCATGGACTCGCGCCAGCGCGAGATGGCATTTTCCAGCGGCATGGTGACCAGTCCATACGCGCCCAGGATGATCATCAGTGCAGGCAGGGCTGCCACATCTGCGGGACCAGAAAAACCGAAGAAACTAATCGCCCAGTTCAAAAGCAAGGAGGCCAGGTACAGGCCAAGCGTGGTGGTCAACGTACCCGAAGCGATCAAAATAGGCAGGTCATTATGGACATGATGCCCAAGTTCGTGCGCCAGTACGGTCTCGATCTCGTCGGGCGTGAACTCGTCGATGAGCGTATCCCCCAACACGATGCGGCGCGTGTTGCCAATGCCAGTCAGCGCGGCGTTGGCCGATTTGGTGCGGCGCGACATATCGAATTTGAAGACGCCGCGCACTCTGGTATTGGCTTTCTCCGCCAATTTGAGCAAACGCTCGGCCAGGTCTGCGTGTTCTTCGCCCAACGGCACGAATTTGTTGAAAATCGGCATGATCAGCACCGGCGCCAGGTTCGAGAGTAGCACGCTGAAGACCAACATCCCGCCCGCGGCCCACAGCCACCACAGATCGCCGGTAACGCGCAGGGCCAGATAAAGCAGTTCGAGCAGGAGCAGGCCGAGGGGCGCCCTGATCGCGAGTCCTTTTAACTGGTCGATGATCCAATCCTTGAGCGTCTGGTTGGACTGGTCGAAGCGATGCGGCAGGACGAATCCGCTGTAATAATCGAGCGGAAGCGTCAGGATGGCGTAGATGCCGCCAAAAATGACGAGAAAACCTGCCACCAGGAACCAGGGATTGGGGGAAATCGCCGCCAGCCAGTCACGCAGGTTGATGGCCCAGCCGAAGAAGAGCCAGGCCAGGGCGTAGATAGCGCTCAGGCTGTTGCTCACCAGCCACAGGCGGCGGCTGATGCGGGCGTATTGTTTGGCCTGTTGTTGTCGTTCGGGATCAATGGTTGTCATAAAGTTTATTCTCCCTGCCTGCGCCAGTGCCGCAGGCACAGGTGAGCGGAACGACCGAAGGAGAGTGCAGTCGAAGGGCCGATTGCGCTTCGACTACGGCTTACGCTTTGCTTCAGCCTCCGCTCTGCGCAAATTACTTTTCTTTCTTCTCCCGCCCCCTACGGACAGTGACGCTCTCGCCACCAATACCCCAGTTATCGGTCTCGACTTCTTCGATCACGACCACGGTGGTAGCTGGGTTTTTCCCAAGCGTCTCAGCCAGCAGACGGGTCACTTCGCGGATGAGGGTGGCTTTCTGTTCGGCGGTCGCGCCTTCGCGCGTGATTTTGATGTTGACGTAAGGCATGTCTCCTTTGTCTTAAAGGATGGTTGACTAACCCGTAGCCGTCGGGTTGAGCCTGTCGAAACCAGGCTTCGGGTGATACGGCGGACGAGCTTCGCCTACTCACCTGTGCCTCAGCACAGATACAGGCAACCAACGAGGTATCAACGTTTGCCTGACATTCACTCTACCTGCTCCGCCGCCAGGTGCGCCAAAATCATCTCGACCGGCATAACCTGGCCGTAGGATTTCAACGCTGCCAGAAAAGCCTTGTGGACGTGCTCGGCCGGGATGGTGGTATCACCGTAGGTCAGGGCGCGCGTGGCGCAAGCATCTTCTGCCACCATGACCTGGAAGCCCAGATCGGCGGCGGCGCGGGCAGTGGCGTCCACGCACATGTGGGTCATCATGCCGGTGATGATGACACGCTCGATGCCCTGCTCCTTCAGCAAGTCCAGCAAATTCGTCTCGCGGAAGGAGTTGGGATAATGCTTCTGCACCAGCGGCTCGCCCACGTAATGCGGGGTGATGTCGTTGATGTCCGTGCCGCGGTCACCGGAGATAAAGAAGGTCGCGTCCGGCTTGAGCGAGACGTGCTGGATGTGCACGGTCGGCAGGCTGTGGTCCCGGAAACACTGCAGCAGTTCGTTAGCCTTCTTGGCCGCTTCGACCGGACCTTCCAGTTCCATCTTGCCGCCGGGGAAATAGTCGTTTTGGATGTCGATCAGGAGCAGGGCTGTTTTCATATGCGTCTATCCTTTCATTCCAAACAAAAATCGTAATGCACTCAATCGCATCACAACAAACTCATACAAGATCATAATAATGATAAACGAAACCGTTGCCAGAAAGAGATATTTGGGAAAAACCGCTAACCGCCAATCCTTGATGAAGTACCCGACTGTTACGATCACCGTCTGGTGCAGGATGTAGAATGGCAGCACGGCTTCGTTAGCATAAGTTAGGAATCCGTTATTGAAGTTCAGATGATGGATAGCAAAGCCCATGAAGGTCATCAGCCAGGCCCAGGTATTGAGTCCGCGGAAGGGGGCCAGGTAGTACGAGTAGATGCTGATGTCGGCCATTTCGAGGGAATAGCCAACCGCAAGCAGGAGCAGGCTTAAGGTCAAAGAGAAGAAGCGGGTGCGTTCAATGGCGGGTCGATAGCGCTTATCTGTCGCCAAAATGAATCCCAGAAAGAAGATGACCAGGTAGGTCAATGGACTCCAGCCGCCGAAGTCGCGACGTCCGATCGTCTCCGGCGAGAGTCCCACGATGAATTCCATCAGCATGATCGGGATGAAGAACAGGTAAATCATCACCGATTGGCTGAAAAAGTCCGCCAGGCGAGTGGTGAGCGACTCAGATTTCCGGATGCGTTGGAACAGGGCCAACAGCAGCCACGAAAACAGGAACAGCATCAGCAGGTACCACAGGTGCAGGCCCATCCAGGCGAAGTTGCCGCCGAAGCCGTAGAAACCGTCGAAGTAATGCGGGATGAACTGCCAGAACGTGCCCGTGAACTCCCCGTGCGTGACGCGCTCGATATAGACTTGCAGCATGATATGCGTGAAGATGCCGAAGATGAGTGGAATGAGCAAACGATTAGCGCGCTCGCGCATGAACTCTTTCCCCGTACGGCGCTTCAACGCATAGTAAATGGCAATGGCTGAAAGGATGAAGAAGAGCGGCATGATAAACTGGTCCAGCACAGCCACATAGACGCTCGCGCCGAAACTCAGTTGGAAGTTCTTGACGTGCCAGTCTTCCTCGTTAAAAAAGCGCGCGTTATGGAACGAGAAGATCAGCAACATACCAATCACGCGCAGCCAGTCGATGTCGTAGAAACGTTGTTTGGTCTCGAGCATCACAACCTCCCGGCGCTATACCTATTTGCGCCCAAAATCAGCGGGAATCTCACCCCAGGCTTGGGTGTCCCATTTCAAGACCTTAAAGGTTGGGTAGGTTTTCAATGCTTCTTCTGCGCGTCCGATAAAATCGAACAATATTTTATTAGAGTGCATGCGCTTCAATTTTGTATTGCATTTGCCAGCCTTGACCCAGGCGATGGCATTGGCAGAATCGGAGTAGATCGGCCAGTCGAGTTTCTTGGTAATCAACCAGTCCATGGCCAGCACGATCGCCAGGAACTCGCCAACGTTGTTGGTACCATCAGCGAACGGACCAGTATGGAAAATCTGCTCACCCGTTTCGGTCAGCACGCCACGATATTCAAGTGGCCCCGGCGAGCCGGAGCAGGCCGCATCCACACAAATCGAAGGCAGGATAGGTTTTGTCATCGCGAATAGCCACTGTTGGTTGGTGCCCGGTTTGCCTTTGTAATCACCATATTTCCCACGAAAAGCCGCTTCCGCCATATCGCGATTAGCAAAGGATTTATATTCCGCGCCCGCGAAGCCCTTCACCTGCGCTTCACACTCCGCCCAGGATGTGTAAATCCCCGGTACCCGCCCTTTCCAGACCACGTAATTTTTTTGTTTTGCCATGTGTCAATTGTAGCATTGACCAGTGTAGAACCGCAAAGAGCGCCAAGCACGCAAAGTTTTTATTCTTTCTTTGCGGCCTTTCCCGAAGGACACCGGGACGGTGCGCGGTCTTAGCGGTTCAAAAAACAAAATAGTAATTTTTGACTTGACGAGAATTTGGATAATTTTTATAATAAAAATATAATTAATCGAGGAGTACGAATATGACTGAGTATGCCCATCCAGAATATCTGGTTGAAACGGATTGGGTTGCCGAACACCTGAACGACCCGCAAATCCGCCTTATCGAATCCGACGAAGATGCCCTGCTCTACAAAATGGGACACATCCCCGGCGCGGTCCAGGTCGACTGGTTCACCACCTTGCAACACCCCCTGCGCCGCGACTTCCTGACCAAAGAACAGTTCGAGAAATTCTGTTCGGGAGCCGGCATCGCCAATGACACCACGCTGGTCTTCTACGGCGACAAGTCCAACTGGTTCGCCTGCTATGCGCTCTGGCTGTTCGAGTATTACGGTCACAAAGACGTCAAGATCATGAACGGCGGACGCGCCAAATGGGAACAGGAAAGCCGCCCAATGACCAAAGACGCACCGTCCTACCCGAGCACCAGCTACAATGCCAAAGAGCCGGATAAGTCCATCCGTGCCTTCCGCGATCAGGTCTTTTCCCAGGTGGAGGCTCAAAAGCCACTGGTCGACGTGCGCTCGCCCAAAGAGTATAGCGGAGAGCTGCTGCACATGCCCAACTACCCGCAGGAAGGCGCTACCCGTGGCGGACACATCCCCGGCGCGGTCAACATCCCCTGGTCGATGGCCGTCAACGAAGCAGACAGCACGTTCAAGACTCCCGAGGAACTGCGCTCGTTATATGAGGGCCAGGGCGTCTCATCTGACAAGGACATCATCGCCTACTGCCGCATCGGCGAACGCTCGTCCCTGACCTGGTTCGTGCTCCACTACCTTTTAGGCTATCCCAAGGTCAGGAACTATGACGGCTCCTGGACCGAATGGGGCAACCTGGTGGATGCACCTATCGAGAAATAGACACTATAAAACCACAGAGAACACTGAGCCCACTGAGAATTTCTTTGTGGATTCCCGAAAAGACTCCGTGCTCTCTGTGTCTCCGTGGTAATAATTTATGACGCTTCCAGAAAAACTTCAAGAAATCGTAGACGACTTCTCCTGGGCTTCGCGCGAGGAGAAAGTCGAAATGCTGATCCAGTACGCCGAGTCCCTGCCGCCATTGCCTGAACGCTTGCAAGGCGAACGCGACAAAATGGACCCCATTCCCGAGTGCATGACGCCCGTATTCCTGTTTGGCGAAAAAGGTGCAGACGGTGGCATCACCTTTCACTTCGACATTCCACCCCAATCCCCCACCGTGCAGGGATTGGCCGCCATCCTGGCCAATGGGCTAAACGGTTTGAAACCCGAAGAAATCTTGGCAGTGCCAGCCGATTTTTACACGGAAATGAATTTGCAAGATTCCATCAGCTACCAGCGCCTGATCGGTTTCCAGGGTGTGCTGGCACACATGAAACAGGCGGCGGTTAAGCTGGCGGCAGAAAAATAGCTGGTAATCCCTGAGCGGAGAATCACTAACGTTAGTGAGGTTCTCCGCTCAGCGCCATATACTATCCCACTATCCTCAAATAATCCCGAATTTGGATGACGGCCGCAGCGCCTTCACCAACCGCGCTAGCGACCTGCTTGGTGCTGCCTTTGCGCACATCCCCGGCAGCAAAAATCGCCGGAATGCTGGTCTCGAAGGTACCGCGGCTGCCATGCTCTTCCTCGGTATGGCCCAGATCGTTCCCCGTCAGGATAAAGCCGGCGGGATCGAAAGCCAGCACCCCTTTGACAAAGTCGGTGTTGGGCCGCTGCCCGATGAACACGAACATGCCCTCAGGATTGAGGGTTTCGGTCTCGCCCGAGGTGAGGTCTTTGATCTTCACGTGCTTCAATTTGCCACCCTCGCCTTCCAGCGTCTCGACCCCCGTCTTGAAGTGAATATCGATGTCCGGGTGATTCGTTATCTTTTCAACCAGGGTCTGGCTGGCATTCAACTTGTCGCCGCGCACCAGCATGCTCACTTTTTCGGCGTAACGCAGCAAGTGCAGGCTTTCTTCGCAGGCTGAGTTCCCGCCGCCAACCACCACCAACTCCTTTGCACCCTTATAAAAGGGGCCGTCGCAGGTGGCGCAAAAATGCACGCCCGCACCGATGAAATCTTCTTCGCCCTCTACCCCGAGGCGGCGGTAACGTGCCCCTGTAGCGATCAACAAGGCCTTGGAATGGTAGTGATTCCCATCGTCGAGTTGGACGACTTTATAACCGTCCTCTTCCTCGACTTCAATGACTTCTTGCGCCTTCAGGATCTCTACGCCATAGCGCATCAATTGTTGGATCATGCGCTCGGCAAACTCCTCGCCGCTCAAGCCATCAGGGAAAGCGGGGAAGTTATCGATGGATTGGGTCGTCGCAGCCTGACCGCCCAGGCCAGAGCGTTCTATCAACAGCACATCGATCCCCTCACGAGCCGCGTACATCGCGGCCGTCATTCCGCAAGGTCCCGCACCGACGATGATGAGGTCGTAGTAAGCCTGTTTGGCCTCGGTCTTCAAGCCAAGCTTCTGGGCCAGTTCCGCATTGCTTGGCTCCACCAGAAACGAGCCATCCTCAAACAGGATGGTCGGGATGATGCGTTTCCCATTGTTCTTCTCTAAAACGAATTGCTCAGCAGCCTTATCCTGTTCAACGTCAACCCAGTTGTAAGGGATGCGTTGTTCTCCCAGGAATTTTTTGGCGCGGCGGCAATCGGGGCACCAATATGCGCCATAAACGGTGATCTCGCCTGTATCCATTTCTCCTCCTGACTAGCCTTCCATGCTTCTTCGCATTCTGGAATTGTAAACATCTTGAGAGTAGTGTAATCCAAATCCATTCTGCTTCCTACGGACACTGATAAGACGAAACAAACAGAAAAATCTTACGATTTCGACAACACAGCAGAAAGCCTTAAGAAAATCGTAATAAAGCCTTATTAGCGAATGCCAGCGGGACTGCTACAATCGTATAGCACAAGTCAGCGAGAGCCCAGCTCGTGCTATACTCAAAATCATGCCAAAGCAAAGCGCAGGCCTGCTCCTGTACCGCAAACAAAAGGGCCAGTTGGAAGTCTTCCTCGTCCATCCCGGCGGGCCGTTGTGGACGAAAAAGGATTTGGGAGCCTGGTCGATCCCCAAAGGTGAACTCGAAGAGGAAGAACCGCTGCTGGCTGCCAAACGCGAGTTCCAAGAAGAGACTGGCTTCGACGCACCATCGGGCGAGTATCATCCCATTAACGCAGGTAGACTGAAAGAGCGGAAAAATTGTCCATGCTTGGGCAGTTCAGGGTGAGATCGATGCGGAGCAGGTCCACAGCAACGAATTCGAAATGCAATGGCCACCCAGGTCCGGAAAGATGCAATCATTCCCCGAAATCGACCGTGCAAATTGGTTTTCAGTCGATGAGACGCTACAAAAAATCAACCCGGCCCAGGCCAGGTTGATTCAGGAACTTCTTGAAAAAATCATGTCACTCTGATGGAGCATTTATTGCGACGGAAGAATCTTAACTTTTATCCCATCTTGCCGGTGATATAGGCCTCGGTCAGCTCTTGCTTAGGGCGCGTGAACATTTCCGTCGTCGGCGAAAACTCCACCAACTCTCCCAGCCAGAACAAACCAGTCACATCCGAAACACGCCCCGCTTGCTGCATGTTGTGCGTCACGATCACCACCGTGTAATCCTTTTTCAAGTCGGCGATCAACTCCTCGACTTGCAGCGTCGCAATCGGGTCGAGCGCCGAAGTCGATTCGTCCATCAGGATCACCTCGGGCCGCACCGCCACCACGCGCGCGATGCACAGTCGCTGCTGTTGGCCGAGCGAAAGTCCCAATGCGTTCTCGTTCAAAATATCCTTGACTTCATCCCACAGGGCCGCCTGCCGCAGACTGCGCTCGATGGTCTCTTCCAGGTCAGCTTTGCTGCCTGCTGTCCCCAGCACGCGCGGAGCGAAGGCCACATTGTTGTAGATCGACTGCGGGAACGGGTTCGGCTTCTGGAACACCATCCCCACCCGTTGGCGCAGGGTTACCTCGTCCATATCCTCGGCGTAAATATCCTTACCGTTCAGGAGGACCTTGCCCTCCACGCGCGTCCCCGCAATCGTATCGTTCATGCGGTTCAGACAGCGCAAAAACGTTGACTTGCCACAGCCCGACGGGCCGATCAGCGCCGTCACCTGGCGCGGCTGGACGTCCAGGCTAATATTCGAGAGTGCTTTCTTCTCACTATAATAAAAATCAAGTTTTTGGACGGAAAAGACGGGCTCGGTCATAGCCTGATTTTATCATTATTGACATAGGATATAATTTAACTCGATGAGACACCGCCCGCTTCTTACCGGACTGCTACTTGCCCTCGTTATCTTGACCATTTCCTGTTCCTCGGCATCCTCCTCCCAAACTTCCGAACAAGCGACTGCCTACATCGAAAACAAAGGCTCCGACACCATCGTCAACCTGGCGCTGGCCTGGGCCGAGTATTACCAGTCAGAGTATCCCGATGTGCGCATATCGGTGACAGGCGGAGGGTCCGGGACAGGCATCGCGGCCCTCATCAACAAAACGGTGGATATCGCCAATGCCTCCCGTCAAATCAAGTCTGAAGAGATTAGCGAGGCGCAATCCAATGGCGTGGACCCGGTCGAATTCGTCATCGCCCGCGATGCTATCGCCGTAATCGTCAATCCTAATAATCCAGTGAATGAACTGACCTTGCAGCAGATTTCTGATATCTACAGCGGCAAGATCGACAACTGGAGCCAGGTCGGCGGCGAGGATAGGCCCATCGTGCGCCTGTCGCGCGAGACCAATTCGGGCACGCACGTCTATTTTTTGGAGACCGTGCTACGTCTGGGCGAGAAAGATAATAAGACCTTTTTCTCGTCGAACACGTTGTTGCTGCCATCGTCGGAAGGCATCGTGGCCGAGGTACGCCAGAATCCGAATGCCATCGGCTATGACGGCCTGGGGTACGTGCCGCCCGACCTGAAGATGATTGCGATTGCGAAGGAGGCCGGCGGCGAATACGTGTTGCCCTCGGTTGAGACGGTCAACGACGCAACCTATCCGATTGCCCGCGACCTGTACATGTACACGGCGGGCGAACCGACCGGCACGGTTAAGATTTACCTGGACTGGATCATCAACTCTGACGAGGCGCAGGGTATTGTGAAAGAATTAGGGTTTGTGCCGATTAAATAGAAACCCTCACCCCCTGCCCTCTACCCTAACGGGCACATGTCCCTTGAAGGGAGAGGGGGAGAGAGTAATGGAAAAAGACCTTAACTGGCGTGAATTTGTTGTTACCCGATTGATCAAGGCCTCCGGCTACTCGGCCATTGTCTTTGTGGCCTTGATCTTTTTCTTCCTGTTGCGTGAGGGATTGCCCACGCTCGGGGAGGTCTCGCTTCCCAACCTGTTCAGCACTCGCTGGTACCCGATCGAGGATTATTTCGGCATCCTGCCGCTGATCACTGGCTCGCTGATCGTGACGGTCGGTGCGGCCATGATCGCCATTCCCTTCGGCATCGGGACAGCCGTCTACATCGCTGAGATCGCGCCGCGTTGGGTGCGAGAGATCCTGAAGCCGCTGGTGGAATTGCTCGGCGGGTTGCCCTCGGTGGTGCTTGGCTTTCTCGGTATCCTGGTGCTATCTCCCTGGTTACGAACATTTCTGAATATCCCAACCGGGCTGACCGCATTTACAGGTTCGTTACTGTTGGGCGGCATCGCCGTGCCAACGGTGGTTTCCGTGGCGGAAGATGCACTGGATACGGTGCCGCGCTCCTATCGTGAAGGAGCCTGGGCGTTAGGTGCTACCAAATGGCAGACCATCTGGCGCGTAACGCTCCCCGCCGCCCGCTCCGGCGTGCTAACGGGTGTGATGCTCGGCATCGGCCGCGCCATCGGGGAAACCATGGCAGTTATGATGGTGACTGGTAACGCGCCCGTTATGGCACTCAAACTGAGCAGCCTGTTCTCCCCCGCCCGCACGATGACTGCCACTATCGCGGCCGAAATGGGCGAAGTCGCCAGTGGCAGTGTGCACTACCACACATTGTTCTTTATCGGCATGGTCTTGTTCCTGATCTCGCTGGCGGTCAACGTGGCGGCTTCGACGGTCGTCTTCCGTTCGAAGAAGCGTGCCGAAAGGATCCTGTCGTGAACCGCCACCTGACCCAACGCCTGGGTTTCTCGTTATTGACCCTGGTCGCCGTGTTCACGGTGGTGCCGATCCTGGCTGTGATTGTCTACATTCTGGTGCAGGGCAGCCCTGCCATTTCGTGGGAATTCCTGAGTGCCGTGCCGCGCTCCGGGATGCGTGCGGGCGGCATCCTGCCTGCCATCGTTGGAACGTTTTATCTGACGATTGGGACGGCTGTCTTCTCGGTCCCGCTCGGGATTGCGGCAGCGGTCTATTTGTCAGAGTACGCGGCAGATAACCGCTGGACGCGGCTCATCCGTCTCGCTATCATCAATTTGGCAGGCATTCCATCGGTCGTTTATGGCTTGTTCGGGCTGGGGCTGTTCGTGCTGTTCCTGAACTTTGGCACCAGCATCCTGGCTGCCTCGTTGACTTTATCCATCATGACCCTGCCCGTCATCATCAGCACAGCCGAGGAAGCGTTGCGAGCCGTGCCACAATCTTTCCGTACGGTCAGCGTTTCGTTGGGCGCCACCCGCTGGCAAACCATCCGCCGCATCGTGTTGCCACAGGCACTGCCCGGCATCCTGACGGGCGTTATCTTGGGCTTGGAACGTGCCGCGGGTGAGACCGCACCGATCCTGTTCACGGGAGCGGCCTTTTTCCTGCCGCGCCTGCCCGGGTCCGTGTTCGATGCGACCATGGCATTGCCCTATCACTTATTCGTCATCTCCACGCAAGTGCCTGAGATGCCTGTCAAAATCCAGTATGGCACGGCACTGGTGCTGTTGATCTTCGTGCTGGGGATGAACATCATCGCCACGGTGATCACGGTCGCGGGCCAGGGCCAAAGGCAATGGTAAGCTATGAACAAAATCGTTATCGAAAATCTCTCCCTGCAATATGCTGACGGCACCGAGTCGCTGCGAGATATCAGCCTGGATGTGCGTGAGAACGCCATCACGGTGCTGTTTGGGCCAGCGGGCGGCGGCAAATCCACGCTGTTGCGTTGCCTGAATCGTCTGAACGATTTGACCGAGATCAAGACTCTCTCAGGGCGTGTCCTGTTGGATGGGAAAGATATCCTCGATCCCAAAACCGACACTATCGCTCTGCGCCGCAAGGTTGGGATGGTTTTTGCCCGTCCGGTGGTACTGCCGATGTCCATCCGCCAGAACATCACCTATGGATTGGAGATGGCAGGTGAGAAACGCAAATCCAAGCTGGAAGAAGCGGTCGAACGCAGCCTGAAGCTGGCCGCCATTTGGGACGAGGTCAAAGACCGCCTGGACGAGCCCGCTATCGCGCTCTCCGGCGGACAGCAGCAGCGCGTCTGCCTGGCGCGTTCGCTGGCGCAGCAACCCGAAGTCATCCTGCTCGATGAACCGACTTCCGGTCTCGATCCCATTTCAACGGGCAAAGTCGAAGCAGCCTTGCAAGAACTGAAGAAGGATTACACTATCATCCTCGTGCCACATTCCGTCCAGCAGGCAGCCCGCGCCGCCGATTATGCCGCCTTCTTCCTGCAAGGTGAATTGGTGGAATACGGCGATGGTAGAGAGCTTTTCACCAATCCGCAGGAAAAACGGACGGAAGATTACGTCACGGGAAGGTTTGGATAAAGTTGTTTTCTACTCGTTAACCATACCTTAACCAGTCTCTTCCGCTCCCTATGGTATATTCCTCTCGATGTCTGAAACTATCCTCGTCGTTGAAGACGAACCCTCCTTACAAGAAACCCTGGCCTATAACCTGAAAAAAGAAGGTTATACGGTCTCGACCGTGGGCGATGGACGCGAAGCGCTTGACCTGGCGCGCGAACTCAAACCGGACCTGATCGTGCTAGACCTGATGCTGCCCAGCCTGGACGGCTTCGAAGTCACGCGCGTGCTGCGTAAGGAAATGACCACGCCCATCCTGATGCTGACCGCCCGCGACGACGAGATCGACCGCGTGGTCGGCCTGGAGGTCGGCGCGGACGACTACCTGACCAAGCCCTTCTCTATGCGCGAACTGATGGCACGTGTCAAGGCGCAGTTACGCCGTGCCCGTCTGATCCGCGAAGAACTGGGTAACCAGCCGGTCGGGGTGCCACAGGAAAAGCTGGTCTTCGACAACCTGGTCATCAACCAGACCCGCCGTGAAGTCATCTTGAACGATGCACCCCTGCAACTCAAACCTAAAGAATATGAATTGTTGCTCTTCCTGGCCGAACACAAAGGCCAGATGCTCTCGCGCGAATTCGTTCTCGAACGCGTTTGGGGTTGGGACTACATCGGCGACAGCCGCACGGTGGATGTCCATATTCGCTGGCTGCGGCAGAAGATCGAAGCCAACCCGGCCAAACCGGAACGTATCGTCACTGTGCGCGGGGGCGGGTATCGTTTTGAGGGGTGACCTTCTCCCGCTGGATTAGCCTGACAAACCTTCCGTTCTTATGATGAATGACATTCTTCTGGCGCTTCTCTTGGCATCCCTGGCAGCGCTGTTCTGGCTGGGCTGGCGCCATGCCACTTTGCGTCGCCAACTCAGGCAGTACACCCATACGCTGCGAGAGGCCGCCGAAGGCGAATTTGCGCCACAGGCGCTGCCCGAAGATGTAAAGGGCTTGGACGAACTATCCAACGCAGTCAAGAACCTGTTATCCACCTTCAACTTCCAGCTTGCAACTTCCGACGCCGACCGTGCCCGTCTGGCGGCGGTGCTCGATCAGATGACGGATGGCGTTATCATCGCCGACCCCAGCGGACACGTGCAGTTTGCCAACCCCGCCGCCGAAAGACTCTTCGGCGCGAACCTGCTCAACCGCTCGGTCAGCGAGACGTTACGTCACCACCAACTCATCCACGCCTGGCAGGTCAGCCAGAACAACGACGAAATGCAGGTCGAAACCGTCGAACTGCCCAACCGACGCCAGTTCCTGCAACTGGTCGTCATCCCCGATCGCTACACAACGGGCGGCAGCTTGCTACTGATCCAGGACCTGACGCGCGTTCGAAAGTTGGAAACCGTGCGCCGGGACTTTATCAGCAATATTTCCCATGAACTGCGGACACCGCTGGCCTCGCTCAAAGCCCTGACCGAAACCCTGCAAGACGGCGCGTTATCGGACCCGGAAGCTGCACCCCGTTTCCTGGGTCTGATGGTCACCGAGGTGGATGCGCTGACCCAGATGGCGCAGGAACTGCTTGATCTTTCGCGCATCGAATCGGGGCAAGTGGAACTTTCGCTCAAGCCAGTCCCGCCAAAAAGGTTGCTGACATCCGCTGCCGAGCGCATGCGCCTGCAAGCCGAACGGGCGGGCCTGTCACTACACGTGGATTGCACGGATAATCTCCCCAGAGTCAGCGCGGACGAGCCGCGTATCGAGCAGGTGCTGGTCAACCTGATTCATAACGCGGTCAAGTTCACGCGTCCGGGCGGCGAGGTAGCGCTTTTAGCGGAGGCAGGTGAGGGCGTAGTCCGATTCGCGGTGAAGGACACGGGGGTAGGCATCCCCGCGGATGACGTCCCGCGGATCTTCGAGCGCTTTTACCGGGTCGACAAGTCCCGTGCAGGCGGCGGCACCGGGCTGGGGTTGTCCATTTCAAGGCATTTGGTCGAGTCACATGGGGGTCAAGTTTGGGCCGAAAGCACCGAGGGAAAAGGAAGTACGTTCTATTTTACGCTCCAAAATGCCTAACAAAAATGTTTACCGTTTGTTAATTAGCTCTTAAGTCGTTGATAAGATTTGGGTGATATTATGAGAGTGTGGAATAGGAGTTCACTATGAGCATTTTTCTCTCAATCACACTCGTTGCAATGCTTGCCGTCTTCAGCGTGGACGTCAGGCAAAAGCGTCGTGAGTTTTTGAAGCAGCATCAAAGCACAGAGTAGAGTGACTTCTAAGACATTTCTCCTCCTTTGACAGCCTCCACAAGAGGCAAAGCCCGTCGGCAGCCCGACGGGTTTTTTGTTGCTTTGTGTACGCCATTATCTGTATTCCACTAAAGATATTCCCCACACTTCAAAACTGATAGAAGTTACGCAGTTGCAATTTTTAACCGCCAAGCTCGCTAAGAACGCCAAGATTTTCTCTATGACGCCAAGAATTCTTGGCGAACTTGGTCTCTTGGCGGTTCAAGCGCGTAAGTCCTAACTGGTTAGCTCGATTGGCTACCGCAAAATCGCTCCAGAAGGATGTTCCATCAACCAGCTTTGTACATCCACGCCTTTTTCTTTATCCGAAGGATGAAGGCGTTTATAAGTGCCATCGGGTTGCATGATGCGTGCGCTCATGTTGTCTTCAAGGTAGGCTTCAAGAACATTGTCTCGCAAATAACGGATGTGCTCCGCGCGCTCTAAGGGAAACACCACTTCCACACGATGGTCCAAGTTGCGGGGCATCAAGTCAGCGCTTCCCAAATAAACCTCTTCATCACCATTATTGTGAAAGTAGAAAATACGGCTGTGTTCCAGATATCGTCCAAGTACGCTGATCACGCGGATATTCTCGCTCACATCCTTTATGCCGGGAATCAAGGAGCAAATTCCTCGCACCAGCAAATCAATCCTTACACCCGCCTGTGAGGCTTCATACAGAAGTTGGATCATGTGCTTGTCCACCAGAGAATTGGCTTTTAAGATCAACTGTGCCTTATGTTTATGTTTGGCATGTTCCATTTCTCTACGAATAAGACCTTCCAATTTTTCCCTTAAGTTAACGGGCGCAACCAACAATTTCTTGTAATCCTGTTTTGTAGAATAGCCTGTCAGATAATTAAATAGATCGGTAGCATCTTGCCCCATGGCATCGTCACATGTAAAAATGCCCATATCTTCGTACAGCCGAGAAGTAACTGTGTTGTAATTTCCGGTCGCCAGATGAAGATAGCGCCGGATACCTTCGCCCTTCCTTACGAACAACCATAGCAACTTTGCAGTGAGTTTTCAACCCCACCAGTCCATACACGACATGCACCCCTGCCCGCTCCAGCATTCGCGCCCAGCCGATGTTGCTCTCCTCGTCAAAGCGGGCTTTGAGTTCAACCAAGACAGCGACCTGCTTGCCATTTTCTGCAGCTTTCAACAGGGCCTCGACAATCGGTGAATTTTGCCCGGTGCGGTATAAGGTTTGTTTAATGGCCAACACATCCGGATCCCGCGCTGCTATGTTGAGAAAGTCAACCACCGGGGAGAAAGAATCATAGGGATGATGTATGAAAATATTCCCCTGCTGGATGATCTCAAATATGTTGCCTGCAAGAACGGCATTTGAAAATTGTTTGGGAATTACTGGCTTGTACGGCAGATATTTCAAATCGTGGCGATCAACGTGGCTATACAATTGCATCAGCCTGGCAAGTCCGAGATTGTCACCGGTTAAATAAACATCCGTAGGCTTAACCTGCAAGTTCTCAATAAGCAAGTCGCGAATGGGTTTAGGCATGTTCTCGTACACGGCCACCTTTACCACCGACCCAAATCTACGCCGCCGGATACTTTGCTGCATGGCTTCCAACAGGTCGTCGGCTTCAAGTTCCTGGATTTCAATGTCAGCATCCCGGATGATTCTGAAGGGATGCGCTTCTACCACTTTCATACCTGGGAACAGCACTTCTAAATTGGCAATGATAACTTGTTCCAACCAGACAAAATAGTGATGCCAGGGGATGGTGCCGTCCCGGCGCGCTCCCCCGGAGGAGCGCTTGACCGGCACCAATTGCTGTAGTGTATCGGGAACTTTTAGGCGCGCAAATTTTTCCTTTCCTTTTTTGTCACGAATGACGATGGCGAGATTGAGGCTCAGGTTAGAAATATGTGGAAAAGGATGCCCGGGATCCAGGGCCAGAGGCGTTAGAACCGGGAAAACGACATCATGGAAATAAGTATCAGCGCGCTGGCGCTGCGCATCATTGAGTTTTTTGTATTCTAGAATGTGAACGCCGATCTTTTCAAGTTGCGGCAATAGTTCATGGTGATAGCATTGATGCGCTGCCTTATATAATTCCAGGGCGCGTTTGCGAATGGCCGCCAGTAGCTCGCGCGCGGTCATACCGTCTGGCGAAATTTCTGCTACGTTCGTTTCCACTAATTTGCGGATACCGGAAACGCGCACCATGAAAAACTCGTCCATGTTCGACCCAAAAATGGACAGGAATTTGACACGCTCCAGCAAAGGGTTATTCTCATCCTGGGCTTCGGACAACACGCGCTGCTGGAAATCCAGCAGGCTCAGTTCGCGGTTGATGAACAGGGATGGGTCATTGAATGCTTCCGCGTCAGTTTTTGAAGATGACATAATCCTGATTCTCTCGATCTGGAGCGCTTCAACTCCGGTACTTCAGCAGCTTTCTTCGCACAAACAAATTCGGGTCAATAAATTTCAGGCACAAAGGTCTGATCCGAGATGGGTGGCCTTACATAGCCAACATCATCTTGACGGGGAGGAAGTTTAATTGGCTCGGGCGTAAGGTCTTCATAAGGAACCATGCTCAGCAAGTGGGAGATACAATTCAAGCGTGCACGACGCTTGTCATCGGAGTTCACGACCCACCAGGGAGCCTGTTTGATATCTGTATATTTGAACATCTCATCTTTGGCACGCGAGTATTCGACCCAACGTGAGCGCGATTCCAAGTCCATCGGGCTGAGTTTCCAACGCTTTGTCGGATCGTCGATGCGCGCCTCGAAGCGATGTTCCTGTTCTTCGTCGCTGACCGAGAACCAGTATTTAAGCAGGATAACGCCCGAACGGACCAGCATCCGCTCGAATTCCGGGCAGGACCGCAAAAATTCTTTATACTCGTCGTCCGTACAAAAGCCCATCACACGCTCTACCCCTGCGCGGTTGTACCAACTGCGATCGAATAGGACGATCTCGCCGGAGGCAGGCAAATGCGCGACATAGCGTTGGAAATACCACTGCGCACGTTCACGTTCGGTCGGGGTAGGCAGGGCCACAACGCGTACAATGCGCGGATTTAGGCTTTCGGTAATGCGCTTGATCGTGCCGCCTTTTCCAGCGGCATCCCGCCCTTCGAAGATCGCCACAACCTTCAGACCTTTGTATTTCACCCACTCCTGCAACTTGACAAGTTCAATTTGCAAGCGACCCAATTCCTTTTCATAGAACTTTTTGTTTAGCGCTTTTGGTTCGCCACGCGCACTTTCATTTTTCTTTTTTGATGATTCTTTTGGTTTTGCATCAGAACTTTCAAGTACTTCTGGCTGCTTTGATTTGTCTTGCTTTGATTTTTTCTTGCCCATCTCAGCCTCCTTTGGTAAAAGGGCTCCCAGATATAAACCAAGCAATCTCCTGCCACGATGAGGAGATTGCTCATCTTGAAGCGCCTTCTCGTAGTGGCACGAGGGCTTAGAAATATATTCTGTTTTATTTTACACTGATTTTTACTTGCCCATCCTGGTAAGTTGGGCCGGCATCATCAGCCATTCCAGGGTAGCGCATTTATCATACCCAAGGTTGTCTATCGACAAACAGCACAAACCGCCCTTTTTCATCGCAATGGACACAGAGGGGTCACCAGCCACGAGCATAGCAACCAGATCGCTCAGATAAGGTTCGTGCCCGACCAGCATCAGATTCTCGACCTGGTATTTTTCGTTGATTTCAGCGATCAGGTCTTTGGCAAACCCCGAGGGTGTCAGGTCGTCACTGAGCACCAATTGCTTTTTCTTGATCCTAAAAGTTTTGGCAACAATCTTGGCTGTTTCGAAAGCACGCACGTAAGGACTGGTCAGAATCAAATCTACCTGGACTTCCATATTTTTCAAATGCTCCGCGATCTTGAGCATCTTCTTTTCACCCTTTTCTGTCAGATGACGTAAGCTATCATCGGGATAGAGGTTCTCGTCTCGATCTTCAGCGATGGCATGACGCAGGACGTACAGTTTCATTTTTCCGCTTCCTTCTCAGTCTCAGCCTGCTTCCCATTCCCATCCGTATCCTGTTCTGGGAGCGGTTCGGCGGACTCTTTAGATGATCCAGTCTCCTCCAGGTCTTTCCCGGTTTCCCAGAAAAAGGGAGTTTCTGGTCCGGGCCGCCAGAAGATGTTGATCTGGTGCATGTTTTCAAGATATGTGTTGACAGCCTCGGTATGACGTTGCTGATAATAACGGCGAACAGGTTCCGGGTCGTACGAGCTGTCCTTCTCCGAAAAATCGTCAAAGGTGGAGAGCAGCACCTCTAAATCCTGAATAGCGCCCATCCTATCCTGATAAGCGTGCATGCTTTTGAAATTAGCTTCAGGGAAGTTCGGAACGAGCGGATAAACGATCTCCACCATATACCGGAATTTTTTGAATGCTACCCGAGTGTGATGGATCGTAGCCGGTCGCGTAGGTTCAATGCGCCTGAAACGTCGTAGAGTGGTTTCGTAGACATCATCCACAATTGGAAGCAACGCCTTTTGCTGCTGATTCTCATTTCCCATCTTGAGCAAGGCCTTGCGGGTCGAGTCCAAGCGCTTCCTGACATTTGTGATCTGGAATGATCTGATGCTCTTGGCGGTCGATTTTAAGAGACGCGTTTCCCTTTTGGTCAGGTATTTCTGGAAGAGTGCGAGTTCAGGTAAAGTGTCTACTTCCTCTGATACCTCTATCAACATAACCTGAGTATCGCGTAAATCGTCGAGGCTATCGAGTTGATTCTCTGAAAGTACGGCGCAGCTTTTGCAATCTTGGGTGAGGCGAGATGACCCTCAGTGTGTCAACCAGGGCTAGCAGGCGACGGGTGGCCACACGTAAATCGTGGATTGCTTCTTCACTCGCTTCCTTTTGGCAGCGCTTTAGCTCGCTGCGATAAGTCTTCCAGCAATTTTCCAGTGTTTCTATTAACAAACTGGTATCCGTATTAATCACAATTTCCTCATCCTCGTTCATCGCTTAATCCTGAATTTCGAGCGACACACCAAACACTTCCTGAAACAGGGAACGACGTTTCATCAATGCCCACTTTTCCAGCATTAGACTACCATCCCCATACAAGTGCAATTTCCATACCTTTTTTTCTTTTTCAAAGGTCACCCCGCGAACACGGCCTGTGTGACTGACATCCATCCCGTCTGCCAAGCGCATGAGCGCTGAGAGCTTGCTCACCAGCAGGCGGTCATTTTGCGAAAGGGCCTTAAAGTTCTCATCATCGAAGGATGGAAAAGCCCTGCGATGATAACGGACCAGGTTAGCAACAAGTTCCTGTTGTTTTTCGCTCAAGCCGATCAAACGGTTGGCGTTGAGAATGTAGTATCCGTGTTTGTCATGGTCGACCGTATTAATGAAATGTCCAATATCATGCAGCAAGGCGCCAACTTCCAGCAAAAGCAGGGCTTCTTCATCCAGGTCGTGAAGTTCTTCTGTTTGACGGAATAAACTCGCAGCCAGTTTGGACACCTGACTTGCATGTTCCCCATCAAGCTGATATTTGGCTCCCAACCGCACCGCCGATTCCCAGACCTGCTCCCGGCGGGGCGGATGCGGGCCCAAGGAAAGTTCTTCCGCCACATCAAGCAGTACACCATCTTTCAAGCCTACATCAGGGATCGTGATTTCTTTGACACCCGTTTGCCTGGCAATAACATTCATGACGATGCAGGCCGGCAGGATTACGTCGGCGCGGTCGGGTCTGAGCTTGAGCTTGCGGATGCGGTCTTTGTAACTCATACCCTCCAGTTGCTCGATCAGCTTTTGGAGTTCAGCTACTGTGATGAGCTTATCGCTTGAGCCTTTGAAAAGCTTCTGGCACAACCTGCCCATCTCCTCCACATTGCCACCCGTGCCGATGCACAACTGGACAGGTTCGTCCCCGATCTCCCGCTCGATCCGTCGTCGGGGGGCTTCGGCATATTCCTGGACGAGCAGGCTGAAGTCCGAGTTCGAAGCGTTGGTAGGGGGTTGGAAACTGCCGTTAGTTTTGAGTTTGTTCAACAGGCGTACGGTCCCCATGTTGAAACTTTCTGTGGAAACGATGTTGGGACCATCCATGACGGCTACTTCCACGCTACCGCCGCCGATGTCTACCAGGACAGCCCGCTTCTTGCGCAGGTTGATCACCTTAGCAATTGCCAGAGCCACCAGGCGCGCTTCTTCGTCTCCATCGATGACTTCAAGTTGGATGCCGCTACTGTTGGCAATACGGTCAATGAGAAAGTCACCATTGGAGGCTTCGCGCATGGCGCTGGTGCCAATAGCGCGTAAACGAGCAATGCCAAAATCATCGGCAACACGTCGAAAACGCATGAAAGCCTCAATAGTGGCCTGGATGGATTCTTCCTGGATAAATCCTTCCGTGAAAACATCCTGACCCAGCCTGACCGGAAGGCGAATGTTCTCAATGGCGCGCACTTTCCATTCATCATCCACTTCACCCACGACCATTCGGATGGCGTTCGAACCTACGTCAACCGCAGCTATCATTTGCATCTGGAAAGCCGAGCTCCTTGTCTAGTCAAATTGTACCGCCATTTTCCCGGTTTCGATAAAAACGGTGCGTTTACAGATGTTTATCACACAGCCTGCCATAGTCCAGCTTCGTTCATAATATGTTATCTAGCTTGAATTAACGACTCCCAAAAACAAGGTTAACAACAGGTAAATAAAAGTTAGTTTTGTCACCTTAGGGAAATGCGATGAAAAAACGAGTGTCAAATCCATAACCATTACCACCCCTAAATGATTTTCATGCAAACAAGTTTTCAACTTCCTTTTGGACAGGCGTCCAAAGGGAAATGTTTTTTGTTAACCCAACGTTAAACAGATTTTCGTTTGACCTTAATACCCAACAGTTAACATACCTTTGAAAAAACAATCATCTCACAAGGAGAAGAGAGAAAATGCGTAAAAATTTGTTTGTCTTGTTTGCCACTTTGATGGTTGCCAGCATGGTGCTGAGCGCCTGTGGCGGAGGCGCTGCAGCAGCGCCTAGCAATTCTAGCGGAGATACACTCGCGGCTGGCTCCGTGCAAATTAACGGCGCGGGCGCAACCTTCCCCCTGCCAATCTATACCGAATGGACCTACGCCTATCAATTTGTTGATCCGGCAGTGATCGTCAACTACGAAGGCATTGGATCAGGTGGCGGCAAGAAAGCTATCATCGATGGCACCGTCGATTTCGCTGGTTCTGACTCGCTCGTAAGCGATGACGAGTACGCGGCTGGCAAGGATTTGCAGATGTACCCAACCGTGGCAGGCGCAGAGGTTATGATCTACAACATCCCCGAACTTGATCCTTCCAGTGATCCGGTTCTGATTTTCGACCGTCAGACTCTGGTCGACATCTATTTGGGCAAGGTTACAACCTGGAACGATCCTGCAATCGTGGCTACGAATCCAAGTGTAGCCTCCAAGCTTCCCGATCAACAGATCGTGGTAGCACATCGTTCGGATGGCTCCGGCACGACCGAGATTTTCACACGTGCTCTGACATCCTTCAGCACAGATTGGAAAGCCGCCGTTGGTGATCCCGGATACGGCACCTCCATCGAGTGGCCAGTTGCCAAATCTAATCCTACCAACGATGTTGGCGGTAAAGGCAACCAAGGTGTGGCTGCGGCCGTGCAGAACACTCCTTACGCCATCGGTTATGTTGAGTTGAATTATGCGGTTGCCAACAATCTGGCCTATGCCCAGTTTGTCAACAAAGCCGGCACCACCGTAAGTGCAAATGCGGACAGTCTGCAGTCTGCCATGAATGATTTCGCCGACAGTTTTACTGACAGGCTGACCAACGTCATCGTAGATGGACCTGGTGACGGCACCTGGCCGATCGCAGGCTACACCTACCTGGTTCTACACCAGACCAGTATGACAGATTGTGTCAAAGCCCAGAAACTTTTGGAATATATCAAATGGACGGAGACTGATCCTGCGGCTGCCAAGCGCGCAACCGACCTTGGTTACGCCACGCTGCCGTCCGCCGTCCGTGACCAGGTGCTTGCCAAACTCGGCGAATTGACCTGCAACGGCCAGCCCGTTATGAAATAGCTTACTTCCCATAGTCCCTGGAGGGCCTCCCGTGCGGGGAGGTCCTCCAAATCCTATTAAGCCCCCAAACGAAATCCCTTTTTCCAGCCTGTCGGGACTACATGCCGGATGAAGTGATTTTGCTGTGTGGGAAAAACAAGGAATTCACAATGATCAAATCTATCCAAGCTACTTCTGAAGATCATTGGTTCAACCGTGTGCGGCGTTCTCTACGCTATGGAGATTTGCCTTGGAACTGGTTGATCCTGTTGATATCTTTGGGTGTATTGATTTTGATGGTGTCCATTGGTTGGATGCTATGGCAAGACTCAGCCAATGCACGTCACACGCTCGGTTGGAACTTTTTGATGCCAACCACCAACGCCAGTTGGAATCCAATTACGGGCAAATTCCAGGCCTGGCCATTTATCTACGGTACGTTTCTAACCTCCTTCGTTGCTCTGGTGCTGGCCTTGCCGATTAGCCTGGGCATCGCTGTTTTCCTGGCTGAACTCTGCCCGGTCTGGCTCCGTACGCCTCTCAACTGGATGGTGGAGCTGCTGGCCGCGATCCCAAGCGTTGTCTATGGCCTGTGGGGAATCTTCGTCTTTCTCCCCCAAGTGGTCGCACCGGTTGGCAAAGAGCTTTCGGCCTTGGCTTCCTTCCCGTTGCTGGGCGAATTCTTCGCCGGCAGCATCCCGATCAGCGGAGCATCTCGTCTGGCCGCGTCCCTAATCCTGACCATCATGATCATCCCCACCATCACTGCCGTGGCGCGCGATGTGTTTCTGGCTATTCCAGATAACCAGCGCGAGGCCGCCTTAGCATTGGGCGCCACACAATGGGAGACTATCTGGCAGGTACTGATTCCCTTTGGCCTGTCGGGAATCCTGGGCGCGGTCATCTTGGGTCTGGGCCGTGCTCTCGGTGAGACCATGGCGGTCACGATGGTGATCGGCAACAGTATCCAAGGATCACTTTCCCTGCTGGGGCCAGGTTACACCATGTCGAGCATCATTGCTAACGAGTTCGCCGAAGCAGTCTCTGAGTTACATTCGCAAGCCTTGCTAGAGATCGGTTTGACATTGTTCATCATGACCCTGGTATTGAACATGATCGCCCGTTTCCTGGTCTGGCGAGTCGCGCGGCGGACACCGCAGGAGGCACGCGCATGACCCGCTTTCAGGAAATGATGCTCAAAGGGCATGCGGCGCGCGCTCGCCGCCGCAAAATGGTCAATGCGACCATGCTCTCGCTAACCGGCTTGTTGACACTCCTGGCCCTGGTCCCGCTCTTCTGGATCATCGGCTATGTGATCCTGCGGGGCGGAAAATCGCTCAATCTGGATTTCTTTACGCAGCTTCCCAGACCGCTGGGCATGGCAGGCGGTGGTGTCCGTCATGCTATTGAGGGTACGATTGTCATTACCATCCTGGCTGCCCTGTTCGCCATTCCGCCTGGGATGTTGGCGGCTTTCTATGCAGCTCGTAACCCAAATACACCGCTCGGTGTGGCGTTACGCTTTGGCACTGATGTTTTGTCAGGCGTGCCTTCTATTGTGATTGGCCTGTTCGGCTATGCTCTCCTGGTCAAGCCGATGGGCAGCTATTCAGCCCTAGCAGGTGGTGTGGCACTGGCCATTCTGATGCTGCCTATTATCATCCGGACCACGGAAGAGATGCTCAAGTTAGTACCGCACAGCCTGCGGGAAGGCTCACTGGCCTTGGGGGCGCCGGAGTGGAAGACATCTCTCAAAGTACTGTTCCCCGCTGCCTTGAATGGGATTATCACCGGTTTCCTGTTGGCCATTGCCCGCGCTGCTGGCGAAACCGCACCGTTGCTCTTCACGGCTTTGGGAAATGAGCACTATGACCTTGGATTGATCGTCCAGAGCGGCATCCAACTGCACCAACCTATCTGGCAGATTCTTGGGCGTATTCTGAATCAACCAGCTGACTCGCTGCCGCTTACCTTGTGGAAATACGCCCAACAACCTTACCCGGAACGCATCGATCAGTCCTGGGCAGTGGCACTGATCCTGATGATCGTTGTACTACTGATTAACATCTTCGCCCGTTTGTGGATCGAAACTCGTAAACGACGTCTTCAAGGATAACCTCATGGAATACAAACAAATGACAACTATCGTTTCCCCTACCGAATCTTTCACGCCCGACTCTGCTCCAATGAAAAAAATCCAGGCCCGACACCTGTCGGTCTACTATGGCAATTTCCGTGCGCTTGCAGACGTCAATTTTGACGCGTACGCCAATAAGATTACGGCCATCATCGGGCCATCCGGCTGTGGAAAGTCCACATTGCTGCGTTCGTTCAATCGCATGAACGACCTGACACCCAAGGCCCGTACAGAAGGTGAGATTGCGCTAGATAATGAAAATATCAATTCTGATCGTGTGGATGTAGTAGAAGTGCGACGACGGGTCGGGATGGTCTTTCAACGTCCGAACCCTTTCCCGAAGAGCATCTACGACAACGTTGCTTACGGTCCACGTTTGTACGGTATGCACCGCAAAAGCGACCTGGATGAAATTGTCGTTCATAGCTTAAAACAGGCTGCTCTGTGGGAGGAAGTCAAGGATAAACTCAATCAATCCGGGTTGGCGCTTTCAGGTGGACAACAACAGCGTTTATGCATTGCCCGCGCCCTGGCCGTCGAACCGGAAGTGATCCTGATGGATGAGCCCGCCTCGGCCCTGGATCCCATCTCAACTCTGCGCATCGAAGACCTGATGCAGGAACTCGTCAAAGAATACACCATCATCATCGTAACCCATAACATGCAGCAAGCGGCACGCGTTTCTGACTTCACCGCCATGATGATGATCGATGATAGTCGCTCCGGGCAAATGATCGAGTTTGACAAAACTGAGACCATTTTCACTAACCCAAAAAACAAGCGCACGGAGGATTATGTTACCGGGCGCTTTGGATAAACCAGAAAGCGAAAATGGTTATAATGGGTTACCGCAGAGACGAAATGAGGTACTTATGATCCGTAAAACCTTTGAGAACGAGCTCCAGCAAGTTAAGGATGAAATCCTGGTGCTGGGGAGTATGGTGGAACAATCCATCCTGAATTCAGTTGAGGCGCTGAAAAAACGCGATCTCAAAGCCGCTGAAGGCATTCTGGCGGCCGACCGCGAAATTAACAAGAAGCGCTTCGAAATCGAAAGCCAGTTGATGATCCTGATTGCTACTCAGCAACCCATGGCACACGACCTGCGTCTGCTGGCCTCCTCCATGGAAATCATCTCCGAGCTGGAACGTATGGGCGATTACGCCAAGGGCATCGCCAACATCAACCTGCGCATGGGTGACCAGCCATTGCTCAAGCCCTTGATCGACGTTCCGCGCATGGCCCAGATAGATGTGGACATGCTCCACCGTTCCCTAACGGCCTTCATCAACGAAGATATCGAAACCGCCCGTTCTCTTCCAAAAGAAGATGATGAGGTAGATGCACTCTACAACCAAATCTATCGTGAGTTGATGACCTTCGTGATCGCCGACCCCAAAACCATCGAACGCGCTAACTGGCTGTTGTGGGTTGCGCACAACCTGGAACGCGTTGCAGATCGTGTCACCAATATTTGCGAACGGACCATTTTCATCGCCACCGGCGAACTGGTCGAGATCGACGCCAGCGATGACGAGTTCTGGAAAACATATAAATGACCCGCAAAGTGCTCTTCCTGTGCACCGGTAATTCCTGCCGCTCACAGATGGCCGAAGCGATTGTCAATGCCCGCCTGTCAGACAACTGGCAGGCGTTCTCTGCCGGGACCGTTCCGGCTGGGTACATACACCCAAAAGCGATTCAGGCCCTGGCAGAGATCGGCATCACACACGAAGGCGAGCCCAAATCCGCGGAGCAGTTCCGCGAGATGGACTTCGATCTGGTGGTCACTGTCTGCGATGATGCCGCCGAGAATTGCCCGGTCTGGCTTGGCAAAGGCAAACGCGTTCACCTGGGCTTCCCGGATCCGGCCAAGGCCCAGGGAACGGACGAGGAAAAGCTGGCAGTTTTCCGGTCCGTGCGCGACGCGATTGCGCAAAAAGTCCCGGAACTGTTAAGCCAAACATAATCGAAATTAAAATCAAGGTTGACGAATCCGGCATCCATCAGTACAATGCAACCCATCATGAAACTGACCAGCACTTTGCATCATCATTTTCACCAACCCCTGCCTGACCGGAGAGCAGGTTAGTTTCATTTACGTCAACTAACCACACCTATAACCCCTAGCCCCCGGTCAGCCGGGGGCTTTTATTTTAGCCCCCCTCCGGCTCCCCCCATTTTCTCCGAAAATAGGGGGAGAGGAACCGAAAGGAATTGTATGACCCAACGCCCGCTCCGTCTTTCTATCCCGTCCAAAGGCCGTCTCTCGGAAGACAGTCTGAACTTCCTGGCTGCCTGCGGACTGGAAGTGTACAAGCCCAACCCGCGCCAGTACGAAGCCAGCATCCCGTCGGTGCCGGAGTTGAGTGTGCTGTTCCAGCGCCCGACCGACATCGTGATTTCAGTCCGCAATGGCAGCGTGGATTTTGGCATCACTGGCCTGGACGTGCTGGCCGAATATCGCGGCCCGAACGGCGACATCCTGCCGATCCACTCCGAACTGGGCTTTGGCACCTGCTCGTTGGACGTGATCGTCCCCGAGGCATGGACAGACGTCAACCGTATGGCCGACCTGACGCGGGTGCAGGCTGAAGCCGGTCGTCCGCTGCGCGTGGCGACCAAGTTCCCGAATGCCGCCGCGCCTTTTTTCACCCGGAATGGTCTCAGCGATGTCAACTTCATCGCTGCCGAAGGCACGCTCGAAATCGCGCCAACCATTGGTTACGCCGACCTGATCACCGACCTGGTCTCGACCGGCACCACCCTGCGCGACAACCACCTCAAACGGCTCGAAGACGGCCAGATCCTGTCATCACAGGCCTGCCTGATCGCCAACCGCGCTGTACTCAAAGAGAATCCCGCGGCGTTGGCTATCGCCAAAACCCTGCTCGAATATATCGCTGCCCACTTGCGCGCCAGGGTAGCCGTCTCAGTCTTTGTCAACATACGCGGCGACTCGCCTGAATCCATTGCGCAACAAATGTTCACTAAACAGGTCATCGGCGGGCTGCAAGGTCCTACCTTCTCGCCCATCATCACCCGTCACCGTTCGTGCCGCGAGCACGCCGGTGCGAGACGGCAGGACGAGCAATGGTACGCCGCTCATCTCATCGTCCGCAAGGATCAGCTTGCCCAGGCCATCGCCGAGCTACGTTCCATTGGCGGCAGTGGCGTGGTGGTCGCGCCCGTGACCTATATTTTCGAAGAAGAACCCGAAGAATATCGCGCCATGTTGGAGGCGTTGAAATGAACCGGAGATAAACAGAGATGAACGTTTTTTCTTCGTTTATCCTTGTTCATCTCCGGTGAAATAAGGAGAACCCCATGCTTAAAATCTACAACGTCCAAACCGCTCAAAACACCATTCTCAAACGCATCCCACCCGACGAAACTTCCGTGCCGCCCAGCGTGCTCGACCGTATCGCTGAGACTTTTGGCGAACGCATCAGCGCCGAGGAAGCTGTGCGTCGCATTTTGCGAGACGTACGCACGCGTGGTGATGCCGCCCTGCGAGATTGGTCCGCCAAACTGGACGGCTTCCCGGCGGATGCCCCGCTGCGTGTCCCCAATGACCAGCTTGCTTCCGCTTTAGAAGCGTTGCCCGCCCCAGAACGAGAAGCGCTCGAACTGGCCGCTCTATCGCATCCGCGAGTTTTACCGCCGCCAGCCGCTGACGATCCTGGTTCACCAACGACCTGGGTGGCACGCTTGGGCAGATTATCCGCCCGCATGCGCGCGTAGGGCTGTACGTGCCGGGCGGCACCGCTCCGCTGCCCTCCTCCGTGTTAATGTCAGCAATTCCCGCGCAGGTTGCCGGGGTTAAGGACATTGTAGTTGTCACACCACCAGCCAGACCACAGACCGTGGACAATGGACCGCAAACAACGGTCGACGGTCAACCGTCCATGGTCTCACCCATTATTCTGGCTGCCTGCGCCTTGGTTGGCGTGACGGAGGTCTACGCACTGGGCGGCGCACAAGCCATCGCGGCATTAGCCTACGGCACAGAATCCGTCCCCGCCGTGGACAAAATTTTCGGCCCCGGCAACCTGTTCGTCACGCTCGCCAAGCGCCAGGTCTTCGGCGCGGTCGGCATCGACGGACTGGCCGGCCCAACTGAAACGATGGTCATCGCCGACGAGAACGCCAAACCCGCCTGGGTCGCTGCCGACCTGCTGGCTCAGGCCGAACATGATGTGCTCGCCAGCGCCATCCTGCTCACGCCTTCCCGCCAACTGGCCGAAGCCGTGCAAGTCGAAGTCGGCCACCAAATGGAAACTCTGCCACGCGCGGACATCCTGGCCCAATCCCTGCCCGGTCAGGGTGGCATTGTCATCACCAAGGATCTGGATGAAGCTGCTGCGCTCAGCAATGCGTATGCTCCCGAGCATCTATGTCTTTCCGTTTCCGATCCCTGGGCTCTGAGTGAAAAGATTACCAACGCGGGCGGCATCTTTATGGGCGAACACTCCTTCGAAGTGCTGGGTGACTACGTTGCCGGGCCCAGCCACGTCATGCCGACCGGCGGTAGCGCGCGTTTCGCCTCTCCGCTCAATGTCTGGGATTTTGTCCACATCGTCAGTCTGATTGCGCTCAATCCCGCCACCACGGCTGAGATCGCGCCCCTGGCCGCCCGTATCGCCCGCGCCGAAAGCCTGGAAGCACATGCCCGTTCAGCGGATTTTCGTGTGAAGAATTAACCGCAAAGTACGCAAAGACCGCCAAGAAAAGATCATAATTTTACTTTGCGCACTTTATGTGCTAAGTGCCCGAAAGGGTATCGCGGTTCAATTTTCTGTGATGAAAAGAGACAATTATGCAATTGCCTGCTCACGTACAAAACTTACCCGCCTATGTTCCCGGCGAATCAGTCGACTCACTGGCCACCCGTCTTGGTCGCATGCCCGAATCCATCATCAAGCTGGATGCCAACGAGAACAACTACGGCACGCCGCTTGCTGTCTATAAGGCGCTGGCTGCCCTTAGCGGAACCCATCGCTATCCAGATGCCTCCCAACGCGACTTGCGCGCTGCGCTGTCGGCCTATGCCGGCGTTCCGGCTGACTTTTTGCTGGCAGGCAACGGGTCCGATGAGTTGCTCTCACTCATGGCACAAGTGCTGTTGGAACCGGGTGATAGCATCCTGGTCTGCCCACCTACTTTCAGCATGTACGCCTTTTACGCCCATTTGAAAAACTGTGAAGTGATCAACGTTCCCCGTAAGACTGATTTTTCTCTGGATATGGATCGGATATTTGAGGTGGTTCAGACACATTCCCCCAAAATCCTTTATTTAGACAGCCCAGGCAACCCTACCGGTTGCAGCACCCCTAGAACGGATATCGAAAAACTACTGACCTTACCCGTGCTACTTGTTTTGGACGAAGCATATATCGAATTCACCGCAACCCAATCACTGATCTCAGAAGTACCAGATCGTCAGAACCTGGTTGTCCTGCGCACGTTCAGTAAGTGGGCCGCGCTAGCGGGCTTCCGGATTGGTTATGGCGCGTTTCCAAAATGGCTGGGGGATGCACTTTGGCAAGCCAAGTCCCCTTATAATGTCACCGTGCCTGCCATGATAGCCGCGATGGCCACCCTGGGAGAAGTAGATGGCCTTAAAGCCAATATCGCTCGCATCGTAGCAGACCGAGAGCGATTAGCCAACGAACTGCGCAAGTTTCCCGGTTTGACAGTTTTCCCATCCGAGACAAATTTCCTTTTCGTACGAGTTGAGTCCGAGTTTGGTAAGTCCGCTGCTGAGATATGCAATGCGCTGAAAGAACAGGGCATCCTCATTCGTCTGTTTGAAAACATGAATTGTTTGCGTATTACCATTGGCAAAACGGATGAAATCGAATCCCTGCTACAAGCACTGGGTGAACTATGAGAACCGCTTCCCTTTCCCGTAAAACCAACGAAACCGACATCAGCATTAAACTCAACCTGGATGGTTCCGGTCAGCACGACATTAACACCGGCGTTGGCTTCCTCGACCATATGCTGACCCACATCGCCGTTCATGGACTCTTCGACTTGACCGTCAAAGCGACCGGCGACCTGCGCATCGACGTGCATCACACCGTCGAGGACGTGGCACTGGTACTTGGCTCCGCCTTCGACCAGGCGCTCGGCGACCGCAAAGGCATCCTCCGCATGGCGAGTTTCTATGCGCCGATGGATGAAACGCTGGCCTTTGTCGCCCTCGATCTTTCAGGCCGCCCCTACGCCGTGATCGATGCTGAATGGGGACAAGCCCCGGTCGGGGGTATCCCGACTAGCCTGTTCCCGCATTTCTTCGAGAGTTTTGCCGTTAATGCGCGTTGCAACCTGCACGCCCGCGTGCTGTATGGCCGCGATGACCACCACAAAGCCGAGGCGTTGTTCAAGGCGCTGGCGCGTGCGCTGGATGCAGCGACGATGTTTGACCCACGCCGTTCAGAGGACATTCCTTCCACAAAGGGAAGTTTATAGCCAAAAGTTTACTGATATCCCAAAGGAGAGACCAATGTATAACTCAATCCGTGATATGCTCGACGCCTTTCAGGCGACACCCGACGTACTCAGGAATTTACTTGAAGATGCAACTCAGGAACTGGCACAGTCCGCCAGAGGTGGTGACGAAGGCTGGTCAATTGTCGAGGTGATTTGCCACATGCGAGATGCCGAGGAATTCGCCCTTCAGCGCAACACCCTGATACGCGATCGAGACAACCCGAACATCATTCCCTACGACCAGGAGCAACTTGCCGTGAATCGCCATTACGCCGAACAGGATTTGCATCAAGTTCTGTCTGATTTCATCCGCCTGCGTCAGGAACACATCTCCCTTTTGGAGAAACTGTCCGAAGACGATTGGCATCGTCCCGGCCAACACCCGGAGGCAGGGCGTATCGAGATCTTTGACCACACTTTGCACATGGTTTGCCATGATGTCATCCACTGCGCACAGATTGCCAGACAGCTACCAAAAAGTATGTAATTTATGGAAATTCAACAGCCCTTTACGATTTTCCCTGCCATCGACCTGCGTGCTGGAAAAATCGTCCGGCTGGCACAGGGTGACCCGTCCCGGCAGACGACTTACGGTGATGACCCGCATCAGCAAGCCGAACTGTTCAAAGCCGAAGGCGCGGACTGGCTGCACATCATCAACCTGAGCGGCGCGTTCAACGAGGATGCGCGGGCAAACCTGAAAGCGCTCGAAAACATTCTGTCCGTCGGGATGAAAGTCGAATTTGGTGGCGGCATCCGTGACGATGAAACCGTCCGCATCCCGCTCGAAATGGGCGTGGAACGAGTCTTCCTCGGTACGGCAGCCATCAAAAATCCCAAACTTGTCGATTGGGCTATCGAGCGCTACGGCCCAGCCCGCATTGTCGGGGACATCGGCGCACGCGATGGACAGGTAATGGTCGAAGGTTGGCAGGAGTTCACGCCGCTGAGCGTGCTCGAAGTCGGGTTGCGGCTGCGAAATCAAGGCGTGGCGTGGTGCGTGTTGACGGATGTCAAACGCGATGGCGTTGGGACAGGGGTGGATGTTAGCAGCGCAGTAGAGTTGCAAGAGAAAACCGGATTACAGGTAGTTGCATCGGGTGGGGTGTCCACGCTGGAGGATGTGCGCAGAGTGAAGGAAGCGGGGTTGGCTGGAGTGATTATCGGACGGGCGTTGTACGAGGGCAAAATTTCGTTGCGAGATGTAGTAACGGCTTCCCTGGCACCGTCCGCCAGGAAAGGTGTAGCCGTTAAGAGCGACTGAAGTCGCTACTACAGGCAAGAGACTTTATGATCACAATCGTTGACTACAAAGCTGGCAACCTGACATCGGTCAAGCGAGCACTGGACCATCTCGGCATTGAGAACCGAATTAGCAAAGACCCGGATATCGTGCGTAACGCGGAGCGGGTCATCTTTCCCGGCGTGGGGGCGGCGGGTGCAGCGATGGAGGTGTTGCGCGAGCGCAGCCTGGATTCGGCGTTGAAGGAATCCTTCCAGCGTGGGACGCCTATTCTCGGCATCTGTATCGGCTGCCAGATCATCCTGACGCATTCGGAAGAAGACGACACCCCCTGCCTGGATTTGATTCCCGGAGAGACAGTACGCTTCCATCTAAGCGATCCGGCACTCAAAATCCCGCACATGGGCTGGAACGCGGTGACTGTCACACAATCACATCCCATCTTGAGTCACCTCCATCCCGACGATGAATTTTATTTCGTGCATTCGTATTATCCGCAGCCGGAAGACCCGTCACAGGTTTACGCCGTCTGCGATTACGGCGGCGAATTCTCGGTGGCGATCGGCGTGGCCAATCTCTTCGCGGTACAGTTCCATGCCGAGAAGAGCGGACCGCTGGGGTTGCAACTGCTCCAGAACTTTTCTGAATGGAGACCGTAATGCTCTCCAAACGCATCATTTCCTGCCTGGACGTGCGCGACGGCAAGCTGGCCAAGTCAATCAAATTCGTGGATACCAAAGATATCGGCGACCCGGTGGTACAGGCCAAAAAATATTACGAAGACGGACTGGATGAACTGGTCTTTTACGACATCACCGCCTCGAGCGACAAACGCGACATTATGATCGATGTGGTCAGCAACGTGGCTGAGCAGGTCTTCATCCCTTTTTCGGTCGGCGGCGGACTGCGCACGGTGGAAGATTGCTCGCGCGTACTGCTGGCGGGCGCGGAAAAAGTCAACGTCAATTCGGCGGCAGTTAAGCGACCGGAGCTGATCAGCGAGGCTTCGCGGGCGTTTGGAGCACAAGCGGTGGTTCTGTCGATGGACGTGCTGCGCGTCGAACCGACCCCGGAAGTTGCTTCCGGCTACGAGATCGTTATCAACGGCGGACGGAAGCGCATGGGCCTGGATGCCATCGAGTGGGCCAGGCGCGGCGAGGAGCTGGGCGCGGGCGAACTGGTGGTCAACTCCATCGATGCGGACGGTACCAAAGAAGGCTATGAGCTGACCCTGACGCGCATGATTGCCGAGTTTGTCAGCATCCCGGTGATTGCTTCAGGCGGCGGCGGAAAACCGGAGCATCTCTACGATGTGCTAACCGAAGGCAAAGCGGATGCGGCGCTGGTGGCATCGATGCTGCATTATGGGGAGTATACGGTTAGTGAAATCAAGTCGTATTTGGCGGAGCGAGGCTTGAAGATGCGCATGGTCAATTGAACCGCTAAGCACGCAAAGGGCGCAAAGAATCTTTTTTCTTAGCGTTCTTCGCGGTTCGTTCTGGAGACTTTATGGAGAACCTAAAATTTAATTCAAACGGACTGATCACCACCGTCGTACAGGATGCCACTACCAAGGATGTCTTGATGGTGGCCTGGATGAACACCGAGTCACTGCAAAAGACCATTGAAAGCGGCGAAACCTGGTTCTGGTCGCGCTCGCGGCAGGAGTTGTGGCACAAGGGCGCGACATCCGGCAACACGCAGAAGGTAGTTGACATCCGCTATGATTGCGACGGCGATACGCTGCTGGTGCTGGTAGAACCCGCCGGGCCGGCCTGTCATACGGGAAATACAACTTGCTTTTATCGAAAAGTTGAATTTTAGCCACAGAGACGCAGAGTCACAGAACTTTTATTTTTCTTTTCTCTGTTTCTCCGTGACTCTGTGGCAATTTTTTCAGGAGAACTTATGGACGTAAACGAACTGTACAACATCATCCTTGACCGCAAATCCAACCCCAAACCTGGCTCGTACACCAATTCCCTTTTTGACACGGGCCTGGCGCGCATGGCACAGAAAGTCGGCGAGGAGGGGGCCGAGGTGGTGGTGGCAGCACTTGCACAAGAGAACGAACGTCTCGTCGAGGAGATTGCGGACCTGACCTATCACGTGCTGGTGCTGATGGCAGCCAAAGGTGTCACGCTCGCAGATGTGGCCGGGGAGTTGGAAAAACGCCACAAATAGATTTTTTCTCTAACCGCCAAGGCACGAAGGCCGCCAAGAATTTAAATTGGGAAGCCAAGGGCTTATCTTGGCGACTTTAGAATATTCTTGGCGTTCTTGGCATCTTGGCGGTTAATGTAGATTGTGTTTTCTAACGGAAACAGTCCAGAGCGAAGTTCGAACGGTGGGAAAAAAGATGAAATCGGGAATTTCATCCATTGACGTGGGATGAAGTGCGGGTATAGTATCCCCATCCCAATCCACAGGAAAAAAACGATGCCTTCCCCTTACGACATTCTCTTCGAACCGGTCCAGATCGGACCTGTCACTGCTCCCAACCGCTTTTATCAAGTGCCGCACTGCAACGGATTCGGCCATCGTATGCCGCGTGGACTGGCGGCCATGCGCGGCATCAAAGCCGAGGGAGGTTGGGGCGTGGTCTGCACCGAGGAAGTGGAGATCCACCACAGCAGCGACCTGTCGCCGTATTTCGAGGGCCGCCTGTGGAGTGATGACGACATCCCGGCATTGGCGCTGATGGCCGAGGCGGTACATGCGCACGGCGCGCTGGCGGGCATCGAACTGGCCTACAATGGGCTGGACGCCAATAACCTGTACACACGCGCCGTTTCGCTGGCACCAAGCTCGATGGGTACGTTGGGCGGGACGGGCTATGACCCGGTGCAGACCCGCCGCATGGACAAGGAAGATATCCATAACCTGCGCCGCTGGCATCGCGCTGCCGCGCTGCGTGCCAAACGGGCGGGTTTTGACCTGATCTACGTCTACGCCGGGCACGCATTGACCGCCGCCGCGCAGTTCCTTCTGCGGCGCTATAACGACCGTACCGACGAGTACGGCGGCTCGCTCGAAAACCGGACACGCCTGTTCCGTGAACTGCTGGAAGACACCAAAGAGGCTGTGGGCGACAAATGCGGCGTGGTGGCGCGCTTCGCTGTAGAAGAATTGCTTGGCGAGGAAGGCATCACCCACCAGGGCGAAGGGCATGACATTATCGCCATGCTGGCCGAACTGCCCGATCTGTGGGATGTCAACATCAGCGGCTGGAGCAACGACTCGGCTACCTCGCGCTTTGAGAAGGAAGGCTATCAGGAAAAGTACACTGCTTTCGTCAAATCGCTCACCAGCAAGCCAGTGGTCGGCGTGGGACGCTACACCTCGCCTGATTTGATGGTCTCCGCTGTACGACGCGGCGTGCTAGACCTGATTGGCGCGGCGCGCCCGTCCATCGCTGACCCGTTCCTGCCGGTCAAAATCAAGGAAGGCCGCCTGGATGAAATCCGCGAGTGCATCGGCTGCAACATCTGCGTCACCGGCGACACGCGCTTCGTGCCCATTCGCTGCACCCAGAATCCCACTATGGGCGAGGAGTGGCGGCGTGGCTGGCACCCCGAGATCATCGCGCCCAAGAAAAGCGATGCCGAAATTATGGTCGTGGGCGCTGGCCCGGCTGGATTAGAATGTGCTATGGCGCTGGGCGTGCGCGGTTACAACGTCACGCTGTTGGATGCGCGCCGCGAGGTGGGCGGTCGCGTGTTGCGCGAGTCGGCCCTGCCCGGCCTGTCCGAGTGGCGGCGCGTGGTCGAGTGGCGGCTGACCCGCCTTGCGAAAATGCCCAACGTGGGCTTGTACCCGTCCAGCCCGATAACCGCCGCCGAGATCTTAGAAAGCGGCATTCCGAACGTCATCCTGGCCACCGGCGCAATTTTTCGTCGCGATGGCAAAGGGCGCAGCATTCACCATCCCATACCGGGAATCCGCCCTGAGCCTGTCGAAGGGCGTATCCCCAACATCTTTACTCCTGACGATTTGATGGACGGCAACCTGCCTTCCGGCCGCGTCATCCTGTACGATGACGACCATTTCTACCTGGGTGGCGTGCTGGCCGAATTGCTGGCCCAAAACGGTTGTGATGTGACCCTGGTCACGCCCGCGCCGTTGGTCTCCTACTGGACGCAATTCACGCTGGAACAATCCAAGATACAGGCGCGATTGATGAAACTGGGCGTCAAACTGTTCCCCCAAACGCTTCTCTCTGAAATTAAGACTGATTTTGTTACTTTAACTCATTCCCTGACTGGCGAGATAAACACTATCCCCCACGACGCCGTTGTCTTAGTGACCGACCGCATCTCCAACGACAGCCTGTACTACGAACTCAAGCCTGCGCTGGCCGAAGGAAAGCTCAAATCCCTGCGCCTGACCGGCGATGCCGAAGCGCCCAATATCATCGCGCAAGCCGTGTTTTCGGGTCATCTGGCCGCACGCGAATTTGATGAGGAGCCGATGGAGGGGACACCGTTCAAGATCGAACGAATCATTTCATAGCGGCGATGATAGGTCAGAACGGATACCGATTATAAAACGAGCATTCGATTGGGGTATACTTTCTTTCATAAAAGAACCTTTATGGATATAAAATGGAATAATTACATACCTATCTCCAAACCCAAGAACATGAAATGGACCCCATGATCAAATCAAGGCAAGACCTGCAAGAACAATTTACCGGAATGATGGATTTTTTGACATCGGCTACCCCTTCAAATTGGACTGATATTACTAAAATTCTTCGGCGCATCAAAAACAAAGCCCAAATTTCACCGGCACTACAAATAAACGAATTCATCGAATTGGCTGCAAGCGGTACGGCCTTTTACACCTTCGGCTACGGTATCGATGGCGTTTCAATGGAAATCGTCAAGTATGCTCAGGCCCTAGAGAGCCTCTATCAAAGTCAGAGAAGGTGCGCCATTTACCTTATAGGTGGAAGGTTCTCCCGTCAAGTTGATTCCCTGATGAAACCGGGGTGGATTCGACATAAGATCGATGGAATCCAGGGTTGGGCAAGATGGAATCAGGGGAAATGGTTCCAGGCGCTATTTTATGAAGACATGCCCAAACGCAGCAAAAAATCAGACTTGCTTGCAAAGGAAATTTTTTCTCAGGCAGTGTGCATCGCCGAATCTCTAGGGAAATATCTGCTTGAGAATAACGTTCGACTGCTCATCCCTGTAAACGTTGCGTCCAATCCGGGGAACATGGCTTCCAGCCTGGCTTTGGTACTTGTATCAGAAGGGCTGGGTTTATACGTTATCAATTCAAACCACGATTTTTACTGGGAGGGAGGCAAACCAAAGAGTAAGAGAAAGCCTGGCGGGAGGATAGGAAGCAGAGATCATTTCCTTCGAAATAGCACTAACAAGCCGTTTTTTAAGGTATTCGAAGCTCTATACCCGTGGGATGGTGATCGATGGATTCAAGTCAATATAAATAAACGCCAATCCGGGAAACTCGTCAGGGCTTATGGCTTTTCCAAGAAGAAAGTTTTTGAAATATCCACAAGCATAAGTGATAAGTTTTTCGAGGGTTATACTGACTCAGACGTAAAACTCGCCCGAATACGCATGGCATATATCCTGTCCGGAGGGAAGGCGATCCTGCATCCCATCCCCGTTGAAGAACATATAGCCGATTTGAAAAACTGGACGGCGAACCAGACACCTTGCATCCTTGGACATCGCGCAGGATTGTCAGTAGATCCTCGCTCAGATGATTTAATTTGGCTCCTACAACCCACGCGAATCATTCCTCGTAAGCGCATCGAGAGGGACCTTGAACTGCTCGGCGTTCTGTTAGCAGAGCAATCCTTCCAGGAATACCTCAACCAAAACACCAACCGTAAGATCGTCCTGCACATCACCGGACCGACCCCTAGAGACCACCGCGCATCTTTGATGCAACTCTTGAAAAAATTTGACTCTTTATCCAAATCCTTACCCACACCAATTGCCGATCGAATCTTCCTGGCATTTTCCGTCGGGAGGGAGGATCATCCATCACTAAGACAGCACGACTTACAACCATTATGCATTGAAGAGATCTACCGTATGGCTACTCTGGTTCTTTTCCCCAGCAGTAGGGAGGGCCGAGGACTTCCAATCATTGAAAGCTGTGCCAGTGGAGTGCCCATCATATGTCGTCGTTACAGGCCAGTGAAGGTCTTTGATGAAGTCATCGGCAGAGGGCTTTCAGAAGAACAACAGATCCACTACACGCCCTTTCCGGAAGAGGATTACGATCCAGCAATCATAGAGGAAATAGTAAACTTATTGATCCATCCTCGATCATTCCATGCTCGCAAACAGCATAACAAGGATGCGGTTCGCTTGCGTTATAGTCGAGAAGCATTGACAAAAAGTTTTGAAAGTTTTTTTGAATATTTTTGTACTCCTAGCAAAGGTTATTCCAAGCAATAGATAAATACACGGATTCAGCATGCGCGTTTGTTTTATCGAAGATACTCATCTCCACGGGGGAACTCAAATCTGGGTTACTGAAGCCACGCAAGCATTTATAACGCGCGGAGCAGAGGTCACGGTATTGGCTCCAGAGGAGAGTTGGGTCTCAACAAAATGCGCTGAAGTTGGTGCCCAAACCGTGACATATGATTGGGATGAAGTTGTCAACCAAAGCATAGAGCATATTAAAATATGGACTGAAGCCTTGAGCGGATGTGATGTAGCGGTCTGCACCGTTCATCCACCTCGAGAGGGATTTCACTGCTCCGTATTTGCAGCCAAATGTATCAAGGAGGGGAATCTCAACACGCATCTCATCCCCAAGACAGGCACCATTGTCCCGGAATATCTTCGCGAATTTTATTACCCTGATGAGACTATCAATTCAGCGATTATCGCAATCGCCCGCTTCACGCAACAATATCTGATAGACACTTATAAAATACCAGCCGACAAAATTGCGCTGATTTATCAAGGTACGGATGTAGATCGATTCCAATCAACGGAAGCAGGTAAAAGGGAGGCCATGAGGCGTTATCCGTTACCACCAAATGCTTCCCCGATTCTGGCCAGCGTAGGTTCGTTCGAGCACCGCAAGGGACATCCAATCCTGTTCGAGGCAATATACAAATTGGTCGCGGGCCCTTTGCCAAACGTGCATCTGATGATGGTAGGCGATGGCCCTGATGAAAAAGCCCTAAAAGACAAAGCAAATGAAATCGATATTGGACAAAATGTTTCTTTCTTTCCATTTACGAACGAACCTCAATACGTCTTCGAACGCGCTGATTTGACAGTGCTGTCCAGTCTCTACAAAGAAGGTCTCCCAAATGTATTGCTTGAGTTGATGTCAATGGGTGTTCCAGTAGTGTCATCCGACCTGGGCGGTGTTGCCGAAATTGTTATCAACGGCAAAACAGGCTTTATGGTAGAGCCAGGAAATAGCGACCAATTGGCAGATGGAATCCTAAAACTCTGGAATGACCGAACAAGATATATGAAAATGAAACAAAACGCACGTCAACTGATGACAGAAAATTTCGACAAAGAACGCCAATTTGACCAGTTCTTAAAATATTTCAGAAGCCTGTTAATCTGATAACTATCCTGAAACCATATGGTACGTTAAACCTCCAAGGTACAACAGAAGAACAAAAATATGGAGTTAGCCAATGCCGCATAAATCATCTCGTAAGTCGCTTAATATCGGTTTTATTTCTTTCCGGTTTGCAGGCACCGACGGTGTTTCCCTGGAAACTACTAAATGGGCGGAGGTTCTAGAAGAAAAGGGGCATACCTGTTACTACTTTTCAGGCTTATCAGATCGCCCGGATGACCGATCCATGGTTGTCCCAGAAGCCCATTTTCTACATCCAGAAATCAGAGAACATTATTACCGTTTCTTCGGTACACATCTTAGAAAATCCGAGGATACTCTTTGGGTTCACAAAATGCGCGAGTATTTCCGGGGGCACCTGGATCAATTCGTACGAAAGTTCGATATTGACCTGCTGATCCCCGAAAATGCTCTCTCCTTTCCTCAAAATATTCCTCTATCCATGGCTTTGACAGAATTGATCGCCGAGACGAATATCCCGACGATTGCCCATCATCATGACTTCACCTGGGAGCGCAAGGATTTATGGGTTAACGCTGTTCATGACTATATTTCCATGGCTGTTCCCCCTATTTTGCCATCTATCCAACATGTGGTCATCAATACCCACGCCAGCCACCAAATGGCTCGGCGCACAGGCGTAAGTTCTACAATTGTTCCCAATGTGATGAACTATGAAAAACCGGCTCCTGAAGTAGATGATTACTCCGCCGACCTGCGCGAGGCCATAGGCCTTGAACCGGATGAATTCTTCATCCTCCAACCAACGCGGGTGGTTCAACGCAAAGGTATCGAACATGCCATCGAACTGGTCAGTCGGTTGGGATTAAAGGCAAGATTGGTTATCTCGCATGCTTCAGGAGACGATGGCTACGCATACGAAAAAAGGGTTCACGAATACGCAGACCTGCTAGGCGTACAAGCCGTATTCTCATCCAAAAAATTCGATGAAAAGCGGAGAATGACCGAAGATGGGCAAAAAGTATATAGTCTCTGGGACGCCTATCCCCATGCAGACCTGGTTACCTACCCTTCAGAAATAGAAGGATTTGGCAACGCCTTTCTTGAAGCCCTCTATTTTAAGAAACCGATTGTAGTAAATAATTACGCTATCTACGAAACCGATATCAAACCCAAGGGCTTCAAGGTGATCGATTTTAACGAATATATTACCGATGAAACTGTCGACGCTGTCCGTAAAATTTTATTGAAGCCACAGCTTGCAGAGGAAATGTGCAAATACAATTACAAACTGGCTTTAAAGCATTATTCGTATAAAGTGCTTAGGAACAAACTTCGCGTATTGTTGAACAATGCATTTGGTATAAACCATTTACCATAGAGCATTTTTTATTACCAGACTCTTTCCAATTCGAGACCATCACACGACGGGCGACCAATTTTAGCAAAAAGCAATATTAGTCAGCCAGAAAATCATCAGTGGATTTCACCGGGTGCATGCCTGCCTCCGCAAATCTGGCAAAAGCCGCATCGGCCTGCTCGGTATAATCTGCGCCCGGGACAACTACGGGGGAAGTACAATCTTCGAGCAGATAGATTTTTTGCGCCAGCGTGGGATCTTCTTTACGCAGATCGCTAAGCAAGTCAGCAATTGTCCACGCCACGCAATGACTTTTCGCCTGCCCGGCGATCACAAGCCGGTCCACGTCCTTGAGCATTTCTACGAACTTGTTATTGTGTTCGCCCAAGATCTCGCCCTTGGGGCCCCGCTCCACTTCCGGGCCGATGACGGAGTAATGCTCGGTAAACGAACGGTCACCTTTGATTTCAAAATCCGGCGGGGATAAACGCGCAATCGAATGGAAGAAAAGTGCTTCATCCACCGATGAAACCAGTGCATGACCGATACCGCCCAGCATAGCGTGATACGGCCAAATGGTTAAGCCATATTTGCCACTTTTTTCCAAAGTAGTTGTGTAATGTTCCAAACGCTGTTGTCCCTCTTCAGAGGTAATCCCAAAACGGCTCGCCAGCGCCGGGTTAAATTTCCATTTCCCCATTCGGACATCTTCGGCGCTGACGTTGGTGTATGGCGCAGGATGTTCATCTTGCTCATCGACCAAAAAAATAGCATGGAATATCTGCATGGCCTGGTGCGTATCCATCGTAGCAGTGATCTGGGTGATCACATCCAGGTTGTGGTAGATGAACTCACACAGACGGCGGTTATCGTTCACCGCGCCACGTCCACTGCGACCAGCCACGTACAGTTCGAAGCCCGGGATGCAGAATGTGTTTTGTACGTCAACCAGCATCAGCCAGGTTTTGGTCTGATCAACGGAGGCAGGCTGAAGGCGGTGTTGAAGCGCCCAGTCTTTCGCATCTTTAGCGCGTTCTTCATAAGGCACGCGCCAGACCTGGTCTAGTTTCCCCGAGTCAAAAAAACCAGGAATCGGCAACTTGCTCATTAAGTCTCCTAGATCCTATAGCTTTTGCGAAAAGAACGGGTGCTCCCCAAAAGTACCCAATTTCTTGTCATCTTCATTATATCAAGCCTAAATTGAGTATACTGTTGAAAACACCAGGAGTATGACATGAAGAAACACGCACTATTGATGGTTGGGATTCTGTTTCTGGCCAGTCTGGCTTGCTCGTATGCTTCGCGTTTTCTGGAAAGCGGCAATCCTACCCCTATGGCCCCCTCACAGCCGACTAGCGAAGCCCAGCCTGAAGGCACGCAACAGTCACAACAACCCTCCAATGTTTTGTTCCAGGACGATTTTTCTGACCCGTCCAGCGGTTGGGACCAGTTCAGTGATGCAGATGGTCTGACGGATTACGATAGCGGCGTCTATCGCATATTTGTCGATACACCGGAATTCACATTCTGGGCCAACCCCGGGTTAGGTAACACCCTTCCGTCTGATGTGCGCGTTGAAGTGGATGCTACCAAAATTGGCGGGCCCGATTTCAATGATTTTGGAGTACTCTGCCGTTACTCTGGATCAGGCAGCACGGCCAGCTTTTATGAGTTCATCATCACTAGTGACGGTTATGCTGGCATCGTGCGAGTGACCGACAGTTCACAGGACGTTATTTCGGGCGATGGTCAGTTGCAATCCTTCGATGCAGTCATACAGGGAAACGCCACCAACCGTATCAAAGCCGAATGCTTTGGCAATTCGCTCACTTTGTATGTCAATGATATCGTTCTCACCAGCGTGACGGATACGACCCTGACATCCGGTGATGTGGGTCTGCTTACCAGCACGTACGAAGAAAGCGGCGTGGACGTTCACTTCGACAACTTCCTGGTCACCGTTCCATAATAATAGTAGTTACGCGGTCGAATGGGAGAAGCAAACAGGCTCCGCGTCTCTCGGGACGCGGAGCCTGTTTCCGTTTAATTAGGAACTCAATTACCCTTCGCCTTGCAAGGAAGAAGGGGACGGCGGATAGTTTGGAATCTCACGCCGGAACTCGTAAGCATCCATCATCTTTTCAATGATCGCTTTTTGCTGCGGGGTCACATCCAAAAACTCAAATCCAATATTATAGAAGGCGGGGTTGATATCCGGTTCGCAATGGGCTACGCGCGCAGCGATGTCTAATTGGCCAACGCTGAAAAGCTGTAAGTCTGGCAGGTCGAAACGCAACGGGAGCGCGCTGTTCACAGTCTGCGGCTGTTCGCTGATGATCATAGCACCGGACAAACTTAAATCCCCCAAATAACCCAGCATCCGTCCCAAATTACGCTCAAATACGCGCGAATACACGATCAAATACTTACGTTCGAGTTTACGTCTTTCGTCCATCGCAGCCTCCTTCTCTATCAGTTTACCTGACTTGTAAGCCAAATTCAACTATTGAATCTGAATTACAACGTTTTTTACACGGAAAATTCAGTTTGTTGCGATAATTCCTTAGCTTCATAAATGTTGAAAAAGACGTGCCCACCCAACAAAGGGTACGTACCAGCGCCCAGGTCTGCCATCAGTTGAGTCAGGTAGGGTCCCGGTCACAATCGTGACAGGTCAAGGATGCGAATGCCAGATAGTGGTTGAGTGGTCATATTTTCTCCAATGGTGACGCTTTCTTAGAAATTTTTGTTTTTCATTTTACCAATTTCCTAGCTAGCATTCTGTTACAACAGGTGCGTTAAAAAGTTGTTGAAAGTGGAGTCCAAAGTCTCCCGGCTTTGGTGGCAAAATCAGCCCGCCTCGGTGGTCGGGCCGGGAGAGCTTTTGCACTCCTGCTAGCAACATTTGAGAGATTTCATTTAAAACCGTTCTTTTGAGATACGGAATGTGAGATAATCGTCCCCATGCGCTGGATATATCTCTCCCCTCACCTTGATGATGCCGTTCTTTCAACTGGCGGTTTTCTCTATGAACAAACTCAGGCTGGAATCCCGGTTGAAATCTGGACCATCGTGTGCGGCTTCCCACCGCCGGGCGAATTGACACCGCTCGCACAGGTCATGCACTTTCAATGGGGTACCGGAACCGCCGAAGAAACGATAAACCTTCGCCGAGCAGAAGATCGGGAAGCTGCACACATCGTTGGGGCGAAAACCGTCCATTTTGATGTACCGGATTGCATTTATCGCCGTGGTCCGGATGATGAACCACTCTATCTGGACATCTTCGTCCAACCACACGAAGCGGAAGCTTATCTCCCTGATCAGATTGCAAAAACGATTGCACCCCGCTTGCAAACGGACGACCAGGTCATCTGCCAACTGGGGATCGGCGGCCATGTGGATCACATCCTGGTGCGCCAGGCCGCGGAACGGCTGAACCGTCCGCTTTGGTATGCAGCCGACGTACCATATCTGTTCAAAGAACCGGGGGAGTTGGCCCCGCAAGTGGCCGGGATGAAAGAATCCTTGTATCCTATAACGGAAGCAGGCCTGAGGGTTTGGGTGGAAGCGGTGCTGGTATATAAGTCACAATTAAGTTCTATTTTCGAAAATCCGGAAAGAATTGACGAGGATATTCGTTCCTATTACTCCGAACGAGGTGGCTTAGCTCTTTGGCAGGAAATTAACACAATTGTGTCTTGATTTTGGCTTTAAAACATGATATATTAAGGCCGTTTATTGGGAAAATTGAATAGCTAACTCTGACGATTTTTTCTGAGAGACTAACCCATTGCATCTCTGATCAGAGATGCAAATTCTGTTCGTAGGACAAAATTATGCCAAGCACATTCCTGACCAAGGAAGGTTTTGAAAAACTGCAAGAAGAACTCGATTACCTGCGCACTATTAAGCGCCAGGAAGTTGCTGATCGCTTGCACGAGGCCATGGAGGGCGGCGAATTAATCGAGAATGCCGAATACGAAGCCGCCAAGAACGAACAGGCCTTTGTCGAAGGCCGCATTCAGGAATTGGAAAGACTGCTTGCCACGGCGCGTGTGATCGAAGATGACAAGAAAAAGCGGGCTGATACGATCCAAGTCGGCTCTACCGTGACGGTTCAGGAAGATGGCTTTGACGAGGAAACATATACGATCGTCGGCGCAGCCGAGGCTAATCCCCGCGAGGGTAAAATCTCGAACGAATCGCCAATGGGCAAGGCCATCTTGAACCATCGCGCTGGAGATGATGTACAAGTAGAAACACCCGACGGCTCTTACACTGTCCGTATCGTTAAGATCGGATAATCTGGGGCACGTATCCATCGCCCCGCGCGCCTGTACAGGGAAGCGCGGGGCTTTTTGTTAGAATAACACATGACCCTCACACCTTCCCTCTCCCTAAAGGGAGAGGGAGAAAGAGTGAAGCATGCCAGAATATACATCGCTAGAAAAAGTCCGCCTGGAAAAACTCGAGGAATTACGCGCCGAGGGGATCGAACCCTATCCAACCCGCGCCAAGCGGACACACACCAGTGCGCAAGTTATCATCGAATTCGAAGCCGCCGAAAAGCAAGCTGCAGAAGGTGAAACACCGGAAGTCAAGGCTACGTTGGCCGGGCGTATCCGTGCGGCTCGCCCGATGGGCAAGCTGACCTTCGCTCACATTGAAGATGGCACTGGTAAGATCCAGTTGTTCTTCCGCGTGAACGAACTCGGGCAAGATAAGATCAATTTATTCAATGAAATGTTCGACCTAGGTGACTTTATCCAGGCGACCGGTGTGATGATGCGCACCCGCACTGGGGAAGCCACGCTTCTGGTCCACGACTTCAAGCTGCTTGCCAAAGCCGTGACGCCGCTCCCGGCTGCGAAAGATGAGACGCTCGAAGACGGTACCGTTGTCCGGCACGCGGCGCTGGAGGATCAGGAATTGCGTGCCCGCCAACGCTACGCCGACCTGGCGGTCAACCCCGAGGTGCGTGAGACCTTCCGCAAACGCGCTACGCTTATCAAGGCCCTGCGAAGGTTCCTTGACGAGCATGGATTTCTGGAAGTCGAGACGCCCATCCTGCAACCGCTGTATGGCGGTGCGGCAGCCAAGCCCTTTGTCACCTATCACAATGAATTGGAGCAGGAAATGTTCCTGCGCATCTCGTTCGAGTTGTATCTCAAACGACTGCTGGTCGGGAACCTTGAAAAAGTTTACGAAATTGGCCGCGACTTTCGTAACGAAGGTGTGTCCTATAAACACAACCCGGAGTTTACCCAGTTGGAGTTCTACTGGGCCTATGCCGACTATTTGCAAGTAATGGAATTGACTGAGCAAATGGTTTCGTACGCTGCTAAAGAGGTGACCGGGGGGTATAAAGTCACCTACCAGGGCCAGGAACTGGACTTCACGCCCCCCTGGCGACGGCTGGAAATGCGACAGGGCATCCTCGAAACCAGTGGCATCGACATTGCCGAGCATGACGAAGCCGAGTCGCTTTTTAAAGCGATTGTCGCCAAACACAAAGACCAGACTCCCGATCCAACTGCCACACGCGGAAAATTGATCGATTTCTTGCTGTCGGAGTTCCTTGAGCCAACCCTGGTCCAGCCAACTTTCCTGTACGATTATCCACGCGATATTTCGCCACTGGCCAAGTCCAAGCCCGGCGAGCCGTTGACCGTTGAACGCTTCGAGGGCTATGTTTCCGGTTTCGAGTTGTGCAACGCTTTTACTGAGTTGAACGATCCACTCGACCAGGAACAACGTTTCCTCGAAATGGGTCGTGATTACGATGCCGATGACGAGGAACGCCATCCGCTCGATGAAGATTACTTGCGCGCTATGCGCTATGGCATGCCCCCCAACGGTGGATTCGGCATGGGCGTGGACCGGCTAGCGATGGTCCTTACCGACAAACACTCTATTCGCGATGTGTTACTCTTCCCGGCACTGCGAAAGGAAGAGAAAGAAGAGTAGAGTTAAGCAGGGCAGGTATCCTCCTGCCCTGTCTTTTTACAAGTGTAAGGAGTTCAATATGTCCGGAATCTCCGCAAATCAGGAACAACAACTTAGAGAACTGGTCGCCAAAGGGAACAAAATTGCTGCTGTAAAGCTTTATCGGGAAATAACCAATGTTGGCTTGAAAGAAGCCAAGGAGGCGGTCGAAGCCATCATGAGCGGTGTCCCGGTCGTCACTCCTGCGCCGGTACAATCCGGCCTACAAAACGACGCGCTGCTCGAAGATCGCATCAAACGTTTCCTGGCAGAACGAAAAAAGATCGAAGCCGTTAAGCTTTATCGCGAAGTAAATCACTGTGGGCTAAAAGAAGCCAAAGACGCGGTGGATCTTATTCAGGCTGAGATGCGTAGAGACGGGTACTCCAATATACCAACGGCGCCCGCCATCAGCAATGATCCGTTTGCCGAGGATGCAGCAGGCTATCGCGCGCGCCTGATCGTCTCCGTTGTCCTGGTGGTATTAATCATATTAGCTGGGGCGTTTTTTATCTTGCGAGGTAGTTTCTAATCTATGCGTAACTCAAAATCAACCCTGATCGCAGGCGATATTATCCTCCTGGCGATTATCACTGTCATCGGGTTTGCATCACACGGCGAAACGGAATTATCACTCGTGCCGCGCATGCTCACTACGTTTATCCCATTGGTGGTTAGCTGGTTCCTGATTGCACCCTGGCTGGGATTGTTCGATGCGCAAATCACATCGAAGCCGAAACAACTTTGGCGAGCGCCGTTGGCCATGCTGCTGGCCGCTCCAATGGCAACCTTCTTGCGCGCTACTCTCTTAAACAGCGTAGCGCTGCCCTTGTTTACCCTTATTTTGGGAGGCAGCGCTGCTTTAGGAATGCTTATCTGGCGTGGCGTCCACGCTTGGGTCAACCAGCGTAAATCAAACCCGTAGATTAAAAAAATTCGTACTAAGTACAATCACAAAAGTTATGATGAATGAGCCCCGATAATGGACAAGACCATTTCCGGGGTTTGGTTGTACCGGCGAAAGAAATCATACGAAGCTTCAATCAGCACCTTAACAGTCTCAAATAGTTCGCAATGGGTCACTTCTCGACGGAAATGCCGCCAGAGCATTTCAATCGGATTGAGCCAGGGGCTATAAGTGGGCAAGTAGAGCAAGACCAGGCGTCCGGCTGCAGCTCTCACAACCGCTTCCACTTCATCATCCTGATGTGTGCTGGCGTTGTCCCAGGCCACATAGAGCGTGCCAGTTGGATGCTTCTCTACCAAGGCCTGCAACAACTCAGCCACTTCCAAGCGACGCTTCCGCTTTCGAATGATCACGACCGTTTCACCCGTGTGGTAATTGACAGCTCCGAGACCATAATGTCTCTTGGGTTGCCCAGGCGTTGGGATCATCACCTGCTGTCCCTTTGGGCTCCACATCTTGCGCAACGTCGGTAGCCAACTCACATTGAATTCATCGGCATAGTAGAACACATCGCCAGTTTCTAGCTCGTCTCGGATCTCTTCAATCGCTTTTTTTGACCTGATACTCAGGATCCGGACTAGAGATCGTGTGCTGTGGTCGGCTAAAAACAATGCCTTCTTTCGCCAACTCCCTGCGCACGGTTTCATAGGAGAGCCGCACTCCCGTTTCTTCAGCCATGTAATCACTCAAACGTTGCAGGCTCCACATCGAGTATTCAAGCCCTAAGCTCCTTGGCCTTCTTCGCACGTTCTCTAGCAGTTGTTTGCGGTACTCTTCGGTGACCGTACTGCTCCGACCCGGCCTGGGCACATCCTTCAATCCTTCGATGCCTTCAGCCAGGTAACGTTTGAGCCAACGTAGGACCGTTATGTGACTTTCACGAACGATTTGAGCGATGTCTTCCGCCTTGAGACCTTTTTCAGCAGAGAGCAACACCATTTGCGCTCTCGTTCGATAACGTGGCTTATTGGTCTTCTGGTAAAGTTCTTCCAGCTCAGTAAGCTGTTCTTTTGTTAGAGGTGGCACCTGTAGTCGTTTCATGCCACCATTATACTTTTCATTATTTATGTGACTGTACTTAGACACGACGGACGAGGCGGATGATCGCTACCAAGACTACGCCACCGAGAGCAGCGACCAAAACCTGTGTGATCCAGCTACTGGCCTGAATCCCGAATAAACCGGCCAGCCAGCCACCTATCAAGCCGCCGAGCAGGCCAATGATCAGATCACCGATCAGACCGAAGCCGCGTCCTCGTACCAGCAAACCTGCGATCCAACCAGCGACAATACCGCTAACAATCCAGATTAAGATGTTCATACCAAATCTCCTTTCAATTGGTTTAAAATAGTGTAGCATCCCATAAATCTTATTATCTTAGAAAAAAGCTAGTTCTACCGGATTTTGTGGTTAATAAAAAATGAGGCAAAATTGACTAAAAAACCATCACGCCTTCAGCCAATATGCCTCAAAGAAATTATATCAAAACAAAAGAGAAAGTCAGCAAACCATCAAAGCGGATCGTTTTGGCAAGTGATCTGGAAAGGTACAAAGAAATCGTAGATGTTCCGGAAACATTTCGGGGATGGGTTGATGAGAACATCGCCCGTCACCCTGAATTGTTTCCATCGGAGATAGTAAACGGTTATGACCTTCATAGCACACATACCTCCCGTAAACTCCCTGACGTGATTTTGCGACGCATAAAGCTCAAAAAAACTCAGGAAGTCTTCAGCATAGCGCCCAGCAGCGTGATGCCCTACATGACGGGCTATACAGACGATGTCGAAAAGGCTTTATTTCTCTTGCGATTTGGTGTTCCGTATTGGGCGCTGACCTATGTTTTCGGCAAAAATGACATGTTCTGGTTTCGGCAATTTTGTCATTTTGGACGTTATCACATCATCCAGACCACCGTGAAAGATATGGCGAAGTTGCCGAAAGATTTGCTGGCGGACGAGAAACACATTTACATTCACGGAGAGAAAGCCTACATCGCCACGACCGTTGGCTCGGATTGCATCCTTGGGGCATCGATCTCACTTTCCGCTGATGAAGAAGGATTGACCGAAGCGTATGGCCATTTTCAGGAGGAAGCTCATCATCTAAACCCTGAATATGAGCCGGAGAGCGTGAATATCGACGGTTGGGCAGCTACCCAAAAGGCTTGGCTCAATCTCTTCCCGTTGATTGCGATCATCCAATGTTTCCTGCACGCCTTTCTGAAAATCAGGAATTGCTGCAAGAAACGTTTCAAGGAGATTTATCCCGAAATTGCACAACAAGTTTGGGATGTCTACAAAGCCATTGATGCCAGTTCTTTTCTTGCTGGGATTACAGACTTGAAAAATTGGGCAGAAGAAAAGCTGCAAGGGACCGGTTCAGCCTTGCAATCTGTTCAGAAGCTGTGTGCCAAAGCAGATTTCTTTGTGCTGGCATTTGACCATCCAACGGCTTACAGAACCAGCAACATGATCGATCGACACATGCAACCAATGGATCGATGGCTTTTTCATACACAATCTTTTCACGGGCATTTGGCTTCTGCTGAGAAGGCTGTCCGAGCTTGGGCAATTTTTCATAGCTTTTGGGAATATTGCCCAAGAGCCAATGTCCGAAAAAGGTTCAAGTCACCTGCTCACAAGCTCAATGGCTTTGTATATCATGACAATTGGCTTCACAACATGCTCATTTCTACTTCAATTGCAGGTGCAAAATGATGACCACAAAAAACGTTAGAAGCAGAAAAAAAGTATTAATTTTGTTAAAAATTTGCTAAGGAAAATTAGCGCAGGAAAGAAGTTTTCCTTTCCGCAGTCATTCTCCTAATGATAAAATACTGCTTATGGACGAACCCGCCCTCATCCAAGAATCCCAACGCGGCGACCTGGACGCTTTCAATACCCTTATCCTGACGTACCAGGATATGCTCTTCAACACCGCTCTGCGCATCATGGGCGACGAAGATTCGGCTGCTGATGCCACACAAGAAGCTTTTCTCTCGGCCTTCCGTGCGATCAAATCCTTCCGCGGCGGGTCGTTCAAGGCCTGGTTGTTGCGCACTGTTACCAATGCCTGCTATGACGAACTGCGCCGCCAGAAGCGTCGCCCCACCACGCCGCTCGAGCCGGAGACCGATGACGGCGAAGAAATGGAAACCCCGCGTTGGCTGGCTGATCCATCCATGAGTCCCGAGCAAGAAATCGAAGTCGATGAACTTGAACATGCCATCCAGCATTGTCTGGAAGCATTGCCCCTTGAATTTCGCACTGTGGTGGTGCTGACCGACCTTCAAGGGATGGACTACAAAGAAGTAGCAACCACTGTTCGCGTACCGCTGGGCACCATCAAGAGCCGTCTGGCGCGCGCCCGTCTGCGGTTGCGTGAGTGCTTGCAAGGCTTCTGGGAACTTTTACCCGCCACTTTTCGTCTGGAAGAAGAGGTCCTCCGCACATGACCCAGACACCTTCCTTCCACGACGTAGAAAAACTTTCTGCTTATCTAGACGGACAACTCAAATCGTCTGAAATAGCACGCCTCGAATCGCGCCTCCAAACGGACCCTGAACTTGCCTCCGTTCTAAAAGACCTTCGCCAAGCCCGTGGCATTCTCCGCCAACTCCCCCAACGACGCGCCCCTCGCAACTTCACATTGACCCCGAAAATGGTCGGCCAGAAGCCGCCCTTGCCACGCACCTATCCGGTTTTCCGTTTTGCAACTGTACTTGCTACTTTACTGCTGTTCTTCACCTTTGCCACAAACTTTATGGCCCCCCGCCTGACTCGCACAGCCGCGCCCTTCGCTTATGGCATGGGCGGCTACGGCGGTGGAGGTGGTGGCGAGCCTGAAAGTACAATGGAGGCCGCGCCTGAGGCCGCTGCACCTGCACTGCAAGCGCCAGTTGCCACTGAAGCACCTGCAGAGGCACCTGCTCCGGCACCAACCCTGATGGTGCCTTCAGCCAATGACAGCGTCCGCGCCGAACCAACGCTTCAAGCATCCGAAAAAAGTGGCATACAGCAGGCTCCTACCGGTGAAACCCTCGCGCAACAAACTGCGCCTCTTCAAACACCACAACCCCAACCGTCAAAACCCATTAACGCGACCTGGCAAATCGTACTGGCGGGAATCGCTATCGTAAGTGGACTGATCGCCTTCATTCTCCGTTACTCTGCAATCCAAAAATGGCGCGCGAAAGCCAAATAAATTTTTGCCCCCGTTGCGGGACCCCCGTTTCTCTGCAAGAACGCTTCGGTAAGCTCCGTGCGGTCTGCCCGCAATGTGAGTGGATTCATTTCGAAGATCCCAAAGTCGCTGCGGCCGTCCTGGTAGAACAGGATGGCCGCGTGCTGTTAGTACGACGCGTCAATGAGCCCCATCGCGGCCTATGGACGTTGCCCGCTGGTTTCATCGACGCGGGCGAAGATCCGGCCGAGGCTGCCAAAAGGGAATGTTTAGAGGAAACAGGCCTATCAGTCGGTGTGAAGCGCGTACTGGATGTCATTGCGGGGCGAGAACACGAACGCGGCGCAGATTTCGTCATCGTTTATCAAGCGGAAATTCTTGACGGAACATTATCTCCCGGCGATGACGCGGATGCCGTAGCATGGTTCTCTCGCTCAAAACTGCCTCCTTTGGCTTTTAAAGCTACACAGGCCGTTCTGAAGCAGGAATAAGAGCGGTCAACCTTTTTAGCTATTTCATATTCCATACTAATCTTATATAATTTGCCTTCATCAACCATCTTTTTCTTCCAGGAGGATTGCTATGTATTCCAAAGGTTTCCGTTCTTTATTTGCATTTGTTGTATTGCTGCTCGCCGTAAGCCTGGCTTGTAGCGTATTCAGCGGTGGTCAGGATGTCCCTACCACTGCCCCCGAAGTACAACAACCTGCTACCCAGCCACCCCAGGTACAACCGCCAACCGAGCAACCCGTCGATAATACGCCTACTGATAGTACCTCTAACGATAGCGCGGGAGGCTACGTCACTTTCACTGACCAGAACAACCTGTATAGCATCGAGGTGCCCGCCGATTGGGATTATAGCCAAACCGTTGACACGGAAAGTAACAACTATTACATCGATACCTTCAAATCACCCGATGGAGGGGCTGTCATTGAAAATATTGTTTACGATGATGGCACAGCTTTCACAGGGAATCAAAAAGCAAAATTCTCTCTGTACCTGTTAAACAGGTTTTATAGTTCAACCGGGAAAGAAGGTGACATCAGGGTATCTGATGACAGCATCATGAAAGATGGCAGCGAACGTCTCACTTGGACTTCCAAAGGTGGCGGCTACTCAGGCTTTTCTTTCCTTGAAGTACGCAGCAACGGTACAACTTTCTTGTTCTTCACAGTGGACTGGGGCAACGATGTCCAAGATACCTATATTGACACACTCAATTATGTTATCGAAAGCTACAAGATTCCGTAAAGATTATTGAATTTAACTAGCGTTATGCACTGGAACTAACAGGCTATACAACGTATAGCCTGTTGGCCATTTAATGTGAGCGGATAAGCCAGTATGCTATACTTTTATTATCCACTTCATTTGACATGATGGAGGAGAATCAAATGCTTGTCAAAACTATGAGGCCTTTTGGTTTTCTAGTGGTGATGATGGTTATAACCAGCCTGGCTTGTCTGGGCCTGAGCGAAGCGCCAACCCCGGTTTCATCTCCGCCATCTCCTCCTACCGAATTGCCACAGCAACCCACCCCGCCAGAACCGACCCCATCGCCTCAAGCTGCAGAAAAATTCTTCACAGAAGAGTTCGAGGGAGATCTCAGCAATTGGACCTACTTCAACGTTTTAGGTTCACCTGAAACAAACGAAGCAGGGCTTAGCCTGAAAGTTGTTGATGGCTATCTGTCTTTTAACATTACAACCAAAGAGCTATACACTTATGTAACGTATAATCCGTTTACTTATAATGATGTAACCATAGAACTGCGCGCTGAAAATCAAGGTACAAACAATAACGCAATCAGCATGGTTTGCCGCTACAGCGACGAGGGCTGGTATGAAATTAACGTTCAGAATAGTGGATTGTACAAAATCTTTGCAGCCACATACAATGCTAGCGGAGATATTGTTTACAACTTTCTCGCTGATGGGGGATCGAGCAAGGTAAAAGTTGGTAAAGAAGTCAACGAATATAAAATGATATGCAAAGATCGCACTATCTCCCTCTATATCAACGGTTTCGAAACCCGTGTCCTTGATGACAACCAATATGTTTTACCGGAAGGTCAGGTAGGTTTCTCAGTTGCGTCATTTAGCGATCCAACGGTCAAGGTCAAGATTGACTGGGTCAAAATCAGTCAACCATAAAAACGAGTATTGCGAAGGCCCCCCAAATCAGTGGCCTTTTTTCGTTAGATCGCCTTTTTAGAGGGGCTTAACTCCGGCAAATTACCGTGACTATGCTACAATAAAAATGGATATGCAAACCACTCCCAACCTGCGACCTTCTCCTATTGCTGGAACCTGGTACGAAGGCCGGCCCGAAACCCTCAAACGCAACATCGATGCCTATTTAGACAACGCGCAACTTCCCGAACTGCTCGGGGACGTGCTTGCTGTTGTCGCGCCTCATGCCGGACATCGCTATTCGGGGCCAGTTGCAGGCTACGCTTTTGCCGCGCTTCGGAACCAAGCCCCGGATCTGGTCGCCGTTATCTCACCCATGCACCACCCGTACGCGCAACCGCTAATTACCTCCAGTCACGACGCCTACGCCACTCCCCTGGGCGTGATTCCCATCGACAAACAAGCTGTGAACGAACTGGATGCCATCCTGACAAAAGAACTCGGCCTCGGCCTTTCCGCCGTTCCGCGCGACCCGGAACATTCCTTAGAGATTGAACTTCCCTTCCTACAACGTGCTCTGGCATCAGACTTCAAACTGCTGCCTGTGATGGTCCGCGCACAAGATCCGCACAGCTCACAAGAATTAGGAAAAGCGTTGGCGAGCGTGCTACATGACAGAAACTTTGCCCTGGTCGCCAGCACGGACCTGTCCCATTTTTACGACCAGGAAACCGCGAAAAAACTGGATAGCGAAATGCTGCGCCAGATCGAGGCCTTCTCGCCGGAAGGTGTCTTCGAAGCCGAGCGAACCGGCACAGGCTTCGCCTGCGGACACGCCGCCGTCGCGGCTGTGTTATGGGCCTCCAAAGAGTTGGGAGCAAATACAGTCAAGTTATTACATTACGCCACTTCCGGCGATGTGACTGGGGATTATTCTGGCGTGGTTGGTTACGGGGCAGCAGCGATTTTAAAGCAACCAAAGTAGGTCACGTTTTGAACGTGATATCCACTCTTTCTTAGAAATCTCAAATCCATGAACTCCTTCGCCCAAATTGCCGTTAACGTCCCGTCTGTGGCGGGCGTTTTTGATTATGCTGTCCCAGATGATCTGGCCGGGAAACTTAGCGTTGGGAAACTGGTTGTGGTCCCTTTTGGAAAACAGCGTGTGCAAGGGGTCATCCTGCGCTTTGTAGACCAGCCTGCTGTAGCCAATACAAAAGAAATTCTCGAACTCATCGATCCGCTTCCCGTTCTGACTTCCACACAAATTGCATTGGCCGAATGGATGGCGGAAGAAACGCTTTCCCCGCTGGCCGCGATTGTCAACCTGATGGTGCCATCCGGGTTGAGCCAGCAGGCGGATATTTCGTACGAGATTCGGGATGCGGGGTTTGGAGACCAGGAAACCGGAACGAATTATGCTCCCCGATTCCCAAATAGCGAATTATCACCTATCCAATCCCGCCTACTCAAACTCCTGAAAGAACGCGGTCCCCTGCGCGGACGCCAGATCGATACCCATTTCCGCAACGTGGACTGGCGCAAATCTGCCGAGTGGCTGGTGAGGCGGGGAATCTTCGAGAAAAAGTCAGTGCTCATGCCGCCACGCGTGCGCCCCAAAAACGTCCGCGTGGCACAGTTAGCGGCTTCACTCGAGACAGCCGAACTCGAAATGTCCGACCTGGGTTCAACCGCAGCCACACAGAAGCGCCGTGCCGCCGCGCTCCGTTATCTGATGCAGGAACTGGACGAGGTCAACGTTTCGTGGGTATATGCCGAAAGCGGCTGTAACTTGTCCGATCTGCAGATTCTAGCCGAGCGCGGGCTGATCGTGCTACGCGAGAACGAAATCTGGCGTGATCCCCTGGAACGAGTGGAGAAGAAAGTAGAGCAGAGTAAAGCCCCTACACTTACCCCTGAACAAGAAGAAGCCTGGGAGAAAATCCACGCAGCGCTTACATCCCAAGCCACAAACGTCCCTTTTCTGTTGCATGGCGTGACTGGCTCTGGCAAAACCGAACTCTACATCCGCGCGGCGGAAGAAGCAGTACGGCGCGGTAAACAGGCCATCATCCTCGTCCCTGAAATTGCGCTGACGCCACAAACCGTGCGCCGTTTCCTGGCGCGCTTTCCGGGCCAGGTTGGTCTCATTCATTCCAAACTCTCCGAAGGTGAACGCTATGACACCTGGCGCAAGGCACGCATCGGGCTACTGAAGGTGATCATCGGGCCGCGTAGCGCTCTGTTCGCGCCCTTGCCTCATATCGGCCTGATCGCCGTAGACGAATGCCATGACGGTTCATATTACCAGTCCGAGCCGCCGTTCTATCACGCGGTGGAAGCAGCTAAAACCTACGCGCGGCTGGCGGGCGCGCTCTGTATCCTGGGAGCGGCCACGCCCAGCATCCTCCAACGCTGGGAGGCGGATAATGGGCAAAGCCTACGGTTAGAACTGTCCCAGCGTATCGCCTCTGCACAAGAAGCAAAACCGCATCAACATCTGGACCTGCCGCCTGTCTCCGTTATCGATATGCGCGAGGAACTCAAGGCGGGCAACCGCGGCATCTTCAGCCACGACTTGCTACAAGCCCTGGGCGATACACTGGAACGCAGTGAGCAGGCCATCTTGTTCCTGAACCGGCGCGGCACAGCGACTTATGTTTTTTGCCGCGATTGTGGTTACACGTTGAAGTGTCCGCAATGTGAAAACCCATTGACGTTTCACATCGAAAAAAAGGAAAGACTCGTTTGTCACCACTGCGGCTACACGCGCCAGAAGCCGCGGAAATGTCCTGAGTGTGGTAGCGCGCATATCCGTGAATACGGCCTGGGCAGCGAACGCGTAGAGACGGAAGTTGGGCAATTATTCCCGCAGGCGCGCGTCCTGCGCTGGGATTGGGAGACTACTCGTCAGAAGGACTCGCACGAGATCATCTTGAGCCATTTCGCCGCGCATCGTGCGGATATACTGGTCGGCACACAAATGCTGGCCAAAGGCCTAGATCTGCCGCTGGTGACACTGGTCGGGGTGGTGTTGGCGGACGTGGGGTTGAGCCTGCCGGATCCGTTTGCGGCGGAACGCGTCTTCCAGGTATTGACCCAGGTAGCTGGGCGCGCCGGACGCAGCACGCGCGGCGGGCAGGTCATTTTGCAGACCTTCCAGCCAGAACATCCGGTCATTCAAGCGGCTGCAGAGCATGATTACGCGGGGTTCTACCGGCAGGAACTGGAAGGGCGGCGCACATTAGGCTACCCGCCCTTCGGACGACTGGTGCGGCTCGAGTACCGTCACCGGGAAAACGCGCGGGCTGAGTCAGAAGCCCGAAAAATGGCAAGCAGGCTGAAGTCCAGGATCGAAGCGGAAGGGCGTCTACAGACCACGCTGGTCGGCCCGGTCCCATGTTTCTTTTCCAAATTACGCAGTGAATATCGCTGGCAAATCGTCCTGCGCGGCCCTAATCCGGTTGACATCTTGCGAGATCAAAGATTCGATAGCTGGCGGGTTGAAGTTGACCCAACATCTTTGCTATAATCAGGTTTATAGGATTTACGCAGTTCGTGGAGGGTCTCTCTCACAATTTCGTAACTTCTAGTTTATTTCCCAAAGGAGAGACACAATGCAAAGCTTCAGTCGTGGCTGGTCATTTCTAACGGAAGCCTGGCAGATGGCATTTAAGGATAAAGATTTGATTAAGCCATCTATCTATGCACTGGGGGTGGGGTTTATTGTCTCCATCATCGGCATCATCCCTATTGTGGGCGCTTATATACTCTTCAGTGACTCGGGGTTTGGGCAGTTCCTGACGTTCGTGCTTGGCGCACTGCTGGTTTTTGTGCATTTTGTGGTCTCATACATTTTTTCCGGCATGACAGCCTATCTGATCTTCGGCTATCTTTCGGAAGGCGATGGCCGCATGGACAAGGCCTGGGCCATTGTGCGGCGTGACTTTTTCGACATCCTGACCCTGGCAGCGGCTTCGACTGCAGTCAACATGCTCAAAAGTCTGGCACAGAGACGGGGGCGACGCGGGGGCGTGAATATCCTGGCGGGTCTGGCGCGTTCGGCCGTTGGCCTGATGGAAGTGTTGTGGACAGAAGCTGCCTTCTTGATCCTGCCTGCGATGGTGATCGATGACTTGAATCTCACAGATGGGGTAAAGCGAGTCTGGGAAATTACCAAGAACAATCTTTTGCTGATCGGCATCAGCACGGTCGGCGTGCGCGCGGTAACCGGCCTGATCGGTTTTGTGCTCGGTGCGGCAGGCGCTGTCATTGGCTTTGGTGTTGGCTACGGTATCATTGCCATATTGGGAACGGGCGTGGCTGGGCTGGTAATCGGCATCGGTCTGGGCGCGATGATCTTCTTTGCTTTCGTAATGGTCGCCAGTGTCATCAGCAGCTACACCGGCGTTGCCTATCATACCTGCCTGTACATCTGGGCACGTGAGGCGGAAAAGGCTCAGGTTGCAGGTCAATCCATTCAGGTGGCGGCTCCGGCTCCGCTGGCCGCGGTATTAGGTTAGCTCATGACAAAACCATTAGGACCCCGCCGCGAAGTCTTGACCTGGAGTGACGTTGATCGTCTGGTTGACCATCTTATGCCGCAATTTCGTCGCGAGTTCACGGCCATGGTGATGATCACGCGTGGCGGTATCATCCCCGGCGGCCTGCTGGCCGAAGCGATGGACATTACCCACCTGTTGACTGCTGCCGTGGACTTTCCAAGCCAGGCCGAGCAGGAGCATAACAAGTTGATGGTCTGGCCGGATTTCATCCAATTTCCCAGCGATGACATGCTGCGCGGACGCCCGACCCTGATCGTGGATGATGTCTGGGGCTCCGGGCGCACCATCACGGCGGTGAAGAACCGCGTCTCATCTGCCGGCGGTTTTCCCGAGACTTGCGTCTTCCACTTCAATCCCCATCGCAATCTGTTTGGCAAAGTTCGCCCGGATTATTACGCCGCCATCACCGATGCCTATATCATCTTTCCCTGGGAGATCGATCGTGGACCGGATAAAGCTATTCTGGGTACCTTTGAACCTTGATCCATGCACATCATCAGCGTCGAGCCGGCCAAGAAACGAAAGTTATTACACAAAAACGAGTATTTTGAGGGGCTAGATGACGGCTTGCTCGACCAGGTTGCCGAACATATGCAACTACGCGAGTACGTGCGCGGCGAAACACTTTTCTGGGAGGATGATCCTTGTGCGGGATTGCACATCATCGAACATGGGTTTGTTAAACTTTATCGCATCTCTCCTCAGGGCCGGCAGTATATCGTACGTGTTTTGCAGGAAGGCGATACCTGCAACGAAGTCCCTACTTTTGACGGTGGCAAGAATCCGGTCAATGTAGAAGCGCTGGAACCGACACGCGTGTGGGTCATCCAGGCCGACATCTTACGCGAACTGCTGGTGCGACATCCCGAATTCGCTCAAAAGGTTATCAACAACTTGACAAAGCAACTGCGTGGGCTGGTCAAAATGGTCAGCGAGATGGCCTTTTACCAGGTTACGCATCGACTGGCGCGCCTGATCAGCGAGCAAGTGCCCGAAGAACTGAGTCGCCCACCCTGGACCCAGGAACAGCTCGCTGCCCGGCTAGGAACCGTCCGCGAAGTGGTAGCACGCTCGCTCAAGGAACTGGAACGTAGCGGCGCGATTTAACTGGACAAACACCGCATCGAAGTCTCGGACCCGGACGTGCTTGCGCAGTGGGCCCAGCCGTGGAATTGATTTGATCCACGGACTCCAACATCTCCCGATGTCGGAGTGGGATTTCTAAACACCGAAGTCGGGAGACTTCGACTCCGTTGACAGACGGCCCGCCAAAATCGGCGGGTTGTTTCCTTAAAAGACGAAAAATCATTTGGTTCAAAATACTTGCTTAATGCAAGCAAATATATTACACTGTGGTTTATGAAATCCACTGATGAAGATGTCCAGAATTTGGTGATTGCACTTTTCACCGTCGTGGAGGGGATTAAACGCGCTACACGACGAAATCCTGCAGCAAGCCGTCTCTCCGCCCTACAATTGATCGCCGCCCGCCCAGGAATCCGTCCATCTGAGATCGCAACTGAACTGGGGCTCAATCAATCTTCGATCACACGTCAAATCCAGGACTTAGAATCCAAGGGATATGTGACAGTTGCGCCAGATTTGCAAGATCAGCGCGCCCGCTGCCTTACCCTGACCGATTCCGGGCGGGGCACAATGACAGAGTTAACAAAATTCGGCCTGAATCGCTTCGCGAGCTTTGTGGCGGATTGGGATGCCGAAGAGGTTCGCACATTGACATTTTTGTTGGTCAAGTTTGAAGAGTCCAAGGCAGCAGTTGCCCGGCAAGAGGCCTCTCTTGGCGGGCGTTCTTGAAAGGTATTTACCGGTAACATAAGGAGTTAATAGAATGGTTGAAAGCATTGACAAAGCTGCGGGCAACCGCTGGCAAAATGCGGGGCCTATCGCTGTTTTGATTTTTATCTCACCTGTGCTGGCCGAACTGTTGATGGGCGTGGTACACCTGTCAAACTTGTGGCTGTTGATACCCGAGATGAGCGTCTACGGGACGGCCGCACTGTTAATTCGAGAGCTTGTCCGAAGGCAGAAACGCGGTTGGGGTACGATACTTCTACTTGGCTTCGCCTTTGCCATTGCCGAAGAGTGCGTCATCTTGCAAACTTCGCTGACACCGCAGTTCTTCCCGCCAGCTTTCGACGCCAACTTTGGCTGGGCGTATGGGGTGCAATGGATCTATCTGACGGCCATGCTTTGGTACGAAAGTGTATATGCCATCGTGCTGCCAATCTATTTGACCGAGATGCTTTTCCCAGCCAGGCGCAATGAGCTATGGCTGAATGAACGCGGGCTGGCTATCACTGGCGGTATCTTCGTGCTGGCTTCAATTAGTGTCTGGGAGTTGTGGAGAAATGTAGGCTTCCAGCGTTACGGACCCAGTACCTATCAGGTATCGCCGCTTTATATCGTCGCGGCATTGGTTGCCATTATTTTGATCGTGGCCGGAACATTTTTGTTTGGGAACTCCTCGCGCCGAGTAGAGAAAGCAAACCGGCATGCCCCACGACCATGGCTGGTCTGGCTGATGGCTTTTGGTTTTGGGCTGGCCTGGTTCTTCCTGATCATCCTGGCCTACGTGCCGGCGGCTTCGCTAAACGGCCTTTCGCCATTCGTCCCAATTGGAGCAGGCCTGTTCTGGATTGGAATAGGGCTGCTGGTCCTACGGCGTATATCGTCTGCCAGGGATTGGGGCGACCGCCAGCGACTGGCCCTGATTTTTGGCACCAGTGTTGCCAGCATGTTGGGCGGCGTGGTCGTCGTTCTAGCAGACCAACCAATCGACATTATCAGTAAATTTGTCTTTGACTTGATTGCAATTGGTTTGTACGTCTGGTTCGCTACCCGCTTGCGCAAGCACAAGTTGAGGGCAGAGGCCAATATACTTGAGCCTAATCATTGATGATCAAAGCCGTTGAAAAAAGTTATCTCTAAAGTGGAAAGATACGGCCAAAAACTTAGCGGCAATTACTATATTCGGTAGTTGCCGCTAAGCTCTTTGTTAAATTCGTCGGTGGGATTTTCTGGTTTTACTTTTATATTTAAAGCATGAAGCTAGCAGTTTGTCGGAGAGAAGAATAGGTAAATCAAGTGATAGACTTCAGGTATGAGTAGAAAATTCAAGAAACCTGATTATGAAATGGTGCTCAATCAAGCCATAACGATGCGGGAAGCGCTGCCAGCGAACCATCTGGCGCGTTTTGTGGTCATGGTAATAGGTCAACTGGACTTGAGCCATATCTATGCTCGTTATGCACTGGTAGGTGGCGAAGCGATAGCGCCGGAAATTCTGTTGGGACTGCTGTTCTATGGTTATGCCACAGGAGTGTTCAGTTCCCGTAAGGTGGAAAAGGCCACATACGAGAACATTCCTTTCCGGTTCATAGCCAGCGGTTTGCATCCTGACCATGACACGATCGCTAACTTTCGCAAGACCTTTCTGGCCGAGATACAAGAGTTATTCGTGCAGATTCTGCTGTTGGCGAAGTTGGCTGGGTTACTGAAGCTGGGTAACATCAGTGTAGATGGCAGCAAGGTCCATGCAGATGCTTCGAAGAGCAAAGCCGTGAGCTACAAGCGGCTGGGAGAACTGGAAATCCAATTGCGTCAGGAAGTGCATGAGATACTCGAGCTTGGAGAGCAAGTCGATCAAGGCGCACTGCAGCTTCCGGAAGGATTGGTGGTTGAGGATGAAATTGCCATCCGCAAGGAGTGGCTGGAAAACCTGGTCTCGGCCAGAGTAGTTCTGGAAGCCCGCGCTCAGGAGCGTCATGTCGCTGAACAAGCCGAATACGAAGCCAAACTGCATGATCGGGAAGAAAAAGCCAAAAGAAGCGGGCGCAAGCCTAGAGGCCGAAAGCCAAAGCCGCCTGAAGTGGGTCCGAAGGACAAAGACCAGTACAACTTCACTGACCCCGACTCGCGCATTATGAAGAACAGCACGGATGATGGTTTCGACCAGCACTACAATGTCCAGGCGGCGGTGGATCAGGAGAGCCTGTTGATTGTTGCTCCTGCTCTCTCCAATCATCCCAATGACAAGCAAGAAGCTGAACCTGTCTTGGATGCCATCTCTCCTAAAGTGGGGAAGCCCACTGCGGCTGCCTTGGACAACGGCTATTTTAGCGAAGCCAATGTCACAGCGCTCGAAAGACGCGGCATTGATCCGTACATCGCCACAGGCCGGGAACCTCATCATAAAAGTTGGCGCAGCTTCTTCGACGAACTGCCAGAGCCCGCCGAGGATGACAGTCCGCAGGTCAAAATGGCCTACAAACTTCAAACCAAGATCGGCCAGGCCATCTACCGTTTGCGCAAGTGTACCGTTGAACCGGTGATCGGTATTATCAAAGAAGTCCTGGGATTTCGCCAGTTCTCCTTGCGCGGCCTGGTCGCTGCCGCAGGCGAATGGTGTCTGGTATGTCTGGCTTTCAATCTCAAGCGCATGCACACCTTGATGGTCGGGTAGGGGTATGCTTCAACGCGCCTAGTACCAGATACATGGAGTGTCGCTACCATGAAACACGCCAATTCGCACGCTATTTCTCGAATTTACCAGCCAATATGCCCTCGATCTTTGGCTTTGGTTGTAAAAGTACTATGTTCTCCGACAAACTGCTAGCGAAACATATTATCGTTGCACATACTCTTTCAGGTGGACCGTTTCATCCGGATCGAGCAACGCCACGATTCCCAGACTGGCAATGTCAGCAAACAGCAACGGTGCCAGGATTGGCGCACCGCGAATGAAGCGCTCGCCGACGATGGTGTTGTCCACGCTCAAGTTAGTCAGAATGTGCAACACCATGCCAGTTACCGCCACGATGATGATGACGATCATCGAGACGAAATAAACCCAAATGTCGCCGCGACTGGGCCTGTCAACTGCACCGATGCCCAATGAGACGACCACGCCCAGAATCCCGGCCGCGGTAGGAACCCACAACCAGGGATTGCTGAAATTGGTACGCGCATGGTCGAGCACACTGCTGATCAAGGTCGCGAGCATGGCCATACTAATCCAGAAGAAGTAGCCGCGCGTCTTGCTATACGGCAGTTGCATGTGCCGCCCGCCGAAGAAGACCAATGTGCCACTATCGACAGGCTGCTCGACCCAGATGGCGCTTAACCCCAACACACCGACCAACGCAAACGTCAACGGAGCCAGTACGGGCGGAGCCCAGATCGTCAGACTGATACCAACCTGCTGACCAACTGGAGCGCCCAGCAGCACAGCTCGTGAGATGTGGAAGTACGCGCCCAATAGACCAACTGCCATGCTCGCCATGAAGGTTGGGATCGAAATCCACATTGCCAGTGGACGGTTGCGCAACGCCACCAATCCGGCCAGCACCAATAGCACGCCTGCAATCGGTCCGAAGATGATCGGAATCCATTCGTAAAGTACGATTGTTCCGCTGATGCTGTGCGCCAGATAAATTTCCACGGCCAGCATAAACTCGTTGAAGGCCACCAGCAGCAGCATGATTTGGTCCCGTGACAATGGGATTTTCAAACGGCGCATGGCCGGAAGAATAGTTGCCAGGAAATACATCATCTGGCTCCTAAGGCACGGAGGTCGACGAGGCAGCGTCCAATTTTTTCTTCGTGATCTCTCGCAATTCGGACAGGTCGCTTAACATCTCGTACGCGCCGTGCCATTGGGTGTAGTCCGCACCCTGCATCCACATGCCGAACTTGGCGGTGCGGCCCCAGTGGTGCCAGTTCTCGAAATAGGTGAAATCGATAGGCTCATCGAATGGGTCTGCGGTCAGCAGATTTTTGTCCTTGAGCGGCTGGATGATCTCATCCGCTTCTTTTACACGTGCATTGACGGCTTCTACGCCTTTGTCAGCATCGGCGTAGAATGCATCGATGAAATCCTTGTTGTGGCATTCCATGCAAACACCCTGCATGCGCACCATGTTGTCCTGCCAGTCCGGGCGGCGGGTGCTGACCTGGGCGGCCAGGAACCAGGTTAAACGGTCGCCCACATCATGGGTTGTGGATGTACCGCCAAAGCCACTCATGTGGCAGATGGCACAGGTCGGGGCCGGGAAGTCGGCTGCCGTGAGCGTACCGGGTTCCGCTTCCCAATTCCAGGTATCGCCCAGAGTCGCATATGCGATGCCGTGCGCGGATTCCTGGTAGATCTCCCATTGCGGATGGTCTGGGCCAATATGGCAGTTATTGCAGGTCTCCGGCTTGCGGGCCTGCTCCAGGCTGAACTCATGGCGCAGGTGACACTTCTGGCACTGCCCTACTGAACCATCGGCTGCCGGTTTGCCGATGCCGTGACAGCTCTCGCAAGCAAAGCGAGTGATCTCCGGGCCCTCCAGGGCAAAGATCGCATTGCGGGCTTTGTTCGGGTCAAAGTTGCCTTCGGGGACGGCCTCGAATTGCGCCATCAAATCGGGCGTCAGGCCCTCACTGCCAAATACAGCAACATAAGCTGGGATTCCATGTCGGCTGTGCTCGAACTGGGCTACTTCCTGTCCATGACATTTTTCGCACATAGCCGTGGTGGGCGAACTGAGCACATACGTGCCTTCATGCTCCACAGCACCCGGATAATTGGCCTTCACCTCGTGACAGTCCCGGCAGGACACATCCGCGCCCGCCATGCTACTGTGCCCGTACTGCTCCACAATGCCGGGCGTTGAATTGCGATGGCAGGTGACACAATCGTCATTGCTGTTCTCCAACACGTTCACCTGTCCCACTTCGGAAGGCTGTCCGGCCTTGCCGATGGCCTGTACCACCAGCGCCAGTCCCAACACCACTATGATTACCAGCAATGCCACGATCAGCAGGCGACTGGCGTTCCAGGGAGATTTCGTCTGTTCGGTCATCGATACTCCTCTCATAAAGCGATGGAGCGCGAAATTTAGACGACCCCACGCATATTATTAATCTTAGATTAATGTAGCGCAAATCTCAAGCGGAGTTTGTGACTTATGTCACATTTCAATGCGCTGAATACGTTCTGCCTTTCCAGGTGACCCCCTTGCCAGATAGGACATTCCAGGCAGACGTCAACATCATAGCCGCAAAGAGGCCCGCGCCCAGCGGCGTGGTCAGCGCATACCAAGCCGAGATGCCCATGCCGCGTGATGCCAGGACTCGCCAGGAAAGCAAATACACCCACAACAAGACCGCCTCAATCAGTACAATGCTTCCTTCCAAGCCCGAACCTGCGGCCGTTAAAGCGACACCCCAGATCACCCAGGCCGGTAACAGCAACGCCGCCGTGAAGGCCAGAAACGCCCCAAAGACACCCAGCAACAACAAACCTCGATCATCACGCAAGCCAAGATAGATGTTCTTGGTCCAGCCTTCCCACATCTCCGCTAACGACGTGTACATGCGTGTGGAGGCCACTTTTCGTCCATCAGCTACTACCAAACGATAACCTTTCCCCTTAACAAGCACCGCCAAATCCTTATCTTCTACAATCGAGCCCTTGATAGCCTTGTGCCCGCCGACCGCTTCGTAAACAGAGCGTTTAATAAAAATGAATTGCCCGTTGGCAATGGCATCCTTGCGCTTGGGATCGTTCACCTTGCGTGGCGAGAACCCGACCGAGAGCGCCAACATGACCAGCGGCAACACTGCCCGCTCCCAGAAGGTCAGCATGATCTGACGGGTCATGATCGTGAACAAGTCGGCCTTTATCTCGATGGCTTTGGCGTACACCGCCCCCAGCGCATCCGGTGTGACGAAGGTATCCGCGTCCACGAAGCACAGCCATTCCCCGTGCGCCACGGTCGCAGCCTGGGTCAGCGCATGCGGTTTCCCAGCCCAGCTAGGAGGTAATTCCGAACCGTCAACAATTTTCAATATGTCATTCTGAGCCGCGTAGCGGCGAAGAATCTCCGGCGTGGAGTTTGTCGAGCGGTCGTCCAAAACAATGACTTCAAACTTGGGATAAGTCTGCGCCAGCAAAGCCTCCACACAGCGCCCAATATTGCGCTCTTCGTTTCGGGCTGGCACACAGACCGAGATGAGTGGAGTTTCATCAAGCAGCGGAGACGGCTCCACTACAATATCAAGCTGGTATTGGTTGTGCATCCAGGTGACGATAATCAAACCAGCCAGAAAAGCAACGGATGAAATGATGATATGTAACATAAGAAAATTCTAACGCGAATACCGCGAAAGAAGCAAATGACGTAAATTTCAGAATTATTCGCGCCATTTGTTCATTCGGAAAATTCGTGTTAAATGACTGTGACCGCCGACCCCCGTGCCGTCTTCTCCACCTCGATACGCGTTGGGAAGACATCTTTTAGTTCATCCAAATGCGTGATGACCAGAATTTTGGCAAAATCATCTTTTACCAGATTGATGGCTTCGATCAGACGTTGTCTGCCCTGGATATCCTGTGAGCCGAAGCCTTCGTCGATGACCAGTGTTTGCAGGCGCGCGCCTTTGCGTTGGGCCAGCACCTCCGAAAGCGCCAGCCGGATGGCAAAATTGACCCGGAAGGCCTCGCCACCCGAATACATCTCGTAATCCCGTGTTCCAGCTTCATCACTAATTAAGATATCAAGCGTTTCTTTTTTATCTTTACGCTTTTGGTCTTTATAATCAGTAAGAGTAGAAAATCGAATTGACATGTGCCCGTTACTCAGGCGATCCAGCAGTTCGTTGGCGCGCGTCTCGATCTGCGGCAGGGCCTGCTCGATCAGCAAGGCCGGGACGCCATCCTTGCCAAAAGCGCGCTCCAACGTCTTGTGACGGGCGATCTGGTGCAGCAACTCTTCTCGACCAGTCGCATAGTCGGCCTTGCGTTTTTTCAAGTCGGACAGCACATCCACTTTCTGGCGCGCTGCGCCCACTTCCTGTGTCAATCGGTTTTCCTGCTCTTGCAAGCGCAACAATTCATCCATAGCGCCTCTACGTCAGGAGCCTGCGCTTCGGAGGCTGCCAGTAACGCCGCAGCTTCATCATGTTCCTTCCGTTGCGATTCAATTTCCGATTTCCGATTCCCAATTTCCAACTCAAGATTGCCGATCTCATCTTCGATCGGTTTGAGTGCGGCGCGCGCTTTCTCAAGGATTTTGATATTCTTCTTCGGCAACACGTTGCTCAGATTCCGCCTTGCGTGCAGCATCGTGTGCGGCCGCATCATAACCAAGCGTGCCCAGTTCCTTATCAACTTCTTTTAGTTGCGCGCGCGCTTCCTTGGCAAAGCTCTCTTTTTCCAGGCTCTTGGTCACTTCTGCCAGGCGCTTCTCGCCTGTGGACTTCCACGCATCGGCACCCTTTTGTAATGTTTCCAGACGTTCGGTCAGTTGAGCTATTGTGGTGGAGGTAGCCTGGCGCTCCCGTTCAACAGATGCAAAATCCATAAGCCGCAATTCATAACTTGTGACTTGCTCAGCCAGTGCCTTCATCTCTGCGGTGTTGGCGCGGTAGCGGTCGCCTTGCGTTTTGCCATCAGCTTCCAACCCGGCCAGCGTGGACTTGCGATGTTCTTCGCTCAAATCCTGCCCGCACAATGGGCAGACTGCGCCTTCGGTAGCGGAGAGCCGGTCGATGCGGGACTTCAATTCGTCCATCTGGATCTTGAGGGTCTGGTTCTCGGCCTTCAGCTCGGCCAATTTCTCGCGGGCGGCGTTCCGATTGTTTCTCCAACTCCTCGCGCTCGGCCAGCTTCGTTTCCGCATCTGTCAGTGATTCCCTGGCAGTTTCGATCTTTTCATTCAAATCATTGATTACTGGTAACTGGTTACTGATCACTGAATACTGCTCATTAAGTGCTTCCCGCTCCTGCTCCAGTTTTGCCTTTTCGACCGCAATTACTTCTAGTAGCGGCTGACGCTGTTTCTCGTGCTCGCGGAACTGTGCGGCGATCTCGTCCATGCGTTCGGACTCCGCCCGGGCCTGTTTCCATTTCTCGTAAGCGGATTCTACTTCCTCTACGCGGTTAACCAGGTCGGCATAGGTGGCGCGTTCGGCTTCTCGTCCGGTGAGACGGGTTTGAAGTCCGGAAAGATGCGACTCGGATCGTTCGAGGGCAACAGCCAACGTTTCGACTAGTTGGCGCTGGTTTTCGAGTGAAGCAGTCACTTTCCTCATGTTCTCCAGCGCTGATTCCTGCGACTTCCGCAAGCTTGCCAGCCTGTTGAGTTCATGCTCCAATTCGGCCAGGCGCGCTTTGCGATCATCTTCTTCAGCTAACTCGTTATCAATTTCAGTGATGCGCCCATCGATGTTCCCAACCTCGTTTTCAAGGCCCCGGCGACGTTCAGCGGTGCGGAGGCGGTAAGTCTCCCAGGCTTCGAGACCCAGGATGTTGCCGAGCACTTCCTTACGCTTGCTGGCAGTATGCTGGGTGAATTGGTCAGCCTTGCCCTGCAAGAAAAAAGCCGCGTTGACAAAGGTGTCATAATCCAGCCGCAGAATCTGCTCGATGCGCGCCTGCGTTTCACGCAAGGTCCGTTCGGTGAGCGGACGCCAGGTGCCATCATCCTGCACCTGGAACTCCAGCGAGGTTCCCTTTCCACGCGGCAAAGACCTTTGCACGCGATAAATATTTGCCTCATAAGAAAATGTAAACGCGACCTCAGCCGCAACGGATTGCAGGTTGACGACCGAGTCATCGCGTTTACGCGCCTGCCCGAAAAGCGACCAGGTGATCGCGTCCAGCAGGGACGATTTACCGGCCCCGTTCGAGCCGGAGATGCAAGCCAGGTCGAAGGTGGTGAAATCCACTTCGACGGGTTCACGGTAAGAAAGGAAACCAGAAAGTTGCAGTTTTATAGGGATCATCGCAGACGAATTATACCCGTGAGAACAATACGGCACAGACCACCAATGCCTGGCAAGGCACATTACGTGTCATCATCACTTTTTCTTGCCGCCTTTCCTCGGTTTACTTGTTACATCTATCGAGTGATGTTATCATCCATCATCATGCTTGAAGTCGAATCCACCCGCTCGCGCAGAAGGCTGATTCTCCTGGTGGTCACGCTTGCCACCTTGCCATGTTATTGTCTGGGCTGGATCGCAGTGCAGTTAGCACCCAATCCCAATGCCATCACGCCGACCCCTACCATCACCGACACGCCGATCATTGCGACCGCTACGGAAACTTTGAGCATTCTTACCCCTACTGGTACCCTGACGCCCATTATCCTGACCGAAACTGTCTCGCCCACTCCCACCGAAACATTCACCCCAACCATCACCAATACGCCCTTCCAACCCGCGACAGGTTCACCTACGTTCACACAGACGCTCATCCAACACACCGACCCTTACACCAACTTTCACGCCCTCGATAACACCAACCTTTACCATTACCATGACCCCAACGCCATCATTTACGCCAACAATTACCAATACGCCGACGGCTACGTTTACCCCCACAACCACTCTCACACCCACGTCACACCCTTTCCTTCGGCAACTCAATAAGACAATAACCCTATCCTTTTTGATGACAAGCATCCTTCCATTTTTTAAATCTCTACTATCTGTGCCCGGCCTTTCAGGCTACGAAATCTCCTGCCGCACGATTGATCGAAGCAGAATGGCGTCCGCTGGTGGACGATCTCAGCCTGAGCCGGCTTGGCTCGATACACGGGTTCAAAAAAGGCGCGGGAGCAGACCCGCGCCCGTCTATTATGCTGGCCGCCCACATGGATGCCATCGGTTTGATGGTCACCCAGGTGAAAGATGGCTTCCTGCGCTTTACATCGGTCGGCGGCGTGGACCCGCGCATCCTGCCCGGACAGAGCGTGATGGTTCATACCGCCAGGGAAGACTTACCCGGCGTGATCGTCATGCCACCCGCCAGGCTACTCCCGGATGGAGCTGGAGATGGCGTGGTGGACATCCCGCATCTTTTCGTGGACGTGGGCCTGCACCCGTCAAAGGTGGCGAGTCTCGTCCGCGTCGGGGACTTAGTCTCTTTCGGAACGGAAGCAGTTGAGATGTCTGGAGAGATCGTGAGCGGGCATTCGATTGACAACCGCGCTTCTGTAGCGGCTGTCACGCTTTGCTTGCAGGAACTACAGTCCAGGTTACATGCGTGGGATGTGTGGGCTGTGGCCACCGTGCAAGAAGAGATTAATTACCAAGGCGCGTACACCTCAACTTTCCAGTTGAGACCTGACCTGGCAATCGCAATCGATGTCACTTTCGCAAAAGGTCCCGGCGCAAATGACTGGCAAGCCTTCCCGCTTGGCAAAGGCATCACGTTCGGATATGGCCCGAACATCCACCCCTATTTGTTCAAACGGTTCAAGGAATTGGCCAAGCGATTAGAAATCCCGTACGCGACCGAGATCATGCCAGGGTCATCTGGCACGGATGGCATGGCCATGCAGATTACGGCTGAGGGCATCCCGAACTTTGTATTGGGCATTCCCATCCGTTACATGCACACGCCAGTCGAAATGGTGACGCTCAAGGACGTCCAGCGCGCCGGGCGGCTGGTGGCGGAATTCATTGCCGGGCTGGAACCTGACTTTATCAGTACCATCACCTGGGACGATTGATTATGCCCGTATCACAACCGACAATTGGAACCACGCAATTCAAATTGCTGGAAAGACTTTGCAATGCCTGCGCCGTCTCTGGGGATGAAGGCGAAGTACGCAAAATCGTTTTAGAAGAAATAAAAGCCTATGCTGATGACGTCAAAATAGATGCACTCGGCAACGTGCTGGTGACCAGGAAAGGCACTGGAAGAAATCGTTTGCGCGTGATGCTGGATGCCCACATGGATGAGGTTGGCTTCATCCTGGTCGCTGACGAGGGCGATGGGCTGTTCAGTTTCCAAACCGTGGGCGGTATCGACCCGCGTCACCTACCCGGCAAGCCGGTGCTGGTCGGAAAGGAGCATCTCCCCGGCGTGATTGGGATGAAGCCCATTCACCTGGCGGATTCAGGTGAACTCAAGCGCAAGCCATCGATTGACTCATTGCGCATCGATCTGGGTCCCGATGGAAAAGCCAAACCCGGAGAGTGGGCTACCTTCGCCACCAAATTCAAGCGTGTTGGGCCTTCGATCATGGCCAAAGCCATCGATGACCGCATTGGTGTTGCAACCTTGATCGAGCTGGTCAAACACGCGCCAGCAAATATCGATTTGTTGGCAGCCTTCACGGTGCAGGAGGAAGTCGGCCTGCGTGGCGCACAAGTGGCAGCTTACGCTTTCAACCCGGACCTGGCCATCGCCATCGACTCGACGCCCGCCCACGATCTGCCCAGACACGACGGTGCGGAAAACACGGTCTACAACACCAAACTGGGATCGGGCCCGGCGATTTATGTTTACAATCGCTCCACCATCGATGACCCGCGCCTGGTACGCTTCCTGAAAGAGACCGCCGAAGCCGCAGGCATCCCGTATCAGATCCGCCAACCGGGCGGCGGTGGGACAGATGCCGGCACGATCCAACGCACACACAGCGGGGTACCGGTTGTCTCGGTTTCGGTGCCACATCGTTATACGCACTCCCCCATCAGCATCTCGCGCGTGGATGATTGGAAAAATACACTCAACCTTTTATATACTGCTTTAGGACAGATAACGCCCAAAGTACTTACAGAAAGATAATACTTATGAACGGTTTAATTGCTTTAGTCGGTGCCGGAGAATATTTACCGGTAATGAACGAAATCGACCGCCACCTGCTGGCTTCGGTGGATACGAACGGACGCGCCCCGCGTGTGGTCTGTTTGCCGACCGCTGCCGGGCAGGAAGGCGATGAAAGTGTGGGTCGCTGGTTGCGCATGGGCGTGGAACACTTCCAGGCCCTGGGCACGGAAGTGACCCCCGCCCGCATCATCGACCGCGAGTCCGCGGATGACCCGCAGTGGGAATTGGCTTTGGAAAACGCCGACCTGATCTACTTCTCCGGCGGCAACCCGATGTACTTGTACGAGACCATGCAAGGCAGCCGCGCCTGGACCGCCGCTCAAAAGGCCTGGGAACGAGGCGCCGTCTATGCCGGATGTTCGGCGGGTGCGATGATCCTGGCACAAAAAGTCCCCAACTTCCGCGCAGCGGGTTTGACCTCGATGGAAGCTTTCCAAATCGTGCCCGCCACCTTTGTCATCCCGCACTTCGATCGCATGCGTGGACTGTGGTCTGCGTATCTGTTTGGCATCCGGCGCCAGTTGAAAGAAGGACAGTTTATCCTGGGCGTAGATGAGAATACCGCCCTGGTCGGTAAGCTGGATGGAGGAGCCTGGCAGGTGATGGGCCGAGGCCAGGCCCATGTCATTACCCGCGATAACCAGCAAGATTTCAATGCCGGGCAAGAAGTGCAACTTTTATCGTAAATATTGATTACGGAGTGCAAAATCTCCCCCGGCCCGACCACCGGGGCGGCTGATTTTGCATCCAAAGTCTCTGACTTTGGACTCCGCACCGATGGTGCTTTCTTTGCTCAAAATCGTTCCCTAGTAGGAACACGTATGGCTATATATTAAACTATGGTACAAATCCTTTGAAAAGGCTATGAAACAACTCATCCAAAAACTGACCGAAACTTTCAGCCCCTCTGGCTACGAAGACGCTATCCGCGAAGTCATCCTGGCCGAAATCACTCCCCTGGCAGATGAAATCCGTGTAGATGCACTGGGCAATATCATCGCGCGTAAAGGTGAGAAAGCTACGAACGGCCCTTCGACAGGCTCAGGACGAGGCAAACGCGTGATGGTCGCTGCTCACATGGACGAGATCGGCCTGATCGCTACACATATCGATGAGAACGGTTTCGTGCGCTTTACGACCGTTGGTGTTCCCTTTGTGCGCTACCTGCTGGGGGGGCGCGTCCGCTTTGTGAACGGCACGCAGGGCGTCGTCAACGCGGAGCGCCTGGAAAAGTTCAACGAAGTCCCGTCTGCTGACAAGATGTTCATCGACGTGGGCGCAACCGGGAAAAAAGATTGCCCGGTCAAAGTGGGTGATGTGGCCGCCTTCGAACGTCCATGTGTTGAGATGGGCACGCGACTGGTTGCCAAATCGCTGGATGACCGTGTGGGGGTGGCTGTTGCCATCGAAACGCTGCGCAGGCTCAAGGCGGGGCCGAACGAAATGCATTTCGTCTTTACCGTGCAGGAGGAAGTTGGCGTGCGTGGCGCGACCGTCTCTGCTTACGGCGTCGATCCCGAAATTGGTATCGCCGTCGATGTCACACCTGCCGGGGATACACCCAACCCGATCCGGCGCGATATTGCATTGGGCAAAGGCCCGGCGATCAAAATCAAGGATCACATGATGTTGTCCGACCCGAAAGTGGTCAGGTGGATGGAAAACATTGCTCACAAAAAGGAGATTCCCGTTCAGCGCGAAGTATTAACCGGCGGCAGCACCGACGCGCGCGCCATCCAGCTTGCCCGCTCCGGCGTGCCCACCGGCGGGCTGGCCATTCCCTGCCGCTATGTTCACTCGCCCTCTGAGATGGTGGAGTACGACGATGTTGAGAACGCGGTCAAATTACTGACGGCCATGCTCAACGCACCGATTGACTTAGGATAATGCGACGATTTCTGACCTTCACGATTTTTCTGTCTCTGCTGACTGGCTGCGCCAATATCTCCGCGCTACTTTCCACGCCTGAGCCGGCTACCGTATCCCCAAGCACCAATACCCCTACCGCAACTCCCACAGCCACCATCACCCCAACCATTACCCCTGGTGGGCCACGCATATTGCGCCTTTGGGTGCCACCGCAATTCGACCCAGCAGCAGGGACACCCGCCAGCACTCTGCTCCAGAAAAGATTGGATGAGTTTGCTACACGCCGCCCGGGATTGCAAATCGAGGTCCGCGTCAAAGCCGAGAGCGGGACCAGTGGTCTGCTTAATGCGCTGACAGATACTCGCTCGGCTGCGCCTTCCATCATGCCAGACCTGGTGGCGCTTTCGCGCGCTGACCTGGAATCGGCCACAGCCAAAGGTCTGCTGCATCCGCTGGATGGCCTGACGACTCTGCCAGACGATCCCGACTGGTATCCCTATGCGCGGGAAATGGCACACATCCAGAATAGCACCTATGGATTGCCCTTTGCGGGCGATGCGCTGGCGTTGGTTGGATACCGTTATCCAATGCCCTCGGTCTGGAGCGACATTAAAAGGACATGCTTTTAATCTTTCCGGCTGCCGATCCGCACGCGCTGTTCACCTTATCGCTCTATCTCTCAGCTGGCGGCACATTGCAGGACGATCAAGGTCACCTGACTTTGGATGAAAATATTATGGGCCAGATACTTTCCCTGTATCAGCCCCTCATAGAAAATGGCTTGCTGCCCCCGAACATTGTTGATTATCAAGACGATGAACAAGCCTGGAATGCTTTTCGCGAACAACGTGGCAACCTGGTCGTTAGCTGGACATCGCGTTTCCTGAAAGAGCAGACACTCCCGTTGGCGCTGGCGCCCCTCCCCGCCCTGGAAACCGGTCAATATACCCTGGCAACCGGCTGGAGTTGGGCTTTGGCCGGTTCCAACACGGACAATCAGCCGCTAGCCGTTGAACTGGCCGAGTTCCTGTCAGACAGCCAGTTTTTAGCGGAGTGGACCCAGGCGGCAGGCTACCTCCCTACACGGCCAGCAGCTTTATCGTCCTGGAGCGATGCGCGAACACAGACGATTTTGAGTCAGGCGGCTGAATCTGCGAATCTGGTTCCAGGCGAGGATTTGCTCGTCACAGTCGGACCGTTATTTTCGGAAGCAGTCCTTTCCGTCTTGAATGGAGACCAACTTCCGGCAGAGGCAGCTAAGTCCGCGGCAGAACAACTCAAGTGAGCATCACGTATAAGTAATTGTGCTAGAATCAAGATCATACCCTTTATCTTACAAGTTATAGTTCCAGAAAGGAGTTTTAAATGCAGATCAGCAAAGCACTGGCTGACTTAATGAATGCCCAGGTTGGAAATGAACTGGGCGCCTCAAATCAATACGTTCAGATTGCTTCCTACTTCGACGGGGAGTCTCTTTCCAAATTGGCCAAATTCTTCTACGCTCAGGCCGAAGAGGAACGCGAACATGCTATGAAGTTCGTCCACTATTTGATGGATGTGAGCGCGCAGTTGAGCATTGCATCCATCCCCGCCACCAAGGCTGATATCGGTTCGGCTGAAATGGCCTTCGAGATGTCACTGGCCTGGGAACAGGACGTCACCGGTCAGATCAACGCCATGATGGACCTGGCCATCCAGGAAAAGGATTATGCTTCGCAAGCCTTCCTGCAGTGGTTCGTGACCGAACAGGTGGAGGAAGTGTCCACCATGGAGCGCATGCTCGAGGTTGTGCGCAAAGCGGGTGAGAAAAACCTGCTGATGATAGAAGCCTACCTGACCCATAGTGAATAGGAAGAAGTTCACTCACACCATATCTTATATAGAAGAACAGGTTCCCAGTTGGGAACCTGTTTGTTCTTAATCATCCTCCTTCTTCATCGTTCTTAGTAATTGTTTTACGTCCAGGCCCAGATCATCCACAGGCCAATCATTACCACCCCAATTGTAATACGGATGCCAATCGACCAGCCCCAGCCCACCATCAGGGACCAGGCTACGTTCAACGCTTCCCGCCATTTCTTGAGTTTGAGAAACTCGACCAGAAACACTCCCGCAGGCGCAGCAATTAAGCCCGCAATAGGCGAGAGAGTTAAACTGAATACAAGGCTGGCAACATACCCCGTCCCAATCGCAAGCCAGGAGGCGCCGCTCTCTCGTGCTTTTTTGCCCATCATAATGTTGTCACTCACGTTGCCAACGATCGCCAAAATAGTGACAATGATAAAGATAATCCAGCCTTTGACGCCAAAGCCAGAGACAAGCCCATAAATCAACATGACCAGCCAATTGATGACCAGTCCCGGAAAGACAGGGACGATCAACCCGACGGTGCCAACAATCAGCGCAAACAGGGTCAGCGTTTCAACGCCGACACGCAACCAGAATTCGAAATCAGGAGGCATAGGGTCTCCAACTGTGGACGATGAACCATCGGTCTATCAGTCCATCGTCCACAGTCTTTATTTATGGTTTGATGATATCGATACCGCCCATCCAGGGGCGCAGCGCTTCAGGCACGACGATGGAACCATCCGCCTGCTGGTAATTTTCCATGACTGCAATCAACGTGCGCGGCAAACCCAGTCCCGATCCATTCAAAGTATGCGGGTAGCGGACTTTACCACCTTCTGCGGGGCGATAACGGATGTTCGCACGGCGCGCCTGGAAATCGGTCACGTTCGAGACCGACGAAACTTCCAACCACTCGTCACAACCCGGAGCCCAGGCTTCGATATCATAGGTGATGGCCGAGCCAAAACCGATGTCGCCCGTACACAACTGTTTGACGCGGTACGGGATGCCTAGGTCGGCACAGGTCTGTTCAGCGTTTTCGCGCATCTTTTCCAGCCAGTCATCTGACTCTTCGGGCTTGCAATATATGTACATCTCGACCTTATCGAACTGGTGACCGCGCTTGATGCCGCGCACATCGCGCCCGGCGCTCATCTTTTCGCGCCGGAAGCAAGGCGTATAGCCTGTATACCGACGCGGCAAGTCGGCTTCTTCCAGGATTTCATCCATATGATAGCCGGTCAACGGGACCTCGGCGGTCGGCACGAAATACAGGTCTTCCTCGTGGTCTTTGTACAAATTGTCGGCAAATTTGGGCAACTGTCCCGCGCCGTAGACCGTCTCGGTCTTGACCATGAAAGGCAAATATTTTTCGGTGTATCCCTGGCGGATATGCAGATCGAGCATGAAGGCGATCAATGCGCGTTGCAAACGCGCGCCGGGACCGCTGAGCACGTAAAAACGCGAACCGCTGATCTTCGTCCCGCGCTCGAAGTCGATGATGCCGAGTTCCGGGCCCAGATCCCAATGTGCCTTTGGCGTGAAATCGAACTTGCGCGGCTCGCCCACCGTTTTGATAACGACGTTCTCATCCTCGCTTACCCCATAGGGCGTGCGTTCATCCGGGATATTGGGCAGGCCAGACATGAGCGCTTGCAGTTCTACATCCACTTCGGCCAGTTCCGCATCCATGGCACTGATCTTGTCCCCGACGTCGCGCATCGCATCGATCTTGGACTGTCGGGCTGACTTGTCCTTCATCTGGCCGATCTCTTTCGAGACAGCATTCCGCTCCGCCTTGAGTGTCTCTACTTCGGTCAGCAGCGCACGGCGCTTCTCATCCAACTCGAGGATGGAATCGACCGGCGAGGCGTCCATCTGGCGGTCTTTGAGCGACTTGCGGACAACGCCCGGTTGCTCGCGGATAAGGTTGATATCTAACATGGCAGTACCTCCTGTATAGCTGTCAGCTTCAGCTTTCAGCACAAATAAAATACGCCCCCCGGTCCTAGCAGGACGATGGGGCGTATCGTGGTACCACCTGCGTTTGCCCCCACCGCTCCTTCGGATCACCTCCCCATTTTCTCCGAAAAGGGGAGGGCCGGAGGGGACCTCGGCTCGCGCTGTAACGGGCGCATTTCCGGCTCTCTTACGGCTTTGCATTTGCAACTCCTTCTGCGTAATGGCAAAGTCAGGTCCCCTATGGGGATAATAAGACTTTGCACTCCATGCCCCTACAAGAGCGACTGTCCTGGAGTGATTTGGAAAATCACTTTACAAGGCACCGGAGGGGAGTTCGCCGCCTGGCTGCCTGCCTCGCACCAAACCGGCAGGTCGCTGAACAGTTGCGCGGATACTTATCTCCGGGTGGGTCTTCTATGCTTACGCAGCACATATAATGAGTTGGATTATACCAATCGAGGCATGAATGTCAAGTTAGATGTCAGTCCTTCGAATTTCCCATAAAATATTCCGTTGTGGCTTGCCCAGGCTGACTGATGCCCTCGCGTTTGATTACTTTCCAAAGCGTCAGCAAGATAATCTTGATGTCCAGCCAGAAATGACCAATTGTCCACATACCAAACATCATAGCGGAACTTGTCCTGCCAGGTGATGGCATTACGCCCGTTGACCTGCGCCCAACCCGTCAGACCGGGATAGGCGTCGTGACGACGCATCTGCTCGGGAGAATAACGTTCGAGGTATTCCATCAGCAGCGGGCGTGGACCGACCAGGCTCATCTCGCCACGCAGAATGTTGAAGAGTTCGGGCAACTCGTCCAGACTGATGGCACGCAGGAAGCGCCCGAGACGAGTCAAGCGTTGGGAGTCCGGGAGCAGCTTCCCGGCTGAGTCCGAAGCGGCTGTCATCGTCCTGAATTTATAAATAAAAAAGGGCTGACCTTTGTATCCAGGTCGCTGTTGTCGGAAAAGAATTGGTGTTCCAAGAAAGATGCGCACAGATAATGCCGTCAACAGTCCGAAGGGTGAAAGCAAAATCAGTCCCAATGAGGTTAAAATTAGATCGAATATGCGCTTGCTGACGGGCAATCCGGGCGGGAAGAGCATGGAGGGATTTTATCAAACTTTGTGGTATATTCTGCTGGGAGCATAACATGAATGAACGAATTTTGATAATTGAAGACGATCAAGCAATTTTGAAACTTTTGCAGCGCGGCCTGGCCTACGAAGGCTATACGGTGGACACCGCTATGGACGGGCGTACGGGCTTGATCCTGGCGCGCGACCACACACCGGACTTGGTCATCCTAGACTGGATGCTGCCCGGCATGGATGGGCTGGACGTTTGCCATCGCCTGCGCACAGGCGGCTCGATCCCGATCCTGATGCTGACGGCCAAGGACACAGTGCAAGACCGCGTTCAGGGACTGGATGCCGGGGCGGATGATTACATGGTCAAGCCCTTCAACCTGGACGAGTTGTTGGCGCGCGTGCGTGCCCTGCTACGTCGCACTCAGCCGGAACGTATCCCGGTGTTGAAGTTCGCTGACCTGACGTTGGACACTGGCTCTCGTCAGGCATCGCGGGGGACCCGGGTGGTCTCGCTGACGGCCAAAGAGTATGAATTGCTCGAGCTATTCATGCGCCACCCCAAACAAGTGATGACCCGTGAAGTCATTTTCGACCGCGTTTGGGGATATGATTTTGGTGGCGAGAGCAATGTGCTGGAAGTGTATATTCGTTACCTGCGGCAAAAGCTGGAGGCCGATAGCGAAGCACGCTTGATCCATACCGTGCGCGGCGTGGGCTACGTCTTACGGGAAGAGTAATTTCCAAAAGACCGGGCGACTTGGCCCGGTCTTGTTGATGTTATGTCGCTGCGTTCACGCCTGACCCTGTTATATTCGTCCCTGGTAATGGGGATTTTGTTGGTTTTCGGCTCGGCCGTTTATGTATTGGTCAGCATTTTGCTCATCAACCATATCGATAACCTGCTGGCGACTACCGTAAAGGATATCGTCAGTGTGACCAGGGTCAATCCGGTGGGGGATATCAGTGTGATCAAGTTTCCTCCACTGAATATGACTGCCAACGTTTACGTGCAGATTTGGGGACGAAATGGGAGGCTGATGACCTCCTCGCCGAGTCTTTCTCAACTCAACGAATCGCTTGATCCCGATAACTTGAGCATCTCTCGAGCGGTATATCATGAAACCAGTTTTCGGGGTGTGCATCTACGTGTGCTCAACACGCCATTGATCATCAAAGGTCGCCCGGTGGGCACGTTACAGGCCGCAGCCAGCTTGGATGTGGTGGATGCCGCTCGCGAAGTCCTGCTTTACATCATGGCGATTGCAACCATCGTGGCGGTGCTCCTGGCTGCATTTGGCTCCTGGGTGGCGGTTGGCAGAGCGCTATCCCCACTTGACGCGATCACTGAAACTACCGAACAGATCAATCGCGCCGATGACCTGGCCCGGCGTATCCCTTACGACGGACCGATGCATGACGAGATAGGCAATTTGATCGAGGCCTTTAACCAAACGCTGGAGCGGCTGGAAACGCTTTTTACTTCCCAGCAACGCTTCCTGGCAGATGTCAGCCATGAATTACGCACACCGCTGACGGTCATCAAGGGCAACGTCGATCTGATGCGCCGCATGAAGAGCCTCGACGAAGAGTCGCTCACCAGCATCGATCAGGAAGCCGGACGTCTCACCCGTCTGGTGGGCGGACTGCTGCTACTGGTCCAGGCCGAGTCGGGCAGTGTGTCGCTCACCATGCGACCTGTGGAATTGGACACCCTGCTGCTGGAAGTCTTCCAGGAAATGAAAGTGCTGGCGGGCGAAAAAATCAAGTTGCATTTGACCGAGATCGACCAGATACAGGTCAATGGCGACCGCGACAGGTTGAAACAAGTGCTATTGAATTTAGTAGCAAATGCGATTCAGTACACACCGCAAGGTGGAGACGTTTTCCTGAGCATGGGAAAAGTAGCCGAACAGGCGCGCCTCATCATCCGGGACACCGGGCCTGGCATCCCGCCCGAAGACCTGCCACATATCTTCGAGCGTTTCTACCGCGCCGAGAAGTCACGCACGCGTGGCAAGACAACCGGGTTTGGGTTGGGTCTTTCCATTGCACACTGGATCGTCGAAAAACATGGGGGGCGCATTGAGGTTGACTCAAAAGACGACAGCGGAACAACTTTCTGCATCTGGTTGCCGCTGATCAGCGAGAAATCAGATGCAGTCAGCACGCAACCAAATTAGGGCAGCCCCAAACGCTGTGCGGCTTGCCTGCACAAACCAGCGCCATACCGACCGTACCATTCATTCAGCGAGGCGCTGCTCGTTCCCCCTCCCTGTGCATCTTCATAGATTGGGAAACCATACTTGACATAACGGGCTGTCTCGGCCGCCCAGGTCCATTCGCCACGGCTAATAACGCCGATCCCGCCGTTATAACCGGCCAACGCCAGGCGAGCGTTGCCCCCGGCTGCATCGAGAGCGCGTTTGAGATAGCCTAGTCCGCGCAGGGCATTGACGTCGGGCTGGTAGGGATTCTCGCCTGCTGCAAAGTGATATGGCATGACCTGAAACAATCCCATCGCGCCTGCGCGCGAGGTAGCGTGGGGGTCACCGCAGGATTCGATCTGCATTACGGTGGCTGCCAGGTTCGGGTCCAAGTTCGAAGCGGCTGCCCAACGGATAATGGAATCAGCCCAATAGCGGATCTCGGGGGTAAAAATAGGGGAAAGGCTTGACGACAGGGGGGCAGCGGATGTCTCAACGGATACGCTTGCCTGTGTTGCAGGCGACAGACCTTCAGCCTGAACAGGCATATTGAGCCCTTTGACAAAGAAAGCCAGCAACAGCCCAACCAGTAAAACCGCCAGTGGCGGGATGACAAAACCAGACAGACAGCCGCTTCCCTGTGTGGAGGCGGCTGTCTGCCAATCGGACGTGTAGGAGGAACGAGCGCGGGGCATAGTTTTTTTATCCTTGTTCGGGTTTGGGAACCCGGCTCGGCGAAGGAGCAGTAACTATAAATTGTTAACTGGGTTATTTGGCAGGCAGGGTTTTGACGAACTCCAATGCCAGTTCTACCCAGTGTTTTAAATCTTCATCGGTTTGATGGCCGTCAGGCGCAACCGCAACCCAACCAGCCGCCGGCTTACCGGTCGGTTGGAAAAGATCGGCGCCCTGCTTGTGCAATGAGGCTTCATATTTTTCCAGCCCAACGCGTACGATCAGGTCATCGCGGATAACGCCGACGGTCATGTTCCCGCTGACCATAAAGGTCAAACCACCAAACATTTTCTTCTCTTCGGCAGTTGTCAGCGGATACAATACATCGCGTATGCGTTGCGCCAAAGCTTCACTGAATACCATAGTTTTGTTCAGATTTCATGGCGATCGTTCTGATTATTGCGACCGCTAAATGACATATTCTGGTAAGTCGGCTCAGGGCGCGAGTAAGTGCTCTGCGGCTTAGGCGCCGGGCGCGAGTAGGAAGTGGACGGGCGTTGCAAGCTGGAGGCAGGGCGCAATGAGGCGGTTGCCCTACTGGTTTGCGGACGTGAACCCGGACGCGCTGTGCTACGCGGACGATTGCCATCCTGGCTGAATAAACGGTCACCAGCCAGAGAAAATGTACCGATAATCAGCACGCGGATCAACCAGACCATGATGGCCACGAAAACCGGCACGACCTTGGTCAACGTAGCATTGCTGACCACTGCACCTGCTCCCAGGCTACTGTGATTGATGATGGCAACCGAAACGCCCCACCAAGTCAGCATGGCATTCATGGCAGCAGCCAACAGCCAGGCGCCGAAGAGATACCAGACTTCGGTGGGCTCGTCACGGCCTTGTTCTGGAGTGAAAATACGGGCAATCCCAGCAAAGTCAATACCACAGAAAGCGATTGAGAGAATGGTCGCCCAGCGGAGCCCGGCAAACTTGAGCTCGCCAAGCACGTCATTAAGCGCAAATTCGGTGGTGCTGAAATTGAAAACTTCAAAAGCCAATAACGCACCCAGGATCATGACACCCCAGGCCACACCACGGTTGAACTTACGACCCTTAAAGAGTGCTGCCAGGCCATCTCCTGCATTACGACGATATGTAGTCATCTCGACCTCCTTGTCGAATAGGAAACCTTTTGACTATTATAGAACAAATATTCTATATTTGTCAAGCACGAATTCGCCTGTGGGTGTGGTTTAAATTTTCGGAGGGGAAGATCGCTGGTAAAGAGCCTTGCCATACTTGAAGTTTCGCCAGGGATTTTTCTTTGGCTTGGATGAAACCGTTTCTTGTGTCACTTGTTCAGGGAAAGGATCTCCAAAATCGCCTAGCAAGGCGCGCGCGACCAGGGTGGTTGGTTGCGGGGGATGATGCTTATTATGGACGGATTTACGTTTTTGGCGGGTCTGTTTGCGCAGGCGCGCTTCGATCTTTGGCCATTCTTCTTTCCAACGATTGGAGCACAAGATATTGCGGAGGGCGAGCATGGGGTTGACGTGTGCTTCTGCCCAGTGCATGCCTGCACCTTTCAAGCGTGCTTCCACCACTAGCTTGTTGCCACTTTCCACGATCCCGCTGCCGATTGGCCAGCCTTGGGCTTGGAAGAGCGGATATCGTAGTTGCGCTTTTCGTTTTTTCAAGTAGGCCAGGTTGCTGGAGATCACCTGGATGTCGGGATGTTTCCGTTGCAGCGCTTCGAACTCGTTCAGGAGAGCATCGGGACCTTCATGTTTGAGCAGGTGCAGACGCTCCTTCAACCATGCCTGGCTCTCCGGAGTATGTTCGCCATGCAGGTGTTCCCCGATCGGATTGATGTGCTGCGCAGCATGCGCAAAATCCAGGATGCGCACTGCTTGTGGACAGTGAAAATCAATAAAATTCTGCTCCCAATCCGCCCCATCCATGACAGCCGCCACGGCTTTGGCATTTTCGACACCCCGCCGCTGGACTTCCACCAATGCCAGGCGTTGAAACTCCTGCGCGTTCACTTTGCGAGAAAAATAACTCAAATTGCGCGCATGGACCTCCCCTTCGCCCTGTTCTCTTCTACTTGCTTCTACTTCCCCAATCACCAGCGTTCTCACTTCTGCCCAAATCCCATGCAGTAATGGCACCATCGCCCCATCCGCACTGATCTGCATCCTCTCTGCCCCCGCGGCTGCTTCAGGCATCTCTTGTTCTAGCTTTACCACTTCCTCTTCCTGCATTCGTACATATACCGCCCCCGCTGTTTCTGTGTAGCGCTGCGCCATACTCTTGTCGATCACAATCCCCAGAAATTCTTCCAGCAGTTCTGCTGCCCGCTCAAACGCCAGCCAGCCCGATAAGCGCACCAACCGCTCATGCTCCCGTGGCGTCAGTTTGCCCGGCAACAACTCCAGTTCTTCATCCAGGGGGAAAAATCCCCTGCCCGCAAGCTGGACAAACCGCATACTCCCGATCTAACTCGATCTCTCGCCCATCTCGCGTCAGCAAGACCCGTTTCTTCTTCCCCTTCTTGATCAGCTTTGCTCCACAATCCGGACACTGCACGCCCTGCGCTGTCTCCCACTTCGCTCGTTCGCTCGCGTTTGCTGTATCCGAGACCATCTTTGCCCGTAAGGCCGAGAGACGCTTATCGATCTCATCCTCGATCTCGCGCATTGTCGCCCGCGGGTGTTCCTCCCGCCATTGCGCTACCTCATCCAGCATCTCTTCACTCATCCCGCTCCAGCCCTGCTTCAAGTCTCCACGTTTCATCTCTGCCTCCTTTCGCACCACTAATCTTGCCAATCTTACACCCTTCCTCCCAAAAATTTGCTACACACCCTTCGCCCGTGCGTTGTCTTATAATGTTTCTGTTATTCATTTGTCAATAAAGGAGATTGGTAACATGTCTGAGCTTAGTGAATCTTCCCCCAACTCCCGATTCGGGATTATTTCGATTATTTTGATGTTCGTGCCCCTTTTGACCGTGGTCCTGCTCTCTTTCGTTTTCGAGCCAATCGTAAGTAGCTTGTCTAACACCTATTCAACGAATTATGATGGTCTTGACCCTGCTGCTGCCTGCCCTGCTGGGACTTCTATTTGCGATCATAGGCCTGGTCAAAAGGGAAAACAGGAAGTGGATCCATATCATCGCATTGATCTTCAACCTGCTGGAAAGTCTTTATTTTGGTCTGTTGGTATCGTTTGCAGGCTAAATCGCCCGGATACGCAAAAGTTCTATAAAGCAAGATATACGCTCTCACATCGCTTTTTGGTTAATCCACGCGATTTTGTTACTTCCCGCCAACCATCTCTTGCCGGACGGCATGATACAAATTCTCGGCCTTTAACTCATTTAAGGTATAACATGGCGCTTCCAGATGGTCAGCCAGGCGCTGTGCCAGTCCCTGGTCGAAGGCCGCATGTTCCATGTTGATGACGATGCTACGTGTATCTTCATTTGCAATCAACTCGGCAAACTTGTAGGACTCTTCCTGGGGCGGCAGCGTGCCAATGGCGACATTTCCCGCGCCATCGGTCAGGACGATCAGCAAAGGTTCCACATCCGGGTGCACCAAACTTTCCTGACGCAGCACATCGTGCGCCATCAACAGGCCGGCCGAGAGCGGCGTCTTGCCACCCACGGGAATATCCACGAGGGCTCTCTGGGCCAGTTGAATGCTGTTTGTCGGTGGCAGGACCAGGGTCGCCCGATCCTTCTGGAATACGATCAGGCCTACGCGGTCGCGGCGTTGATAAGCGTCTGTCAACAAAGAGAGAATGGCTCCTTTGGTCGCATTCATACGTTCTGCGACTGCCATGGACCAGGAGGCGTCCACCAGGAAGAGCACCAGGTTGGCAACTTTCTTCACACGGATCTTGCGCTGCAAGTCGCTTTTCTCGATGGCAAATGCCATGCGCTTGCGTTTCTCCGCGCGGCGTTTCTGATAAGGCGCAGCAGCGCGGAAAGTGGCATCAAAGGCAATATCATCCGTTTTGCCGCCGGCGGGGCGCGCACGGATATAGCGCCCGTGCTTACGCTCGGTTCTGGTTAAAGAACGACGGCCCGCATGGCGGCGGGCCAGTTTGTCCAAGGGGGTATTCAGTTTGCGCGGTTCGAAGGTTTCGCCGGTTTTGACCTTTTGCCCGCCATCCCACCAGTTGGCGCTGGCGTTATCGAATACATCCTGCGCCTGTGGTTCGGGCTGCCCCTGCGGGGAACCCTCTTCGGCCTCATCCTCGAGCTTTAAGTTTTTTTTTGAGCCTCGGCAGACTCCTGTTGCTGGTTCTCGCTCTCATCGGATTCGTTCGGGACCGATTGGCCGGCCAACTGCTCGATGCGCTCCTGCAATTGCTCGGTCGTCATCTCGGCCTGCTGGAAGGGAGTCCGCTTGATGCGGTGCGGTAAAGCCAACTCAGCGGCCAACGCGATGTCATGGTCATTGATGGCAGTACGGCCTTCAAAGGCGGCCTGGGCGCGCGCAGCTTTTAGAATAGTTAGATCGGCGCGATGACCATCTACATTGAGCGAAGCGGTCAGCGCGGCAATGGAAAGTAAATCGCGGCTGGTGTAGGTCACTTTATCTACAATCGTACGCGCCATTGCGATCTGCTTCGAGAGCTCTTCCTCTTTCGACATCCATTCCTTACGGAAGGCTTCCGGGTCCTTTTCGAAAGCCAGATTGCGTTCCATAATGAGCACACGATCGCGCGGTTCGCGAATACCGGTAATGTCCACCGACAGGGCAAAGCGGTCCAGCAACTGCGGGCGCAAGTCACCCTCTTCGGGGTTCATCGTCCCAACCAGGATGAAGCGGGCTGGATGCGCAAACGAGATGCCCTCGCGCTCTACCACATTCACGCCCATGGCAGCCGAGTCAAGCAGAATATCCACAACATGATCGTCGAGCAGGTTTACTTCGTCGATATAGAGCAGGCCCCGGTTGGCAGAGGCCAACACACCGGCATCGAAATGGCGCTCGCCCTTCTGGATCGCTTGTTCGATGTCCAACGTGCCGACCACGCGGTCTTCGGTGGCAGAGACAGGCAAATTGATGAAAGGTGTCTTTCGCTCGGTGACAGGCAAATGGTCACCGTTCGAGGCGGCGCGTTCCTTGCATTCCGTGCACCAGGTGTGGGGCTTATCCGGATCGCAACCAAAGCGACAATCCTGTACAACCTTCACACCAGGCAACAAAGCCGCTAACGCACGCGCCATGGTCGACTTAGCTGTGCCACGCTCACCACGGATCAACACCCCGCCAATGCGAGTATCAACGGCGTTCAAGATCAGGGCACGACGCATGCGTTCCTGACCGACAATAGCAGTAAATGGATAGATAGCTGGCATAAATGACTCCGGCGGTGATTATAACTTGTTTTTCAAAAGGAATGAAAAAATCCCCGGCGCAACGTCCGGGGATCTCAGGCCTGTTTCCGTTAACCACGGTTACATAACGGACTGGGCCTGCTGGTATAGCTGCTCCTTGAGTTTCATAATATCGCGACCAATCTTGGAACCCGAATCACCCTTGATCTCTTTGGTAATCTTATCGATGGCATACATCACGGTGGTATGATCGCGACCGCCAAGCACTTCACCAATCTGCGGCAGGGATACATTGGCTTCTTCACGCAACAGGTACATGGCAATCTGACGCGGCAGAGCTACGTTGCGCGAGCGATCCCGTCCGAGCAGCTTCTCGGCCGACAGATTGAAGTAGTGGGCAACCAGATCAACCACTTTTTGCGGTTCGAGGTCACCCCGCTGGGGCAACAGATCGGACAGGGCCACGTCGACCAGGTTGGGGGTCAGGGAAGTACCGCTCAAATCCGCAAAAGCCAGGATACGGTTGAGGGCACCTTCCAACTCTCGGATGTTGGATTGCACCCGTCGTGCAATCGTATCCAGGATTTCGTCCGGGATGTAGCGGCCTGTCCGCTCCGCCTTGTGGCGCAAAATTGCCAGGCGAGTTTCCAGGTCAGGCGGCTGGATGTCGGCAGTCAGGCCCCATTCGAAGCGCGAACGCAAGCGCTCTTCCAGTGTGACCAACGATTTGGGCGGACGGTCCGAAGAAACGATGATCTGCTTATCCTGTCCGTGCAGAGTGTTGAAGGTATGGAAAAATTCTTCCTGAGTAGATTCTTTGCCCGCAATAAACTGGATATCATCCACCAAGAGCACATCAATGGAACGATATTTGTCTCGAAAGGCCTGGGTGGTATGCGTGCGGATGGCATTGATCATATCGTTGGTGAACTCTTCCGACGAAACATACAGCACATTCAATCCACGCGTATGACAGGCATTCCCAATGGCATGTAATAAATGCGTCTTTCCAAGGCCGACGCCCCCGTACAGGAACAATGGATTGTAGGCACGCGCCGGTTTCTCAGCGACTGCCAGGCAGGCAGCATGTGCCAGTCGATTACCAGAACCGACAACATAATTTTCAAACGTATAGCGAGGGTTTAACGTTAAGTTTCGCTGATGAGATACAGTGGCTTCGTCTTCGTTTTGCTCTACCGCTTCAACCGCCTGGGACATTTCTCCATCGCTCTGCGCTACGATAAAATTGACTGACACATTCGAGTCCATGATCCCAATCAAAAGGCGACTGACTGTGCTGGTAAGGCGGCTCTCCAACCAATCACGCGCATATGCATTGCGCACACTGACGGTTAGCAAACCTTTTTCGTATTTGATGGGCCTGGTATCGCGCACCCAGGTATCAAAAGATGCTCTTGGCATTTCCATTTGAAGCTGTCCGAGCACAGATTGCCATGCCTGTTCTACATTCATAATTGCTCCCTCATCAATCGTTTTGGGGTATGGAGAACTAACCCGCCACACAGTCGGCGGTTTAGCGAGGTATATGCACTTTGCTAATCAGTCTTACAGGGATTTGGGACAAATACCGGTGTCCCATCCACGATCTCAGCGTGCACATATTCTAGCAGAAAAATTTACCCCACACCAACACGCGTGCCCTACGAAACCTTAAAAACTTTTGTTTTTTTAAGGTGGAGAAACCTTAAAAAAACATTTTGCAACTAGTTCGATTTAAATTTTTATTCAGAACACTTGTTTCAGCCAAAAAAGCTACAGGATGAAATCGCACCCCCCATATATGGGGTTTTTCGAAAAATTTACCCCCGCATCCGTATATGTGCCTTAAAAAAGGAAATGGTTGACTCCTCGGAATCAGTCAGATGTGAAACGCGAAATCCTGTGACTCAATTTCCAGATTCGAAACATTAACAATATATTAAGGAGTAGAACTGCGGGGAACCCAGGCCAATACCGTTGTCCCTTCATTGCGCGAGGAGGAAATATCCACTTCACCGCCCACATTACGGGCGCGCGTTTGCATATTGGCCAGGCCGTGTCCAAGGGACGAACTCATTTTCTCCATCTCAAAGCCTCGGCCGTTATCCTGTACCTCCATCAAGACGCGATCGCTGGTCACCCACACGCTCACTTCCAAGTGTTTTGCAGCGGCGTGCTTGGCGGCATTTGCCAAGGCCTCCTGGCAGATATGGAACATTGCCAGGGCATGGTTTTGTGGCATATCCTCCAACGATTCTTGCGGGCCCGTGAGAACAGCTTCTGCCAACGTATGGGCGCGATACTCAGTGATCAGCCGCCGCAAGCCATCCATCAACCCTTCCCCATTCAACTGGCGCGGACGCAAATCAAGGATATAGGAACGCAAATCACGGATGGTCTGGTTTAAATCATCAATCGAATGCTTGATGCCTTCCTGAGCTTTTTGCGGATTTTCTTTGACCAGATGCGAGATATTCTCTAACGATAGCCCCACCCCAAAAATAGACTGGATGATGCCATCGTGCAAGTCCATACCAATGCGTTCGCGCTCTTCAAGGATCGCCAGGCGACGCGCATTCTGATGCAAGCGGGCATTTTCAATGGCCAGGGCCGCCCAGTTCGCCACCGCAGTCAACAAACGGATGTCACGTTCGTCAATAGGACTTTCGCTACGCGTGGCAACGCTCAACACGCCTACCATATTCTCCGTAGATTCCAATGGGATACAGGCAATCTGACGGAACCCGGCCTTCACCACCGAATCGCGCAAGAAATGGGCCTCATTCGCCAGGTTATGACTGATAATCGGTTCACGGTTCTTTGCCACCAATCCAATAAAGCCTTCGTTCATCTTGAAGCGATTACGAGTCCAAAAGGCCTCGGCTGCCTGCCCACGATGGAGCACCAAACGCAACGTCTTATGATCGTCTTCCAGCAAAAAAATTTCCCCGGCCTCCACCTTCATATAGTTCATTACCAGGGCCAGGGTCTTATTCAAAATTTCATCTAACTCAAGTGAAGCTGTCAGCGTAGAAGCGAAGTCATTCATCAAGGTAAGGTCTTCGCTTCGGCGCGTCAGCGCGATGTCACGCTCCTTGAGATGTTTGTACAGCCTCGCATTCTGGATCGCTGCGGCGGCATATGCCGCCAACATCTGGATGATTTTCTCGTCGTCCTCGTTGAATTCGGTTGCACCGATTTTGTCAGTCAGGTAGATCTGTCCCAACTGTCGTTCCCCCGTGCGGATAGGCACTCCCAAAAAGGATGTCATCTGAGGATGATACGGCGGAAAACCGGAACTGCGCGGGTGCTTTTCAATAACCGGCACGCGCAACGGTTCCTTGGCATTCATCAACTCGCCAATCAAACCCTTCCCCACAGGTGGGTGCGCAATGCGCTTCATTTCAGTTTCTGGCATACCTACAGAAATGAACTTTTCCAGTTTCCCCTCATCATCTAATACCCCTAACGCTGCATAACGAGCTTCGGCCTGTTCACAAGCTACGGTTGCGATGCGCTCCAAGAGCGTCTCCAGAGAGACATCCTTCACTAATTCCAGACTCGCCTGATGTAATGCAATCAGACGCTCCCTTAATTCCTCACGTGTCAAAAGCATCTAAATTCACCTCTATTAGGACTATTATATCCAAATTTCACGAGCCTGATAGGTTTTGGCAGACATCACCAATAAAATTGTAAACTGTAGGACAAGAGCCCATCTTGTCCTATTTTTACAGAGTGTCGCATGAATATTTGTAACAGGAGACGAAATGACATCCTCCCGTATCTCCGGATTTTATAACCTGACCCTGGACGAACGTCTCGCCAAAATTGCGGACAATTCGCCTCTGACTCCCGAGGATCTGCTCCCGTTTGCCAGCGGCGGACTTACCCCCGAGTCTGCCGACCACATGATCGAAAATGTGATTGGCACCTACAGCCTGCCACTCGGCATCGGACTGAACTTCCAGGTCAACGGCAAAGACGTGCTGGTTCCTTTCGCCATTGAAGAACCCTCTGTAGTGGCGGGCGCCTCCTTTATGGCAAAACTGGTCCGCGCAGGTGGCGGATTCCAGGCCACGACCAGCGAGCCGCACATGATCGGCCAGATGCAGGTGTTGGACCTGGACGATGTCCACTCCGCAAGGTTGAAAATTTACGAGTTCAAATCCGCCCTGTTGGCCGAAGCCGATGACATCGACCCCATCCTGAAAAAATTCGGCGGCGGCGCGCGAGACCTGGAAGTGCGCATCATCCCAGAATCCCCCATCGGGCCTTTCCTGGTGGTCCACCTGATCTATGACGTGCGCGACGCGATGGGCGCCAATGCCGTCAATACTGCCTGTGAGCGGCTCGCTCCTCATATCGAAGACATCACCGGCGGGCGCGTGCATCTGCGCATTCTCTCTAACCTGGCGGACCGCCGCCTGGCCCGCGCGCGCTGTAACATTCCCGTAGAAGAATTGGCATTCAACGATTTCAGCGGCCAACAAGTGCGTGACGGTATTATCGAAGCCTGGGCTTTCGCCGCCTCCGATCCCTATCGCGCTGCTACACACAACAAAGGCATCATGAACGGCGTAGACGCGGTTGTCATCGCCACCGGCAACGACTGGCGCGCCATCGAAGCCGGCGCGCATGCTTATGCTGCGCGTTCCGGACGATACACATCGCTCTCCACCTGGGGCAAGGACGCGGATGGCAATCTGGTCGGCGCACTCGAAATGCCGATGGCTGTTGGCATCGTCGGCGGCGCGACCAAAGTGCATCCCACCGCGCAGGCCTCCGTCAAGTTAATGGGTGTCAAAACCGCCGCCGAACTGGCCGAAATCATCGTCTCGGTTGGGTTGGCGCAAAACCTGGCCGCCCTGCGCGCCCTGGCCACCGAAGGCATCCAGCGCGGACACATGTCCCTGCACGCCCGGCAGGTTGCCATCGCCGCCGGAGCCGAAGGTGAGTTAATCGAAAAGGTTGCCGCGCAGATGGTGACTGAGAAGACGGTTCGAATTGACAAGGCCGAAGAACTTCTGCGGGGGTACACAAAATAACCAGAAGACTTGACGAAAAAGCACTTTGGTATATACTAATAATATATACCAAAGGAGTAATAATGGAAACTGCAAAACTCTTTAAAAATGGTAAAAGCCAAGCTGTGCGCCTGCCTAAAGAATTCCGCTTTGGCAGCGACCGCGTCTATATCAAGCGTGTTGGAGATGCCGTCATTCTTCTGCCCTATCAAACACCCTGGAAGACTTTGCTAGATAGTCTCTCACTCTTTTCTGATGATTTCATGACTGAGCGCGAACAACCACCCGTCCAAGACCGCGAGAATGCCTTTTCATGAAATACTTGCTGGATACCAATATTTGTATAGAGTTAATCCGACAAAAGTCACAAACTTTGATCAAGCGATTAGTTGCATGTACACCGGGTGAAGTTGCCGTTTCAACAATTACTGTTGCAGAATTGGCACATGGAGCACAAAAAAGCAGCCAAGTTAAAAAGAATCAAGCAGCCTTAGAACAGTTCTTACTTCCACTGGAAATCGTCGACTTTGATCAACAGGCATCTATAGTCTATGGAACGATTCGAGCAACACTTGAGCGAGAAGGTAATATCATTGGTGCAATGGACATGCTCATTGGTGCGCATGCTTTGAGCATGGATTTAACATTAGTAACGAATAATATAAATGAATTCCAGCGCATCCCAAACTTAAAACTCGAAGATTGGATGTAAAAATAATTACAGAAGTAAACTGACGTGTCAGACCTGCCAGACAAAGGAACAACCATGACCACTCCTGAACCCAAGAACTTTCCTCTGCTTCAACCCGCCCGTCCGGTTGGCTTTACTGGCTACGGCGCGTATGTGCCACGTTACCGCATCCTCGCCAAAGAGATCGCCCGCGTTTGGGCCGGCGGCAAGGCGGGGTTACCCATCAAAGAAAAAGCCGTCCCCGGCCTGGACGAGGACGTCATCACCATGTCCATTGAAGCGGCGCGTAATGCGTTGGCGCGCGCCGAAATCCATGCCCACCAGCTACGTGCCGTGTGGGTCGGTTCTGAGTCGCATCCGTATGCCGTCAAACCAACCTCCACGGTTGTGGCCGAAGCCATCGGCGCTGTCCCAAATGTCCAGGCCGGGGACTGGGAATTTGCCTGTAAAGCTGGTACCGAAGCCATCGTCGCGGCCATGGGCTTTGTCGGCTCGGGTATGGCGGACTATGCTATGGCCATCGGCATGGACACCGCCCAGGGCAAACCCGGCGATGCACTGGAATACACCGCCGCAGCGGGCGGCGCGGCCTACATCATCGGGCCCGCCGAAAACGCGCTGGCGACCATCAACGCCTCGTATTCCTACGTGACTGACACACCCGACTTCTGGCGGCGCGAATACCAGAAATATCCCGAACACGGTGTGCGTTTCACCGGCGAACCGGCCTACTTCCACCACATCACTTCGTCTGCCACCACCTTGATGGAAGCACTTGGCGTGACTGCTAAGGACTACCAGTGGGCCATCTTCCACCAGCCCAACACCAAGTTCCCGCAGCGTGCCGCCAAGATGCTGGGATTTACCCCCGAGCAAATCGAGCCTGGATTGCTGGTCCCCATGATCGGTAACACCTACTCCGGCTCATCCATCATTGGCCTGACCGCCACCCTGGACATCGCCCAACCCGGCGACCGCATCCTGCTGGTCTCCTTCGGCTCAGGCGCTGGTTCGGACGCTTTCGACCTGACTGTCACGGAGGCGATCACTGAACGCCAGGGCAAAGCCCCAAAGACCCAGGATTACATCGCCCGCCGCATCGAAATCGACTACGCCACCTACGCCCGCTATCGCGGCAAAATTACGATGAAATGAGCAAAGCCCCTCTCCCCTTCTGGGAGAGGCCAGGTGAGGGGCGAATCTCACGTTGACCCTCATCCCGGCCTTCTCCCTTCTAGGGAGAAGGAGAAAATAGGAACCATTTATGACAGACGTTGTTATCGCTGGCCTCGGCCAGACATCCGTTGGCGAGCACTGGGATGTGGGCCTGCGCGACCTGGCCTATCACGCTATGCACGCCGCTATCCAGGATGCCAGCGGCCTGCACCCACAGGCGCTCTTCGTGGGCAATATGTTGGCCCCCAATCTCTCCAACCAGGCCCATCTCGGCGCGCTGCTGGCCGATTTTGCAGGTCTCACCGGTATCGAAGCCGTCACCATCGAAGCTGCGGGCGCATCCGGCGGCGCGGCGCTGCGGCAGGGCTATCTGGCCGTCAAAAGCGGATTGGTTAATACGGCCCTGGTTGTAGGCGTGGAGAAGTTTACCGACCAAGTTGGCGCGGGCGTGGAAGAAGCCCTGGCCACCGCCGCCGACTCCGACTTCGAATCTGTGCAGGGCATGACGACCACTGCCCAGGCAGCCCTCATCATGAAACGCTACATGTACGAATATAACGTTCCCGCCGACGGCTTCGCAGGCTTCGCCCTCACCGCTCACGCCAACGGCGCGGGCAACAAGAACGCCATGTTCCAGAAGGCCATCAAGCCTGAGACGTATACGAAATCGGGAGAATCTCCCAATATGTTCGACGCGGCCCCGCCCGCAGACGGCGCTGCCGCGCTCGTTCTGACTCGCCCTGAACTGCTCCCGTCAAATTTCCCGCATCTACTCGTCAAAGTGGCTGGCTCCGCTACCTCGTCCGACACCTTGGCCCTGCACGACAGGAAAGACATGCTCTACTTCGAAGCGGTCCACAACTCGACCGGGCGCGCCATCAAACAGGCAGGCATCACCCTCGACCAGATCAACCTGTTCGAATATCACGACGTTTTCAGCATCTTTGCTGCGCTCTCGCTCGAATCGACAGGATTCGCCATCCGCGGCCAGGGTTGGAAACTGGCCGCCGAAGGTGCTATCGCCCTGAACGGACGTATCCCCTGTGCCACCATGGGCGGACTCAAGGCACGCGGCTTCCCGGGCGGCGCTACGGGCGTGTATCAAGCCGTCGAGGCAGCCATGCAGCTACGGGGGCAGGCCGAAGCGAACCAGATCGCGGGGGCAACCTACGCCCTGATCCAGTCTCTTGGCGGACCCGCATCCACCGCCGTCACGCATGTCCTGCAAAGATTGGACTAATCCGGGCTCTCTAAACCTATCAGTTCCGAAAGGCAGCCTTTCTGATAGTTCCTGATAGTTCCACTCCTTACAATGGAAGATAGAAATTTGATTAAGCACCGCAAGAAGTTGCGGCACAAGGAGTATTGAAATGGAAATCTCGCGCCATTGGCGACTAAAACAACAACGTTACGGATTGGTCGGGGAAGTTTGCCCGCACTGCGACAGCAAAATTTTCCCGCCGCGCGATGTCTGCCCCGAATGTGGTGGCGAAGCCAAAACCCTATACACCTTTAGCGGTAAGGGCGAAGTGTACTCATATACAACCATTTACGAAGCACCTGCCGGTTATGACAGCAACGCCCCCTACACCGTCGCACTCGTGAAACTGGACGAAGGACCGATGATCACTGCCCAGCTTACCGATGTAGATCAGGACGCTGTACAGATCGGTATGCCGGTGGAGATGGTCACAAGAAAAATGAGAGAGGATGGGGATGAACGGGGGATGATTGTGTACGGGTATAAATTCCGTCCTTCGAAACTTGTACCCCAGTAAAATCGCCCTGATCAGGGTCTTCACTGCTCAAATCTAGAAGATCCATCCGAATTTCAACCTTCAAATCACGATTTTTATCAATAGTTACACGACTGACCAAAGTATTGACAATCCGCTTTTTGAATAAAAATATCTCGTGCCGCTCCTCTTTTGTTTGAGGGGCGGCATTTTGTAATTCTTCAATCCCTGCCTGTAAATCTTCCAAGTACGCATTTACTTTTGCTTCCCAGTTCTCTAGCGCATTGATGTTAATTGATCGGCCAAGAGAAGCCAATTCTCGTTTCAAGCTGACTTCTTGTACAGTCAATATCCCTAATTGGTATTCCATGTCAGTAGCAGTAAATTTGCGTTGGCGAGCTTGGGTAATTACCCAATTACGGTTCTCAATTATGACTTCAAGTTCTTTCTTGATCCTTGCTCGATCTATATGGAGCGTATCGGCTTTTTCACGAAGCTCTTCTACGAATTTTCGGGCTAATCGTAGCAGATGCTCTGGGTTGTTTATTGCTTCACACACCTTCTCCCAGACAAGGGCATCTGCCTTTTTTGAACCGATAGTTCTCGGACACTCTGGCGATCTGAGTTCTTTATGATTCTGACGGCAATAGTAAACACCGATCGGGGTTTTTCTTCGAATCAATTCATTTTGTCGATATCCTCTTGGATTTATTTGTTCTGGCACCCCACTTGCTTTCGCATGAACAATAAAGCAGACCACCAATCAAGTATTCGTATTTGATATTTCTAACCCGATGGGTATTCTTTTTTTCGCGTAACTGAATAAATTTTTCATAGGTTGGAATATCTATTAACGGCTCAACCGGTATCTGAAAAGCTTCGCCTTTTCTACGCTGAATTTTGATCCCATATGCATATTCCTTAGCTGAATTTAAGACAGTCTGAATGCTAGAACGTGCCCACTGTATTCTTCGAGGGGCGCTACTCCCCTTTTGCGGGGCATTGGCAGCAATTAGCCGCTCGCGAATTTCCATAAGAGGCATACCTTCAATGTACCAAGCAAAAATCTGCCGTACCCAAAAGGCTTCGTCATTAACAATTTCAATAACTTCTCCATTTCGCTTGTACCCATAACGATCCTGCCCGGTGTTTGCCTTGCCAGCCTTCAAGCGGGCTTTTACCCCCATTGTCATGCGTTCCTTCATTCCTTCCAATTCCATTTGCGCTACCCAAGCACGTAGCGGGGCAATTTTTGGATCAAAGGTTTCTTTGGCAAGCAACACAGAAATCCTGTATTCCTGGATTGTTTCAAGCACCATTAACATCGCACGCATGCCACGATAAAGCCTGTCCTCCTTCCAGGCAAGTATCACATCAAACTTATCCTTGGTGGCATCTTGTAGCATAGCAACCAATCCAGGGCGATCATAGCGAGTTCCAGAGGGTTCTACCAATTTATTTCTTACACGGTATTTTTCAATATCCCGGTAAACATTGACAATCACCAAACCTTGTTCCTCTGCTAACTTTCGGCAATCCGCTTCCTGTTCCATTGGGCTCGATTTTTCTCCCTGATGTTCTGAAGAAGTACGAATGTAAATTACTGCTCGGTTATTCATGAGTTTTCTCCAAATCTAAGAAACTTATCCCTGCCAAATACCGCTTACTCTGATTTGCGCCATCTTCATTTTTTGGATTGACTTTTTCTTTGCTCACAAGGAGCGTGTTCCCGAATTGCTACTTGGCCAATGTCCACCACCGGACTCGTCTTTGACATCGCCTGACTTCATGCTTTCTTCTAAGATGCTGAGCAAATTAATACGAATCGTGACAATAAGGCGAAGATCCTTATCAACCACTACTTTTTCCACCAGTGTTTCAATGATCTTTCTTCTCAACTCGTATACTTCAATCTGTTCACGGGGAGTTGCTGGAATGTCGTTTAGAGCTTGAATCCCTTCCTGCAAATCTTCCAGATATTGTTTGACCTTATCCTCCCAATTTTCCAATAGTTGGATATTGATCGTTTCTTGAAGAGAATTCAAATCCCGTTTTAGACTAGCTTCAAGAAGAGACATGTCGTTTAGCTTCCGCTCCATCTCGTCCTCGGATATGCTTCTCTTTAGCGCTTGGGTAATTACCCACTGACGATCTATGATGAGATTCCCCAATGTTTTTTCAATGCGTTCTTTCTCTTCGTTATAGGTCAGTGCATTCTCTTTAAGTTCATCAACAATGTCGCGTGCTTTTTCAATCAGAATTTCCGGCTTATTGATAGCGTTGCACACCTGCATCCAGACATCCTCATCAGCCAAAGCGTTTTTGACCCTGCGCGGACAGTCCGGTGATACGAGTTCATCATGCTTGCAAGCACAGATATAGGAGCCATATATTTTTCCAGCCTGCCATTCTCCATCCCATTTCTTGCGTGATGTTTTTGAAACCAAGGATTGCATCTTGTAACCACACGGGCAATACAGCAAACCGCGTACCAGGAAGTCTCGCTTTGGAATGTTTGTGGGAGGGTATTGATACCTTTGCTTGACTTCCAAATATTTTTCATAAGTTTCCATATTATGATTGGCTCAACCGGTATTGAAAAACTTTCACCGCCTCGACTCTGAATCTTGGTCCCGTTGGCATACTCCTTGGCACCTTTAAGAATTGACTGAATAGAACTCAAAGACCATTAAATCCGTCGATTGCTAACAGACTCTTTTTGAGGCGCATTTGCTGCAATCAAACGCTTGCGTATCGTTTTGTGATAAACGCCCTGTATGTACCAGTCGAAAATTTGGCGTACCCACTTTGCTTCCTCTGGCACAACTTCAATCATTCCCCATTCCGTCGATACCCATAACGATCCTGACCGGAATTTGCCTTGCCGGCCCGCAGCCTGGCCTTGACCCCCATCGTCATGCGTTCCTTGATGTTCTCCAATTCCACTTGCGCAAGCCAGGCCTTCAGTGGCGCCGTCGCAGGGTCATAATGTTTCTTTTGCCAGCATGATGGTCAGTTTGTTCTGCTGGATGGTTTCCAGTACCAATAACATGGCCCGCATCCCCCGGTAAAACCTGTCTTCCCGCCAGGCCAGGATGATGTCGAACTGGTCATCCGCGGCATCACGCAGCATGGCCAGTAACCCGGGACGGTCATAGCGCGTCCCAGAGGGTTCAACCCATTTATTCTTGACCCGGTACCGTTCAATATCTCGATAAACATTCACAACCACCAGCCCCTGCTGCTCCGCAAATGCGCGGCAGTCAGCTTCCTGTTCCACAGGACTGTTTTTCTCACCTTGTTGTTCGGACGAAGTCCGCACGTAAATCACTGCTCTCTTGCCCATTGAATGTCTCCTAATGTTTTCGTATTGTCACAAATGCAACTTTTTTGCGGGAGGGCTGTGCTGGAACGGCCCTCCACTTGCGAATGTTCTTTATGGCTTCAATTACGGTGCTATCTCCCGGTTCAAGTCGTTGCCCAGGAAGATCGAGCGCTCTTCGGCAGTCAATTCGAGATGTTGGCAATATCCAAGCAGAATCAAGCCCGTCGATGCGGTGACGTCCAGCAGGCTATCGGTGCCGGCTGCTGCTTCCCATTCCTTGACGCAGGGAAGCGAGTTTTTCAAGCATTTGGATTGTGCCTGTGGTATCCTGACAGCCGGCGCCTTCTGGAGTGCCAAATCAAATTGCATGATTATCTCCTTGTGTGGGCGCTCGACTTCCCCCAGCCAGAAAGCAAAACGCCCCGATGAAATCCCACCAGGGCGTTTCTTGGGTTGGTATAATCGATACCAGCCCGCCCGCCGCCTACTCGGTGGGTTGGGTCAGGGCGTGTAAAGTGCTCCAACACCCTACGCGCCCGTTCTTTTGTACTAAAATATATTGTAACACAACAATATATTTTAAACAAGCGGTACACGTTTCGAGTCAATGTTGTTCTAAAATTTGCTATTTCCTTACTTTTGGGCCCAGGCGTCCATCATCCGATTTTCGGGCGGTATCCAGATATGCCAGAAGGAAAACTTGCTGATCGCCCATAGCGGTCCGAACTTTTTAGCCTTCAATTTCCCCTTCGGATCAAGAGACGCACATACTCGGCATGATAACCGCTCAATTTGGCAGCATCCTGAACTGTCAGCCACTCATCGCCATTGGGTGTTGTCATGTATTTTTGCTCCTGAGAGGAATTATACACGCCCCACCGGAAATTATTTGATTATGAAGGTACAAGTCAGTTCATCCCGTATCAGGAAATAATCCCGTCAACAACATGCTACGCAATATCATCAAGCAGGTTTTGAGTTTCTCTAACCTCACGTTGCGGCTTCTCTGTTCTGCGGAGTCTCCCGTTGCGCAACCGCTTCACTTGCACGGCGTTCGCGAACCCTGCGCCCAATTCCGCAATCTCTTTGAAAAGATTGATCACCGCTATACGGTCTCCTGGGTGATGGATTCACTCTGCATACCCTGTCTCCTGATAGTGTGATTTACCAGACAACGCTGGCAAACCCTGTTTTATCCCACGGGAGTCAAGTTGAATTTGAATTTAATTACAAAATTGTTAGAAGAATTCATGACACATATCACTTGCCTGTATGACTACCCCCTTCCTAAAATAAGCCGCTATGAAAAAACGCACCATATTTTGCTCCAAGAAATATAGTCCAACCAAAAAGCTTATTCTCGCTTTATTCGTGATCGGCGCCGGCGTGGTTGTAACGTTATCAATGAATTGGGTCTACCAAAAAATTCAACTGGGCCTGGGAGCGGAGGTCGCCCAGGTAACAATAGCCTTTTACGTACCCGTATTGGTGGTGATGATTGCAGCCGGCGTGGGATTGGGATTCCTTGGAGATTGGGCCATACGCCAGCGAAAATCCATCTTCCATGATCCAGAGGAAGGCAGTTTCGTAGCGGCGCTTATACGATTGTTGGGCTATGAAATGATCGATCTGGAAGAAGTTGAGCCCCAACCCATTCCAGATATCAGGCAGCTTCCAATCTTTGAAGACGACGCCGAAGAAGTACACCGGCCCAAACGCCGGGGCAGAAAGCCAGTGTTCCCGCTTGAAGCCTGGCTGCCTATTGCAGCGAAATGGGAGAATCGCGACCCCATCTGTGATGCCTTCACATTGGAAGATTTGATCCGGGAAAAGTTGGGGAAAAACTCGGATGGCTCACCGATCGTTTCAGCGCAGTCCTACTACAGCACCTGGCGAGGGCGCGCCATGAAAGAACTGGCAAGAAGGGAAAAGGCCAAGAAGGTTGCCAGGCAATCCGACCCGGACAAGCCAGGGAATCAATGAACCAAATATGATTTGCCAGTACGAAAAATTATTGAAAATCGGTAAACAATCATATCTTTTACGAGACTTAGAAGCCATCCAAACTCCGGATGGCTTTTTTCTTGCCGCCCAAGAGAGCGCATTCCTTGATCGCCACTCGAAAAACACTTCAAAAGCCAGCTACTGAATTTTTATAGAATTTCTGTAATTCAAATACAAAACTAAGTTGACTCTCGCCTGATAAAAGAGCCGTTGCCGCGGCTCTTTTACTTTTCAAAGCCGCAACGAGGTGAACATGGCGAAATCATCATTTATCTGCGAGACAACAAATCGGCTGCGCTCCACGATCTGGCGCAGCGCGAATACCGTGCAACCAAAGCCCAGGCTGCTTTGACCATTCGCAAGGACCTGGAACGACTGGGATTGACCCCGGGGGAGTCTGCAACACCGCATCCTTCAGGTCTGGCGACAACAGGTAAGGCGAGTCCTGAGATGTTGGCTGCCATTCTAGCCACACTCGGATCCGTCATTGGCCCCATCTTGCTTGGCATAGTGATCTTTCTGATCCTGGCTGCATCTTTACATAAAGGGAAGGAAGCTCAATGCCAACCAAAGTGATCTGTATTGCCAATCAAAAAGGCGGGGTAGGCAA
>CAWAVQ010000028.1:0-257765 GCA_963785535.1 uncultured Chloroflexia bacterium | reverse complement strand
ATAGCTTCCACGGTTACGCCGATCTGAGCGCGATACTACTCAACGTGTCACCGGTCCGAACTGTGTAAAGGACCTGCGTGGGAGTAGGAGTCAGCGTATCTGTGGGCGTGAACGTTTCAGTTGGTGGCAGTGTCGCGCTGGGTGTGAACGCGGTGGTCGCTGTCCCGGTGGCGGTTGGAAACGGCAATGGGGTATCTGTTGTGCCACTGGTGGCTGTTACGACGATGATCTCAGGTGAGGAACAATTACATTGATTATCCGGATTTTGGGTTTCGGTTGGCGTCGGTGTGATGGTGGACGGCGGTGATGGGGTGGAAGTGATGCTGGGGGTAAAAGTTGGTGTATTGGTTTTCAATTCAACCAGGGTGGGTAGCTTTGGCCCGCCGGTTAGCAACACATAAACTGAAGATGCCAGCATGATAAGAAAGAGCAGGGCTTTGCTTATATCTGCAAACGTGAAAGGAAACCTGCGTTCCTGCCGCCGCCGGTAGGCATCGATCACGTCTGTGGGGCTGCTTTTTGCCATGCGAGTGTCCTTCTTCGTTTGCACCGAGTTCAGCAGAGCCGTTTCTACTCAGCTGTCTGCGATTTTTCCCTGGAGGGTTCTTTCTTTTTGGATGCGGGGCGTTTCGTTCTCGGTTTCTTTTTTGGCACAGCGACTGTAAGCTTGGACGGGCTGATAATTTCAACCTGTCCGCCAGCGTCGCGCATCAGATCGATCATATGCTTCACTAAATGAGCATCGTGTGTTGTATGCATATTGCCGCGTTTGTTATCGAACAACGCGATCAATCTCAAATTATCCACGCCGCGTATCATGGCAGAATATAGTGCCCAACGATTGTTGCGTTCAAAAACATCATCACCCGGTTTGGGGTTGCCAACCAGTTCCGCCTGGTAGTGCTCATCTACCAGTGGATGATTGCGCATTTTGTAGAAGCGCTCTACCCAGGTGTCACCGGCCGGGCTGACAAAATCACGCACATACTGAGGCTCCGCGACCGGCATGTGCGTTCCAACAGGGATATTGCGAGCCACACAGGCTTCGATAAATAATAAATCCCCACCTGCAGCCATACCAGTTGTGATAGCCATGTCATTGGGTGTCGCTTCATATTCGTCCAGCAAACGATCGATTTTCTGCCTGACAACTTCTTCGACGTTGTCAGGAAAATTGTCATTTTTGGCAAGTCCTTTCAGGGAATAGCCTGAAAATAAGAAGACACGTCCACCGTTGTGATCGAGTTCGCTGGTTTTTTCCACGTCTTCAATATCTTCTGTGTATTCTTCTTTATGAATGCGGACAAGCTCTTCTTTGAAAACTTGAATAGCGGCAGAAACGTATTCAGGGCGCATTTCCAAGGATTGCAAGATTTCCAACTGCTGGATCGATGATTTGATGAAGAATAAATTGCGGCGTGAGGCCGTCATAGCTTTGCGATAAGCGCGTACAATGCGCTGGATACTGTTGGATGTCATCACCTGAAGGTCAGCTAGCGAGACTAATGCCCAATAATCTGCATTTGGGTTCGCAGCCTGGATCTCGAGCGCAAACTCAAGCGTACCGGCTAACTCAGGCAAATCTTCCCGGATGATAGCGATTTCCGGATCGGGGTCATCTTTGTCATCAAACCTGTCTGCCAGATGCACGAGTATGTTCCCTAAAGTCAACGCATTGATGCCAGGGTAGAATTGGTCCAGATCGGTTCTGAAACCGCGTACATAAATCTGGTATGACTTCATCAACCAATGGTACGACTCAAATGCTGTCCGTAAACGCTTTTCGGGGTCTTTTACCCATTTCCAGGAGCCGGTCCACATTTCTTTATAGATGCGTCCAAGATAGGCAATCGAATCACCGTCATCTGGATGGTCTGCTAAAATGGATTCGATCTTTACAATCGCTTCGTCCACTTTACCGATACGATTCAAATGGAAGGCTTCTTCTCTTCGGAATGACAGATTATCGGGATTTATTTCGAGGCCTTTACGATATTGGGCTAACGCCAATTCGTTACGGCCCATATTTGCCAGTGCCTTGCCGGCAACTCCAACTGCCTCCTCCTTGATAAGCGTATTGCTGATTTCTTCAGTCAGCAGCAGAATATCACCAATGCGCTTCTGCCGTTGCGCTATGATTACTCGTCTCTTCCATTCATTGTATTCTCGCCAAAAACCAGTTGCCAGAGGAGTACGAAGCGCCTTTTGGTCAGGTTCACCCAGACCTGTCAGCAAATTGAAAATGGGACTATGAACCGCATCCCGATCGGATGCCCAGGTGTCATGTGTCAACCGGGCAATGGTTTGGATATCCTGTTCGATAAAAGCGGGGTCGGGAACACCCTCGGAGTTGATGTGGTAAGGAAGGGTGCGCACATTGAAGATGTCAAACGGCATGTACGCGCGCCCAGCCTGAATATGGACGACCCCGCGCTTGCGGAAAGCGTGCCGAATGCCCAATTCATAAAATGCATTAGCATTATCGATGCTTAAGTCCGCAATGACCAGGTCTGCTAACAACAATTCCTGGAACATGTCGGTCAAGATATCGCCACTGGCTGTCGCTTCATCGGCGCGGAAGGGTTCGAACCCGGCTAACTCGAGAGCTGGCTTGATCAGCGTCTGGTAAATTGCGTTGAAATCGTACGGCGAGCCATCTCCGCCTTTTTTCTTGCCAAAAGGCATGACCACAAAGGCATGAGGACGAACTTCCGGACGGAGTTTCTTCTTCTCTTCCAACATTGTTGCCTCAAGCGGTGATTTGCCATCGTCAGTTATTTTTTCTGTCTCCTTAGGGGCGTCTTTTGCTTCCTTCTCTCTTTGCTCAACGCTCTGTTCAAGCTTGTCGCTGATGGCATTAGCTACCTGGGCATCTTGTTCTGTCGAAGCCGCAACAGCCTCCACTACCTCGTCGATTTCCGTCTTGAGTTGAGATTCATTTTCAGAGTTCTCATTTTCCTTACTACCAAACAGCTTTTTCAAAACCATTCTTATCCCTTCACTTCTTCCGTAGTTGGATAGCGAGAGAGCAGGTCGTTGAGTACTTCTTTCGGTGTATCTCGACCAATCTCAACACCGGCAAATTCATCAGCAATTTGTTTCAGCGAATCTGATAGCTTGGTTACGCGAGCGCTGACGGCTTGTCCGATGGCTGCCAGTTCTTGTTGAACAAGTTCTGAAGAGGCCTCTTCGGCCAGCGAGCCCAAAGCCTGATCAACATGCTCCTCAAAGGCTTCGCGTGCATCATCCATACCCTGTGTTGCATAACTAACAACACTATCACGCATGTGCTGTTTAAAGGCGGCATCGGTTTCTACGGCCTTCTTGAGCACATCATTGACCAATTCGGCCTCTTCCAGTGTTTCCTTGGCTAACACTTCTTGCATAGATCTGATGTACTCAATGTTCTGGCTCCAGAGTACATCCTCTGTGGCTTTGACCATCTGGAAAAATTCGGCATCAGTGCGCTCTTCTGGTTCCAAGGCGTTCCAGTGATCGTAGATGGTCATCAATTCCATGATGACTTTGCTGTAATTTTTGATCCTTAAGTCAAGATTGCGAAGTTCCTGCCAGCCAATTAATGCTGCACCTAATGAAGCGGTGACAGCGACCCAGATACTGAATCCAGTTCCCATAGCGGCCAGGAAGGCACCAAGACCGCCAGCAACCAGGATGTAAATCTGTAAACGGGTGCGTTCGGCCTCGAATTTCTGCACTCTGCGAATGTGCCAGGCAAGTTGGTTTTCGAGGCGATATTTAACGTATTCGTTGCCTGTTAAATCCTGAAATCCTGGGTCACTACTGGGATCATCGGGATTGTAGTAGGGAGGAATTTTTTCTGGCGCTTTAGCGAGAACCAGTTCACCGCTCATCCCACGGAAAACTTGCCGTTGGATTTTTGTCAGACGCTTTTCAAGCCATTCACGGCGATGGTGTTTTTTCTTGAAAAGCGTGCGATACATATAAATTTCTTTTTGGATTTCTTCTGCACCAGCACGCGAAATCAACCAGTCATTGCCATTGTAGAACTTGTTAACGAATGCCGCCAGAACGGAGGCTGTAATAGGGGTAGCAATCAACAAAATCTTGAGTGCCAGGCTTAGTACGGCGGGCAAATAATTTGAGTAAGCTTGTGTAACTACAGCAAATAATGCCGCTAGAACGCCCAAAATGGAAATCCACCTGCGCCATCGATAATATGGTCTAGAGTGTTTGTTCGATAATGCATCCAGTTGCGCGTAACGTGTCCAGGCAATATTCAGAATAGGTACAGATGGTTGTAGTTCAACTGCCATTTTCATTTCTCCAAAGAGTATTAATTCCTACTATCATTTGATTCTTTCACTACTTCCGTTATTGGCCATTTGTAAGTCAGGGCAAGAGACTAGCGTGCAACAAACCAGGCCGCAACGTATCCTTCGGTGCCCAACTTGCCCTTCACATTGAGCCACTGGTTATTGGCACCGATTTTTTGCTCCCCACCGGGTTCGATGATGGTGAGTTCCGTACCAATTGGCAGATATTCAATCAATGTGGACGGGTCAACGATGGGTTTCTTTCGCAATGCTACGAATTCGATGGTTGTCCTGACGGTGACAGGTGCATTCGGATTTGCTGTTGGCACAACACTGGCGGATGCCTGTGCTGTGGCGCCGCTGGCGTATTTGACATACCAGGCGGCAACGTAACCTTGCTTACCGGTCACATCTTGTACATTAATCCACTGGCCTGTTACGCCAACTTTCTTGATGGTCTGATCGGTGGGCTCGAGACTGATGATTTTTTCCGTGGCCGGAACGCGGCGGATCAAGGTGTTATCGGCAATGACAGGTCGGCTGCGAAAGGCCACTTCCTCGCTGGGTAGGAGTTCCATCGCTCCGGGAGGGACGGGAACTTTGGCTGCGGACGCAGATGTCGTTGAAGGTGTTGAGGCAGGCTGAGAGGCGGCCGGAGCCGATGATTCTTTGCTGTCTGATACATACCAAGCGGCCGTATAGCCTTGCTGACCGGTCGCATCTTGTACCTGTAGCCATTGTCCCTGTTGGCCCAGTTTGGCTTTCGTAGCGGCTGCATCTTCCAGGCTGAGCAGTTCGGAACCGGCTGTCATGCGCTTCCACAGGTAACCACCTATGGATGGGTCTGCACGCAGGGCCAGGTCATCTTCAATGACGTACAACTTCATCGCATCCTTAGGAACAGGAACCGTTTTCGGCTCGGGTGGGGAGGACAGGATGTTACCATCAAACCACAGCACAGCACTGATTTCGGTCGCAAGCGTTGCGCCATTGTATTTATAACGTTTGGTCAGCAACACCTCTTTACTAGGCCCATCGCCGCCATATTTATAAGGATCATAGAGGATATAATCGTCGTCCTTTTTCTCCTTGACCAGGACAAAGTGAGTTTGAATACCAGCTTGCTTGTTCCAATCAACCTGTAAAATGACCGGCTTACCGGCTGCAACCGCAGCATCGATCAGCCCAACCGGCGCAGGAGACGATTCACACGGTTGCATACTTTTGTACTGCACATTTGGAAAAACGTAAGGGACAATCGAAGGGATAAAAAAGGCCCCTTGAAAACCACCGTGCGCTTTCATCTTTTCGTTGACGGTTTCAGGGGTCTCGCTATAGCCCATACCATTGAGCATCATGGTTACGGAAGTCAACAGGCAACCCCAGCCCCCAATCGTTTCATTGGAGTTTCCCAGCTTGGTGTTTTTCCACTTATCATCGTTCTGGTAAAGATTTTGCGTCTTGAACATCAACCGTCCTCCTGCGCGTAAAGTAAAGATATTGAGAGAAATAAGAGTGCTTAAGTACCATTATTCTACACGATTTATAACAAAAAAGAATTGAATTCTATTATTGCAAGGGAAAAGACGAGAAAATCGTCATGAGGGGAACATCTTATTTTGATAAATTTACTTCCATTGAAATTTCGTCAATGCCATCATTGTAGCAGGGGATTTCATAATAACCGACCTTGTGATAGAAAGCCAGCGCACGGACTTGTTCGGGACTGGTCTGCAAACGGACCCGGATATATCCCTGTTGACGGGCGAAGTCGAACAGTTGTGTGATGAGACGATATCCCACGCCCTGACCGTGATAGGCTTCCAGCAACCACATGCGCTTGAGTTCGGCGGTTTGATCATCTTAGTACCCTGTGGTCGAGTAGAGTGAGTGTTTTTCTCTCTCGCATCGAGAACACCAATTTCAAGGGTTTCTTTTGCATGTTGGTCTCGATACGCCCCGCCACAAACACACGAGGCTACTCGACCAACACTTTAATTTACACCCATCAACTCTTTGGCAACATTGACCGCGCCGATGGCATCTTCTGAGTAGCCATCCGCTTCGATCTTGTGCACCCATTCCCTCGTCACAGGCGCGCCACCAACCATGACTTTCACTTTCATGCCGCAGCTTGGTGACTTCGTCGATGACTTCCTTCTGCTTGACCATGGTGGTCGTCAAGAGCGCGCTCAGACCGATGATGTCTGCATCTACTTCTTTGGCCTTGGCGATCAGGTCTGCGGTTGGCACATCCACGCCCAGGTCATAGACTTCGAATCCGGACGAAGTCAGCATGGTCCCCACCAGCGATTTGCCGATCTCGTGGATGTCGCCTTCGACAGTGGCCAGCACGACTTTGCCTAAGATCTGGCGCTGTGTGCCGGCGGCTTTCATAGCGGGTTCTAGCACAGCGACGGCGGACTTCATGGCTTCGCCGGCCATGACCAGTTCGGGCAGGAAAGCTTGACCGCAGGCAAAGCTATCGCCCACTTCGTTGACGCCAGGCATGTAGCCTTCGGTGATGGCTTGGAGTGGATCGATGCCTTGATCCAACGCCTTTTGGGCCAGTTCGGCTGCCACCTCTTCTTCACCGTCCAGGATGCTCTGCGCCATTTGTTTGAACAATTCTTCTGACATAAGAAACTCCATAGATGTTTGAATGAACCCTACACTTGATTGCCAATTATTCCACATGTTTGATTTGGTGTCACCTGACATTTGTTCCCTTTTTTCCACGGGTATTTTTATTCGATTGTTTTTCCCTTTTCTTTGACAATCCGCCTCTCTCGTGTTAAACTACGCCCGCTCACACTGGCGCTCTCGAGAGAGAGCGCCTATTTGTGCGAACAGTGGACGAAGACATCATGCGAACTGTTTTTTGGGATTACGAAACCGACGAATTCAAGATGATCGACCAGCGCCGCTTGCCGGGTGTCTTTGAAGTGTTGGCTTATCGCGACTATAAATCCGTGGCGCAGGCCATCACGGACATGGTTGTACGCGGCGCTCCGGCCATTGGCGCAGCGGCCGGGTTTGGTTTAGCCCTGGCCGCGCGCGAATCCGCTTCAAGCTCGACCTCGGGCCTGCTGGCCGATTTACAGGCCGCATCCGTCGTTTTGAAGGCTGCCCGTCCTACCGCCGTCAATCTGGCCTGGGCGTTGGATCGCGTATTGCGGATTGCAATGTCTGGAACCATTGCCAGTGCTGATGAGATGCGTCGGGTTATCCTTACCGAAGCCCAACGCATCGCCGACGAAGATGTGGAAATCAACAAGCGCATGGGCGAACACGGCGCAACTTTGATCGACGACGGCGACACCATCATTCACCATTGCAATACCGGCGCGCTAGCCGCTGTGGACTGGGGCACTGCCCTGGGTGTCATCCACACCGCCTGGGAACAGGGCAAAAAGATCCACGTGCTGGTGGATGAGACCCGTCCCCGTTTGCAGGGCGCGCGCCTGACTGCCTGGGAACTAGAGCAGTACGGCATCCCTTACGACATCATTTCCGATAATATGGCCGGTCACTTCCTGAAAAGCGGGGGTGCTCAGAAGTGCTTCGTCGGCTCTGACCGCACTGCTGCCAACGGTGACGTTGCCAACAAAATCGGAACGTATATGTTGGCGCTGGCTGCTCATGATAATGGCGTGCCCTTTTACCCGGTCGTTCCCACTTCGACTATTGATTTATCCCTCGCACATGGCGGACTGATCCCTATCGAAGAACGCGACCCTGAAGAAGTATTGGGTTTACAATTCAAAGGGGAACGTGTTGCCCCAGTCGAAGCGCATGCCCGTAATATCGCCTTCGATGTGACACCAGCCAGACTTGTGACCGCGATTGTGACTGAAAACGGCGTGGTCTACCCGCCGTTTGAAGTGAATTTACCGAAGGTTGTAAACAAAACGTAACCCACGTCATTGCGAGGGCGTGTAGCGCCCGCGGCAATCTCCTGTTTAGTAGTTACACGAGATTGCCGCGCCCTTCGGGCTCGCAATAACACAAAAATCAAAAGTTGGAATAATAAATGGATATCCTCCTCACCGGCTCTGTCGCCTACGATTACCTGATGACCTTCCCTGGCCTGTTCAAGGAACAAATCCTGCCGGAGCGGCTCGAATCCATCAGCTTGTCCTTCCTGGTGGAATCGATGTCCCGCCAGCGTGGCGGGGTGGCGCCCAATATCGCTTACAGCATGGCCTTGCTTGGCGAGCGTCCGCACGTGATGGCAACCGTGGGCGAAGACTTCGAAGAATACCGTGCCTGGCTGGAAGCCAAGGGTGTGGATACTACCTTGATGAAGGTTGTCCCCGGTGTGTACACGGCTTCGTTCTTTGCTACCACCGATCAGGCCAACGCCCAGATCGCCTCGTTCTACCCCGGCGCGATGGGATATGCCAGCAGCCAGTCACTCAAGGATTTGCCGTCGAAACCGGAGCTGGTTCTGGTGTCCCCGAACGAACCGGGCGCGATGACCAAGTTTGCCGCCGAAGCGCGCGAGTTGGGCATTCCCTATTTATACGACCCGAGTCAACAGGTTTTGCGCTTGGATGGAAAGGAATTGGCGCGCGATATGGAAGGGGCGCAATTCCTGTTTTGCAACGATTACGAGTTCGGGTTGATCTCCAAGAAGACCAATTGGAGTCTGGATCAAATTTTGGATCACGTAAACATTCTGGTTATCACGCGCGGCAAAGATGGCGCGGACCTGTATGCAGACAGTGACACGGTCCATATCCCAACTGTACCCGAGCGCGAGATCGTGGACCCCACCGGTGTGGGTGATTCCTTCCGCGGCGGTTTCTTGGCCGGTTACAGCCGTGGCTTCGACTGGAAATTATGTGGTGAAATTGGTTCGCTGGCGGCGGTATACTGTCTGGAGCAGAATGGTCCGCAGAGCCACGCTTATACGCGTGAAGAGTTTGTGAAGCGCTTCCGCGAGCATTTTGATGATGAAGGAAAGTTAGATAGTCTTTTGTAGTCTCACAAGTCTTACAGGTCTGACTCGTCGGCCTGTGAGACCTGTTCAACATGTCAGACTTGTAAGACAAATTAAGGAGAAACCATGAGCAATTACGATATCAAAGACATCAATCAAGCCGAAGGCGGCCGCCGCCGCATCGATTGGGCTGAGCGCGAGATGCCCGTCCTACGCCTGATCCGTGCGCGCTTCGAGAGAGAAAAGCCGCTCAAGGGCCTGCGCGTTTCGGCCTGTTTGCACGTCACTACCGAAACGGCCAACCTGATGGCAACTTTACAGGCCGGCGGCGCGGACATCGTGCTGACTGCTTCCAACCCACTTTCCACCCAGGACGATGTGGCTGCCGCGCTGGTCAACCAGTACGAGATTCCCACTTACGCCATTAAAGGCGAAGATAACGTCACGTATTACAAGCATATTACTGCAGCACTTGACCACAAACCGCACATGACCATGGACGACGGCGCCGACCTGGTTTCTACCATCCATAAGGAACGCCGCGAACTGCTTGACGAGATCGTAGGCGGCACCGAAGAGACCACCACCGGTGTCATCCGCCTGCGCGCTATGGCCGCCGACAAGGCCCTGCAATTCCCGGTCATCGCTGTCAACGACGCTATGACCAAGCATTTCTTCGACAACCGCTATGGCACTGGCCAATCCACCCTCGACGGCATCATCCGCGCCACCAACGTGTTATTGGCAGGCAAAGTCTTCGTTGTGGTCGGTTACGGTTGGTGTGCGCGTGGTCTGGCCATGCGTGCGCGTGGCATGGGCTCGCAAGTCGTCGTCACCGAGGTCGATCCGCTCAAGGCGCTCGAAGCGGTCATGGACGGCTATCAGGTTATGCCGATGGCCCAGGCCGCCAAGATCGGCGACATCTTTTGCACCCTGACCGGCGACATCAACGTGGTTGACAAACATCACTTCGAAGTCATGAAAGACGGCGCGATTGTTGCCAACTCCGGTCACTTCAATGTCGAGATCAATATCCCAGCGCTGGCCGAGTTGGCTAAAGGCGAACCGAAACTTGTGCGCCCGTTTGTAGAACAGTACGAGATGAAAGACGGCCGCAAGATCAATCTGCTGGGTGAGGGACGCCTGATCAACCTCGCTGCGGCCGAAGGGCATCCTGCATCCGTTATGGACATGTCCTTCGCTAACCAGGCTTTGTCCGCTGAATACATGGTCAAGAATGCGGACAAGCTTGAGAAGAAAGTCTACACCGTGCCCGCCGAAATCGACGCCGAGATTGCCCGCATCAAGCTTGAAGCTATGGGCGTGAGCATCGACACCCTGACGGCAGAACAGGTCAAATACCTGAACTCCTGGGAAGAAGGAACGTAAACCGGTATTCGGTAATCAGTTTCGTAATCAGTATGAAGACCCTAAAGGTTTTTAAAACCTTTAGGGTCTTTTTTATGACTGCAATGTTTAACGCGGTGTGACGCGCATCATCAAGGGTCGAGTTGGACGGGTTGTGCCGGAAAATTCGGCTCCGATCGGCTCAACGCCAACGCGCTCGAAGCAGAAGCGTTCCGCTGCCATGGCAAAGGCGTAGACCATTTCCATCAGCGCGAAGCTATTCCCCAGGCAAACACGCGGTCCGGATGCGAACGGAATGTAGGCGTATTTGGGCCGTTCTGCGGACGCTTCGGCCGTAAAGCGTCCCGGGTCAAACTTTTCAGGCTCGGGCCAGAAATCAGAATGGCGATGTACGATCCACGGGACGAGCGTGATCATGGCATTGGCCGGGATAGGGTAGCCACCAATTTCGTCTGCATCCACAGTCTGGCGCGCCAGTAAGGCGGTGGGGGGATACAGACGCAGAGTTTCGTCGATCACCTGGCGGGTGTATGTCAGTTGGTTCAGATCATCATGAGCGGGGAGACGGCCGGATAGAACAGTGTCCGCTTCGGCAGCGATCCCTTCAAGGACGCTGGGATATTGATCGAGCAGGTACCAGCCCCAGGTCAGCGTGCGAGCCGTGGTTTCGAATCCGGCAAAGAAAAGCGTGATCAATTCGTCGCGCAGTTGACGGTCGTCCATGCTGCGTCCAGTTTCGTCATCCTGGACCTTGAGCATGACTTGAAGCAGGTTTTCCTGCTCTTTTGACTTTCGACCGGCTTCGATTTGTTCGGCGATAAAGGCGTTGATCACTTTTTCGTTGCGGTGGAAGCGGCGATGCGGCTCGAGCGGGAACCACATCGGAATAAGCGGATTCATCGAGCGGGTAGGGATGAAGGCGAAGGCTTCTTGCAGCGCGTGGCCGACCTCGGTGGGCATGTTTTCCAGATCGAGACTGAACATGGCGCGCCCGATGATGCTCATGGTGAGACGCATCATTTCGGTGTCCATGTGCAGGGTTTCGCCGCGACGGGCGGCTTCTTCCCATCCATCGAGCATGTGAACGATTGTTTCAACCATCAAGTCCGAGTAGTTGTGCATGACGTTAGGCGTGAAATGCGGACTCATCATCTTGCGCTGTTGACGCCACAGGTCTCCGTCGCTGTTGATCAAGCCCTGGCCAAGCAGCAAACGTAAGCCATTGTAGCCGATGCCTTTGACATAGTTTTTCTGGTTCTTGACCAATACATGGTTGACATCTTCAGGGTGGAAAAGGATGTAGTTGTGGATGGGCCCAAATTTTGTGTAAACGATATCGCCGTGTTCTTTCCACATGCGAACGAAATTATCTATTACACCAGTCTGGTTATTGTGAAGCAGGCTGCCAATGCCTCCCGAACTACTGGGACCGGGTGGACGAGTTTTGGTTTCAAGTGTAGTCATAAGGTTTATTCCTCCAATAAATCTAGGCCCGATTGTACCCGGTGAACGTTTCACGCTTCGGATAGCTTATTGAATTCTCATATGAGTGTTTGTGTAGCTGTCAGAATTCAGCCTTGTGATGGCTCTGTAACCCTCGCAAGGCTGTTTTTGTGTATAATTTCTTTAACCCATTTTGGGGAAACCATTATGCCCGAAGACCGTAAACTCCGCGTTTTCCTCTGTCACTCCTCCAACGACAAACCCGCCGTGCGCGAGTTGTACCAGCGACTTAAAGCTGAAGGCTGGGTCGATCCCTGGCTGGACGAGGAAAAGCTCTATCCAGGCCAGGATTGGGATTTGGAGATCGAAAAAGCGGTCGAAGCCGCAGATGCGGTCATTGTGTTTCTCTCGAACAATTCTGTCACAAAAGAAGGCTATATCCAGCGCGAATTGCGCTTTGTGCTCAGAATTGCTGATTTCAAACCCGCAGGTACGGTTTTTGTCATACCCCTACGCCTAGACGATTGTTCCATGCCTCGCCGTCTGTCCATGTGGCAGTATGTAGACTACTTTCCTGGAAGAACGCAAAGATTGGGCTTACAAACGTTTATTAGGCAGTTTGAGAGCGCGGGCCGAAAAACTTGGTATCCCTACTATAAACTATACCGAAGATAAACTTGACAAAGAAGATCAAGCGCTGGAAGAAGCAAAACGAGCAGCAAAAATAAAGGAAATCGAAATAAATGGCATCCTTGAAAGTGCAGACGAGATTATTGCGAGAGAAAGAGAAGAAAAGGTCCGGCTGGAGAAAGAGCTCGAAAAGCAAGAAAGCGAAGATCGGGGACGCAGGAAAGTCGCAAAGAAAAAAGATCAAAAACCAAAAGAAAATTACGAAGAACTCCCTTCGCTGATCACTGAGCAAAATCTCAAGCGTTATGGCATCAGCGGTCTTGTTCTTATAGGATTGATTGGACTGATTTTAGGCAGTGCTTATCTCTTCCGCAATTTTCCTACTCCTGTAAAACCAACTCCTACAGAAGAGAATATTGTTCCTACAAATACGAACCTAGATGCCAATGTCTCCGAACCTACGGCTACTACGGCACTTGGTGTTGGTAGTACCATGACATCAGAAAAAGACGGCATAACATTGGTGTACGTGCCTCCCGGGAAGTTCCAGATGGGCAGCGACGCGGATGATGCCCTGGCTGAATGTCAGAAATTCCGCACCGACTGTGACAGGGATTGGTTCACCGCTGAAGAGCCTGTACATACAGTGTACCTGGATGCCTACTGGATCGACCGTACCGAAGTAACCAATGCCATGTATGCCAAATGCGTAGATGCTGGAAAATGTGACCCGCCCAATTCTACCAAATCGTATACCCGCAACAGCTATTATGGAAATTCGGAATTCGGTGATTACCCGGTCATCTATACTTCATGGGATGACGCAACAGCATATTGTGAATGGGCGGACCGCCGCCTGCCGACAGAAGCGGAATGGGAAAAAGCGGCAGGTTGGGATGAAAAGTATCAAAGCCCGAGGGTATATCCTTGGGGAGATACTTTCGATGGTGTAAAGGTTAATTTCTGTGATACAAACTGCAATTATGGTTGGAAAAACGCTGATTATGATGACGGCTACGCAGACACTTCGCCGGTTGGAAATTACCCGACGGGGGCCAGTTTTTATGGCGTGTATGATATGGCGGGTAATGTTTGGGAGTGGGTGGCGGATTGGTACGATGAGAATTATTACAGCAACTCGCCTGCCAGCAACCCAACTGGCCTATTATCCGGGGAATATCACGTGTTGCGTGGCGGCGCGTGGAGCAACCTCATAAACAACCTGCGTGTCTCTAATCGTGCCGGGCTCAATCCGGACGATGTCAATCTCTATGACTTCGGTTTTCGTTGTGCTCGCTCACCATAGTTCTGGAATTTTAGAGGTATTCTATGTCTAATTACGAATACGATATTCCTTTTCCTGAGAAACAAAAAGAACTGCTTCAAAGCCTTGTAAAACAGGCACGAAAGTGCAATGTGCTTTCGATGATGTATTTCATACACAAACCAAACGATCCTCCATTTTCTCTTTCTTTTGTTGTTGATGCTGAAAATAGCATTGATGTTTCTTTGTTTGAAGATCCTGTCCCTGGCTTTGAGGTGCTTGGCCTTATTAAAGTAACTGAAGAGCACACGATTTTTTTGACTCCTAAGGCGTTCAAGTGGGCTGATTATGAGAGGAAAACGAGAGTAGGTAAATGGTGGGTTAGATTGCCAGATAGGGTTAAAGATGTAATGATTGCGTTTTCCTTTATAGTTTCATTGATTTGGACCATCTTGCAAATTCTCAAAACGTTTAAGTTATTGCCTTAACTTGAATCCGCAATGTACACTTTAAAATGTCACACCTGGTTATTGAGAGGTGGGCGTATATTGAGGGCAATGTGCGGTCTCTCATAATGATAATACTGTAACCACTTTTCGACATGCAAGGTGAGTTGTGGAATCTGCGAAGTTTTATACTTAGCCCATCCCAGACATTCCTTTCGTAGGCTACGATTGAAACTCTCAATGAAAGCCTGCTCATTCTTCTTGTAAGGGCGTGCAACGCGATGACGATTGCAATAAGCCGTAACAGTCTGCTTGAACTCGCCTTTGAACTCACTACCTCCATTGGTTTGAATGATCTCTGAAAAGCTGTCAAAGCGTCTCGGCATACAATATTCCAAAAATGCTTTGCCATCTGCGGCTTCCAAGGCGGGACGTAAAAGCACATCACTTTCTTTACTGAAAATATCAACCGCTGTAAAGGCAAAAACATCTCCGAAAAGCACCGTATCCATCTGGATGACCTGTCGGGCAGCCTGGGCGGTAGGGAGTGGACCCCGTGGCTTGTTCTTCTGCCACTTCGAGCGCAAGTGATATTTCTCGGAAAGCACCTTGTAGATGGTGGTAACGCTCATCTGTATGCCATACTCTTCTTGCAAGAAGCATTGGATCTTCTGCCCACAACATTGATGGTGCTTTTCTCTCAAAGCCCAGATACGGCGTTTCAAGATTGCATCGCTTTTCCGTTTTTGACGAGCACCCTTCTTGGCTTGTCGGTAGCACTCTAAAAAAGCATCCAGACTACCATGTTCTTCTATCGACTGCGACCAGCGAATGATCGTTCGTCGAGATACGCCAAGGTGTTTCGCAACATGGCTTTTGCTAACTCCTGCTTCCAATAGTTCATAGGCTAGGATGATCTTTGTCATTTGTCTCATCTCCATAGTTTCTCATGAAGTGTGACATTTTAAAGTTTAATTCTGCGGAACCTACCCAAAACCTTCACTCTCTGATAAGATAACCCTTCGACTTCGTTCCCTGCTGTCACTCTGCTCAGGGCAAGCTATAAGAAGCCAAAAGAACCGGAAAGACTTCAAATGCAAGCCCCGGTCCCCTATGCCGGGGTTTTTGGTTGTAATGATATCATTGCGAGACGCCAAAGGCGTCGTGGCAATCTCAAGTAACCTGTAGCCCTGAGATTGCCGCGCTCGCTACGCTCACTCGCAAAGACACACGAAACAGGTGATTTAATGTTACAAGAACGAACCGACCTCCGCAATATCGCCATCATCGCCCACGTTGACCACGGCAAGACCACCCTGGTCGATTTTATGCTGCGCCAGGCGCACACCTTCCGCGAGAACCAGCAGTTGACCGAGCGCGTCATGGATTCCAACGACCTGGAACGCGAGCGCGGCATCACCATCTTGTCCAAGAACACCGCCATCCACATCCCCGACGAGCACGGGAATATGGTCAAGATCAACATCGTCGATACGCCCGGGCACGCCGATTTTGGCGGCGAAGTCGAGCGCATCATGAACATGGTGGATGGCGTGCTGCTGTTGGTCGACGCCGCTGAAGGCCCTATGCCGCAGACGCGCTTCGTGCTCAAGAAAGCGCTCGAGCGCGGACACAAGGCCGTGGTGGTCATCAACAAGGTCGACCGCAAGGACGCCGAACCTGCGCGCGTGCTCAACGAAACCTTCGACCTGTTCATCGAACTGGGCGCTACCGACGAACAGGCGGACTTCCCGGTCATCTATGCCAAAGCCACCACCGGTCAGGCTGGCACGACTCCCGACCTGGGCCCTGACCTGCAACCGTTATTCGACGTTATCCTGCATCACGTCCCCGCCCCGCGCGTGGACGCCGATGCTCCGCTGCAATTGCTGGTCACCACCCTGGGCTACAACGAATACCGCGGTGTGACCGCTGTTGGTCGCATCTTTGCTGGAAAGATCCGGGCTGGGCAACGCCTGGCGCGTCTGACAACAGACGGGGGTAATTTGCCCGAATCGGCGCGTTACCTGTACCAGTTCCAGGGTCTGGAAACCGTCGAAGTGGACGAAGCTTCCGCAGGCGACATCGTCTCGCTGGCCGGGCTGGAAGGCATCGGCATCGGCGAGACCCTGGCCGACCCGGAAAACCCGGTGGCATTACCAACCATCAAGGTCGAAGAACCGACTGTCCGCATGACGTTTGGGGTTAATACGTCGCCCTTTACCGGGCGCGAAGGCAAGTGGGGCACCTCCCGCCGCCTGCGTGAGCGTCTGTACGAAGAACTGCGCTCCAATGTGGCCCTGCGCGTGGAAGACACTGAGACGGCTGAGAACTTCCTGGTCAGCGGACGCGGTGAACTGCACCTGGGTATCCTGATCGAGACCATGCGTCGTGAAGGTTACGAATTCCAGGTCTCACGCCCGGAAGTCATCTTCCACGAGGGCGAAGACGGAACGCTGTTGGAGCCGTACGAAGAAGTCCATATCGAGACCAGCTCGGATACGGTCGGCGTGGTGGTGGAAATGCTGGGGAGCCGGCGCGGCCAGATGATGGACATGCAGGACACGGGTCAGGGCACGACGCGCCTGGTCTATCTTGTCCCTACGCGTGGCCTGCTTGGGTTCCGCTACCAGTTTCTGACGTCTACGCGCGGCATGGGCATCATGAATACCGTCTTCCACGGCTATGACGAAATGGCCGGCCCGATGGCAACCCGTTCGAGCGGTTCCCTGGTGGCCTGGGAAGCGGGTACGAGCACATCCTTCGCATTGAAAAGCGCCGAAGAGAGGGGCGTCCTGTTCATCGGCCCCGGCGTGGAAGTGTATGAAGGCATGGTCATCGGGGAAAACGCGCGTTCCGGCGATATCGCCGTCAACGTCTGCAAGAAGAAGCACTTGACCAATATGCGTTCGTCCAACAAGGACATCGAAGTCCGCCTGACGCCGCCGCGCGAGATGAGCCTGGACGAAGCGGTCGAGTATTTGTTGGATGACGAACTGCTGGAAGTAACGCCTGAAAATTACCGCATCCGCAAGCGCATCCTGAATACGGAAGAGCGTGGCAAGCAGCAGAAGAAAGCGAAAGAACTGCTGGAAGCGTAAGAAATGTCGAAAAAACGGGCGAGTGTTAACACTCGCCCGTTTTTTCGACCCTCTTCTATTCGCTTGAGTAAGTCCTAATAATGTTATTTGTGTCTGTCCAGAAAATCCCGCACAACTTTTAAATAACCCTCGTTCTCTTCCACAAATGTCATGTGACCGCTGCGCTCGAAGATGACCAGTTCTGCGTCTGGCATTCCCCCGGCTATTGCTTCAGCGGCTGCCACTGTGCAGACTCTGTCCAGTCGTCCGGTGCAGACTAGCACGGGTTGGGTGACATCCTTCAGCCTGTCTTCTACCTCGATGCCGCCATATTCGTCCTTGGAGAAATGTCGCAATATAGCCGGGGAATAGACCGTATCTGCCGTGCGCGCTTCGTACTCCGCGATGCGTGGATCGAGCGGATTCCCAAAGTGAAAGGGCATCTGGTCGTGCATCAGGCTGGCGAAATCCTCCTGAGTTTGGGCTTGCGCTTCACGCGCCCATGAAGCAGCAACCTGCTTGCGCAGCGACTCCGGCTCGAACTCCGCCAGGTTTTGATCGACTACTTCCAGAAAACGAGACGAAGGTACGCCACCGGATACAATTGTCCCCGCCGCTGCGCCGGGGAAATCGACCGCATTTTGTAGCGCAACAAAAGCGCCATACGAATGACCGAGCACGGCATATTTGTCTAGTTGCATGGCGTGAGCTAGCGAGACTACATCCTTTGCCATTTGTGCCAACGTCCAGGTTTCTTCGGGGCACATATCCGATTTTCCCTGTGCGCGCATATCGACCAGGATCAGGCGGAACTGGTCACATAGCGGGTCGAGGTAATCGGCAAATTCGTGGTGATCGAGGCCCGGTCCACCGTGCAGGACGATCAGCGGATACCCTTGACCGCGTTGCACTACAAACAGGCGGGTGTCGCCGATATCGATCAACTGTCCTTCTGAATCGGTTTGGCATCAAGCGTTCTCCCGCTATTGGCACGAAAAATTGATTGGAGAAGCGCTGGTCGCGCCTGCGCCGTTGTAGACCTCCAGCCGATAAGTCATTTGCTGGTTCTCTTTTACTGCTACCGACTCCGAGAAAGAACTCGAGTTTGGGGGCAATTCTGTGACCAATTCGTCGTTGCGGTAGATGCGGTATCCGGTTTCGTCGGCTGCGCGGTCGCTCCACTTTAAATTGAAGTTAACCGTCGGGCCGCCATTTTCGTACGTGCAGGTGAAGTCCCAACTGGCAATGCTGGGGGGGGATGGCAGTTTAGCGGTCGCAGGGGGCGGCGGGGTCATCACATCTACTGTTGATGAACTACCGCTGACCGTGGCGACCGCGGCTGAGATCCAGCAAGTTCCCGTAGCAAAGGGATTGTTGATCTGCCACCAGTCGTTTTGCTGGGTGCGACCGACGATCTCGGCCTCAGCCCCAGACTGGAACACAGTGACAACCTCAAAATTCTCCCCTGGCCCGGAACGGCAATTGGTGGGGTCATCCACCTTCAGCATAGGCACGGAAAAGGTCGGTGTGATGGTAGCCGTCGGTCCGTTGTCGGGAGATCGGGTCGGCGTGGGCAGCGGCATGTTCTCCTGGCTTTCCTGGGTGGGGGTGACTTGCGGGTTCAACGTCATGGCTACCAGGGTAGCAGCCTGGTTGTTGATGTCATCAGTGGGGTTGGTTGGCAACGGCAAGGAACAAGCCGCGAGCAACAGACAAATTGTGATTGGGATAAGTTTTCGCATGGGAATCACCTTATTTCCTGGGAATTTGCGATTTGGGACGCTCAATTTCGAAGAGATCCGTGACACGGGTGTATGCGCTTCCGGCCAGGCGACCGATGGGCTTGAGTGCCGCTAAATCGATCTTATCCTCGTCGAACAGGACGCGCTCGTCCACGTGTAAATGAACGATCTCACCTATAACAACGCTCCCGCCCCCGGGATTGTTCCCGATCTCCACGATTTGGGTCAGCTTGCATTCGAAGTGGATGGGACTCTTTGCTACGCGCGGCGGCCTGACCGCCACCGAGGGCGCGGTTTCCAAACCGGTCAATTCGAATTCGTTTACGTCCGAAGCAATTTCTACCGACGTAGCGATCATGGCGGGCGCCAGTTCCTCGGTCACGATGTTGACCACGAACTCGCCGTTCGCTTTGACATTGTTGAGTGTGTCTTTTGTGTTCCCATCCGTGCCACGGATCATGGGGCAGAACAGGACCGTGGGCGGTTTGGAGCATACCACGTTGAAGAAGGAAAACGGAGCCAGGTTCGGTTGACCGGCTTCGTTCACAGTCGAGATCCAGCCGATCGGTCTGGGAACGACCGAGCCGATCAATATCTTGTAGATGGATTGACGGGACAGTGCTTCAGGGGCGGCTTCCATACCTTAATCCAATTTCTTGTGGACACGGGAGGAGAGACGGAAGTATTGCAATTTGCCATCCGGCCCGCGCAGGAATTCTCCCAGGCTGCCTTTCATCGGCTCATCTAATGCGATGATCTTATCTGCTTCGTAGAAGGCCAGGCGCACGGGCGGCCAGGCGGGCAACGCTGGCGAATCGGGTGTCGGGAAACCGCCGCGCGGTTTGTCATACAAAACCAGATACCCTTTTTTCACTTTGAGTTCGAAGGCTGTCAGGGGCAGTTCGTAATTGCCCTCATATTCATGCAATTTTTCTTCGGGCGTTTCCATGGGCTTGGGAATGAGCATATCGATGCCAAAATAGACCTTCAAAGCCTGCTTGATGACCGCCTTGGTAATCAGTCTACCATCCTCATCGTTGGTCAGGATGGCCAGGGCAAATTGCTTCTCAGGGATGAAATACAACCCGGCAATCTGACCATTGGTAGCCCCACCGTGGCTGATGATGTTCAAACCCTCCGCGTTGCGGATGAACCAGGTCAATCCGATCTGGTCGAAGCCGGTGGCGGGATACAGCGGCGTGCGCATTTGCTCCAGGCTTTTTGCCGACAGGATTTGCTCGCCACTGGCGCTCTCCCCGTTACCCATGTGGAAGCGTGCATAAGTTAGCAAGTCTTTGACCGTGCTGATCACCCCGCCGACGGGCGCTCCGGCCCGACCGATAGCCCAGGGCCGTGACACCTTGACCCTTTTGTCCTCCTTGTGATGCCCGACCACGAAGCGATGCGTGATCATGACATCGTCTGGAAAGTAGAAAGTCATCCCCAGGCCGAGCGGGTCCAGCAACATTTTCTGCGCGACCCGCTCGAAAGGCTTCTTGGTCACCACCTCCACCACGCGACCGGCGATGTTGAAGCCAGCGTTGTTGTAGGACCAGATTTCACCCAGCGGCGTAACCTGTTCCAGCTTGGAAATAGCGCGCACCATCTTATTCAGCGCGTCATTGCCGTTGCCGTAATCGTTGAAGTAATCGCCAATCCAGCCACCGGTGTGGGTCAACAGATGACGGATGGTGACTTTCTCAGCCACGTTCTCATCAGCCATTTTGAACTTCGGCAGATAGGTGCGGACGGGCGCATCCAGCTCGATTTTGCCCGCTTCGATTAAGCGCATGATGATCGTGCCGGTGAAGGTCTTGCTGATAGAACCGGTCTGGAAGAGCGTATCGGCTGTGACGGGCAGCGGATTCTCGACGCTGGTCACCCCGAAACCCGGCTGTATATTCCTTGCCGTTGTGATAGATGCCAATCGAAACGCCCGGAATTTTCAGACGTTTCATCTCGGATACAATCGTTTCGCAAACCTTCAGGAATTTGGCGTTTTTGATTTTCTTCAAAGAGCTTTTCTGGTTCATGGCTTATCCTTGGGCAAACTGAATTGTATTGATTGTATCAAAATAAAAGGGCGACTTCCTGTCGCCCGAATTGCTTATTCTCCATCTCCTTCCAGCCAGGAGGCCATGTACTCCGGCTTTTCCAATTCCAATGCCTGTATGGTCGGGTGTAGCGGATAGAAGGTGTCCACCATCACGGCCAACTCTTCGGTTTTGGTTTTGCCAATGCTGGCCTCGGTCATGCCGGGCTGTGGTCCATGCGGCAGGCCGTAAGGATGTAGCGAGATGTCACCGCGCTCGATGCCTTTACGGCTCATGAAATTACCTTCGGCGTAATAGATCACCTCGTCAGAATTGACATTCGAGTGACTGTACGGCGCTGGAATGCCCAGGGGATGATAGTCGAACAGGCGCGGCACGAACGAGCAGACCACGAAGTTATGACCTTCGAAGGTCTGGTGGACGGGCGGCGGTTGGTGGATGCGCCCGGTGATGGGTTCGAAGTCCTCGATGTTGAAAATCCAGGGATACAGATAACCGTCCCAGCCGACCACGTCGAAAGGATGGTGATCGAGTACGTGGCGGGTGATGCGGTCGCGCACCTTCACGCGGACTTCGAACTGCCCCCGTTCCGTATGCGTCTCCAACTCTGACGGGACGCGGATGTCGCGTTCGCAGTAGGGGGCATGTTCGAGCAGTTGCCCGTAGTCGTTGCGGTAGCGTTTGGGCGGCACGATCTGGGACGGGTTCTCGATGGTGAAGAAACGCGCTTCGGGTGTGTCGAGCTGTATCTGCCAGGTGACCCCGAAGGGAATAATGATATAGTCGCCGGGACGAAACGGCAGGTTTCCGAATTGCGACTTCAACGTGCCATTGCCTTCGTGCACCCACCAGGTCTCGTAGGCTTGCGCGTTGCGGTAGAAATAGTCCATGCTCTTGGTGGCGTGCGTGATCCCCAGGATGACGTCGTTATTGCCGAGCAGCGGAGTCCGCGCCGAAACGGGATCAGTTTCCGACCTGGCTTGAGTCGTGGCAAAGGCCCGGTGACGGATGGGCCCGAAGTCGGCGTAGTCCGGTTTGGCGGGACCCAAATCTTCTACCGTCTTGACACGCGGCGGCAGGAAATGATGGTACAGGATGGATTCAATCGAAGAAAAGCCTTCCAGCCCCATCACTTCTTCGCGATAAAGCTTGCCATCCGGCTTTTTGAATTGGGTATGGCGTTTGTGGGGAATCTCCCCGAGTTTGTGATAAAAAGGCATCTTATCTCCAAAGTGGATTATCCATAAAATACTTTATAGGCTTGTGGACCGATCTTCCTGGCATCTTGCAAAGCGGCTTCCGCCTGTCCTAACAGCTTGTCCGCCGAGGTACCCCGCCCGCCAGGATGTGTTGCAATTCCAATGTGAATGCTGAATTTGAACAAATTCCCGTTAGCCAGACTACGCGTGCCTTTCAAGCGCGCGATCAAACGACCGGCGGCCGCCTGTGCTCCGCTTTCATCGGTGGAAGGCATCATGACTAGAAAATCTTCGCCGTAATGGGCGGGGATATCTGAGATGCGCAGGCTGGTGTTCAAGATATCACCAAAGATTTTCCGGATGCTTTCGGCATTTTCAGGCTTTGCATCGCCCAGGTTGAGCGAAATATGCAACATGGTGACCGGGCTGGGATAGCGTTGTGCCCGAGAAAGCTCATACTCGACAAGCACCTTGAATACCTGTTCATCATACAGGCCGGTTTCTCTGCTCTTGTTCGGTTGTGTATTCATTTCAACTCCTTTTCCCTCCCGGGGCACAGAAAATCATCAGGATTTTATTTCGTACGGGATCACGCTTTCCTGTTCATTAGGATCGTTGCGTGCCACGATGGCGACCACTTCCTCCGTATCGCTGAGATTGAATGCCTGGTGCGGGACATTGGCAGGAATGAAAATGAAATCCCCCGGTTCGTTGACCACCGTTTCCGAAAGCTCATCGCCATAGAGAGTCTTTGCGCGTCCCTTAATCACATACAGGGCCGTTTCATACCCGTTATGGATATGTGGCAAAGCGGACCCACCGGGCGGGATCACGATCATGTGCATGCAAAGTCCGGTGGAACCGGCAGTTTTCTCCGAAATGCCGACAAAGTTCGAGAGTTGCTGCCGGGTACGAATTGCTTCTTTCGGGCGCACAGTAACGACTGTATTCTTCTTCAATGTTTTCATGTTCAACTATTCTTTCAGACTGACACGGTTCATCAGGGTACCGATACCCTCGATCTCCAGTTCGACTTTATCGCCCGGTTGCAACCAGGGGCCTTGGCCTTTTGTCAGTTCGAGCAGGCAGCCCGTGCCGACCGTGCCGGAGCCGATCACGTCACCGGGATTGAGCATGACTGCCTCCGATGCGCGCGCGATGATCTGACCGAACGACCAGTAAATATCGCTGAAGTTTCCATGCGAGCATTCTTCGCCGTTGACACGTGCCATCATCGCTGCGTGATGGACCCCGGGCTTGCCTGCTGTTTCAGGGCCGAATTCCTCGGCTGTAGCGATGACCGGCCCCAGCGAGGAAGCGAAGTCCTTGCCTTTGGCGGGGCCCAGCCTTACTTTCATCTCTTCGCGTTGCACATCACGGGCTGACCAATCGTTGAAGATCGTATAGCCAAAGATATGCTTAGGCGCATCTTCGGGCTGGATGTTGACACCCGCCTTACCAATGACGGCCGCGATTTCGAGTTCGTAATCTAACTCTTGAGTATAAGCCGGGTACGGGATTTCTTCGTTCTGGGCCAAAGATCGCGTTGGGATTGGTGTAGTAGAAAACCGGGAATTTGTACCAGTTTTCGGGTACCTCCCGTCCGCGGTTTTGGTTGGCGGTGCGGACGTGCTGCTCGAAGGCGTAGAAATCCCGCAGGGTTGGGGGGCGCGGGATGGGGGCGTGCAAACGCGCTTCGTTGAGCGGGAGCAGGTTCTCGCGCGGTGTATTGCGAACGGCATCCAGCCCCTTTTCCCCGGCGTGAATCAATTCCAACATCGAGTCAAACGGCAAAGGTAAGATACTATCGTCCGTCAACAGACCAGGACGGGCGATCGTGCCAGAAGCGGAATAAGTCACGAATTTCACGATGAAACTCCCTCTCCCTTGTAGGGAGAGGGCAGGGGTGAGGGTTTAAAGGTTTCCACGCCGCTCTTGTTCCAGCTCGATCGACTCGAACAAGGCTTTGAAGTTGCCTTTGCCGAAGCCGCGCGCGCCATGCCGCTGGATGATTTCCACGAACATGGTCGGGCGGTCCTGGATGGGTTTGGAGAAGATTTGCAGCAGATAGCCTTCATCGTCGCGGTCGACCAGGATGCCGAGATCGTGGATGGCCTTCAGGTCTTCCTTGATGGAGCCGACGCGCTCGGGCAGGACCTCGTAATAGGTATCGGGCACGCGTAGGAATTCGATGCCGCGCGATTTCAATTCGTCGACCGTTTTGAGGATATCACCGGTGGCCATGGCCACGTGTTGCACGCCAGGAGTCAGGTAGTAATCCAAATATTCTTCGATCTGGCTTTTCTTCTTTCCTTCGGCCGGCTCGTTGATAGGGAATTTGACACGTCCGTTGCCGTTGGACATCACCTTGGACATCAAGGCCGAATACTCGGTCGAGATGTCCTTATCGTCGAAGTGCAGCAACTGACGAAAGCCCATCACATCGTGATAGAAGTTGACCCACTGGTTCATCTTGCCCAACTGCACGTTGCCAACCATGTGGTCGATAGCGGCCAGTCCGGTCGATTCGGCGGTCATGTTCTTGAGTTCGCGATAAGTGGGGGCAAACGGTCCGTTGTAGTCTGAGCGGTCGACGAAAACGTGTTGGGTTTCTCCGTACGTGTAAATGGCAGCGGTGCGGAAGATACCGTGCTCATCCTTCTCTTCGCGTGGTGCCCAAGCGGACTTGCCACCGCGTTCGGTGGTCGCTTTCCAGGCTTGTTCCACGTCATCCACTTCCAGGGCGATGACTTTGACCCCGTCACCGTGTAGCATGTGGTGCGAAGCCAGCGGGCTGGATGGGCTGTAAGGTGCAGAGATAACAAAACGAATTTGCCCGGACTGTAAAACGTAAGAGGCAAATTCGCGATTACCAGTTTCCAAACCGGAGTAAGCGACTGGCGTGAAACCGAAGCCTTTCCACCAGTAATACATAGCATGTTTGGCATTGCCTACGTAGAAATGTACGTGGTCAATGGCTTTGATCTGTAGAAAATCACCTTCTTCGGTGATCGGGCGCGTTTCAGGTTTTAAAACAGTTGTCATTTGGCCTCCTTTGGCGAATGTAAAGTGATTTTACGACAAAGATTGTCCGATTGCAAATAAATCGGCGAGCAATGAATACATGGCATTGCTCGCCGTCAAATTCTATACCAGATGGATGCGCGTTATTCGCCGCTGGTGACGGTCAAGGTCCAGTTTATGTCACCGCTGTCATCCAAATGGACTGTAATGTGACTGTCCGGGCTGCCGTTGATCACAGAGACGGTCCAGGTTTCACCGCAGCCCGGTTCGCCAGTCGTGACCGCACCTCCTTTATAGTTCACCTTGGCCTTGCCTCGCCCGGAACAGGTCAACGTGAAGACCAGGTTGCCAGACGTTTTGACAGAATCGAAGCCCACCGGTTTGATGTAGATTTCATCGCTGGTATCACTTCCTGGAAAGGCAATATGACCCTCGTAAAACTCGTTCCCGTTTTTGACGCTGACACTGGCATTCACGTCATCAACCCCAGGCAGGGACGAATCGCCTCCTGCGACCCCCGTACTGCTCCCGTTTTCTGAGCTGGAACCATCACTGGTAGGGGATGGTTCGACAGGCTCCCCACTTGCTGTATTTGTGGGCTGTGGATTATTGGCTGTAGCAACGCTGCTGGCTGTTTCAGGCACGGGTGTGATTAGCCCGCGTGGTGTGGAAATATTGCAGGCCAGGGTGGCGGCTAGCAGCGCACACAGGGCCAGGTATGTCGCTTTTCTCCGGCCTTTAGCTTTCATGAATACCCTTCTTCCGGAACAAATCAATAAAAAAGACGCTGGTGGGATTTTACGACAAAGATTGTCCGATTGCAAATAAAAAGCCGCGTTTGAATGGCTTTGCAACTGAAATTTGCTATTGTAAACTTGCTCGATCGTCACTTTACCTGGACAACTTTGCCCTCTGTCATCTTTTGCAAGTCGTCTGGTGTCAACTCAAAGACTGCGTTGGGCGTGCCAGCCGCAGCCCAGATGAGATCGTATTGCATCAGATCCTCGTCGAGATAGGTTTCCATTTGCTGAAGGTGCGCGATGGGCGGAACACCGCCGATGGCATAACCGGTAACCTCGCGGACGAACTCCGCGTCGGCGCGAACGATCTTCTCCCCGGCGTAGGCTTTGATGCGCTTCTCATCCACGCGGTTGGCACCACTGGTCAGCACCAGGATCGGCTTGTTACTGGTTTTTCCTTTGAAGATGAGCGACTTGACGATCTGACCGAGCGTCACGCCCACGCGGTCCGCGGCTTCCTGCGCTGTGCGCGTGGACTCGGCGTGTTCGATAACGGTTAGGTCAAAGCCCAGGTTGTGCAATGCATCCTGGACCTTTTGGGCAGAGGAACTGAGTTGGGACATGAGCCGATTATAGCGGAAAAATTATCGTCCCCGAATTTCCGCTAATCTGCGTCAATTTGTCTCAAGAGCACTCCGTTGGTCGAGTAGCCCCGAGCGCACTTTGAGGGGCGTATCGAGACCACATTTACAGAAGGTCAATTATTCTTTGGCCTCGATATGGCGGAAGAACATTGCCAACTCGACCACCGTCTAATGAACGTATTAGGTTAACCATGAAGAGTGATTACGACTTCTTCCTTTTGTACTTGATTTGCCACAGCACGCGCCATGTTTGACCGCCATCATCGGAGCGTTCCCAATTCCAGTCGAATTCGTCGGCTTTGATGTTGTACCAGACCATGCGTTGTTTGCAGGCCTCGCCGCGCACGATGGCATTACGGGACAGGATCATCTGTCCTTGGTGGAAGCCGCCCGTAAAGTCCAGGTAGGAACCGCTGTTGTCCACCCAAGTCTGGCACCACAACTTGCGTTCCGCATCCCAGGCTGAAACGCTGATACCATGTAAGTCGTTGCTCTCGAAATTTTCCTGGATGATTTTGCCATCCAGGATACGTTTCACACGGTTGCTGCCCTGACCATCTTCACTCCAGGTGCAATCCCATTCGCCCAGCCAGAAATCGAATTGTGTCTCAGGTTCTTCGTTTTTCATGTGCTACCTCTCTTTGGCTATCATAAAACCATACCATAAATGACGCCTGCTGAAACCCTTCTAGGAAACCATTTTTCGCTCCGGTCATTCTGTTGGTATAATACTCGCCGCTAAGGACGCTTTGTAAAGGAAGGAACAAAATGCGAGCTTTGATATTGGGCTTCGACTCGTTCGACCCAAAGTTATTTGAAAACTTTTCCGGAAACGGTGATTTACCAAACCTGAGCAAACTAGCCGAAGGTGACGGCTATTCTCCTTTTAAAGTATGTGCCCCGCCACAGACTGAGGTCTCATGGACCAGTATCGCCACCGGCGCAGATCCTGGCACGCACGGTATTTTCGACTTCGTGCACCGCGATCCCGCGACGTACGTACCTTACGTCTCGATCTTGCCAACGCGCACCAGCGCCATCGGTACACAGTTCGTGCCGCCCTATAATGCGCGCACCATGTTCGATGAGGCTGTCAGCCAGGGTTATCCTGCCACTGCTTTGTGGTGGCCGGCTATGTTCCCGGCGAGACCGGAATCCCCGGTGCGCGTCATCCCGGGACTGGGTACGCCAGACATTCGTGGGCAACTGGGATTGGGTAGTTTCTATTCGACCGAAAATGGTTTCATGAAAGAAGGTCACAAAACACCGCTTGAGATTTTTTCAGGCAATGGAAGCTCTTATAAGTCATCATTGAAAGGCCCTTTTATCAAACGCAAAGGCGAAGTCGTTCCGGCCGAAGTTGAGTTCCAACTGGATGTAATGGATGGACAAAACGCGCGTCTCACATTGGCTGGCGGGAGCTTCGATTTGAAACCCGGTAAATGGAGCCCGATCATCGAAGTCAAGTTCAAGACCGGCATGTTGATGAACGTGCATGCGTTGACGCGCGCCATTCTGACCTCCACCGATCCCGTGCGCCTGTACTTCCTGCCGCTACAGATCCACCCCTTGCATTCGCTCTGGCAATATGCCTCGCCGAAGTCTTTCGTCAAACAAGCCTGGGAAGCCGCCGGTTCGTTCTTGTCATTGGGCTGGCCACAGGACACGACCGGTCTGGAAGACGGCTGTATTTCCGATGAGCAGTTCATCGCGCTGTGTGCGGATATTTTCGAAGCGCGCGAGCGCATCTTGTTCTACTTGTTGGATGATTTCAAGGAAGGTGTGCTGGCTTCCATTTTCGATGATCTGGACCGTGTGCAGCACATGTTCCGCCGCGACAAGCCCGAAGTCGTGCAGGATTGGTATCAGCGCTTAGACCAGTTTATCGGACGCGTCAACGCTTATCTGGACAAGCAGAATGGCAAGAAGGTCAACTTGCTGGTCATGTCCGATCACGGCTTTGCCGATTATCGCTACAAAGTGCATGTCAACCGCTGGCTGCTGGAAAATGGTTACCTGGCTGTGCAGGCTGGCAAAACCGAAGCTAACCTGGCCTCTGTGGATTGGTCCAGGACCAAAGCCTACGCCATCGGTTTGAACAGCCTGTATGTCAACCTGAAGGGACGCGAAGGCCAGGGAATCGTGCCTGTCGAGCAGGTCGAGGAATTAGCAACCGAGATCAAGGACAAACTGGCCCAATGGAATGGACCGGACGGCCAACAGGTTTTCAGCAACATCTCCTTGCGACACGAAGTATTCAGCGGCCCGCTGCTGCGCTTCGGCCCAGACCTGAATCTTGGTTGCTCTGCCGGATACCGCTCCTCGTCTGAAACCGGCCTCGGCAAATGGGAAGAGACCGTTATTGACGAGAACAACGATCACTGGGGCGCAGATCATTGTATCGATCCGAACGTTGTGCCCGGTGTGTTGTTTGCCAGCCAAGGGCTAAAAGATTTTCCCAACCCGTCCTTCCGTGACATCCCGCCTATGGTGGTCGGTAAATACCTGGATCATTCCGGTGTTACCCCTCCCAAGATCTCCGGCGGTGAAAGCTCGGAAACCATCGAAGAAAGGCTCAAAGGGCTTGGGTATCTTTAAAAGCCGATTGCCTGAGTGGAAGGATATTTTTACCGTTCTAAGTGTGATTGTGTTTGCAGTTTTCAGTTGGTCGATACGAGGGTTTTTATTCATCCTTCCATCAATTGCATTGCGTTACGCTGCTATGGAAATAGTTGCCATTTTTTTCTATATGATGGCGTTTGCATTGCTGGAAAGTCTTTTGATAGCAGGTAGTTTGGCCGTTGTTAGCGCGATTTTGCCGAAGATGTGGCTTCGAGAAGGGTTTTCTTATAAGGGATTTTTAATTGTCTTGATAAGCAGTGTAGCATCTATACTGTACCAGGCATCTTTAGGGGATGAACTTCCTGGGACGAATATTTACTTCCTTTGGGTTGGCGTGCCGATTCTTATTTTGATTGTTCTGATTCTCTTATTTCATTTTGTTCACCGATGGCGAGTTGTACTTCAATCTGTAGCAGAGCGCTTTATGGTGTTTGCCTATTTGTATATCCCAATTGGAGTTCTTGGTTTAGTGGCAGTCATTTTTCGGAATCTTCTTAACGGTTAAAAAATGGATTTGAAACAATCGGTTACCCGCAGAGACTTTCTAAAATTTGCCTCTTTAGCCTCGCTGTCGTACCTAACTGCCCCTTTGTCTAAGCCATTTCATAGAAATTTGCAAGGCAAACTCCCTAATATTATCGTATTGGTTTTTGATGCCTGGTCGGCAGAAAACGTCTCGCTTTATGGGTATCCGCGCCCGACGATGCCAAACCTGGAAGCTTTTGCAGAGCATGCCATTGTTTATCACAATCATTACTCAGCAGGCTCATATACAACTCCAGGCACAGCATCATTATTAACCGGCCTATACCCCTGGACACATCGGGCTTTTTCCCTCGGGAGCGGGGTTTTAAAACAGTTTGCACGTAAAAACATATTTGCCTTACTGGCTGAAAAATATAATACCTTGGGCTTTGCCCAAAACAAATATGCAGATGTTTTCCTCGACCAGTTCAGTAGAAACTTGGGCTGGCATATTCCATGCAGCGCTTTCAATTACGAAAATCGTTCCTTTTATGCGCCCCTCCTCGAAAGTGATTCCCAGATCGCTTTTGCCAGTTTTGACGATAACATCATAAGAAATGAATTCGGTTATGACGCGTCTCTTTTTCTCGGCCCTTTATTGCGTACCTGGCAGTTATATGAACGAAAAGTCGATGCGTCTGCCCACCGGTTTGGATATCCAAACGGACTACCCGAAACGGATGCGCGTGAATATTTTTCGTTGCAAAACGTAGTGGATGGAGCCATTGACACGCTTCGAACCCTTCAGCCGTCCACCTTTGCCTACCTCCACTTTTATCCCCCTCATAATCCATATCGACCGAGCAAAAGATTTAGAAACAGCTTTATGGGTTTGAATGCCTGGGAACCTGTAGAGAAACCCATGCACCCAAGAAGCACCTACAAATTGAGTTATCAAGAATTATTAGATCATCGCCATCGTTATGATGATTATCTTGCCACTTGGGATTTTGAGGTTGCGCGGTTGTTCGATTTCATACACGAGTCGAGCCTATATGAAGATAGTTATGTAATCATTACATCCGATCATGGAGAAATGTTTGAACGGGGGGAATTAGGTCATGTCACTCCCCTAATGTACAAGCCTTTAATTCACATTCCCTTACTTATTACTCGCCCAGGGCAATCGAAGCGCGAAGATGTTTATGATTATACAAGTTCGGTGGATATCCTACCAACTCTTGCAAATTTGGCTGGATTTTCACTCCCAGATTGGGGAGATGGGATGCTACTTCCGAAGTTTGGAGGAATTGGGGACAATCACCGGAGCATATATACCATCGACGCGGCAAACAACTCGTCATTTAAGCCACTAACCCGTACATCCATTTCTATGATAAAAGAACATTATCGATTAACCTATTACGATTATCCTGACGGTCAACAATTCGAGCTTTATGATCTGGAAGCCGATCCCGAAGAATTAAATGACCTCTACCCGTCACACACTGTCCAGGTGATGCAGATGCAAGATGAGATGCTGCAAAGAATGGCTGAAGCAGACCAACCCTTCAAAGGGAAATAGATTATGTTCAAAGATATTTTCAAACGATCCAACAGATCGCAACCGATGATCACAGTTGTCTCCGGCCTGCCGCGCTCTGGCACGTCCATGATGATGAAAATTCTGGAGGCAGGCGGAATGGAAGTCTTCACCGACAACTTGCGTGCCGCGGACGAGGATAATCCCAAAGGCTATTACGAATTGGAGCAGGTCAAAGCCCTCAAAGATGGTGATGATGCCTGGATCAAGGACGCACCTGGCAAGGTGGTGAAGGTCATTTCATCTCTGTTGGAATACTTGCCCTCGCCCTATAAATATAAAATTGTCTTCATGCGGCGGGAGATTGTAGAAATTCTTGCTTCTCAGAAGCAGATGCTCGTCCGGCGTGGCGAGAACAGCGAGGGCGACGACCAAAAAATGGCCGAGATGTTCCAGGAGCATCTCAAACGTGTGCGTGTCTGGCTGGCGAACCAGCCCAATATGGAAACCCTGTATGTGGACTACAACGCCTTGATGGCTGACCCCGCGCCCGAGATCAAAGCCGTAGCTGAATTCCTTGGGCTGAACGAAAACCTGGATGCCATGCTGGCCGTGCCTGATAAGAAACTCTATCGCCAGAAAGCGAACTAAAAAAACATTAGGACACGGATTATACGGAGTCGTACGGATTTTTTCGTAAAACACGGAATCCATCCGTTTATTCCGTGAGACTTGTACTGAGCCCGTCGAAATATCCGTGCCTTAATAAGATGGTTTTCCCAGCATAATTTCCACTGGCAAACCCCACATCGTTTGCAGCTTCGCAGCCTGGATGCGGAACCCTCCCGCTTCCAGGCTTTCTCGTAACTCGATCGGGCGGCAATCCAGCATCACGGGCCAGCGCTCGTGCCCCCACTCGTACAGGCGGCAGGCCAACACATCCTGCTTGGCCAGGCTCACCACGCCCAGCCGTCCCTCACGCTTCAAAACACGGTGACACTGCTCCAATACAACTGGGATTTCAGTGTTGCTGAATAATTCCAATGTAAATGACAGGAAAAGGGCATCGAATAAATCACGGATGAAAGGCAGTAACGCCCCATCTCCGCGGATGATCCGCGCGCTTCTCCCCGGACTTTCAGTTTGCACCCGTTTGCGGGCGACTTGGATCATCCCCGGCGATAACTCCACCCCCGCCACCAAACCAGACTTCCCAGCTCGATGGGTCAGCGCCACCAGTGATGCCCCCGTCCCGAAACCGATTTCCAGGACGCGTTCCCCTGCCTTCACACCCAAAATTTGCAACCCGGTTTCGATGAACTTCTTTTCGCTGCCCGTGAACAAGTCATACCAGCGCGACATGCGGTCATAGTTTTGTCGGGTTTGTTCTCTAGCGTTCATCATCAGGGAGTGGGCGATCCGTACACTTTGCCCAGGAACGAAACGAAAACGATGGTTTGCTGGTGATATTCGGGCGAATCGGCGGGTATCATACCGCAAGCATATTCGAGCGTCACATCCGCTCCAAATGGAGCTTTCTTCCAGGCTGCCGCCCCGCAACCGTGACAGGCAAATCCGCAGCCATCCGCAACGTTCAGCCAGGCACGTTCGAATTCCGCAACAGCCCGTTCTTTGGCATATGCTCCATTGATCCAGGGCGCCCAAAGGAATAGTGCGAATATGGTCAAGGTGATGATCGTAACCAAGAGCAGTTTTCTTTTCATAAGCCGCTTTCTACTGTATACTGACCGGGAATTCATCCAGGAGCCAACCATGCTGAAGCTCAAACTTGTTCTGGCAGCTTTCATCTGTATTGTACCAATCAATGCCCTGCGAGTGCTCGGCTACCGTTTGCTGGGCTACAAAATCAGCGGCCACATCGGCTTTGGAACCGTGATCGCTGTCTCAGAAGCGCGTATCAAAAAATGTAAAATTGGTCTCTTCAATCTGTTTATCGGACCGATGAAAGTAGAGATAGGCAAGGGCGCTTCGATCGGGGATCGCAACACCTTTTCCTGCGGCTTTTGGACTATGCGCGAGCAATATCAGCATAGGAACTACGCTCGCTTCTTGCAGATTGGCGCAAACGCTTCGGTTACTTCGGGACATTATTTCGATGTAGCTGGTTCGTTTATTTTGGGAGATGGTTCATGGATTGCGGGCACCGGCTCGCAATTCTGGACACATGGCGCAGGTGTGACCGACCGCAATATCGAGATTGGGCCCGATTGCTATATCGGCAGCGCCGTCCGTTTTGCGCCGGGATCTGCGGTTGGGGAGCATGTCATTGTGGCCATGGGCAGCGTGGTAACGAAGAAATTCGATATTTCAAAGGCCATGATCGGGGGTGTGCCCGCCACGGTGTTGAAGAAAGATTACGATTGGAAGGTAGAAGAGTAGCGGATGGCCTACCGAATGAAGGCCTCTGCCTGACCCGTTAACACGTCTTCGATCCGGTCTGCGTGACGGTCATGCATGGACATGGCTGCGATCTCGGCTAGCGAAAAATATCCCGCCTCGCTGGTCTCGTCGCTCAAGCCAAGCTCCCCCTGCATGACTTCAACTTCGAAATTCATGACGACGAAATGCGCCTGGTTGCCGTCGGGATAAACCACCAGTTGGTCCGGGTTGCTGTATACGCCGGTCAGGCGCTTTACGCGGACCTGTAAGACCAGTCTCCTCGAACACTTCGCGCACGCAGCATTCTTCCACCGATTTACCCGCTTCCATGTGACCGCCCGGCAAACACCATAAACCGTTATCCAGACGACGGGTGAGCAGCACTTTCTGGCGTGCCTTATCGAAGATGGTTGCAGAACATCCGATGCGCAACTCTCCGTTTTTCCCTAAGCGTTCGCCGTATAGAACTTGTGTCATGTTTCCTCCCAAAATATTTGTTGGGGTTATTTCACAAACGTGCCCGCCCGTAAATCTGCCAGCGTTTGATAAATCTCTTCTTCGGTGTTCATCACGAACGGTCCGTAAGGCACGATCGGTTCCTTGAACGGTGCACCGGCCATCAGCATGAAGCGCACAGGAGAATTCTCCGTCTTGACCTGGACATGGTCACCATCTTCGTATTTGATCATTGTTACAGATGAAACGGTTTCATCCGAGAATACAGCCTCGCCTTCGAATACATAAGCCACCACCGTGTGTCCTTCCGGGGTGGGCAGAGTCCAATCGGTACCGGGAGCAAGCTGAACGTCCATGTAGAGAGGCGCGGCGGCGATCTCGGTCACGGGGCCGGAAACGCCGTCCACAGTCCCGGCTACCAGGCGGATCTTGATCCCTTCCTTTTCTACCAGCGGAATGGTTTGGTCGCTGACTTCCTGGTAACGCGGTGGGGACATCTTCAGGTGCGAGGGCAGGTTGACCCACAATTGGAAGCCGTAGATGTTCCCGTCGGGGCCGCGCTGTGGCATCTCTTCGTGCAAGATGCCGCGCCCACTGGTCATCCATTGCACGTCGCCAGAGTCGATGGTGCCCTGATTTTCCAGGCTGTCGCGGTGGCGGACGAAACCTTCTAGCATGTAGGTCACGGTTTCAATGCCACGGTGCGGATGCATGGGGAAGCCACGAATGGGGCCTTCATTGGGATCGTTGAAGGCAAAATGATCGAAGAGCAGGAAAGGGTCGAATTCGTTGCTGCGACGCGGAGCGATGGAGCGGCGTAGCAACACGCCAGCGCCCTCGATGACGAGTTGTGGTTCGATCAGTTGTGCGATTTTACGAAGTTTGTTCACGTATCACCTCTAATACAGTTATCAGGCTTGGTTCTGGATGCAGTTCAACTGCATCCAGAACGCATAATCTATAATCGTCGGGCTAAGCTTGTCGAAGCCCAAAGGAAATTTAAAATTCTAACTTCTCATAAATACTGTTGGTTTCCTTTTTCATAGACATCTGCTAAAGCTCAAATTTTACCAAACCTATCCGAAATCTCGGCCGCCAGAGAGGGAGCGAGCCGGCCATATTCTGGATCGTTTTCGGTGACGTCCACTTCCAGGATGTGGATGGGATCCAGCGTAGCCAGCCACTCATCCAAAAAAGATTCGAAGGTCACGAAATCTTCGGCAGAGGCAATGTTGATCCGTTCACGCGCGGACAAGCGGCCTGCCACCGTTATCTCGTCCGCTCTCAGCCGGACGATCAATTCCGGGGTCGGCATCAGGCCGCGCAGGGTTTCGTACAGCCGTCGGCACAGATCGAATTCAGGGTGGGTCAGCAGGCCGCGGTTGTGGAAGAGACGCGCGAAACCGTGATAGTCCAGGTCAAGGCCGCCGTCGATCAATCCGATCTGAGAGGAAGCTCGTAGGGCTCGTTCCTGTTCGGCGCGCAACAGGAAGTAGTCAATCTGATTGGCGAGGCCGTAACGCGCGTCCTGCTTGAATAGCGCCTGAAAGGGACGTTCATTGTGTCCCTCGAGCGCAATCGAGAATTTACCAGTCTTTGCCAGCGCACGCACCAGGGCAGTCTTTCCCACGCCGCTAGGGCCGATAACCGCGATGAGTTTTGACAAGCGATTGTCTCCTTTTTTTCGGGCTTTTCCCGTTAATTCGTGATCTATTGAGTATAAGCAAGTTTTATGAACACTGCGGAGATTCACAAAGTAGAATATAATCACAAAGTTGCTTTCTTTCACGATTGATAGTGTAACGATTCAGGTTTAGGTCTCACGATGGGGAAATTCTATGGCTAGAAGCTAAATCGTTACTTGGTGGTTATGGACAACTCAGAAGAAATCGCGGTTAAAGCCGAACATTTGCACAAAGTCTTCCAATCCATTCGGGGTTTTTGGAAACAAGAAAAGCACCCGGTTGTGGCCGTGGAGGATATTTCATTCGCAATTGACAAGGGGGAGTTGTTTGGGATCGTGGGACCCAATGGGGCGGGCAAAACTACAACCGTCAAGATGCTTTCCACCTTGCTCCTACCTACCAGTGGCACGGCCGAAATTTTTGGAATGGATATTCAGCGTGATACAGGCAAGATCAGGCCTCGTATTGGATTTACGTTTGGCGGTAATAAAGGGCTTTATAGTCGTCTGAGCGGTCTGGATAACTTGCGTTACTTTGCCGAACTATATCGTATCGACCTGGACACAATCAATAAGCGTATCGGCGAACTGCTGGAAATCTTTGGTCTGACAGGCCGTGAGAATGATCGGGTGGAAACGTATTCGAGCGGAATGCAGCAGCGTTTGCACCTGGCGCGCGCTATGCTGCACGACCCCGACTTGATCTTTCTCGATGAACCCACGGTTGGCATCGATCCAATCGGCGCACGCGAGATTCGGGGCCTCATCAAGGAACTGGTTGCGCTTGGAAAAACGATCCTGTTGACCAGCCATTATATGTATGAGATGGAAGAACTCTGTGACCGCATCGCGGTGGTCAACCACGGGAAGATCATCGCCTTGGACACACCTGCTGCGCTCAAAACCCGTTCATCCGGCGACAGCGTGGTCTCCATTCAATCTCCGCACGGGAGCCAAGCCTTGCTGGAAAAACTTCAAGTGCTCAACGAATATTTGTCTCGCGTCCATACGTCAGGTGATACGCTCTCGATTTTTACAAAAACACCCTCGAAAGTCCTGAACGTGCTCGCTCCTCTCCTCGAGCAAAATGTCATCACCAACGTAGAAGTGCGCAATGCCACACTGGAAGATGTCTATGTCCAGATTGTTCAGAATGACAAAAATTGAACGTTTGCCATTCGTCTGGAAACAGATGAAGATCCAACTGCGCATGAGGGCGCTCACGGCCTTCTCTGTCATTCTCTATCTAGCCCAACCTGCCATTTTCAGCACAGTGGGATACTTCCTGGCGCGCACAGCCGGCCGCTCGACTCCCGATTTTATTCATACCGTCATCGGCAGCGGCATCATGGGCGTATGGAGCACGGTGCTGTTCACGTCTTTCTACGATATCCTCGCTGACCGCCGTGAAGGTGTGCTCGAATTGATTGTTGGCAGTCCAACCTCCTTGTTCACCGTATTGACCATCCGCACCTTCACCAATGTGCTGACGGGGACCATCTCGCTCGTACTCTCCATCGCGGCCACGATACTTATTTTCGATTTCTTACCGCCCGCGCAAAATGTTCCGGCCATCCTTGTCTCGCTGGGTATTCTCCTGCTCAGCTTCTGGTGCCTTGGTATCTTTATCGTGCACTTACAGGCCGTTTCGAGGATTACTGGCTTTCTCGTCAACTACTTGGAATTGCCAGTCACGATCCTGGCCGGTTTTATGTTCCCCCCCGAACTTCTGCCGGGATGGGCGCGCTGGGTCACAGGCATCCTGCCGATGAGTTGGGCAGTCAGAGGCCTGAACCTTTCCTTCCAATCCGGGATTGCCCTGTCTGCTCTCTGGATGAACTGGTCGATAGCCTTGGGCCTCTCCGGTCTCTTTCTCGTTATTACATCCTTCATGTCCAGGCGGGTGCACAATATGATCCGTGTTAATGGGGAACTCGGTTCGATATGAAAGCCTTCTACCGATACCTACGCCTGTACCTGGTCAGTGCCTGGTATTCTTATCGGGCAGCGTACGCTTGGCAGGGCCTGGCCCCTTATCTCTCAGGGAAGGTGATCTATCCTCTGGCGCAAATGCTGCTTTTCTACTACATCGGGAAACTGGCCGGCATCGCCGATCCTGTTTACATCATCATTGGGAACATCCTGTTCCTGCCGGCCACCAATGGGATTTCGGGACTTTCCATGACGATCAGCGGCGAGCGCAACTTTCGGACCCTGCCGTACCTGATCGCCAGCCCTGCTCCGCGCGGCCCGCTCTTTCTTGGACGTTCGCTTGTCCACATTATGGACGGTTTGCTCTCAACGATTGTCGCGTTGGTGATCGGAGTCCTGGTTTTCCATGTAGATTTGAGCCGGACAAATCCCTGGCTGACAGCCCTGTGCATTCTCATAATCTCATTTACATCGTGTGGGTTCGGCTTTATCCTGGGCAGTCTTTCCCTACGTACGCGGGAAGCCTGGGCGGTAACCACTGTGCTTTACCTGGCTTTACTGATTTTCAGTGGGGTCAATTTTCCAGTGGAAGTCCTGCCTAGGGCCTTGCAGTGGGTTGCACAGAGCATCCCCCTCACGCGCGGCATTGCCGCCGCGCGCGGGGCCATGGTTGGTGCAGACTGGGCCTCCATCCAATCGCTGCTGGTTGGCGAAATCCTGATTGGGATAGTCTACATCGGTGCTGGTTATCTTCTATTCAGTTGGTTCGAAAAACTCAGTCTGGTGGATGGGCAGATCGAGGCCATGTGACCTGGATGGCGGATTAAATTAGCTTGACACTAGTACATATGTTCTAATATAATTCTAAATATGTTCCTGCTCCCGTCTCGCTTGCGCAAGCTGTTTCAAAAGAAAAAGGGTTCGGATTCGCGCGTCTTCCCGGCAGATCAGGAGTTGCTGGCCGCCATTCAGGAAGCTGCGCAACAGCAAGGCCGCACGGAAGAAGAAGTCTGGATGGACTTTGTTCGAGCCGGGCATGACCAGTACCTGCAAACGGGCGAACTGGAGGTTCGCTGGGATTCACTGACGGAGCGCGAGCAGGAGGTTACCGCGTTGGCTTGTTTGGGATACAGGAACTACGAAATTGCCGAGACGCTGGGCATCTCGCATGAAACGGTCAAAACCCATTTGCAAAACATCTTCAACAAATTCGAAATCCACAACAGGAGTGAACTTCGTCGAGTTCTAAAAGATTGGCAGTTTCGGGATTGGTGGGAACTCCCACCAGCCCTTGGGGTAAGGTGGCTTTCTCTTCCTAGATCTGGTTCCCCCAACGGGCTAGTCCCAAAATCCCCCACGAAATCCCCCGGCGGGGGATTGTTTATTTTTCTAAAACACGAGTATGGTATTTACACCATTTACTCATTTTCAGACACGAATTAGAAATGTCAGATCTTTCAAGAAAAGGCTAGCGATGAAGAAAGATATACGCCATCCAAACCAATCCAGGGTTTTTGTAATCCACGGCCGAAACGAAGAGATGCGCCGGGCTCTCTTCGATTTCCTGCGCGCCATTGATCTGAGACCTATTGAGTGGAGCGAAGCGGTTGCGCTGACGGGGAAGCCGTCTCCATTTGTAGGTGAGATTCTCGAGGCCGCTATGCAATATGCACAGGCCATTATTGTGCTCTTTACCGGTGATGACCAGGCCAGACTCAGGGATGAATTCCTGTGGGTCAATGATCCGGTCTATGAAAGGGAAGCAACCCCACAGTCCAGGCCGAACGTCATTTTCGAAGCGGGATTGGCTTTGGGGAAGTATCCTGAACGTACCATCCTGGTCCAGGTTGGGACTCTCAGGCCGTTCAGCGACATCGCGGGCAGGCATTTCATCCGGTTGAAAAATTCATCCAAATCGAGACAGGAACTGGCGCAGCGACTTAAGCTCGCGGGCTGCGAGGTGGATCTATCGGGCACTGACTGGCATGATGCAGGGACGTTTCCAACGAAATAAAAGGCCTTCCTGTCCATATCAGACAGGAAGGCATATAAACTGAGAAGGAGTCCGAAGTCTCACGACTTTGGCGCAAAATCAGCCGCCCCGGCGGTCGGGCCGGGGAGATTTTGCACTCCGCAGAATTGGATTTACTTATCTTCTGCGATGCCCTTACCGCTGTATTTCAGCGCCACATGCGAAGCAGCCAGGCGCGCTATCGGCACGCGGAACGGCGAGCAGGAAACGTAGTTGTTGCCGATCAGGTGGCACCACTCAATGGACTCGGGGTCGCCGCCATGTTCACCGCATATGCCGACTTCCAGTTCGGGGCGGGTTTTGCGGCCCTCGGAAATGGCCATGTCCATCAGCTTGCCAACACCATCGCGGTCGAGTGTCTGGAAGGGGTTCTTCGGCAGGATGCCCTGTTCCACATAGGTGACCAGGAAGTTGCGTTCAGCGTCGTCGCGCGAGTAGCCGAAGGTCATCTGTGTCAGGTCGTTGGTACCGAAGGAGAAGAACTGCGCCAATTTGGCAACTTCGCCAGCCGTCACGGCGGCGCGCGGGATTTCGATCATGGTGCCGAACTTGTATGTAAACTGGACACCTTTCTCGTTCATCACGGTCGAAGCGATGCGCTCCAGGCGCGGCTGGATCCACTCCAATTCCTTGACCGTGCCGGTCAGTGGGATCATGACTTCAGGATGCACGGAAATGCCGCGTTTGGTACAGTCGGCTGCGGCCTCGAAGATGGCACGTACCTGCATCTCAACGATCTCGGGCATGGAAATGCTCAGACGCACACCACGCATGCCCATCATCGGGTTGGATTCATGCAAGCCTTTGATGGCATTCAGCAGGTGTTCCTTTTCTTCCAGTCCGGCGGTCTCACCCTTGACGCGCATGGTGACGACTTCTTCGAGCAACTCTTCTTCATCGGGCATGAACTCGTGCAGTGGCGGGTCGATCAAGCGGATGATGACGGGATAACCGTCCATGGCTTCGAACAACCCGTCGAAGTCAGAGCGTTGGCTGGGCAGTAGCAGGTTGAGCTGTTTGGTGCGCTCTTCGCTGGTCTCGGCCAGGATCATCTTCTGGACGATGGGTAAGCGCTCGGGTTCGAAGAACATGTGCTCGGTTCGGCATAGACCGATACCAACCGCGCCGTAAGAGCGGGCGCGCTGTGCATCCTTGGGATAATCCGCATTGGTCCACACCTGCAGGCCGCGGGTGGGATAGCCTTCCGGCCCTTTGCGGATGCCGTCGCGGGCGCAAATTTCATCCGCCCAATTGAGCAGGGTCAACAGTTCAGTTTGCTCTTCGAGTGATGGCGCGCTGGTCGGGATCTTGCCGACGAACACTTCGCCGGTCGTGCCATCTACCGAAATCCATTCACCTTCTTTGACAACTTTGCCTTCAACCGCCATCTCGCGTTTTTCGAGATCGATCTTGATGGCGGAAGCACCCACTACGCACGGAATACCGAACTGACGGGCCACTACGGCCGCGTGCGACGTAGCACCACCTTCGCTGGTGAGCACGCCCTGGGCAGCGATCATGCCATGCACGTCATCGGGCTTGGTGAACGGGCGCACCATGATGACATCCTGCTTGCTCTCTTTGGCCATTTTCTCGGCGGTATCGGCATCGAAATAAACCTGTCCAACGGCCGCACCCGGGGAGGCATTAACGCCTTTGGCGAAGAACGTACCGGAACTCTCTGCATCCTTCTTGGCTTTGTCTTCAAATTGCGGATGGAGCAATGTGTCCACCTGAGCCGGTTCAACTCGTAAGACGGCTTCTTCTTTTGAAATCACGCCTTCGTTGGCCATATCTACCGCGATCTTGACGGCAGCCTTGGCAGTCCGTTTACCGTTGCGAGTCTGGAGCATCCACAGTTTGCCGCGTTCGATGGTGAATTCGACATCCTGCATTTCTCTATAGTGCTGTTCAAGTTTGTCAGTGATATCCATGAACTGACCGTAAACTTCAGGCATTTGATCCTTCATTTTCGCGATCGGTTCAGCATTGCGGATACCGGCTACCACGTCTTCGCCCTGGGCATTGAGCAGGTAGTCGCCCATCATCTTTTTCGCACCTGTGGACGGGTCACGGGTGAAAGCCACGCCAGTACCCGAATCATCGCCCATGTTACCGAACACCATGGTCACAATGTTGACCGCGGTGCCGAGATCGTCGGGGATATTGGTTGCGCGACGATAATCCACAGCGCGCTTGCCGTTCCAGGACTTGAAAACCGCTTCAGTCGCCAATTCAAGCTGCTTCTGCGGATCCTGGGGGAAGTCAAAGCCCTTTTCTTTTTTGACCACAGATTTGAAGGTTTCTACCAACGCTTTCCAATCGTTGGCGGTCATCTCTGTGTCGAGCTTATAGCCTTTGCTCTTCTTGTACTCATCCATCGGACCTTCGAAGGACTCGTCGGGGATGTCCAACACTACCGTGCCGAACATTTCAATCAGGCGGCGATAAGAATCATAGACGAAACGTGCATTGTCCGTCAGCTTGACCATACCTTTCGCGGTCGCATCCGTCAGGCCCAGGTTGAGCACCGTATCCATCATGCCAGGCATAGAGAACTTCGCGCCTGAACGGCAAGAAACCAGCAGGGGATTGGATGGATCGCCAAACATCTTGCCAGTTTTCTTCTCGACTTCTTTTAGCGCAGCCAGTTCCTGATCCCACATCCCTTCGGGGAACTTGCCATCAGCAGAATACGCATTGCACGCCTCGGTTGTGACTGTAAAACCGGGCGGAACGGGCACACCAGCACGTGTCATATCTGCCAGGCCAGCGCCTTTTCCGCCTAACAGGGCGCGAACGCCTTCCCAGTCGCCAGCATACTTCTCTGCTTCAGCGACTTCTTCGAATAAGTAGACCCACTTTTTTGACATAGTTGAACTCCTGAATAAAAAAGGTTATGATAGCAGCATATCCTTAGAAGTTTACCACAAAGGTATTTCTGGGGTATGGATGGTTAACAAATTGGACAGCCTCTCATTTGTTAATAGGTTGCAAAGTCTGGAAGTAGTAAAATGGGTGATAATTAGCGACGAGGAACTCTATTAATATGCCAAAAACAGTCCTTGCTATCGATGACGATACCGCTATCACTGAGTTGTTAGCGATGCTTTTGCGTACCCATGGGTACGAAGTGAAAACCGCGAACAACGGTGAAGAAGGTGTAGAAGTCATTAAAAAATTGGAACCACATGTGGTGATCCTTGACTTAATGATGCCTGGCATGGATGGGTGGCAAGTGTGTAAAAATGTGCGTGAGTTTAGTAATGTGCCGATTGTAATTCTCTCTGCTCTCGACGATCCTGCCATGATTGCCAGCGCATTGGATGCTGGCGCGGACGATTATCTGGTCAAGCCAGTTTCAAGCAGCATTCTGGTAGCACACTTGAATCGATTGATTCGTCGAACAGGCACATTGGAATCGTCCAACGGAAACTCGATGCGACCATCGCAAACCCAGCCTCAAACTTCCTGACTAAGGTACAATAGAATAACTAAACTTTTTCGGGAGGCACACTGTGCAAACCTGTTCGCTTTGTAATGCTTCGTCTCCGGATCAAGCCAGCCATTGTGTGAATTGTCAGGCCGACCTGTCTGAGCACTCTGTGACAGCCAATGCGTTAAAACGCTTTCAGGCGAATCCACGCGTCAAAGCCATCACCGTTGCGTCTTCGAATGATTCCTGCTCGTATTGCTATGAGCAGTTGGGTACCTATCCGGTTAATGATGTGCCGCCTCTTCCGCATAAAGGCTGTTCGCACACCAATGGCTGCCGGTGTTTCTATATTCCGGTGCTGAACGATATTTATCCATAAGATAGAAAAGAGCGACCAAACTGGTCGCTTTTTTGCTACTACAACAATTTCTTCAGGGTGGTCGCGGTCGCTTGCGGATTTTCCATCATAGGCATGTGCCCAACTCCAGATAACGCCATCAACGCGGCTTGCGGGATGGCTGCCTTGATTTCCTGCGCGCGTTCAACGGGAATCAGTTGATCTGCCTCGCCGTGGACAATTGCTACCGGAAATTTGAAGCCAGACAAGGCAGATGTCGAGTTATCCCGTTCGGCCATGGCTTTGAGCGCACCGGCCAACCCCGCCGGACGTTGACCGGCGATCAAACTGCGAAGAAAGGCCTGCACACCTGCAACGGAAGTCAATTTGGGGGTCATTGACTCTACTACTGGCTGTACTCCATTTTGCAGAATTTCTTCGGCAGCGGCGTAGCGTCCTTGCCTGCGTTCGGGTGTGTCAGCCAGAGCCTGAGTGGAGACCAGCCCCAATCCCAGTACGCGCTGCGGATATTTGCGGGCAAAAGCCAGGGCCACGTAACCGCCCATCGAATGCCCGGCGATATGGGCCTTCTCGATGCCAAAATGATCCAATAAACCGGCGATGTCAGAGGCCATATCAGCAATCGTGTATTGCGACTCGGCCATACCGCTCAACCCGAACCCACGCAGATCCGGGAGGATTAACTCAAATTCATCCTCCAACGAGGAGACCATGTCATACCAGATGGTATGATCCAGTGGATAACCGTGGATAAGAACCAACGGTGTGCCTTCACCGATGCGGGTGTAAGCCTGTTGAATACCATTAATTTGTACTGCTTCCATTTTTATCTCCAATTGACAGCAACTTTTAATTTGCTTCCTAACTTCGAGCGGTAATGTACGAAGCCATTGTCACGCCCAAACTCGTAAACCTGGCGGGTGATGTCTACATCTACTTTGCAGTATTCGGCGATCTTTTCCAACTCACCAGCGCGGAACCATTCCACGGCCTTGAGCCCATCCGCAGACTTGGTCGTGCCGAGACTGGCTTCGGCAATCGAGTTCGAGACTCAGTCTGAAGCCCAGAGTCCGATGGATGCCCTGAAGCAGGTCGAGGGTCCGGAGCGACGGCGAAGTTGAATCCTGGCGCATAGGGACGCAGCACCGGGTAGTCGAATCCGATCAAGTTGAAACCGATCACACGGTCCGCCCGCTTGAGTTCTTCGATCAAGGCCTGGGCATCCCTTTCCCAGTAAACGGCAAAGTCATTCCGCTCGGTGGAAAAGGTGACTCCACAGGAAAGACGCAACCTTTCGATCCCGGCGCGCCCGCCCACATCCTGCAACAAATTCTGGGTTTCCAGATCAAAAAAGACGAGGTTCATACGTTCTCCTTTATCCAGTCACGAGCAAAGGCCAAGGCTGCTTCACGCGTGTCGACTTTTCCGGTGGCCTGCGCTTCACGGATGGCTTCCAATAAGTCACCTACAAGCGGGCCGGGATTAAGGCCATACTCAGTCATCACATCATGGCCATCCAGCAGACGAGGCGGGGCGACGGTCTCTGCGGGCTTTTCCCAGTAGTTTTCGAGGAAAATGCGACACACATCCAGGGTCGCGCCCCAGGTTTCCTGCGTGAGTGTGTGGCCGCGTGTAGCGCGCGTATCCGCCAGCGCCAACAAGACCAAATCCACACCCGTTTCACCAGTATCCCGGAAAAAACGGTAGATGGCTTTGCGTGAGGGCGTTTTGCCCTCATCCGCCATGCGATTGCTGTGAAAATGCACGCGCATGTGGTGACGAACAATCAGTTTCAGTCGTTGGATCTCGTCATTGCTCAAATGTAATGCATTTGCGCGCGCAGCGATCATTTCAGTGCCCTGTTCATCGTGCCCCCAGAAATGGATGCGGCCATCGTCACCGGTGGTTTTACAAACTGGTTTCGCCACATCGTGATAAAGTGCAGCGAAGAACAGTAGTGCGCGAATGGAGCGATCGGTGTTGAGCGCGCTGGCAAAATGGGCGGCGAATTGCTCGCGATAACGTCCCAGTCGCAAAACCAATAGACCGGTGAACAGATCGCCAGTGGTTTCGGGATTGTAACCCGGGGCCAGGGCAGCCAGGATATCTTCGAGCTGATTCATCACGGCCAGCGTATGTGTCCAGACATCGTAAACGTGTGGCGTCGGCTGTTCGACGCCCTTGAGTGCAGGCAATTCTGGCAGGATATGCGGTAGTACACCCAGCATTTCTAAGGCGCGCATGGCGGTGCCCGGCTGCGGACCTTCCAGGATGCGGAATAGTTCGTCCCGCAGACGTTCAGGGGAGACGCTGCGCAACCGCCCCGCGACCTGCTTCATTTTCTGACGGGTTTCCAGTTCGATGTGGAAGCCCAGCCCAGCCGCCAGACGAATCGCCCGTAGCACACGGACGGGGTCGTTCTCTAGGGATTCTGACGCGCAGGCACGGATAAGTTTTACGCGTACATCGTTGGCGCCGTTCAAAGGGTCGAAGATCGACTGTGTGTTTAGATCGTAAGCGATGGCATTGATCGTGAAATCGCGGTCGCGCAGATCGGCTTCGATGTCTGTCCCGCGATAGGTGGCAAAGTCCATGATGGTGCGCGTTTTGTCTTCGTGGGTTAGAATAACGCGTCCGGTATCGCGTTCTCCGTCAAGCGGATAAAAGGCTCCCTTCAATTTATTGGCGACACGGCGTGCCAGCTTGATACCATCGATCGGCACGGCAAAATCCAAATCATGCGATGCCCTTCCTAGAAGGACATCTCGCACTGCGCCACCCACCAGGTAGATTTCCTGGACATCGGGTAGCGCTTCGTGAACGGAAGCCAATAGAGGGGAGAAGGAATCAAAAGAAGGCATAAATACGATTTCTGGGGATTCTTTGTGACGGTGAGTCAGCGCGGCACGGCGAGCTTCTTCGGGGGTGTTGCCCTGGGCAATAACTTTTCCGCGTAGACGTGCTACCCAACGTCCGGCGTAGGGAGAGGCGGATTGAGCGTCTGGTTGCCCATTTTTGTCTGTCATTCCGTCTGCCCTGTTTTGCCCGCTCTCAGTTCGCCTGGAGTTTGTCTAAATCCACGACGCCGATGAAAGGCAAGTTGCGGTAGTACTCGTCCAGGTCCAGCCCGTAGCCGAAAACGAATTTGTTGGGGATTTCGAAACCGCGATAATGGATGGGAACAACCACTTCGCGACGCTTGGCTTTGTCGAGCAGTGAGCAGACCTTCAGGCTGCGCGGCTGGCGCGTGGATAGCAATTCCAATACGTGCGAGATGGTATGGCCGCTGTCGATGATGTCTTCCACCAGCAGCACATCCTTGTCACGAATGTTGGTTTGCAGGTCGAGCGTCACGCGGACGTTGCCTTCCGACTCGCGCACTCCGGCCCCATAAGATGAAATCGCCATAAAGTCGATTTGATGGGGAACCGTAATATGGCGCATCAAATCCACAAGGAAAACGATGCCGCCGCGCAAGATGCAGATCAAAAGCAGATTGTCTATGCCGGCATAGTCGCGGCTGATTTCTTCCCCAATTTCGGCAATGCGGTTTTGCAGGGTATGCTCGTCGATCAGGGTTTCGGCCAGGATTTCTTGATAATCTTGCATGTTTGCTCCAGAAAAATTAATTTGCGGGGTTTCATTATCAGTGTGGAACCTGGTGATGTTCCCGGCAGCGGGCTTCATACAATTCGGATGCACCGACGATCACTACAGGGTCATCGTAACGCGCCGGTTTGCCGTTGACCAGTCGTTGTGTGCGTGAGGCTTCATTTCCACATACCATACAGATGGCGTGCAATTTGTCCACTTTTTCAGCTTTCGACATCAGAATGGGCATAGGGCCGAAGGGTTCACCACGAAAGTCCATATCCAACCCGGCTACAATGACGCGTACGTTTCGTGCTGCCAGTTCCTGTGCGACTTCCACGATTTCCGGGTCGAAGAATTGGGCTTCGTCCATTGCAACAACGGTTGTGTCCTTTTCGATACGTTGACGGATATCAGCAGCTTTTTCTACCGGGATGGCGTCATAATTTGCGCCTGCATGGGATGTGACTTTCTCTACCGCATAACGGATGTCGATGGCAGGCTTGAAAACCTGAACTTTTTGCTTGGCAATCGTGGCGCGTACAAGGCGGCGGATCAGTTCATCCGTCTTGCCGCTAAACATGGAACCACAGACAACTTCGATGGACCCGGTATGATGCTTCATATCTTCCTTTCGTTTTATCGTTTTTCAATTTAAATATTTGCGCAGTGCTGTGTAGCAAAACAGGCAGATGCATCGCATCTGCCTGTTAAGTTTACCTGAGTTTGCCGAACGCGCAATCCTTAGGCGGCCGTTTCTGCTTCGGGGAATTCATATCCGAGCGCGCGCAATTTCTTCTTGGCATCGATCAGGGACTTCTGACCAAAGCCGGTAATTGCCAGCACGGCTTCTTCGCCTTCGGCAAGTTTGTTCATGAATTGACCGACTTTTTTGATGCCGACCTTTGCCAAAGCATCGGTCGGGCGCTTGCCCAGTTCGAGCTCGGCGACAGGGCGCTCGGGAGAGACCTTGGAAGTTTCGCGGGCCTTCTTTTCTTCTACATATTCCTGACGAGCTTGAAGCTTCTTGAAGAAGCGATCAACCTGGCCTTCGGTATCGACGATGCGGTTCATTTCGCCAGTGAAGAATGGATGACAATTGGAGCAGATTTCAACGCGGATTTCTTTCTTGGTTGAGCCGGTTTTCCAGGTGTTCCCACAGGCGCAGGTCACCGTGGCATCCGTATAATATGTAGGATGAATATCTGTTTTCATACCAGTATCCTTTTATTCCTCAGCCGGAACAACGTTAACACGCTTGCGGCCGTGGATTACATCAAACATTACAACCCCGTCTGTGGTTGCAAACAGGGTGTCATCGCTGCCTTTGCCTACGTTGAGGCCGGGCTTGATACTCGTGCCACGCTGTCGGATCAGGATGTTCCCTGAAAGGACATACTGACCAGCGTAGCGCTTTACGCCCAGGCGCTGGGAATTGCTATCTCGTCCGTTGCGGCTTGAACCGCCACCTTTTTTGTGTGCCATTTCTACCTCACACTATTCCTTGGAAGTCTTGGTCGAAGAAGTTTTCTTCGTTGTTGTTTTCTTAGCCGGCGCTTTTTCAGTCTTTTTTGCGGTGGTTTTCTTTACTGGGGCCTTTTCAGCCTTCTTTTCTTTGGCGGCCGCTTCTTTCTTCTCGACCTTTTTCTCAGCCTTGGCTTCAGTCTTCTCTACAGCGGGGGTTTCAGCTTTTTCAGCTTTGGGGGCTGCTTTGCGAGTTTCGCCAGCCTTTCCGATGACGTCCACCATCAGACGGGTGTATTGCTGGCGATGACCGCCTTTAACACGGATGCGTTTTTTGGGGCTGTATTTGAAGATGGTGAGTTTGGGACCCTTGAAGTGCTCTGTCACAGTGGTGCTGACCTGGATGCCTTCAACAGTTGGTGTTCCAACGGTGAATTCTTCACCGTCAACCAGCATCAACACACGTTCCAGACCAACTTTGTCACCGGCGTTGACCGGCAGGCGGTCGACCTCGATGGTCTCGCCTTCGACGGCTTTGTATTGCTTGCCGCCGCTTTCTACAATCGCGTATTTCATTTTTTCTCCTGGCATTTCACTTCGCCACACTGACCGCGGGATGTTTGTCCTTCGCCGATGTGCGGGGAAGCCGGGTTACAAACGACGGCCCCGGCTGATCTCGCTGCCAGGGCAGAAGCGGACGGTATTATACCTGTTGCGGAGTTCTGTGTCAACGTTCAAATGTTGAATTTTGCTCCTTTCAAGCGCTTACGAGAAAATCCCCAGAGCCGTTGGTTACTGGGATCAGCAGGCAAATCGTCTGGGGAGAAGCCATGATACAAGATGACCTCAGCAGGATGTATCTTACATTTCAAATATGACAAGAATAGTATGATGCAATCTGGAATACTCGAGGAAATCCGATTTGTGAAGATAACGATTGTTCATTGAACCACAACCTGAACTGTGAAGGTTTCTGTAGGTTGGACACTTTCCCAGGGGCGCATATATCCCAGACTCAACGTAGTTTTCCCACTCCCAACAACTTTGAAGTGGAAGGTTTCTGTGCCACCCGCACCGACCAGACCTTCCGAGCCCGACGATTGCTTGTATTCCGGCTCACCATCCTGAACCAGGACAGCGTTATCGATGTCCATCACCTGCCAGCTATAGCCCGTGGTCGGATTCGACACGAGCGTAAGGGTTACCACGTCGCCCGGCTTGACAGTGATTTGTGTGCCGTTATCGGCGTCCGTGAGACTCGTTCCCTTTGTGCCGCAGCCGGAGAATAACGCCAGCGCCAAAAAGAACGATATCACCACAACCGTGCGCATAAGTTTGTCTGCCATTTCTCTCTCCTTTCAAAAACTCCTTAAGAAGAGACGCTGCCCGGCGGAAAAAGGTTCCTTTGCCCATTGACGAAAGCCGCACCTCCTCCGCTAATCTTGGAGTATGGCAAAACCAAACGCTGCGCAACGGAAAATAGCTCGCGCTCCATTGGATGCGAAGATTTTCCTCTCTGGACCGACCGGATGCGGCAAGACGACGGTCGGCGTCGAGCGGATGAAATACCTGCTCAAGGGTGGGATTCGCGCGGACTCACTCCTGATCTTGACCCCGCAACGAACGCTACAAGAACCCTACCTCGCCTCATTACACGGACCTGAAACTGCTCCCGGCGGTGAAGTAACGCTCGCCACTGTGGGCGGTCTTGCCCGCCGCATGGTGGACTTGTTCTGGCCGTTAGCAGCCGATGCGGCCGGTTTCGCCCATCCCGACCAGCCACCGGTCTTTCTCACACTCGAAACGGCGCAATATTACATGGCTCATATCGTCCGCCCTTTGCTGGACGAAGGCTACTTCGAATCCATCACCATCGATCGCAACCGCCTGTACAGCCAGATCATCGACAACCTGAACAAATCGGCTGTGATCGGCTTTCCCGTGGACGAAATCGGCGCGCGCCTGGATTCGGCCTGGCTGGGTGATCCCGGTCAACGCCGCGTTTACGCCGATGCGCAGGATTGTGCCACGCGCTTTCGGCAGTACTGCCTGGACCACAACCTGTTGGATTTTTCCCTGCAATTGGACGTGTTCTGGAATTATTTATGGCCTGAAGAGCACGTCCGCAACTATTTAACGAAGACCTACCGCCACTTGATTTACGATAACGTGGAGGAAGATGTCCCGCGCGGACATGATATCGTTCACGACTGGCTGCCATCTTTCGACTCGGCTTTGCTCATCTATGATGAAGGCGGGGGCTATCGCCGCTTCCTGGGCGCGGACCCGGAAACCGGCTGGGCCTTGCGTGAGTTATGTGATGAACAGGCGGTATTGGAGGATAGTTTTGTGGTCTCGGATGAGATTGCGAGTCTGGATGTGGCGTTGAGTGAAGCAATTGCGCCAACCCTCATCCCTGCCCCTCTCCCTGGAAGGGAGAGGGGTGTCGAAGGCGGGGTGAGGGTCGAATCCTTATCGTTTGTCCAATCCCGCTTCTACCCCGAACTGCTTGATGGCATTGCAGATGAAACATTCGCCTTGCTCAACGATGGCCTGCCTCCATCTGAGATCGTCATCCTGGCACCGTATCTCTCGGATGCCCTGCGCTTCTCGCTGACCAATCGTCTGGATGCGCGTAACATTCCCTGGCGCTCGCACCGTCCCTCGCGCTCGTTGCGGGACGAACCCGCCAGCCACGCCCTGTTGACCCTGGCCGCGCTGGCGCATCCGGATTGGAAGATCCACCCACCGAAATTCGACATGGCCTACGCTCTGATGCAATCCATCGAAGGCATGGATTTGGTGCGCGCGCAGTTGTTGAGCGAGATCGTCTATCGTCAGCGCGACCTATCGTTGGCGCCCTTTGATGGCATCAAACCCGACGTGCAGGAACGCATCACGTTCACGTTTGGGAACCGCTACAGCGCCCTTCGTGACTGGATTCAGGCCTATCGCGAGTCCGAGGCGTTGCCGCTGGATCACTTCCTGCGCAAGCTGTTCGGGGAAGTCCTGTCACAGCCGGGCTTTGGATTCCATACCAATCTGGATTCTGTACGTGTGGCGGCCAGCCTGGTCGAGTCGGTCAGGAAGTTTCGCATGGCGATGGAACCGTCTGGAGACCTGACAGGTTTGCCAAACCTGTCAGGTCTAGGTAGAGAATATCTCGCTATGTTGCAGGATGGCGTGATTGCAGCGCAATATCTCGAATCCTGGCGGACGGAAGACGAAGATGCCGTATTGGTCGCACCCGCTTATACCTTCCTGATGATGAACCGCCCCGTGACTGTCCAGTTCTGGCTGGACGCGGGTTCCAGTGGCTGGTACGAACGCCTGGCGCAGCCGATTACGCATCCGTATGTGCTGGCGCGCGGTTGGGAACCGGGACGTATGTGGACCGATGCCGACGAGGTCGAGCAAAGCAAAGAAAGCCTGGCGCGTTTGACGTCTGGCTTGTTGCGGCGCTGCCGGGAGCGCGTTTACCTGGGGATGAGCGAGTTGGGCGAATCTGGTTTCGAGCAGCGCGGGGACTTGCTGAAAGCGTTCCAAAAAGTTCTGCAAGGACAGACTAATGCGTAGAGGATGTTATGCTTGTCACCCCTCTCGAAACTCCTTATTTTCCGTAATGGTAGCGCGCTTGAAGAAAATCGATTCTGCCTTCTCTTACAAGGTATATGATGCGATGCTCCTGCGTCAGTCGGCGTGACCAAACGCCAGGGGCGAGGTACTTCAACGGCTCTGGCTTGCCGATACCTTCAAAGGGGTCGCGTAAAATAGCCTCGATAAGATCAAATGTCCGTTTCGCCAGTTTGCGGTCTGTCTCCACCCAATAACGCAAGTCCTCAATGAAATCAGGTTGGAAAACAGCCTCACGCCGTTTCTTCGTCATCGTACCCCACTTCGCGGCGTAATTCTTCGATGGAATAAGGAGTACCTTCTTCTTTCAATGCCCGCGCTAGCGTGGATAACAACCGTTCAGCATTTTGGGGCGAGCGCAGCAAGTAGGCAGTTTCTGTCAGGCTTGCCAGTTCGTCTGCTGCGATCATGGCCACATCCTCGTTGCCACGCCGCTGAATAATAACAACCTCACGGTCCTTTGTCACGCGATCGAGTAGGGTCGCGAGTTTCTCTCGCGCGTTGGTGTAAGAAAATTCGATAGTCATTCTTCTCTCCATTATGTACAGGATTACTGTACAATAAACGTGTGAAAATGTCAAGAGATTTCAAAATTTCCGATACGAACCTGAGAGCATAGAATTTCAATAAATATCACAGGAATCGTCGATGCAGAAACGACAATCTATCTTTCTATTTTTGTTCGCCGGTCTGTTTCTGGTTTCTGGCGCGGCCGGGCTGGTCTACCAAATCGTCTGGGAACGGTTACTGGAATTATTCTTCGGCGTGACCATGGTGTCGGTCACGTTGATCGTGGGCGCGTTCATGGCCGGGCTGGGACTCGGCTCATTGCTGGGTGGGCGGCTGGCGCGCCAGGTCAAAAACACGCTGCTGGTTTACGGCCTGCTGGAGTTGGGGGTAGCCGTTTTTGGTCTGGTCAGCCAGCCCCTGATTTTCTGGATCGGACAAAAGACGGCCGGCAGCCCGTATGCGCTGGTATTCCTGCTGAGCTTTGTCATTTTGCTAATTCCTACCACGCTGATGGGCATGACGCTGCCCTTCCTGACGCAATCTTTTGTGCATCGAGTCGAGACATCGGGAAGCGTGATTGGCATCCTGTATGGCATCAACACACTGGGTGCAGCCTTCGGGACCGCCCTGGCTGGCTTTGTGCTGATTGGAATCTACGGTTTCGACGGCACGACTTACATTGCGGTTGCCATGAACGCGCTGGTGGGTCTTCTGGCAGTCATCCTGGCCCGCTGGCAGGCGCATGGCGCTCAGGTAACCGAGCCTGAACCACAAGCTGCCGCGCCTGGCACGCAATGGGGCTATGGGATCATCCTGACTTCTTCCTTCTTAGTGGGTTTCATTGGCCTGGGCTTCGAAATGTTGTGGATCCGCATCCTGCATATTGTCAACAAGAACACGGCTTATAGCTTTCCCTCGATCCTGTTCATCTTTTTGCTGGGACTGGCGCTGGGCGGTTATCTCTTTGGCCGCGCTGCGGACAGGTCCGAAAATCCCATCCTGCTGTTTTGCAAGATCGAGATGACCGGCGCGATCCTGGCGTCTTTCACCTTGCTGGTTTTCTGGTGGTCGCTTCAATACAATCCGCCCTGGATTCAGAATTTCTTCGAGACGCAAAAACCCGCGTTGCCTTTCCTGAAGGTGCAACACGAATGGCTCCTATCGAAACACGTACTACTTGCCAATCTGTGGGACTATTTCCTGCCGATCCTGATTCTGGTTCTCCCGGCCAGTATCCTGCAAGGCGGTGGGTTGCCGGTATTGGACCGGATTGCCATCCACAACGCGGCCCTGGCTGGCAGACGTGTGGGGGACATCCACCTGGCCAACATCATCGGCTCCGTGGCAGGGACGCTGGTCATCAGCTTCATCTTGCTGCCCGGCATCGGCTCCGAATGGACCCTGAAGTTGCTGGCATTATTGACGGCTTCTTTCGCGACTTTTTACCTTTTTCGTTCTACCAGCAGGGATGACTCCAAACGTGACTTACCTCGCTTAGCAGGCTTTGGACTTGTACTGTTGCTCGGCATATTACTGACGCCGGGAAAGGGACAGTTCTATACGCGTCTGTACGAGACCGGCATGAAGCAAGCAGCGGTCATCTCCGAATCGGGCGACAGTGTCCTGGCGTTGACCTACGTCCCTGGCACAGACAAACAGGAAGGTCTGTTTTGGATTGGTGGCGAAGTCAATAGCTTCTTCCCGCCCGATAGCGTCTACGAAAACCGGGCGCTGGCCTGCGCGGGCGCGTCCGAGCCGAAGCGGGTGCTGGTGATCGGCTTCGGTGGCGGCTACACTACCTTATTCTTCAGAGCCATCCCGGGCGTGGACCAGATCGTGGTGGTCGAGTTGTTGGGCGACATCGCCCCTTTCCTGACCGCCAACCAGGAATCCGCGCGTGTTACGTTGGCAGATCCGCGCGTCACTTATATCGTGGACGATGGTCGCCGTTACCTGAACGCCAACCCAAACGAAAAATTTGATCTGATCACGATTGATCCCTTGCGCGAGCATACCGCCGGTCACAACAACCTGTACTCCGAAGAAGCCATGCGACTTTATCTCGAACATCTATCACCAGGAGGCGTGCTATGCGCCTGGATGAAAGAAGACCGAATTATCCCGCATACCATTGCGCGGGTTTTCCCCTATGCAGACCAATATACAAACGAACTGGTGATTGCCAGCAACGCGCCCATCACGTATAACCGAGATTACATGGATGTTATCGCCAAAGACTATAAAACCTTTGTTGACCGGTTATATCCCGATGGTTTACCAGCCTATCCATCCACCGAAGCGGCCTTGGCTGGGTTGATTGCAAATCAGGATGATATTCTAAAAGCCGAGAAAACCACGCCTTATTTGACGGATTTAAAGCCCTGGTTGGAGTATTATTTACTCAGGAAGCCGCTCAAGTGATAAATTCACCGCAAAGAACGCTAAGTTCGCGAAGGAAAACAAATGAAGAATCTTTGCGCACTTTGCGTGCTGAGCGGTTTGAAATAGGAGATGAGCTGATAATGGAAAATGACATTGAAGCAGTCGCAAAAGACATTGTAGATGCGGCTTTTAAGGTGCACAAAGAATTTGGCCCAGGCCTACTCGAATCTGCCTATCAGCAATGCCATGCCTACGAACTGCGCAAGCGCGGTAGAAAAGTCTTGACAGAGGTCATTTTGCCAATCGTTTACGATGGACAGCAAATCGATGCAGGTTATCGGCTCGATATGATTGTGGATGACCTGATTATCGTTGAAAACAAAACTGTAGAAAGTATCCTCCCAATTCATACTGCACAACTCATCACCTATCTCAAACTCAAAGATTGCAGACTTGGTTTTCTGATAAACTGGAATGTAAACTTGATCAAAAACGGCATTACTCGTGTTGCAAATGGAATGCCGAGATATTCAAGAGGAAAATGAACCGCAAAGAGCGCAAGGCTCGCGAAGTTTAAAAAGGTTTTCTTGGCGCTCTTAGTGAGCTTAGCGGTTCCACAAAGAAAGAATTCTATTGTAAGCAGGACAAAAAACAAATCTAAAGACTGCTAAGATTGTGAAGGAGAACAAAAAAAGAATCTTTGCGTTCTTTGCGAGCTTAGCGGTTCAAAAAAATGACTGACTTCACCCCTCGCCCCCACCAGCAAGAAATCCTCGACTACACCCGTGGCAAAATGGGCATTGCCGCCGTGCCTGGCGCGGGCAAGACCCACGTGCTCTCGGCCCTGGCCGCCCGCCTGATCGCCGAAGGCCGCCTCGAGGCGGACCAGGAAGTGCTGGTCGTCACCCTGGTCAACTCGGCCGTGGACAACTTCTCTAACCGTATCAGCGGCTTCGTCCAGGCGCGCGGGCTGCTGCCGCATCTTGGCTACCGCGTCCGCACGCTGCACGGGCTGGCGCACGACATCGTTCGCGAGCGACCCGCCGTGGTCGGGCTCGAAACCCGTTTCAGCATCATCGACGAGCGCGAAGCGGCCTTCATCCGCAAGGAAGCCGTGAATGCGTGGCTGAACGCCAATCCCTATTTTCTGGATGATTACCTCGACCCCGCGCTGGATGACAACAAACGCGACTGGGTCCGCCGTCAACAGTTGCCTGACATGCTGGACTCGTTGGCGTTGGCCTTCATCCGCTCATCCAAGGACCGTCGTCTGACGCCCGACTCCCTGCGCCTCTTACTTGGCCGTCAGCCTGCTCCCCTTCCCTTAGCTGAGATGGGGCTGACAATCTATTCCGACTACCAGCGCGCGTTGACCTATCGCGGCGCGGTCGATTTTGACGACCTGATCCGTCTGGCGCTCGATCTGCTCGAAGCGGACGAAGAGTTCCTCGAACGCTTGCGTTACCGCTTCCCCTACATCCTCGAAGACGAAGCTCAGGATTCCAGCCAGTTGCAGGAGCAAATCCTGCGACTACTCCTCGCCGGAGAAAATGGGAATTGGGTGCGCGTCGGCGACCCCAACCAGGCTATCTTCGAAACCTTCACCACTGCCAGCCCGAAATACCTGCGGGAGTTCATCGCCCACGAAGCGGACTTCCAACAGGAACTGCCCGTTTCGGGACGGTCCCAGCCTTCCATCATAAATCTTGCAAACTACCTGATCGACTGGGTCATGAACGAGCATCCCGCCGAGGAAGTTCGGGATGCTCTGGCACCGCCCTACATCCAGCCCACCGAACCGGACGATCCGCAGCCCAACCCTCCCGATGACCCGTCCAACATCTTTTTCGTCGGCAACAAGTTCACGCCTGACGAAGAAGTCAAAGCTGTGGTCGACTCACTAGCCCGCTGGCTGCCCGACAACGCGGACAAAACCGTCGCGGTGCTGGTGCCGCGTAACCTGCGCGGCGTGGACGTGATCAACGCGCTCAAAGCCAAAGGGTTGGACTACGTCGAGTTCCTGAGCAGCACCTCTACCACGCGCGCGGCAGCCGGGTCGATTGCCAATTTGCTGGCTTATCTCTCTGACCCGGGTTCGGCCAGGAAATTGTCAACAGCCTATCAGGTCTGGCGGCGGGATTGGCGCGATGAAGACTCGCTGCGCGAAGCCGTTCGCGCGGGAGATGAGTCTCTTGGAGAAGAGGAGATTGCTTCGTCGAGCGAAGCTCTTCTCGCAATGACACGCCGAACTTCAGAATTATTGCGCAAGGTGCGCAGGACGGAGGCATACCTGTCGCCGGAATCAGAGCCGGTCGGTTGGCTGGCAGCCCTTCGCGAGTCCGAAGCGGAGGATGTTATTCAGGAACTGATCGACTTTCGCGTGCACGTCAAACGCTGGCTGGAAGCCGTCACGCTGCCCATCGACCAGTTGATCCTGACCCTGGCACAGGATGTCTTCACGTCTCCTGCGGATCTGGCGCTGGCGCACAAACTGGCGTTGGTGCTGCGTTCCGCCGCCGATGACCACGCCGACTGGCGTTTGCCGGAACTGACCTCGGAACTGGCGGTCATCGCCAAGAACGAGCGGCGCTTCATCGGCTTTTCGTCGGACGATGCGGGCTTCGACCCCGAGCGGCACGCGGGCAAGGTGGTGGTGACGACCATGCACAAGGCCAAGGGGCTGGAGTGGGAGCGTGTGTACCTGATGTCGGTCAACAATTACGATTTCCCCGCGCTGCAGGGCTATGACAACTATATTTCGGAAAAGTGGTTCCTGCGGGACAGCCTGAACCTGGAAGCCGAAGCGCTGGCGCAACTGAGCGCGGCGCTCGCGAGCGGCGAGTACGACTGGTACGCCGAAGGGACGGCCACGCTGGCAGCGCGCGCCGACTATGTGCGCGAACGCCTGCGCCTGTTCTACGTGGGATTGACGCGCGCCAAACGCGAATTGGTGGTCACCTGGAACACCGGCCGCCAGGGCGATGCCCAGCCCTCGCTGACGATGCAGGCGCTCATGGGGTGGTGGGAAAACTTGTAGTTGCAGCGTATTTTTTTAGGGAAATATCATGGACAAATTAGTCAAGGATTTTTGTAATAGGAAGTATCTCAAAAAACGACACATAATCAGGTTAGAAAAAAATTCGTACAGAGAATATGTTTATCTGGAAGATCCAATAGTTTTTGCCAGGCTAGCAGGAGAGATAAAGCATCGATTAGGCGCCTGTCGCAAGGGTACCAAGTGTTTATGAGGGGGCAACCAAATGATTTTTCTGGAATGATACCTTCCCTTTTTCGAAATATTCGAGACAAAGCAGAATTCTCAAAACTATACATCGCCTATAAAGAGTTGGGTCAACAAATTAAACAAATCTCAAAAGCAAAGCGATTTGAGGGGGAAGTTGGAAGTGCTATTCTTCAGCATTACGGGGTGAAAACACCTTGGTTAGATTTGGTTGACAATATTTTCGTTGCGCTTTGGTTTGCATGTTGGGAAAGATTTGAATACAAAGATGGCTTTAGGTTTCGACAACGAAACCCTAGCGAGTTTGGCTGGGTTTATTTTTTGAAATTTGATTATGGAGAACCTGACAGGGAAGATGTCATAGTTGGAAATGATACAAGATATTGTGATTTGCGTTCGAGTACTGAATCCCTCGTTTTAAGGGCTCATACTCAACACGGTGTTTTTGGTACGCTTAATGATCTGGAATACTCAAATTATGATTTGGATAAATATATTGTTGCATCAGTCAAATTCCCTGTCGAAAACTTTATTAACTTGTTAGATAGGCATGGAGTCATTACTCCGCGGTACATGTTCCCGTCAGATTATTATGACAACACATATAAAGTGCTGCATCAATTAAAAATAAGTGCACTTATTAGGCGAGTTGAGATGGAGCATGGATTAGAGTCAGGTGACTTGGGCACTATCGAAACTTACTATGAATAACTTTGTGATATGGGTACTCATGGGGTAGTGGAAAAAAAGAATTATGCATCACCCTCAAATAACTGCCGTATAATAAACTAAAGCACATTGTAAGAGTTGTTTGTCAATGAAGGAGCTAATTGAATGGGGTACAACAACTGGCAAAAAGGATCACAGTGGCGGAAATGGGATCTTCACGTCCATACTCCTGCTTCTTTTCACTGGAAGGGAGGCAAACATCTTCATGAAATGAGCTCGGATGAAAAGGTCTCATCATTTGAGGAATTGTTTAACACAATTGAAAACTCTGATGTCGCTGTATTTTGTTTTATGGACTATTGGACTTTTGATGGTTATATCCAGTTCAATGATTTCTTAAAACGACAAGAACTTAATTGCACCAAAACCTTTTTTCCAGGGATGGAATTGAGAATTGAGGCTCCAGTCGATTATCGATTAAACATACACGTAATATTGTCAAACATATTATCCGTACAACAATTGAATGATTTTAAATCAAAATTGATGGTCAGAGGCCTAGGTCGGCCAATTTCAGAGGAGGCAATTGTAGGTTTCGCTAAATCTCTTGACGCTAGTAAAGCTAAGTTCCATGGTTATGCTGATCCCAAGAATTTAAGTCAAAACGAATTAATGCGACTTGGCGCATCAACAATTGTAATTACGCAAGAATCTTTAGCTGATGCAATAAAATCCGTGCCTCCCGGTACAGCGTATATTATTATGCCGTATGATACATCAGACGGTCTTCTTGAGTTAGATTGGAGGACACAGCCACATGCCGATAACTATTTTATGCAAACCGCGCACATATTCGAGTCACGTAAAGATGAGACCATTGATCTATTCTTAGGAATTGAAACAGATAAGAATCGTGAATTTCTTGAGAATTTTCAAAAAACTGTCTTAGTCAGAAGCATATTGAGCAAGGTCGAGGATCGAGTAAGATAAAGGGATGAGTACAAAACGGACTTACTACGGATACACTACATACCAGCAACGGAAGTTGCTATTTGAAACCTGGGAAGAGACAGGCAAGGTCACACTGGCATGCCAAAAGGCGCATGTTAGCCGAGGACTGTATTACTACTGGAAAGCCCGGTTTGATGAAAAAGGATATGCAGGGCTGGAAGAATATGAAAGTTTCGAGGCGCATAAGCTGAACAAAAAGGATGAAAGCCTTGAGCAGAAGGTAATTGAGATGAAAAGGGCTCACGACGATTGGGGGAAGCGTCGGATAGCAGATGAAATGGCCAAGTTGAACAATTGGGAGTCAATCGTGAGTGCGAACACGGTACGCCGCATTCTTCACACCGCCGGGCTATGGCCTGAAGGGGGTGCGGGAAAAAAAGGGATTGATAAAAGCGCTGTTCGAGATGCGGAACAACCGGGCAGACGATCAATATTGATTTATTGTTCGTACCCGAACAACATGAAGCGGAAGACAGACTACCCGCGGTGAGCGGCTCATCGGGTCACCTGGTAGTGGGACGCACAACTGGCGAAAAAGAAAGACCTTGTTGGCCTGGTATGACCTTTGCGGACAACGAGTTGACCTACGAAGAAGCGATGGACCGATACATTTCGGAGACACGTGACCGACTGGAACATCGAAAACAGGCGAAAGAAACCCGAAAAGAAGATGATGCAGCCTGGCGTGAAGAATGGCAGGCTCGTTCAGACCGGTATCAGTTGCGCAAAGAGCGAGAACAACAAGACGCTGATTGGAAAACCGCTAAGACAGCATGGCACAGCAAGCTCTCGGCATTCCAGGCCCTATCCCGAGAAGAGCGCAAAACACAGCGTTGCGAGTATCAGCAAGCCGAAGAGAACTGGAAGGCATACCGTGAGCAACGACAAAAGGCCGTGCAACATCGCAAACAGGAAGACCAAGAGTGGCATCAACGCAACCAGGCAGGGAAAGGGAATTTTCTCCCTCAGCGAACTTGGATCGCTGTCTTGGTAATTATCGACAACTGCTCACGCCAGTGCTTGGGACTTCCCATTTTTCGTTCTGGCGCACACGTTACCAGCGAAGAAGTTGTGGTGGCTTTGCAAACTCTCTTGCCTGCAGAGTTGGCTTATCTGGTCAGTGACCAAGGTGTCCATTTTCGTTCAAAGCTTTTTGCCCAATTCGCAAAAGACGAAGAGTTTATCCACGTTCCAATTTACCGTCATCGTCCCGAAAGCAATGGTATTGCAGAACGATTTGTGCTGACTTTCAAGGACTGGCTTCGGGACAAGTCCTGGCAGGATGTTCCGGGCTTACAATCCCATGCTCGTGAATTCAAACCAGAGTATAACGACCGGCCTCATCAAGGTTTGCCTATCTCTGGCTTGTCACCCAATGAATTCGCCAAGCGCATTTGGGCTTTATAGGAATTTATGTTCAATATGCTTCTGATTAAGACAGAATTTTCAAAAAACGCTTAATTATGTACAAAAGCCTGTTATATGTGGGAGTGATGCACATCGCTATTCTGATTATGGGAATTTTCCGGGCAACAAAGCTACCTGGATAAAATCTGATCCTACATTTGAGGGATTCAAGCAGATTATTTATGAACCACGAGAGCGTGTTCTAATTCAGGAACTACAGCCTCATGAAAAGATTCCATATCGAGTGATCGACAAGATTCGATTTGTTGACAATACCAACCAAAAACTCTTTTCGTCAGAATGGATAAATCTAAACGAAAATTTGAACGCAATAATTGGGGGCAAATCATCTGGAAAGTCACTTCTCCTATACCACATTGCAAAAACAGTCGCTCCAAACTTAATTGATGAGAGAAAAAAAGAAGTAACTATCCTTGATTATAAATTTGGTACTTCGGAGCAATTTGATTTTGAGGTTATGTGGAAAGATGGGCATTGCGATAAATTATCCACTTCTTCTGATAGTAATATCCGCGAAATTGAGTATATTCCTCAACTCTACGTTAATGCTCTTGCTGAAAAGCAGGGAAAAGTAAGCCTTTACAAGTTGATCGAATCCATTCTTGAGCAAAATGCTGAATACAAAGATTTCATCCAAAAAGTAAAACAAGAGATATCAGAACTCGAGATAACCATAGACAGTAATATTGCTGATTTAATGAAAAAAAGGGAGGAGCTTCAAGCTCTTTATGATGAAAGAAAGGCTATTGGCGATTTCAAAGCAATTAATGACGAAATAAATAGCCTCTCTTCACAAATATCAAAATTGAGAGAAGATTCGAATTTCACAGAAGATGAAGAAGTAAGATACAACAAGTTGACGCTCTTGCAAGCTGAAGAGCGAAGTAAAAAGCGGAGGTTTGATGAACTCGGAAATGCAATAGATGGGTTCACCTTGACACTCAAACAGATAAAACAACAATCAATCCAGTCTCTGGAGAAATTTGATCCAGTCTTTGGACTAGATTTATTTTCTAAGCGTGTTTTATCTTTCTTAAAGTTGAGCGCAGTTAACACAGTAACAAACTCATTAAATCTACTAATTTCTTCTCAGGAATCTCTTGCGCAGTTAGCTCGTAGCAAAGCGAAAAAATGTGAAGATAACGAAAGAAAAATTTTAGAAAATTTAAAACCCTATACGGCCAAAATTAATGACCAAACGAAACTCAAAAGCTTTGAGGAGAAGTTAAAGAAACAGCAGGAAATTCAAGCACTCTATAACAGTAAGACGTCTCAGATTGAAGCAGTGAAGGGGACTGGAGTCAGTACAAGAGATGAATTGTTTAGTAATTACACGATCCTCCTTGATAATTATAAAAAGATCATTGACAAACTTATAAATGATAATTATTCAAAAATTGACGATGATATTGTTTTGGAGGCTTCTATTCAATTTGACAATGAACGATTTTCTGCCTCTTTTGGCGATCTGTTTGACCGCCGAAGCTCCAACTTTAGAACAGTATTTGGAACAGTATTTAGCGAGAATAATAACCTGCGATTTGAAGAAGCTTCGCATGCTCAAAGCATTTCCAATATTCTGGACAAGTTATCGTCGAAATCCGCAAGTGAAATAATATTTAAGAAAGGTATAACCCAAAACGATGCCATCCCCCAACTTCTTAAAAATTATTTTCAGATAGAATACAACATCAGATACAAGAATGACGAAATTTTGGATATGTCTCCTGGTAAAAGAGGGCTTGTATTGTTGCAATTGATATTGCATATAAGTAATGCTACCCACCCAATTCTCATAGACCAACCTGAAGACAATTTAGATAATCGAACGATCTCTAACGAGCTAAAACAGTTTATTACCGCCAAAAAATTGTCACGCCAAATAATTATGGTTACTCATGATGCCAACTTGGTTGTGTTGACTGATGCAGAAAATGTCATTGTATCCAATCAAGACGGCCAGCAAATGAACCGAGAGAATGCAGAGTATCGCTTTGAATATGTGGCTGGTGCGTTGGAGAATAGTTTCCGTTCACCTGAAACCGAAGAACCAAAAGGTATTCTTTTTTCATGTGGCATACGAGAACATGTATGCGATGTACTTGAAGGTGGGGAATTGGCTTTCAAGAAGAGAGAAGAGAAGTATGGATTTTCTAATCGTTGATCGCTAAAATAATTTTAGCACCCATGCCTGCATCGCTAATTATGATTCGGTGTCGGTAGGATGTGAAAGGGGAAATAAGATTTCAACAGAGATGACTGGCGCTATGTTGCATTTTATCCTGTTCTGATATATAGTGATTACAAATCTAGTAATCCAATGTGCTTGGGAGGATTATATGGGTACTTCCGAGAGCAAAGACCCTACGTCAACTAACATATCAGGATCGAAAAGGATAATTGTCTTTTTGGCCAGAGTAGCAGCAGTAACTACTTTTTTGGCATCATGCGCGGGGATAATAGTTCTTGGAATAAATTGGCTTCAATTACAAAGTCAACTTAGGAATGCTGAAGTAGATGCTAAAAGCCGTAACACAGAGGTGTCTATTTTAATCGATCAGAGGGATTTGCTTGTAACTGTTGCTGTGTCAAATAGCGGCTTGGAATCTTTACAATCTACTCAGATTGCATTGAATGAGGAAATGGCAACAATTGCCCCTAATGTCCCTACAATACCGGTCGTAAGTAGGACTTCCACGTATACGCCGTCATCTACACCTGTAAACACACCTACCCCAACTGCCTCATTTACACCAACAACTGCCTCTACTCCGACACCTTCACCAGTGCCAACTGAAACACCTTTGATTCTCGATGATTTTACCAACGGAAAATCAGACCTCTGGCAGATGATTTACGGAAGTCCCCTCATCGTGAATAATGCCCTGACGTTTGAGGAAGTCACCCTCATGGTTCTAGACGAGCAATGGACAGATGTGGAAGTAAGCTTTGACGTTTCAAATATGCAGTGCCAGCAGCACGTCGGCTCCCGTGGAGTCACTGTCGCCTTGAGGTATCAAAACCCCAATAACATGGTGGCTTTGAGAATATTTAATCAGGATGATTGCGCTGCTACTTGGTTCCTGATTAAAGATGGTAAATGGAACAAGTTACCGAACTCCACATTCCCACTGCCTCCCAGAGACAGCAACGGTGTCAGACATTGGGTCATGAATGTTCAAGGCAATACTTACAATTCTCCTTTTGGAATACCAGTCGTCATTGAGGATTTCTCAATGGGTGGCGTCGCCCTTCTTGCAGACCCGAATGTTATTATCGATAATTTCAAGGTTTCGCTATTCACCCCGTAGCTGAACAAGGTTTTTAATAAGGTTTTGCCCTATCGATTGATCTTGAAAATGATAAGTCAATGTGCGATAGATAAAATTTTGTGATTGTGCGATAAAAACTACTTGCTCTTGGCATTACTGACTTCATAGACAAGATATATTTTGCACCTTGATACCACGCTGGAGCATGAAGTATGAATAAATGGTCTCGTGACTTTGATGTCCGAGACCGTTTCTTTTAGTAACCAGAAATCTTACTTCAAAGTCGTCAATACGATCACCAGGATCACGCGCTCCGTCTTGCGGCGGTAATCGTTGAAATCCGCCCAGGTTCCAGTCACCTTGCAATTCAGACCAATTTGGTATAATTTTTTCGTCGAGCCTTCCCAATCAAGAGGAGACCCTTATGATTAAATCACTTACGCTTTTCCCGAAATCCCTGGACGCTGAGAAGACAGAAGAAATATATTCTCGATTAATCCCAACCATGAAATCGGCAAATGGCTTGCAATCACTTACGGAAAGTGACGGCCATCTGATGAGCCCGGGCAGTCCGCCGGAATATTCGAAAGTGCTTGAAAGCAGCTGGGACTCGCTGGAAAATTTTATGGCCTGGGCGCAAAGTCCAAACCCGGAAGGCCATGCCGATAAAGATTTTTTGCTCCAAAATGGAGCTATCCTGCTTTTTTACGAGGTCAATGAATTGTAGCTTATGGTTAAGCTGCAAATACGAAAACGGTCTCGGACATTTACGTCACAAGACCGTTTTTGTTTTAAGACCGCCGGGGCTGAAGCCCACGGCCATGCCGACGAAGCCTGCGAAGCAGGCTAAAGCCGCTGTAGGCGGCTTCGTATTTGTAGCCCAGACGTGAATACCATCCCTGTAGGGGACGTCCGGGCGGTGCTCAACAGGCGTAGCCCTGAGTCAGACTTCGGAGGTCTCCGAGACCTCCGAAGTCTTTTTTACCAAAGGGAAAAGCTTGAAAAACTGGTCAATCAAGGGTAAAATGCTAAGCAAAAGTATTATTTTGCTTAGCAAGGAGTAAAGATGGCTACCTCGGTAAAAGTCAGCAACCGCTACCAGATTGCCGTGCCGCAGTCCGCGCGCAAGAAACTCAATATCCAGAAAGGCGACCGCCTGTTGGTGGATGTGCAGGATGGCGTCATCGTCCTGGTCCCACAGCCGAAGCGCTATAGCGAGCATCTGGCCGGTCTGCACAAAGCGGTTTGGGAAAATGTGGATGCCCAGGAATACATCGATGGGGAGCGTAAAGCATGGGCGAACTCACAGAAAAGCTAACCAGCGCGGACGTGGTTGGGCTGGATACGTCGATCTTTATCTACCATCTCGAATCCAACCCGGCTTACGCAGCACTGACAAAAACTGTCTTTGAAAATTTGGAAGACGGCAAATTCCAGGGCGTTACTTCCACGATCACGTTGATGGAATTGACTGTCCTGCCCTGGCGCATGGGGCATGAAAATGTGGCTCGAGAATATGAAGCCGTCTTGGTCAATTTTCCCAACTTGTCCATCGTTGATATTGATCGAGATGTAGCCCGCCTGTCCGCAAAGTTGCGCGCTGATTTCAATGTCACGCCCGCGGATGCGCTGCAAGTGGCTGCCAGTCTACAAGCTGGTGCAAAGGCCTTCCTGACAAATGACAAGCGGTTGACTGGCCTGCAAACAATCCTCGAAATTCTGATATTGGACGATTTTGCTGCGGCGGAATAAACAGGGAAAGAAAAGATAAGAAACGGTCTCGGACACCCACGTCACGAGACCGTTTTCGTTTTAAGAAACCGGAAACGCTTACTTCACAGGCGTCAACTCGAGCACTGGGATTCTACACGTGGTATTTCGCCGGTAATCGTCGAAACCTGGTAGCATCTCAACCATCTTGTTGTACCCAGGTCGGTTGAAAATTGCGCTTTGTTACGATAAGGAATGCGCACTTTTCAACCGTGGGTATGATATACAGGCGCGTGCGTTCCGGTTCTTCGGCCACCTTGGCATCCACCTGGAAGGTTTCCGTTCCCACTTCGACGGTCAGGCGCGGGTGGGAAAAGATGATATAATCATTCCAGAATTTCGGAAATGCTGATTTTCTGGAGAAAATTATGAAAACTACCCTACAAATCCGCAGCAAAGGGACGATCACCCTGCCAGCCGACTTGCGCAACAAGTACGGGCTGGAAGAAGGCGAAGTATTGAATATCATCGATCTGGGAAATGGCTCCTTCCTGCTCTCTCCCCGCCGCTCGCGTGTGGATGAACTGGCTGATAAGATCCGTGTGGAACTGGAATCGCGGGGCGAATCGCTCGAATCCATGCTGACGACGTTGCGTGAAGTGCGGGAAGAATATGACGCCAAAAAGTCCTGAAATTTTCCTGGACACCAGTGTCATCATTGCCGCGGTCATGTCGCCAACCGGGGGAGCGCGCTTGTTATTTCATCTTGCTCATGCCGGCACAATTAAATTGTTGGTAGGGAAAAGCGTTTTGGGTGAAGCGGAAGAAGTCATGCAGCGCAAAGCACCAGGGTTATTAGGTCTGCTGGCGCAGTTGCTTGATGAAACAGGGATTGAAATTTGCGATGAACCCACTTCAAAGCAGCTAGAACAGGCAGATACTTTAATCGGCTATTCCCCCGATGCCAATGTGCTTGCACAAGCGATTTCTGCAAATCCTGAGTGGCTTGTCAGCCACGATAAAGAACATTTTGTGGGGAATCCTGAACTCAATGATTTACCATTCAGGATTGGAACACCAGGCGATGTCATTGCGTGGTTGAGAGAACACCTGTCACTTTGAATCTCCTTCGGTTTGGAGTAACGTCATACAAGTTTTACTTCACAGGCGTCAAATTGAATACCGGGATCACGCGCTCCGTCTTGCGCCGGAAATCGTTGCTTCACAATCCCAGCGCTGCATCTAATCCTATTGCCACTCCTTTGATCGTGTGTGCATACCGAATGGCAACCAAAGCGCCATTGGCAAAGGATTCATAAGAAGTGCTGCAATGATGGATTGAAAAAGTCTCTCCCAAATTGCTAAATGCGACTTCTTGATCCGATAACAGCCCCTTCATTCGTAATGAGTGAACCCGAACCCCGGAGACCAAACCACCTCGTGCCCCTTTTGCAACCTCATTGCTCTTTAATTCTTCTGACGCTTTTCTAACCTTTCCCACTCGCATGGCAGTCGCCAGGGCGGTGCCTGAAGGAGCTTCAGGTTTCGTATCTTCGTGCCGTTCGATGATCTCGGCTGAATCGAAATAAGCGCATGCCATCTCAGCAAAACGCATCATCAGGACAGCACCAATTGAAAAATTTGGGACGATCAGACAACTGCTATCCGCGTTCGTCCAAAAAGATTTGACTTCTTCGATGCGCTCTTCCGTAAAACCGGATGTGCCGACAACGACGCTAAGACCTTTGGCGTGCCACCGTTTAAGATTTTCCATCACAACATCCGGATGTGTGCACTCCACAAGGATGTCGGCCTCGATATTCTCCATAGAAGTCTCGATCTCCATGCCTGCCACAACGTTTCCAGGATGACCTGGATCATAAACGCCGCTTAGCTGCATGTCCTCAGCGTTGGCAACACCCTTTGCGACGACACTACCTAAACGTCCCATCGCGCCTGAAACTGCTACTTTCATGATGCTTTTTCTCCTGCGAGATATAGTTCCTGAGCGGAGCGAACGGAGAGAGCACAGTCGAAGGACGGGGTTTGCAAAGAATGCCGCTCTTACCCTTTTGGGCACGCGTTGACTTCAACTCCGCTTGCTTCGTTTCCGCTCAGAGACTGTAATTTAGGCTAAACCAGCTTGCCATGTCCCTCGAAGACCGGTTTGTTTTCCAACAGACGCCTGGGCGAGAAAATGGATAAATCAAGGAAGATATCCACACCACGAATGGTCTCAGCCAGATAGCGTCCAATGGCATGACATTGCTGGAAGCCATGCCCGGAGAATCCGTTGACGAGAATAAAACCTTCCAGTTCAGGCCATTCTCCGAGGAAGGCATTCCCGTCAAAATTATTGACCGCGTACAACTCCGGCCCAACCGCTGGTCACTTTCAAACGGTCAAAAGTTGGTACATAGCCCACCAGTTCCTCCCACAAATGATCGATGAAGTTTTCACGGTCCCAGATGAAGTCGAATCCAATCGGGGTCTTCATCCACCGATTTAGCGCATGTGAATTGATTGCCGTGTTCCTGAATGAGATAAAGGCCAGAAGGAAACACGGTCAGCGGGTAAATTTCCTCCGGCTCAACAGTGGTTTGCAAAACAAAGACGGTTCGCATCACCGGGTCGATTGGCAGCTCAACGCCAGCCGTGCGCGCTAATTTCGTTCCCCAGGCGCCCGCGCTGTTGACCACATACTTTGCGCTCAGTTCGCTGCCGTCCGTCAGTTTGACGCCATTCACTTTACCGTTCGCGTGCAGCACTGCAGCAACTTCGGCTTCGATATAGGTTGCGCCAAGGTCAACCGCTTTTCTCTTGTAGCCCATCAATATGGCCTGTGTGTCCATTGTGCCGTCAAAGCGACCAAAGGCGCCGCCAGCAAATTTGCTTACCTCATACAAAGGGAATCGGGCTTTGATCTCGTCAGGTTCCAGCCAGCTTACGCCACAATCCATACTCTGCTGTAAAGCCACCCCGGCCAAAGCGTTTTCTTTGTTGGCTTCATCAGAAAGGAACAGGTTGCCCTGTTGCCTGAAGTCGATCTCAGGTTTCCAATCGCCAACTGCCATATCTTCGCGAAAGGTTTTCAGCTTTTCCAATCCGTACTGCGAGATCAGGATATTTTCCTTAATGTTGAATTGCAAACGGATATTGCCATCTGAGAGTATGCTGGAGTTGTGTTCGTAACTTGGCTCCATCTCAAGGATGGCGACTTTCAGGCTCGGGTCTTGCAGCACAAGATAATAAGCCGTAGCGCATCCCATGATGCCGCCACCGGCCATGATTACGTCAAACTTTGTTGTTTCGTTCATGTGTTCCCTGCCTCAATATGCTAAGGGTTGTCAATCATCGCTACGACTTCAATCTCCACTTACAGCCCTCGGCGACTGTATTACTGATTTCGACCATGACGCTGACTGATCGTGCAACTGCGAAATACTCGTTCCGCATGGCAGAAACTTCGTTGTATTTGCTGATGTCCGTCATAAAAAAACGAGAACTAAACGGCGTCATCCCGCTTAGTATATCGGCATATTACGAGACGTCAATATTTGAGATTGGATTGGTTTCACTGGATTGATGAACTTAGATCAGGGGAATATCGAGTTTAGGTATTAACGGAAACAGTCTCGGACACCAGCGTCACGAGACTATTTTTGTTTTAAAAAACTCAAAATTCTTCCTTCACAGGCGTCAACTCGATCACCGGGATCACCCGCTCCGTCTTGCGGCGGTAGTCATCGAAGCCGGGCATCATCTCAACCATCTTGTTATACAGGCGTGTCCGTTCGGGTTCTTCAGAGACCTTGGCGTCCACCTGAAAGGTTTCCGTCCCGACTTCCACCGTCAAGTGCGGGTGGGCCAGGATGTTGTAATACCAATCTGGATGGGTCGGCGCGCCGCCTTTGGAAGCGATCACCACAAATTTCTCGCCATCTCGGACATAAGCGGCCGGGTTGACGTGTTCTTTTCCGCTCTTGGCGCCGGTGGTGTGCAAAAGCAGTAAGGTCTTGCCTTCGAAGCGTCCGCCGACTTTACCGTCATTGGCGCGGAATTCTTTGATAATTTTTTGGTTCCAATTAACTCTTTCATTTGTTACGCTCATGTTGTTCTCCTTGTCAATGCAATTTTCGGACGTTACCGAAACTTATGTTCTTACCAAACCATGCTGCCCCCACTTTAAAATTTCGCAATCCACCGTAACATTTTTATCCCCAGGCGTATAAAAATTAGAAGGCATATGATGAATTCCTTTGGCCCGCCAGATTTCCTTGGCGTTCTTTGCGTACTTGGCGGTTTAAATGCGCGCACACCGGCCTCAGTGATAACGTATAATCTTGAAAATCGATTTCATCACAGGAGTAAAACGTATGTGGGAAGCATTAGGCAATTGGCTGACGAAGCGGTTTTCAAGCCCCCTCCCGATCTTGTTTTTTATCCTTGGGGCTATTTTGATCATCATCGAAGCCGTCGAGGTTCAACTTCCGAACGGGACCTTCGTCAGGCACGATCCTCAAATCGGGATCTGGATCCTCGTCCTGGGCGTGGCGCTGGTCATCGTGGCGGCGCTATTCCAACTCTTCGACAAAAACGACCCCTCCGCTCGGAAATTGCGAGAACTGGGCGACATCGAAGCCAAGCGATATGCCACGTTGCGTGAATTGCTCAACACCTATGTCATCCTGCCCGGCGGGTTGGACTTTGCCGCGGTGGTTTACAACGGCACCCTCTACCACGACATCAGTGCCGAACAGTTTGCCAAGCGCCTGCTCCACTTCCGCGTTCAACGCAACCTGGAAAAACAAACCCAGCAGTACTTCTCTCTGGGGAACGAAATCCACGAGCTGGTGGACGCCATGAACACTCGCCTGGCCGATTTACAGCAGGGCACGCTCTTCCGCGTAGTGTTCGATTTGGAAAAAGGCGGCATCTTCTACCACCACATCAGCGACAACTGTTACGTAGTCGGTGCCACCGTCAACCAGGCCGCCATGGATGACAATTCCTGCGATCTGGAAATGCGTTCGCTGGTACGCTCTGTGGAAAACCACATCATTACCCTGGAAAATCAATGAACCTTTCCTTCCGCAGACAGCTTCTGCTGCCCCTGCTCATCGCTCTGACTGGGTTCGGGCTTGCCTCCGTTATCGACATTTCGAACTTATCCCGGCAGCCCTTGTACGAACCTTTCACCTATACCCTTCTGGCCATCGGACTCTATGGAAGCGTCTACGGAATTCAACTGGATGAACTGAAACATCATAACAAGCTCATTATCCGGGCTGTGACGATTGGAGTGTTGCTAAAAACCCTCATCATCGGTGGCATCCTGTACCTGGCCACGCGTCAGCCGGCTGCCTTCTTGCTAGCCCTGACCGTGGCCCAGATCGACCCGCTGGCAGTTGCCAATTTGCTGACCGATGATTCGTCCCACCTGTCCGAGCGGGCCATGACCATTCTGTCCGCCTGGTCCTCTTTCGATGACCCCATGACGGTGCTGCTCTCGATCTATGCGCTGTACTTTTTTATCCCGCACGCCGGCTCGGAGAACCTACTCGGGATTTTGTCGCCGTTTTTCATCGGCTTGGTGCAAAACCTGCTGTTTGCCGGCCTGGTCTTCTGGCTCTCCCGCCAATTTAAAGAAAAGAATATCCTGCTGATTATTTTGCTAGTAGTCTGTTTTGTGATTGCGGTCTATTTCAAATGGATGTTGGGTATCGCCTTGATTGGTCTGTTCTTGCGTCCCCGCATCAAGCGACTGCCTGATTTTATTTCCGCCGCTTTCTATATCGCCATCCTGCTGCTGGGCTTTCTGTTGGTCAACGGCATCAACTGGCTCAGCGGCTTGATCCTGGCCTTTGGCCGCCCTGCTCGCTCAGGTCTTCGTCGGTTTCTTGCTAACCAATGGCCTGCCCCGGGTAGAACGCTATTACCTGGCTTTTGCCCAGCAGAACGGCATCACCGCCATGATCCTGGCACTGCTCTTCGAAACCGAGCTTCCCGAAACGGTCAGTATTGTCGCTCCGGCTATTCTGTTTATCAACCTGGGCTATTACCTCGTCAACCGCATGCTTCAAAAGCTCTGACGGTGTACTCCGCTGTTTACGAAGCCATCAATACCGTTTCTGCTAACTCGAGATGCGAATACATCGGAATGAATTCCGGGATACCTATGGCTTCCAGCATATACTGTACTTCGGGAATGGGATTCACAAGCGCCATTCTCCCACCCCGGCTGGCGACTGATTTAGCGGTCGATGTCAGCAGGCGGATGCCGATGGAGGCCAGGAAGCCCACTTCGGACAAGTCCACCACCACACGCACATTTCTGCCCGCGCAATAGCTGGAAAATTCGGTTTCGATTTCACCCGTACCGACCTCATCCAACGTGCCGATCAACTTGATCAGGCGGATGTTGTTGTCCAGTTCACTATATTGGATTTCCATGCTTTCACCTGTCGATGTGAGATATAGATAATTATATTAAACTTTTGGAGAAATCACTGTTAACAACAGGTTATGGTTTTAAAGGTATGATAACGAGTTGAATCTCATTAATGGTTATATAAAGGAGTTCTCTATGTTCAAATCCAAACGCAGACCGCTCGTAACGCCACAGTCTGAGCATCTCAAACTAGTAGGTACTCTGGCAATGTTATGGGGCAATGACGAGTTCGATTTTCCACCTATCGAACGTACATCCATGATTGCGGGTATGGGCACCCACGACCGAGGCTACGGCTACCTGGATAATCACCCCATTGGCGGGATGGAAGAATCTGAATGGTTCCCAATTGCGCGACAAACTTTTTATATGCCATGCTCGGACGTGGTTGCGGATACCATCGTCAAATATCACTTCCGGCGGTTGGCGAGTCACGATGATTCTGCCGGGCGAAAAGCGCTGACCGAAGAATTTTCAAACGCCATTGACGAGCATCTCGAAAAACACAACTTATCTGAAACGCTCTACGACCGCATCGACCGCATCACGAACCTGTGCGACAGTATATCCTTTAGTTTTTGTTTTGATGTGCCTGCTTCAGGCGAAATCCCGATCTTTCCACGTAATGGGAATAATACTGAAGTAACTGTCAAATACCACGTGGAAGACGGCCTGATCAGCGCCACTCCCTGGCCGTTTTCGGTGGATACGTATGAGGGTTATATCGTTGCCTATAAATCGGACGGCTATCCCGAGCAGCTCGATCCGGTCATCTTGTCGTATCAACTGAAGAGAAAATAACACCTATCTGCGTTATTGTTCCTTCAAAAAACATCATATTGATCCCAGCACCCTCGTTGCACATTCCATCCCGGTATACAACGCCGCGCCCGTGCTCGGTCCGGCGAAATAATCGCCACAGAAAAAGACCGGTCCCTCCTGCGGGTGTTCCCAAAAACGCGCCAGTGCATCCAGATAACCGGGACGGAAGGTGGGTAGCTTGTCGCGCCATTTGAAGATACGGTGCGCGCGGAAAGTGCCTTTCAGTGCCGGGAAGATAGCACCGGCCACTTCCTGCGCCTGCGCAGCCAACGTGTCCGGGTTTTGTGCCATGTCAAAACTGTAAACGCTGGGGTCGGTCAACATCAGCCAACGCCCATCCTGGTAGGTATTAAAAGCGATTGAGTTAATCGGCAGCCCGGTCGAACGCGGCACGAAAGTCCCCTTGACTGGCGGCTGGTAGTCGGTTTCCGCAATGTGATAGTGCAGCGCCCCAGTGCTGTAATGGACTTTCGGAAAGAATGCCTTCCAGGCAGGTCGCGGGTCATCGAACAGGGGCAGGACGTGATTCCCTTGAACGGCAACAACTACTCGGTCCGCACTGACCGTTTTCGATTGGCCGCCCACGCTATAGCGGACATCTACTCCGCTTCCGTCTGGCTTTATCCTGATTCCCTTAACCTGGGCTGTTAACTCGACCTCGACCTGTTCCGCCAACCTTTTCGGCAGCATCCCGATCCCGTCCCGAAACGTGACCGAATTAGCGTTCAGATAACTGATCATCATTGCCAGGAAGGCTTTGCGCGAAATGTCCTCGCCTGTGTAGGAGCACATCGTCTCGAACATCGGGATGGCCCAGTATTCGAACATCTCTGCGCTGATGCGTTCCTTGAAGAATTGCTCGAAGGTTTCGTTTGAATCCGGTAAGGATGAACGCTCCAAGTGATAGGCGCTTTCCAGTTTGCCCACCTGCAGGAAGTGCGGTAACAGCTTTAGCATCGCCAGACGCGCCTTGAGCGATACGCCGCTCCACCCAAAATAAGAAGGGATCGAAAGAAAATTTGCAGAGTGCAATTTTCCATCCCGGTAGATGGTGATCGTCAACCCCTCGTCCGAACTGACCATCTGCTCCATCAGGCCCAGCTCATCGACCATGCTCAACAATGACTTGTCAGCTGTGGTGACGAATTTGGCCCCGATATCCAACAGGAAACCTTCCCACTCAACGTTAGCCATGCGTCCGCCAACGTAATTGTTCATATCCAGGACTAATACATCCTGTCCCGCTTTTTTGATCTGGAATGCGGCCGTCAGGCCGGCGATCCCGGCGCCAATTACGATAGTCGCTGCTTTTGTCATGAAGGCCCTCCATTAAAAACCGTGTTGAATAGTGCAGTCATTATCTTTCCAATGTTTCAGCTTGTCAATTCTGTTGAATCGAACGTATCTGGATATCTATCTGACATATACTTAATTCTCGCGTAGGTTTGCTGGTACAATTTCACCAGGCGATTAACAAAAGGAGATTGTTATGGGAAACGCAATTGGTCCCGACGTAAGTTTCTATGGAGACAATCCGGATACTCCGGAGCAGATCGATTTCGTTAAAATGAAAAAATCGGCGGATTTTGTCATCATCCGCACTGGGCAGAACCTTTGGCCAGATTCCGATTTTGCATACAACTGGGCCGAAGCCAAGAAAGCCGGGCTTCCACGTGGTAGTTACTGGTTCTATGACAGCCGCGCGGATCCCAAGCGCCAGGCAGAACTATGGGTCGAGTTGATGAAAGATGATCTCGGCGAATTGCCTTTGTGCGCCGACTTCGAGGAGGCCTACGGTGGTCAATACCAGGGCTGGCGCAAATGGTACGATTTCTTGGAACGGCTTAAAGAATTAGTCGGCCAAAAGGAAATCGCTATTTACACGGCCTTCTATTATTGGCGTGATAATGCTCCCAGTGCAACGACCGAGGCCAAAAGCCTGGAATATTTCCATCAATATCCTTTGTGGATTGCCCACTATGGCGTGACGCAACCCAGCATCCCAAAACCCTGGGACGCGAATGAATGGCTGTTCTGGCAATTTACTGAATCTGGTGATGGTGCACTTTACGGGGTAGAGAGCAAGGGTATTGACCTGGATTATTTCAACGGTGATGTGGAAGCATTCCGTCAGCGCTTTAATATCACTGATACTGGCGGAACACCGCCTGATGGCGGCGAGGAGACCAATGAATACCGTGTGGAATTGAGCATTCGTGAGAAGCCCGGCGCAGACGAAAACGCGATCGGCATCTTGCAGCAGGATGAAGTTTTAGAAGTGCTCGATACAACCGTCGACGAAAGCTGGATACAGGTAAAGCGCTCGGACGGAACGACCGGTTGGATCTACAAAACGCACCTGATCAAGGTCGAAAGCCCCGAACCCCCCGGGAATGGGGATGGTAATGGCGAACCACCGACCACTGAGACCCAATGGTACCGTGTCACAGCCTTTGCTTTGAACGTCAGATCGGGCCCCGGTACGAGTTATGACGATATCGGTTCTTTGCAACAAGGCGAAGTGGTCAAGGCGTTGGATTATGCGGTTGCAAATAGCTGGATCAAAATCTATCGTCCCTCTGATGGCCTGACCGGTTGGAGTTCCGCCGGTTATCTGGAGGAGACGACTGCGCCACCGGATACCGGCGAACCCCCGGACACAGGTGAACCACCCGATACGGGAGAGCCTCCGGATACAGGCGAACCCCCGGAGACCAAACCGCCTGATGCCGAGTGGTATCGCATTACCGCATCGACTTTGAACGTCCGTGAAGGGCCTAGTACGAATGATAATGTAGTCGGCTCACTCCCAGCGAATTCAGTTGTTAAGGCGCTCGCACAAACCGCGGACGGGAGCTGGATTCAAATCCTGCGTGAATCGGATGGACTGACTGGCTGGTGTTCCGCTGCCTACCTGGAAGTTTCGGATGCTCCCCCACCTGAAGCCACACCCAAGAACTGGTATCAAGTCAAGGTCGCAACCTTGAACGTGCGTGAAGGACCGAGCACCTCCAATAGCAAGGTCGGTACCCTGTCACAAGGTCAGTATGTCGTTGCACTTGAAACCAATGATGATGGAAGTTGGGCGCGGGTCCAGCGTTTCGATGGTCTGGTCGGCTGGTGTGCCACCGCTTATTTGAACGACCTGGGTACCACAGCACCTGAGCAGTTAACCCAGAAAATCTTCAGCGGAGTAACTTACTTCCGCAAAGTGATGCAATCGCCGCGTAGGATGGTCGCGCATGTGTTGGCGATCGACACACGCGCTACCGGGCTCAAAAGTCTGGTGACACCTCCCAGCAATGCGGATGGATTGATGTGCACGCGCAAAGTATCCCAATTCTTGACGGAGTTCAGTCTTCAGGCGGCCATCAACGGTGATGGGTTCAAGTATCTCGACCAGAACACGTATGACCCGCAGGAATACTGTCCTAACGGCGGTGAACCGGTCAAGGTCAACAGCTATGCAGCCTCCCGTGGCACTGTGTATTCTCAACAATGGGCAAGCAGACCCATCATGTATATCAACAAAAGCAATGAAGTGACTTTCAACGAGGAAAAGGGCGCTGTATTCAACGCTGTTTCCGGTGATCGTATGCTAGTGGAAAAAGGCAAAGCGGTTAGCAACCTGGAAAGCCAATCTGTCGAGCCACGCTCTGCAGCAGGTACCAACCAGAATGGCCGCTGGCTGTTCTTGGTGGTGATCGATGGCCGCCAGCCGGGCTATAGCGAGGGCGCGACTTTCCCGGAACTGGCCAACTTCCTGATCTCACAGGGCGTCTATACGGCTATCAATCTGGATGGAGGTGGCTCTTCCGCAATCGCTGTCGAAAGCGTGTTGGGTGGACCGTTTGTCCTGAACTCGCCCATCGAAGGCAATATTCCCGGTAACGAGTTGGCTGTGGCCAACCATCTGGGATTCTGGGTGAATAAATAAGCCGTCTGCACGGCAGCGCTCCAAGGCGGTCTCTGACCGCCGTATTTCTCAAAGAATTGGCAGGGTCAAATCTCGAGAGATAAAGTAGTTGAAAGCAAACTCGGAGACCACTCCGAGTTTTGATTCCCCTCATAGGACGCTGATTCCCGCTGACAAACGCAGATTTTTTCTTTACATCAGCGAAATTAGCGTTTATCAGCGTCCCTGACCTGGCTCTGAAAAAGAGTTGTATTGGGCCTATTTATGTTTTTCGAGATAATCGCTATATCCGCCCTGATACGCAACCAACTCTCCGTTCTCGATTGCCAGCAGACGTTCCACGGTACGATCCAGGAAATAACGGTCGTGCGAGATAACCAGCACCGTTCCGACGAAATCTTCCAGCGCCCCTTCCAGCACTTCCGATGAAGCGATGTCCAGGTTGTTGGTGGGTTCGTCCAGCAGCAGGAAGTTGGCACCCGAAAGTACCACCAGCGCCAGTTGTAGCCGACTGCGTTCGCCACCGGAGAGTTCGCCGATCTTTTGCGATGCCTGCTGGTACGTGAACAGATAACGTAGCAAGAGCGCGGTCGCGTTCGATTCGCTTATCCCCCCCGCATAGCGCACAGCCTCCAATGGAGTCTGTTCCAGATTCAGGGTTTCGTGCTCCTGGGCATAATGCCCGATGGAGACGCTCGGGCCGATCTTGATCTCGCCACCATCGGGTTTCTCCTGCCCCAGCAACATGCGGATAAAAACCGACTTGCCCGAACCATTCGGGCCGATCAGCCCCACACGCTCGCCGTGCCAGATGATCTCGTTGATGCCTTTGAAAATGCACCTTTCTCCAAAAGATTTGGAGACGCCATCCAGTTCTAACACCTTGTTCGAGCCACGCCAGCCGTTCAAGCGCAAATCCATGCGGCGGCGTTCGGTAACGGGTTTCTCAACCTTATCCATTTTATCCAGCCGTTTTTGCATCGACTTGGCCTTGGCCGCAAAATCCTCGTTGTCATACACCTTACCCCAAATCGCGTAACGCTTGATGGCCGCTTCCAGACGGTCGATCTCCTTTTTCTGGGCGCGGAACATCTGCTCCTGGCGCGCGATGCGAGCGTCCTTGTCCATCACGTAGGATGAATAATCACCCTCGAAAACCGTCAGTCGGCCGTCTTCCAGGTCAGCGATGTGTGTGACGACGGCGTCCAGCAGATAGCGATCATGCGAGATGATGACGACCGTGCCTTCGTACTCGCGGATCAACTTTTCGAGAAATATTTTGCCTGGCAAATCCAGATGATTATCGGGCTCGTCCAGCAGCAGGACATCCGGACGGACCAGCAACAGGCGCGCTAACCCGACCAGCTTTTTCTGCCCGCCGCTCAACACGGACAGGGGTTTGCTGAGGTCGCCTTCGGCCATTCCCAGCCCGACCAGCATTTCCCGCACACGCTCCGGATAGCTGTCTCCGCCATAGGACTGGTATTCGTCCAATAGGTGTCCCTGCTTGTCGATGGCTTTTTGCAGTCTGTGCTCGTGCCCGTATACGGCGGGATCGCCCAGGCTGGCTTCGACCTGTTCGAGCTCGGCCTGGACTTCGGCCACGCGCGGATTGCCGTCTAACGCGGCCTGGAAGGCTGTCAGCGTAAGATCAAGTTCGGGTTGCTGTGGCAGGTATCCGGTCCGGATTTGACGCGCGCGGGTGACCGTCCCGCCCAGTTCGGCAGAATATTCATCCATCATCAGCTTGAACAGCGAAGACTTCCCGGCTCCATTTGGCCCGATCAAGCCGATCTTTTGCCCGCGCTGGATTTCCCAATTCAAGTTTTCGAAGATATGTTTGGCACCTAAAACAAGGGTGACGTTAGAAAGTTGGATTTGGATCATGTTCGGTCCCTAATAAAGAAAAACGCCGCAGAGCAACCTGCGGCGCGAAAAATCGAAAGAAAGCAGCTTATTTTCTGCGTACAGGCGCGATTCGAGGAGGCCCCCCGGCGATAAAGCCACGTACTCCGATGAATAGTGGGGATTTCCCGGCACAGAAGTTGTAAATCATAGCGGCGATTATACCAGCGATTCCAAAACCATTACGGATAACTTTGTCCTAACCAATCCAGCGGGTTGACCAGTACACCGTTGACCCACATTTCCCAGTGCAGGTGCGGCCCGGTGACGTGCCCGGTTGCGCCGATCTGTCCAATGGTTTGACCGGCTTCGATCTGTTGACCGACAGTCACATAAATTTCCTTTTGATGACCGTAGATTGTGTACACTCCCCAGCCATCATCAATGATTGTGGCGTTCCCGCGAATCGGGAGCATACCCGCAAAGACCACTTTGCCAGCTGCAGCGGCATAAATATCCAGGGGATGCTCTTGCGAACAAACGCCGTAATCCACGCCGCTGTGAAAATAACCGAAGTCGTTACCGTTGTACGTGTAGGAACGTGGTGTGCCAAACCATTCTGTGATGCACCAAGGCTGAGCGACGGGCAGTAAAAATTCGTTCTGCCAATATTTGGTCGGTGTGATATTCGAGACAATGGAAGTAATTTGTTGGTTTTCTGCTGTAATGGTGTCAGGGTCCGTGGGCGGCACGGACTGTAGAACCGGGTTTTGGAGTCCAAACTTGACCAAAACCATCTGCTCAAAGGATTGGGAACTCCCGTCCGGCAGGGTCGCATCCAGTCGCAATGGGTAGGCACCCGGTTTCAATTCCACATCTACGCCCTGTAATGCGACCTGGTTTCCATCACCCATGTCGAAGAAATGAAGCGGCTGGTCGACAAGCGTACCGCTCAATGTAACCCCTTCCGCGGGCTTTACGATAATTTCAGCGGTGCCACCCTGCTTGAGCGGCAGGGTTTTGACTTCTGCATTCAGAAACGCGGAAGGAAGCCCGCTGGCACCTTGGTCGCTTGTCCCGGTGGAGGAATAGAGCGCATCACCCGGCAGCGCGTCCCATGTGCCAGAAAGATCGTTGAGGGTTGCCAGCGTCCATGGGTCACTGCCTTGACGCACAGCCGTCTCGAGCAAAGATTCCCCTTTGTGTGGCGTTGTGTGAATGGTGAGCCCATTGTCGGTACTCTGCTGGGGAACGATCAGGCTGGCTCCTACATACAGCTCAGTCGGGCTGACCAGCCGATTGAGTTTGCGTAGCATGGGTTCCCCAATTTGTGTGCGACGGCTCAGGTTGCGGAAGGAATCGCCGAACTGCACATATTCAGTCACCAGCACACCACTGACACCTTGCAGGCCAGGAATAACCAATTCCTGCCCGGCAGAGAGCAGATCCGGGTTGCTGATGTTGTTGGCGTTCATCAGATCTTCCAGCGCGACGTTAAAACGCGCGGCAATCGATGATAGTGTATCCCCGGATTGCACGATATAAGTCGGCCCTTCTGCGGTTTGTGCAGAAGCGGGAAATGAAATGGAAAACAAGATAATGGTAAAAGCGATGATGAAGATGGAACGTTTAAGCATCTTGAAATTCTACTTTATCCCCGATCTGGTAATCGTCCCAACGGTCCGGGTGGATTTCGAGTATGTAGCAGGCTGGTTTGGCTGGAACATAAGCCGGGCGCCAGGCTTTGGCGATGATTTTGTCCACGACCGTCATGTCCGTATTGATCCAGACCACGTTCAGGTCGAATGGGACAAACAGCATGTGGATGGACGTGTCGATGCGGCTGTTGCGCCCTCCTTGAACCAGGAGCAGGCCATCGTCTGGCTCGAGGCGCTCACGGAACATCAATCCGCGCAGACGACACATGAACGAGTCGCAATACTTGACACGGGCCGGGGTCAGGTCCGGTTGATTCGAGTTTCGTATGAATATGAAACGAGACATCTTCTATAAGTACAAGAAAAAAGGGCGACTTGCGCCGCCCAGTTGGTAATCTGTAATGTTCAGGCTGACAAATTCATTTTGCTGAATACTTTTTCTACGCTGTTCAAAAGGTCTTGTGGACTGAACGGTTTGGCGATGTAGTCGTCCACTTTGGCAATGTGCAACCCAAGCACTTTGTCGATGCTTTGTGCCTTGGCTGTGACAACGATGACAGGAATATCTTTGATTTTGTCGTCGGCTTTTATTTGCTGGTATACTTCCCAACCGTCCATATCTGGCATCATCAGATCGAGCAAAATCAGATCGGGTGGTTGCTGACGTACCTTTTCCAAGCCCTCTTTGCCGCCCGCTGCGCCGATCACGTCAAACCCGCGGCGGCTCAGAATGAGACGAATCAAATCGATCATTTCCGGTTCGTCTTCAATGCACAAAATATGTTTTGTTTCTGTATCGTTCATGGGATGCCTATCCTGTTGGCAAGTTTACCACAAAGCGAGACGATGTGAATATTGTTACCTGGAATGTGAACGGATTGCGCGCTGCGCTCAAGAAGGATGCGCTCAGCGCGGTCCTTGCCTGGACCCCGGACCTGCTCTGCCTTCAGGAGATTAAGGCTCGCCCCGAACAATTGACCGACGAACAACGCAATATTCCAGGGTATCAGATTATATGGAATCCAGCCGAACGCCCGGGATACAGTGGCGTGGCCACCCTGGCGCGTGAAGAACCGCGGGCAGTGGACTTGGGGATGGACGCGCCGCAGTTCGACGTCGAAGGACGCGTCATCCGCACGCGGCATCCCGATTTTCTGCTCTACAACATTTACTTCCCCAATGGTCAGCGTGGCAAAGAGCGCGTGGATTACAAGTTAGACTTTTATGCTCACTTACTGGAAGCTTGCGATGCTTTACATGCGGCGGGAGAGAACGTCATCATTACAGGCGATTTCAACACGGCGCACATGCCCATCGACCTGAAGAACCCCAAGGAGAACGAGACCACTTCTGGTTTCCTGCCCGAAGAGCGGGAATGGGTGGAAAAGTTTCTCGATCACGGCTTTGTGGACGCCTATCGAATGCTCTACCCGGAGCGTGAGCAATATACCTGGTGGACATATCGCTTCAACGCACGCCAGCGTGGAATCGGCTGGCGCATCGACTATTATTTGGTCTCCAAAGCGCTTGCCCCACGTGTAAAAGATGTTATTATTCATGAAGATGTGCTGGGCTCGGACCATTGTCCGGTGGAACTGGTCATCGAATAATTCAGAATGAGCCTGAACAACCCCTGATGGATTGATTTTGACAGGAATATATAAGAGAATTGTTATAAGAATTAACCTACTCTACTCGTCAAGGGAGTAGATTGGTATAATCGAATCGGTATTGGAGGATTCAGTGAATTCACGTAATCAATCGTTTCTCGTCTACTTCCTGCTGATCGTTGCCATTGCAGCTATGTTTTACATGGGTTTCAGGCAAGACACGAACAGCCAGGATGTGTTGACCATCAACCAGCTTGCTCATGATATTCAGACGGGCGATGTTGGAAAAATCACCGTTAAAAGTGACGATAAGCTTCAAGTCGTTTATCAAGATGGGACAGAAAAAGAAGCCCAAAAAGAGCCAGGCGCAACATTGGTGGAACAACTTGCCGGCTTGGGCGTTACTCCCCAAGAGCTTTCCCCGGAGAACAACAACTTCAAACTGGTTGTTGAGCCACCTTCTTCCTGGGTAGGGATTCTCAGTAGTGTCGTTTATATCCTGCCTGTCTTGTTGATGGGTGGGGTGCTGTGGTTTATCTTCCGGCAGGCACAGGGCAGTAACAACCAGGCGATGGCCTTTGGCAAATCCCGGGCGCGAATGTTCAGCGGTGACCATCCCACGGTCACGTTCTCGGACGTGGCTGGTGTGGAGGAAGCCAAGGAGGAACTGGCCGAAGTGGTCGAGTTCCTGCGCGAGCCACAAAAGTTTATTCAGCTTGGCGCGCGCATTCCGAAAGGCGTTTTGCTGGTTGGGCCTCCTGGCACGGGGAAAACCTTGCTGGCCAAGGCCGTTTCTGGTGAGGCGGGCGTTCCATTCTTCTCGATCTCCGGCTCGGAATTCGTGGAGATGTTTGTTGGTGTGGGTGCCAGCCGCGTGCGTGATCTGTTCGATCAGGCCAAGCGCCATTCGCCCTGTATCATCTTTGTCGATGAAATTGACGCCGTCGGTCGCCAACGTGGAGCCGGTCTGGGTGGCTCACACGATGAGCGCGAACAGACCCTCAACCAGATGCTGGTCGAGATGGACGGTTTTGACACTGACACAAATGTCATCATCATCGCCGCCACCAACCGCCCCGACATCCTGGACCCGGCTTTGCTGCGCCCCGGTCGCTTTGACCGCCGCGTGACGCTAGACCGCCCTGATGTACGCGGTCGCGAGGCCATCTTGAAGGTACACGTCAAAGGTAAACCGCTCGATCCACAGGTTGACCTGGCTTCCCTGGCGCGCGGTACACCCGGTTTCGTTGGCGCTGACTTGGAAAATCTGGTCAATGAAGGCGCTATCCTGGCGGCCCGTCGCAACAAGAAATCCATCGGCCAAAAGGAATTGGAAGAAGCCATCGAACGTGTGGTCATGGGACCGGAACGCAAATCCCGCCTGATTTCGGACGAAGAGAAGCGCATCATTGCCTACCATGAAGCTGGTCACGCTGTGGTTGGGAATGCCATCCCTGAGGCTGATCCCGTTCAAAAAGTGACTATTGTCGGCCGCGGACAGGCCGGTGGCATCACTTGGTTCCGCCCGGACGAAGACCGCATCCTGATGTCCCGCAAGAAATTCATGGCCACCCTGGCGTATGCCCTAGGTGGGCGTGTAGCCGAAGAGCAGGTCTTTGACGATATTACCTCCGGCGCATCTGGTGACCTGGAGCAGGTCACGCGTATGGCCCGTAACATGGTCACACGCCTGGGTATGAGTGAAACGCTCGGAAATATGGTTTACGGACAGAAGGAAGAATTGATCTTCTTAGGCCGTGAGATTTCAGAGCAACGTGATTATTCGGATGCCATTGCGGAGAAGATCGACGCTGAGGTCCGCAAGATCGTGGACGAAGCCTATAAGAAGGCTCAGGATACTTTGAAGAAATATCACAAGGAACTGGATGCTGTGGCCCAGAAATTGCTTGAGACAGAAAGCATCACCCGCGAGGAGTTCGAAGCCATCTTCCCGCCTCCGGTGGAAAAGAAGAGCGGTACGCCGCAACCGGCATAAACCCCTTAAATAAGAGAAAGCTCGGTCAGGTCTCAAACCCGACCGAGCTTTTTTTATTGAACGATTCGACTATGATTCTGCTTCTTTGTGTTGGCGGACCAACTCACGGCGCAGAATCTTGCCAACGGTGGTCTTGGGCAATTCATCACGGAACTCGTAGTGAGTGGGCACTTTATAAGCGGCTAACTTTTCCTTGCAGAAGGCTTTGAGTTCGTCCTCGGTAGCTGTTTCGCCGGGCTTGAGCACGATCCAGGCTTTGACTGTTTCACCGCGATACGGATCGGGGATGCCAGCCACACCCGCTTCCATTACTTTCGGGTGCAAAGTCAAAACCTCTTCCACTTCGCGCGGCCATACCTGGAAGCCACCCGGCTTGATCACTTCCTTCTTGCGGTCGACAATGTAGAAGTAACCATCTTCGTCCATGCGGGCGATGTCGCCGGTAAACAGCCAGGTTTTGCCATCCTTGAGCTTGCGTAATGTGTTGGCAGTTTCGGTTGGCATGTTGTGATAGCCCTTCATCATGTTCGGACTGTTGACAACCAGTTCCCCGACCTCGCCAACCGGCAATTCGGTCTCGCCATCATCCAGGCTGATGATTTTTGCATCTACATCTGGCAAAGGCAAACCAATGGAACCGGTACGGTTCTCGCCCAGCAGTGGGTTACAGTGCGTGGCAGTCGGTGCCTCTGACAGGCCAAAACCTTCGAACACCTTGCCACCAGAAAGCTCTTCGAACCTTTCTTTGGTTTCACGCATCAAGGGGGCAGAGCCAGAGATACAGGATTTGATGGAGGAAAGGTCATATTTTCCGGAGATCACATCCGGGTGATTGTTCAACGCATTGTATAGCGTGGGCACGCCCGGAAAAATAGTCGGGCGATATTTCTTGATGTTTTCCAACACATCTTTTAGATCACGCGCGTTGGGGATCATCACCAGGCTGGCGCCACAAGCCATGCCAAAGTGCATCCCGGCTACCGCGCCATAAACATGGAAGAGCGGGATTGCCATCAGGACAATCTCGTTGCCCTCCTCGATGTTGACATTCCACTCTTTGATTTGTAGCGAGCCAGAAACCACATTGTAATGGGTGGCGATGGCGCCTTTCGAGACTCCTGTGGTTCCGCCCGAATACTGGAACAAAGCTGTATCATCGGGACCAATGTCGAGCTGCGGACGATCCGATGGTTGGTATTTGGCAATCAGGTCCTGCATCCAGACATCACCCTCAGGTAAAGGTTCCTCGATGCGATGTCCACCGTCCTTTTCCTTTGTTATCGTAAATAACAGACGCAGCACGGGTGGTAGGGCCTCTTTGATATTCGTCACGATCAATTTCTTGATTTTGGTGTTGGGCTGCGCAGCCTTGATGGTCTTATAGAAGTTGGTCATCACGAACATGACCTCGATGCCTGCGTCGCTGGCCTGATGTTCGATTTCAGAGGGCGTGTAGAGCGGGTTCGTAGCCACAACAACCCCACCCGCCTTTAGAATGCCAAAATATGCCATCACAAACTGGGGGGTATTGGGCATAAAAATACCAACCCGGTCGCCTTTCTTCACGCCCATATCGGCGAGTGCAGCGGCCATGCGGTCGGTAATTTCGTTCATTTCTTTGTATGAGATTTCCGCCCCCTTGAAGATCGTACAAGGTTTATCAGGATACTTGCTGGCTGACTCTTCCAAGAAGTGGTACAGGGGCTTTTTAGGATAATCAATGGATTTTGGAACGCCCTTGTCATACTTGGCAAACCAGGGATGGTCGTTCATGCTTCCTCCTCCTTCGGGTGGTGCGGCTAGATTTTGGCGATGTAATATTAGTATATAACAGGATAGATTCGAAAGTCAATCAGCGCAGGAATTCTATTTGGATTAGACCGCAAGGATTCTATTTTGCAGTTCCCACAAGCGATGGAACGTTCTGCCTCGTTCCAACAACTCGGCCTGTGTGCCACGTTCGAGGATCTGTCCGTGTTCCATGACCAGGATTTCGTCCATGTTTTCCAACCCAACCAGACGATGTGTGATAAGCAGTGACGTTTTACCCTTCATCACACCGAACAAAGTTCCCAGCACTTGTTTCTCTGTTAATGGATCAAGGTTAGCGGTTGGCTCGTCCAGGATCAAGATAGGCGCATCTTTTAGCAAGGCGCGTGCAATTGCCAGCCGTTGGCGCTCGCCGCCCGAAAGCCGGGTTCCCTGCTCGCCGATGAACGTATCGTAACCTGTTGACAGTCCAATAATGAACTCATGAATTTGGGCCCGTCTGGCTACATTCTCTATCTCTTCCTGGGATGCGGACGGACGCGCCAATCGCAAATTTTCATAGACACTGGTATTGAATAAATACGAACTCTGTGAGACCACCGCGCAGCGCGCCCGGACTTCATCTTGCTCCAGTCCATGCAGCGATTCGCCGCCCAGGCGGATGTCTCCTGAACTGTACTCCCAGAATCGCAACAACAGATTGACCAACGTGGATTTACCCGCTCCGCTCGGCCCGACGATGGCAAGGCTGTTGCCAGGAAGAAGATTGAAAGTAATATCATGTATTGCAGGGAGCGGAGTGTTTGGGTAAGAAAATGTAACTGCATCAAAGGCAACAGCCGACTGTGGACGGTGGACCGTGGACGGTCTCTCTTCGCTCAACGGTCTACGGTCTATTGTCATCGGTGTTGCATCCACCACTTCGAACAACCTGCCCGCTGCCGTCCGCACGCTCTCCCACATCTGGGCGGCTTGCGGTAGCGGGATGACGGCTTCGAACGAGGCCAATGTCAACAAGGCCAACGAAGCCAGCATCGGGCCTGCAATGTGACCGTCTGTGACTTGCGGGATGGTCAGATAGACCACCAGCCACAGGCCGAGATTGGTCAACAGGGTGGTGAGTCCGCTGTGGAAGCCGCTGACGCGTGCCATGCGTTTTTGCGCCCGTCCATACTCCTGCCCGATGCGGGCAATCTGGGCGGCATGGTCTTCCGCGCGACCATAGGCCAGGATGTCGGCCAGACCCTGGATGCCGTCTACCAAACGGGTGTTCAGCTCAGAGCGCAATTTAATGAGCGCTGCACCGGGGTTACGTCCCAAAAGCAGCGAGGAAAACGGCAGGAGAAAACCAAGACCCAGGAAAAAGCCGATCAAAACGGTAGCCAGCAGCGGGTAGAAGGATGCGAGAAAGATGGCGACGCCAATGCCTGTCAACAGGGCGACCAGTGGTGGGGAAACCACGCGTACGTAGAAGTTTTCCAAAGTTTCTATGTCCCCGACGATGCGCGCGAGCAAGTCACCGGCGCGAAAGTCCATCAGACGAGCGGGCGCCAGCGGTTCGAGTTTTTTGTAGAACCAGACGCGCAATCGGGCCAGTAGACGGAACGTGACGTTATGCGAGACCAGACGCTCGGCGTAGCGGAAGACGGCGCGACTGATGCCGAAGAAGCGCACCCCCACGATGGCGACTTCCAACGTGGCGATGGACGGGTGTAGCGCGGCGGTCGAGATTAGCCAGGCCGAAGTGCCCATCAGCGAGACATTGGAACCGATGGTCAGCGCGCCCAGCAACACGGAGAGCGCCACCCAGCCCCAGGAACCGCGCAGGAAGGAGAGCAGGCGGGGGAGAATGTGCTTAGTGGCACGTGGGACTAAGGAGTCCAACGTCTCCTGACGTTGAGTAGTAGTAGCCTGAGAGAATTCCGAAGTCGGGAGACTCCGGACCCCACCTAAACTGGGTTGACTTGTCCCTGCATAGATATTCACCATTCTTGCGTATGCAGCATTCTTCATCATCAATTCCCCGTGTGTACCTTGCTCTACGATGTGGCCCTTCTCGAGCACAATGATCCGGTCGGCCTGGAAGATGGTGTTCAAGCGGTGAGCGATGGTTATCACCGTTTTGCCACGCATCAACTGTCGCGTGGATTCTTCGAGCAGGACTTCGGTCTCGGGATCGAGGCTGGAGGTAGGTTCGTCCAGGATCAGGATGGGCGCATCTTTCAGGAAAGCGCGTGCCAGGGCGAGACGTTGAGCCTGCCCGCCGCTGAGACGGGCGCCGCCCTCGCCGATAACGGTTTCGTAGCCTTGCGGTAGGGATGCAATGAGTTCGTGCAGATAGGCGGCTTTGGCAGCTTCTACAAGTTGTTCAGTTGTAGCTTTGGGATTGCCGAGAAGGATATTGTTGGCAATCGTGTCGTGAAAAAGGTAAGGCTTTTGTGGGACCCAGGCAATGCTCTCAGTTAATGGTGAATGGTTAATGATTGTGTGCGTTTCTTGCTGTCTATGATGAGAGCTGATTTGACCGGATGATGGTCGGATGAAACCCAACAGCAAATTAACCAGCGTGCTTTTGCCCGCGCCGCTGGGACCGACCAGGGCGATGTGTTGGCCCGCTTCAATATGCAGGTTGATGTTTTGCAGAACTGGGCTGGTCTCGTTGGGGTAAGTAAAAGTAACATTCTCAAAAATAATTTCATGAGGTGTAGTAGCAATCTCAGTCGAACGACTAAAGTCGTTACTACGACTTGTATGAGTATCTAAAATCTCAAAAATGCGCCGGGCAGCAGCGGTACCGTCCATGCCGGCGTGAAAGCGCAGGCCAAGCATGCGCAAGGGCAAGTAGAACTCCGGGGCCAGGACGAGAATGAACAAAGCTTGCAGGAAGTCCATTTTGGCGTACAGCAGGCGCAGACCGATTTCCACGGCAATGATAGCTGTGCTGAGGGTGGTTAGCAGTTCCAGTGCCAGCGCAGATAGGAAGGTGACGCGCAGCACCTGCATGGTCGTGTCGCGGAACTGTTCGCTAACCCTTTCGATGTTCTTTGCATGCGGCTTAGATTGCCCGAAAATCTTGAGCGTGGTCAGCCCTTGCAAGCTGTCGAGAAAGTGGGCAGATAAGCGACTGAGAGTCTCGTACTGGCGCTTGGTGACCGCTTCCGCGCCTTTGCCAATCAGGATCATGAAGAAAGGGATCAGCGGCGCAGTGAGCAGCAGGATGATGCCGGAGAGCAGGTCAATTGGAAGGACAAAAATCAGAATGCTGATAGGAACTAGTGTAGCGATGACCAGTTGCGGCAGGTACTGGCTGAAGTAAGCATCCAGCGCTTCGATGCCCTCCACCGCGGCAGTCGTCAGTTCGCCGGTCCGCTCGGCGCGGGTGTAAGCGGGACCCAGCGCCTGGATATGAGCAAACAGTCGCTGACGCAGGTCGGTTTTGACGCGTACCGCCACAGCATTAGCGCTGACCTCGTTCAACCAGGTCAACAGACCGCGGCCTGCGATGATGAACAGGATCAGACGCAGCCAGTTCCAGACCTGGACGAGAGTCTGGTTCTCTAGGAAAACGCTGTTGATGGTATGGCTGAGCAGCCAGGCCTGCCAGATAGTCAGCAGACCAGCCAGAAAGCCGGAAAGAACCGTCAGGATCAGACTGTAACGGGCGTCTTTGGTGAGTTGCAGGAGTCTTGTATGCATAAAAAAGACCGGGAACAAGTCCCGGCCTATTATAGCGGTTTCCTACGGATGAGATTCTTTCTCAGGGTGTCTTTATCCAAAACAGACTGTCAGTGCTGTCCCATTTAGCCAGGGCGGACATATCTTGCGGGTCTACGATAGCGTTATGGTAAATATTCTTGTCATTCACCCAAACGTTGGAACCCAGGATCGGCCTGCCGTCCACGCGACGTGTAGGTACCAGGAACATTCCGTTCAAACGAGAAACGATTCGATTCGCTGAAGTGTCGAATATCTGCGTAGCGGCGATGTTTGGTGACACGCCCCAACTACGCAAATATAAGTATTGACCGTCCGCTGAAATGGATAACTCTTGTGCATCCGTGTCATAGTGTGCCAGGCGGCTTCCATCCCTTGTGCGGACGATTTGCAAGCCCAGCGGGATGTTATTCACTTGTGTCTCGTTGCCAGTGGTTTCACCGAGTTCACTGCGCTGGCCGACGATGTACAGGAATTGTCCATCGGGCGAGATGACCGCATCCTTTCTCGTCCCCTCCGCGACTTTGGCGTGCGCATCGATAGCTCCCAGCGACAGCAGCCGTTCGATCCAGGAAAGTTGGGGCTTGATATCCAGCGTGGTAACCTTTTGGGCAGCGAAGTCCACTACGGTCAATTTGTCTTCGTCCGCGTGGACAACGTAAAGGACATCGCTATCGGGGGCAAACGCCAGCCCAGGATAAAGATAAATAGCTTGACCAGGCTGGGTCATGTCCGGCGTCGCAATCCCGTTTCCGTCCTTTGGAAGGATGCCGTGATGGACGCCATCCAGGCTGGTCTTCCAACGAACGCTCAAATCGGCGCTGTCGAGCAGAACGGCAACCGGCGGGTCTGGGCTCGTTTCGTTGACCGTATAACGATTGTCGATCTTTGATCCGTAAAGCATCAGCCCACTTCCATCGCGATTAAACTTCATGCTGTAAACATAGAAATCAAGGGCGGTTTCTCGTATAGCGGTTTTGGATGTTACCGGAGGGTTGCCATACAAAATAAGCACGTGACTCTGTGCGTTGCCATATGCGATCGCCAGTTGACGGCCATCCGGGCTGAAAACCATCGCATTGATGTAGCTGTCGAGTCGCAGTTCTTGAACCTGTTCTTGCCAGGTGTTCAGGTCGATCAGATGCAGGCTGCCGCCGTTGGGATGGTTGCCGGAAACAAATCCTACTACCGCTAAAGTGTGCTGGTCTGGCGAGAAGGCCTGGTAGGATGATTGCCCCAGGGGGATGGGCTCATAATCAGGGAGTGCCTGCCCGGTGTGCGGGTCGATCAGGACAAGCGAATCCTCCTTGGACTTATCCGTCCAAACCGCCACCGGGACGCTCTCTCTGAGTGAGACTGATTTGACAACCGTTTGGGTTAGCAGCGGTGTTCCAGTTTTGGCTGGTTCCGGCTTGCCAACCTGGGCAGGTTCCACGAGTGTATTTCCCGGAAGTGCGCTACATGCTGCCAGCAACAAGGATCCCACGACCGGTAAAATTTTTCTTAAGATGGGCATATTTACCTCTATACATAAAATACACCGCTGGAGGCTTACAAGTTCCCGCTTGTTTGCATAAACCTTACCGAAGACTTGATCGTACGACAACGCCTGAATTACAGCAGCCTTCGCAAGGCTGCTATTTCAACGACTCGGCGATTTTGATCGTATCTTCGAGTGTTTGGTTGCTCTCGAGACGATAGGTGATCTTATCTTCTTCCCAGATCAGGGTATTGCCTTCGACCAGCCGCCGGAAGTCGTACATGCCGTTGGTCAATTGAAGCATATATGGACCCTGAACCCAGACGGCGTATTGACCGTTGACTTGCGTCTCCTGAATCACGCGCGGCTCGAATTTTTGGATGATCACGCTTCCCGGACCAATTTCGTACAAACTGAGAAGAGCTTTTTGCGAATCGTTCGGGTCTATCCAGACCAGGATGACCATCTGTCCGTCTTCTTGCAGGAATACCCGATCCGGGGTGCCCAGGTCTGCGGGATATTCCGGCAATCGGATTTTGAACGCAAGGCTGTTCTGCGTATCCGCCAAAGTTGTTTCCCCCGCCAGCCCTGCCATGCTGATGGAATAAGGCGGTTCATATTGTATTTGTGTTCCGGGTGGGGTTGTGGTTGACAGAGGAGTGGCCGTAAATGGCAGAATTGCCATGGGTGTAGCTGTCATCGGAATCTGGGGGAGAGGAACTTCAACTGGTTGCGTGGGCGTTGCCGGCAGGATGCGCACTACACCCACTTGGAAGAAGTGCACGATTTCGGCGCGTACATCCGGTACCGCGAACAGGACAACCAGCAATAGCACCAACAGACTAGTTACCACCCAGGTGCTTCGCATCTTAGCCCTCGGCCTGCTCCCGTTTTCGAGGTGTTTCATCACTTCCCCGGTCACATCCGGTGTAGGCGGGTAGCGGAATTGGCTGGCGATTTCTCTCAAGCGTTCGTCAGGGATGGAAGTGATAGGTGTGTTCATTCCACGATCTCTTTCAGTTCGGGATAATCGCGTTCGATGATTTGGCGTAGTTTACTCAGTGCACGGTGCAGGCGGGACTTGACCGTCCCGGCGGGTACTTCCAGCGCATCAACCATCTCGCTTTCAGACATATCTAGAAAGTAACGCAGGTAGATTACCTCCTGGAATGGTTTTGCCATTTGTCTCACGGCTTGCCAGAGCGCCTGACTATCGTCTTCCGGCTGGATCGTTGTTGGTTTGATCCTTTCCGGGTTTTGCCTGGCGAAGTGTGTCAGGGCACCGATGTAACGACCGATGAAACGGTAGCGGTTATGGGCCAGGTTCGAAGCGATGCGTAGCAACCAGGGGCGCAGCGGGCGTTCAATATCAAATCCTTTCAATGCTTTGTAGGCGCGCAGGAAGGTCTCCTGTGTAATGTCTTCCGCTTCGTCCGGATCGCCCAGCAGCAGATAGGCGAGCCGAAAGACCGGCTCCTGATGCGCGCGCATCAAGGCCTCCCAGGCAACGTTATTTCCCTGTTGAGCCAGGCGAATCTGTTGAGTCTCGGTCAATCGTTTTTCCGGAAAAGCAGTTTCGTTAAAAATACACCGGCAGGTTCCTTTTGGTTCCCGCCAGTATATTTTACTGTCAGTAGATCACGAAATGGCTGGCAGGAGCCCGAAAATAGGGGAGCGAGCGTACGCTCGCTCCCCTATTTTCGGGTATTCTTTTGGTTTTCGTGAAGTACTGATTGTGGATTTATTCTTGCTTAATACGTCAGTGTCTTCGTGTCGGTCGAAATGCGTTTGCGGAAGATCCAGTAGGTATATCCCTGGTAGGCCAAGACAATCGGGACGAAGATCAACGCCACAATGGACATGACTTGTAGCGTGTAGGGCGAAGACGAGGCATTTTGGATCGTTAAACTGTAAGCGGGGTTTGTGCTGGAAATCATGACACGTGGGAAGAGCAGCATGAAGAAACTGATCTGTGTGAGTACTAGATGCAATGCGGTCATAGCAAAAGCCCAGCCGTCCATTTTGCGCGGCAAGAAGACCAGACCGACCAGCGCGATAGTGGCAACTGCACCAAGCGGATAGATGCCCGGGTCTATGCCTAGGTGGGCAATGAAGTCGGTGGCGAAGAAGGTCCAAATCGAGTAAACCAGAACCACGATCATAGCCGGACCCCAGAGTTTACGTGCCATGGAACGGGCGCGTTCCTGCATCTCACCTTCCAACTTCATGCTTAAAAAGATGCTACCATGTACAGCAAATACAGACAAAGACAACAGCCCGCCGACCAGAGTGTAGCCGTAGCCGTTGACTAGCAGGGTCAGCAGATTACCCGTGAATTGCATATTCGCGTCGATAGGTACGCCCGCAGCCAGGTTGGCAAAGGCAACGCCGATTAGCAGAGCGGGCAACAGGGAACCAACGAAGATGGCCCAATCCCACATCCTGCGCCATTTCGGGTTATAGTCTTTCGAACGGAACTCAAAGGCAACGCCGCGGATGATCAGGCCGAACAGCATCAGGAACAACGCCAGGTAAAAGCCGCTGAACATGGTGGCGTACCACATCGGAAAGGCGGCGAATGTTGCGCCGCCTGCCGTTAACAGCCAAACTTCGTTTCCGTCCCAGTGCGGGCCGATAGCATTGATGATGGCTCGACGTTCCTCATCTTTTTTGCCGAGGAAAGGCAGCACCAGACCAACCCCGTAGTCGAAGCCTTCAAGCACGAAGAAGCCAATCCACAGGATGGCGATCAGAACGAACCAGATGGTTTGTAGAATTTCAGGTGACATGGCAGGCCTCCTTTAGCTTTGCTCAGCGAACAGGCTGGGATCACCGATAACGCCCGCGTCTGTGGCATCTGGCCCGGCTTTGGCAAAGCGGGTCAGCAAGTATACGTCTGCGACCATTAGGACCGCATAAATGACGACAAAGCCGATCAGGGTGAAGAGCACCATACCGGCTGAATTGGTGGGCGTCACACCTTGTTCAGTTTTTAACAACCCCTGCACGATCCAGGGCTGGCGTCCCATTTCGGTCAATATCCAGCCGCTGGTGTTCGCGATGTATGGCAAGGCAATCGCCCAAGGTAGCCATTTTATCCAGCGCATCCATTTTTCCGGCCAATCCTTGAGAAACAGGTAGAGCGCATAAGCACCTACGGCCACCATGATCAGGGAAGCTGTAAACATGAAGCGGAAAGCCCAATAGGTAACGACCATCAATGGGACGTAATCGCCCGGACCATATTTCTGCACATATTCGGCCTGGACTTGGTTAACACCCTCCACTTTGCAGGTCAAGTTGTTACAGGCGATCAGGCTTAACAGCTTGGGAATACGAATTTGCCAGACCAGGTGCTTGCCTGACAAGTCACCGATGGTGATTAGGGAAAACGAAGCCGGTTGTTGTGTATTCCAGAGCGCCTCGATGGAGGCCATTTTCATGGGTTGGGTTTCCATCACGTACTTACCCTGCTCGTGGCCGCCAAGCCCGGTCACAATGGTAAAGACCAGGGCTAAGATAGCGCCGAGCTGGAAGGAATACTTGAAAAACTCATCATCTTTATTGCGGATAAGATGCCAGGCACTGATGCCCAGCACGAAGAACCCCGCCGTGGTCAGACCGGCTGCGATGGTATGCCAGAAGAAAATCCAGCCTTTGGGATTGGTGATCAGGGCAAAGAAATCGTTCAAGACCAAGCGGCCGGTTGCCACACTGGCCGGATCGTACCCAACCGGGTGCTGCATGAAGCCGTTTGCCAGCAGGATCCACAGTGCTGAGAGATTGGAGCCCAACGCTACCAGCCAGATAGACGCCAGGTGCAGTCCCTTTGGAGCGCGCTCCCAGCCAAAAATCCAGATGCCCAGGAAGGTGCTTTCCATGAAGAAAGCCATCAGGGCTTCGATCGCCAGCGGCGCGCCAAAAATATCGCCTACGAAACGGCTATATTCTGACCAGTTCATGCCAAACTGAAATTCCTGCACGATGCCGGTCACCACGCCCATAACAAAGTTGATCAGGAACAGCTTGCCCCAGAACTTTGCCAGGCGTTTGAACTTTTCATCGCCCGTGCGGTAATACTGCGTATGCAGCAGCGCCACGATCCACGAAAGCCCCAGTGTCAGCGGGACGAAGAAGAAGTGATAGATCGTAGTCGAGGCGAACTGCAATCGGGAAAGGATAACAGGATCCATTGAACCTCCTGAAAGTAAATTTGAATATAGTTGTGAAAGATAGTACTTTATAAGTGTAAGAACATAACGATTTTAAGTCAATGAAAAAATCCATAAAAAGAGCCTGTCGGGTTCCGGCAAGCTCTTCTTTACCACGAAGTGCTAGAAGGATAGGTTAGTAGACCAGAGTTTTCGGGTCCGCTTTGACGCGTGTGCGGAAGACGCGGTAGGTCCAGATTTGGTAGATCAGCACGATCGGGACGAAGATCACGGCCACGATGGTCATGACGGTCAACGTATAGGGTGTGGAGGCTGCGTTCCAGATGTCCAGGCTATAGGCCGGGTCGATGGTGGAGATCAGGATGCGCGGGAACAAGCCCGCAAAAACCATGATCGTAGCGAAAACCACGGCTAGCGAGCCGCCAATGAAAGCCGAGCCGAATTTGCCCTGTTTGCTAAAATAACCAACAGACAGCAGGGCTACGGCCGCCAGCGCCGCCGGGATCAGGCCATTGACGCCCGGTTTAGTCAGGATGTCGGTGGCGAAGAAGGTCCAGACCACGAATGCGACGGTCAACACGGTGGCAGCGATCCAGGATTTGAAGGCTACCTCTTTGGCGCGGGCTTCGATCTCGCCCTCGGTCTTGAGCGCCAGGTAGTTCGCGCCATGCATGGTGAACAGCGCCACGAAGACCAGCCCGCCCAGGATGGAGTAAGGATTGAGCAGCGGGAGCAGGCCGCCCCAGTAGTTCATGTCTGCGTCGATGGCGACGCCGCGCATCAGGTTGCCGACTGCCACGCCCCATAGCAGAGCGGGGAGCGCTGAGCCGATGAAAATGGCCCAGTCCCAGCGATTGCGGGAGGCAGCATCTGCGTATTTGCTGCGATATTCGAAGGCTACGCCGCGCAGGATGAGCGCCACCAGCATCAGCACCAGCGCCAGGTAAAAGCCGCTGAACAGGGTGGCATACACATGCGGGAAGGAAGCGAACATCGCGCCGCCCGCTGTCAACATCCAGACTTCATTGCCGTCCCACACCGGGCCAATCGCGTTGATGATGGCGCGGCGTTCTTCGTCTTTTTTACCCAGGAAGGGCAGCAGGATGCCGACTCCGTAATCGAAGCCTTCCAGAAAGAAGAAGCCGATGAACAGGACAGTGACCAGGATAAACCAGACAGTATTGAGATCCATAGTTTTTTCTCCTCAGTTAGCAACGGAGTTCAACGACTTATCATCCCCGCAGGGGACCTGTCGTTGGCGCAAAGTCAGGAGACTTTGCACTCCACTACTAAATTTTTAATCAGCCGCCGCAGCGGATTCTTTAATCTTGACGTCGGCTTTGCCGTACTTGAGCCCCAGCTTGACGGCGACCACGGTTAACACGCCGTACAACAGTCCCAGCACAACCAACGAGAAAGCCACGTTCCAGGCCGGGACGTTAGGCGAAACCGCATTCTCGACCTTTTGCAGGCCGAATACGATCCACGGCCAGCGACCGGTCTCAGCCATGACCCAGCCGAAGGTGGCAGCCAGGTAGGGCAGGGCAGGCGCAAACAACAGTCCTCTCAAGAAGCCCTTTTTGCTATCGATCTCACGCTTGCCATCGCTCCAAATCACTGCCAGCAACGCCAGCAGTATCATCAGCGAGCCCGCGCCGACCATGATGCGGAACGACCAGAAGTTGAGCGTCACGGGCGGGATGTAATTGCCTTGGCCATATTGCGCCACGGCCTCAGCCTGTAAATCTTTCAGGCCCTTGACTTCTCCCGTGAAATTGTTGTAAGAAAGGAACGAAAGCACACCAGGAACTTTGAGTTCGAAGGAATTACCCTGCGCGCCCTCGTCGATCCCCGAAACCAGCGAGAAACCAGCGGGTTGCTCGGTTTCCCACAGCGCTTCAGCCGCGGCCATTTTCATGGGCTGCTCCCGTACCAGGAATTGTCCCTGGAAGTGGCCGATCACGCCTACCAGCAGTGAGCCGACCAGCGCGTAGATCGCGGCCCAGCGGAACGAAGGGCGGAAGATGGTCACATCATGCTTGCGCAGCAGGTGCCAGGCCGAAAAGCCCATCACCACGAAGCCCGCCATCGAAATCCCGGCCGAGAGCACATGCGGGAACTGGTACCAGACGTTTGGGTTGCCCATCAAGGCGAAGAAATCTTGCATCGTGGCGCGTCCGCCTTCAATAGCGTATCCGACCGGATGTTGCATGAACGAGTTGGCGATCAAAATCCACAGCGCCGAAACGTTCGAGCCAATCGCCACCAGCCAGGCGGCGGCCAGGTGCGTCTTCTTCGAGAGCTTGTCCCAGCCGAAAATCCACATGCCAATGAAGGTGCTTTCCATATAAAAAGCCAGCAGTGCTTCGATGGCCAGTGGGGCACCGAAAATATCGCCCATGAAACGGCTGTATTCCGACCAGTTCAGGCCGAACTGGAATTCCTGGACGATGCCCGTCACCACGCCGATGGCGAAGTTGATCAGAAAAATCGCCCCCCAGAATTTGGCCATCTTCTTATACATTTCATCGCCGCTGCGTACGTACTTGGTTTCCAACAGGGCTACGAAGATAGATAGCCCCAGCGTTAGCGGCACGAAGAAAAAGTGAAAGATGGTGGTAATGGCAAATTGCCAGCGTGCAAGAGCAAGTGCATCCATATTGCATTCTCCTTATTAGATTTATCGGAATTACGTAGCTTGTGAAAAGATACCGAATTATTTTCGGGCCTCTCTCGTGCGACTGCGTAACTCCTAAATTAGATAATGAAATTGTTGGACTGAATGGGTGATGGTTTGGTAGCGTCCCTCCCGGACTTGCGCCTCCTTCCCGCTTCTTTCTACGCCTCAGCCTGCTCAACGACAAATGGAACGACATCTGTCACCGAAACCGCTTCGCGGGCGAGTTCCTCGAAATTGGTGGCTTCGAGTTCCTTCAGGATCAACGCCTGTAAACGTCCCCACCGGGTTCGTACTGGACAGGCATTGTCAAACGGACAGGTTCCCCCGCCGTGTAGACATTCTGAAACCGTAAAATTGCTTTCGAAGTACGTCACCACCTGGCGCAAATTGATCTCCGCCGCCGGGCGCGCCAGTTTCAGGCCGCCCTCACGGCCAGGGTAGGTGATGATGAATCCGCCTCTTGCAAGCGCCGCCACCACACGCAGGGATAACGCCTTGGGAATGAGCATTTCTTGCTGGATCTGGGAAGTGGATAACAAGGCCTCGTCCCCCTGTTTGGCGAGAGCCAGGAGCACGCGGATGGCATAGTCGGTTTGGCGGTTGATGCGGATCATAGATTCCTTATAACGTTTACTATTTTTGTAAACCTTTACTCTTATTGTAAATATTTTCACGATAAAGTAACGTGTGCATTGTCACAAATAAATTATTACATGTGTCATTTGTGAAGAATCTTCGAAAATCTTGCGAGGGATGTTCTGAGCAAAGGCGAAGGGTTTCAAACCTTCGTAAGGTTGGTTATAATCTTTCCACTATGACTGAAACACGCGACGCTGAAATCCATCACCTGATTGGCGGCATACTCTGCCTGGATTTTGCGAATACCCTATACGGGCATACGGATGTCATCCACGAGTATCTTTTTGATTATCGCGATCTGGTGCTGTGGAGCCGTCACGTTGGGATTCTAACTCCGCAAAAGGCCGGTACGTTGCTATCGAAATGGGAGCAGGCTCCGGCTGAGTCCGATGCGGTTTTGCGTCGAGCGATCCAGTTGCGCGAAGCGTTGTTCCGTATCTTTGCCAGTCTGGCGCACGATGAAACCCCGCAAGAGGATGACATCTCGCAGTTGAACCAGTTTTGGTTGGAGAGTCAGGCGCATTCGCGATTGGTTCAAACGGAAACGGGATTTGTGTTGGAATGGGAAGAGGGGGATGCGTTCGACTCTGTTGCTATGGCCGATCACACGTTCAGCGGTGGAATTGCTGACTTCAGACGAATTGAAGTACGTCAAGCAGTGCGGCCGCTGTGACTGGCTGTTCGTGGACCGCAGCCGCAATCATAAACGGCGCTGGTGTTCGATGAGCGCCTGCGGCAACCGGGTCAAGATGGCGCGCCGCTATGCGCGTGAAAAACAGGGGACCTGACGTAACTACATTCTTGACAAGCTTTTCAAAACAGTACTACAATCACACCATCATAAGATAGTTTTGATGGTGTGATTTTGTGTCCGGCAATTTACTGGAAAGGAGTTCGAAATGTTATTCCACTTTTCTCTATCCAAGGTGATCAATCTGATCGTGATGTTGACTTTGTTGGGTATGGTTGGGAATCCGGCGCAAACCAGCCAGAGCTCTGATACTGGTAATGTGATCGAAGGGTTTAGCGGTAATGAAATAACGGATGGAGTGAATGGGGGAGCAATCAGCGGAGGCGGGCAGATCGCTTTTCCGAATCGTGTCTTAAAGGACTTTGGCGTTGTAGGTGGCGGGAGAGACAATACTGCCGGGAATTTCTCTACTGTGAGCGGTGGTGAAGCCAACGATGCTGAAGGCATCCGTGCAACCATCGGAGGGGGCGCGCACAACACAGCCAGTCGAAACAACGCGGTGGTTGCAGGCGGCTTTGGAAACACGGCCAGCCAGAGCTATGCCACGGTGAGCGGCGGGACTGTCAACACGGCGAATGGTTCCTACACAACCATTTCCGGCGGATCAGGCAATCTTGCCACTGGTCGTATCTCCACGGTAGGTGGCGGGACACGCAATCAAACCCCAAGCGCCTACTCGACGGTTGGTGGCGGTTCCTACAACCTGGCCATTGGCGGAACCAGCACCATTGGGGGCGGAACGGGTAACCACGCACCTGGCATTGGGTCCACCATCGGCTGGTGGAGCCGGAAACAATGCGACAGGCTTGGAATCCACAATCGCGGGCGGCCTCAGCAACCGGACCACCGACAATTACAGCGCGGTAGCTGGTGGGCGGCAAAACGTTGCAGGAAATGGGAACGAATGATACGGAAGATAAACCTTATGCCAGTGTGAGTGGTGGCTATGAAAACCATGCAGGTGGAGCATATTCCGCTGTGCCGGGCGGATACGGGAACCAGGCGCTGGGCGATTATAGCTTTGCGGCGGGGGACCAGGCGCAGGTCGATGCGGAACACCCGGGCGTATTCCTGTTTGCGGACTCGAACGATTTCGCCTTTAAGTCAACGGCTCCCAACGAGTTCGCGGCGCGTGCAACAGGTGGCGTGCGTTTTGTGACCGCCATTGATGGGAACGGCGCACCGCTGGCAGGAGTTCGCCTGGCACAGGGCAGCGGCTCTTGGGAAACGCTCAGTGATCGCAATGCCAAGACTGCCATCTTGCCCATAGATGGGCGTCAAGTGTTAGAAGCGTTAGTGAATATGCCAGTCAGCACCTGGCAATATATTGGACAGCCTAATTCTGTGCAACATATGGGGCCTATGGCGCAAGATTTCTATGCTGCTTTCGGCCTGGGCGAAGATGGGCATTACATCGGAAGTGTGGATGCGGACGGAGTAGCCTTGGCTTCTATCCAGGGGTTGTACCAGATCGTACTGGAAAAAGATGCCCAGATCGCAGCTTTGCAAGCCAAAAATGCTGATCAGCAAGCACAATTGGATGGGCTGGATGCACGTGTTTCCCGGTTGGAACAGGGAACTGGCGGAGCAGGCTCATCTGTCAACGTGGTGCTGCTTGCGAGTCTATGCCTGGCGATTGGCCTGCTTATCGGACGTAGAAAGGGCACCAAGTCTGCGGTGATATAATGGCGGCACTCCAAAACTAGAGGTGTTTCTTGATCGATCCGGTCATATTTTCGTTCAAACTTTTTGGTATCACGATTGCGCTGCGCTGGTACGGCGTATTGGTCATGACGGGCGTCATCGTCGCCGCCTGGATTGCCGAACGTGAATTGATCCGTCATGGCGAGAACGGCGAACACATTTGGAACTCTTTGATCTGGGCCCTGCCAGTCGGTGTGGTGGGGGCGCGATTGTGGTATGTGGCTAACACCACCCTGGGTGGCAATCCTTATTACATGCAGAATCCTGGCCAGATCATGAATATTCCCCAGGGCGGACTGCACTTTTATGGCGGACTGTTGTTCGGTGGAATTGCGATGTATATCTATATCAAGCGCAATAACCTGGACTTATGGCTGTTGATGGATGTGGCTGCACCTGTCACCATGATCGGGCAAGCCATCGCCCGCCCGGCCAACTTCATCAATCAGGAACTTTACGGTCAACCAACCACATTGCCGTGGGGTATTCCTATCGATGCAGCCCATCGCATTTCTCAATATAGCGACATGACGCTCTACCCTGCAAGCACGCGTTTCCATCCCACCTTCGCTTACGAAATGATCTGGAATTTCATCACCGCCGGAACCTTGCTCTGGTTAGCACGAAAGTTCCCCGAGAAGTTCAAGCCAGGTGCCATGTTCAGTTGGTGGTTGGTGCTGGCAGGCGTAGGACGCGTCCTGGTCGAATTCTTCCGCCCGGACCAGCCACGTATCCCTGGCACTGGTGTCAGTTATTCTGCCCTGATCGCGGGACTGATGGCGCTGGCGGGTGCGATTATGTTACTGGTGCGCTATGGATATATCCGTTTGAAATTTGCCGAGAATTGGGAAGAGCAATATCAGATTAACGAGCAGCCACAAAAGATGGAAACGGCAGAAGAAGCTGTGTAAGTTTTTTGCCTGATAAATTGATCTAGCTTGATAAAAAAAGAAGCCCAACTCACGAAGTTGGGCTTCAAAATTTATAGCGGATTGTTTTCTAATCCGCCGGGGTGCGAAACTCAGAAATTTGTTCCGTCTTCGAGAGTGTTGGCTCGCGCTTGTCGAAGCCGAAGCGCTCGAAGATCTCAGCGTAGAGTTCGATGATCTGCTGGCGGGTGAAGCCCATCTCTTCGTAGGAGTAGACATGATCACTTTTGTAGGCCAGGGTCTCAGCCATGGCTTCGGTCACGATTTTGTCGAGGGTGGGTTGGTCGGGGTAGCCGAATTGCTCGTAGAAGCCGCGGATGACGCCTTCCGGGTTTTGGATCAACTCGTCGTATCCCAGGAGCAGGTGGCGGGGAGTCGGATGCGCGTCCAGGTATTGCAGGGGATGATGATACCAATGCTGGGTCAAGTCCAGGATTTCGTCTATGTATAAGAATTTTTCTTCCGGTTCGGTGAACTGGCTGCGGGCATAATTGATCCACGAGACAGTAGATGGCAACATGTCCAATGGATTACGAACTAGATAAATGATGCGCGCATCGGGGAAGAATTCGGAGAGCGTTTCAATCTTGGGACTGAAGGCCGGGTTCTTCGCGACAAAGTATTTCGCGCCGGTGGCGTACAGGTGCCGCTGTAGCATGGATTTGTAGAAGCGCATGATGCGATGTTTGTGCTCGGTTGAGAGCGCTTCGTCGAAGTGTTGGTAGTTCGGCAACTCGTCCATGAAGGGGAACAGATAACTGATGAAGTACCCGTCCCAGTTTTGGAAGTGAATGTTCTCATCTTCTTCGGGCTTGAAGAACGAGATGGGATGGATGCGGATTTTACCGAGCGTGGCTTTATCGAAGGCATATAACAAGCGGTGCAGGTGGCCGCCCAATTTGTAGTCGAGCTGCGAGACGAATTGGGTGATCTTCTTTTGCGTGACGGAAGGGGCCAGGTAGATGTCCCAGATGGTCAGGCTGGTGAAGTTGTCATCGCGCGAGAGCAAGCGATGCAGGAAGGTCGAGCCGCTGCGGAAGTTGCCCAGGATGAAGAGCGGCTTTTCGACCGGTTGCGTTTTGTGAGCGGGGAAGAGAAGATCGTCCAGGAAAAAAAAGAACCAGTGGAACAATCCGCTGATCGGCCAGACGAGGTAGAAGAGAACGATGAAAGTCAAACGTTTACGGGTGAGCCGGGCGGGTGTTCCACGCCACTTAAAGAACGAGCGGTAGAACATGCGCCAGAACAGACGGAAGTTGTAGGTCATGAAGATAGTGGGTTCCTTGGGTTAGATTTTGACAAACAAAAAGGCCGTATGGCCTTTTCGGTCTGGGCGATTGTATCAGATTTTCAGGATTTGCCATTTGTTTCAAGATATTCTTTGTCATGCAGAGAAAATAAAGAGTGCAAAGTTGGCAATGTATCCTAGGATAGCCAGGATCAAACCCAACAATACCAAAGCGACCCATTTGCGCCAGCCTTCCAACCCTTCGATTTGTGCGGCGCGCCATTTGCCGACCCACCATCCGAAAATCAACACAGCGGGCAGCAGACCGTAGAAATAACGCTCCTGATATACGTTCACAAAATCCGACGGTACTGGTATGTCCGACGCAACCAGCGCCGGGACGGTTGCCAGCATGCTCAGGTATCCATACAGGCTGCCGAGCAATCCGCCAATTGCGGTGAACAACATGGGGATGAGCGCCTTCATTCGACCAACTTCCCGACAAAGGCGATGCGCCCCGCGCCATCCGGTTGGTAGAAGATGTGGACGTTTGTCTCCGGACGGTTCAGGACGTTGGCGATGACTTTGGTCAGCCGGGCGATTTCTTCTTCCAATTCGCTTCCTTGCGGGACCCTGGACTTGAGCACCGTTACAAAGACGGGATACACGCCGGCAGGTGTTCCGCTAGTCTCCGCGTAATGGGCGAGCGGGATGAGCCGAACCTTGACCCACACCTTATTAGCCGGTGCGCCGAAGATTTGTGCAGCCTCGTCGGCCAGAGACTGCGCCAGATTGGCAGGCATGCCCTGGGTCGAGTCCGGTGCGACGATTTCAATATCTAAAATGGGCATCCTTTTCCTTGATCGACCGAGTTTTATTTGTCAAGAATAACATAATTTTGATGGATAACGTAAAAGAGACCCTGCTTCAGCAGGGTCTCTTTTTTTGGCCTTCAGGTCTGGGATTAGACGCCCGAAAGACTGTTATTGATGGTGCTAAAGACGTTACCGATGATCGGGCCAAGCAACATCAAGACTGCAATAACAACGATAGCGACAAGGACGAGGATCAATGCATACTCTACCAGGCCCTGGCCTTTTTCCTTGGGTGCGAACAACATAATATATCAACTCCTTTCATGAAAAACGGGTAATATGTTTACGTGCGACGATCCAATGTTACTCGGTTTTGGGATGGTTTTCAATAATGTAATAAGACTTCTCATTTTCTCTTAATGCCAATCATACGAGGCGTTTTCTGTAGCAAAATCCCTGCAAAAAGAGACCCTGAGTTCAACAGAGTCTCCTTTGTACAGGTCAGTTAACTAAAACTGGAGAGACTTTCGTTTATGGTGCTGAACACATTACCAATGATCGGGCCAAGTAGTAATAGAACAGCAAAAACGACAATAGAGACCAAAACAAGAATCAATGCGTACTCAACCAGCCCCTGACCACGTTCCTTTAAGGTGAAAAGCACAATGACCACCTCCTTTATTGAAACGTAGAGACCCTATTTTCACAGGGCCTCTTTTGTGGCTAAGGCATACGATCAAACACCAGAGAGACTGTTATTGATGGTGCTGAAGACGTTGCCGATGATTGGGCCGAGTAACATGAGGACTGCAATGACGACAATAGCGACCAAAACAAGAATTAATGCGTACTCAACCAAACCTTGACCCTTTTCTTTCGGTGCGAACAACATGGGTATTCACCTCCTTCCTTGAGCGTTTTTGGTGCGTTAATCACCTGTTCTCATGACGGAGAAAAGACGAAAATGTTACTCTTCCTGGCAAATTTAGTTCTGGCTCATTTTTCCTTCCTGGAAAGATAAATAATTTCATCTTTTGTAAAATGAAAAGGAGAGCCTGTCATAGACAGGCTCTCCTTTTTTGTGCGTTCAGATTAACTGAAACTGGAGAGACTATCGTTTATAGTGCTGAATACGTTTCCAATGATCGGGCCGAGTAACATGAGAACTGCGATAACAACGATCGCAACAAGAACAAGAATCAAAGCGTATTCAACTAATCCCTAGCCCTTTTCCTGCGGTGCAAACAACACAGTATTCACCTCCTTTCCACTATTTTTTGGCATATTGAGCATGCCGAATAGTCATGATAACCCTTGAATGACAAGGTATTTTAAAATTATATATCAGCTCCTTAGGGGATTATAGAGTCCATATTTCCCATTGCCCAATCCCTTTCTTATAAGCATTGCTTATCATACCCATTGGGTTTCACAGGGTATCCTCCTTCAAGAGGATGATCGCTTCTTGTTTACCAGCGGGCGTGATGTTCTTCTGCAAACCCAATCAGATCTTTGACCAGGGTGACATCGCCTTCTTCGGTGGTAACGTGTCCGTTGTAACGCCCGAACATCTGGTGGACTTCGCTGGTGATAATGGCAAGGTTGGTCCTGAGCCAGACGTTCTTTGAAGGGCGTGAAGGTCAAGTCGAGACGATTTTGATTGTCGCTGAAGTGCCAGGGTTTCATGTAGTCGCCGGAGACGTAATCGAATTTGACCTGTTCCAATTTATGGATGCGGTTGTCCAGGATGAAGGCGTTCTCGGTGGCAGCGGACAGGTCGCCGAAGCCGAGTCCTAGATTTAGGCCAAGATGTGCGACCATCGGGCAGGAAGCCGGAAGCGCTGGCCCAGTTCCAGAAGGACTGATATTCCCAGACGCCACGACCCCAATCGAGCGAGCCCAGGCTTTCGGTTGGTTTGTAGTTCTTCATGCAGACCGCCATAGCGTAGCGTGCCGCTGGCGGGCAGGCAGTTGATCTTGCGGTTGTAGTAGAAGCGTTTCTGACCGATAGGGATGACGATGTTCATCGACTCGTAACCCGGCGGTGTGAACAGGTCGATCTCGGCTGCGATGCCGCGCCCATCGTGGAAGTCTGGCCAGGAGATGGAGAGATGCCGATGGTCAGCGTGCAGGCTGAAGGCCAGTTTGACGCGCTGGCCTTCGAAGTGACTATCACCCTGGGTGCTGTTACGCGGTAGTTCGATCCCTTTTCCAAGCGGGATGACCAGTCCGTCTTCGTGTAGGTCGCCGGTCTCGAAGTCCAACGTGTAGACGAATATGTTACCAGCGTAGCCCAGGTCGGCGATGGTGGCGGAGAAGAAACGACGTGGGGTGAAGGCGGCATAGTAGTCCCAGCGTTTGACGCGGAAGCGTTGCAGCGGGCGCAGGGCGTAGAAACGGGCGGACTCGAGGTTGCAATCCAGCAGGGGCTGACGCGCCCAGCCGATTTGGGCCAGGTGACCATCGGGCTGGAGCAGGGGACCGGGTTGGGCCAATTCGGTTTGCATGGGTTCTCCGTGAAGGGTCAGTTTTGAACGATGCCAGGATGGCGGGTGTATGACCAATGGGTTTGGATAATCTTCCACTGGTTGTTCTCGTGACGATAGACTTCAGTACAATTCCAGGGAGTGGCTCTGTCGCCTGTGTACGAAACGTAGTTGAAAGTCAGCACGGCCAACTCGCCGCCAATTTGCAGGCAGGGATTGAGCAGTTCGAAGCGGTCGAAGTACACCTGGCCCCAGATGGTTTTGTAGTATTGTGTCAGGGCTGCCAGCCCATCGATGCGCATTTCCTGGTAGGGATCGAAGTAGACCCCGTCAGGGGCACAGATTTCGAGAAAGCCGGATGGGTCGCCTTTGCCCCAACGCTCGAGGGCGGCGCTCTCCAGTGCAATGATGGTTGAGGTTATCTCTTGCTCGTTTTGCATCCTATTTTCCTTATACTAACTTTGCCCAAAAATCGCTGGTCGAGTGGCCCCGAGCGTACTTCGGGGGGCGTATCGAGACCACATTTCAAGTTAGATGGCGCAAGGTTTTCGCGAGTACCCGTTGGGGCTCACCTGCGCCGCACGCGGGACCCTCGGTCAACAATAGGACAGGTCGGGAGACCTCGTCACATCAAACCATTAGATTGTCATCGATGCTTTTTCAAAAACGCTTTGGCAGCTTTGCGCGTTGAGGGGCTTTCGCTGTCCAACTCTTTTTCTGCAAAGGCCAAAGTTTGTTTTTGTTCTTGCGCGGATGAACTATCGAAAAGCCGGTCAAAGGCGCTGATGATGTCGGCTTTGAGCAGGCTCTTGCGGCTTTCCGTGTGACGCGTATTTTCCACATCTAGCAAGCAGGCGATGACCTTTTCACGCAGGTCGGGCCGGGCTGCGGGGATCAAGTGGAGGGTCTGGACAAAATAACGTGCGACCATGACTTTATCGTCGTCGAGCATGCGCAGGTATGAGTCCAGGATGGAATCCAGATGCCGTTCTTCATCCACGGCGCTCAGGAAGGCGATGGCCTGCGTGGAACTGGAGCGGTAGAAACCGTTCGGACTGTTGATGCCTTCAACGAAGCGCTCCCAGTAGGGATAGAACAAAGCGGGCTGTTTTTCGAGCGCGCGGAAGAAGACCCGCACGCAGTTGTAGCGGTAGGTTTCGTCTTTGGCGAAACAGCCGTCTACCAGCAGGTCGCGGATTTCGGCGTTTTCCAGTGCGGGTTCAACAAGATCGTATAGTTTGGCCGGTTCTTTTTGGATCAAGATGGTTTTTGCGAGTTGGGTATCCATTGCTTATCTACTCATTTTTTAATAGTGCAAGACCTTCGACTTGTGTCATATAGAGAAGAGCTTCTGACGTCACCAAGAAAGTCTTTAGATGTTTTGGCTTTCGGGATTCGTATGCTTTTCTCCTTTTAGACCACCGGTGAATTAAACAACTCTTTCATTTTTATTATGAGTTTGTCTCTTTTTGTTTTCATGTCTTCTGCTGCGACTTCGTAGTTAATCACCAAATCCTTGGTAGGTAAATCTTTAAGTGTTTTTCCAAGCCCTAAATACAAAACTGCAACTTCGAGTTCAGTATCAGGATGAATGACCGCATTAGCGTTCGCTCCAAAATGCACTAGGCGACCAATCCAACTCTTCAATAATGGTAACGGACCTAGTGAGCCATTACCATCTAGCCCGTATGGAGACAGTTTCCAAGGGTGAGGAATTTCAAATGCCAAATATGGTGCTTTTGCACTACCTCTCCCTGTATTGTTGATACAAATAAAAAAAATTGGATCATTTCTATTAGGTATTTTTATGGATAGATATAATTTTGGCTTTTTCCTTTTTCCGAACATATCCTCAATATCAAAATGCTCCATCAAGTAAAAACTATCCCCACTTCTCTTGTAGTAACGATTCTCGCCTAGTTTTGCCATATATGGGCCAGAATCACCTTCCGGTACAAAGGTAATTAAAAAGCCACTATCATTAATTGTTTTTATAGACTTATGTCTGATTCCATTTACAAGCGGTGTGACGCTGTCGCCAGTAAGCTCGTTCAAACGAGATAAGCATAGTGACAGTGGTTGGATTTCTTTTGCTTCTATCGCACAATCCACGCCCTCTGGATTCTTCCTAGCATCTATGCCCCAAATAACGATTCCACCGGTCGAATTGGCAAACCCTGAAATTGATATTGCTAGGTTTCTTTTGTCATCAGTGCTTTTAAAGTTACTATTCTTAATTGTTTTAAACTTACATTTAAGTTTTCTTCTTGTTTATTTTCAAGATATGAATTTATGTCTTCTAAAGACAATGATTCGAATTTGTCTAGTAATTCCATTTGGCGTTCCTTACCCTGAAATCTGATACGATGTTTTCAGCCAACTTTCAAGTTCTGCATCGAAATCATCCAGTGACTCGATCTTGAGCTTGTGATGGAAGCGGTTGGCTGAAGGCTGGTCTGTTTTGGAGATGCGTGGGTTGTCGATCTTGTGATCGGCTTTGATGTTGAGCAATAAGTAGTTTTTGCGTGTTTCCACGCCTGCCAGCGCCGATTTACGAACGAGATGGATCGATGTTTTCTTGGGTTCTTCGATGATGGGCCCGAATCCATTCAGGATTTCCAATAACTTATCGTACAGCGTGCGGACAACAGGGTCTTTATCCGCGAAGTGGTCGTCGACGGTGTAGGTATCTGTCATGGGAGTTTCTCCGGATAGGAACACAAAATGGTGTCCAGGGGCTCGATGCCGCGAAAGTAGGGGCAGATGGATGTGTTTTTCACGGCACAACGGTGTTCCCGAGTGTCCTCGGCTGTGTTCCACGGACAGGCATCCTGCCTCCAATTAATGTCCGCTTGCGGGGTGACCAGGTCGATGTCCATGTTGGCCCCGTCCAGCTTGTGGATTATGTTTTTCCTCATTGCAATGCCCTTTCTGCCTCTCAATCAAGTGTCAATTTGTGCTAGGCAATTGGTAACCCAAGCCTGATCCATCCTGACCAGTCGCTTTTTCTTCAGGTTTTCTTTCATGATCCAGCGCACATCTTTGTCCGTGCTGGAGAGCCAGCGTTCCATAGTACCCTTCCCCTGCGCGGGCAGAGCAGCGACGACCACGCTCCAGCAGTAGCCGAGCCCCTGACGCAGGGTTTTGAATTCATCCCGTTTCGTCATATTTTTCCTGGATGAAACGGGATCGTCCGTTCTGCGCTGATGCGACCGCGCTTGTGATGTGATCCAGGATTTCGAGTGCACGCAGGATATGTTTCTCTTCTCTGCAACAAAGCCGGTTCTGCCAGACCGGCAGCGGCGGCGCGCATTTCCAGCCAATTGCCCGTGGCCCAATCTTCCAGCTTATCTAGCAGCAAATCCATATCAACTCGACCGACGCGCTGAAGCGCCATCGCCACCCCTTCGCGGGTACGCCAACGCGGGTCGGATGCGCAGGCCCGTAATGTAGGCCACAAGTCGCTCTGACCTTCGGCGATCAATTTGCCCAGCCCTTCGACGCCGCAAAAGGCCAGGAATTCATCAGGACTGTTGACAGGAGCTCGTCTCGCGTCGAAGCTCAGGAAATGTTCGAAACGTGCGCGATCCCCCAGGTCAGCGGCGGCATGGGCCAGTTCCAGGTTCCCACGCGGACCGGGCAAACCTCAACTCGGCGCGCAGGTACTCATCCCAATCATCCAGCTTTTTCAAGATTTCGCGATACTCGTCCCTTTTGCTCATGGGAAAACCTGAATTCAGTAAATCACGGATCGCTCAGCGTGACGTAACAGTAGCTTTGTATCACTGATTTCCATCGATTACTTCGAGCGTGATCTGGGCTTCCGGTTGCACGATGATCTCCATAAAAACAGCATCGCCGAAGGGTTGGCCGTTCGGATCAAAAGCCTGCCAGGCGGTATTGTAAGTGCCCGGGTCATTGGGTGCGATGAAGGTCATGCGGATGGTGGCCTGGCTTCCGGCGCGGGCGGGATAGAGCGCCTGCTCGGTGGCTGCGCCCATCTCCAGCCCGCCGACAAATTTCAGACGATAGCGCTCGTCCCAGTTGCAAGTGCCGTTGTTCTGCACCATCCACTGTTTGTCAACACTGGCGCCAGGTGAGACCACAGTGCCATCGGGGACGGTCACATCTTGGACGAAGGCTAAACTATCCGTGCAAGGAGGCGTAGCGGTCGGGCTGGAAGTTACTATCGGTTGTGGCGTGGCCGTGGGAATAACAGGTGTCTGTCCCTGGACGGGCGGCGGGGTAGCTGTGGCAGCTCTGGGTGGAATGAATGGTGTCGGGGTAGGAGTTGGGGTGCAGGCCGGGAGCAGGAGGAAAGCCAATAGGAAGACAAGCAGGTTCGAGCGTGGTTTGAAGCGAAAGCGGGATTTCATTTGTCCCCGTAAAAACGTAGGGGCACGACGCGTCGTGCCCCTACGAAATTGGTTTCTATTCTTCGGCTGATTCTTCGTCAACCTCTTCTTCCATGACGAGCGGCATAACCAGTTCACCACCTAACGCTTTCTGGCGGATATAGGTCTCTATCTCAAGCGCCAGGTCGGGGTTTTGACGCAGGAATTCTTTGGAATTCTCGCGTCCCTGGCCGAGACGCACATCGCCGTAGGAGTAGAAGGAGCCGCGCTTGTCGATGATTTCGAACTGCGTGGCGAGATCGAGCAGGTCGCCTGCCTTGGAGATACCTTCGTTGTACATGATGTCGAACTCAGCCGTGCGGAAGGGCGCTGCAACCTTGTTCTTGACCACGCGCACGCGGGTGCGGTTACCGATGATCTCGGCACCGACCTTAATGGACTGGATGCGGCGCACGTCGAGACGGACGCTGGCGTAGAACTTGAGCGCCTGACCGCCGGTGGTGGTTTCCGGGTTGCCGAACATGACACCGATTTTCTGACGCAACTGGTTGGTGAAAATGACGGAAGTTTTGGTCTGGTTGATGGCGCCGGACAGCTTGCGCAGTGCCTGGGACATCAAGCGGGCATGCACGCCCATGGTGGGATCGCCCATATCGCCTTCGATCTCCGAGCGCGGCACGAGAGCTGCGACCGAGTCGATTACGACCACATCCACAGCACCGGAGCGGACCAGCGTCTCGGTGATCTCAAGCGCTTGTTCACCCATGTCTGGCTGGGAGACCAGCAGGTTGTCGATATCCACGCCTACGCGCGCAGCATAGACCGGGTCGAGGGCATGTTCCATATCGATAAAAGCTGCCGTGCCGCCCATTTGCTGGGCCTCGGCCACAATGTGCTGACAGAGCGTGGTCTTGCCGGAAGATTCCGGGCCATAGATTTCAGTGATTCGTCCGCGCGGGATGCCGCCTACGCCTAAAGCTATATCCAGGGAAAGGGAACCAGTAGGAATGACCTCAGTCTGCATATGTTGGGCTTCGCCCAGGCGCATGATGGAACCATCACCGTAGCGTTTGAGGATGTCGCCGAGGGCCTTATCTAAAACGGCGCGTCGGCCGTCGTCTTGTTGCGCTTCTTCGTTTTTACTTTTTCGTGCCATGTCTACGTCTCCAAATACAAGTGTCTATTGCTTCTTGCATAAATTGCTAAACTTCCAAGTCAGTTTTTTACAGAAAAAATGAACAGTTAGGTTTAGATCATTACGCAATACTCTGTAGGTCCGAACTTCAGGTGTGTACAGTATAGCACAGATGTTCGATTCGTCAAGATGCTATTTGAGTAGGGGAGTGCCTAACATCGAGTACACATGTCATTCTGCTATATTTCCGAATTTAGGCACTTCCTTGAGTAGCGGGCGAACTTTTGATTGTGTGATTGAATTATCTTTGGACACGGATATGAAGATAGATAGCCTACTGACTCGGCGTTGGGATTTCCGGTGTGAGTGTCGGCGGGAGGAATTTCAGCTTGGGAGTTGGAACCGGGCTGAGTGCAAAACCATCTTTCCCGTGGAAGGTGAAGTACGTCACCTGGCCGGGATAGATTTCCACCCAGAATTGCTGGATTTTATCATCATATTTCAAAGAAACTTTATAGATCCCGGCCGGCAAATCGCTCAAAGCCATGTTCTCATTGTAGTGCGGATCGGGATTGGTTGCGCCACCGCCGTAGGTCCACACAATGCGCAGCGGTTTGCCCGTGGGTTCGGGGCGGATTTCCACGTTGTACCGGCGCAGTTCATCTCCCTTTTCATCGGTGATGCGCCCAACCAATACCCCCCGGCCCTGGGGCGGCGACATCCATAGCTCCGGGTTGAGTGTGTCATGGAAAGAATTTCCTCCCAACCGTACCTCGAAATGCAAGTGCGGCCCAGTGGTCTGGCCCGTATCGCCCACGTAGCCGATCACATCGCCGGTATCCACCCACTGTCCGTACGAAACGTTGATGGCTTCCATGTGCGCATAGACCGTGAAGAGTTGTTGTCCCTGATAGCCAAAGTCATGCCGGATGGCAACGGCCTGTCCGTAGGGATCATCCGTGTTGAGCGGCGCTTCTGTGAACAGCCCCCAGCCAGCCCAGACGACCGTTCCTGGCCCGGCGGCCAGAATAGGCGTCCCTTTTTCGTCGGGGATGTCGACGCCGGTGTGGACCACGTTGTCGAAGAAGATGCCCCCATAGCGATATTGCGCCAAGGGCCAGTTGACATTGTCCGCGCCGATAGGACGGGTGAAGTAAAAGTGATCGTACGGAGAGACTGCCCAGGGAACGGGATATAGTGGCGGACGCCAGCCGGAGATCGGCTCTGCGCCGGGGGTGGGCAGGTCAAAATGCAGCGGCGGCGGAGTGGACGTCGGCGCTGTGGTCGGGACCTGAACCTGCTGGCCGTTATCGAGGGCGATCACTGGCGTTGGGGTTTGTGTGCCGGGCGCACAAGCAGAGAGCACAAAAGCGGCGAGCAGAAGAATAATCCAGATGTCATTACGAACTGAGCGAGGTAGCGCGCGGTAATGACGGTTATTTGATTTTTTCTTCATGGCGTTGCGGAAGGAACTGGCGTTTCCGTTTCGACTGGACGTTGATGTGGCTGTCGGCGTGATCGTCGGCACCATCGAGGGAGTTGGCGTATCCGTCCGCGTGGGAGTGATCGTAGCGGTTGGGCGGGGTGTGCGAGTTGGAACAGGCGTCCACGTGGGAATGGGCGTCCTGGTCGGTGTGGCGCTGGGCGGCAGGATGTGCGTGGGCGTTACCAGTACGTCTTTGGGATAGATTTCCAGCATGGCGCTATACCAGTCCAAGCCGCCGGTCAAGGCGAATTCGGTGAAACGCGCGCCGCTGTAATACGTCCGCCAGTCGGGCAAAGCGGGGAGACGTTCCCAGCCGTATTGACGTGCCAGAGAAGTAAAATTCAGCCAGTAGCCAGGCGGCACATCCGCATATTTGCCGCCCTGCTCATACGTGGCCGGGTCAAGATCGTAGCGGGCAGCCAGGTCCCATGGTGGATCGTGCAGCGGCTCGCCCTGCGAACCATCCTGGTTCAACGTGCGCAGGTAGAGTTGCCAGTATGTCTGCGGGCCGTAATCCTGGCGGATGACTACCATCCAGCCAGCGTTGCTCATCAATGAGTTGAGTTCGATCGCGCGTCCGGTATACAACCAGTCTTCGCCCAGGCCTGGGTCGAGAGAAGTTGTCAGCGGGACGAAGGCGTTGCTCAAACTGGCCAGCGCGTCCCAGCCAGCCTCGTCGATGACGCGTTGGCGCAGCGCTTTGAAGGATTCGTCTACCAGATCATGCAATTGCGGATAGGGTGCCTGCACGTCGGTCAAGGTGTTGAGGGTGTAACGCTGAGAAGGGCCTTCTGCCAGTTGCGTGACGGCTACCGTCCATTCGGGCGTGGGTGTCTGTGCAGCGGCTTCTGCATACGCTTGCGGGAGCGGATCCGGCAAAACCATGTTCGGCCAGCTCAGTCCGCGCACGGGTCCGGGCAACAAGATCGGTTGGAGCAGCAGGTTGCCGTCCAGCGTGTAAGACGTCAGGTAATCCTGGTTGGGGTTATGGATGATGGCTGCCAGTCGGTCAGCGTTCGCGTTCCAGGCCGGCCAGTTGCCATCGCCAATCCAGGTTGCCGGGCGGTCCGGTTGGAGCACATCCCAGACGTAGATGCCACTGAAGCCGATGTTCTGCGCCACGGCAGCCCAGGCCAGCATACTCCCGTCACCCGTCCAGACGGGGTGGCTCTCGGCGGAAGAGGGCGTGCGGCTCAAGTCGGTATAACGATCTTCGCCGGTTTTATCCAGATTGGCCAGCCAGATGTCGCTATCGCCGCTACGGTTGGAGACAAAGGCGATGTGACGACCGTCCGGGGCCCAGGCAGGGGAGTGGTCAGAGGCCGGATCGTCCGTCACAGTGATGGGTTCTTGGTCATTGTTGCTGAGTGAGATGATCACGATGTCCAGATTTTCATTCTGGTAAATTTCACAGGCCAGCCACTGGCTGTCCGGTGACCAGGAAGGGGCCGATTCATAATCCGGCGAATCTGTCACGCGCGTAATCTCACCACTCTCGAGGGTAAGGATATATAAGTCCCAGTTGCCGGCGCGATTGGATGCAAAGGCTACCCGCGTGCCGTCCGGGCTGAGTGCGGGATCGATATCGTCCCATGCGCCGTAAGTCAAGCGCGTGAGCGGTAATTGTCCCGGAATGTAAAAGAACAGGTGCGCGTAACCGTTCTCTTCTATGGAAAGCAACACAATATCCTGCGCTTCAGGAGCGGGAAGCGCTGTGGCGGTCCCTGTAGGTCGCGGAGTAGGGACAGTCAAAGTTTCCGTCGGCGAGCTAAGCGGTTGTGCACAGCCGACCAGAGTAGCGGCCAGTAGAATTAACGGAACGAGCCTACGGATGGTTTGAGCGGTCATGAAAAGGGATCAGGTTTGTGATGGTAGTTCGAAGCGCACTGTAGCGGGTTCGGCTTCCGGGCCGTCCGGATAGAAAAGTCTGGCTTCCAGGTCGAGTGGACCGTCCGCTGGTTTTGTCCGCAAATGCAGGGTGAATTCCAATTTCCAGGCCATCGGTTCGACGAAACTGGCGGTGCTGATTTCCTGGCTTTCTGTGTCAGTGAGGGTGAATTCTAGATGAGGCCGTTTTTCAAAGGCGCTCATCTCGATGTTGACGCGTACGCGCTGGCCGTCTTCATAGGGCTCGGCGGTCAGGGAGATGATCTTGGTCTGCTCGGGAGAGGAGCGTTGCAGGCCGTCTTCGGGAAAGAAAAATTCCATGAGCGAGATTATACCCTTTCAAGCCCCCACAGCCCCCACCCCAACCCTCCCCCATTTTCCCCACTGGGGAAAATGGGGGAGAGGATCATTCGTCAAACAAAAAAGTAGCTTCTGTATAATGCCGTACGCCCTTGTTTTTGACGCGTTCCTCCACCCATTGTTGCAAATAAGCTTCCTTGTATTCGATAGGCTTTCCGCTCGAGAGCTCGTGCAACGGGTAGTTCAAATGTAGCGCGCGGGGCGAAACCATAAAACGCGTGACGCCGGTAGGAAGGACGATGTCTTGCGCAGCGAGCTTAAGCACCGTTTTGATCTTGAAACGCGGGAAAATGACCAACGCAGTCAGGTCAGGATAGATCTTTTTTAATGAATTGATCAGCGTCTGGCTGGTGCGATCGATCGAAGCGCGTGTTTTGTAGGTGTTCACGATCTGATGTAAAGTGTCAATGTGGGTTGCCAGGTTACTCGGTGTTTCTTCTAAGATAAAGAAACTCCCATCAGACAATCGAATTTGCAGCGGCATGTACAATGGCGCATCCAAAGATTTTAGTGGATCGATCTTTGTGAGCTGGATGCCTTTGACTTTTCGAAGTGAATTGACCAATGTGTTTGTGTTCATCCCCCACACAATGTGATTCCAGGTTTGTAAGTTGACGTGCTGGTTACTGACTTCCACGACCTGTGCTACCGTGTGTGGAAATTCCAACTCTCGTAGCGATGTAACGCGGTTGGCACCATCCAAAACCATATAACGGCCTGAACCGTCCGTTAACGGCATCACGATGGGGGGATTGCGTAATATGCCCTGCGCTCGTAGTTTTGCTACGAGCGGCAGAGTGCGTTGTAGATCGTGGTCTTCGTGCAGGATCAAACGCTCGAGGGGCAGGATTTTGAGGGTAGGGATAGAAGCGATCATGAGCTCACTAGGAATAGAAGATAGCCGAGCATACCACGAAACGTTGCACCGTTCAAACGTTTAACCGTTCTATTAACTGTTGCATATCATTCGGAATGGGTGCGCTGTAGGTAACTCGTTCTTTTGCGATTGGATGCGTGAATGTCAGTGCGAGCGCGTGTAAAGCCGGACGCGCGATCAGGTCCGTTTCTTGTGCGCCGTACAGGGCGTCCCCAAGAATGGGAAATCCCAATGCGGAGAGATGCACGCGCACTTGGTGTGTACGTCCCGTTTTCGGATGCGCTTCAACCAATGCCTCGGCCTGCCCCCGTTCAAGCACCTTGAAATGTGTTTCCGATGGTTTTCCCTTTTTACGAACTACGACAGTACGATGCTTGCGACCCACATTGGTTTGCAGCATGTGGCGGGCGGTATGCTCATCCCAGGGCGGGACACCTTCCACGACAGCATGATAGATCTTCTCGACTTCATGTTGCTCGAACTGACGGTTGAGTTCGCGGTGCGCTTCCGCCGTGCGGGCGAAAACCATCACGCCACTGGTGACCTTGTCCAGACGGTGGACGACCCAGATTTTTCCGTGTTCTTCCTCCAGCATCTTCACCAAATAAGGTGCGTCCGGTTCCCAGCCGTCCGGCAGCACAGGCAGATTTGCAGGCTTGTTGATGACAAGAATGTGCTCATCGAAGTGCAGGATTTGGATATTCAATTTGTAGGGCTCTTTTCTTCAGGCACTGAGTTCGCTTTTTGCAATGCTTTTCCTGCCATGTCTTTGTGTTTAAAGGCAATCACGAAGCATCCGATTGCACCGCCAGCGAAAAACCAACTCCATGTCAAAATGGCGGTAAGCAAGAAAAGACTCCCGAACAGGGCAAAATCGAAAGACGATACCCGATATGAGAACCAGCGCCGGTACAGGATAACCCCCTCAACACCACCGCGCAGGTGGATCTCTCTGAACAGGAATATGTTTCGCAGATGGCGGATATGGACTGCAATTTCCATTGACAAGAGCATGCCCAGGATCACCAGATAGCCCCAGTTCGCATCCAGAAAATCGAAGAGCCACCAGAGAACGGAAATGATAAGGGAAAAGACAACCAGAAGGATTACGTGCCGCCTGGAAATCGGTTTCAGATGATCGATATCATTTTGAAATTGGGGAGTCAGTTCAAAGCTGCCTTCGAACTGAAGTTGCGGGATTGACTTGTGTTGTCGTGCAGCATAGAGCGTCAGGTAATAATCGCTGGTGTAAAGGATTACCCAAAGAATGACACCCTGCCAAGGGGAAGTTGCCAGCCAACCTTCCATCATAACCTCCAGAATTTTATACTGCCTGCAATTTTACCTTTGTTTCCCAATCGAAATTCCCCTTGACATTAACGTTACGTCATAGTTTATACTGACCAAGTCATCGCGAGGCGGTTTGTGCTGTGGCGATCTCCGTGCTAGCAAGAGACTGCCACGCTACGCTCGCAGTGACAGAGGAAACGATGTACACCGTAAAACAATTGTCCACCCTGGCGGGCGTGACCCCACGCACGCTGCACCATTATGACCAGATTGGGCTGCTCAAGCCCGAAGTCGATTGGCGAGAATGGCTATCGCTATTATGGCGAAAAGTCCATGTTGCGCTTACAGCAGATCCTGTTCTATCGTGAATTGGATATGCCGTTGGATGAAATCAAAAAGATCATGGGACGCCGTGATTTTGACGTGCTGGCGGCTTTGGAAAACCACAAGCTGGAACTACAAAAACGGATCAAGCGCCTGGATCATCTGATCGAAACGGTGGACAAGACTATCAATCACTTGAAAGGAGAAAACATCATGAGCCCTAAAGGACTTTTCGAAGGCTTTAGCGAAGAACAGCAAGCAGAATACGCCAAACAGGCTGAGCAGATGTACGATCCCGAGACGGTGCGCGAATCGAACCGCAAGTGGAAGAATTATTCTGCCGAGAAGAAGCAGGCCATCATGGACGAGGGCAAGCAAGTCTATCTCGATATGATCGCTGTCATGCCCAAGGGCGCGGATTCGCCCGAAGTGCAGGCCATCGTTGAGCGCTGGCGAAAGCACATGGATTATTTCTGGACGCCGAACCTGGATCAATTGCTGGCCCTGGCAAGCATGTACGGAGAGAGTCCCGACTTCAAAGCCAACTTTGACCAGATGCACCCCGACCTGGCAGACTTCATGCATGCCGCGGTAAAAATCTATGTTGAAAAAAGAAAATAATAGGAACTGAGAGCGAACCAAAAGTTCGCTCTCAGCTTAAGAAGGAGAAAAATGACAGAAGAAATTTATCCGATGCCATTGTTCCCAACGCTGATCGTTCGTGATCTTGAAGCCTCCTCGAAGTTTTATCGGGAGACGCTTGGTTTCAAACACATTTTCACAATGCCCGGGCCGGGCGGCAAACCTGTCCTCATCCATTTGCGCTGGTTGAAATATGCCGATTTGTTGATCGCCCTGCCGAGAGATGGCCAAGCGATTCCGGAGCCGAGAGGCGCTGGCGTTTCGCTGAGTTTTCAAATGCTGGAGCGATTTGAAGGCAGCGTGGATGCACTGGCTGAACAGGCAAAGGCCAAAGGAGCCAATATCGTCTCTGGCCCGCTGGATCAACCCTGGAACGTGCGCGAGATGACCATCCTCGATCCGGATGGCTATCGACTGGTATTTACAACACCGCTCAACATTGGTTTGGGTTTCGATGAGGTCGTGAAACGTGCTTCTGAAGGATAGCTGTGAGATCAAGCTGAATCGGAGATACAAAAAGAGCTGGAGAATTTGCTCCAGCTCTTCTTCTCTTTTTAGTTATGCCGCTTTTGATGGCACTTTACTCATTGCATACTCTGCCAATGCCGTGATGGTCAACGAGGGGTTGACGCCCGGGTTGGCGGGCATGATCGAGCCGTCCACGATATACAACCCTGGGTAATTGTGGATTTCGAAGTTTTCGTTTACCACGCCTTCGTCCGCATTTTTCCCCACAGGCGCGCCACCCAGAATATGGGCTGTGGTCGGCAGGTTGAGCAGGTTTTCGCCCAGCGATCCCATTGGCACGCCGTTGGTACGAGATGCAAAGTCACGCGTGATGTCGTGGCCCACGTCCACACGGGCGGCGATTTTGTGATCGAGGGTCGGATCGGCTACCAGCCCGCGCCGGAAGAGCGTCAGCAGGCTGCGTCCCAGCCGGAACTTCATGTGATTGTCGGCGTGCTGCATCACCAGGATGATGGTCACATTATGCGCCCAGCCGGGCAAGGCCATCGACCTGAGATAATCGAGCGGGTGGGTCAAAGCCCAGCCCAGTGACTTGAGCATGCGCACCGGCACCGTGTCTCCGTGCGAGATAAGCGGCGCAGACACAAAGCGCATCAGCGATGAACCGTCCGGGTAGCGTACCGGTTCGATGCGCGTGATCTCGTCCGCATTGAAGATGGATGAAATGGCGATGCCTTGCGAGTATTCCACGTCCGAGTTACGCGCTACCGAGCCCAACAAGGCTTCGGAATTGGTACGAACTTTTTCGCCGAGACGCGGGGACAAGTTCGGGAGCGACGACTCTCGCAGGTTCAGGAGCAGTTTCATCGTCCCCATCACGCCCGCGGAGAAGATCACGCGTCGGGCCTGGACCCGTTGCCTGCCTCCGTTAAACCAGCGGGTCGAAGACTTGAACGTCACTTCGTACCCTGTACCAGACGATGGACCGTTGACCGTAGACCGTCCACCGTCCACTGTCCACGGTCTGACATCTACCACTTCTGCCTCTGCGATTACTTCTGCCCCCTGCTTTTCCGCAAAATACAAATAATTTTTCGGCAGGGTGTTCTTGCTGTTGTAGCGGCAGCCGACCATACAGCCGCCACAGTGTTTGCATCCCGCTCGAGCTCGGGCCATCCCCGCCAAAGAACGGATCGGGTACCGTCTCGCCCTCGGGGCCGAAGAAGACGCCCACATCGGTGGCACGGAAGGTGTGGCCCAGTCCACGCTCTTCGGCCTGCTGGCGCATGATTTCGTCCGCTTTCCATAGTTTGGGATTGCGGGTTACGCCCAGCATTTTCTTGGCCGTCTCGAAGTGCGGACGCAGCACCTGCTCCCCAGGCGACTGGTTGGTTCCAGGCTGGAGTGGCGAAGGTCTTGTCTGTGGGAACTTCCAGCACGTTGGCATAACCCAGACTGCCGCCGCCCACGCCCGCGCCGTGCAGCACCATTGCACCTTTGGTGATACTGATCTGCAAGATCCCAAAGGCGCGCAGCGCCGGCATCCAGAGATATTTCCAGAACTGCCAGTTGGAGGTAGCGAAGTCGCTATCCTTGAAGCGCTTGCCCTTTTCCAGCACCAGCACGGAATAGCCCTTCTCGGTCAGCCGCATGGCAGAAACGGAGCCACCGAAGCCGGAGCCGATGATGATGTAGTCGTAGATTTCAGACATGAGACTTTTGTCTTATAGCTCCAACGGCTGCGACATGGTGATGAACTCCACCCGCTGCTGCCAGCCCAGGCTCTTCCAGAACTCCAACCCGGCCTGGTTGTCGCCCAACACGAACAGGTGGCAGCGATGGATACCCATGCGCATCAGCGCGAACATGCAACGCCCCACCAGCGATTTGCCGATACCTTGCCTGCGATGGGATTTCGCCACAGCCAGGTTATGGATATAGCCATGCCGGCCGTCGCTGCCGCACAACGCCGCAGCAACGATCTGTCCCTTGTCGATGGCAACATAGCTCAGGTCCGGGTTGCGCTCCAGGAAGCGTTTGATGCTCTCGTGCGAGTCATCCTCGCTGTTGAGTTTCAGTCCCTCGCTGTCTTTCCACAATGCGTAGACCTTGTCATAATCGTTCATGTTCATTTCGCGCAGTTCGAATTTCATGGTGCCCTCCCGGGAAGCTGACAACTCTTAGCGTTCAGCCATCAGCACTTCACTCATTTCTTGAGCGTCTTGATAAATCCAGCTAATACTCGTAAAAGCCTCTCCCGCTCTTGCGGCCTAAATACCCTGCATCTACCATCTTTTTCAGCAAATACGCCGGGCGATATTTGTCATCGCCTATATCGCGTTGCAAGACTTCCATCACGTATAAAACCACATCCAGACCAACCAGATCGCACAGGGCCAGCGGCCCCATGGGGTGGTTCATACCCAACTTCATGACCTGGTCGATGGCTTCCGGGGTGCCAACACCTTCTTGCAAGGCGAAGATGGCCTCATTGATCATCGGACACAAGATGCGGTTGGAGATGAAGCCCGGCGAATCGTTGGCCTCGACCGGTTCCTTGCCCATGACCTTACAAAGCTCCAAGATAGTCTGTGTGGTCTCGTCGGATGTGCCCAGTCCACGGATGACTTCCACTAACTTCATCAATGGTACCGGGTTCATGAAGTGCATCCCGATGACCTTGTCCGGGCGGGAGGTGACCGCCGCGATCTTGGTAATGCTGATGGACGAGGTATTGCTGGCCAGGATGACACCCTCGCGAGCCTTCTCATCCAATTCTTTGAAAATCCTGAATTTCAATTCGGGGTTTTCGGTCGCGGCTTCGATGACCAGGTCTGCTTCACCGATGGTGGAAAAATCCGAGACGAAACGGATTGCCTCCGTGGCAGCTTTTTGATAGAGGTTGATGACCTCTTTTTCGAGCAGTTTGGCGGCAGATTTCGCAATCGTGGCTTTGGCCTTTTCCAGGGCAGCCGGCACGACATCCATGCAGGTGACGCGGTAGCCGGATGTAGCCGCCACCTGGGCAATGCCATTGCCCATGGTCCCTGCGCCAAGCACGAAGATATGTTTGAATGAGTCATATTGGTCATTCGACGAGAGAATCGTGAACATAATCTTGACATGCCAGCTCCTATGCCGATGCTTTGGTGGGGTGAACGGTCTTCGGTCGCTCCAATGACAATCCTTTACTCCATTTCGATTGCCATTGCCACGGCTTCGCCACCGCCCAGGCACAGGCTGGCCAGTCCACGCTTCAGGCCGCGGTCTTGCAGAGCGTAGATCAACGTAGCCAGGATGCGTGCGCCGCTGGCGCCAATCGGGTGACCCAGTGCGATCCCGCCGCCATTGACATTGACCTTGCTCCAGTCCCAACCCTGGTCGGTCAGTTCGTAGCCGTTGGCGAGACATTGGGCGGCGAAGGCTTCATTGAGCTCGATCAAATCGACATCTTCCAGCGTCCAGCCGGCTTTGGCGAGCACCTTTGGCATGGCTTTGGCGGGCGCAGCGAAGAGCCATTTGGGCTCCAGCGCTGCCTGCCCGTAAGCAACGACGCGCGCCAATGGTTTCAGTCCGTGCGCTTCGGCGTAAGCGCGACTGGCGACAACGGCTGCGGCTGCCCCGTCGTTCAAGCTGGAGGAATTTCCGGCGGTGACCCGGCCATCGGGGCGGAAAACAGGCCGTAATTTTGCGAGCGATTCGACCGTTGTATCAGGACGCGGGCCTTCGTCTGTATCGAAGATCGTCACCTGACCCTTACGCCCGGGAACTTCTACGGGCACGATCTCTTTTTTGAACTTGCCCGCCTGGATGGCTGCCACTGCTTTCTGGTGGCTTTCCGCCGCAAAACGATCCATGGCTTCGCGCGTGACCTCGTACTCTTCGGCGATGAAGTCAGCTGCATTGCCCATGGCCCAATCCTCGAATGGGTCCCAGAGACCGTCGTTTAGCAAGGAAGTCTTTGAGTTCCACATGTCCGTAGCGCAACTCGCCGGTGCGGCCGGGAACGAGATAGGGCGCACGGGTCATCGATTCCATACCGCCCGCCACGAACAACTGTCCGTCGCCGGCTTTGATGGCCTGCGCCGCTAACATGGCAGTCTTCAGCCCGGAACCGCACACTTTGTTAAAGGTAGTCGCACTGACCGTGGGCGGCAGTCCAGCGAAGATGGAAGCCTGGCGGGCGGGCGCCTGTCCCTGTCCAGCGGGGACCACCATCCCCATGAACACTTCGTCGATTTCTGCTTTATTCTCGATGCCTGCTCGTTCTACTGCTGCCTTGACTACCACTGCCCCCAGTTTTGTGCCCGGGATACTGCTCAAACCTCCCTGGAACTTTGCAATCGGCGTACGCACGGCAGAAAGGATGACAGCCTCATTCTCTTTGCTCATAGATCGTCTCCTATTTCATTTCTTGTGGTGATTGTGCTATTGTTATTATAGCGTTTCTGACCCCGAAAAGTACACTGGAACGAGTCCAAATGTGAATAGACAGTTGTCATCTATTTCACTTTAAATTATAGCGCCCATCCCCTATCAGGTGACGGGCACTCTTGACTGATCAAGTTTTCACCACGGAGACGGTGGGAACGCAGAGAAATTCCCGAAAAAGCTCCGCGAACTCCGCGTCTTTGCGGTGAATTTCCACTTCCTCTTACCGGATTTAATATATCCCTGCCCCGGGTGGGGAATAGATTTGGAATTTCCACTTTCCGGGTTCGCTCTGGGAATAATCGGAATACGGGGTTGCGATGATGATCCACGTTTTTCCCGGTCGCAGCGGGAATGGATTACCATTCTTGTCCAGGAAGGCGATTGGGCGGCGCAGTCCGGTCTTTTTCTCGTAATCGCCTGAACGTGTGCTCCACTTCAGGTCGTACATTTGCCCGTCGCGGAACGCAAAGCCGTTGCCTTCTTCCCCTTGTCCCAGGTTCATATCGATGATCTGGGGAGCCAACACTTCATGTTCTACGAACAAAACCAGCAGGTTGTCGAAATAAATCTCCCGCCCGGAAAGCCGGTCGGTGTCCACGTGGAATTCGGTCTGTTCGCTGGTGTTGTCCACGTAGCGCAGCCAGCCCTGATATGTGGGATCGTAAACCCACTTGCTCTGATCCAACTGCGAGAAGAACACATTCAATTGCGTAGCAGGTTTGCCGCCTGTGGGCGGCTCTTCCGTGAAGAGATTGCTGGCATAGTCGAAATTACTACCCTTTTTGCGGGCATTCTCCTCCGAGATCGCCACCATGCGCGAGATATCCAGCATGGCGCCGGCCCCGCCGTCACCTTTCTTGAAAACCGTTGCGCAACCGGGGATTTCCTGCTCGATCTGATCGGTCGCCCCGGCGTAGATCAGACAGCTATCCTGAAGGAAGTCCACCAGGTGGATATGGATCAGACGCGCAGAGCGCACCGGACCGACTTGCGCGGGTGGCAGGTCGGCGGGATCAGGCTCGACCAACGGGATCAGACCGGCGTCCCAGAGACGGTCGTCAGAGTTTACCTGGATCGCTTCGGTCCGCCCTGTAGTCTGGTCGGCGTCGCTATCGGTCTCTTCATACCCGACGTTTGGTTCCGTGAACTCGAACCCATCGGGCTTGACGAATTCGATGGTGTAGGTTCCCGGTTCTACGTTGAAAGCGTAATAGCCATTCGAGTCGGTGCTGGTCTTCTGGATAAGGTTTCCGTCCGCATCGTAAAGATTGACACATACTCCGCCTACGCCCTGCTCCTCGGGCGATTGCACCCCGTCCGCGTTCTTGTCCAGCCAGACGCGATTGCCCAGCAAGATGCCATCTTGCACGAACGGCTGCATGCGGACTTCGCATCCGCCGGTCAGCGGCGCTTCGGGATAGGGAACCTGCCCGTGAAAAACGGCTGCCAGGCGCGTGGTGCCGGTAGCAATCAGATACTCGAATACCCAGGACGCAAAGTTCAAACCTGCCTGCGGACGTACTTGTGGCGGGAAATGCGGGATCGAGATCAGCAGGGCAGGCTGTTTGAGCAGGGATGGGTCGGAAACCGGCAGCCCGGTGAAGGGATTGACGTCCGCCGGGAAATCAGTCTGGTCAGGCCCATACGTGACAGGAGCCAGCGTCGGCTGTGGAACGGGAGTGGGAGTCGGCGGCTGGGTCGCTTCAGGGACCGGAACGCTTACTTTGTTAGCTTGTGTAGCGGCCGACAGGTTGTTCTGTGGAGGGCGATGGGGTGCTGTTGGTTGGGATGCAACTGCTCAACAGAACGAGGAAGATCGTTCCTGTTAAAAGATAAGCAGTATACTCGTTTGAACATACTTCTCCGTGGGTTAGTCTATATGATCGGGATCAACCGCCAAGACGCCAAGGTCGCCAAGTATCCAATAAAAGACGCCGAGCCATTCTTCTTGGCGATCAAAAAACTTGGCGTTCTAATTGCACTTGCGTTCGGCGCAAATGTTGTGTCTTGGCGGTTCAAAATTCTGCTTGTTTCCAACAAACTCTAGTGTGAAAAACTGGAAGAATCAGGCTTCAAAGCCAGCTTTGATGCGATTGTAGGTTTCTTCCAGGGATTCGGGCAGGACACGCGTTTCAGCCAGGGTGGACATAAAATTCGTGTCCCCTTCCCAGCGTGGGACGATGTGCAGGTGCACGTGATCCGGTTCCCCGGCTCCGGCTGCTTCCCCGATGTTTGCGCCGACGTTGAACGCCTGCGGGTTATATACTTTTTAAGCACCACTATGGATTGCGAAACCAATTCCATCATCTCGGCGCGCGAGGCGGGATCGAGGAATTCCAGCGACGGTTGGTGTGCCATGGGCGCCACCATGATATGACCGCTTGTGTAGGGGTACAGGTTCAAGATGACGAAGGCCAATGTACCGCGTTTGATGATCAGGTTTTCGGCGTTGTCAACGCGCGCCAGGGCGTTGCAGAAAATGCAGCCCTCTTGCTTTTCGTGGTTTTCGATATATTTCATACGCCAGGGTGACCAGATACGTTTCATGATTTGGAGATTGTAGCAGAGATGGGGAAAAAGGTCTAATAGGTCCATTCGTCCTTATGGTCTTACAAGTCTAACAGGCTAGCTGGTTGCCCTGTTAGACCAATCCGACCTACGAGACTTGTAAGACTTCTAAGAATAGAGTATCCTTTCGAAAATGTCCCAACCGTCTCTTTTCACTTCTGTTACCTGGACTGTTTCGCGCCTGACACAGCACATCCGCACCTTGCTTGAAACGGATGTGACCTTACAAGATGTCTGGGTTCAGGGTGAGATTTCCAACCTGGGACGACCGGCTTCCGGGCACATTTATTTCACGCTCAAGGATGCGGGCGCTTCGCTGCGTAGCGTTATGTGGAAGGGCGATGCTCGCCGCCTGACGTTGCCTTTGCAAGATGGTATGCAGATCGAAGCGCATGGCCGCATTGGTGTCTACGAGCCGCAGGGACAATACCAATTTTATGCCGACATCATCCGCCCGGTGGGCGAGGGCTTGCTCTACCAGGAGTTCCTGCGCCTGAAAGCCATGCTGGAGGCCGAAGGTCTGTTCGAAGCCGAGCGCAAAAAGCTTATCCCTGAGTTGCCTCGTACGATTGGTATCGTCACTTCTGCCACGGGTGCGGCCCTGCGCGATATGCTCAATACGCTGCGCCGTCGTTTGCCGCTGGTCGAAGTGATTCTGTCGCCCTCGCCTGTGCAGGGTGACGAAGCGCCGCCCGGAATTGTCGCGGCCTTGGCTGCCCTCGATCAACTCGAACCGGATGTGATTCTGCTGGCACGCGGCGGCGGCTCCATCGAAGACTTGTGGGCCTTCAACGACGAACGCGTGGTCAGGGCTGTGGCGGCTGCCAATGCCCCGGTCATCAGTGGGGTAGGCCACGAGACCGACTTCACCTTGTGCGATTTTGTGGCCGACTTACGCGCTCCCACGCCAACTGCTGCGGCTGAACTGGCGACGCCGGTTACGATGACCGATTTATTGGCGTATTTGCAGGGCATGAAAACCCGCCTCGCCACTGCGACCCTCAGCCTGCTGAGCGCGCATCAAAGCGGACTGGCTGCCCTGACTGCCAGCTTACGTTTCGCCTCGCCCCTGCGCCGCATCCAGACCGACCGCCAGCGCCTGGACGATTACGCCCGGCGTGGGCTATCGGCCTTGAAGCATCGCCTGGCTTTAGACGAATCCCGCTTGAAAGGCTTTGAGCGCCGCCTGGAAGCGCTCAGTCCGCTGGCCGTTTTAGGGCGTGGCTATGCCGTGGTCACTCGCCAGGCGGATGGAACAGTGGTCAGCCAGGTGGAGCAGGCGGAACCTGGTGATGGAATACAAGTGCGCGTCAGTGATGGCGCGTTTGATGCAGTTGTTTCGAAAGATAAGGAGTTTAATGTCAAAAACAGCCTCTCCTAAACCTGTTGAAGAATTGACGTACGAAGAAGCCTTTGTCGAATTGGAAACGATCGTCAATACCTTGGAGGGGGACGCTTCGCAGAATCCGCTGGAGGAAGCGATGTTGCTGTTCGAACGGGGGCAAGCCCTGGTCAAGCGTTGTGGCGAATTGCTCGATGGGGCGGAACTGAAAGTCCGTCAGTTGTCCGGGGTCGAACTGTCCGATTTCGAAGCCGGAGAATAGTCCATGAACCTGGGAGCACTTTTTCAAAATCGTGTCCTGATCACTATGATGACAGCCTGGCTGCTGGCGCAGATCATCAAAATCCCGCTGGATTTTCTATATTCGCGCCGTTGGAATTGGGCTTTGCTGCTAAGTGTGGGCGGCATGCCCAGTTCACATTCGTCCCTGCTTACGTCTGCCACCGTTGCGATTGGCCTGTATCACGGCTTTGATAATCCATTGTTTGCTCTGGGCGTGGCCATCACGATGGTGGTGACTTATGATGCTGCTGGTGTGCGGAGGCAGGCCGGCATTCACGCGCAACGTATCAATATGCTTTTTGAAGAACTACTACGCGGCCACCCGGTCGATCAAAACGAGTTGCGCGAGGTGCTCGGGCATACGCCCCTGGAAGTCACCGGCGGCGTGTTGTTTGGGATTGTAGTGGCCACGGTCATGTGGCTGATCTGGCCGCTCTAAGCCGAAACTTTGCTACAATAGAACCAGCCAAAGGAGTGGAGCTATGCCTGATTCTTTTGAATTCGGGGGAAATATTGTATGGGAACCAACGCCCGAATATGTGGAGCATGCCAATCTGACACGCTTTATGCGTCAATATGGGATTTCGGATTTTTCCGAATTGATGCGCCGTTCTACGGAAGATGTGGCCTGGTTTACGGACGCCGTTCTGAAATTCCTGGATATTCAATTTTATGAACCTTATTCTCAGGTTGTTGACTTGAGCGAAGGTATCCAGTTCCCGAAATGGTGCGTCGACGGGAAAATGAATATCGTCCACAACTGCGTGGATAAGTATCAGGGTTCAGCGATCAGCGATCGGCCTTCAGTTGTTTGGGAAGGCGAAGAAGGCGAAACACGCTCCTTGACTTATCAACAATTATTCGAGCAAGTCAATAAGGTCGCCAATGCCCTGCGTTCGCTTGGACTGGGCAAAGGCGATGCCGTTGGCCTGTTCATGCCAATGACGCCCGAAATCGTGGTCGCGATGCTGGCGGTTGCCAAGATCGGCGGTATCATCCTGCCGCTCTTCTCCGGCTATGGCGCAGGCGCGGTGGTCACGCGCCTGGCAGATGCGGACGCCAAAGCGCTGTTCACAGCAGATGGATTCTTCCGGCGCGGGAAACCGGTCGCGATGAAGCCGGTCGCGGACGAAGCCGCGGCACAGGTGCCGACGCTTCAGCATATGATCGTGCTTAACCGCGCGGACATCCCGATCGAGATGCAAACTGGCCGCGACCATTGGTGGACGGAACTGATCGACCCGCAGCCTGCGGAGGCCGCCACCGAAGTGACCAACGCCGAAGATGTGCTGATGGTCATTTACACGTCCGGGACGACGGGGGTACCCAAGGGCGCAGTCCATACTCATTGCGGATTCCCGGTCAAAGGCGCGCAGGACATGGCTTTTGGCACGGATGTCCATTCCGGTGACGTGATCTATTGGATGACCGACATGGGTTGGATGATGGGCCCCTGGCTGGTCTTTGGCGCGCTGATTTTAGGGGCGACCTTATTCATTTACGATGGCGCGCCCGATTATCCCGGTCCGGACCGGGTGTGGGCGCTGGTCGAACGGCACAAGATCACACAGTTGGGCGTCTCGCCGACGCTGATCCGCACGTTGATCCCGCATGGCGAGGAGCCGTTCAGGAAACATGACTTGTCGTCGTTGCGGTTTTTCGCTAGCACCGGCGAGCCCTGGAACCCCGATCCCTGGTTGTGGCTGTTCCAGCAGGTAGGGGAGTCGCGGCGGCCGATCATTAATTACTCGGGCGGGACCGAGATCTCCGGCGGGATTGTGATGGGCAATCCGATTTTGCCGCTCAAGCCTTGCTCGTTCTCGGCGGCCTGTCCCGGCATTGCGGCGGACGTGTTCGACGAAGACGGACAACCGTTACGGAATTCGGTTGGGGAACTGGTCATCAAGTCGCCCTGGATCGGCATGACGCGCGGCTTCTGGCACGACAAGCAGCGTTACCTGGACACCTACTGGTCGCGTTGGGAGAACGTCTGGGTACATGGCGATTTCGCTGCCATTGACGCGGATGGCCTGTGGTACATCCTGGGCCGCTCTGACGATACGCTCAAGATCGCGGGTAAACGCCTGGGGCCAGCGGAAGTTGAGTCCATTTTGGTGGCGCACCCGGATGTGGTCGAAGCGGCGGCCATCGGGGTGCCGGATGAAATCAAAGGCATGGCGCTGGTCGTTTTCGCGGTGCTCAGGCCTGGGCTGAGTCCGACCGAAGCCCTCCGTCAGAAGCTGCAAAATATGATCGTCACCGAAATGGGCAAACCGTTAGCGCCCAAGGCCATCCTGTTCGTATCCGATTTGCCGAAGACGCGCAATGCCAAAGTCATGCGACGTATGATCCGTTCGGCCTATCTTGGACGTGACCCAGGCGACACCAGTTCGTTGGTCAATCCAGAAGCAGTCGAAGAGATCAAAAAAGCAAGATGAGAGTCAGATTAGCCCCCGCTCACAGACGGGGGCTTCTTCTTGTATAATACGGGCGTCCTGTGGATTCCACCTGACAAAGGAGAAGTAATGAACATTCGTTTCAAGATGATGATGCTGACAGGCTTGATCTTGATGCTGGTGTTGGGAGCGTGTGCGGGGAATGCTCCCGCTACTGAACCGCCCCCCAGCCTGCCAGCGCCCACCCAGCAGCCTCCTACGCCCGAACCGCCTACCGCGGTTCCCAGCCCGACCATTGTCCCGGTCAATTTAGCCGGGCCTGCCAATGGTTCGGAGATGGCCTGGGCGGATGGGAGCGTGTTGGAATACGTGCCTGCCGGGAACTTTACGATGGGCTCGAACCTGCCGGATGCTCCGCAGCATACAGTCTCACTCGGAGACTATTGGATCTATAAAACTGAAGTAACCAACAGCATGTACGCCTTCTGTGTGTCGGTAGGCGCCTGTGCTCCCCCGGCGCAGGAAGTAGGTACGCCAGTGTATGATAACCCGGCATATTCCAACTATCCTGTGGTGGGCGTCACCTGGGATATGGCCGCCAACTATTGTTCCTGGGTTGGTGGCAGTCTGCCGACCGAAGCGCAATGGGAGAAAGCTGCGCGCGGGTCGGACGGGGCGCAGTATCCGTGGGGAGGCGCAGACCCAAGCTGTGACGTGGGTAACTTCGCCGGCTGCGTGGGCGCGCTCACAGACGTGACCAAATATGCTGACGGCGCCAGTCCCTACGGCGTGCTGGACATGGCTGGCAATGTCTTTGAATGGGTCAATGACTTTTACGGCGAGAATTACTACAACGATGCACCTTCGGAAAATCCTACCGGGCCTGACTCTGGTGAATTCCGCGTGATACGCAGTAGCGGCTTTGAAGCCGATTCCGGACAGGCCGCTTCGGCGATCCGGCACCCGGCCGGGAACGCCTATCACAACTATGATCTGGGCTTCCGTTGTGTCGTTCAAAAACCAGCAGCGCTGGCTCCTATGTGCCAGACATCTTCTTACATCCCTAGCGCAGTGGTTTCCAGCGGCGAATGCCAGGTGCCGGATGTTAATGTTGGCGCTTCATACTGCGAATTCAATCAACCCTTCACCACCATCGATCTTTCCCCTGGCGCGACCTATACTGTTCAGACGGACGGCTACAAATGTGAAGAAGCAGTCATAGACGGGCAGCGCCGCCTGACCTGCAGTGGCCCTGATGGAACAACGGGCGAAGTGACCGTTTGCAATTCTGCCTGTGGCAGCCAGCCGGATGTGACCGGTGCTTCCCCGGCATGTGATCCTGGGTATGGTCTGGACGCCAGCACGGGCTCCTGCTTGTACTCGCCGGTTTCTCCCGATTTTGGTGTGGCTGGATGCCCTGCCGGTTATACGATGATCGACCGCGGTGGACAGTCCACTTGTGCCCCCAGCCTGGCAGGCAATGGTCTGTGCCCGGACGGTATGTATTTTGACAGCAAGTACGGGGCCTGCGCTTCTCCCGCTGTGGGGGCGGATGCGCCCTACGGCCTCAATCTTCCTGACCAGGCTGCGAATACCTACCAGGGTTGTCTGGCGGGTTTCTCCTATTCGCCGGAATATCAATGTTGCCAGCCGTCACAAGGCGGAGCTTACCCGGGTTGTCCGTTGGGTACACGCTACAATGCCGACTCGCAGACCTGTGTCCCAGACCAGTTGCGCTTGAGCGGTCCTGGCTGCGTAACGGTTTCGGTCAATATGTTACAGTGCACCGAACCATACCAGATCGAGCTCTGTGGCAAGATCAAGAACGAGACCAGTTGTATCAAGAACCAGGTCTACAGTTGTAGCTGGAACGAAAATGCCAATCGCTGCGAGTACAAAAAGTAGCGCTCGCTAGAGTTTTGGCTGAGAGCATCCCTGCCTTTGGTTGGGATGCTTTTTTGTTTACTAATTAGGAGTTACGCAGTTGCAAAGGAGGCACCCGAAAATAAAGGGCGCGCGCGCCCCTTATTTTCGGTATCTTTTCGCGAACTGTGCAAGACCTACTAATTTTAAAAGGGTAAATCTGGGTGAATTGATTTAAGCCTGGCTTTGGTCAATAATGGACTTAATTCCATCAAGGAGAAAGCAATGAAGAAAATCTATCCCGTCCTTTTCGTGATCGTAACGCTGTCCATAATGGTGGCAGCCTGCGGGGGTGTGACCGAAACGCCGCCATCCCAGGGTCAAGCACCTGTTGAACCTGCTTCGCCACAGAGTCAGCCAATCGAACCGGTGGTGGAAACACCTTCTTTACAGCCAATCAATTTGGCCGGCCCCCCGGCTGGTACGCCGATGGTGTGGGTCGATGGCAGTATCCTGGTGCACGTGCCGGGCGGGGACTTCATCATGGGCGATGGCGGAGACGACGATCCGATCCATACGGTGGGGTTGTCTTCCTTTTGGATCTACCGTACGAAGGTTACCAATCGTATGTATTCTATTTGCATCGCGGCTGGAGAATGCGCGCCTCCACAGGATGATGCTGCGGTGCGGGCGTTGTCAGATCCGGCTAAACGCGATTTCCCAGTGGTCAATGTGGACTGGCAGCAGGCCGACACATACTGCAAGTTTGTGGAAGGGCATCTGCCGACTGAAGCGCAGTGGGAAAAAACGGCGCGCGGCCCGGACGGGAATATCTATCCCTGGGGCGAGGCTGCCCCAACCTGTGACCTGTTGAATTTCAAGGATTGCGTCGGTGATAAAAGCGACGTGTTTGATTACCCGGCTGGCAAGTCGTATTATGACGCGCTGGATCTCTCAGGAAATGTGTTCGAATGGGTTGCGGATTGGTATACCCCGCAGTATTACAACGAATCTCCCGGAGTCGATCCGCTGGGACCTGAACTGGGCGAGGTGCGTTCCGTGCGCAGTTCCAGTTTCAATAGTGAGACGAGTATTGTTTCATCTGCGCGGCGCTTCTATTTGAAGCCCGAAGAACAGCGGTCTGACCTCGGCTTCCGTTGTGTGGTGGAAAACCCACCGGAATATGCACCTTATTGTGAGCAGGTATCCATCCCCGGTTATCCTGAAAACGGTCAGAAGGATGGAACAACCCCTGTTGCAAGTTGTCCTACTCCTGTGTTCACAACTTATGTTGGTGGGTGCATCGACCAGACGGCGCAACTTGGCAATGGCTCGGTCAAGATCGAAGGCGGGGAGGTCGTTTCCGTGGTCGGCTCTGATTGTTCGGAGGGCTCGCCGGGTATATGGTTTTGCACAGGCCCACAAGGGACCAGCGTATCGCTTACTGCCTGCCTGGCCTGCGCGACCGATGCAGATTCAAATCCCAGCGGCATGAACTGTCCGCCCGGAACCTATGATGATGGACAGGGACAATGTATAGGACGCGGCGATTCCGGATTGTGTCCGAATGGATATTCGTATAACACGTCCACTCAATGTTGCACGGCGGACCCAAATATCCCATATCCGGGTTGCGATCCCACCAGCGAATACCTGACCGCCCTGCATACCTGTCAACCGGGCACTCCACCGTTGGGCGATTCGTGCGGCGTTGTATCGGTCCCGCTGGGGAGTTGCCGGCAACCGGAAAGCGGGGGTGAGCCGGTCAATCCCTGCCTAGGCTTGGATAGGAAGGCCTGTTCATCTCAGCCAAATGTGTGTTATTGGGATACGGAATTTAATCAATGCCGCCCAATTCTTAGATAAACGTTGCGTTCCCAGCTTAGCAGATGCTCCCGTCGCAGAACGGGAGCATTTTTATAGGTGTGTACATGTATGGGGCTTTTGGTAACGTAGAAATCACAAGAAAGTCATAAAAATCACATCCCCCATTGGTCATCGTAGCTTTGGGGGATTAAAAAATGTGACCCGATAAGATATAGTCGAAAGCATAGAGCGCTTTTTTCTGCGGGAGAATGCCCTGTAGGGATAGCGCAATCCTGAAAGGAGAAGATATGAAAAACGTTCGTTTCCTCTTCGTATTTATGGCTGTCATTGCCGTTTTGCTGACAGCCTGTGGTGGCCCCGCTCCCGCTACTGAACCGGCCCCTGTTGTGGAACAGCCACCTACAGAATCGACGACCCCTCTGTCTACTACGGCTCCTGACGAACCAGCGCAACCGCAATACGCCCCCTTCTGTGAAGCAGCCACTGCCAATGGGTGCGAAGCGCCGGCTGTCACGATGCTGGACAAGCAATACTGCGTCGAAAGAGTCCCCTACGCGATCATGTCTGCCCCGGCCGGTACAACCTATGAGTCCCAAGACCCTGATATGGAATGCGTCGACCAGATGCACAACGACGGTACTTTGCGCATCACCTGTCACTCTATCTCGGGCAAGAGCTTATGGTCGTACGATCTGAAGGTCTGCAATAGCGCCTGTAGCGCTACTTCCCTGGAAATGGGCACCGGCCAATGCCCGGAAGGCTACGGTTACGATGCCGCTAACCAATGTTGCTCTGCTCCGGCTCCTTCCGGCAGCGATGGCTGCACAATTTACACGGTAGACCTTGGCGTCTGTCAGAGCGCGGACGAAAATTGAGCGTTCGTTGAAAGAAAGGTCCCCACTTCGTTTTGGAGGCGGGGACTTTTTTGTTATAAAGCAAGCTTTTGTTTATGCCATTCTGTCGCCTGCTCAAAGGCATACCCGGCGCGCAACATTTTGGCCTCCTGCCAGGCTCCGGAGACGATTTGCAAACCGATTGGCAGTCCCTCTTGGGTAAAACCGCAGGGAACCGAAAGAGCTGGTAAACCGGTCAAGTTGAAAGGAGCCGTGAAACGCGTCAACGCTGGAGCCTGGCTGGCTGAGTTTTCGATTTCGTCGAAAGACAGGGCGGGGATGGGCGTAGACGGCAACAGCAGAGCGTCATATTGACGGAAGAACCTTTCGCTTCTTCGCCGGGCCTCAACTTGCTTCCGTCTCGCCAGCGCATACGCGCCCGACGATAAATCTCGTCCCGTTTCCAGGCGTCCGCGCACATCTGCGCCGAACAACTCCGGATGTTGTTCCAGTCGTTCGCGGTGATATGCGGCCCCATCCGCCTGTACGATTTGGCCGTTTGCAACCGCGGCTTCGTATAACCACGATACGTCAACTTCTTCGACTTGCGCGCCCAAGTACTCAAAATAACGCGCCGCCGCGCGAACTGCAGCCAATACCTCTGCATCACTGATCTCGACGAACTCCCCGATAGCCAGAGCGATCCGCCAGTCTTTGATGCCCGCTTCGATATCCCTAGAATAATCGGCCAAAGGCATATTCACCGATGAAGGGTCTTCATCGTCGTACCCGGCTAACACCTGTAAGAGCAGGGCAGCGTCTTTCACGCTGCGGGTCAGCGGCCCGGCGTGATCCAGGTTCCAGGAGAGCGGGAATACTCCGCGCAGGCTAACTCGTCCATAGGTGGGTTTGAGTCCCACCACGCCGCATAGCGAAGCCGGGATGCGGATCGAGCCGCCTGTGTCGCTGCCTAGCGCGGCCATGCACATGCCGGTTGCCACGGCTGCTGCCGACCCGCCGGAAGAGCCGCCAGTGATGCGGGAGGTGTCCCACGGGTTGCGTGGGGAACCGTAGTGCGGGTTGATGTTGGTCACACCCAGGGCGATCTCGTGCGTACTGGTCTTGCCGATGATGTCTGCTCCGGCGGCTTTGAGCTTGCTGATGGCGACCGCGTCCTTTTCAGGGATGTAATCCTTGAAGAACAGCGATCCGGCCGTGGTGCGCACGCCGGCGGTCTCGTACAGGTCTTTGACCGCGATGGGAACCTTACTCAGGATCTCCCTTTGACTGTGCTCCGGCGGAACTTTGCTCCGCGGGAATCACTGTGATGAAGGCGTTGATGGTCGGGTTGAGTCGTTCGATTTGACGGTAGCAGGCCTGGGTGAGTCCGAGGCGCGTTTCTTTGTCTTCCAGGGCTTGTGTGATGGTCAGAGTTGTGGTGTCGATTTCCATAATCCTTATTATAGTAACAAATTGACTGCATGGTAGAATCTGCGGTCGATGCGAATTCCCAAACCATTTTTTTATTATTTGCTGGTGCTTTCGCTGGCCGGGGCCGGATTGGTGTTATTAGCGACCTCGCTTTATGGAGCGGGGGTCTCTGCGGATGCGGCCAAGAACCTGTCCACAGCCGCAAGTTTGCTGGCCGGGCATGGCTTTTTCGATCACACGGGTCAGGCGTTTGTGTACTGGCCGCCGCTTTATCCGTTGCTGCTGGCGAGCATCAGTTGGCTGACCGGTTGGGATGTGTTCGTGTCTGGATGGTATCTCAATGTGCTGGTGATGGCGGCGAACGTCTTCCTGGCGGGATGGCTGGTTTACGAAGCCTTGCATGAAAGACCTGTATATGCTTATCTGGGCGGACTGTTTGTGCTGGTTTCGGAGTCGGCGGTGCGCATTCATGCCAATGTGGCTTCTGACCCACTTTACATCACGTTTTCATTGGTGTTCCTGCTGGCGGCCAACCGGTACATGCAGAAGAAATCCGTGGGCGCGTTGTGGGTGATGATCGTGTGTTCCGCTCTGGCCATGTTGCAGCGCTGGTTGGGAGCCAGCCTGCTCGCTATGGCAGGAGTGGTGATTCTGGTCACACATTGGAAGGATTGGTGGCGGTTTGTGCGCGATGGGGCGTTGATGGGCCTTTCGCTGTTGCCAGTGGGGAGTTGGATTTACTTTCACAATATTCGCATGTATGGAACCTTTTGGGGCAACGATTCCCCGCCTTTGAACCCCTGGGTGAATTTCGACTATTCACTGACCAAGATCATGCACTGGTTCCTGCCTTACCATCCGCGCCTGGAAGTGATCCTATACCATCCGCTGACTGTCTTGGGCGTGATCGCCATTATTTTGGCCTTGATTGCACGAAAACAAGATTGGGCGAACTGGTGGCGGACGCTGTGGCGACCGAACGTGTTCCCGGTCGTTTTCTTTTTGCCGCTTTCGTTGGTTGGCATTGCGCTGACGATCGTGACGAGCGACCACCTGGACCCGTATTCTGATCGTTATTACGTTGGCTTTCTGGCGTCTGTGATTGTCATCTTGTTCATCACCCTGGATACGCTGGTGCTGTCTCGTTTACGAATTGATTTATCTAAAGGTCGTGCGGCCTTTGCAGCCTTGTTTGGGATCTGGTTTTTGGTGTATCCCACCTTTAGCATGTACAAATATATCTCCGCCTCAATGAAAGATGGGGAAGCCAGCAACTATAACTATTACAACAATCGCTTCTTCAACGAAAATCCGGCCATTCCGGTAGTGAAAAAACTGGAGGCGGAACACCCGGATGCATATTTTTACAGCAACTACGCCGATGGAGTCTGGTTTTTGACGCGCCGTTCCGCCCCGTTGATGCCGCGCTCCAGCCTTGAGATGGACCCGGCCGTAATCCGCCAGGAATTTTTCGGTTGGCCGGGGGATAAACCGGGTTATATCCTGTGGTTCTTGCCGAATGAATTCAAGCATGTTGTCTCGCCGGATTTGCTGGCAGAGATCGCCGATGTGCAGTTGATCTTTCAGAGTGATCGGGGAATCGTGTATTCTGTAAACGCAAAGTAATGGTATTAGACAAAAATGGCCTGAGTGGGCCGTTTTTTATGCCTTGTTTGTTGCCAGATTAGCGTCTCATCTTTTCACCCCTCGAGGACGGCAATCGCCCGCACAGGCGAGCCGGTACCTCCGCGTATCTTGAGCGGCAGGCCAATAAAGCGGAAACGCCCTCGACCAATCAGTTGGTACAAGTTGACCATGTTCTCGTAATGCGTAAAGCCCAACTCCCCGCAGATGTGATGGACTTCTTTATTGGAAACGTGACGTACGCCCGGTGACATCGTTTCGACACCAAACGCCGCGATCTTTTGCTGACCGAGCCAGCGTGCCGCCTCGACACTGATTCCAGGCCCGTTGTCCCAATCGTCTGTCCCAAAGGCGCGTCGATAATGATCCGTATAGAGTAGAACTGTATCTCCCTGCTTAATTTCAAGTCTGGCCTTGGAGAGGGCATCTTCCAGATCGGCCGGCTTGATCAACTCTCGCAGCCCTTTATGTGATAGATCTAAACAAATCCCCTCTGTATAGAACATCGTTAGTGGCATCGTGTCGATAGACTGCCCTCGAAATTGCCGTGCCATATGGTTGATGGCATCCACATGTGTGCCTGTATGCTCGCCCAACTCCAGGCGATTCACGGCGGGTGAAACGACATCGCTATCGGTAATACCGTCCCACTGTTCATGCGATACGTGCATTGTGATTTTCACTTCCGGAAGGCCAGGAAACACCGGCATATCCGGGAAGATTTCCTGACTCAAATCGATGATTTCGAGCATATCCTATCCCTTTTCTGGTTTTGAGTGAGATATGTAGGTGTTCTGTTTTCGAAGTAGTTATGGACTCAATATTTGTTAACAATTGGCGATACTGTTTTTCCTCGTCATGTACTAAATATTTCCTGTCGCGTACAGCGGTGGCTGTTTTAGAGTGAAATAGAAGCGACTACCCTGGCCAGGAGTGCTTTCTACACCTGTTTGACCACCCATTCTTTCGACGATGCGGCGTACGATGGAAAGCCCCAAGCCATGCCCTTTGTCGCGGCGATGCAGTTGGCTGAAAGGCTTGAACAAGTTTGTCTGCTCTTCCGGGCTTAGACCGCAGCCGTTGTCTTGCACCCAGAAGCGCAAACAGCCACCCAAATCTACGTCAGCGCCCAGTTGGATGAGGGGCGGTTGCCCGCCATATTTGATGGCATTACTGACATAATTTGCCAGCACTTCTTCTACCCAGGGAGCATGTCCCAGGGCGGTGGGCCAGCGATCGGGGGTTTCGATTTTCGCCTGCGTTTGGCTGATCAACTGTCCCAACCGTTGGCGCACGTTAGTTACCACTTCAGCCATATCGATTGCCTCAAGTGGCACGTCATCTTTTCTCACCTCGGCCAAGAGCAACAAATTATCGATGATGCGGTTCATATGGTAAGCTGTGGCTTTGAGATCCTGAAAGTATTCCTCCCATTCTTCTGGAGGTACTTTTAGGCTGCTCAATGTTTCCACTGCCACGATCAGGGTAGCCAATGGATTTTTCAAATCGTGGGCCACTGTATGGGCAAAAGCATCCAACTCCTCATTGCGGCTCTGCAACTCGTCAGCCTGTTGGCGCAGTCGCTCTTCACTCTGAGTCAGGTTGTGGAAGAGAACGAGCTGTGGCTTGATTAATCCAGTCTCGACGACGGCCTTATAGGCCAGATAGAACGATATCAGCCGAAGGAAATGCCCGATTACATTCGTCGAACCATCTACATTGATGTAAGAGGTGAAAGCGAATTCGGCCGCAATGGTGGCTACCATCGACCAAATCAATAGGCGGAGCACACCCTTGTCGAACCACTGCCTCTGTTGAAGCAAAAGCCAAATGGCCGCACCCAGGATGGCAATCACGGTGTATTCGCTAGCGATTTTAAATGCAGTGAGACCGCTTCCTTCTACATAACAAACTGGGAAAATCTGCCAGTAGAATATGCTAGCCAGAAGCAGACTGGTGATAACGCTGTAAATCAAGATTTGAAACCGGATCTTGAGTTTTCTGCTACAGAAGAGAGGGGCAATAAGCAAAGTAATGCACTGCAGGTAACGACCAGCTACCCATAGCTGGGTGGCCAAATTGGAGCCTGTCGCCGCAAACACGCCCATTCCATGGTAAGCCAACGTATGAAGCAGATCGATGATGCCTGTGAAGAAATAGGCGATGCCGATGAACAAAAAGTAGTCATTATCTAGATAACTGCGGGCATTCCAGACAATCATGAAGATGCTACCGGCAACAATGATGCTGAACAGCTCGATCAGGGAATGGAATAGCAGGTAACTGTCCTCACTGATGACCAGCAGCCCCAGCAGGACAACTCCCCCACTCAGTGCCATCCAGGTGAATTGTCCCCATCGTTTTGGAGTTTTTTCCTTGGTCCTATTCCATATCATTCGTTTGTTTTTTCCTCCATAGCCTTGCTGCGTAAAACTGCCTGATGTTTTATGTCCCCATATTGATTTGCCAGAATTCCCGCCGCTGATTCCCACGATAGTAGAAGGGGAAGGGTAGCGGACTTGGGCGGGTAACACCCCCAATTTTGGTGTCTAGTTAAAGAAGAGAAACTTATAATTAGCAGTTTCGCTTCGATGATAGCCAAAGCCTTGTCTCAATGGTTGGGGAAAATGGCTAATGATTGAACTTTCGTTTTGATAATTTTGTGGATGAACAATTCGCCAAAAAATTGTAACATGAACTATTTGTGAATTCAAGCACTTTCCAGCCCCTTTTCCGCATTTTCGCTTGATCTGTTGTTCACTATGTTAGATGATGTCACTGTTTCTACAAAGGTACTTCGAAGATGCGAGTTGTGAGTATGCCATCTTGAACCGTGACCAAGCGATAATGAGGTGGCAACAGACAGGTCAACGGTTCATCTTGCAATGCAAATGGAGCTGCGGTGGAGCGCAAGCCAAAGACGGGGATTCCATTGACAACTCTTTCATAAGTTGTGTGAACATGACCGCTGAATATACCCAGCACATTACGCCCGGTGACAACCTTCCAAAACTGGCTCACATCGTCCGCAATGAAGTCATCCAGCCAACGGCTTCCTATCTTAACCACCTGGTGATGCATGACGATAATAGATGGCAAATCTGTTTCAAGGGCCTGAGCAAGGAAATCTAGCATTTCAGGATGTGCAGTGGCTTTGGTGTGGGGACCCCAATCCAAACAGATAAACTGAACTCCTTTATGAGTGAAAGATCGCATTCATCAAGGGAATAGGCGGGCTTTTTGGAAATAAATACTTGAAGAAATTGTTCCTATCATCATGATTGCCAGGTAACAGATACATTGGGAATTCCTGGAACCCTTCAGCCGAAATGAACAAAGGCCCTGGTATTTCAGATGATGGATTCCGTGCATTAAGCATGTTAAGGAAGGCCTGGTAGGTAATTTTAGATGGATGATCTACGAGGTCGCCAGTAGAGATAATAAAATCAGCGTGTTCCCCAACATGTTGCGCAATATGTCGTAAAACAGTACGGAAGGCGTGCCTGGTCGAGAAGCCTTTTAATAATTCTGTTTCAGAGGCAGTAACATGGTGGTCTGTGGTTTGAATGAAAGAAAAGTTCATAGCAGTTCTTTTAGCTTATTCAGATAGGTGCAGCAATCATCGGGAAGCATTTACATTTCACCGACAAAATCATGAAGCGAAATGATACCATTCATAACCAAATTATAGTCTTTGTCGAAGGGAGGATATGTGGTTTGTACACCACCAATAAAAATGACGGGATCGTACGATCCCGTCATCATGGTTTTGTCTGTCAGATTAGTTTAGAACAAGCCAACGACTTGTCCGGTTTCCAGATCAAGGTCGACATCATAGTATACGGGGCGTGTGGGCAAGCCTGGCATCGTGCTCATCTCACCCAGCAGTGGATAGATGAAGCCAGCACCGACGGACGCGCGAATGTCGCGAATCGGAACGGTGAAGCCCTTTGGACGGCCCTTGAGCGTTGCGTCATGACTCAGGCTCAGATGGGTCTTGGCCATGCACATCGGCAGTTCATCAAAGCCCAGCTTGGTATAAAGCTCGATCTTTTTCTCAGCTAGGGGATCGTATGTGACACCGTCTGCGCCGTAGATTTCTTTGCAGATGGTTTCGATCTTCTCTTTGATGCTGGTGCCCTTGAGTGGATACAGGAACTTGAAGTCGCTGGGTTTTTCACACGCCGCGACAACGGCCTTGGCCAGATCGACCGCGCCAGCGCCGCCTTCCATCCAGTGGCGAGATACGACGGCATCTTCCGCGCCCGCTTCGATAGCGGCTTTGCGCACCAGTTCCACTTCGGCTGGAGTGTCATCTTTGAAGCTATTGACAGCCACAACCACGGGGATACCGTATTTCTTGGCGTTTTCGATATGGGCTTGCATGTTGGGCAGGCCAGCTTGGAGCAGTTCCAGGTTTTCTTCAGTGTATTCGGGGGCCAACGGAGCACCGGCGGTAACTTTGGGACCGCCACCGTGCATCTTCAGTGCTCGGACGGTAGCCACCAAAACCACTGCATCGGGAACCAGACCGGAGTAGCGGCACTTGATGTCGAAGAATTTCTCCATACCGATGTCAGCGCCGAAACCGGACTCGGTTAGCACGTAATCACCCAGCTTGAGAGCAATGCGGTCTGCAATGATAGAGCTGTTGCCATGGGCAATGTTGGCGAAGGGGCCAGCATGCACGAAGGCCGGAGTGCCTTCCAGGGTCTGCATCAAAGTTGGTTTAATGGCATCTTTCATCAGCACGGTCAACGCGCCTGCCACACCCAGATCTTCAGCGGTGAGTGCCTCGCCAGCCTTGTTGGTCGCGAAGACCATGCGGCCAAAACGTTCGCGCATGTCGGCCAGGTCGGTGGTCAGGGCCAAGATGGCCATGATCTCACTGGCGACGGTGATATCGAAACCGGTCTTACGCGTCCGGCCCTTTTCTTTGGGACCCTCGCCAATAGTAATTCCACGCAGCATGCGGTCGTTGGTGTCGATCACGCGGTTCCAGGTGATGGTCTCGGGGTCGATGTCCAGGCGCGCGAAGCGGCTGCGTTCTTCGGGAGTCAGATCGTTGGGATCGGTTTTGTCGATGCCCAATTTCTTCAAGCGCTTGAGCATGGACGGTGCAAATGTGCGGCTTCCATCTTTCGCGGGTGGGCATAGACGATCGAAAAGCGCTTCATCGCTCTGGCCGGCTTCATGGAACATGCGCGTATCGATCGCGGCTGCCATCAGGTTGTTGGCCGCGGTGATGGCGTGAATGTCACCGGTCAGGTGGAGATTGAAGTTTTCCATCGGGATGATCTGGCTGTAACCACCGCCGGCTGCACCACCTTTGATGCCAAAGGTCGGGCCCTGAGATGGCTGGCGAATGCAGGTAAACACATTCTTGCCAAAATGTGCGCCCAGCGCCTGCGAGAGGCCCACGGTTGTAGTGGTCTTGCCTTCACCCAGCGGGGTGGGGGTGATGGCGGTCACATCGACGTATTTGCCATCCGGGAGGTCCTTCAGGCGTTCCAACACGCCTAGGCTGACCTTGGCCATATATTTACCGTGAGGTTCGAGCTCATCTACAAGCAGGCCCAATTCCTCGGCGACCTTGGTGACGGGTTTGGCGTTTGCCATTTGAGCCTGAGCAATATCGATGTCCGAAGGAACGGGCTTCAATGTCTCAAGCGGGGTGGGTTCGAATTCAACTTTACTATTTCTATATTTGGACATATTCTGCTCCCTTTATTGAGTCAATATGGCTCCATTTTCCAGGATTTTCGTTTTTTGTGCAAGAGACTTCCATCCCCCGTTTCTTGTAATATTCGTCACAATCCTTATTTCGTGACCAACGTGCCAATACTTTCTCCTTTCAGTGCTTTTTCCAGATTTCCGTCCCCTTCACCCGAGAAAATCAATGCCCGTAGGCCGGGAACCTGTTCAACCAGATCCAGCATTTGCTGGACTTTCGACTGCATGCCGCCAGTGACATCAGGTCCGGTAGCTTTGCCAACTCCGCTGCTGATCTCTTTAAAGGACTCGCGCGTCAGCACCTCGACCCTGTGCCTGCGTGCCGGAAAATCGGCCCAGACCGCCTCTTCGAGCCCAGCCAACAAAATCCGCCCCGGACGCAGTTCTCGCGCTAGATGCTCGAACAAGTCTTCGGTGGACAGGATTGTTCCACCCTTGGAGCGGTCAAAGATGACATCACCATGTACCACAGGAATAATACCATTTTCTAGTGCTGCCTTGATTTGGGACAAGTTCCACTCTGCCACTTGCCCGTTTTGCGACCACACGCTAGCCGCTGGTGAAAACGTCATCGCCGGGATACCCGCCTCGCGCAGCGCCTGGATGACATAACGATTGAGCGTCGAAGCCTGGTACCACACTTCGGCGAAGCCTTGCCAATAGCCGCCCCCTCCGGCTCTCCCCCATTTTCGAAGAAAATGGGGGGAGTGGCCGAAGGGTCGAGGGGGGCCGGGGCCCCATCTCTCGTCCCATACTTCTTTGCCGCGGTGTGCCCAAAGGAGCCGGAACCGTGCCCTAAAACGAGACGCAGCTCCGGCTGAGTTTGAAGCGCACGGGCGATTTGCGTTGCCAGGTCGGCCAGCTTGTCCAATCGTGCTGTATAAGCTTGCGTTTTATCTGTGATCAGCGATCCACCCAGTTTGAGAAAGACCAGTTCAGGCATGAGCCTGTTTTACCACAGACTGGTTTCCCGTCAAAGGGCGCTTGACTGGATGTGCGAAAAATTGTATAATATGTCGTGAAACGACACGTTGTGAGACGTTATATAAGGGAGTCTAATGGAAAAAAATCAAGTTTCGACTATGTTGAAATTAACACAAGCTTTGTTCTTTGCAAATGCCATTGTCTGGTTCTTATTCGGTGTAATGAGCCTGATTAGAGTTATGGAAGCAGGTAACGCGTTGCGTTGGGTTCTCACGATCATGATGGTCGCCAATGCGGCTATACTGCTTTGGCTCGGTGTGACCATTGCCGATGGACAGTCACAGGTGTTTTTTCTGGCAATTGTATATATAGCACTCAATATTGTTCTCTCGATTACGGATCAATTTGGATGGGTCGATTTTCTCGTTTTGTTGCTTAATCTTTGTTTGCTGGGGCTACTGTTCGTCACCCGCTACCGGATGAATCAGGTTGCCAAGGCATCTTCGGAAGAGTAGATATTCTATGGAACATCAGGAAAACCTGCCACTTTCTGAAGCTGTTTTTTTCATCCTGCTCAGTCTTTTGCCTGGAGCCAAACATGGCTATGCCATCATGAAAGATGTGCAGGCCTTGAGCGACTCGCGTGTCAACCTGAGCACCGGGACGTTGTACGGCGCGCTCAAACGTATGTTGGAAAGAGGCTGGGTCCAACGTGTGGACGATGAGCGGGATGAAACTGGCCGTGAGCGAAAAGCCTATGCCCTCACGCAATTGGGCAAGGGCATCCTGGAGGCCGAGACGACTCGTATGCAAAATTTGGTGGCGATCACGCAGAAGCGTTCATCTGAAGGCGACGTACAGTGAATCCGGCGCTCAAGTGGCTGTGAAAATTTCGGGCTGATCATTTTTTCGACGCGAAGCCGCAACCAACGAATTTCGCGAATAATTCCCGAAAAATCTGTAGAATTTGCTCATTCGTGTAATTCACGTTTGCCAATGTTGCTTTTGGTGGGCGCTTTTTGATAGTTGGGGTTAGATGCTATAATCGAATCAATGGACATTCGTGCAGGCATCTTCACAACCATTCTCCTGGCTGTACTGGCTGCTCTGATATTCTTCCGGATTGGGATTCGCTCGATCCAATCAGCTCGCAAATTGACCTTTTATCGTTTACGCGAGAAACGCATGTCGGGCGGCTGGCGAATGCTGGTGGCAGGCATACTTTTACTGCTGTTTGCCCTCTGGCTGGGACGTTTTGGGGAACCGATAGCCTACCGCTATTTCCCGCCCTCGCCTACCGCATCGTTGACGCCTAGTATCACCCCAATACCATCCATTACATTGTCCCCGACCATAACATTGTCTCCAACCATCACCAATACACCTTCCATTACGGATACCCCCACCATTACTCCCACGCCTTATGTACCGCCAGCCATCGAAGCGCTTTTTGACAGCCAGGTCACGCCTAATCCGGATGCTGTCTTCAGCCCATTGCAGTTTTCAACAGTCTACGAAAATTTTGAATGCGTGGCGCCCTCCACTACCTTTGTCAACCCAATCCGTGAGCTGTGGGCTTGCTTTTCTTATAACAACATGCTACCAGGCGTGCAATGGACCGCGTTATGGTATCGTGGGAATGAACTAGTTCATTATGATACTTTGCCTTGGGATGGGCAAACGGGCGGGCTTGGTTTTTCCCATTGGGCACCGCCTCCCGAAATGTGGCAGGCAGGCGACTATGAAGTTCAGATTTTTGTAGGAGATGAATGGAAAGTGGTCGGTCGCTTTGTTGTCTCCGGTGACCCGCCTACCTCGACGCCCAGCATTACGCCGGTCCCGACCATCACGCCAACCATCACGCGCACGCCCTCAGCGACCGCCATGCCTAGCAGTACCAGTACACCTTCAGCAACTGCTACGCCCAGTCGCACCAGCATACCTTCCGCTACACCCACTTATACGCGCACGTCACAACCAACGCAAACGCCTTAGTCACCGTACAAGGAGAGACCAATGAACCAGATCCCATTTCAGGATTACTATCCTGACCATATGGCCCATTGTTATGGATGTGGGCGGCTCAATGAACATGGTTATCAGATCAAGAGCGTTTGGGACGAGAACAACCCGGAAGAATCGGTGGCGTATTTCACCCCCAAACCGCACCACATTGCCATCCCCGGATATGTCTATGGCGGGTTGCTGGCCTCGCTGATCGATTGTCATGGCACGGGAACTGCAGCGGCTGCCGCCTACCGCGAAGCGGGCCGTCCTATGGATAGTGAGCCTGCGTTGCGTTTCCTGACAGGTTCCCTGCACGTGGACTATCTCAAACCTACCCCGCTGGGCGTAACTCTGGAGATCCGCGGTAGGGTCAAAGAAGTCAAGAGACGCAAGGTTGTGATCGAGGAATGGATCGTTGCGGAGGGTGTGATCACCGTGCGTGGTGAAGTCGTCGCTGTGCAGGTGCCAGAGCAACTGGTCGAAGAATTGCTGGAAAACACAGGAAAATAAAAGACCGCCAGGAAACCGGCGGTCCTCTTTACTTCGAGAAGTGTGCACGCATGGGGATGAAGTAGAAGTCCTCCCAGCCTTGTTTATAACTGTTTCCTTGCCCTTCCGGGATGTCCGTGTGGATGATAGTGACCTTCGTCTTACCGTCGGATTCCTCGAGCAGGATTTCCACGCGTGAATCAGGGCTATCTTCTGGAAACTCACTGGTCCGCCAGGCCTGGACGATGCGATGATACGGTTCCAGTTCAAGCGTCTTCCCCCAGATATACCCATCCCAGGCTTTGAACGACCCGCCGCTTCCACCCTGGACTTCGGCCTGGCTGCCGGTCATTTGGCTGTGACCTTCGCTCGAGAGCCACGCCTTGTAAATCTGCTCCGGTGTAGCAGATATATTAGCTGAGATGGTGAACGATTTCCATGATTTCCTCTAAATATGCTTCCGTCTTTGCGTCATTGCCATTGACTTGGCAATCTGGGCGGCCAGGCGGGCATTGTTCAACAATAACGACAGATTGCTACGTAAAGATCGTCCGCCAGATAGTTCGTTGATGCGCCGGAGCAGGAAGGGGGTCAGGTCCTGACCGCGGATTTTTTTGGCGGCGGCATCCTTATGCGCCTGTTCGTTCCATTTGTCCACATCTGATTTTGGGAGATCATCCCCCTGAGCTACGGGCTGTGCCACCAGGATGGCGCTGCGCATGCCCATACCCCAATGTGCCTGGGCCAGTTTGACGATCTCATCCGGTGTACCCAGGTTCACGCTGGCTTTGAGTCCGCTGTCGCGTGAGAAAAAAGCCGGAAAAGCGTCCGTCTGGTAGCCAACCACTGGCACAGCCATGGTTTCAAGATATTCCAGGGTGGCAGGCAGGTCAAGAATGGACTTTGCACCCGCACAAATCACGATCATGGGGATGGACGCTAGTGCTTGCAGATCGGTTGAAATATCGAAAGTGGATTCTTTGTGCACGCCGCCAATACCACCCGTGGCAAATACTTTGATCCCGGCTTGCTGCGCGGCAAGCATGGTTCCGGCAACTGTGGTGCCGCCGTTTTCCCTTTTGGCGGCGGCGATCGCAAAATCGCGCTGGCTGATCTTGCGTGGCTTGGGATCGTTGGCGAGCTCTTCCAAATCCGCTTCGCTCATCCCGATGCGGACTTTGCCCTTCAGCACGCCAATGGTGGCTGGCACAGCGCCTTCTTCGCGCACATTGGATTCCATATCGCGTGCCAGTGACAGGTTCTGCGGGCGCGGCAGACCGTGAGTGACAACGGTCGACTCGAGCGCCACAATAGGTAGCGAGAGACTCAGCGCACGGGTGATCTCGTGGGAAATTATGAAATTGGATGGAGACATGGATTATACAAGCAACTGGTCGTAAAGACCTTCGAGGGAAAGATTGGGATAAACAGTGCCCGGATGTCGTAGTGTCAAGGATGCAGCTGAAACGCCCAGGCGAATGGCGTCGTCAAGGTTGATGTTGTTGAGCAGCCCAAACAGCACGGCGGCGGTCATGGCATCGCCCGCGCCGGTCGGGTCAATGATACGGGTGCGGATGGCTGAAATATGACCGGTCGTCTCCGAAGTGGCATAGACAACGCCATACTCCGCCAACGTAACCAACGCGATGCGTACGCCTTGGTTAACCAGGCTGCGCGCAGCCTCCATAGCTGCATCACGATCCGAAGCTTCAAAGGAGAGACCAGTTAGCACACCGGCTTCTTTGCTGTTGGCTGTAACCAGACGATAATTGGGCAGGAATTTGATAAGCCGTTCTGCCAGCGTTGAGGAGGCCGTGTCGGCGCAAATTGGGATTTTGGCGCGCTTTGCCAGGCTGCTGGCGGTGCGCAGGGTTTTGACTGGCAGGTTTGCATCCACGAAGATCATGCTGGCTGATTTGAACAGTTCTTCCTGCGTTTTGAGATAATCTGTAGTGATCTCTTCCAGCAGGCGCATATCATCGACGGCAAATTGCAATTTCCCGTTTCTATCGACCACGCCCATGTAATAGCCCGTGGGGTATTTTTGGCTGCGGAGCACCGCAGATACGTCAACACCGGTTTTGGAGGTATGTTCCAGGATCGCGTTTCCGCTCGAGTCTTCGCCAACGACGGTAATGAGCCGCACAGGCTGGCCCAAACGTGCCAGATTCTCGGCCACATTGCGGGCCACGCCGCCGTGTGAGCGCCGGATACGCGCCGGGTTGGAAATAGCAGGCTTGAGGTCAGATTCGAGGCGTCCGACCACGTCCAAACCGGCTGCACCCAATACGAGCACAGGTTTTCCTGTATCAATGTTAGGGAAACTGTTTATCATTCCGTCAGTTATACCAGACTTAACGATTGTCTTTCAGCCAACGCTCGATGGCCCGTCGGAGCAATTCTATCCGCTCGGCGTGGGGCGCAAGGTTGCGTTCGTATTCGATCAGGCGTTCCACACTTTCAGCATCCCGACCGGTTTTTGCGTACAGTTCCTTATATAGTTCTGCTTCTTCTGGTGGAACAGGCGGTATCGATGGTATGCCCGTGGTCTCACCGGCTTTTTTACGTGAAGGACTGGATTTGGGCTCGGGCGGAGGCGTTCCGTCATCAGAGGACGAGCTTGTTGCCCCAACCCAATGTTTGATCCCCAAAATGCCTTCTATGTGCGTAATGGCCGCACGCACGATTGGTGGTTCTGGTCTGTTGCTTTTGACAAGCAATTCGATGGCCTCGATCAATTGCTCACGATAAGCGATCAATAGGTCTTGGATAATGTCTTTATGTTCGCGGGTTTCATTTTGCCGGAAGCGTGCCAGCGGAATATTCTGTACCAGCCGCAAGGTTTGCTGGAGTTGAGATTCATTCCGTAATCCATCCAGTTCGCCCTGGTTGCCACGTGCGAGGTTTTCACGGCTCAAACGCCAGGCTTCGAGATGCTTTTCTGGTACGATTTCGCTGGGCGTTTTCCAGGTTCCAACGCCAATCCAACCTAACTGGACCCCGCGGTTATTAGCTTTTTTAGAGAAACCCTCCGTAAATTGGCTGAACAGATTGCTGATGATGTGCCTCGGTTGGAAATTCGGTGCAGGGGGAATGTTGCGCGCTTCCAAGTCATCACCTTCCGCTATGACCACTTTGCCAACTTTTACAATTTCGTCTTCTTGTTGGCGGGCCCGCTGCACTTCAGGGGACCCAATACTGGCCAGATATTCAGCTAATTGGTGCTTGCTCATGAAGCCGCCCAGTTCGCCGCGGATCAACCCCTGGATCGCACCCACCCAGGAAGAAGGCGGTTCGGAGGGGTGCGGTCCATCCAAAACGACGCGCGATGTTTGCTTATATATCAGAGATTGGATGGCTTTTTCACTGAACGGGTGAGGTCTCTCTGCACTGGGTTCTTTGTTCTCGCGCCAAACGCTGAATACCAGGCGTACATCCGATGCACTGACACGTATCCCGTCCAGACTACGGCTTTTTACATCCAAGGAGTCGGTATACTGGTCGCGCAAATCGATTGCCTGGCGAAAACGTTCAAACCCCTCTAAAGTAGCCTTCCCTTTAACGGTTGGGCCAATGACTCGTGGTTTCCCGTTGGGTTTTTCAAACAAAGCAGCCGTGTCCAGTTCCACTACCACCTGACCGGGTCCGCCAATCAGGTAGATGGGTGATTTCTTGTCTGCTTCAGCCACTTCACCCTGACCAATGCGAATGCTATGATGACCGCCGGTCAGTGCCACTTGTCGAATAAACTCACGCGCAATTTCTATCTGCTCTATTTCAAAAATATCGGCCAGATACGTGGCGGCGGCTTGCAAGGCGAAAATGAAAGGCAAAATAAATATAGGCAGAAAGCGTAACGTTTGTGGTGCAAGGATTGCTCCAAATGCAAAGCTAAAGAATTGTGCAGGTGCATCAGGAGTTGTTTGTGCAAAGGTTTGATTGAATAAATATCGGAAGAACAGGCCGATTTCACTGCCCCAGGCCGCCAGCGGGTGTGTACTTATGGCAAAGAGAGCGCCTAGCAGTAGGAACAGGATGATAAGAGCCTGGTTCCGTCGCTGCGAGCCTTTGAGGGTCAAATCAAAAGTTTTGTTCAAGATGCAATTCCCGAGCCGCCCGAGTTCTTCACGAAGAATGCGCGTTTCCTTTTGCAGCGCGGTCTCAGGTTTTTTAGGGGGGGCAGGAACCATTACAGGCCGTTCCTTTCCACCCACTGGATGAGCTCTTCGAGTTCTTCACGTTCCATACTGGCACGACGGTGTAGACGGTCGTCCTTAACCAGCTCATCACGGGAACGCAACATCAGGACTTTGAGAGTATCCTTTTGCGTGGAGGGTCTGTGCCTGAGCAGATTTCTGCTCAACGATTGGGTGTATTGGAGTACAGATTCTACCTGTCCGCTCAACTCAACAAACCCACGTAGCCGGTCGATACGGCCACGTTCCGCCCGGGCACTGTCTAACCAGGTAGTGCTCCACTGGCGCACAAGCTGTTCTTCGATGTTTGGTGGAAAGCGCAAATTGCCGACACTGACACCTCTTACCTTAATACCGCGTCGTTGCAGTAACTCATATTCCGGACTGTCAAGAAAATTTTCTCCCGGTTTCCCACTATCGTCCAGAACAATCACCTTGGATTCCGTCATGCGTGCCTCGATCATGCGGTTGATGGTCTCCAAAGCAGTTTTGGGTTTGGGCTCCTTGGTCTCCGGTTCTTTTGGCTTGGGGGCTGGCGCAACATGTTTTACGGTTTTCACCTGGCTGCGTTCGCAGCGATCTGCCAGACGTGCTACAAACACGTTCATTTCATGGAACATGCCCGCCAACATTTTCTCAAAGCCACTGCTGGGAGTGACCGGTTGTAGGAGTGCCTGGGTCTCATCAGGCTTGGGTATGACGGCGGGCGGCGAAGGAATGAAACCAGGCTGGCTGGCCTCAAATAATTCGGCCAACGTAAATTTTGACAAATACTCGCGCCACAGGTCAGCCGCGATCAGCGCCGGGAGTTGGTTCCAGGCCACACGATGACGGGGGGTGTCGCTTGGTACCTGGGGGTTGATGCCCTCCCCTGTAATGGCTTTGCGAACAGATTCAGCATCGAAGCCAAAACGCGAACCTTCTTCCTCTTCTTTTGCCGGGGTAGCGTCGATCTTGAATTTCACACTGATATTTGGGACGATCTCGATGCCATCCCGCGTCCAGGCGGAAACTTCCAGGCGGCGCTTTTGAATCTGGTTGAACTCATCATCACTCTGGCCCTCTTTTTTCGCGGCAAAAGGATCTTCGGATTCGCGCGGCCCGATGCCCTGGTTTTGCATGTGCAAGTCCACAATACCGGCGATGAATTCGCCATTTTCGGTGAAATGCACGCCCGGGCCGATGGTTTGTTTGAAGGAGGTGGCAGTGCGGGTGACGGCGGCGCTGGCCGAATCCAGCCAGAGCACACCGGGGCCCCTCTTTTTCTCCTCGCCTAGCCGTTCGATAGGCTTTCCGTCCCGGATAAAGATTGCCGGGCCATGCCCACCTGAGAGATATGTCAACAGGCGGTCAAAGATGTTTCGCCGCTCTCGAAAGGTGCGGACAGGTAAAACGAACTGCGCAAAAAACGCCAGCCAGACGAGCAGCCCGACAAAGAAAATAGCGATATCAAAAATAATAAAGTACGAGTTAGGTACTATGCCTTGTTGTATTTCTATTTGCCTTATTCTTCTAACTTGCCAATAGTAAAATCCCCCGCCTATTACAATCCACGAGAAGATAAAGAACCAGGGTTTGCGATAGAATGGGCGCTCATCCATGTTCCTATGATTGTATAACAAAAATGCGCAAATCGGCAACATTCTTGAGCTTTATTCGGTTACAATCCCGGCATGTTGCGCGTAGAATTCCACTGTCACACACGCTACTCTAAAGACTCACTCACTTCTCCTGAACGACTGGTGAAGGCCTGCCATCGCAAGGGCATCGACCGCGTGGTCGTGACGGATCACAACTCGATTGCCGGGGCGCGTGCGGCTCAGGCCCTGGATCCGGAACTAGTCATCGTTGGAGAGGAGATACTGACCACGCGAGGAGAAATCCTGGCAGCTTTTGTCACGGAAGAGATTCCTGCTGGCCTGTCGCCGCAGGAGACCATTCGCCGTTTGAAGGAGCAAGGCGCTTTCATCAGCGTATCCCATCCATTTGACATTCATCGTGGCGGGCACTGGGATGAGGCCGACTTGCTGGCAATCCTGCCAGAGGTGGATGCGATCGAAGTGTTCAACTCGCGTTGCTGGTCGCCGGAGTTCAACCGTCAGGCGCAGACGTTTGCAGAGCAACACGATGTCCCCGGCACGGTTGGCTCGGATGCGCACGCTCCGCTCGAGTTGGGACGGTCCCTGCTTTTGCTGGAGCAGTTTCAGGGTCCGGATGAGATGCGGGCGGTTATCCGTCGAGGCATCCCAAAGGTACGTTGGTCCCCGCCCTGGGTCCATTTGATCTCCCGTTTTGCAGTCTTCCAAAAGAAGCTAACAGGTCATTATTAGTTGTCATCCCGCCCTTTATTTGGTAGCCCAAAAGGAGCCAAAAATTGGTCTTGACATGGAAAATCAGCCATGATAACCTTGCTCCCATCGTGCCCGGCTCGCCTGTTGAGAAAGCGATACCAGGCGGACGGGCGAAAATTTTTTATCCTAGCAGGAGAAAGATAGCATGTCTGACGAACGTTTCACTGGAACCGTAAAATGGTTCAATGCCACCAAAGGCTACGGCTTTATCGGCCGCGAAGATGGCGAAGATGTCTTTGTTCATTTTAGTGCCCTCCAAATGGACGGCTACAAGAAGCTCGAGGCAGAGCAGAAAGTGGAGTTTTCCGTTGAAGATGGCCCGAAGGGCCTACAAGCCGCTAACGTGGTGGTGCTCTCGTAGGACCTACGGCCTGCTGGCTGAACGTTTTGCGAAATTGACAGGGTTGCCGAGAGGCAGCCCTGTTTTTTATTAGATTAGCAACACTTTGTAATGTAATGTCACTCCATTTCTTTTATAATAAGAATTACCAAAATTACCGGTAGCTTTTCCCCAAATTGAACAACGGAATTACAAAGAGGATATTGCATGGCATTTAGAGATTTGTTTGGGGCGGATTCGAACCGTCGACGTATTTTGGCTGCTGGTCATGTTGTACCGGATTCTGCCCGTTGTGTGCAGTGCGGGATATGTAGTTATAACTGCCCAATTGGTATTGATGTGCGGGCGCATGCCTGGCGTGGAGAATCCATTAAGCATAGCGAGTGTCTGACATGTGGGGAATGCGTGATGCGCTGTCCGCGTGGGGTGTTACGTTTCATGGAAACCGATTTGTTTGAAGGCAAATCTTCATGAGATACGTTATTGTAGGTTCTGGCGTAGCAGGGCTGGCTGCTTGTGAGGCTATTCGCAGCCAAGATAAGGCGGGAGAGATCGTTTTTGTGAGTGATGATCCTCATGGGTATTATTCCAGACCGGGATTGGCTTATTATCTGACCGGGGAGATGGACGAGAAGGGCTTGTTCCCGCGCTCGAAGAACGATTGGTTACCTCTCAAGCTTCGCTTTTTAAAAGGCAGCGTGACGAGCATATTCCCGGATGAACACCGGATTGAAATGGACGGTACTTCACAGTTGGGTTATGATCGTTTGTTGATTGCAACTGGTGCGCAGGCTATTCACCTGGATGTTCCCGGCGCTGACCAGGAAGGCGTGGTCAAACTGGATCATATGGAGGATGCACGCCGTATCTTGAGGTTGGCGCGCCGTGGTAAAACGGCGGTGGTCGTGGGAGGCGGTATTACTGCCTTGGAACTCGTTGAAGGCTTACATTCTCGTGGAATGAAAATCCATTACCTGTTGCGTGGAAAACGTTACTGGAGCGGTGTCTTGGATGAACAAGAGTCCCAGATCATCGAGCAACGTTTGCAAAAGCAGGGTGTCAAAATCCATTATCGTTCCAAATTAGCCGAAGTGTACGGAAAACATGGCCGTGTACAAAGTGTGCGTCTGCAGGATGGCAGCACGTTACGCTGTGATATTTTGACTTATGCGATTGGCATTCGCCCGCGTTTGAAATTGGCAAGAGACGCAGGTTTGACGGTAGATCGCGGCATCCTGGTAAATGAAACTTTACAAACCAACAGTCCAGATATCTATGCAGCGGGGGATGTGGCTCAAGTCTATGATCCGGTGGGCAAGCGTTCTATTATTGACAGTCTGTGGGGACCGGCACGCGAGCAGGGTCACATTGCCGGGTTGAATATGACAGGGCAGAGAAAAGAAGTGTACGTTAAGGCAGCGCCATTCAATGTGACCAGGCTGGCGGGGTTGACAACCACAATTATTGGCACTGTGGGAAGCGGAAAAGATGAAGACCTGACTGGGATCGCACGGGGCGATAGTGAGACCTGGCGCACGTTACCGGATGCTATGGTGGCGCAGACTGGCTTCGATGTCAATCACCTGCGCTTATTGGTGGGAGAAAAACATTTGCTTGGCGCGATTGTAATTGGGGATCAAAAGTTATCCTTCCCGTTGGAAAAGATCATATCTGATCACGCGGATATTTTGTCCATCCGGGAGAAACTGTTGCAACCCGGCGCGCCGATAGCCGACATCATTGCTGAATTTTGGTCTACCTGGAGGGCACAATATGCTACGTAATGCCATAGAACTCTGGCTGGCGTTTCTAGCAGCTATTTTGATCACGGGCTTGTATGCGTTGGTTGTGTTTTTAACACGCGGAATCCCCTCGGCCAGCGATTTTTTCGGCCATAGTCTGGGGATTTTTGGCTTTTTGCTGATGTTGATGACCGAAACACTTTATAGTATCCGAAAGCGTATTCGTACTGTACGATTCGGACGTATGTCTTTTTGGCTGAAATTCCATATTTTTACGGGCCTGGTCGGACCCTATATGGTTTTGTTGCACACCTCCTGGAAATTCAACGGCTTGGCGGGCGTCGTTACCTTGTTGACTGTGGTGATTGTCATCAGTGGATTTGTAGGGCGTTACATTTACACGCGCATCCCGCGCACAGCGGACGGGAATATGATCGAAGGCTCACTTTCGACAGAGGCGCTCAAGCATGCTCGCCGCCTGATGGCGCTCTGGCACACGGTTCATATTCCGATTGGTATGGCATTGTTCACAGCGGCCTTTGTCCATATTGGGGCGGCGCTGTACTATGCCACCTTCTTGCACTAAAGGGGCGGTTTATGCCTAGAAATCGGTTGGGTTGTTTTACTTTCTCAGGGATTTTAGCGGCCCTGATCACCGGGCTCGTCATCGCAGGAGTTGCTTTCGCGCGTGGCGGCAGCTTGTATAGCCCCGGGCCTTTGAACGCTCACGCCGGGGAAACGCTAGGTGGCGTCACATCCCATGCGGAAATCGGTGGTCAGTGTGAGGCCTGTCACAGCGCGCCGTGGTCTTCGGTCAGGATGGCTGACCTGTGTGTCAACTGTCATGGCGAGATCGCGCAGCAGATGCAGAACATGGTTGCTTTACATGGCGCCATGTACCAAAAGGATCCCAAGCTGGAATGCCGCAATTGTCACTCAGAACACGGGGGACCGGATGCGCCTCTTACCGTGATGCAGGGTGGGGCGTTTCCGCATGAGTTGCTGGGTTTTTCCTTGAATGGACACAGGCTCACGGCCCAGAAAGTACCGTTCACCTGCGCAGATTGTCACCAGGCTGACCTGTCTACCTTCGCGACGAACTCATGTGAGGCCTGCCACCGTCAAATGGATGCCGGCTTTACCCAGGCGCATGTTCAGGCTTATGGCACAGCCTGCTTGAATTGTCACGATGGGGTAGACAGGTTTGGCAAACAGTTCAGTCATAACGGCTTTCAGTTCAAGCTGACCGGGAAGCATGTGGACGTGGCCTGTGCAGAATGCCATGTTGATGCACGCAGCCTGGCTGACTTTCCGACATGCGCCGCAAGATTGCTATACTTGTCATCGCGCGGATGATCCGCACGAGACGCGTTTTGGTACCGACTGCGGGGCATGCCATTCCCCGGATGGCTGGAAGCCAGCTAAATTCGATCACAATCTTTCGGCTTTCAAGCTGGAAGGAGCCCATGCGGAGGTGGCTTGCGAAGCGTGCCATCAGAATGGCGTCTTCAAGGGAACACCTACGGATTGTTATGCTTGTCATCAACAAGACGATGCACATAGTGGCAGTTTCGGCAAAGATTGTTCTACCTGTCATGTGCCGGTAAGTTGGGATAGTGTCACCTTTGACCATAACCGTACCGCTTTCCCCCTGGATGGCGCACACGCCAATGTGCAATGTGAACAATGCCATACCAACAACACTTTTGTAGGAACACCGACCCAATGTGTGGCCTGTCATGCGGACCCGGATTTCCATGCCGGGGCCTTTGGGACCAGTTGCGCAGATTGTCATTCAACCGCGGCCTGGAGCCCGGCGCGCTTCAATCTGTCGCACCCGGAACCCCGCGTAGAAGAAGGAGGCTCTGGCATCAATCATGGCGGCACGACCTGCCGTACCTGCCATCCCGATAACATACGAAGTTACACTTGCCTGGCATGCCATCGGGACAATCAAGGTGGTGAAGGCGGAGAGGGCGATTAGCAATACCATTTCTATTAAAGACAAAATCTCCGCGATCATCGCGGAGATTTTGTGAACTCGTAGATTATTTGTTGTTGCCTCCGCCCCCACTTGAGCCATTGCCGCCTTGCGGAGGTTCCGGGTTCTGACCGCCGGGCGTTTGGTTGCCTGGGCTGTTACCGCCATTCCCGTTCTGCGAACCGTCGGGGTTCTGGCCGCCTGGGGCGCCGTTACCAGTTCCATTCCCGGTGCCGGGTTCGTTGGTGGATTGTCCGCTTTGGTCATTCTGGTGGAAGCCGGGTTCGCCTTGTTGGTTGGGTTCGGGAGTGGCCTCCGCATCCTGGCCGTAGCGCATCTGATTTTCCATCATGTAGCGGAAACCTTGTGGATCGGCCAGCCCTTCATCCACCAGTTGCAGACGGGTTTGCAACATCTGGCGAGTCTGTGTGAGCAAAGGTACGGTGGCTGCATTGGCGTGCATTTGCGATTGTTCCATGATGCGATCTTGCGTTTGCAGGCGGTCACGCAGTTGCAAAAGCGTTTGTTCGAGAGCCGGTTCGTCCATATTGGAGGCAAGCGCCAAGGTTTGGTTGAGATGCTGCTCCAATTGTTCGTGGACCTGAGCGGGGGGAGTGACACCCTTTTCAGCGAGAGCAGCCATTTCTTCCACGCGGCGCTGCGCCATGTTCATCAGCACAGTTGACTGCTTCTGAGGGCTACCGGCCAAGGCCAGAGCCGCATCTTCCGTCCATAGTTTGACCTGGTAGAGTGGCTGGTTGGGCAGGTCATCCTGTGCTGCGGCTACGGTGACACTTCCTCCCAGGAATAGGGATGCAGCCAGGATTAGCGATATCAGTGCATTCATTGCGAATTTCTCCTTTCGAATTGGGAATATCCACCTTCTTTGACGTACATGCTTCCCAGGAGATACGGCCTGTTGGTATGCTGCTGCCTCTTTCAAAAAACGTGCACGTCCGCTGGCTGCTTGTAGCGGATTGCGTTCTGGAACGGCTTTGAGTTCTTCAAGCCGCTGTTCGACCATCGTTCCAGAAATGGGTTCGGGGTTTTTGGTATTCATAAGGATTTCTCTTTGCTAAGAATTCTTTGCAAGCTTGCCAGCGCGCGATACTGTAACGATTTGACAGCGCCTACGGGTTTATGCAATGCTTGGGCGATCTCTTCATTCTTCCAATCTTGAAAATACTTGAATGCAATTACTTGCTGTTGGTCGGGCGTCAACTGCTGAATTGCTTCGCGCATCTGTGTTTGTCGCATACGCAGGTCGGCCTCTTGTTCGGGCGTGTTGTCGGTGCCTGGATATGTTTCTTTTAACTCATCCACATCCGGTGCCCGGCGGTAATGATCGACAATCAAATTGTGAGCGATGCGGTACAGATAGGCTCTCAAATGATCTTTCGGACCCCGCCCAGCACTCAGGGCTTTTAGAAAGCGGCTGAAGGTGTCTGCAACGCAGTCTTCTGCCAGGGATGGGTCGCCAAGAAGGCGAGCTGCATAGCGATACAGCTCCGGGCTATACAGATCGTAAACTTGTGCCAGGGCTTTGGAGTCAAAGCGCAAAGCGACCTGGAGCAAATCTTTTTCTTTTGAAGTGCTTGCCTTCATCTTTTGAGACGCCTCTCGGGCAAAATAGATACTGGTCATAGTATTTTAGAAAAGAAATGTAAAGGATATTTGTTGGTTTGGTAAAAATTCTTCAAATGGACAATTGTTGTTTTAAGTGAAATCGGACGAAGAGACACTTTTCTTATTACGACGCAGGTTCATTCAAATAGATACGGGCAAAAGTGCAAATGATTTGCAGGAATCAAAAGGACCGGGTTTTATCTCGGTCCGTGTTTGAACGTTATTTTGTTTTAATCAGTTGCGACAGCTAAAGCTGGAGTTTCATCGGATTTTGGACCCTCACCGTTTTGGTTGCTTTCCACGTTCATGATGGCTGGGACGAAAAAGGCTCCGATTCCGATCAAAAGACAAATGATGCCCCCAAACCAGAACCAGGTTTGGATGCCGATCGCGTCGGATAGCGGGCCTGCCACCATTAAACTGAGCGGGGACATGGCTGTGGCCGCGCTTATGACCAACGACATCACCCGCCCCTGCATATCTGGGCGGACGGTGGATTGGATCAGAGCGAACAGCGGCCCATTGACGATCGGGTTCATGATACCGCTAAGCGCCATTCCCGCGATTGCTAACCAGTACATGTTGGTAGGTGATAGTCCAACGATTGTCACGCCTACGCCGATCCCGATGATGCCGATCATCGAGGTGGCAACTTTTCGCTTGAAACCACCCCATGCGCTCAGGATCAGGCCGCCGAGGATGACGCCAAAACCCCAGGCCGAGTCCATCAAGCCGAATTCTAGCGCGCCCAGGCCGAAGTGTTTGGTGACCAGCAATGGCATCAATGCGCTGGTCGGTGTGAGTAGGAAGTTGATCAGGGTGGCCATGATCAAGATTGCCAGTAGCCCTGGCCAGGAGGCAACATAGCGCAATCCCTCGCGCACATCTTGCAAAAATCCTCCTGCCATTTCTTGGCTGCCTGCTTCCTGCGCCTGCCTGCTGCGCACGGGTTGCGGGATGGGAATGAATAGCAGGGGAGTGATGGCTAGCAATGCGGTAATAATATCAATCGCCAGAATGCCCTGCATTGGGATAAGCTCAAGGAGTAATGCACCTGTCGGCGGCGCAACAATGTTGGTCACACCCTGCAAGGTCTGATTGGCGCCAGAAATGCGGGTAAGTTGCTTTTCGGGCACCATCAGGCTGGTAGAGGCCTGCATGGCTGGGAAATGGAAAGCCTGGCCCAAAGACCGCACCATCAGGATCAAGTAGATGTGCCAGATCTGTACCTGTCCGCTAGCGAACAGATAGATCAGGACAACTGTCGCAAGCGCGGTGGAACCATCTGCAACGATCATGATGAGACGCCGGTTCCAGCGGTCCACCAGTGCGCCGACGAAGGGTCCCAGCACGATTTGCGGCAGCATAGCCACCAGCGTCGCAGTGGCCAGGATGGTGGCCGAGCCGGTCTCCTTGGTCAGGTACCAGACCAGTGCAAACTGTACCAGCGCGCTACCGAATAAGGAGAAAGCTTGTCCGCCCCAGACAGTAAAAAAGCGGGCGGCCCAATTTTTGGGGAGAGGTTGGGATAAGATTTGCATGTTTCCTCGATTTCTGACAGAGTTTTTATAATAATTAATATTTAATTTGAAATATTGAACACATTATACGAGGAAATTTAATATTGTCAACAATACTTAAGGATTGTTTATTCTTGGAACGTCTCATTTTCAAGAATATTGATTACACTTCGAGAATCAAAAAAGGCGAGAGATCTCTCTCACGCCTTTCTAACTTCTTTTGTCTGAGGTCTAATGGCTATTTACCGAGTTTCTTCTAAAAGCCTCGGTCAGCGCTGGGACGATCTAGAATAAATCGCCAACCACGCCGTAGCGCGCGAGGGTGCGTCGCACCTGGTTTGACGGAACAAAAGTCTTGCACCTGATTTATTCCGTTAAACAGGATGAACCCGTCTGGCAGGTGCGACGCACTTCTCTGTGGCAACCAAAAAGCGCGAGATTTGCTCTCGCGCCTTTTCTAATGTCTAAAGTCTAATGTCTACCAGCTACTTCCCCAACTTCTTCTTGAACACCTCGGTCAGCGCCGGGACGATCTGGAACAAATCGCCCACCACGCCATAGCGTGCCACCTTGAAGATGGGCGCATCCGGGTCTTTGTTGATCGCCACGATGACCTTGCTGGTGCGCATGCCGGCCAGGTGCTGGATGGCGCCGGAGATGCCGTTAGCGATATACAGGTCAGGCGAAACAACCTTGCCGGTCTGGCCAACCTGATGAGAGTAAGGGATATAACCTGCATCTACTGCCGCGCGGGAGGCGCCCATCGCGCCGCCCAGCACTTTAGCCAGTTCACCAACCAGCTTGAAGCCCTGTTGCGCCCGCCAGATTTCGGCTTCTTTGTCATCCATGCCGTCCGGGGGAGTCAGAGCGGGGTTGTTCGATGTTCCGCGCCCGCCCGAGACGACTACGCCAGCGTCAGTCAGGGAAACGCCGCCTTCGCCGCTGCTGTACCCTTCGACTTCGGTCTTGGCTTCGGCTACTGCATCCACTTTGGTGATGGTACCGGATGCGCCCACGTTTTGTTCGGGCTTGGGAAAGGCGCGTCCACGCAGCGTGACCAGTTGCGGCTTGGCATTACAGACCGTCTTCTCGAGCAACTTGCCCGCATAGATGGGGCGGGTAGCCACAACTTTATCGCCGTCGGCTTCCAGCGCGATGACATCTACCAGCACGCCGGTATTCAGATCGATAGCGGCCATGCCGGCCAACTCGCGGCCACGAGTCGTGGTCGGGAACAGGATCAGGTCCGGGCTACCTTCCGCTGCGACTTTGGACAGGGTGGAGGTAAAGGCCTCGACGCGGAAGTCTGCCAAAGCAGCGTCATCCGCCAAGAGGACTTCGTCTGCACCGTACTCAAACGCGGACTTGGCAACCGCTTCCACGCCCGAGCCGAAGACCAGGGCCGTGACGTTCCCAAACGTCTTGCCGACGCCGATGGCTTCCCAGGAGGCGGGCAGGGGCTCGCCTTTGAAATGATCGATGTAAACCCAGGTTTTCATAGCACTTTCTCCCCGATGATTTTGTCAGCCAATTTATCGGCGATTTCTTCAGGGCTGCTGCCCTGGATGATTTCACAGGTGACTTCACGGCTGGGCGGGTTCATCAGTTCAGGCCATTCGATGACTGCGGCGGGCGCTTCGACGCCCAGGTCGGCTAGCGTCCAGGCCGGGATTTCGGCGCGGGAGGCTTTGCGAATGCCCATGAAAGATGGGTAGCGCGGTTCGCCAAAGTCTTTGACAACGCTGAACACAGCCGGCAGATCAGCGCTGACGGTCTGGCGTCCTTCTTCGGTAGAGCGTTCGACCTTGGCCTTGCCACCGTCTACCGTGATGACGGCCGCAAAACTGAGCATCGGCCAACCGAGCACGCGCGCGGTCTGGGCCGGGGTGATGCCGGCATCGCCGTCGATGGCCTGGCGGCCAAAGAACGCCATGTCCACATCGCCAACTTTTTTGATAGCAGCAGCCAACACGTGGGCGGTGCCTCGCGTGTCAAGACCACGGAGCGCGGAGTCGGTGACCAGGATGGCTGAGTCGCATCCCATGGCGAGCGCATGTTTGAGCGCTTCCTTGGCGTTCTCATCGCCCATGCTGACGGCGATCACTTCGCCGCCCTGCGCTTCCTTTTGCTGGAGCGCCGCCTCGACGGCGAACTCGTCCCAGGGGTTGATGACCAGCGGTGCATCTCCCCAGGAGACTTTCCCATCCTCAGCGATGACTTTGGCCGCCGAGTCAGGGACTTGTTTGATACAGGCTACGATTTTCAAGTCTTCCTCCTTATGATGTTGCAAGTCTTATATTTTTGATGATTGGTATTTCCATACAGATGTCGATTACATGATCTTGGCCTGGCTGATCAAATTACCACTGATCAGATCCAGTTCACAAGCCTGCCCGGTGACTGCATAAGCTGAGAGCGTATTACCGTCCGTGTCCAACATGACCCGGCTATACAGTCCTGCTGGCTCTGGCTTCTCAGCCTGCCAGATCATTTCGCCATTCTTACCAACGCAGTACAGATTTGATTTGTCCTGTGGAAACCCAACCGGGTCTTCCAGAACGATCGTCCCAACCATTGTTGGAGTGATTTTTTGGATTTGTGTGTGTGTAGGTTCGAACTCAGCCATAGGATTAACTCATCTTATTTTCAAATGTCATTGCGAGCCCAGCAAAGGCGAAGCAATCTCCTAATTTTAGATGAACTCCATCGAGAGGAGATTGCTTCGTCGGCCTGCAGCCTCCTCGCACGCGTGCCTGCGCATACTATCCGTGGCGGATGGCACGGGCGGTGCAGGCAATGACATCAGGATTGCCACTCATTTTCATCATAGGCAGGCATCTCGCAGCGTAGCGCTTTATCATCACGTTCGCCTAATGCATAACCGGCCTGGATGATGGATTGGATTTCGCTGGAGCCCTCATAAATGATCGCTCCGCGGCTGTTGCGCAGATAACGTTCCACGTCGTATTCGTCACTGAAACCGTACGCGCCATGGATTTGGATGGCCTCATTGGCAGCCTCGAAGGAGGCCTCGGTCGCAAACTTCTTGCAATACGAAGTCTGCAAGGTGCTACGCTGGCCCATGTTTTTCATCCAGCCGACTTGCAAGTACAGCAGGCGCGCGATCTCATGATCCTGCGCCATTTTGGCGATCTTCTGCTGGATCATCTGGTATTCGGAAATCGGCTGGCCGAAGGCGCTGCGTTCCTTGGCATATTTCACACTGGCTTCAAGAGAGGCGCGCACCAGTCCGGTCGCGCCGGCGCCAACGGTGTAACGTCCGCTATCGAAGGCGCTCATCGTGATCTTGAAGCCCTCGCCTTCCTCGCCGATACGGTTCTCCGCTGGAACTTCCACATCCTGGAAATTGATCCAACCTGTCGAGCCGGCTCGCACGCCCAGTTTGCCGTGCAGGTCGCCGCGCGTGACGCCTTTCGAATGCAGGTCTACCACAAAAGATGACAGCCGTTGCGAAGGTTTCTTCGCGTCCGGATTGGTGACGACGGTCACCAGCGCATAGTCTGCTATAGATGCCAGTGAAATCCACATTTTCTCGCCGTTGAGGATGTACGCATCGCCCTGACGTTTGGCCTGCGTGCGCATGGAGGCCACATCCGAGCCCATGCCGGGTTCCGTGAACGCGCCGCAACCAATCTTTTCCCCTTTCGCCAGTGGAACCAGAAACTTCTGTTTCTGCTCTTCCGTGCCCCACTGTAGGATGGTCATGCCACTCAGCCCGACGTGGACCGACATGCCCACGCGCAGGGTGCTGTCTACTGCTTCGAGCTCCTCGCAGGCCAGGCCGAGGGAGATGTAGTCCATGCCCTGCCCGCCGTATTTGACGGGAAAACAAATGCCCAGGATGCCAAGTTCGCCCATGCGATCCAGCACCCAGGGGATAGGTTCACCCTTGCGATCATATTCCTTGATAACGGGCGCAACTTCCTTTTGGGCGAAGTCGCGTACCATTTTTTGTACCATCAAATGTTCATTGGAAAGGGAAAAATTCACTTAGAGGCTCCGAGGAGAGGGTATAAGGTATTATAACTTAAAATTCAAAAAAACAACCGAACGGTCGGTAGGGAAGTTGTAGGTGTTCCTCGCGAAGATGCAAGCTTTTGTGAATTTGTTCATCTAACCAACGGAAAATAACTTTGGAGGTTTGCAGCAATTAAAACACAAAGACCCCAACCGCGTGTGATCGTCTTCAGTACACCATCGTGCTCCTTTTGTAATATGGCGAAAAAATATTTTCGTGAGAAGGGTATCAAATTTCGCGATGTGGACGTGAGCCGCGACCAGGCTGCTGCGCGCGATATGCTGCGACGATCCGGCCAGAGTGGTGTACCCGTCATCGATATCGGTGGCAAGATCATCATCGGGTTTGACCGCCCGAGGATCAACAAATTGCTTGGAATCAATTAATCCATCTGGAGGTATAGGATGTCTGATATCAATATTGAACCCCTGGGCAGTCGCGTGCTGATCCGTCCGTTAGAGCAGGAAAGCAAAACGGCTTCCGGTCTACTGTTACCGGAAACTGCCAAGGAAAAACCACAGACCGGCGAAGTTGTGGCGATTGGTGATGATGAGGAAATCAAGTTAAAGGTGAACGACAAGGTCTTGTTTGCCAAGTACAGCGGTACCGAGTTCAAGTTGGATAGCGTCGAATATATCCTGTTCGAATCAACGGACGTGTTGGCGCGCTTTAAATAACTTCCCCACTACAAAAAACAGTTAGAACTGCGTAACTCCTGACAGCATTAAACAAAATGCCCGGCCGGATTGTGCGGTATCCGCCGGGCTTATGGAGTATGGGCGTCAGTATCGATCATGGTTTCTCGACACCCATGTTGCTCAGTTCGTCTGCGTTGAATTGGGCGAGAAACAATTCCGCCCCGGCCAGAACGATGAGCAAGACTGCGACTATAGCTGTCAGGATGTACATGGTTGCCTCCTTTCTTAATTAGTTTAACGAAATTGGTGCCAAAACGTTCCACTTTCTTACAAATCCGAAAGTACTATTCTTTACAGTTTTGCAACTACATGCTTTACATTCTAGAACTTCAATCACGTTTTTTGGTGTAGCCAGTATGTATAAAGTTTGTCGTTTTTGTGAACAATTTTGGGTCGCTTTGGCAACAACTGTCGCTTGATGGTGTCAAGCCAAAGTAGAAATGTCACCTAATTTCCAAAGTAGAGATGTCCCCTTGCAAGGGGACATCTCTACTTTTTGAGAGCGGAGTGGCAAAGCCCTTACGCCAGGGGTGATCGGGAGCAGGCTTGTTGGGTTTAGGCGGGCTTTGCAGAGCCTGATCAATCTGTTTGGTATTTACGATACTGGCTTGTTTGGATTGCTTGTGGAAGATGGTGTAATCCAGAGCTTTGCCCTTGTAGCGGATGGTGACATCTCCATGCGCATCCAAGCAGATAGTAACGGTGGCGTGGCGCATGGCATACGTGGGGCGATGGGTCTGGATCTGATAAACGATCTTGTGAAACTGCAAGGTCAAGTTCTTTGAGAGCGTACGTGTCTCCTGCCAGGTCAGGATCTGATCGAGATCGTCCTGGTCAATAAGCGGGCGGTGGGCATTATGGTCACTGCGAGGCTGGACAGCAAAACGTTGGTTGAAATCAGCCATGAACTCCGGTAAGAAAGCATTGCCTGCCTCCCAAGAGGAGATACCGCGTAAACGTAATTCTTTTGGCAGGCGATCCTGTAACGTCTGGTTGACCCGCTCGACACGTCCCTTGGCCTGTGGGGTATGGGCACAGATGATCTGAATATCAAGTTGTTGCATGGCGCGTCCGAATTGGGTCAGGGCCTCTGTTTTGCCGCTGGCGGGCTGATTGACCCGGAATATGCCATGTTTGTCGCTGTAGAAGGCGACTGGCTTGCCTTGACGCTCAAAATACTCTCTGGCAGCCTGACTGTAGCTGAAAAAACTCTCGCTTTTGACAAAGGACAACTGTCCCAATTTGCCGGTGGCATCATCGATAAATACCAGCAAACTGCAAGTCGGTGCACGCCCTTCGAACCAATCATGGGGAGAACCATCGATCTGTACCAGTTCCCCATAACAAGCCCTCCGTTCCCGCATTTGATGCACCACCACTTTACGCGCTTTCCTCGGCTTCCAGAGCCCTTCCACGATCATCAGTTGGCGCACACTTTCATCTGAAATCTGCAACCCATCCAACTCAACCAACTTCTCACAGGCCAGGGTTGGCCCAAACCCTTCGTATTTACTCTGCAACAATCCCAACACCTTCTTGCGGGTTTCTTCTGAGAGACGGTTGTTGCTCGTTCGCCCACGCCGCTTTGATACCAAGCCCTGCGCTCCTGCATGACGGTAGCTTTTCAACAATCTTTTCACCTGCCGGACACTTAGTCCCAGAATACGGGCTGCTTCCTTTTGGCACATGCGTCTCTCTTCCAGCTTTTGCATGACCTCTAAACGATCCAGTTCTTTTGTGCTCATTTGTAGTAGTTTGTTCACTTTCTGGTCCCTTTCTAATGCTTTCCGCAAAGGGGACATTTTAACTTTGGGCAAAGGGGACTCTACTACTTTGGGCTAACAAACTGTCGCTCGATGGTTGACAAAATAGTCGTTTGGGATAAAATACACTCCGCTGGCCGAAGTGCCAGCACTGAGCCACCGGGCTGAGTTTATCGGAGCCTTGCCGAAGTGGCGGAATTGGCAGACGCGCTACGTTCAGGGCGTAGTGAGCATTAGCTCATGAGGGTTCAAATCCCTCCTTCGGCACACGGAAGACCCGCTGAAAGGCGGGTTTTTGCTTTCTTTAAGTTCACTTTCTGCTTTGTGAATATAAGGGCCCTTTGGGAATTTCCGTGGTAGATACCCCAAAATCCGGACCTTTTCACGGCAGAACCTGGAGAACCAAAATAGGGGCTTGGAGTGGTGCAGATGGTATAATTTAACTATTCGAAAGCCAATCTTTCATCTAATTTAAGAAGGCGCGAAGTCGTGACGAAACAGTCTTCGTGTCTTTTTATGCTGTTTAGCACATTTCACTTTCAAAAGCAGGAAACATATGGAAATCGGTACTATTCAACAAGTAGACATTGACTCCCAGATGCGCGAGGCCTATCTTGATTACGCCATGAGCGTGATCGTTGCGCGCGCTCTACCGGATGCACGCGATGGTCTAAAACCGGTCCACCGCAGGATTTTATATGCGATGTCCGATCTGGGGTTACGTTCGAATTCATCGTATAAGAAATCCGCCCGTATCGTTGGGGAGGTACTGGGCAAATATCATCCGCACGGTGACTCGGCAGTTTACGAGAGTATGGCACGCATGGCCCAGGATTTTTCCATGCGCTATATGCTCGTAGATGGGCAAGGGAACTTCGGCTCCATTGATGGGGACGCGCCAGCGGCGATGCGTTATACCGAAGCACGCATGAACCGGATGGCCGAGGAGATGTTGGCGGACATTGAAAAAGGTACAGTCGACTTTGCTCCCAACTTCGATGACTCCCTTGAAGAGCCGACCGTTTTGCCCGCTCGCCTTCCTAATCTGCTTTTGAATGGCTCCTCAGGTATCGCGGTTGGTATGGCGACCAATATCCCATCGCATAACCTGCGCGAATTGGTTGCAGCGCTTAATTATTTGATCGAGAACTATGACAGGATCGATGAGATCCCGCTGGAAGAATTGATGAACCGAGTCCCTGGCCCGGATTTTCCGACTGGCGGCATCATTGTCGGACGCGAGGGGATCGAGTCCGCTTATTCGACCGGAAAAGGGCGTATCGTTGTGCGTGGGTTGGCGCATATCGAGGAGATGAAGGGCAATCGCTATCAAATCGTGATCACGGAGATCCCTTATCAGGTGAATAAAACCACCCTGATTGAGCGGATAGCGGAACTCGTCCGGGATGACAAAATCGATATGATTTCTGATTTACGCGACGAATCCGATCAGCGCGGCATGAGCATTGTCATTGAACTCAAACGTGGCGCACAACCCAAAAAAGTGTTGAACCAGCTTTATAAGTTCACAATGTTGCAGTCCACGTTTGGGGTGCAAATGCTGGCGCTGATTGATGGCGAACCACGTTTGTTGCCTCTCAAACGTGCCTTGCAGATTTTCCTCGAGCATCGCCAGACCGTTATCGTGCGGCGTTCAAATTATGATTTAGCCAAAGCGCGTGCTCGCATCCACATCCTGGATGGTTTGTTGATTGCGCTGGAAAACATCGATGCCGTTATTCAGACTATTAAAGAATCTCCTGATGTGGAGCAGGCCAAAGAACGCCTGATACAGCGCTTCGAACTATCAGAGCTTCAGGCGCAGGCCATTTTGGATATGCAGTTACGCCGACTGGCGGCGCTGGAACGTTGGAAAATCGAAGAAGAACACAAACAGATCAAAGAGCAAATCGATTACCTTGAAGATCTGTTGGCGCATCCCAAGAAAATCCTGGCGCTCATTCAAACTGACCTGACAGAACTGGCCGAGAAATATGGTGACGACCGTCGCACGCACATCGCTCTCGATGCTACGGAAGAACTGCGCATCGAGGATATGGTACAGGACGAAGCTGTTCTCATCAGCCTGACCGAGCGCGGCTATATCAAGCGAGTAGCTTCAAAGGCTTTTAAGTCGCAGTCGATTGGCGGGGTGGGCGTCAAAGGACACGCCACCAAGGAAGAGGATGAAGTGCTCTCGCTGACCCCGGCGCGCACATTGGATACCATGTTGTTCTTCTCAGATCGGGGAAAGGTTTATTCGGAGAGGGTCTACCAGATCCCGGATGCAGACCGCACGGGCAAGGGCATCCCTTTGGTCAACGTGCTGGCCTTAGGTGCTGGGGAACGGGTTACAGCCTCGATTGCCGTTTCAGATTTCAGCGCCCACGGGTATTGCATTATGATGACTGCCAAAGGCAAGGTCAAACGTGTGAACCTGGAAGAATTCGCTTCGGTACGGCCCTCAGGCCTGATTGCCATGTCTCTGGCAGATGACGACGAGTTGGGTTGGGCCCGCCTGACTTCCGGCAACGACGAGATCATCATCGTCACCGAAATGGGCCAGGCCCTGCGTTTCAGCGAAAAACTGGTCCGCTCGATGGGACGAGCTGCGGCCGGCGTAAATGGCATCCGCCTGGCGAAGGGTGACCAGGTGACCTCAATGACCAGAGTTCAACCGGATGGATCCTTACTGATTGTTACAACCAATGGATTTGGTAAGCAAACTCCCTTGGAGGAATATTCGGCTAAAGGCCGCGCCACCGGCGGTATCTCGACGATTGACAAGAAAGCGATACCGATTGTCGGAAAGATTACATCAGCACGAGTGGTTCAACAGGCTGATCATCTAACCCTGATTTCGGCCAATGGTGTGGCTATTCGCTTGAAGGTCAAAGATGTGAAAGTTTCGGGTCGTTCAACGCGTGGCGTACATCTGATGCGCCTGCATGACGGCGATTACGTTGCATCGGTAGCTCGCATCGCTGCTGAAGATTTGAAGCGAGCGGGTGCCAAAGTCAATGAAAATGGAGTTGAAGAGGGGGAAGAGCAACAAAAGTTGCTGTAATGTAAGGGTACGATCCTGCTTGTAATAAAAATGGGCGACCCTTTGGCCGCCCATTTTCGTTACATCAAGCCAATTTTTCCTGTAAGCAACAAGCACATGGCTCCCAGAACGCAAACAGCGATCATCAGCATTACGGCGATGATCAAGCGCTGTACTGGAGTCATCCCTAAAAACTTGCCACTGTTCTTGCGCTTGGGCGCAGCAACGTATGCTTCTTCGTCCGGGGGTTGGGTGTCTTCCTCGTAAAAAGAGGAGGCAGCATCATCACGCAGATTATCGAACATATTCAAAGTATATCACGCCAGCGGACGCAAGTGTACTTCCCCAAACTGTACTGTCACGGATTTGCCATGCTCATCGCGCAGACGTAGACTGCCGTCTGTATTCAATCCGAGCAATTCACCTGTGATTGGTCCCTCGCTACCTCCCTCGACCTGAACCTGCTGGCCGCGAAAAGCGAGACTCTCTTCCCAGGATTTCAGGAACGCATCCGTCCCTAAATTGGGACGCCAATCTAACACGCTCACGAGGATATCTCTCAGCAATTCAGTCCGCTCTACAGGATATCCCAGTTCGGTTTGGATGCTAGTCGCCGGGAAAAGCAGTTGTTCAGCAGGCGGGACGGACGTGTTGAGCACGTTCACACCCATGCCAAGAATCATGGCCTGCAGTTCTTCACCCATCCAGGTTGTTTCGACCAGGATCCCGGCTACCTTACGACCGGTAAGGAACACGTCATTAGGCCACTTGATTTGCGGGACGAGTCCCAGCTTGAGCAGCGATTCGGCCAGGGAAAGCGCAAGCAAGCCTGTTGTCCGGGCGGGATGCGCGCGTTCGATCGTCGTGGGGCGCAGGATCAGGCTCATCGCCAGTGCAGAATGTGAAGGCGTGAACCACTTGCGGTTCAGGCGTCCGCGGCCGTTAGTTTGTTCGTCTGCGATGATCAGGGAGAAATCCGGCGCACCCTGCGAAGCCCAGGCCAGTGCTTCGTCATTTGTAGAACCGAGCGTGTCATAATAACGAAAGGCGCTCAGAGGAAGTGATGAAAGATAGCTTTCGAGTGGTGTTTCACTCATGGGAATCAACAAACCTGGCAGATTGAAATCACCTGCCAGGTTTGTATTTACGGGAGAACGAACCAGGGATTGATGAACCCGCCGTTCTCACGAACTTCGAAGTGTAGGTGGGCGCCAGTGGAATTACCAGTGCTACCTGCCGAGCCAATCCATTGACCGGCATAGACACTCTGACACACGCCCACCCCAATCACGCTCAGATGGGCATACACAGTGGAATAGCCATTGCCGTGGTCGATCTGGATGACATTGCCATAACCATAGTTATCGCCACCCTGTGCCATGGTCACCACGCCTGAATCGGCCGCGTAAATCGGCGCGCCTTCGCCGGCAGCGATGTCGATACCCAAGTGACCGGACCAGTAGTCGTTGCCAGACAGGTAGTGATTGTCAGCTGGCCATACAAATGCACCGCTTCCAACCGCTCCGCCTGGGCAGGAACTAGAACTGGTGTTAGATGTACCGGAACTGCCCGTAGCAATTGTGGGGATGAGCCATTGCACAAACTCGCGCTGGCCGCCGGGCACCATGACCCACGAGCCAGGTTCGACGGTTGGGTTAGTCAAATCGATGTCATTGCCGGGCCAACCGATGATGTCATCAACATTGGCTTTGAACTCGTTGGCAACGGACTCGAGCGTGTCGCCGTCTTTCCACTGGTAATAGATACCATTGGTTGGCGGCACATTAAGGGTAATACCGGGCTTCAAATTGTGTGGATTATCTTGCAGTTCGTCGTAATTGGCCCATAACAGAGTTTCAGGTGTGATGTCGTATTTTTGTGCAATGGCAAATACGGAATCACCTCGCGCTACCGTGTATTTTTCAACAGAATAACGCGGGCGTTCAGGCATGTCGGTTTTTAGTTGGATGTTACGGGTAATGGATTCAAAACCGTTCCCGCTGCTGCCCTCAGAGCCCGGGGCAGGCAACGGCACATCAGGCGACTTCTTTTCTGGCTGGGCGGTAGGCTCGGGCACAAGCGCGGCTTCGGATGTAGTGCCCTTGTACCAGAAACCACTAATTGCGATTCCCGCAACGATCAGAATTGTCACAAACCAACTAATAATACTAAAACGGTTGCGTTTTAAGAACTCTAAAGCTTTCATGTATCTTGTGTTAGATTCTCCAAGAATTCAATGTTGTCTTTGGCTCTTTCGAGACGTGTGATTATGGCTTCGGTTGCCACTGCAGAGTCCATACCCGCGCCTTGTGGTTGTGGTGAGATCATCTGGATGTACATACGGCGCATCAACCAGACACGCTGGAGCAGGTCTGGCCCAAGAAGCAGGTCTTCGCGACGGGTAGATGAGCGTTCAATATCAACAGCCGGGAAAATACGACGTTCCTGCAAGCGACGGCTGAGGTGCAATTCCATGTTACCAGTTCCTTTGAACTCTTCATAAACCACATCGTCCAGACGGGATCCAGTGTCTACCAAGCAAGTGGCAATAATGGTTAACGAGCCACCTTCCTCGATGTTGCGCGCCGCGCCGAAAAAGCGTTTTGGCGGATAAAGTGCTGAGGGATCCATACCACCTGAAAGGGTGCGCCCAGAGGGGTTGACAACCAGGTTATAGGCACGCGCCAAACGAGTGATCGAGTCCATTAAGATTACCACGTCACGGCCGATCTCCACCAATCTCTTAGCTCTGTCTAATGCAATCTCCGCGGTACGGACATGGGCTGTAACCGGTTCATCAAATGTGGAGGCAATCACTTCGGCATCAACGGAGCGATCCATGTCTGTCACTTCTTCGGGGCGCTCACCGATTAACGCAACCATCAAATGTATATCAGAATATTGCTTTGAAATTGAGTTTGCGATTTGCTTGAGAATGGTTGTTTTGCCTGCCTTAGGAGGAGAAACAATCAGGCCGCGCTGGCCACGTCCAATTGGAGCGATCAAGTTGATGAGACGAGGCGCGTAGGGTTCGCGAGCGGTTTCCAGGTCAAAGCGTCTATCGGGGAATATTGGGGTCAGGTTTTCAAAGGACGGTCTGCGAGAAGCGTCTTCTGTGTTCAGACCATTGACCGATTCCACCTTGAGCAGCCCGTAGTGTCTTTCAGATTCACGCGGTGGACGCACGTTCCCAATAACCAGATCCCCCGATCGTAAATCATAACGTCTCAGTTGTGCTTGAGAAACATACACATCCTGGTCGCTGATGCGATAATTGGCTGCTCGTAGGAAACCAATCCCTTCGCTCATGATTTCAAGGATGCCACCTCGCAACTCAACGCCCTCTTTTTCCGCTTCGGCTTGGCGAATCTGGATTGCAAGGGCTTCCTTCTTTAAGCGGTTGGCGTTTTTAATAGCAAGCTCCTTGGCCATAGCACGCAGCTTGACCAAGGGTTCATTTTCGAGTTCAAGTATCTTCATATCCTCTTCTCAACGTTGAAAAATAATGGTGGGTAGAAAAACAGAAACAAACCAGACCCCCGTGTGTGGGCTGGTGATTCACATTATGAATTTGGAGAAATTGGGTTTTTATTCAAATTTGTTTACGCACAACCCGGTTAGGCAAAATAGCTAGACGCGGATCGGGCACTCAAAAAGAGATTGTAAAGACGCGGGGAACTTGAAGTTATTATAGCACGTTCGTTCGGGGTGTGCAAGCAATTTTTCCAAAAAAATTTTCAAGAATCCCTTGTTGCACATTGTTTTTGTTTATGCTACACTTCAATTCGAGGGATCATTGTTATGAGTAATATTGTAAACTATCTCAAACAAAGCGATATCTTTTATCAATTTACTCCCACACAACTTGAGATGGTTGCCAATTTGTGTCAAGAAGTTGTCTTTCAGGCCGGGGAAACTATTTTTAAGGAAAATAGCGGTAGCAAAGAACTTTATGTTATTGCTCAGGGGGAAGTGGAGATTTTAATTAACCCATCCACAGTAGGCTCTCCTTTAGAGAAAAAAACTACGGATTCAGTTATTGCTACATTACGTCGCGGGCAATCGTTTGGGGAAGTGGCGCTTGTAGATGAAGGACTTCGGTCTGCATCGGCGTGTGCTGCGCAAAAAGAAACACGGTTGCTTGTCATTTCACGGGACAAGTTGATTATGCTTTGTGAAACATACCCTCAATTGGGCTATCAACTCATGTACAATCTTGCGGCAGATCTTGCTATGAAAATTCGCAATACCGACCTGCGTATCCGTGAGCAGCTACTCTACAGGTCCCAAGATGATAAAAAATAGGTAAATATTTTTTATGTTTGACCGAACTTTTGACCAGGCGCTCTCAATACCCGGCATTAGTTTGGTATACTTTCGTACCAATAAAAGGCTTTAAGTGTTTTTTGAATTCGAGAGACAATTAATTGTCTCTCCAGATAAATAGTTTTGTAGAGGAGGTGGTGCTGACACAGGAAGTTTTGTCTGCTCGTCGCGTAAGCCCGTAAGGGTACCTTAGTTTCTCATTCTTTCGGAGGAGGAAGAAATGTCCAAACGTTTGTTTGCTTTGCTTGCAGCGCTCATAGTTGCCAGTATTGCACTTGGCGCTTGCGGTCCTGCACCGTATCAATGCACTGATGCAATCGGCTGTGTAGATGTTGCACCCGGCGATCCGATCCACATCGCTTACATGTTGACCATCTCTGGCGCGACCGCCTACCTGGGTGAAGACTCCCAGGGAGCAATCGAAATTGCCGTTGACGACCGTGGCGGCAAACTGCTCGACCACGACATCCAGCTAACTGGTGAAGATTCCGGTTGTAGTGCTGAGGGTGGTCAGACCGCGGCCACCAAGGTTGCTTCTGATCCCACCGTGATTGGCGTGATTGGCACCAACTGCTCCAGTGCTGCCACTGCAGCTATGCCGACCATCAGCAATGCTGGTCTGGTTATGATCTCGTCATCCAACACTGCCCCGGCTCTGACGCTCGAAGGTGAAACCTGGCAACCCGGTTACTACCGCATCTGCCACACCGATCTGTTCCAGGGTTCGGTTGCGGCTGAATTTGCCTATAACGAGCTGGGCGCCCGCACTCTCGCCACTATCCATGACGGTAGTCCTTACGCTGATCAACTTCAACAGGTGATGGCAGGTCGCTTCCAGCAATTGGGCGGCACGGTCACCTTCCAAGGCGCGGTAAACGTTGGTGATACCGACATGCGCGCTGTTCTGACCACTGTAGCGGCCGACTCTCCAGATGTACTCTACTTCCCGATCTTCGAGCCTGAAGGCGATTTCATCGTAGCTCAATCTTCTGAGATTGCTGGCCTGGAAAACACCACGCTGATGGGCGCTGACGGTTTGTTGTCTGACTCGTTCCCTGAAAACGCTGGCCCGAACGTGGTTGGCATGTACCTGTCTGGTCCGTACGTGTCTGGCGCTGCCTATGACGATTTCCTGGCCAAGTGGAAGACCAAGTTCGGTGGCGTACCTCCGAGCGGTTTCCATGCCTTTGCCTATGATGGCACCAATATCCTGTTGGATGCGATCGAGAAGGTGGCGGTTGTCGATAGCGATGGCACCGTCCATATCGGCCGCCAGGCCCTGCGGGATGCGATCACTGGCGTGAGCGATTATCAAGGTCTGACCGGAAAGTTGAATTGTGGTGATAAGGACTTCAGTTCCTTTGGAATCACCAATAAGGACCATGGTGACTGTGGCACTGGCGAGGCTTTGGGTATCTTCCAGATCACCCAGGCTGAGTTGGATGGCAACTGGCCGCCAGCAGCAGTTTACACACCTGGTAAGTAATCTTCATAAAACCACATAAGTGAGTCAGAGGGGTTCCCCTCTGACTCACTATAAACAATATGCGTGAGCACTTCCAGATGAACATGCAATTTGCACCCTTTGCGGTTCTTTTCGTGCTCCACATCACAGGGGTGGAAATATTATTTAGCCAAAAGTCTCATTTGGCTCAGAAGTTTCAGGGTAGCCCTGAAAGAATGTTCTTACCTCTTTGGGAGTTTCTCCATGCTTAAACGATATATTGAAAGATTCTCTTGGGTCGGCTTTTTCTTGGGATTATTTCAGGTTGCTGCCTTTGTAGTTATCGTCATCGGTATTTACAATTCGGTTATCGCTGCTCATTATACATCTGGTCAATGGGTGACTTTGATATTTGCGGGCCTGGCGCAAGGCTGTATTTATGCGCTCATTGCTCTAGGGTATACACTGGTGTATGGCATCTTATTGATGATCAATTTTGCCCATGGCGATGTCTATATGGCGGGTGCCCTCACTTCTGTATTCATAGCTGATAGCTTTGCTGCTTCAGGATTTTTGGCCAGCCACCCGGTATGGGCAATCCTTATTCTCATCCTGATTTCCTCAACCATCTCGATGGTGCTCAACGTTGTGGTCGAACGGGTGGCCTATCGTCCGCTTCGGGGAGCGCCTCGCCTGGTACCTTTGATCACAGCCCTTGGCGCTTCCTTTGCAATTGAATATTCGTTTAAAGGTCTGTTTGGCGCGGAATTTCGTGCTTATCCGACTGTCCCAGCCTTGGAGGGCGTTATCAATTTAGGCGGCTACGAAATTCCGGTCGTTCAAATCGTGGTGATAATTGCAGCAGTGATCCTGATGGCCGGCTTATATTTTTTTGTAGAACGCACGAAAATTGGCAAGGCGATGCGTGCCGTTTCTGAAGATAAAGAAGTGGCGCGATTGATGGGCATTGATGTCGATAAAACCATCACGATCACCTTTGCCGTTGGTGGCGCGTTAGCGGGCGCCGCCGGAATCTTCAATGGTCTTTTCCGGCCTCAAGGTGTTTATTTCCTTATGGGTTTTTACCCAGGAATTAAGGCTTTTACAGCGGCTGTACTGGGTGGGATTGGAAACATCCCTGGTGCCATGGTGGGTGGCCTCTTTCTGGGTGTGTTTGAATCAGTGGGCCCCAACCTGATTTTGGAAGGATTAGGCATTCCAGCCGTCAACCAATTGCGAGACGCCTTTGCGTTTACATTACTCGTTGTCATTCTGATCTTCCGCCCACAAGGTATCTTTGGAGAGCGGTTGGCAGAAAAGAAGGCTTAAGAGGTGCTATGATGTTCAAGACTCTACAACAAAATTCCCGCACCCTTCTGCAATATGGCATTCTGGGCAGTGTTGTGGCACTTTACCTGGCTGCCATTGGTATGGTGGAAACTTTTGCGCAACGGAATCTGGTCGGTTCGTTCCTCTCCCTGGGTCACGTATTTTTGGTCATGGGAGCAGTTGGCGCTGGATTATTGGCAACTAGAGCGCTGAAGAAAGAAAACGCGAGCGATCAGGAGTCTGCTGTCGGTGGTGTCATCGCAGGGATGATCTCGAGCCTTTTCCTGGTCATTTTGACGGTGATCATTCAGGTATTCGTCGTTCAAGCCGGCGAAGGGCCAGCTATATTTAAGTTGCGCGATATGTTCCTCAACTTCTCTCCATTCCTGCTCAACTTCCTGACATTTGGACAAGGATTGGCACTTGGAAACATCATTCTCATCCTTTTCAGCGGTTTGATGGGCCTGGTTGGTGCCTCCTTCATTCTGTTACCTGAAAAATGGAGACGCGGCTGGATCAATAGTTTAATGTGGGTATTAGGATTGGGCCTATTTTCAGAGAATGTCGCTCAAATTGTTACCCAAATTTTAGGAGCAGGGTTTAATCAGATTCCTGTTCTCGAATAAGGCGCTCAATCCTGGAGTAGCAGCGATCATTTTTATCCTTACTTTTGCATTTGGCTATTTCGGGGTTAAAAGTGCTACGCGTATGCGATGGAGTCAGATGCCTGAAAATCGCCAAAAGCGGGGCAGGGTCGTCCTGATTGTTCTGGGCGTTATATTTTTATTAGTGCTGCCGTGGTTAGTGGGTCTCTTCCTGAGCCAGGCGCTCTTCACGATCGGCTACTTTGTTATGATGGGGCTCGGTTTGAACATCGTGGTCGGTTATGCCGGGTTACTCGATCTGGGTTACGTGGCCTTTTTTGCGTTCGGCGCTTATACCATGGGCATACTAACATCAATCGGACCACTTGGGCGTAGTGGTCTGAACTTCTGGATGGCAATCCCCTTTGCTGTGCTGGCCGGTGTTCTCTGGGGTTTGATCCTTGGTTTCCCGGTCTTGCGCATGCGTGGCGATTACCTGGCGATTGTCACACTTGGATTTGGTGAGATCATCCGCATTTTAGCGCTTTCCAATTGGCTGGCTCCGCTTGAGGGCGGTGCACAAGGCGTCCTCCATATTCCCCAACCGAAGCTATTTGGTTTTGTGTTTGACAGTCCGCAATCGATGTATTATCTGGTCATTCTGGGAGCAGCGCTGGCTGTATTCGTGACGATCCGGTTGCGTAATTCGCGTTTGGGTCGTCAATGGATGGCCATGCGAGAAGATGAAGATGTAGCCGAGGCTATGGGCATCAACCTGGTTCAAACCAAGCTGCTCGCCTTTGCTATCGGTGCTGCCTTCTCAGCGCTGGCAGGTGCGATTTTTGCTGCCCGCCTGGGAAATATTTTCCCCCACAGCTTCAACATTTTGATATCCATTAACGCCCTGGCCCTGATCATCGTGGGTGGCATGGGAAGCATACCAGGAGTTATCGTTGGCGCTTTAATCCTGGTTGGTTTGCCTGAGATGCTGCGCGAGTTTGCAGATTATCGCTTGTTGATGTACGGTATCCTTTTGATCGTAATGATGCTTGTCAAGCCGGAGGGTTTTGTGCCGGAAGCCAGGATCAAGCAGGAATTACAAGCAGGCACAGAACAAGCCACTGGATCGGAAAGTTAGGAGAACGTTATGAGCGCAATTCTTACCGCAAACCAGGTAACCAAACGCTTTGGAGGTCTTGTCGCCGTCAGTGATTTCAATTTGGAAATCGAAGAGAAATCTATCTCGAGTGTCATCGGTCCTAATGGTGCAGGAAAAACGACGTTCTTTAATTGTATTACTGGCTTTTATGTTCCAGAAGAGGGCGAGATCGTCTTCGATGGCCGTGCGATTCAAGGCTTATCGACTGATCGTATCACGCATCACGGGATATCACGTACCTACCAAAACATCCGCCTCTTTTCTAATATGACAGCCATCGAAAACATTTTGGTGGGCGAACACCCACACTTGAAAACGTTGTGGATCGAAGCGTTATTCAAGAGCCCGCGCTTTCTAAAAGAAGAGCAAGCGGCTCTTGACGAAGCAATCCGTCTATTGAATTATGTCGGTTTGACTGGACTTGGGGACCAGCTATCTCATAACCTGCCATATGGCGCGCAGCGGCGGCTCGAGGTCGCGCGCGCGCTTGCCAGCAAGCCTAAGCTGCTTTTACTCGACGAACCGACCGCGGGCATGAATCCTAACGAATCCGTTGATATGATGCGCTTTATTCGGCGTTTGCGAGATGATTTGAATATCACCATCCTGCTCATCGAGCATGATATGCGGGTTGTGATGGGCATCAGCGAGCAAATTTCTGTGATGGACTTTGGCCAGAAAATCGCTGAGGGAACTCCGCAAGAAATTCAACACAATCCGAGAGTGATCGAGGCCTACCTGGGGCGTGGCGCCGCCGCCGGCCTGGAACTCGATAACAAAGGCGCACAGGCCTGAGGCAGGGAGAATATACAATGGCATTACTGGAAATCGATAACATCCATACCTATTACGGCAACATTCATGCCCTGAAAGGCATTTCGGTGACGGTTGAAAAAGGTGAAATTGTTTCCCTGATTGGCGCAAACGGCGCTGGAAAAACAACTACCTTGCGTACAGTCAGTGGCCTGCTGCACCCGCGTGAGGGCAGAGTAATCCTTGATGGAGAGGATATTACTCACGCCCCTGCGCATAGCTTGGTTTACAAAGGCATAGCCATGGTTCCAGAAGGGCGTGGTATTTTTGCAAAAATGTCTGTGTTCGAAAATCTGGAGATGGGGGCTTATCACCGGAATGATAAGGATAGTATTCAAAAGGACCTGGAATGGGTTTATGATCTATTGCCCCGTCTGAAGGAACGCGAGAGACAGGTGGCTGGAACACTTTCCGGTGGTGAGCAGCAAATGCTGGCAACCGCCCGTGCATTGATGTCCAAGCCAAGTGTCTTATTGATGGATGAACCGTCCATGGGTCTCGCACCGGTCTTGGTGGAAGCTATCTTTGATACGATCGAGAAAATCAACAAGGAAGGAACAACCATTTTGCTCGTCGAGCAAAATGCGACCATGGCACTTGGTATTGCCGATCGTGGCTATGTACTTCAAACCGGAGAAATCGTATTGACGGATACCGCTGCCAATTTGCGGAAGAATGAGATGGTGCAAAAGGCATACTTGGGTATCGAATAGCTATAAAATGCCAAAATCGAAGCGCAGAGGTACAATTATGGCCTCTGCGCTTTTGTATACCTTTTTAGGTTGAGATGGAGATATAACGATGCTGATTTTAACAGCCGCCGAAGTACAAAAAGCATTGCCGATGAAAGATGCAATTGAAGCAATGAAGCGTGCCTACGCCTCTCTCTCGGACGGGAAGGCTGATGTGCCGCTTCGGACGCGACTCAGCGTCCCCTCGCAGGATGCCGTCAGCCTGTTCATGCCGGCTTACGTTCAAACTGAGAGTGGTGATGCTTTGGCCGTCAAAGTTGTTTCCCTGTTCCCGAAGAATCCAGAGCGCGAGCGTAGCCTGGCCTTTATTCAGGCGGCTGTGCTTGTCCTTGATGCTGAAACGGGCCGAACGACGGCTCTTCTTGAAGGCGGTTCGTTAACTGCCATCCGCACGGGCGCGGCCAGTGGCGCAGCCATCGACCTGTTGTCTCGTTCTGATAGCAAAGAGGTAGCGGTCTTTGGCGCGGGGGCACAGGGACGCACACAACTGGAAGCAGCTTGCAGTGTGAGAAAGATCGAGAAGGCCTGGGTATTCGATACGTCTGCTGAACGGGCACAGGCCTTTGTCAAAGAAATGGCTGGGAATGGGCCCGTCCCCAAGGACCTGCGTGTAGCAAGCAGCTCTGAGCAGGCTGTCGCTGAAGCGGACATTATCTGTACTGCGACCACCTCTACTACCCCAGTGTTCGCAGATGCCGACTTGAAGCCTGGAGCGCACATCAGCGCGATTGGCTCGTACACGCCTGAAATGCAGGAAGTGCCTGCTGAGACGGTTGCCCGCGCGTTGGTGGTGGTGGACTCACGCTCAGCCACCCTGGCTGAAACAGGTGATTTGTTGCGCCCCATGCGAGACGGTTTGTTCGACGAGGGGCATATTTACGCAGAATTGGGCGAAATCGTGCTGGGGCGAAAGCCAGGCCGGAAGTCGCCCGATCAGATCACGTATTTCAAATCGGTTGGCGTGGCCGTTCAGGATGCGATGGCCGCACAACTGGCCTTGCAAAATGCCCGGGGCCAAAGATTGGGCGTGGAAGTAAGTTTCTAATCTTATGGGATCATCGATGACACCGCCAAACACAGCCGGCATTGTAATCATCGGCGGCGGGTAATTAGAATGCTTCAAAGAAGAAGGATGCCTTATTCAAGAGTACAATGTTGTTTAATCCGAATGAATTAAACCGCCAAGGGTTCTTGGCGTCGTGAGAAGAATCTTGGCGTTCTCACCGCACTTGCGTGCGGCGCAAGTGTCGCGGCTTGGCGGTTAATAAACAAGGGAGACACATTTACTTTTATGGTTAATAATCTATGCCTACTGCTGAAATCATCACGATCGGTACCGAGATTTTGCTCGGCGAAATCGTCGACACCAACACTCGCTATATTGCGCGCCTGCTGCGCGGCCTGGGCGTGGACTTATATCGCACCATCACTATCGGTGATAATGTCGAGCGCATCGCGGAAGCCATCCGCAATTCGATAACTCATGCTGATATCATCATCACAACCGGCGGATTGGGCCCCACTGTGGATGACCCTACTCGCGAGGCGGTTGCGCGGGCTTTCGGCGTCGAGACCGAATACCGTCAGGAACTTTGGGAGCAGATTCTGGAGGTCGTCGCGCGCTATGGTCGCGGGGCCAGTGAGAACCAGAAGCGCCAGGCTTATGTGCCCAAAGGCGCCATCGCCATAAAAAACAACGTTGGCACTGCGCCTTGCTTTATCATGACGAACGAGCGCAGCGCCGTGATTTCTCTCCCTGGCGTCCCCAAAGAGATGGAGCACATCCTGCACGAATTTGTCATCCCTTATCTACAAAGCCATTACAATCTGGATCAGGTCATCAAGGTCCGCCTGTTGCATACCGCAGGCGCTGGCGAATCCAATATCGACGAAAAGATCGGTGCATTTGAAACGCTTGCCAACCCCACCGTTGGCCTGGCCGCGCATTCTGGTATCGTAGACATTCGCATTGCCGCCAAAGCAGAGACCGAGGCCGAGGCTGACCGCATGATTGCAGACGTCGAGAATCAGATGCGGGAACGACTGGGTCCGGTTGTGTTTGGGGTGGACGAAGATACATTGGAAGGGGTAGCGCTGGAAGCCGCTTCGGATCGGACCTGGAACCTGGTCGCCGTTGAATCAGGCTTGGGTGGGGCCCTGACGCGTCGACTTGCCAACGCCGAGGCGGGGAATCTGCTGGCGGTCGAGTCGGTTGATCTTAAGCAGGGGGAACTGTCCGCGTTCTTGGGATCAGCCCAGAAACAAAACAACGCTCTCGCCGCGCTTGGAATTGCGGCCTTTCCCGAAACCCGTTCGGTCGAGCTGGTGCTCATCACACCCGAAGGGACCCAAACGCGCCAGCGTACCTTTGGAGGCCATCCCGGATTGTTGCCGCGTTGGGCGGTCAACTTGGGCTTGAACTGGTTGCGGCTCGCGGCGCAGGACATGGACTAATATGAAAGGCAGGCGCTCCGGCAAGGCTACCTGGCTGGTGACCGCCATTTGGGGGCTGAATGCGGTCGGGCTGGTTGGTGTATTAGCGGGAGTGATGCTTTTCCAAAATCGGCCAAAACCGGTTTCAAAGCCAGAGATGTTGGAACTTGCCATTCAGGGAACACCATCTCCCACGCCTCTGCCCGGAATTCACTATCTGCCATCCGTCACACCCAACCCGTTCACCACGCCCATCGAGGCCTACAACACGCCCACGCCTTTTGTGCTGCCCCAGGGACCACGACCAATCATCATCGGTTATTCTGTTTCTGGGAGGCCGTTAGAAGTCTATAGATTTGGGCAAGGCGAGCGGCAGGTGATGATCGCAGCGGGCATCCACGGGGGCTATGAATGGAATACGATTGCCCTGGCCGATGAATTGATCATTTACGTCAACGAGCACCCTGACATTCTTCCCAGCGATGTGACTCTGTTCATCCTGCGCAACATCAACCCGGATGGTGATGCGCGTGCGCATTCAGTCGATGGGCGCGTCAACGATCATGGTGTGGACTTGAACCGTAACTTCCCGGAGAACTGGCAGGCCGAATGGGACCGCGACGGCTGTTGGGATTACGCCCCGACGACTGGCGGCTCCGGCCCTGGTTCCGAACCGGAGACGCGCGCAGTCATGAATTTCCTGTCTTCCCGGCATGTCCGGGCGTTGATCAGCTACCATAGCGCGGCGTTGGGTGTCTTTCCCGGCGGCGAACCCTGGGAAGCGGATTCCATCGATCTGGCTAAAGCGCTCTCCAAAGTGACGAGGTATCCCTATCCGCCCATTGATACTGGCTGTTACTACACCGGTACTCTGGCAGATTACGCCGTTTCGGTCGGTGCGGCGGCAGTAGATATGGAATTACGCAACCATCGCGATACGGATTTTCCGCAGAATTTGAAGGCCTTGAAAATATTGCTAAATTGGAAGTAGTATTTTGGTTCTACCGTTTTCAATGGGTAAATTCCAAGCGAAAGCAGTCATTAACCACTGAGGCACAGAGTCACGGAGATTTTGAAAAGGTACACTCTGGGACTGGAGCCAAATCAGTAGAGCAACTCTGTGTCTCCGTGACTCTGTGGTAAAAATCCCGTTATCAACAGGACCAGTATTTTTCTAACCGCCAAAACGCCAGGAGTGCCAAGGTTATCTAAAATCGCCAAGACGATCTTGGCAGCTTGAGAAAATCGTGGCGTCCTTTGCGCCTGTGGGGGGGCTACTTCACAACCCCAACAAAACCCTGGCAATCGAAAAATAGATGAACAGCCCGGTCGCATCGACCAGCGTACTCATCACTGGACCGGAAACAATCGGTGGGTCGATGCCGACGCGTGCTGCCAGCAGCGGTAAAACTGCGCCCAACACGTTAGCCCAGATGACGATGACGAAGATCGTTAGGGAAACCGTTTCGGCCAGCGGGATGGTCGAACCCCAGGTCAGGGCGCGGACAAATGCAATCACGGACATCGCCAGCCCGAGCAAAAGCCCGGTGCGCAGTTCATGCCAGAGCGCGTGAATAGCATCTTTCAGGGTGACGTCGCCCACCGCCAGAGCACGGATAATGGTGCTGGTGGTTTGCGAGCCGGCATTCCCGCCCGTGCCGATTAAGAGCGGCACGAAGAAGGACAGCGCCACCACAACTTGTAACTCATCCTGGAAATGTCGTAAGACGGTGCCGGTCAGCATTTCAGTGATAAAGAGCAGCATCAGCCAGCCGACGCGTTTCTTTGCAATCTGGAACACACCCGTCTCCAAATAGGGCGTGTCTAATGGTTGCGCGCCGCCCATGCGCTGGATATCTTCCGTGGCTTCATCTTCTAGCACGTCCACCACATCGTCGATGGTGATGATGCCCAGTAACACGTTATTGTCGTCCACAACCGGGAGCGCTAGCAAATCATAGTGGGACAAAATGCGAGCACATTCTTCCTGGTCTGTGCCGACCTTTACGGAAATCACATTCGGGTCCATCAGGTCCCGTATGGGCGTGTCCAGCGAAGCGACGATCAATTGACGCAACCCGACCACGCCGCATAACTTCTTGGATTGGTCGACTACGAACAGATAATAGAAGGCTTCCGCATCCGGGTTCCACTTGCGGATGGCATCCAGCGCCTCCCGAACGATTGTGCGCGGACGCAAAGCTAGGAACTCGGACGTCATCAAGCCCCCGGCGCTATCATCGGGATGGATCAGCAGCGGACGGACCTCATCCGGCTCCTCCAATTTTGCGAGCACAGCCTGCGCCTGATCCGGTGATAAATCACCTAACAGATCGGCCGCTTCGTCCGGCTGCATCTCGTCTACGATGCGCGCGACTGTAGCAGTTGGCATGTTCGCAACCAGCCTGGCTGCGTTTTGCTCATCCAACTCTTCCAAGATATCGGCTGAATTGGACGGGTTCAGGCGCGGCAAAAGCGCCGTCTGCTCGTGCTCTTCCAGTTCCGAAAACACTTCTGCCTGGTCTGGCGAGCGCAGGGATTCGATCAGCGCAATGGCTTCATCCAGCTTGTCGTGTTCCAACGACAACTGGAGTTTGTTCAAAACATCTTCGAGATTGAAGATCATGGAGCACCTCCAATGTTGTATTCCCCCAGGAGGTGTAATCAGATACGCCTGTCCAGGGGTTAAAGGTTGAGAATGATTCTCTTCGATCTATGACTAGGGACAGGGTCTTCTGACATCAGGTTTGAGAAATCTCCTTTGCGAGTTTAGACTGACTTAAAGATTTTAGACCCGCGGCGCGATACTGTCAAGAAAAAAGGACTATCATTTACAAGATGACAGTCCTTTGAAGTTGAGCCCGAAGCAGTATTCCACCCCAACTCTTTAGTTTTTTAATCTCCCTTTAGCAATAAGCTGACATCCGCGCTGATATCGGCTGGTTCTGAATCGGGTAAGAAAGTTTCTCGAAGATTGCCTGCGGGGTCGATCACGTACAGAAAAGTGCTGTGGGTTTCACCGCCTTGTTCCACGAGCACTCCGTAATCGCTCCAAACCTTTTTAAGCTCTTCATCGGTTCCGGTCAGCCCCAGGAAAGTCGGATTGAAATTCGCCATGTAATCCTTCAACACCTGGGGAGTATCCCGCGCCGGATCCGTGGTGACCATCACTACTTGGACGTTCTTGGCGCCATCTCCCAGGTTTTGTAACGCCTCTTTTACATGGGCCATGGTCAACGGGCATTCATCCGGGCAGTTGGTGAAACCAAAATACACCAAGACCACCTTGCCGCGTTGCGCGCTTAAAGTGAATGGCTGGCCGTTATGATCGGTCAACTTGATTTCAGCTGCAGAGAAGGGCGGGTTGATCGCTCCGCCTTTGAAAGACGGTTTGCCAGGAGAACACGCTGCCATCAGGAAGACCAAACTTGCCAGGATGCTGATGCCGATACCAAGCGATTTAAATCGCATTATGAACCTCCATAGGAATAAATTTTCGAGGGTAAAGCCTCGAGAAAATTATAAACCTGCTTTGCTGGAAGGGGTTTGTTTTTCATGCTCGACTATGATAGTATAGGCACACTTCCATAACCTACCTGACTTCCGGAGTCCTCCTGACTTCGGAAGTCTTTGCAAACAAACAGGAGGTAGCATGCCAAAATCTGTGGATGTTATTCTTACCAACGCGCTCGTCTTGACCATGGATGAAGACTTTAAACAATATACTTCCGGTGCTGTGGCAGTACAGGGAAATAATATCGTTGCTGTCGGCCCGGCTGATGAAATTACGCAGGAATATACAGCCAACGAGACAGTGGACTGCAATGGCGAAATCCTGATGCCCGGACTGGTCAATGCGCACACACACGTCCCAATGACGTTGCTGCGCGGCCTGGCCGATGACCTGCGCCTGGATGTCTGGCTGATGGGCTACATGATGCCGGTCGAGCGCGAGTTCGTCTCGCCGGAGTTCGTTCGGTTGGGCACCTCGCTAGCCTGTGCGGAGTTCATCCGCTCGGGCGTGACATCTTTCTGCGACATGTACTACTTCGAAGAAGATGTCGCCAAAGCCACTGCCGACGCCGGTCTGCGCGCGGTCTGTGCCCAGACCGTGCTCAAGTTCCCATCGCCGGACGCCGATTCGTGGGAAGACTCGCTGGCCCTGGCACGCGGCTTTATCGAGCGTTGGAAGGATCACCCGTTGATCGTGCCTTCGGTCGCTCCGCACGCCCCCTATACTTGCACCGACGAAATCCTGCGCGCCACTGCCGACCTGGCAGTCGAGTTCGATGTACCCTTGCATACCCATCTGGCCGAAACTGCTCTCGAGCGCGAAAACCTGCGCAACGAACAGGGCATGCCGGTTATCCCGTATGTCAAGAAGCAGGGACTGCTGGAAGCCAAGGTCATCGCCGCGCATTGCGTGCACATCGATCTGGGCGAAATGCGTTCGTTGTTACACGCGGGCGCGGGCGTGGCGCACAACCCCTCCTCCAACCTGAAACTGGCTTCAGGCTTCGCGCCGGTTACACAGATGCTGGAAGTTGGACTCAACGTAGGCATCGGGACGGACGGCCCGGCCTCTAACAACGACCTGGACATGTTCGAAGAAGTGCGCCTGGCTTCATTCATCGCCAAAGCGGTCAGCAATGACCCGACGGCTGTTCCCGCGCCCGTGGCCCTGGCCATGGCAACGCGTATCGGTGCCAAAGCGCTGCACATCGGACACCTGACCGGTTCGCTCGAACCCGGCAAACGCGCCGACCTGATCCTGGTAAATACGAGCCCCGTGCACAGTTCCCCGCGCTTCCAACGTGACCCGGACAACGCGTATGCGCAGATCGTCTATTCCAGTAAATCCACCGACGTGAGCGATGTGATGGTCAACGGGAAGTGGTTGATGCGCGATCACCAACTGCTGACGCTGAACGAGGCGGAACTGCTGGCGCAGGCGGACAAGATCGCCCGTCAGATCGATGCGTTCCTGATTAAACGGGAGCAGTCCGTTCTGTCGAAATTGATCGCGCTGGGTGGCTCGATGGAACAGGAATCATTCGAGTTACAGGTTAAGGTCAAAGTGCCAGATCCGTCTATTGTTCTGTCGAATATCAAGAAACCGGAAATCAAAGTCACTGCGCATAAGCATTACCATCAATTTGACAATTATTTCTCGTTCGACGACCCTGAGCAGGGACACCTGCGTTTCCGTGAAGATGAATTGATCGATGCCAAAGGCAACGTCACTAACGTGCGGTCCCGGCTGACCTTGCTTGGCCCACGCGAGGACAAGTTCGAACGGGATGTACTGCTCTCACGCAGCCGCTTCCTGGCTCCGGCCGTACACACGTTGCGTTTCTACCGGGAGTATTTCAAGCCTAGTGAGGAAGAAATCATCCAGAAGGACCGTTTGCGCTGGCACATCAAATATAAAGATACGGAATTCTTCGTCAATCTGGACGCGATGGAAAAACCCGGCCTGGGGAAGTTTTTGGAGATCAAGAGCCGTACCTGGAGCCGCAAAGATGCTGAGCGCAAGGCGGAGCTGGCGTTGGAGTTGATCGACTTGCTCGGCGCGACTGGTAGCGAAACTATGGCGCAGGATTACATCGAGGTTATCAGCGAATAATAGGGAGATACAAGGGCGCAGTATGCAAATTTCCTCGAAAAACCTGATTGGTGTTCTGGCCGGCCTTTTTGCCATTATGTTTGTCGGTTCAACGGCGCTGGCTTTCGCGCTCTATACCATGGAGCATAGCGTCTTTAACGCGGACCTGTACATCCGGGCACTCGATGAAGAGAACGTGTATCAGCGTTTACCCGAACTGACCGCTCAGGCTTTATCGATGGCTGCGCAGCGGCCGGAGCGTAACGGCATGCTTTCTCTATTCAGAAACCTATCTGATCAAGAATGGCAGACCCTGGTAACTGAATTATTTCCTCCAGATGTGTTGAGGAACATGGCGGCGGATACGATTACACAGATCATGGCTTATCTCAATGGCCAGAGCAATCAGGTGATTTTACCGTTGGCCAATCTCAAAACCTATCTGCAATCTCCGGAGGGGGTTGATGCAGTCTATGGAATGCTGAAGGCGCAACCCGATTGCACGGCAGAGCAGTTGACCGCTATGGCGCTCAATCAGCAGGCCTTGGCTCTCTGTAACCCACCTGAAACTTTCATGTTCGTGAATTTGCGCCCGATCATTGAAACGGGAATCAAAAATACGATAACTTTGCTCCCCGAGCAGGTGATCCTCGTTTCTTCGAATGGGGGCCGGGCACAAACCCTACGAGATTTGCGGGCTTTGCGGCTGTTCATGCGCCTGAGCCCGATCGTGCCATTGTTATGTTTACTGGCGATTACCGCCCTGATAGTTCGTTCTCTGAACAGTTGGCTGACCTGGTGGGGCTATCCGTTGTTGATTGCCGGTCTCATCAGCATGTCTTTGAGCCTTATGAGCGGGCCAATGGCTTCCGTGATGTTCCGGCTTTTCATCGTGCCCGCTCTGCCCGAAGCTCTCCCGCCAGATATGGTCAGTGTGTTCCAGGATCTGACAGCTACGATTATCCGCGATGCCGTTCAACCTGTCCTGTTGGTAGCCGGGATCATGGCGCTGATCGGCTCGATTATGGTGGCGCTCACCTTCCTGTTACGGGAGAGGCTTCAACCAACTCAACATTGATCGATAAGCTAACGCGACTCATCCCATTTTCTGTTGAAGGTGCATCTGTTTTTAGCCGCATAAGGACGCTGACCCACGCAGAAAACGCTGATTTTTCTCTTTATCAGCGTAAATCAGCGTTCATCTGCGTCCAAATTTGAATTCGGGGTAAATCATGTTTTGTTTAGGAGGTAACCATGTCCAATAACTCTCAAGGAACCAACCCGCTTGGGAACGCCAGTCTGGCGCTTGGCATTGCCTCTGCTGCGCTGGTATTCGGCATTGGTTTGTGCGCTTGGACGGGTGTTACCCGAAACTGGATCCGGCTGGCCGGTACGCCGCTATTTGTGTGTGGTGGTAGCAGCGCTTTTCTCGGTTTTACTGACAGCTGTTTTGCAAATGTTCTTCGAAGGTGACGGCAAAGTTGTGCAAGCCGGAACCGTCACAGCGCGCGCGGAAGTAGTAATAGGGTGTATCGGCTGGGAAGGCCACTGCCTGTAAAGCGCTCAGGGATGGATTGTCAATTGGGCTGGGGGGCAGCCCGCCATAGAGGTAAGTATTGTAGGGCGAATCGAATTGCAAGTCCGCTTCGCTGAGCGGATTGGTCCACCATGTGCCTTGGGCTTCATTGAACCCGAGCGCATATTGCACCGTTGGGTCGGTATCCAGTTTTATATCTGAACGTAAGCGGTTGTAGAAAACTGATGCGATCTGTGCCCGTTCATCAGGGACGACCGCTTCACGCTGGACGATGGAGGCCAGCGTCACGGCCTGGTACACGTCCAGCCCCTGGCGGGAAAAGCCCTCACGCAGGTCAACGGTTAGGTGCAGGGAGAAATTGCGCAGGAATTCGTTCACCAGCCCGTTGGCCGTTATGTCGCGGGGCAGGATGTAAGTGTCCGGGTAGAGGAATCCCTCGGTGGAAGCGGAAGCAGACAGGAAGTCCAGACCGGGAGGCGCAGAGCGTGCCGCCGCCAGGAATCCGTCGGGGGTGATGTCCAGGCCGGAGGTCGAGAGCGAGGCGGCGATTTCTTCCATGCGCCAGCCGGGCAATATCACGAAGGTCACTTGCTCGGGCGTGGCGTCTTGCAACTTGTGGGCGATGTCCACGATAGACAGCGCCGGGCTGAGGTTGTAATCACCGGCTTGGATGCTGGTATCGAGCCCAGTGTAGACCAGATAGGCGCGGAAAGCGGCCGCGCTGCGGATGAGGCCGACTTCTTCGAGGCGGATGGCGATAGATGGCACGCCTTCGCCGGGTTCGATGGCAAAAGGTTGTTCGGCGCCGCCGGGGGCGAGCGGCTGGGTCAACTGACCACCGTACCATAACAGGCGAGCAGAAAACTCGAACTGGTTGAGCGGGTCCAACGCCGCGCTGGCTGGGCCATATTGGCGACTTGCCAACAAGGGAATGCCGATCAGTACGCCCAGGGCTAGCAGGCACAAAAATATCGAAAAGGCAAAGAATGCGATCAGGCGTCGGGACATGTTATGCGTTTGGGGATGAATGGGCGTCGATATAGGATTGCAGGATGACGGTAGCAGCGATCTCATCCAGATGACCGGAGCGTTGTTTGCGCGAAACGCCCATCTGAATGCGCGCGGCGCGTGCTTTCTGGGTGCTGAAAGATTCGTCCCACATTTGAATGGGAATATCGGTCTGGCTTTGCAAGGCTTCGGCAAAGCGCGCCGCGCGGCGGCCCGCTAGGTTGGGCTGGCCGTCTTCGTCAAAGGATTGACCGATAACGATCATCCCGGCTTCCTGCTCTAATGCGATGGTAGCCACCTGGGCTGCATCGATGGCACGCGAGACGTGTCGGATGACGCTCAATGGGTTAGCGATGGTGCCGGTCGGATCGCTGATGGCAAGTCCGATGCGCTTTTCGCCGTGATCGACTGCAAGAATTCTCATGAATTTATCTCTCCACGAAGGACACGAAGGACACGAATTATTCCTTGTGAAATTCGTGTCCTTCGTGGAGGCACTAACGTGTGTCCACTGTGATGTTGAACGGAATCAACGGTAGCCAGGGCCACCACTTGGGGGTAAGCCGGATGTCGGGTGCATCACTCAACTTGAGTGCCGTTTCCAATTGTCCGGCAGCGACAGCTAGGCTGCGCCCCTGCACCAAGGGGATGATCTGGCCTGGATTCACCTGCTTTTCCAATTGCTGCGAAACACGCACTGTCCAGCGTGTCACTCCTTGGCTGTTTGTTTGATAGGTATCCACCGCATCAAATTTCAGGGGCTTTCCCATGTCTACGAACCCTTCTGGCAAAGATGCGTTCAGCACTGTGCTGGCCAATTCGGTCAGGTCTTTGCCTGAGGCATAGGAGGCTGTGTACTCGACGCGCATGTTCAGTTTCAGGTTGTTGCCTGGCTGTCCGAGTGGGGGATCGTAAGTTTCCTCGAGAATCTGGTCTGCTTTCAAGGTATCGGGGAAAATCTGATCGTCGCCCGCCAGCATGGTTTTCATCTCTTGTAATGCCTGCGCCTCTAACTCGCTCAACAGACTTTCGCGCAGATTTGCCTGGTCTTTCTCGGTTGCGGCGTCGGTCAAGCGGTCACGTCCGCCGTGGGTAGGCTCGGCGTTGATCACGGTCGCTTGAAGGCCAAGATTGCCCTCGATGGCCAGGATGGTTTCCGCATCGACGTTACCCGCCACGCCGGGATCTTCAGCCTGTACGGGAACATCGACGGTCGCTTTCAGCCCGGCTTCCAATTTGGCTGGCTCGGTTGTCTGGAAGCGTATGCCCGGCAGGCCGGTCGAAGTCAGCACTGTCCCAGCCGGGATGCTCAGCGGTTGCTCGGTCAGGTTGCGGAACGTGACCACACCCTCGGCCTTGGTCCGTGGAATGGATAGTTGCCCACTCGTGGGCGCTGCTTGCTCTCCCTTCACGACCACCCTTAACTCCCGCGCCGGGATGCTGCCTGTGATAAAGACCGTCTCAACGGACGGATCGGCCTGGACCGGCAAAGTCACCGACTGAACGTCGGTTTCGGGCTTCAAGGCGATCTGTGCATGCGGGATGAAAAGGGACGCCATGACCAACACCGCTAGAACGCCCAGCGCGAAGAAGCTGATCCGCGTAACCGGATGGCTACGCCACGCTTCTTCCTTGACTTGAACTTGCTTCCGTACTTCGCGCAGGTCTTGACGTGGCTTACGCCGGGCTCGCTTCCTTTGCAAATTGCGTTCCGGCCAGGGATAACGCTGGGCTTGCCCGGTAGAGTTGAAGACCGGGATATCCAGCGCCTGGGCCTCGCGGCGGATATTGCGGTGCCGCGTGACCAATCCCAGTTGCGCGCCCAACGAAACCGCGTGGCGTTGTAAAACCTTCAGATCCAGCGGACGCAAAGGGATGCGCTCGGATTTGGGCCAGACCAGTAAAATGCGCGGCGTCTTGGCCCACGACATCCGGTCGCGGACAGAGATCAGGTCATCGTGCGATTCGAGCGGGATGAGCTGGGTTTTCATGCAGGGGTGATTATACTGCCTTATAATTTCGGTGTTATCCGATACTGGTCAGATGAACGATCCATTTGGAGAGCCTATGTCACCCTTTGCTGATGTGATCATTACGAACGCAAATGTCTTTACCGCTGACGAATCGAATCCACGAGCCGAGGCGGTCGCTGTCAGAGGCAACCGAATCATCTATGTTGGGAGCAGGTTGGGGGTCGAAGAGTGGCGTGGTCGGGATACACATGTCATAGACGGGCAGGGGAACACCTTGCTGCCCGGGTTTATCGACTCGCATTTCCATTTGCTATGGGGCAGTATTGAGTTGGCAGATGCCCAACTCCAGGAAGTCAAAACCCGGAACGACTTACAGCGATGTGTTGTTAGCCTTTGCTGCTGAAAACAAGACTGCCCCGTGGGTGATTGGCAACGGGATCAAATACGGTATCCTGTCCAGCCGCCAGGAGTTGGATGCCATCATCGCCGACCGTCCGGTGTATATCGAAGCCTATGACGGGCATACGGGCTGGGCAAATACTAGGGCTTTAGAGTTGGCTGGCATTTTGCAGCCGGGAAAAGTGCTCGGCCTCAATAGTGTTGTTGTGCGTGACGAATCAGGACTGGCAACGGGTGAATTACGGGAAGGCGCCAAACAGGTCGTGCTGGATTTGGTTCCAAAGCCCAACGGGGCGCGTAAACGCGAACTGCTCAAGTTGGCGATGAAGCAGATCAATGCTGCCGGAGTCACCAGCGTGCACAACATGAACGGCGATATGGAAGAGATGCTGACCTATGCCGCCCTGGAAGATGTGGGCGAGATGACCCTGCGCGTGTACGTCCCTTATTGGGTTAAGCTGGAAGCGACCGAAGCGATGCTAACGGAAGCTGCTGAGATGAAGAAAATCCAGGGGGAGTTTGCTCGCGGAGGAGCGGTCAAGTTCTTTATGGATGGTGTCTGGGAGTCTATATACAGCCTTGAACCTGGAACCCTATGCCGATGACCCGGATGCAAGCGGGGATGGTATCTGGAGCCTGGAAAGGTTTACCCAGATGGCTGCAGCTTGTGACAAGTTGGGTTTACAAATTTTCGTACATGCCTGCGGAGATGGGGCGGTACGCCGGACCTTGGATGGCTACGAAGCAGTCCAAAAGATGAACGGAAAGCGTGATAGTCGTCATCGCGTGGAGCACATCGAGGTCATTCATCCCGATGACGTAGCCACGTTTCAAGCAGCTAGGTGTGATCGCCTCGATGCAGCCGCTGCACTCACCGTTGACATCCCAGGATGCGGATATCTGGCTGGCCAGGACTGGAACACAACGTTGGCCATTCTCGTTCGCCTGGCGGGACATAAAAAATGCTGGCGCTACGCTGGCCTTCGGCAGCGACTGGACGGTGGCTTCATATAACCCTATGCTTGGTCTCCATGCAGCTCTCAACCGCCAGAAGTGGGAACCTGACAACCCGGACCAATGCTTAACCCTTGAAGAAGCGCTAATCGGATATACCCGTGATGCAGCTTATGCCGAATTCCAGGAACATCAGAAGGGACAGTTGAGGGCGGGTTATCTGGCGGATATCGTTTTGCTCTCTGCGGATATATTCCAAACTGCCCCGGAAGGCATCGCAAACGTCAAACCGCTGTTGACCATGGTAGATGGGAAAGTGGTGTACGAGGCATAAAAAAGCCGCGAGGATTTGCTTCGCGGCTCAACATTTTTGGTGGTTACGCAGTTATAGGTTAGTGCCAGAAACCGGGGAAGATGAAACGCAGGGCGGTGTCGACGACCAGCGCCAGCACGAAATAGTTGCTGAAAACGCGGTTGTGCACAAAGCAGACGGTCGAGAACCAACGTGGCCAGATGGGATAGCCTTCGGGTGGTCCATCCGGGCGGGGCTTCGACATGCGCTGGATGGCGGTCCGTGCGGGTTTGATGGCCAAAAAGACCAGCAGCATGATGGGGGTGAAAAAGTGCGTTACGAAAACCAGATATAGAATGATGATGTAGGACACCACAATAGCGGATATGGTAATGAAGCGCGCCGCAGGTTCTCCAACTAGAACGGGAAGTGTCCTGACGCCTTTCACTTTATCTTCACGCAGCTTGTCGGTATGTTTTCCCAGATTGATGGTGACCACGTTCAGTCCAACTGGGATGCTGGCCAGGATGACTGCCCAACTCCACTGCCCGGTGAGCACGAAATAGACGCCGCCGATCATCATCGGTCCCCAGATCAGGAAGATGGAGAGTTCGCCAACGGCGAAATATTTCAGCGGATACGTATAGAATAACAGGATAAAAGAGCCGAAACGCGAACAACCAGACGACCGGGGCAGCAAAGCTTGTGTAGATCAAAGCATAAACACCGGCCAGAACGGCCAGCAAGCCGCTGACCCCAAACCATATCAGATGTGTGGGCTTATCCCAGAACCCCTGTGCCAGGGGATGGACGCCGTATTGCGTGCGGAAATAGTTGTCCTTGTCGATGCCACGACTGAAATCTGTAAAGTCGTTGATCAGGTTGTTGGTGCCATGCGCGATGAACAATCCCAGCGTGAGAATAAGCCAGGTCAGAAAGTTGAACGATTGGCCCTTCGCGAAGAGATACTGCCAGGCCAGCAGCCCGCCGATGATCCCTGAATAAATGGTGATTGTGCCAACCGCAGAACGGGTGGCGATAAACCACTTGGAAAGGATGTCCAACGCATCCCATTCCTTCTTGTCTTCCATTTTAATCAATTGCGTCAATGAGGTATGCCACATTGTGAATGTATTTTTCATCTTATACTCTCCTTTTCTCATTAGATTTTTCGATAATAACCGCCACCCCCTGATCGGGGACTTAGGGACCAAGAACGCCAAGGATTTTCCTGCGTCGCCAAGAAAAGCCCTTGGCGTCATCATTCAGATTCTTGGCGATCTTAGCGGCTTGGCGGTAAAGTTGTTTTTTCCTTCCAATAGAAACTTTTCATTGCTTTTGCAAGAGTACATCAACACCATTGCTGCCATCCTGGTCTGGCACAATCGTGATCGTCACAAAATCGGAGTTTTTCTGGAACAACAGGAAGCCACCCTCCTCGGTAGCCTGGAAGCCAAACGAGGATGACCAGCCAAGTTCCTCCATTTTCTGGTTGTAGAACGTTTGCACGTCGCTTGCGGAAACGGGAACAGTATAACTATACGTTTTGTCATCGAATTCTTGTCCCGCTATCGCTTGTGGCATGATCGGGATGCTGTTCCAATCACTAACGGGTGTCCCCGTTGGGCTGAAATAATTTCCATAGTCGGGGATTTGCGAGGGCAAAGCTTCGAGCGTTTGAAGTGGGATTGCTGTCGAAAGCGCCTCGATGGTCTCGACCGGCAGGGCGGAGGCGAATGCCTCGGCCGTCGAAGCAGCCTTTTCGACATCGTTGATGGGTTTGGTGACCAGAGCACAGCTTAGAATGAACAAACTTATGACAGACCCCAATAAGACTTTTGACAGGCGTGACATCCAACACTCCTTTTCGAGATAGCCTTACTCCAATGCAGCCAGCATAAAAGAGACTAATCTGCTGAATTATATCTGAAAATCAAACACAAAACAAAGTTCTATGCAAAACGGGTGTACTAAAAAGTTGTTGGAGGCGGAGTCCAAAGTCTTATCATCCCTGAAGGGGGCCCGACTTTGGCGGCAAAATCTGGAGATTTTGCACTCCTACGAAACTACAATGAAAAAAGCCTGGTAGATGATCTCTACCAGGCTTTGTGTCTACTTCGATTGCGCTTCCACCCATTTTGGAACGGAAGCCAGCGCTTCGCCAATCTTGTCCACTTCCTTGCCGCCACCAAAGGCCAGATGTGGCGCGCCGCCGCCGCCCGCGCCCAATTGGCGTGAGATATGACCGACCAGGTCACCGGCTTTGAAGCCTTGCTTGATCAGGTCCTGTGTTACGGTGGCCATCATGATTACATTGTTCTCAGCCGGTGAAGCGACGACACAGATGCCATTTTCGGGGTACTTCTCGCGGAAGGTGTCGGCCAGCTTGCCGAGTGCATCCTTGTCCAGACCGGGGATTTCGACGACCAGCAAGTTGACGCCTTTGACCTGCTCTACCTGCGAGAGTTTCTGGTCAAAGTTCGAAAGGGCGGACTGCGAAAGCAGGGAAGCCAGTTCTTTTTTCAACTCTATCACTTCTTCCTGCAGACTTTCGACCTTGTGGGGAACTTCCTCGATGGAAGATTTCAACAGCCCGGCGGTCTGTTTCATGGTTTTGAAGCGACGGGTGATCAGGTCATACGCCCCGCGGCCTGTCACCGCTTCGATGCGGCGAATCCCGGCCGCAGCCGAACCCTCGCTGGTGATGAGGAAGGCACCTACGTCGGACGTGCGCTCCAAATGGGTGCCGCCGCACAATTCATAAGAATATTTGTTATGTTCTGCGCTCGCAGTCGGATGAAGGTTGGCTTCATGCTCATCCAGGCTATCAAGATTTGCAATGGTAATCGTGCGTACCGTCTCACCATATTTTTCACCGAAGAGCGCCATAGCGCCTTCTTTGATCGCATCTTCACGCGCCTTCAGTTTTGGCGACACTTCCATATCTGCAGCGATGGCATCATTGACGATCTTCTCAACACGCTCGATCTGCTTGGGCGTCATGGCTTCGGGATGGGTGAAGTCGAAGCGTAGCCGGTCGGGAGCGACTAACGAACCGGCCTGGCGCGCCATGTCACCCAGCACCTGGTGCAGAGCGGCATGCAGCAAATGTGTGGCAGTGTGATTGCGCATAATATCGTGGCGGCGCGGTATGTCGATTTCAGCGATGGCCCTATCGCCGACCTTGGGCTGACCGGAGACGACTTCGCCGACATGCACGATGACGCCCGCCGAGGGTTTGCGCATTTCGGTGACTTCGATTTCCCAAGACCCCCCTCCGGCTCCCCCAAAATTCTTCGAATTTAAGGGGAGAGACTTGATATAACCGGTATCACTCACCTGGCCGCCGGATTTAATGTAGAAACCGGTTTTAGGCAGGATGACTTCAACGGTATCTCCAAAGGAGACGGAATTGACAGCTTGGCCATCTACTACCAGGGCCAGGATTTTGCCTTCGACTACCGGGCTGGTGTAGGGATCGTATTCGACACCTTCGGGACCGAGCTTTTTGTCGGCTTGCAGGGCTTTGAGCACACCCGCGTAGAATTCGGCATCTTCACCGCCCAATGCACCCATAGCTTTGCCGCCGCCGGAGGCGATGCGGTGCTCGTCCATCGCGGCGCGGAAGCCGGCTTCATCCACATCCTATTTGATCTTATTCGTGGTGCGATTCAGCGAGTTTGCCATCGAAGGGCACGACCATATATCTGTCACGTAAGATATCGCGAGTAATGTCTTGTGGCAATCCATAAGTAGCGTAAAGTTCAAAGGCCTTTTGCCCATCTAGTACCGTTTCACCTCTCTGCACCATATCATCGACAATGGCTAGTAAATGAGCTAGTACCAACTTCAATGGTGCGCGCGAAGCGGATTTCTTCCCGCGTCAGGTTGTCCAGAATCGCGTCCTGGTTCTTTTCCAGTTCGGGGTAAAAGTCACCATAGGTTTCGATCACCTTTTCAGCAACTTTGGACAGGAAGGGTTCGTTGAGATTGAGCTTGCCACCGAAGCGCGCGGCGCGGCGGATGATCATACGGCAGATGTAGTTGCGTCCGATATTGCCGGGCACGACGCCGTCGGCGATCAGGAAGGCGGCCGAGCGGGCATGGTCGCAGATGACGCGATAGGGTGTGAAGTCGGCGTACATCTGCGCTTCGGAGTGCCCAGTAAGCCCACGCAGTACCTCCAGGGAGTTGGTGAACAGGTCGGTTTTGTAGTTGGAATCGACCCCTTGCAGGATCGCGACGAGTTGTTCGAAGCCCATGCCTGTGTCCACGTGCGTGGCGGGCAGCGGTTCGAGTTGGGTAGGACTGAGACGGTTGTACTGCATGAAGACCAGGTTCCAGAGTTCGACGAAGCGGTCGCTGTCGAGCACCACTTCATTGACCGGGCCTGCGCCAGGACGCAGGTCGTAATGGATCTCGGAGCAAGGGCCACAGGGACCGGTATCGGCCATCTCCCAGAAGTTATCCTTGCGCCCCATGTAGAACAGGTGCGTGGGGTCGTAATCCGGCTGCGCCAGCCAGTATTTGGCGGCTTCTTCGTCGGTGGGGATTTCACCCTTCTCGTCCTTGAAGACGGTGGTGTAAAGACGCTGTTTATCAAGCCCCCAGACATCGGTCAACAGTTGCCAGGCCCATGCGATGGCTTCTTTTTTGTAGTAATCGCCAAAGGACCAGTTGCCGAGCATTTCGAAGAAAGTGTGATGTGTGCCATCGCGACCCACATCTTCCAGGTCGTTGTGTTTGCCGGCCACGCGCATGCACTTCTGCGAATTGACCGCGCGCGTGTAGGGACGCTTGTCGGTGCCGATAAAGACGTCCTTGAACTGCACCATGCCCGAGTTGGTGAAGAGCAGCGTTGAGTTGCCGCCGGGGACGAGCGAAGCCGAGGGCACGGCTGTGTGTCCGTGCTCGACGAAGAAGTCAATAAAGGTCTGGCGGATTTCTGCACCGGTCAGTTTTTTAGGGGTCATTCGATCTCCATTGTGTGAAGTGGGGGAATTATACCTAAAGAAATCGATTAGGAGTTATGCAGTTGAGTAGGGAGCGGATAATAATGTGGACTTCCACAGCATTTACCACGGAGCCCGCAGCCCCCTTTGGGGATGATAAGAGCATGGAGATTTTCTCCCTTATTTTCTTTGTGGACTCGGTGCTCTCCGTGGTGAATCACCCTTTGGTCCATCCTATTCACTAGAAAAGATCCCGGATCATGTAAAATTGATGATATAAAGTTGACCAAAAGCTTGTTTCCGGGCTATAAAGTTGTATAGTATTTGTGAAAGACTGTATAATATTTGTGAATACTTGTGCTGTCAAGAAGCAGTAGAACGCATAGCAGAAAGGATTTTTTTGATGGGAGAGGTTCAAGAAATAGATTTGGTGCAAAGTGCGCCGAAGGTTACGAATTCCTGGTGGCGTGTGTTGCTAATTGGTCTTCTGTTCTATTTTCTGTCTCTTGTTGCCCTGGTTTTGACGAGTAATCCAATCCTTTTTCCGACAGTAGTGATGGTGGGCAGTTTCATGATCCCGGTCACGTATGTGGCATTTTTCTATGACAGGCGTCGTCTGAGCCGTCTGACGGTCCCGGCAATTGCCCAAGGCTTCATTTATGGAGGCTTGATCGGTGTGTTGGCCGCCTCCGTGCTGGAACCACTTTTCATTCGGCAATTAGACTTTGTCACAGCCTTTGGGGTGGGTCTGATCGAGGAGTTCGTCAAGGTTTTAGGCATCTTGATCATCGCCAGGCGTCTAGGTCATGACTCTGAAATGGATGGGCTGCTACTGGGGGTGGCGGCCGGTATGGGCTTTGCCGCGCTGGAGAGCAACGGGTACGCTTTCAGTGCTTTTTTGCGCAGCGGTGGCAGTCTCACTACGACGGTCTTTGTGACGCTGTTGCGCGGCATTCTATCTCCGATCGGCCACGGCACCTGGACAGCGATCCTGGTCAGTGTCCTGTTCCGGGAAAGCCGGAACGGACATTTTCACGTCAACCTTAAGGTGCTTGGCGCTTACCTGGGCGTCTCGATTTTACACGGCCTATGGGATGGGCTTCCGGGCGCGATCACCGTGTTGTTTGGGCAAGGCCTGGATGTCTTTGCGGGCCAGGCTACAGTCGGGATCATTGGTCTGTTCATCCTGTGGCGACGATGGCGCGAAGCCAGACGTTTGCAGATCGAAAACCTTACTGTGGTTGAGAGTGGGGAGCCGGAAGCTTCAGAATAATTTGGTGGTTTTGTAATTGTGCTTGTCTATTGGGGCCGCACTCATTGCACTAAATGCCCTCCCCTCCAAATGAGATGACCTGCATGTGGTCATTTATTGGCATTTAACTGACAATGAGTTATAAATGGACTGCGAGACCAAAGGAAATTTTCGTGAAAAACCGCAGGTTTACTCATCTTTTTGCTCTTGTCCTGTTTGTCATGGTTGTAGGGGTGGCATGTGGATTATCATCAACTCCAACTCCAACGCTAGCGCCAACATCTGCACCCACTAATTCACCTTTACCGGCGCCGACTAGAACGGAGCAGCCAACATCTACGCCAAGCCCAACCGAAACGCCGGATGTTGTTGCCACCGAATTTGCCAGGTCTGAAACCGAGATGGGTACCAAAGTTCAGGAATATTATGATGCTGGTTATTTGCCTTCATCCGACGGTAAATATATTCCGTTGGAGGACTTCAAGGAGGATTGGGCCCAGATTGATTGGTATAGATGGTGGAGTTTTAACTTATCTGCTTCAACCTTTGTGATGAGTGGTCATTTTAGCTGGTCGAGCGCAGTAGACGACCCAAACCCTTCTGGGTGTGGTTTTGCATTTGATATTTCTGAAAATAGGGCATATGCAGCGTTTGTAGACAAGGACAGGATTTTTTTCGTGGATTCCCAGGGTTATGAGATGGGGAAGACGCGAGGATCAGGAAGATTAAGTTTATCCCTTCCAGCCGAAGTCAATTTTACACTGATCGTGAATAACATTGGACACAGAGCATATGCGCTTGTAGATGATAAATTAATTGGAGAATACTTGATAAACCAGGACGAGATAATTATTGGTCCAGTTGGTTATTCAATTCTTTCTGGTACAAACAAGGATTTTGGCACGCATTGTGAAATTACCCATGCAAGTATATGGATAATCGAATAGCCAAGTCGAAATGAGAGCCGCCAGAGAAGCTAGTGCACACACTTTCGGAGGCACAGATATGTGTCTGTGCTCACGAAGTAATCGATAAAGGTCTGGTGGATTTTTGCACCTTCTATTTTTTAGGAGTCAATTTTGCTGTGTGTGCCGGGTCAGATAAGCTTTTATCCTTTCAGATGTTACAGGAAGGAAGAGTAGTGCAACTTTTCGATCCAGGAAAATATAGTGTAGCTTCTAGGCGCAACTGCTTCCCAGGAAATAGAGAAACAATTAATGTAGCAGCCCGTTTTGATGATGATAGATGTTACAGTTGGTCTAACGAAAATTATTTACCTGGAACAGGGTGGAGAAATGGTGATTGGAAACCACCAAAAGGAAGGTTTCTCGTGAAAGTTTCCGTATACTCTTCTGGAAAAAAGTGGTTGGTGTGTTTAAGCTTGAAATCTCAGTAAGTAGAAAAGACTTTCGCCTTATGGAAGCCTCAGCAGAAGATTTACGCAAGCTCAGTGAGTAGTGGATATGAGGTTTGCTTTAAACCTTGACCCAGCAATACCACGCTTAGAAGGCAAATTTAGGTATACCTTGGTAGGTTGAGCAAAGCCTACCGACACTAGCCTCTGCGGGAAGATATTGGAGCCGTTTGGCGATTTGAACCGCTGAATACCAATGAGACTATGGATACAATCATAAGAGGCATCATTCTTGGTTTTTCGATCACCACACCAGTTGGTCCAACGAATGTTGAAGTAATCAGGAGAGGCGCGCAGGAAGGCTGGAGGTCTGCCCGGGCATTCTGCCTGGGGGTGATTGCGGCCCTGGTTCTTTATCTTCTGCTGGTGGTAGTAGGGTTATCGTTTTTGACCGAGTCAAAGCTGTTCAATACTGTTCTGACAATATTGGGGGTAATCGTGCTGGCTTATCTATCCTATACCTCGCTCAGGGATTTCTTTTCAGGCAGAGAAATAGAATTTGAAGAGGGGGGAAGCGGTAACAAACATTTCCTCCCTGGTGTGGTATTGACGATTTCAAATCCTGCCATTCTACTGCTCTGGACCGGGATTATGGGTGCAGACCTGGCTGCAAGCGGCGCTTCACTCGGCCAGGGGCTTATGCTCAGTATTGGTATCCTGATCGGCGTTGTCGTGTTTTTTACAGCCCTGATATTCCTGATTCATCAGGAAGGAAATTCTTGCGGCAAAGGTATATCAAATATGTTTCCCTTGCAGCAGGTATCGTGTTGTTGGTATTCTGTGTTCGGTTTGCGTATGGCTTATTGGCGCAATTCCGTTAAAAAAATGGACATTTAGATGAATAATACCCAACGCACCAAAACTCAATACAAAAATTCTCGGGGCGATTCTATGAGGTTGTCCCGGGAAATTCTGAACACTTCAAATACGATTGAGCTGGATTTGCACTAATTCAGGGGATGATTACCGGTGCATGACACTATTTTGTTTTTCCGCGTTTCCTGGGCAATTAATCCTTGCTGAAGGCATAACATCATTTAAATGGGTGCTGATTCACGCTGACATCGGATGACAAAGGCGATCTCACTGTGCGGCCAAGATTTGATCGACGATACCTTTCAAGGTCTCGTACATCGGTGGCCCGGCCAGCTTTTGTCCGTTGACCACGAAGCCCGGAGTGCCGGGAAACGCCAGGTCGAGCGCCATTTGCAGGTCATGGTCTACTTTCGCTTTGTCCTGCCCTGAATCGAGGCACTGGTTGAATTGTTTTGTATCCAGGCCGATTTGCTTGGCGTAGGCTTTCAGATCTGACACGTTCAAAGAGGTTGCCTGTTCGAACAGGTAATCGTGATATTCCCAGAACTTTCCCTGGTCAAAGGCGCATTGACCGGCTTCCGCGGCCTTGGGCGATTGCGCTGTGATGACGGGGAAATCGCGCCACACAAATTGCACTTTGTCCCCATATTCGGCCAAAATCTTTTGCATGACACCGTCCTGGTGCCAGACGCGGCAGGTGGGACAGCCGAAATCGCTGTATTCGACGATCGTGATTACGGGATCGCTGGCGCCCAGTACCGGGTCCGCTGCCAGGCGTTCCTCTGTCAGTGGGGTAGGAGCCGGTTTTGGCCACGAAACGTAGATCAAGATCAAAACGACCACCATAGCAATCCCAATGCTCAAATTGCGGTTGAGTTGTTTTTGACGCCGCTTCTGTTGTCGCACTTTTTGTTTATGGGTCGATGATTGTGGTTTCGCCATGAGACACTTTCCTTTGCTAGGGATTATCAGTACTTCACGAAAATCGAGACCTATTGATTACCCATTAAGTATAAGTCGAAAAACTCGATTGTGCGCTGCATGGCCAGATCGAACGAGTTGGAGATATTGTGGTTGTCGTTCTCATAGAGATACAGTTCGGCAGGTACGTTAGCAACCTGCAATTGCTGGTACAGCGAGGTCGAAAACTCCACGGGTACCTCCACATCTCCGGTGCCGTGATGCAACTGGATCGGTCCGGACAAGTCGGCGAGATAGGAATTGGCGGAGATAGCATCCCAGAAGACGGGATTCTGTGCGGGTGAGCCGTAGGTATCTACCAGCGATGTCCTCCAGATGTTGGCGATAGCAGGTGTTTCGTACGTTTGTCCCGGCCAGTTGTTGACCAGGTCTGGATAAGGGGCGACCACGCCGGCCCAGATCACCCCAACCTTGATATCTTTGCTGATGACCATACAACGCAGGGTAATGTAGCCGCCCATCGAATGTCCCCACATCCCGATGCGATCAGGGTCGGCCTCGGGATAGATTTTCACGCTTGCCAGCGCGTTGAGCACATCGATGGTGTAATCCGGGTAGCCATAAGCGCCCCGGGCCTCACCTTCGGAAAGGTCATGACCACGATAGTCTGAACGGAAAACGATGTAACCGCTGCGTGCGATCCTATCGACGTAATCTTCGTAACGTTCCGTGGTGTGGTAAACGCTTGGAGGAATGTAACCGTGGTTGAAGATGATCACCGGCCAGCCAGTCTCGGGTGTTGCACCGTCAGGGATGGTCATCAGAGCGTGGATTTTTAACCCTTCCGAAAGATAGGAGACGTAATAGCGCCTGTAATTGCTGCCCGGGTCTAATTCTTGCTCGATATCAATTTGACTTCCAGGATAGCTTCCTTCACGCAGGTATTCGATGCCGAGCAGATTATCGGCGGGTAACTCCTCCGTGATAGGTGTGGCCCGCACAGGGCTTTCTTTCGTCGGCGCAGCACTTGGAAACGGGATTGGAGTCAACCTTGCTGTAGGTGAAGAGGCGGGAATTGCTCTAGGCGTTTTGGTAGGGAAAGGGAGATTGGTTGGAATAGCGCTGGCTGTGGGCGTTATTGGCGCTTGTTCCGGTGGGGGGGCACAAGCGGCGAGCAATAGCACACCAAGCAGGAATATTAAGCTACTTTTCAGGTTCGATTTCATCGATGAAATCCAGATGCCAATACCTGTATAACGAGGCGGGCGAGAAGATGCCAAAGAACAGTTAGTGAATTTCGCCTTTGTATTCCCCTTCTACTTTGTCGGCCCAGGGATAGACCTCCGTTCCTTTGGCCGCCTCGCGGATAGCAGGATCGTCAGAGTAATGTCCGCGCTTTTCGGGTGGCAATAATTCCGCGATGTGACGCATGATCTCGTGACCGATTTCGTCTAGTTGCTCGCGGCGTTCTCGCCCGCGGCCGTGGACTTTGAAGGGGCCGAACTGCCTCCCGATGTGCACGGTCGCTTTGGCGCGCTTTCCTTTTCCCAGCGAAGGGAAGATATCGTTCAGACCGTGGATGCCGACCGGCACCAACGGCGCGCCGGTCAGAGTGGCCAGGAAGGCCGTGCCGGGACGTGCTGGACGTAAGACCTCCGCCCAGTTGCCAGCTTCCGGGAAAATGCCCAGGACACCTCCCTGGCTCAAGACGGCCTCAGCAGCTTTCAGGCCGTAGGTCGAACCGGTGCCCCGGAAAAGCGGGTAGTAGCCCCATAAGGTTGGGAAAATCCGTACCCAGGCGGGCGCGTGAGCAAATTCTGCGCCTCCTAAAAATTCGATTGGCCAGCGCGCGATGCGCACAAAGCTGACCGGGTCGATGAAGGAGAAATGGTTGCCTACCAGCAGCAGAGGGCCTTTTTTTGGCAGGTTTTCTTGTCCGATGATTTCCATCCTGCTGACCAGCCCAAAGACCGGAATGGACAATTTTTGCAGAATGAAACGGATCAGCTTTCGTCGAGGGTATTGGAACTCAGACGTGCGCTTCATTACTAATCTGCGGCGGCGGCTGCATGTTCGATAGCTACTTTCCGGGCGCGCTTTTCATTGACCGAGACCAACAATAACAGCCCGACGATCAAGAAAATGGCAATCGAGAAGATGCCGGCTCTTTGCCCGGCCTGTTCTGCCAATAAATTTTCCATGCCCTGGCCCTCGAAGAATAGCGCCGTGCGGAAAGCAATGATGCCGTAGATGGTCGGGCCAACGAAGGAAGACGACCTGCCCGCCACAGCGAAAAAGCCAAAGAATTCGGCAGCTTGATTTTGCGGGGCGAACAGACCTGTGATCGTGCGACTCAACGATTGCACTCCCGTCAACGCGAAGCCCGCCAATGCACCAATGATGAAATAGCCGGTCAGGGTAGTGTTGAACATCATCCAAATTACCGCGCCGATCATCAGCAAGATCGAATAGATCAGGGCCTGCTTGAAACCAACTTTCTCGCCCCAGATGCCGAACACATACGCGCCGATCGCGCTGGTCACCTGCACGATGATCATGAAGATAATCAGTTGCGTCTGGTTCATGCCATACAGGACCGCGCCGATAATGGCTGCGAAATCCAGTGCCATCAAAATGCCGTCATTGTAGATCAGGAACGAAACGATGAACTTGATGAATTCACGGAAATCCCGCACAGCCCCGAAGGTGCTTTTCAAACGCTTGAAAGCCAGGCTGAGATAATTTTCTCCAGGGGGCAATGCCTTTCCCTGACGATGTTCTTTGAGACGCAGGAAAAGCGGCAGCGTAGAAAGTATAAAGAAGATGGCCGTAAAAGCAAACGATCCACGCACCACCAGCGGATTGCTTTTGGTCAATACGATGACCGGCAAAATGAACAGCAGACAGATAATGCCTCCCACCGAACCGATTGCCCAGCCGTTGCCGGAGACGCGTCCCATCTCTTCGGGTGTAGCAATATCCGGCAAAAGCGCGTTGTAGAAAACCTGTCCGCCGCGGTAACCGATCTCGGCCAGGATGAAGAAGGTCATGCCGGTAAAAACGTCACCCTTCTGGACGAAAAAGAGCAGGGCAGTGAAGACCCATGATATGGAAGTAAAAACGAACAAAAGGCGCTTTTTCGCCGCGGTATAGTCTACGATCGTGCCCAGGATGGGCGAGATGACCGCCACAACCAGCATAGCGATGCCCAGCGAAAAGCCCCATAAGCGTGAACCTTCCGCGCCGCCGACCACCGTTCCCTTGAAATAGGCCGAATATACGGCCAGTAATATGACCGCCGCATAGGCCGAGTTGCCAAAATCATACATGTACCAGGCCCAGTGATTGCGCTTCCGCGTTTTGGTATCCACTGCTACTGTTGTCATAGGTTGCCTCTCCGCGAGATTGGATTTTTCTAAGAGCGCCCGCCCACTCGAATTGTACGAATCAATCGATTCCTATACGGGTAATTTTACCAATCATTTCATTTTGGTTTGCTATTAGATTTAACAGCGACGCCGGGGTTAAGTTGTGCCCAAAATTCTGAAGGTTTTGTGGTTAAATTCTGACATGACTGACATATCCGACCCCAATGAAGAAACGCAAGACGCCTGGAACGCCAATGCCGAAGTCTGGGACGCGCGCATGGGCGACGAAGGCAACGATTTCTTCAGGCTGCTGCTATGACACAACCCTACTCTCTCTACATTCACATTCCTTTTTGCCGTCACCGCTGCGCGTATTGTGATTTCAACACCTACGCCGGGCAAGAGGACTCTCTCCCGGCCTATGTGGAGGCCCTTTGCCGAGAGATCGAATTCACCGCGCAAAACGCGCCCGAGAGACTGACCCTGCACACGGTCTTCTTCGGCGGCGGCACGCCCTCCTTGTTGACCCCGCGCCAGTTCGAAGCGGTCTTGGGAACCATCTCGAAGAACTTTGACCTAGCCGATCCCGAGATCACCATCGAAGCCAACCCCGGCACAGTCTCCCTTTCCGATTTGCGGGAGTTGCACTCGCTGGGCATCAATCGCATCAGCTTTGGGGTTCAATCGGCCAATCCCTTCGAACTGCGTATGCTGGAGCGGGCGCATTCCTATTTCGACGTCATCAACGCTGTGACCTGGGCGCGCGCGGCCGGATTTGACAACCTGAACCTGGACCTGATCTATGGCCTCCCGCTTCAAACCCTGGATGTTTGGTCTGCCACCGTTAAATTGATTCTGGGACTCGCTCCCGAGCATCTCTCATTATATGCCCTGTCCCTCGAGCATGGCACGCCATTCGGACGCTGGTCCGCTCGCGGACTGCTGCCTTTGCCCGATCCAGACCTGGCCGCCGACATGTACGAATGGGCCAGCGAGAAGCTGGAAGCCGCCGGTTACGGGCAATACGAGATTTCGAATTGGGCAGTAGACCGTGGATCGCAGACCGCGGACGATTCACTGTCCATCGTCTTCCGTCCGCCGACACAGGCTTGTGTGCATAACCTGCAATATTGGCGTGGATTGCCTTACCTGGCTGCCGGCGCTGGCGCGCATGGCTACGTCAACGGTTATCGCTACTCGAATGTGCTGCGTATCAAAACCTACGTTGATCGCCTCGCCGCTCACGAATTACGCCTTACGAATTACGAGTTTCCTCTTACCCCCGCCACCGTCAACCAACACCGCCAAACCCCACAAGATGACATGAGCGAGTTCATGATGACCGGCCTGCGCCTGACGCGTGAAGGCGTTTCCGCAGAGACCTTTCGGGAGCGTTTTGGTCTGGAATTGGAAGCTGTCTTCGGGGAAGAGATCGAGGACCTGGTCCGGTTGGGGTTGCTCGCGTGGCAGGCCGAACGTCTGTGTTTGACGCGGCGGGGACGTCTGCTAGGCAATCAAGCTTTCATGCGTTTTGTAGAATAAAAACAGCGGAGAATATACCTCCGCTGCTCGTTTGCACTTACGGCAAATTACTACATCTGCAGTTTGCATAATCCCAAACACAGACGTAAGTTATAGAAGGCGGTGGCGGCTGACAAACTTGCTGCGTTGCTCTTGGTCGCGGCGTTGGTTCATCTCTTGGGCACAATTGCGGTTCAAATCCCGTCGGGTGGAAGCCGAACGCTTCCCGACAGACGTTATCGAAGGCATATAATGCTTTGAGAGGATAGTATTTTTCACTTTTCTCCGGTGAACCGGCTTCCGCTTCTGTGAAACGATCGTTGTAGTACATTTTGCTCACGTCACTTAGACCTGTATCAGCTAGAACACCCAACATAAAGGTAGAACCAGCCAGTGATTTCTTGAAGGCAAATTGCACCGTGGCCTGCCGGCCTGCATAAACGCGTACCCAGGCCAGGTCAGGGTCATTGCCAATGCCAGAGTCGAAAACTTTGGTTTCGTACCCGTCGCCGTCGAACGGGGCATCCGATAATTCTGCCGAGAGACCGCCGCTATCGTGGTTTTGGTCCTGGTACACCTGGACACCTTCGGTTGACCACTCGGGTGTGTAAGGCGGGTTCGACCAGATGATGTAATCACCAAAACCATCCGCATCCAAATCCAGTTCGACGCCATAATGGATGCCAATCTCATTGTTTGGCTCTGTTCCGATCAATTCAATCGAAACGTAAACCCAATCCTCTGTCATCATAACGTTGTATGAGGCGATATCCATATCCGGAATATAGGTCATATCTTGTGTGAATGGGCGTTCCATGCGGTAAATATCGTACGAATCCCCGTAGGGCGCACGCTTCTCCGGCGCGGTGCCGGACGATTCAACGTCATAAACGATGACCCCCAGATCGACCGAGTCGACGGGATAATCGATGTGCGTGATGAGCGGCGTACTGGTCGCAGTTGGGAGTTCCGGTAGGTTCGATTCCCCTGAGAATAGGGTTTCCGTAGGCGGTGGGGGAGTGGCGCTTACCTCGACGACCTGCACAGTCTCTTGGGGCTGGGTTGTCGGCGTAGGTTGTAGCCCGCCTCCGGGCAGGTTGCAGGCCAGGCCGACGATCAGGATGATCCCGATCAGAAAAACAATAGGGGCGGGTATTTTATTTGGCATTGTATCTCCTCTTCGTCCTCACAAACATTATCCCCGTTTCTGATTCCGTTTTCAACAGGAAATGAGTAATGTTGTTGTGTTACCCCAGAACGTGCTGTCTGATCCTGGGCGCGATGCCGGTCAAGTCTCGCAACCCTTCCGCAAACGTTTTATGCTTTTCCCCGATGATTAATCCCGGCACTTTCGCATCCGTGTGCCGCCGGGTGGACAAATCTTCCATGTTGCCGTGGTCGGAAGTGATCAAGATCAAATCCTCGCCCATGTCCCATGCCTTGACCAGCCCTTCCAGCACGCCATCGAAGATTTCCATTTGCTCGATGGCCCACTGCATATTTTGTTTGTGACCAGCGTAATCGCTGGCCCAGTATTCGAACATGGAAAAATCGTACGCCTGTGCCAGTTCCGCCAGTTTTTTCCCCGCCTCGTGCGGGGACCTGAGTGGTGCTTCTGCTATCTCGAGCATAGACCGCCAGCCATGCCCGGTGAAATCCGCCGAGAGCGCCTGGCCCGCGAAATAATCCTCCTGATTGAACAGGGAATAACCCGCACTGGTGACCGCCAGTGGAATGGACGAATACAGCCGTTTGCCACTCTCGATCCCGCTGAAATAGCGCGGTGGATACGCATTCAACAAAGCCGCCCCTTTGTCTGCTGCGTGTAACCACGAGAATAAGGTGTTGCCATTCTTGAGATAACCTGCAACCTGCGGATTTGGCTTCGGCCCATAGTGATAGCCTAACTCTGCCGGGATATTGATGCCGGTCATTAATACGGCCTGCCCGGTGGCAGATTGTGCCAACCCGTCCACACCTAACCCTGCGTCCAGCGCCAGCAGCGAGACCAGTTCGCTCTCAAACGGCGCAGCGGATGCGAGCAATTTACCCCCACCCAGCAGGGATTGCAAATAAGGCATTTCCACCCGCGCCAGGGGATTGGTTTCAGGGTTGTCTGGTCCCAGGCCGATCCCGTCCAGGAAAATAAAGAGCACTTTTGTCATGTTTGCTTATTGTACCCTTTTCCCAACTTGATGTGCGTCGCACCTGGTTTAATGGAATTCTTCCATCGGAGTGAGATTCCCGTTTAACGGATTTTGCCTCCTGGTTAGGTGCGATGCACTCCATCGGCCGATAAAAAGGCCCTGCAAGGATGTTCCTCGCAAGGCGATCATTGTAGTGCGACATGAATGTCGCAAGCAGGGCATGAGCGATAGAAGTCTGTCTTTAAGTTTCTCTCACTTTGTCTTCTGATACAAAAACCACGCCGACGTTCGCTCACCCCGGTCGAACCCATCTTGCCGCCAGACCTGGGTCATCGAAGCCGGGATCAAGTTCAAGTCGGCCTCAGCCAGCCCGGGGTTGTTTGAGGCGGGGTCGGGATTGAAGAAGCCGTACATCAGCCAGTATCCGCCGGGGGACAGGATGCGCTCGAGTTCGACCAGATAGTCTGCTTTCTTGTCCCTGATGCTATGAAAACAACCGATGTCCAATGCCAGGTCGAAGGGACCGGATATCCCGTGAAGGTCCGTGGCGCTGCGTTCAAATATCTTAGCCTGGATGCCAGCCTTTGTAATTTTGCGTTTGGCGAGCTTGATGGCGTGTGGCGCAAAGTCCACACCCGTGACCTGCCAGCCGGCTTTGGCCAGCGTGATCACGTTGGTACCTGTGCCGCAACCGATGTCAATTGCCTTGCCTGCCGGGTGCTTTTCAATGAAATCGAGCAACTCCGGCGGGCTGATGCCGGTGTCCCAGGGCGGTTCGGTGAAAAGATAGAGCAGGTTGAAATAAAGTTTGCGGAGCATATATTTATTTTAACGAATCGCGCACCCGTTGCGGATCGAACCCACCCATATCGCGCCAGAGTTCATTTCCATCCCCATCGAAGTAAATAAAGGTAGGAGTGAATTCGAAGCCATACACAGGCGCCAATTCGCGCCCGACATTTTCCTGAATGTTGAGACGGATGAACAGAACCCGGTTACCGAGTTCATTTTCGAGCTCGTCCACGACGGGCTTCATTTTGGTGCAGGTAATTCAGTAGGGAGATTGGAATTCCAGTAAGACCGGCACCCCCTGCCCAATCATGGACTGCACCGTTTTGGCATCCTCCATCAGGGGCGTTTGGGTGGGGTGCAGCAGCAGCCAGGCTACCACCAATCCGACGACTACGACCCCCAGGGCGATAAAGTCACTGGTTTTTGGCTTATGCTGGAACAGGATGAGGGCTATCAGCAGCACGAATGCGCCAGCGATCCATACGGCAGAATACTGATTAACGAGTTGGCTCATTGTTCCTGCTTCGAATGTGATACTTCACACTTTGACAATTCAAGGCTCTTCACTTAGAATCAGTCGGCTGGCATTATCTAATTGCTACTACTCAGGCAAGGCCTTCATCAAAAGAACTTCCGAAAATGGGGATGGGGGCGTACGCTCCCACCCCCATTTTCGGGTATTTCTGAATAGTGGCATATACATTCCATTTCACAGGAAAGGTTATCAATGAAAGAGTATACCACTGAGTTTTTACGCAATATTGCGCTGGTTTCACATGGCGGTGCGGGCAAGACCATGCTGGCAGAAGCTTTTCTACATTTTTCGGGGGCCACCACGCGTCTCGGTAGTGTGGAAGACGGGACGACCGTGTCAGATCATGATGAAGAAGAAATTCGTCGCAAGATATCCATCTATACAAGCGTTATCCCCGTAGAACATCGCGATCACAAAGTCAATATCTTGGATGCGCCGGGGTACACTGACTTTGTTGGAGAGGTCATTTCGGCGCTTTCGGTAGCCGATGGGGCGGTGGTGCTGGTCGATTTGGTGGCTGGCCTGGAAGTTGGGACCGAAATCGCCTGGCGCTATGCGGATGATTTCAAGCTGCCGCGTTTTGTGGTCGTCAATCGGCTTGACCGCGATAACGCCAATTTTGCTAAAGCGCTGGCCAGTGTGGAAGAGTTCTCTGAACCCCGCCTGATCAAGGTGCAATTGCCGATTGGCGAAAAACATGAATTCAAGGGTGTGGTGGATTTGATCAGCATGAAGGCTTATCTGGGCGATGGCAAGACCGCCTCCGATATCCCGGCTGATATGAAAGATGAAGCGGAGGCGGCCTATACCGAACTGGTCGAGGCAGCCGCGGAAGGGGAAGACGCTCTGCTCGAGAAATATCTCGACAGCGGTTCGCTCACGGGCGAAGAGTTGCTACGGGGTCTAAAGAAGGTTGTCAGCGCTGGTGATTTCATCCCGGTCTTTTGCGCCGCCGGTGGCCACGAAATCGGTGTTGCCCCGTTGCTGAACGCGATGATTGACTTGATGCCCTCGCCTGCGGAAGTTCCGGCTCGTACGGCCCAGGGCAAAGGCGGTGACGAAGAATTGACCGCTTCGGACTCTGGCCCTCTGGCTGCTTACGTTTGGAAGACGACAGCCGACCCGTTTGTCGGCAAGATGACTTATTTTCGTATCTTCTCCGGTTCCATGCAAGCCGACGCGCGTATCTGGAACCAGAACAAAGGCGAAGAAGAGCGCATGGCCGGCCTACACATTCAGCGCGGCAAGGATCAGACCGCTGTCAAAGTTGTGCACTCCGGTGACATTGCCTCCGTTGCAAAGCTGTCTGTTACAGCGACCGGTGACACCTTCTGTGACAAAGGCCACCCGCTGACCATGCCGGTTCCCGAATACCCGTCTGCGCTGTACGAGGTGGCGATTGGTCCCAAGACCCAGGCCGATGCTGCCAAGATCAGCCCCTCGCTAACCCGCCTGTGCGAAGAAGATATGACCCTTTCCTGGCACAATGAACCATCTACCCGGCAGACTATCTTACAGGGCATGGGGGACCAACATATCGACGTAGCCATTCGCCGTGCCGAGACCAAGTTCCAGGTTGGCTTGGAAACCTTCGAGCCGAGGGTTCCTTATCGCGAAGGCATCACCAAGAAAGCAGCCGCGCAATACCGCCACAAGAAACAATCCGGCGGTTCCGGTCAATTTGGCGAAGTACATCTGCGCATCGAGCCTTACCCGGATGCTGACTTTGAGTTTACCGATGAATTGGTCGGTATGAACCTGTCCAAATCATATTTGCCTGCCATTGAAAAAGGTATCTCCGCGGCCATGAAGCAAGGCGTCATTGCCGGGTATCCGATGAGCAATGTGAAAGTCATCGTATATGACGGCAAGGAACATCCCGTAAACTCTAAACCGGTGGCCTTCGAAATTGCCGGGCGTGGAGCCTTCAAAGAAGCGGTGCAGGATGCTGGTCCCGTGTTGTTCGAGCCCATTATGAACGTGCGTGTTGTGGTGCCGGATGCAAACATGGGGGATGTGATGAGCGACTTGAATACGCGCCGCGGACGTGTGCAAGGTACAGAGACCGAGCGCGGCAACACGGTCGTGATGGCACATGTCCCGCTGGCGGAGATGTTGCGTTACACTACCAACATCCGCTCGATCACAGGTGGACGCGGTTACTTCACGATGGAATTCGACCATTACGAAATCGTCCCGGCAGCACCTGGCCGCGGACATCATCGAGGCCCATAAGAAGGAAATGGCAGAGAAGGAAGAGTAAATCCGAAAGCAAACAGGACGGGATTTCCCGTCCTGTTTTTGCGTAAGTTTTTGCTTGACAAACGCGACTAAGCTTGTAGAATACTAATAAAGAGATAACGTTTTGTTCTTTGGAGTACGAATGCCTTTTTATTGCTCGTGTCTGGGGCGGGATTTGTAACTGCCGCCCCTTCAGACCCAAAAACACGCTTAACTGACTGAAGGACGGTGGTCAAATCCCGCATGCGAAATGCAGCGCATGGCGATTGGTCGCTGTCCTTTTTGTTTACCAGTTAAGCGTGAATTATTTAATAGTTTCCTCGCTGAGCGGAGGGTCGAATGAAGTGAGACCCGTAGTCGAAGCGCAAATTTACGTGAAACGTGCCCTTCGACCCCGGCCCGCTCCGCTCTTCCGGGGTGGGCAAGCTCAAGACGGATTGCCTAGGATAAAAAATGAAAATTGCATCGAATGTAACTGAATTGATCGGTAACACCCCCATGGTTCGCCTGAACCGGATCACGGAAGGCGCAAAAGCCGAGATTGTGGCGAAACTGGAATATTTCAACCCGGCGCATAGCGTCAAGGACCGTATTGGCTTTGCCATGATCGACGCAGCCGAGAAGGCGGGCACGCTCAAACCGGGACAGACCATCGTCGAGCCGACCAGCGGCAATACTGGCATCGCTCTGGCGATGGTCGCGGCCGCCAAAGGCTACAAATGCATCCTGACCATGCCGGATAGTATGTCAAAGGAACGTCGTATGTTGTTACGCGCCTTTGGTGCCGAACTGATCCTGACGCCTGGACCGGAGGGCATGGGTGGCGCTATCCGCAAAGCGGAAGAGATGGTCGCCTCCGACCCCAAGACCTATTTCATGCCCCAGCAGTTCAAAAACCCGGCCAACCCGGAAATCCATCGCAAAACGACCGCCGAGGAGATCTGGCGCGACACCGATGGCAAAGTGGACATCCTGGTCGCGGGCGTAGGCACCGGCGGGACTATTACCGGTATCGGCGAAGTTCTCAAAGCGCGCAAACCGTCTTTCAAGGCCATTGCTGTCGAGCCGGACACCTCGCCCGTGCTTTCTGGCGGCGAAAAAGGCCCGCACAAGATCCAGGGCATCGGCGCTGGCTTTATACCGGATGTGCTCAACACGAAGATTTACGATGAAGTTATCCGTGTCACGGACGAAGATGCGATGGCGACTGCACGCCGCATGGCAACCCAGGAAGGTTTGCTGGTAGGAATTTCATCGGGCGCGGCCGTCTGGGCCGCATTGCAGGTAGCGGGTCGGGAGGAGAACGCCGGCAAGCTGATCGTGGCCATCATTGCCTCCTTCGGCGAGCGCTATCTCTCGTCTCCGCTTTACCAGCATCTAGCAGATTAACTTTGTTATGACAGCAGTTCAACTGATGTCATAACAAAATGCTGACATAATAAAGGATTCGACATGACTACTGAAACCTTATCCCCTCGTTCTCTCATTCGACCGTTCCGGAGTATCGCCAATTACTTTTCCAAGATCGGGCGTGACGTCGACTCGGTCATCGAACGCGACCCGGCGGCGCGCTCCAAATTGGAAGTAATGTTGGTCTACTCCGGCTTGCATGCCATCTGGATTCACCGCATCACGCATTGGCTGTGGCAGCGGAATGTCCGTTTTCTGGCGCGCTGGCTTTCGCAAGGCGCACGCTGGCTGACCGGCATCGAAATCCATCCCGGTGCGACCCTCGGCCCCGGCTTCTTCATCGACCACGGCATGGGCGTGGTCATCGGCGAGACCGCTGAAATCGGCGCGGACGTCACTCTCTATCATGGCGTGACGCTGGGCGGCACCAGCCTGAACAAAGGCAAACGCCATCCCACCATCGGTGACCGAGTCGTGATTGGCGCGGGCGCCAAGGTGCTGGGCGCAATCGAAATCGGCGCGGATAGCCGCGTAGGCGCGAACGCCGTCGTGGTCAAAACTGTGCCGCCCAACTCGGTGGTGGTCGGCGTGCCGGGACAGATCGTCCGGCGCAGCCAGCCTCACCGTCCCAGTGATGCCCCCGACCTGAATCATACTTCCCTGCCGGACATTCTGGGCGTCACGCTCAAGGAACTGTTGCAGCGCGTCGACGAATTGGAAACGCGGGTGGATGGTCATGCGCACGAGCATGATCACGACCACATCCATGCTCCACAGGATGAAGCCTGGGTGGGAGCGGACTTTTCGATATAAAAGGTAAGGATTGCGCGCATCGAATGCTCTAAAGGGTAGAACGGTTCTTGACAAATAAGATAAGCATAGTAGAATATTCAAGAATAAATTCTAGTTTATTAGGTGATAAATATGTGCTATTGCTCGTGTCTGGAGCGGGGTTCGTAACCACCGCTCCTTCTAGAACAAACGGCCAACAACTGAAGGACGGTGGGCGACCCCGCATGTGAAACTCTGTTCACATCGTGTTCGCACGCTGTCCTTTTCGTTTAATAATTGTTGGCCGTTTTCTATTGGAGATTGAATGACCTTAGTAGGACATCGACTATTACAGACTGTAACTCCAGAATTGGACGGACTGGAGACACACGTGGGGCGCACGCCCCTGTTGCCTGTGCGCCGCCTCTCTCTAAGCCTCAACCTGCCTCCGTCTGTGGGCGTTTTTGCCAAAGCGGAATGGTTCAATCCGGGCGGCTCTGTCAAGGACCGCCCTGCGCTCAACATTATTCGCGCTGCGATTGCCAACGGTGAGTTGCATCCCGGGAAACGTCTGCTCAACTCGACTTCCGGCAATATGGGCATCTCCTACGCTACCTTTGGCGCGGCGCTGGGCATCCCGGTCACGTTGACCATGCCCGAAAACGCCAGCCACGAACGGGTCAGCATCCTGCGTGCGTTAGGCGCTGAACTGATCCTGACCGATCCGCTCGAGGGCTCGGATGGTGCTATGCGTGTTGCGCGAAAGATGGCCGCCAAAAACCCTGACCTGTATTACTATGCCAACCAATATGATAATCCGGCCAACTGGCTGGCGCATTATCACTCCACTGGACCCGAAATCTGGTCACAGACGGATGGTCGGGTAACGCATTTCATTGCTGGCCTGGGCACGTCCGGTACGTTGACCGGCGTGGGCAAATACCTGCGCGAGATGAACCCTGATGTGCAAATCATCGCCATCCAACCTGATGACGCTTTCCACGGACTGGAAGGCTTGAAGCACATGGCGACTGCCATCAAGCCGGGTATCTACGATGACCATTTTGCGGATCGTACTATCAAGGCCTCAACCGAAGATGCACGCGAAATGGTCCGGCGACTGGCGCGTGAAGAAGGCTTGTTCGTAGGCATTTCGTCCGGTGCGGCGGCGGTAGCGGCCTTCCAGGTGGCTTCCGAGTTGGAAGCGGGCCAGGTTGTGACCGTCTTCCCGGATGCCGGGTATAAGTATTTGAGCGATAAAAGCCTTTGGGGAGGGGAGTAGTGTTGGTTATCGATCAAGATATTCTGGTCCAAATTCATACACACGGTGAAGAAGCGTATCCTGAAGAAGGAGCGGGCTTCCTGTTGGGCAGCGATGATGGCGAGCAGCGTCATGTCGCACAGATTTTCGTCACTGAGAACGCTCGTGAAGATGAAGCGCGGCATAACCGCTATCTGGTCACGCCGAAGGAATATCTCCAAGCCGAGATAGCGGCGGAATTGCTTGGGCTGAGTCTGATCGGGGTGTTCCATTCGCACCCGGACCATCCCAACCGTCCCTCCGAATTCGACCGCGAGTGGGCCCAGCCGTTCTTTTCGTACGTCATCACCAATATCAATGAAGGGAAGGCCATCGAGTCGCGTTCCTGGCGACTGGCCGAAGATCGTTCGAAGTTTGAAGAAGAAGAAATTACCTCGCGCTGAGCTGCGGGTTGAGTCGTGCTGAGCTTGTCGAAGCACAAATGCAAAGAAATTGCCCTTCGACTACACTCGCTACGCTCGTTCCGCTCAGGGCCAATATAAAAATTTAGGAGTATAAAATGTCTCTCTATTTTGTACGTCACCAACATACCGCTGAAACCTGCCCGGCGAAGAACCCTGATATGGGCCCGACGCTGGTGCAGCATGTCACCAAGTCGAATGCGCGCAAGTTTGGCGTGGACCTGATTGGCGATGCTGTTTTGGACGGCCAGCACACCTTTGTGCTGATTTTGGAAGCCGAAGATCCAGAATATATCGAAAATTTCATGCAGCCCTTTGCGATGGCAGGCTCGGTGGAGATTACCCCCGCTTCTACCTGTGAGATGGTAGTCGAGCGTCAAGGCTGTGACCCTGTCCCGGCTGCGGATTGAATTCGGATTAGTTGAAGGTTAGAATAAAAATAAATAAAAAATCTTTCCTCGTTGAGCGGAGTTCTGAGCGAAGTGTAACGGAGACGAAGAACGCAGTCGAAGCGCCGATGCTTGAAGTTTGCCCTTCGACTGCGCTGTCGCTCCGCTCAGGGAGGAATAAATATGAGGTTACATGACAACATTAAAAATCCCCACCCCCCTGCGTTATTACACAGATGGACAGGCCGAAGTGTCGGTGGCTGGTTCCGATGTGTCCACCGCTTTGCGAAACTTAGTAGAGCAATACCCGACGCTCGAGCAACATTTGTACAGTAGCCAAGGTGAATTGCGCGCTTTCGTCAACCTGTTCCTGGGTCAGGACAACATCAAGGATTTGCAGGGGCTCGAGACTCCGCTGAACGAAGGTGATACGCTGCGATTGATACCCTCGATTGCCGGTGGTAGTAACGACTTTAGTCGTTCTAATCGGAGAAACTGATGCTCCCCGGACTTACTCGCGAAGAGATCCTACGCTATTCCCGCCACCTGCTGATCCCCGAAGTCGGGCTGGAAGGGCAGCGCAAGCTCAAAGGCTCGTCAGCGCTGGTGATTGGCACGGGCGGTTTGGGCTCGCCAGTGGCGCTCTACCTGGCTGCGGCGGGCGTGGGACGCATCGGGCTGGTGGATTACGACGTGGTCGATTCGTCCAATTTGCAGCGCCAGATCATCCATGGCACGGACCGGGTCGGAACGCTGAAAGTCGAATCGGCGCGCGAGCGCATGCTGGACTTGAATCCCGACATCGAGGTCGAGGTCTACAACGAGCCCTTCACGTCCGAGAACGCCATGCGCATCGCGGCGGACTACGATATTCTGATCGACGGCACCGACAATTTCCCCACCCGCTACCTGACCAACGATGTCTCGGTCTTTCTGGGCAAGCCCAACGTCTACGGCTCGATCTTCCGTTTCGACGGGCAGGCCAGCGTTTTCTATGCCAAAGAGGGACCTTGTTATCGTTGTCTCTTCCCCGAACCACCACCGCCGGGACTGGTGCCTTCGTGCGCGGAAGGCGGCGTGCTGGGTGTGTTGCCCGGCACGATTGGAACCATCCAGGCCACCGAAGCGCTCAAGGTTTTGCTCGGCATCGGTTCGCCCTTGACCGGGAAACTGCTCCTGTACAACGCGCTGGATATGTCCTTTGACTTTGTCAAACTAAAGAAGAACCCCAACTGCCGCGTGTGCGGACCGAACGCGGACATCACGGAACCCATCGACTACGAGCAGTTCTGTGGCGTTCCCGGTCACGACCACGACGAAGGTTCTGCTGGCGAAAAATGGGACATCACCGCCCCGCAATTGTCCGAGCGTATGCAGCACAACCATTTGAAATTGCTGGATGTGCGTGAGCCGCACGAATTGCAGATTTCTGCCTTGCCAGGCGCAACCAATATCCCGCTGGGGACGCTGGCGGCGCGCCTGTCCGAGCTGGACTCGGCCGAAGACATGGTGGTCTTCTGCAAAGCCGGAACACGTTCCACGCGCGCGCTGGAACTGCTGGTCAGCGCCGGGTTCAAGAAGGTCAAGAACCTGAAGGGCGGCATCAACGCCTGGGCGCAGGAAGTGGATCAGAGTTTGCCGATTTACTAGAGATTTGCCCGTTCGTCGGGGGTCTCAGACCCCTGACGAGCTTCATGTTGTGATTTTGCCACGGAGTCACAGAGACACGGAGAATTAAAAACTCTGTGTCTTTGTGACTCTGTGGCCTAGTGGTTTTATTACTTTGCTACCGGATGCCGTAAAACGGTCTTAAGCTTTTCCGGCGTGGCCCTGCGCGGATCGCCCAGGTAGATCTCATGATGCTTGCCGCCGCTGCCAACTAGATCATGGTAGCCATTTTCGGCCATGAAAGCTTGCATCCTTTCCAGTGTTTCCAACTCGGTGGCGTACGGACCAATATGCATGGTCTGCACGCAGAGCCCTTCTTCGTAGGAATCCAATCGCAGGCGAGCATAGCCGGGTTGGTCGCCTTTCTTTTTACGCATCTGCGCCAGTGCTTCTTCGAAGTCAGCCGGGGTGATAATTTCGGGAACCAGGATCATCAACGTGTAATCCCAATTGTCCTTGACGTCTATGCTGAACTTCCCATCGCGCGCATCCCACAGCCCCTCCAATGCCATAACCGGGTAATCGACCGGGTTAATCTCACGCTTCTTGAAGGTGAACTTGAGCGTGTAAGCCGCACCGTACAGGGCTTGCATGTTTTCCTCGAACATGGGGGAATTGCCGGGTTCCATGCCGGGTTCGATAGCGCCGTCGATCATCAGGAAGTTGAAGCGTGGCACCTCGATGAACTCCACTTTCTTGGCCGAGGGTTTATAGAAGGCTTTCAGGTCTTTTTTCAAGTCGAGGGTTTTCATGATTTTCTCCTTGGTTTTGACCACGAAGACACGAAGTCAGGGAGACACAAAGGAAGTAATTTTGGTGGCTTTGTGTCTTGGTGCCTTTGTGGTGAGTTTCAATTTCATAAATATTGTTTTGCCACCGCCTGCGCCCACTCGCGGACCATCTCGCGCAGTTCGGGCGGCTCTAGCACCGTGACCAGGGTCGCAAAGCTCAACGAAATGGAGGCCAGCCAGGGCAAGTCCGGTGCGGACAGGGTTACATCCACGCTGCCGTCCGGGTTCTCCTCCAGCGCTTCCCAGATCGAGCGTTCGCTGAGCGCAATGTGCGCCCCTTCGGGCTTGAAACGCAGTTTTGCGCGCACGAGCGGCTGGTCGGCGAGCTCATGTTCCAGGTAGGCGTGAATATCGAAATCGTCCGGCATCTGGAAGGTCTGGCTCAAAGGATCCAAACTCTGGATGCGGTCCACGCGGAAGGTGCGCGGCGCATTTCGCAGGTGACAGTAGCCGACCAGGTACCACCAGCCACTGCGGTGGACCAGCGCGTAGGGATCGACCTGGCGTTCGGTGACTTTGTCGCCGGTCGTGCTTTGATATTGCATATTCAACTGCTGTTGCTCACGCGCGGCGCGGCGTAATTTCTCCAAAGTCGGCGCCAGCGCGGACAGGTCGGCACGCTGCATGCCAGTGGCGATTAGAGAACGCCGGGCCCAGGCGATCTCGTTACGCTGCTCGTCCGGCAGCACATTTTCCAGTTTGGCCAATGCGCCCTGCGCGGACTCCTGATAGAGCTGCCCCCACATCTCGCTCACCAGACTTGTGCCCAGGAAGATGGCGACCGCTTCTTCGGGGGTGAAGACCAGCGGCGGGAGCTTGTAGCCGCGCACCAGCGAAAAGCCGCCATACGGACCGCGCTCCGCATAAATGGGGATGCCCATCTCGTCCAGCATGCCGAAGTAGCGGTGCAGCGTGCGGACGGAAACGCCCAGCTTCTCGGCCAGATCGGCGGCCTTCTGGTTGGGCTGGCGTTGCAGTGTCATGATCAGGGTGATCAGGCGGGTGGCGGTTGTGCTCATGTGTGGCTCACTGTTTGTAGTATAGGGTGGATATATGTCAAATTATGACATATATATGAAGAGAAGTCGACTGATCAATTGAAAATAATTGCAATACAAACTTACGCTAAATCAGAAGATGGTCTATACCTGAAAGCAGCTGAATGACCACAACTCAGTAAAACTCAGGAAAAGTTTGATTTTTGGGGATAAAATAAGAATACAAGAGGGTATCTCCTCGTAAACCAGCTAAATTGTTTAGTTGAACTGTGTTCTTATTTATGCTTGAGGCTAAAATGCCAGAAAATCGTCCCCACATCCCAGCCGAAATCGAAAGAGAAATTATGATTGAATGTGGAAGGCGTTGTGCTGTTTGTGGCACACCGACACCACTTGAGCGTGCTCACATTATTCCTTGGCACAAATCACGGGAACATAAAGCAGAAGATCTTGTCTGTTTATGTGCAAATTGCCATGAACGTTCTCATAAAGAAAATTGGGGTGAAAAAGAATTAAGAGAATATAAACAAAACCCGTGGATAATGAGAATTGCTGAAAGGAATGATCTTAATCAAAAACAAAAGTTAAAAATTACCATCGATATGGAGTTGGATAATTACAATGAAACACTTGAAAGGTGGCTACAAAGCGGGTTGGCAAGCTTCCTTGAAATTTCGCCAAAAGAAATTTCAATTATTAGGGTTGAGAAAGGAAGTATAAAACTGACTTTATCTTTACCCCCCGACAGTTTACAGAAATTGCTCGAAGCATATAAAGATAATGATATAAGTCTTTTAGAGTACATATCCCCTTATAAAATCCTTGATATTAACCCTTTAGGGTTGAAGGGGGAATGGTTCTCTATTGAAAATTTGCGTATTGCATGGAAGTATGCAAAACAGGATATTGTTGATGATTTTGTTTACGATATTATTGACCATGCTGATATTAAGTCTAATATCGATAAAGTCTTATTAACGCTTAACTTCTAAATTAAGAGCAACTTATATTATCCTGCTCCATTGGTTAGAATTGAAATACCAAAGAATGACCATTCCTTTAGACCTGGAACGAGCATACCCTTAATCGATTTAATTTATCTATTTGCAATTGCTCAACAATTAGCGCCACAGTTAGATGCACATCTCTCAGAAAGCGCGTATGCTTATCGGCTGAATCCGAAAGCTAACAAATCAAATGAACCTTTATTTCGAGATAAAAAAGATTTTGAACAGCCAGAAGAATTATCAAGCAAGGATATTATTGTTGATGTAGATGACTTATCCGAGGACGATAATGTAGAATTTCCGTACAATTGGTTTTTTAACTGGAAAGCATTTCACGATGCAACAAAAACAGCAGTAAACGAATTTGAATTTGTAGCTGTCACAGATATTACAGCTTTCTTTGAAAACATTTCTTTGGACCTTTTACGTGAGCTAATAAAAGAAATCCTTGGATCTGATAGCGAAAAACGAGACTTAATCGATCGCCTCTTCCGACTCCTCGAATACTGGGATTGGAAACCTGCTGGAAATTTACCAAGAGGCATAGGATTACCTCAAGGTAATGATGTCTCCTCGTTTCTCTCCAATCTTTATTTATTAGAGTTAGACAAAGAAATGCTTTCTGTGGTTTCGTCGAACACCAAAAAATACTATAGATATGTTGATGATGTAAAACTATTTACGGGAAACAAAACCGAGGCACAAAAAGCGCTCGTAACATTGGAAAGAGTGCTTAGAGGTTTAAATCTTCATACTCAATCAGCAAAAACTAAGATTGAAAAATCAGACACAATCTTTGATAAAGATGTTGAGCATTGGGTTGATCTTATGAGCAATGAAAATGAAGATAGATATGAAAATGCTCACAGATTTTTCGAAAACGTTTTTGATGTGGATAAAATTGGCGATTGGCAACGTGCTTATCTTCGTTGTTTGACAGTAATGAGAGAAGCTGGCGATGCAAGCGCGATAAACACTGCGTTAAATCTTTTTTTGACAAATCCATCACACCGCTTGCTAGTAAAGAACTTTCTTTACCTCCGTAACTTTATTTTAGAATATTCCTACAGCGAAGCAATCTTCGATTGTCTATCTCACACTGAATTTACATTTCCATACCACCGTGGCTATGTATATCGACTCGCTGCATATTGCAGAGACGAACACCAAGGCATGAAAGAATTGGCTTTGCAAGAGGCAACTAATCAATACTCTGATTGGTTTTGCAGAATGAGCAGTTTATTCGCTATTTCAACATTCTCTTTATCCGGAGATGAGTTGAGAAGAATTGTTTCTACGATTTATACAGAAACCCATCCTTTAGTTGTACGGGCAGCATATGTTGCAGCATGTCAACATTCAGGTGATGCGCTAAAGGGGGTGGTTGAAAGACTTGCATTATTTGGGGCACCTCATCAAGAATATTTGCGTAGATATTTTCTTCAACTATACAAAGAGCACGATGGAGGCAAAGAATTCTTAAATCGAATAGAAAAAGCTAGAATTTCTGCTCCCACATTTATATTTAATCTACACCAACTTGATTTATTAAAAGCGAACACCAAGATAAGAAATGAATTTAAGAAAGTCATTTCTGACAAAATCGCTGAATTGGTAGAGAAAAAGGGTGAACGGCTCAAATACAGAATACAGAAGATATATGATCAATTTGTTATAAATGTTTAACAAAAAATTTTTTAAGTGTGAGCATTACTGCCGCTGCTAAAGGTGGCAGTAGTTTATTTTAGAGGAAACTAATATGGAAAAATTATTATCAAACGCAGCAAAACGCGCCATCCGCTATCTCGAAAGCCTGGGCGAACGGCGGGTTTTCCCTTCGCAGGAGGCACGCCAGCGCCTGGCCGAGTTGGACTTCGATTTCCCCGAAAAGCCGACCTCCCCGGAGCGTGTGCTGGCGACCCTGGATGAGATCGGCTCCCCGGCCACGGTCGCTTCCGCGGGCGGGCGCTACTTCGGCTTCGTGGTTGGCGGTTCCCTGCCGGCCACGGTTGCGGCGGGTTGGCTGGCCTGCGCCTGGGACCAGAATATGTACGCTTCGGTCATGTCGCCAACGGGGGCCAAGCTCGAAGAGACGGCCTTGCGCTGGCTGGTGGATGCCCTGGATCTGCCCGCCGGGACCGGTGCTGGCTTCGTCACCGGCGCCACCATGGCCAACTTCACCGCCCTGGCCGCCGCGCGGCACGCCCTGCTGATGAACCAGGGCTGGGATGTGGAGTCCCGCGGGCTGTACGGCGCGCCGGAGATCAAAGTGGTGGTGGGCGACGAAGTGCACGTCAGCGCGCTCAAGGCGCTCAGCCTGTTGGGTCTGGGCCGCGAACGCCTGCTGCGTGTGCCAGTGGATGCTCAAGGACGCATGCGCGCCGAGGCTTTACCGGATTTGGATGAAATGAGCATTGTCTGCCTGCAGGCCGGGAACGTCAACACGGGCGCCTTCGACCCTGCGGGGGAAATCTGCGCCGCTGCGCACCGTGCCGGAGCCTGGGTGCACGTGGATGGCGCCTTCGGCCTCTGGGCCCTGGCCGACCCGACCCGCGCCCATCTGACAGCCGGCATCTCCCAGGCCGATTCCTGGGGAGCGGACGCGCACAAATGGCTGAACGTCCCCTACGACAGCGGGCTGGCTTTTGTCCGTCAGCCGGGGCATTTGCGGGCGGCTATGTCGGTCAGCGCGGCCTATTTGCAGGGGAGCGACCAGCGCGAGCCCGGCCATTACACGCCCGAACTCTCGCGCCGGGCGCGTGGGATCGAAGTCTGGGCGGCCTTATACGCGCTGGGCCGCTCCGGACTGGCAGATTTGGTGCAACGCACTTGCAGGTATGCCGTCCGTTTTGCGGATGGTTTAAAGGAGATGGGCTTCAGCGTGCTGAATGACGTGGTGCTGAATCAGGTTCTGGTCTCGTTCGGCGATGCAGAGCGCACCAACAAAATGATCGCGGCTCTACAGGAGGAAGGCACCTTCTGGGCTGGAGGCACCGTTTGGCAAGGGCAGACCGCCATGCGCATCAGCGTCTCGTCCTGGGCCACCACCGAAGCGGACATCGACCGTAGCCTGGAGGCGGTCAAGCGCATGGCGGCAAAGATTTGATTTCATTTACTCGTACAATGCCTTATATCCGGCTTCGCCCCGGATCGGCTCGAAATCCGGGTCTTGTTGCGACCATTCGGCCAAACTGGGGTTCAACTTCAGCGCCTCGCGCAGTTCGCTGATGGCCGTTTCTGTATCCCCTAAAAGCGAAAAACTGCACGCATTATTGTAACGGATCGTTCCCTGCCATTCGGGGCTGTCATCCAGGCCGGTGAGTTGTCCGGTCATTTCCTGGTATAGCTCAGCCATTCTCCACTCCCCACTTTTCACTCCTCACTTCCCACCCCTACGGGTTGCCCTGCGACGTGATCGCGCTGTACGCATCCGCGCAATCGCAGGCTCTCACCACCAGGCTGCCTTTGCTCAGCGTACCGGCGTACGCCACCGGCCCGTTGTGCGCCACCCAGCCTTCCACGTTGAAGGCCAACGGACCGTCGGCCGGAATCCACTCGCCGTTGTATTTGCGCGAGATGTGGATGTGCGTTCCGGTCGTCCGCCCACCTTCACAGGACGGATACCCGATCGCATCCCCCATTTTCAAAGAGCGACCGCTCGGGACGCGCCCGTTGGTGCCCACGTGTAAATAGACCAGCACCCAGCCCGTGCGTTCATCCCCGTCCCCGTCCAGATCCAGCGCGATCAACCCGAACTCGGAACGGGCAACGATCCCGTCTGCCATCGCCGTCGCGAAGAACTTTTCCTCCACCTGCGAGCAACCGGATTTATCGGTGGGCGGGGCGAAATCGAGCGCCGTATAAGGCTGTCCCAGACCCCAACCCGTGTGTGGCCCGCCCGTCAGCGACCAGGTCTGCCCCGTTTGAAAGGGCAGGTGCAATGCGGGTTGCTGCAAACTGCCCGGGATCACTTCACCGGGGTTTGCCCACGGGTCGCCGAACAGCGCTGTATACGTGGCCAGCAAGCCGTCGGGTCCGATCGCGCGCTGGTATTCGTCCTGCGGCAGCACCTGCGCGAAGTAATATTGCAGGGCCGCCGTGGCTGCGTTTTGCCAGGGGTCGATGCGGACCAGGCTGCCGTCTTTCAACTCGAATTCTGTCAACGTGCCTGTGCGCCATTTGTAATAAGCGTCGTTCAGCATGTTGGCCACGCCTACCAGTTGCAGGTACATGCTCTCGTAGTAGGTTTTATCGAAGCCCAGTATATAGCGTGCATCCGGCTTTTCCGTTTTGGTGAGCGCGCCTGCCTGGTACTCGAGCAACGCCAGCAGCAGGCGCGGGCTGATGCTGTAGTTGATCGCCACATAGTCCACGATCTGGGCGCCGTTGCGGTTATCGCGCCCGGCCCAGGTGTCCTCGCTGTTGATCCAGCCCGGCTGCGCAGCCACGAACGCCGACGTGTTGAAGCCCACCAGCGCCGGGCCATACACGAAGGCCGAATCGGGGATGATCTGGAAGGGACTGCCCCATAGCGGCAGGTAATAGATCGGGATCTTCATCGGCATCCCGGGCGGCATGCTCGTCGCGTCGCGCGGGATGAACGAGTTGGCCGCGTAAATTTCTTCCGCCGTGGTGTTGAAGTGTGCCGCCAGCGCCGGGATCGTGTCGCCGCTTTGGGCCGTGTAATCGACCAGCTCTCCCGGACTATACTCCGGGCGGCCGATCCAGGCCGGAGCCTGCGGAGCGATTTCGGTCGCTGCCGGCAGCGGCAGCACGCTGGCAGCCACGCTCGTCCCGCACGCCGAAAGGATAAGGCTAGACGCTATGAGCAATGTGATGAAAAGATAAATATGTTGGTTGATCTTCATATCGTAGATGACCGGTGCACGCCGAAACCTGGAGAACTGGATTTTACTCATCAGGTTTGCGAATGATCGTGGATCCGGCCGTGCCAACTTCGTTGGCAATAATGGTGATATCTCCTTTGGTCATGGTTCCCAGGTAGGGCTTGTTACCGTTATGGACCACATATCCACTTAAAGTAAAGGGTAAGGGGCCATCGGCCAGCACCCATTCGCCGTTGTATTTGCGGGCGAAGTGCAGGTGCGTCCCGGTCGAGACGCCGCCTTCGCAGGAGGCGTGCCCGATGCGGTCGTCGGTCTCCACCCAGTTTCCCAGTTTAACGCGGTCTTTGGTGGCCACGTGCAGGTACATCAGGTTCCAGCCGGTTTCTTCATAGCCATCGCCGTCCAGGTCGAGGTCGACCACGCCACCCCCCGACCGGACCACCAAACCTGGCGCCGCGGCCACGATCCATTTTTCGGACTCGGTGCAGCCGGATTTGTCGGTGGCAGGCGCGAAATCGATTGCCGCCAGCGGACCATCATGCTCCCAGGCGCCGTGCGGGCCGCCCGTGAAGGCCCATTCGCGGTTGGGCTCGAAGGGCAGTACCATCGCTGGCTGGGATAATCCCGGTGGGAAGATCGGACCGGCGTTCTGCGCGCGCAGCCAGGGATCGCCAAACTGTTGGGCGAAAAAAGCCGGGAAGCCGATATTCGGATCGATCACGCTTTGCCACTCCGTGCGGTTGTACAGCTTGGAGAACAGATACTGTAGGGCCACGGTACCGGCATTCAGGTCCGGGTCGATGCGCAGCGTTTCCCCGTCCGGGAAAGTCAGTTCGGTCAAGGTTCCGGCGCGCCAGCCGTAATATCCGGTGTAAAGCTGGTTGACGGCCAGCACCATCTGGCGAAAAACGCCCTTCTGGAATTGGTCCTCGAAGCCCATCGGGTACTGCGTGTGCTTGTAGTCTTGTGGGCTGCCTGTCACCCACTTGCCTTCGTAATCCAGGAGGGACAGCAACAAACGCGGGTTGATGGAGTTCTCGACGGCCACGCGCTCGATGGCTTGCGCGCCGGTCGTCCAGCCGGCTGAACTGAGATACTCCCTGTATTTCGAGAGTTCCCCGCCCGCCTGCTCCACGTAAGCAGCCACATCGAAGTCCGCCGCGCTGACCGAGAAAACTACCTCGCTGTCCGGAATGATCTGCGCGTTGGGACCGTAATCGCTCAGCCTCTTGGGGATGACCAGCAACGTGCCGGGGTCGATCAGCCCGCTTCTTGGAAGCGATGTTGACGAAGTGATCTCGTTCGTGTTCACGCTAAAGCGTGCTGCCACGGCCGCCAGCGTATCGCCGCTCTGCGAATAATACAGAACGGGAGGCACGTCTGAAGTGGGCAGTGGCGTTGTTTCTATGACCGGGTCATTAGAAGTGCTGGCCACCACCGGCGTTTCGGTCGGATCCTGCATCTGCGTGGGCGTAGCCAGAACCGGTTCGCTGACAGGCGTTGGCAGGCCAGGTTGCCTGGACTGCACCGGGGCCTGCGCGATCGAGACCTTGCTCACCGGGGCCGTGGGAGTCATATAGGTTCCCCACAACGATGGGGTCGGTTTGCAAGCGCCCAAAGACAGCGCTAAGGCTATCAGAAAAATAAAGCTGCGTTTCAAGATATGCTTCCGTCGGGTTGATTATACCTGCGGAGATTAAATAGTTATGAGTAATTGAAATTCATAAAAGTTTGTTAAGTTTCCACTATCCTTCGGTTATGTCATGCTGAGCGTAGCGAAGCATCTCGCCATTTGCTCGAGCCGCCGTACCCAATTGGGAGCAGACTTGGTGAGAACGCAAAGAAAAAACGTTTTAAATCTTCGCGAGCTTTCCCGAAGGATACCGGGACGGTGTGCGCTCTTCGCGGTTTAAAAATCACCGCCCAATTTGATTGAGATCGTTGCGCCCGTCCCAGGCTTCCACCACCTGGTCCCCCTTTGTCAGGTAACCATCGTATTCGATGCCGTCCCCGCTGGAAACCCAACCGTCAAGCTGGAAGGGCAGGTTGCCGTCGGCGGGAATCCATTCGCCGTTATATTTCCGGGCCAGGTGCACGTGTGTCCCGTTCGAAACGCCGCCCTCGCAAGATGGGTGCCCGATGTGCTCTCCGGCATACACGTAAGTATTAGGCTGCACACGCTCACGGCTTTCGATATGCATGTAGAACACTTCCCAGCCGGTCTGCTCGAAGCCGTCCCCGTCCAGGTCTTGCAACACAGCTCCATCGCCGCTGCGCACGATCCAACCATCGGCTACGGCCACCACCCACTCGTCGCTGGGCACGCAGCCGGTTGCCTCGCTGGGTGGCGCGAAGTCCAGCGCGGCCCAGGCTGACCCGTTGTCCCAGCCGCCGTGCGGGCCGCCGGTAAATGACCAGGTTGTCCCCACTTCGAACGGCAGTTGCATGGCGGGTTGCTTTAAATTGGCTGGTACCAGTGGTTCGAGCGCAAAATCAAAGGGATTGCCGAACAGGAAGAAATACGTCTGGAACAGCCCAAAGGCGGTGGTATCTCCCTGCCAGGTGAACATATCGTCCAGCTTGGCGAAGAAAGCCTGCACACCGGCCGTCCCGGCGTTGATGGTTGGGGCCACGGGCACCACACTGCCATCCGCCAGCACCCAGGTCGAGATGGCATTGACGCGCCACAGATAATAACCGCGGTTGAGCGAATCGGCCGTCCAGGTCAGTTGCAGGTATAAGCCCTGGTGGTAGGCATCCTGCAACCCGATCGGGTAATCCAGGTTGGCGGGCGAATTGCCTGTTACCCAGCCGCTCTGGTGTTCCAGGATCGCCAGCAACAGGCGCGGGTTGACGGAATAATTCTGAGCCACGCGAGTGACGATCTCGGCCCCGCTCAAGGTTTCGCCGCTCACATCCTCGCTGTAATTTGCCAGATACCCGCCCTTCTGCTGGATGAACGCCTTCACATCGAACCTGGCATTGGATGGGCTGTAGACCAGTTCCGAATCGGGGATGATTTTGAAATCAGGACCCTGTTCCCCGGGAGACGGCGCCGGAATCTCCAGCGTTTGACCGATTGACAGCAAATTCGGATCGGCCAGCCCGTTGGCCTGCATCAGCGCCTCCAGGCTGACTCCGTACTGCTGGGCGATCGTGCCAAGCGTGTCCCCGGCCTGCACCACGTGTTGATCGGGGTTCACGCGCGGGGTTGGCAGCCCGTGCGGCGCATCCGGCGTCGGTGATGAGATTGGCACGCCCGGCATGCGGGTGGGGGACAACCGCACGCTGAAAGGCGCTAGCGTGGGCGTCGGCCCCGTATGCCTGATCGGTGGCACCGAAGGCACGACTACCGTGCCTCCCACCACCGGCACGACAGTCGCATTTCCATTCAATGGGATAAAAGGGTTATATTTTTCAGGAGTGGCTGTGGATGTCTCATCCCCTGTGTTTCTCGAACAAGCAGAAATCAGTAGAGCGAGCAGCAGCCAGATGTAGAGTGCGCGGCGCATGTGTGCGATTGTACCAAAGAGTTGTGAAGGTCCAGGCAGTCAAAAGGTCTCACAAATCATTGACCTGTAAGACCTTTTTGGTAAACCAGGAGTCCAAAGTCTCCAGACTTTGGACTTTGGGTTGATTTTACCCTCCCCAGGGCATCCCGGCATACAACTCGAAGGCCTCATCGTGCATGCGCTTGAACAAGCGCTCGTGTCCTGCCTCCCAGCGTGCCAGCATGTCAAGGATGATCTTGGCGTCGCCTTCGGCTTTGGAGGCAGCTTGGTGATAAAACTCGGAGAAATCCCGTTCGATCAGATAAGCCATGCGTAACACGGGTAGATCGGCCACCATGGCCTCGTTGACGGTTTGTTCGATCATTTCCGTGCTGGCGCGGTTAGCGAAGAATTTGGCCTCGTCCAGTTTTGGGGCTGGTTTTTGAGCGGTTTCTTTGCCAGCCTCCTTAGCATCCAAAGCGTTGATCTGCGCCTGGATGAATTCGATGTGGCGCTGTTCTTCCTTGGCGATAGCCTTGAAAGCGCCCACCGCGGCAGCGCTGCTCAGGCGTTCGGCGTTATTTTCGAAGAAGGCTTTGCCTTCATATTCGCGTTGTAGCGCATATTCTAAAACTTTGCGGATGTTCATTTTTGGTCTCCTGGCCATTGGTCTACCAAGTCTGACAGGTCAAAAAACTTGTGAGACTTGTCAGACCTGTTAGACTTTTTAGACAAGTTCTACTTTTACCGCCGTCACCTTATATTCCGGAATTTTCGCTACCGGATCAAGCACAGCCTGCGTTAACACGTTGGCAGACGCATCCGGGAAATGGAAGTTGGCATACACCATGCCGGGCGGGACGCGGTCCGTGACCCAGGCCTGGGCTTCGATGCTGCCACGCCGGGAAGTGACACGTACTCTGTCTTTACCATTAATTCCCATTTTGGCCGCATCATCCGGATTCACTTCCACCAGCGTTTCGCCGTAAACTTGCATCAGGCCTTTGGCGCGGCGGGTCATCGAGCCACCGTGCCAGTGATACAGCACGCGCCCCGTGGACATCACCATCGGGTAGTCATCGCTGGGTTCCTCGGCGGGCGGGATGTGGTCGATTGGGTTGAAGTGCCCCATACCGCGGGCGAACTTGCCAACGTGCAGGATCGGCGTGCCTTTGTGCTCTTCGTTGGTGCAAGGCCATTGCAAGCGCTCACCGGCCTCGAGACGGGCATGTGTGATGCCGCCGTAGGACGGGGCCAGCGCGTTGATCTCGTCCATGATAGCGGATGTATCGGGATAGTCCCAGCCAGCGAACGGCCCGTTTAGCGGAAACAGACCGGGGGTCCTGGCCAGAATGCGCTTGGCAATTTCGGCAGTGATTTGCCAGTCGGGCTTTGCGTCCCCAAGCGGTTCGATGGCTTTGTGTACCATCTGCACCCGTCGCTCGGTGTTGGTGAAGGTGCCGGTCTTCTCTGCGAAGGATGTACCGGGCAGCAACACGTCGGCATAAGCAGCAGTTTCGGATGGGAAGATTTCCTGTAAAACCAGGAAATCTACATTCGAGAGACATTCCCGTACGTGATGCGTATCGGGGTCAGACATGACCGGGTCTTCGCCCAGGATGTAGATGGCGTGGATCTTGCCTTCCAGCACGCCGGGGATGATTTCGGTGGCGGTCAGGCCGACTTTTGTGTTGCTGGTTTGGCCCCAGGCTTCCCGGAATTTCTTCTGGGCTTCTTCGCTGGTGACCGGCTGGTAAGCCGGGTAGACGTTGGGCAGGCCACCCAGATCGCAGGCGCCCTGCACGTTGTTCTGTCCCCGAAGGGGATTGACGCCGCCGCCGGGCACGCCCATGTTGCCGAGCAGCATTTGCAAGTTGGCCAGCGACATGACGTTGCGCACGCCGCTGATGTGCTGGGTGATACCCATGGCCCACATGACGGCCATCGGCTTGCTGGCGGCCATCAATTCAGCGGCTTCGTAGAGCTGGTCCACCGGCACGCCAGTGATCTCGGAAACCAGCGTGGGCGGATACTGCATGATGGTAGCTTTGAACTCGTCGAAGTTTTCGGTACGTTCGGCGATGAAATCCTTTGCTTCCCAGCCCTTGTCGAGGATGATATACATCAGCCCGTTGATCAGAGCGATGTCGCTGCCAGGTTTCTGCTGGAGATGGATGGTGGCGAAATCGCACAGGTCGATGTGACGCGGGTCAGCAACGATCAGCTTTGCGCCGCGGAAACGCACCGCCCGGCGCAGCATGGTTCCAAAGACCGGGTGCTGCTCGGTGGTGTTGGAGCCAATCACGAAGAAGGTCTCTGCTTTTTGAGCGACATCATCCATGGAGTTGGACATCGCGCCCGAACCGAAGGAGGCGGCCAGACCGGCCACCGTGCTGGAGTGTCAGAGCCGGGCGCAGTGGTCGATGTTGTTGGTTCCTATGACCTGCCGCGCCAGTTTGTTCATCAGATAATTTTCTTCGTTCAGGCATTTCGCCGATGTCAGCACGCCCACGCTGTCGGAGCCGTGCGCCTCACGGGCTTCGCGCAACTTCTTGGCGGTGATGTCGAGGGCGGTCTCCCAGTCGGTTTCGATCCAGTCCCAGGCGTTGCCTTTGAGCCGCTTGTCTTTCTTTTCGAGCAGGTAACGGCGCACGCGCGGTTTCTTCAACCGATCGGGGTGCGTGACGAAGTCCCAGCCATAGCGCCCCTTGACGCACAGTGCCATGCCGTTGACCGGGGCCTCCGGACTGGATGAGACGCCGATGATTTTCCCGTCGCGGAGGTCCAAATCGAACTGACAGCCGACCCCGCAATAAGTGCAGGTGGTCGTTACTTTCTGAACCTGATGCCTGCGTCCCTTTCCATACGTCATCTTGTTAGACAGCGCCCCCGTGGGGCAGTAGGCCACGCACTGACCGCAGGATTCGCAACGCGCTTCCAACATGGTTGTGTTCGCGCCAGCCACGATGACTTCCTCGAAGCCGCGTTTTGCTACACCCCACACATCCCGCGCCTGGATTTCGGCGCAGGCTTCCACGCAACGTCGGCACAGGATGCAGCGGTTCATGTCCACGCGGATGAAGGGGTTGGGGTCGCTGTCAACCGGGTAGCGCGTGCCTTTCGCGCCCCAGGCGGGCGCTTCAACTTTGTACTCGTAGGCCAGGTCTTGCAGCTCGCAATCCCCGCTGACGTCGCAGGTGATGCAGTCTTGCGGGTGGTTGGCGAGCATCAATTCCAGTGAAAGCTTGCGGGATGCAATCGCTTTCTCGCTTTCAGTCTCGATCTCCATGCCTTCCGTGACCTGTGTCACGCAGGCAGCCTGCAAAAAACGCGCGCCTTTGACATCCACCACACACATGCGGCAGTTGCCGGTCGGGGACAGGTCTTTGTGGTAGCACAGGGTCGGGATGCGAACCTCGTGCGCATTGGCGACATCCAGGATGGTCTGTCCCGCTTGCGCTTCGATTTTCTTTCCGTTGAGGGTAATATTTACCATGTTCACCTCGTTGTTTAATCAAAACAGTTCTGCCAGTTGAAAAGTTGCGTTATTTGTGATAGCATTTTTGCATGGAAGTGGATGTCATCGGAGAAATCGCTGAAGTCGAGCTTATCGCTGCCGGCAATTCCATTCGAGACATCCGCAGGCTGCGGAAGCAATACGGCGCTGGCCGTTGGCGTAAATTGAAAGGTATTGCAATGGTACGCTTGGCTGACGGTTATGTCACGAAAGCCGAAGTACACTGGTATGAGGCGCACGGTGTTGGCCGCAAAGAAGTGAAGGTCAAACGACTTTTGAAAGAGTAACTTATGTCCAAAAAACTTCAATACGTAGTTTGCATCAACAACAAAGGCTATCCTGCCTCGCTCGAATTGCGGAAACTTTATCAGGTAGTCCCGGATACGGAGGCAATTCGCACAAGATGATCCGGGTGATCGATGAATCCGGTGGCGATTATTTGTTCCCGGCAGATATGTTCGTCCCGGTGGATCTTCCAAAAGTTGCGATGGATGCTTTTTCTGTCGCAGCGTAAATGCTATCAGTTTTCAAAGTACAGGTTGGGAGGCGAGAGCTTCCCGATTTTTATTTCTCGGCTTTTTCAAATGCCTCTGCAAAATTCTTCATGGCCGAATTCATCGGGATGGGCACTGACTGCCCCAGGGCACAGAAGGAAGCCAACTGCATGTTATCCGAAAGCGCCTTGAGTTCAGCCATATCGCCCGCTTTGCCCTTCCCAGCGGCCATGTCGCGCAAAATTTCCATCGAGCGCCAGGTGCCGACCCGGCAGGGCGTGCATTTGCCGCAAGATTCAGCCGCAAAGAAGTGCAGGATTTCGCGCAAGAAAGCGACCGGCGAGACGCTCTGGTCAACGATCAGGAACGAACCCGGCGCCGAGCGAAACCCCTTTCTGCGAGGAAGCGAAATCGATCGGGACATCCAGCATGCTCTCGTTTACGACCGTTCCCGCAGCCCCACCGCACAGCGCGAACTGGAACTCGGAGCCGTCCAACATCCCGCCGCCGAAGTCATTGATGATCTGTCGCAAGGTGATACCGAAGGGCGCTTCGAATAGGCCTGGGTTCTTGACGTGGCCGAGCACCATGTACACCTTTGTGCCAGGGGTGGAGTAATTCGAGAGCGATTTCCACCAATCTACGCCATTCGCAGAATGTGCGGCACCGCCGCATAGGATTCCACGTTGTTGACCGCGGTCGGTTTGCCGCGGAAACCGTAACTGGGCGGATAGGGCGGGCGCATGCGTGGCTCGCCGCGTTTGCCTTCCAGCGATTCGATCAGGGCGGTCTCTTCGCCGCAGATGTAAGCTCCCGCACCGCGATGGACGTGGATTTTGAACGAGAAACCGCTGCCGAGGATGTTTTCGCCAAGATAACCCTTTTCCTCCGCCTGTTGGATGGCGCGTTCCAGGCGGCGGGCCTGGTATTCGTACTCGCCGCGGATGTAAATCCAGGCTTCGGAGGCGCCACAGGCATAACCACCGATGGTGATACCCTCCAGAATCTGGTGCGGATTGGTATCGATCAGGACGCGATCCTTGAAGATGAGCGGCTCAGATTTGTCGGCGTTGCAAATCATATACTTAGGAGAGCCTTTAGCGCCAGCCACAAATTTCCATTTGCGGCCGACCGGGAAGCCCGCGCCACCGCGTCCCTGCAAACCGGAAGCCTCGACCAAATCGAGTACTTCGGTGGGCGTTTTCTGTAATGCGGACTTCAGCCCGTCATACACGCTATATTCGAGCGCCGAGTTGATGGAATCGGGATCGATTTTGTCGGCATTGGCCATCATCACCCGCACTTCGCCAGGGCGTGGCTGCGAATAGTCTGTCTGGACACCGCGCCAGCCTTCGCAAAGCTTTGAAGCATCGGCAGGGGTAGCAGGTCCGGCCTGTTCATCATTGACGAGAACAGCTGGGGCGCGGTCACACAGCCCCAGGCAGGAGGAGCGCTCGACGGTGTAATCATCTCCAATCGCAGCTTGCCATTCTTCGACCGTCTTCGGTCCACTGTCCATCGGTCGCTCTTTTTAACCAGCACACCGGCCCATCGCAAACGCGCAAAACATTTTTGCGCTCTTCGAGTGAGAGCATGGAATAAAAAGTGGCCATGCCGTAAGCTTTGTGGGGCGGTACCTTCAGCGCCCGGGCTGCGTCGGTAACGGTGGCAGATGAAAGTCCTGCAGGATGCGTTTGTAAGTCGAGCAGCACTTCCAGCAGGGTTTCGGGATCATTGCCATGTTCGGTGACAAGTTCAGTGATTTCAGGAGGAACGGGTTTGTATTTGATTTTTTTGTTGGTCATAGAACCTCACAAATTATCCAGTCTGATTGTTGCACTTCTCCCCCTATCTGGTAAGTTGCTTTTATCGTCACTTCGTCGGGACGTTTATCATCTCTTATACCCAATAGTGGGCATTACATAAAAAAGCCGCCCTTTTCAGGACGGCTGAGTGGTTTTAAGTAGAATTCGTTCGGGTGTTGCGTATAGGTTAAATTTATTGCGCCTGGCATAACCAATCAAGGTAATGTCCCAGGCTTCGGCCAGTTCGATGGAAAGCGAGGAGGGTGAAGTTCGTGAAGCAACGACCTTGGCCCCCATGCGCACGGCTTTTTGCAACATTTCGGAACTGACACGACCAGTGGTGATCAGGACACGCCTGTCGGGCCAGATGTTTTCCATCAGGCACATACCGGCAATTTTGTCCAGCGTGTTGTGACGACCTATGTCTTCAGCAGATAGAATGACCCTGTCTCCATCGCTGAGCGCGGAGGTATGCACGCCGCCGGTTTCGCGATAGAGTTCCTGCGCCTCGAACAACATCTCGACCAGTTGGTTGATCTGGCCGGGGGACAGGTTGAACTCATCTGAAACGGCGACCGGCTGTGGGCGTTCAATCGAGGCGACTGCCGTCACGCCGCCGGTGCAGCCGGAGGTGCGTGTCCAGCTATCTGGCTTAGGCGCATCATGTGTCAGCCAGACATCCACATTGTCGCCATGCTCGCAGATGCGAACATCAGCAACTTCGTCCATGCGATCGATCGTGCCTTCATTATAAAGAAAGCCAACCATCAAAGCTTCGAGATGAATTGGGGTGCACATAAAGGTGGTCCAAACCTGTCCGTTGACCGTGAGCGAAACAGGGGTTTCGACAATGGTATGGCCTTCGATCTCTTCATTTTTGTGGGAGTTAATCTGGAAATAGTGGATGGGTTTGCGGGGTTCGATCATGGTTGCTCCAATAACATACCGGTAAATCAAGTTCTATTTTCGAGAAGCTGGTTGGCTGTGCGCACAGTAAAAGCGTTCTGGGTCAGCGAGAAAAGCATTCAGGCAGGTTTCAGTACAGAAGTAGATGGTTTTGCCACGATACTCGGCAGATGGAAAATAGTTCGAATTCAGCTCGGAACACGCGCTTACAAAGCGTGTGAAAGCGCTTAGTAGCCGATGTTTCGGTGATATTTGTCTCATCAGTAGAAAGAATACCTTCATCACTGATGAGACGATTCGATAAGGTTGGAGTATTACCAGCCTGCGGCCGAAGTTTTTGCATTAGCGTTGTCATACGTGTTTCATATTTTACTCGTACATGATGATATTTATATTAGTAAGGCGGTCTGCCGGATAACCGAAGTCGCGTTTTCGATTAGAATAGATAAATAAAACTAATTTTATCCGATTTTTTTTCTCTAATCGGTATGATACGTGCGCGCGCAATTGTGTTTGTAACCCAAATCAAAAAGTCTTATCCATAAGGAGAGAAAATAATGAACTACTTCCAGCGTTATCTGGTAGATGAATTTGCGGAGGATTATCAGGAGCGACGCCTGACACGGCGTGATGCCCTGAAGCTGATCTCTTCCGTGACCGGCAGCCTGATGTTCGCAGAATTGCTCTTAGCCGCCTGCACGCCGGTTGCGGAAAGCACTCCAATTTCGTTTGCGACTTCTGAGCCTGTGAGTACACAACCGCAGGCTCGCCAGGCCACCGATGCCTCACCGACCGAGCCGAGTTGTATCAACGTCAGCCCGGATGACCCGGCGATTAACGCGGGTGCGGTCCAATTCCCGGGTGAAGGGACCACGCTGTTGGGATACCTGTCCCGCCCCAACCAAAACGGATCGGCCCCGGTCATCCTGGTCTGCCACGAGAACCGCGGTCTGAATCCGCACATCGAGGATGTGACTCGTCGCCTGGCAAAGGCCGGTTACGTGGCGTTGGCCGTCGATCTGCTTTCACGTCAAGGAGGCTCTCCCCAGGTAGGCGAAGCGAACGTTCCGGGCGCGTTGGGAAACATTGATCCTTCGCAATTTGTGTCGGACTTCAAGAGTGGATGGGCTTACTTGCAGGACCAACCGTTCGCGGATTCTGAACGGGTGGGGATGGTAGGTTTCTGTTTTGGCGGCGGCGTGACCTGGCTGATGGCGGTCGAAACGCCGGAACTCAAAGCTGCGGTACCGTTCTATGGGCCACCACCTTCCGAAGAAGACCTGCCGAGAATCCAGGCGGCTGTGTTGGCGATCTATGGCGGGCTGGACCAACGCATCACAGGCACGGCTGACCGCATCGAAGCAGCTATGCGGGCGAATAACAAAGTTTTCGAAAAGGTGATCTATCCCAACGCTGATCATGCCTTCCACAATGACACCGGTTCTCGCTACAATCCCGAGGCTGCCAAAGACGCCTGGGCGCGCACACTGGATTGGTTCGGGAGGTATGTCTAGTTATATCTTAACCGCCAAGACGCCATGAACGCCAAGAATTTATAGGTCGCCAAGTTACCTCTTGGTTTCATTGAGAATCCTTGGCGCTCTCCGCGTTCTTGGCAGTTTATCGATTGTTTCTTTATATCCACCTCAAGATGCCCATGAAGATGACAATCAGAACCGGATCCACGCCGTTTGTTCGCTCTACATCGGGGGGCATGTGAATCCCTGTGCCTTTCTCCTTTTTCCCCCAGCGTTCTGGAACATTTCGTCAGTCTCGACTTCCAGACCGCTCAAGGGTTCGCTCGTTTGTTCGCGTTCGGCATTGGCTTGTGACAGACGCCATACTTCTGTAGCTGTTGTACGACTGATCTTCTACTCGCGTGCCAATTTCGCTGAAGATATACTTTGCAGCACTGCTCGAATGAACAGAACAGTTTGCTCTGGTGTGAAGTATCTGCCTTCAAACACTGTTCCACTGGACAGACTGTATTTGCATCGACACACCTTACAACGATACACATCCAAGTCGCTCTTCTTTGTCTTGCGAAACCAGTTCGCCTGGTCAAGTGCGGCTTGGCAATGTGGGCATTTCAACCCGCTTGGATGGAAATATTCCTCTGGCCATTCTAAACATGCTTTGCGATCCATCAGTTCTGTGATTGGAAAATCCATACAACATATTTTACCCAATCACTTGTCCTGATCATGAGCCAAATCTTTTGTTATAATGATAAAACAAATATCGAACATAATTCAATAGGAGAAGGAATCATGGCTAATGTTTTTATATCGCATTCATCAACGGATGTTTTATTCCTAAACAGGCTTGTGAATATTTTAAATAATCATGGAATAACTACTTGGAGTAGCGCTCATGATTTACTCGGAGGTGATGACTTTAAAAATGAAATTAAGACTGAATTAAACAAAGCTGACAATTTAATCATTGTAGTTTCAAAAAACTCTAAAAATTCTAGTTGGGTAACTCGGGAAATTACTTTCTTTGAAAAAGATTCTAATCGTAGAGTTATTCCACTTCAGTTGGACGAAACAAACCCCAATGATATTTTTGATGGTTTAGGAGACTTTCACATAATTGATTTTTCCACAGATCAGATAACTGGTTATATGAAATTATTAGCGATTTTTGACAAAGATTTTTCCTTCGAACCACAACGTAGTGATCGTAGGGAAGGTGAGCGTAGGGAAAGTGAGCGTAGGAAAGATGAGCGTAGGAAAGAAGAGCGTAGGGAAGGTGAGCGTAGAAGTTCTGATAAATATTCATTAGCTCGAAGACTTCGAGTCGGATTTATAAAAAGTTTCATGAATGAAACAAGAGTATCTGAATTGCACGAACTCGATTTATATAATCCAGTAGAAATGCTCAAAATGATAAATTATTTAAAAAATGAAGTTATAAGATATTCATTTTTTGATGAGAATAAAGTTGAGATTCCTCCTATGGAAGTTCTTGAAAAATCTATAGAAAAAGTCTGGAATAATTTGCGAGAAGTTAAAGATACTGTAAAAGCTGCATATTTGATAGATGGTATTGTAGGGGAATTGCTTAACAATTATAGGGTTGAAGTATTTGACCGTCGAGAAAGTGACCGTCGAGAAAGTGAGCGCCGAGATGATGAACGTCGAGATGATGATAGGCGTGCCAAAAAATAAAGAAAGTTGCCATTTCTTAAACCTTTATTTTTCGGTTTAAGATGGTGGGTATGATCGCTTTACAAAAAGCCAAATCTACTCTATATGCTGACTATAGTTAAATCCACCTCAAGATGCCCATGAAGATGATAACCAGAACCAGATCCACGCCCCAGATCGTTCCGACTGTCCCCAGTTTCTTCTTGAAGGTATCCATATCGTAGACCCAGAAGGCGGCGATGAAGAAAGTCAAGTAACCGAACAGGAAGATCAACCAGGGAGCGGAACGATTCCACCAGGGCCAGTCCCAGGTTAGTGCGCCGGCGCTGTTGAGCAGGTACTCGACGAAGACGCAGAAAGCCGCGCCGCCGATAGCCACCACCCAACGGTTGGGCATGCCTAAAATCTTGTCTTCTTTGTTGGGTAACAGCATCTTGGTCCAGATGATGCCGCTGACAGCGAACATGAACATAATCTCGATATTCAGGCCGACGAAGATCAAATAGGCTGTATCGCCCGGCGCGCCCCAGATGGGTGCATAACTTGTGACGCGCAAGACCACCCCGTTGATGATCTCGTTGAACCAGTCCATGCCCCAGAAGGCCAGACCAGCCAGGATCAGGTTCCAGTTACGCTTTTCGGCCTCGACTACGTAAACATAGAAAACGAATGCCAACAAGGGAATGACGTACCATTTGAACTGGCTCCCATCTCTCAAAATGGATAGTGCTTGCAAAGCTGAATCAGACATGCTGCCCTCCGCAACCTCGGTGATTTGACCTCGCGCTGGCTCCAGCCCGCTCCGCTTTACCAGGGCTGGCGGGGGTCGAAGCGCAAGACTCAAGGCAAGTCGATCAATATCATTTAGACATAACAATAAATTCCAGACCAATCCTGCTCTTTCGCTTGAACGTTTGGGTTTGCTGAAAACCGCTCTTTTCCCATACCCGGATCGCGCGTTTGTTAAAAGCAGCGATGGTCACGCGCAATTTCTTTGGCGCGTATCTTTCAATTCCATTTCTGATGACTTCCTTAGCGAAAGCCGCCCCCAGCCCCTGACCGGTCAACTCAGGCTTGATCATCAAGCCGATGTCCAACGCCTCTTCGCTGTAATCCCCGCCCGGAACCTGCGCATCACCCCCGTAACTGCAATAAGCGACCAACTCATCATACTCATTGAACATGGCGTAAACGTTGTTTTTTGGATCGAGGTTGTATTGCAGGGCTTCTTCCAAATCCGCTGGCGGACAGTTATAAATGTCATAGGGCGGCTCGTAGTGCCACTGGAGAAATTCACGCGCGGACTTCTCATCGGTAGGGCGGTAATCAATTTTCATGGGTTATGAACCGTACAAAAGTATCAACGACCTCAGGATCGAATTGCTTTCCCGACGCGTCCTCAATATAGCTCAACGCATCCTTTTGCATCCAGGCTCTTCGATAGGGTTGATCGGATACGAGAGCATTCCACACGTTGCAAACCGACACGATTCTTGCAAACCTGGGGATTTTTTCAGCCTTCAAGCCTTGCGGGTAACCGCTGCCATCCCAATTTTCATGGTGACAATGTGCGATCTCTGCGGCAGGTTGCAGAAACACAATGGGACTTAAAATCTCGAAACCAAATCCCGGGTGTTGTTTCATCAGTTCCCACTCTGGCTCAGTTAGTGGCCCTGGTTTGTTGAGAATAGCATCAGGGATTCCTATTTTGCCGATGTCATGCAGGAGAGCGCCACGACGCAGATGTATCAAATCGTTATTTTCCACGCCAAGCTCTCGTGCGAATGCCAGGGATAGTTCTGCGGTGCGATAGGAGTGTCCTTCTGTTTCTCTATCCCTTAATCCAAGGGCGCGCATCCAACCGTCGATAGTTGCATCATAAGCAACTTGTAGCTCATGTTCCATAGGCTTTTACCCTCCGAATCAGCTTGCTTTATTGGTTGCCATGCCAGGGCCTCAAACGCGGAATCCAGGCCGGGACGTTGCGTTTGTAGGTCAAATACTCCTCGCCAAACTTTTCTTTCAACCAGCGTTCTTCCATCAACGGGATGTAGAACCAGTGGAAGACAAAGGCGGCCGTAACAAAGATGAGTATCGGCACAGAGCCGAACAACAACCCTTCTCCATACAATGTGATAAAGACCCCGCTGTGCATCGGGTTGCGGACGTAGCGATAGGGTCCTTCTACGACCAGATGTTTCGGCGGGTCCCAGGGCGCTAAGGTGCCTTTTCCGCGGTTGGCAAACAATCTGGCGGTTGAGATAAGCAGGGTGAGGCCGATCCCTATCAGTGCCAGCCCGAACAGGTATGGAAGAACCACGCTCCATCCGGATAAATTCCAACCCGGATGGAACGATTTGGTCCACCACAGGATCAGACCGGGAATAAGAACTAGAGCCACACCGGGCAGGGCGATAAAGGAGCGCAGCGCGCGAGTTTTCAAAATTTTATCGTTCATGTTATTCTCCAAAAAATTATGTCACCCTGCCCGCGCCGGTGCCGCAGGCACAGGTGAGCTTATCGAAGGGTCTCCCGCGTGAAGCACGGTCATTCAGAATGACATACTAAACCTGTCTCTCGCTTGTCATCTCGTACAGCGCATTGACCGACTTCCAATTCCGCGTTGTGCAAATCACGCCCAGCTTTTTCTCGAAAAACGTGTTCGACAGCTTGGTTCTGCCGTAACCGCCCGGGCAAAATAGGAAGATTTCTTGCTCTCCTAGAGCGAATTGATCCACCTTATCTTTGTAGAGACCCAACTCATCCCACTTTGATTGCTCGGGACGTTCATATAAAAAGGTGACCAGGACTCTGATCGGGTCTTCGTTTGCGAATGGATGACTCTCGATAACGTGCTTGAAATCGTCTGCGCTGCGGATCAGAACCGGCACGGAGAACCCAAAAGTCGCCTCGATCTGCGCTTCGATGGATTTCGTGAGCTTTTCAACCTCCTGCTCTTCGCTTTCGAATACTACGTTGCCGCTCTGTACATAGGTCTGAACGTTCTTGAAACTCAGCGATTCGTATAAACCCTTCAATTCCGCCATACGGATTTTCTTCTGCCCGCTGACGTTAATCCCTCGTAGCAAAGAAATGTATGTTTTCATAAGCATAGTATAGACTCAATTTGAAAGGTTGGGAAGAAAACAGTTTGAGAAAACTTTAGAAATAAGGTTTCTTAATTTTGTTAGTGTAAAATGGTCTGAATTATTGATTTTGTTTGGGCGTTTTTTTCTTTAGTGGAGGCTTTGATGACGGATGTCTTTCTTTCATATTCTCGAAAAGACCATGAATTTTCGCACTGGCTGGTACGTTCCTTCGAGCAATATGAGCGTGATGTATGGCTGGACAAAGATGACATTCTGCCTACCGCCCAATGGCTGGCTGAAATTTACGCCGGGATCGAGGCCGCCGACAATTTTGTTTTCGTGATCAGTCCGGATTCGGTCCGTTCACGGGTCTGTGGCTGGGAAGTCGCTCACGCCATCAAGCATAACAAGCGCCTGATCCCGGTTTTACGGCGGGATGTAGATTTCAAAGAACTGGCACAGCTTATGGCAGATCCGGGTTGGGAAGGCATGCTGCCCGAGCATTGGAAGGCGCTGGCCGATTTGAACTGGATCATATTCAAGCCGGAACTCGATCAGAATCAAGCCTTCTGGAATCTGTTCAATGCTATTGACTTGGATATCCAATATGTTCACCAACACTCCAGCATTTTGGTGGATGCCCTGAAATGGGACGCCGGGGGTCGGAAGGCCAACGACACTTTGCGCGGTGCTACCCTGAAAAGAGCTGAAGAATGGGTTGCACAAGGTCGTGGCAAGGAACCGCAGCCAACGAAACTTCACTATGATTACATCAAGGCCAGCCGGGCCGCCACAACCAAGCGTATTCTGGTCACGTTGTTTGCTTCGGGTTTTGCTCTCGTTGCCTTGATAATCGCAGGCTGGGTAGCCTATGACCAGTACCAGAGTGCAGTTGCAGAGCGTATTGCCAAAGAGCGCAAGGCTCTGGAAACCTGGAGTTTGGATACGGCAGCCAAGGCTCAGGATGCCTTCGAAAACGGGAATCCCGGATTGGGGTTGAACCTGGCGCTTGCAGCCGTTGATATTGACAATCCGCCTCTGGCGGCCAAACGGACCCTGGAAGGGCTGGCATACCAGCGTGGCACAGTTGCGACCTTCGATTCCACAACCATGGGACGTTTTGGGCCAGATGAAACCAGCATCTTTCTGGCGCAAGGGGATTCGCTTGTCCGGTGGGATATCGCCACTCGTGCGGAAGCAGGCCGTTTCGAGTTTGATGCGCCCATCCTGGATTTCGATGTCAGCCAGAGCGGCGGGTTTATTCTCCTTGCGCTCGATGATGGCAGCCTCCGCGGCCTGGACATAAACTCAGGCGCGGTGCGTAATTTTGGCCCGGGCAGGCCTCCGCTGGAGGTTGGCGCTTCAGGCGCAACCTTTATCCATATAAGCACAGATTTTCAGCCGGTTTTGCGTGCATCCGATTCGGGAGACGAGATTTTCCGTTTCCAATCGGATTCTGAAGTTTCAGACTTGTCTTACAGTGAAGCTCAAAACAGGCTCCTGGTAGGATTGAGCGATGGCGAGATGTATTTGTGGGATACATCCACGGGGGAGCTTGTCAACGCCTTGAACTGGTATGAAGACAGTTCTGTGCAGGTGAATTTTGATCCGCAGGTATGTTTGTTGGAAGGTATCTCGATCGCCAATGTGGCTCTCAGTGACGATGGCCACTATGCTGTCTATGCCATGAGCGGCGGATTTCCCTCTTCCGCGTTGGCCTGCCAGTTGAACGAAATCCTCGTTTGGGATTTATCCAGCGTAAAAGTGGTCAAGCATCTCATCGGGCATGATCTGGTTTCCGGGGTCGAAAGTATCGACATTAGCCCGAACGGGAAAACGATCCTTTCGGGGGGAGGCAACGAACTGTTTCTGTGGGACACCGCAACCGGAAAATTACTCCAGCAGCTACCCATCTTTTGGAATGCAGTGGATTCGTATACCGTGGTGGATGACGTGACCTTCAGCCCCTCTGGACGATATGCTCTCACCGCTAGCGATGACCGCATCGTTCACCTCCTCGACCTGACTCCGGGAACGGAGCTGATGAGGGTCGAATTGGGCTTCGAAGACTACAGCGGGACCTTGATTCAAGCGATGGCTTTAAGCGCCGATGGAAATATTCTCTTGGCTGGTGGTCAGGGAACGCCACGTGCTATCCCGAGCACGCGCATTGTCGATCTAAAAACGGGCAGTTCGATTGGGGGCTTTGATTTCCATAATGACGTTTATGATTTAGCCATAACCCCAGACCAGGAATATGCCCTGGAATATAGCGCTGATGGCCTTTTTTTGAACGAAATTGCTACGGGTCAAGTTGTCCGCACATTCCAGGATGTAGAAGTTGGCTACCTCGATTCAGATTGGACATCGCTTCGACCGTTGATCGCGCTCAGCCCGGATGGAGAGACTGTCTTCACGCAGGGTTGTTTGTTCAGTGTGAGTACCGGAGAAAGACGCTCCTGCCACCAGTTCGGCGAGCGCGGACTGTATAACTCAGACGGAACCTGGATCATTTCTGCTATCGGCACAGATACTCTAGTAGTCTGGGACCCGGCTACCGGCCAGGAATTGAGGCGCTTCAACCCGGGAATCAATATCGGTGCATTGTTCGCGCTGGGCCCTGACGACGGGGAATTGCTGGTCGGATCGGAATCTGATCTGGCCTTGATCGACTTGTACACCGGCAACGTGAAGCAACGCTTTGTCGGTCACACGGGGCCGGTCTACGCTGGCGATCTCAGCCCGGATGGCAAGCTGGTCATTTCCGGTTCATCGGATTCAACCTTTCGAGTGTGGGATGCTGTTTCGGGAGTTGAGTTGCGCCGTGAAAAGCAGGATGAAGTGGTTTATGGGGCAATTTTCAGCGCCGATGGTACAACAGCGGTTTCGGGAGATCATCTGGGCCGGGTAGTGCTCTGGCGAATGACCTCTACTCTCGATCAACTGATCGACTGGGTAAAGCAAAATCGTGAGCTTCCTGAGATGAGTTGCTACGAGAAAGATGTCTATGGGATTAAGCCCCTGTGTGCCCCGTCGGAGTATGCCTGGCTGGGGTTAAAGGCAACTACCCAGATGAGCAATGTCGTTATTGACGAGATCGAACCCGATTCTCCCGCTGAGCAGGCTGGTTTGGAGATCGGTGACATTGTCCGTGAGATTAACGGCAATTACATCCAAAGCGCCGATCAGATTTACAAGCTGATTGAGAAGTATCGGCCCGGCGATTCAATTTCTTTTCAGGGGTATCGTTCGTCTGATGGTGAGGTGTTTGAGACCACGATCACTTTAGGTCAGCGGCCATAACCGTCCGGTTGGGGATAGCTGGAATCAGCTTGTTCGGCAAGAATGGGGATTGGGAGTGAGTTGCAGCGTGTAGCCTTGGACCCCAAGCACCCGCACCGGCTGGCCAGTGAAGCAGAAATCCTAGCTTTGAGACCTGAACTGAAGCGGACCGAGTAAGCCTTCCGGCGTGTCGCGTTCGACTGGCAAACCCCAGCATGAAAGGTGTGCGTGAGGGCGTGGAAGGCTACCAGTAGACTGAAATCTTGATAAATTTCAACTTCAAAACCACCATAAAAAGAATAGCCCCGTCGCCTTTTTCAAGACACAGGACTCTTTTCATTCATTTTTCTATCAACCCTTGACAACTGCTACTTATCGGTGGGCGGTTTTTGTTTTTAGTGTACCGTTCTTGATTTATAGATTATCAAAAAATGTTTGCTCCTTTAAATAGTATCTACTAATAAGCTGATCTACAATTTGCTCAGCTGAGCGAACAAACTCTGATATAGTTCATCTGGTGTCGTCAGAAATTCAGCCCCTTTTTGAATTAATTGTTGTCGGAAATTTGTCATGTCATGGTCGCATTGGACATTTAGCGGCTCGACGTAGTAAAAGCATCGAAGCCCTATTGACTCTGCGGTTTCCTGCTCCAACTCCATGCTGTGCTTGGAATAACCTTCGGGTGTCCAATTAGGGTCGAGAGTTTGACCGTATAAGCCAAGAAATATATCGCAACTCTTTACGCCATCAAGCAGTTCAGTGATGTGTTCGAGGTCTGACTTCAGAAAATTCTGAGGGTCAATGGTCGAAAAATGTATCGCTTCCATTCCTGCGGACTCAATAGTACGCACGGCGGCTTCTCGAAAATCCTGCATTTCCTTAATACGGGAACTTATGAAAACTCGTTTTTTGGGCATGTCTCAACCTCCTTCTAATTACATCATTTGTCCTTGGCTCCTGGTTTTGTAAAGAACCGCCCAACTCGTGATTCTGCGGTTCGTAGAATCCCTTATATGCGAACTGTATAAAATCCTAAAAAGGGTTTTATGCGGCTATACATTAAAACCATACAACTCACCATTTACCAATACTATACATATTTCCCATCCATAAATCAATTGCCATTTGTAACTAACGGTTACTTCCCCTCCCGCTCCAAATTCAACGCCAGCAAGCGCTCCAAAATCTCCTCATCGGACAAATCGCTCGGCCAGTCATAGGCCGCGAAGACGGCCTCATCCAGTTTCTTGTGCGCCAGTTCCAGCCAGGTGGGATGAGTGTTTTAAAGATTGGTGATGTGCGTTTTTTCTTCTGACCCTTGACACTGCTGTTTATCAGTGGGCGTTTTGTTCATTGCATACTTCATTACTTTCTATTTCTCGATTCGATTGACTGGTCATATTTTCCTCCAAGTGGTACCAATAATTGTCTCCGACTTCTACCGCCCAACGGCTCGCGACATCGTCCCGGCGCTCTTTGCCGGGCCCGCGTGCACCCACGTATGATGGCAGGCCATCATTTTTCCTCGAGGGAACAGACCTGTCCATTAAAACGCTGTGTTAGGTGGTTTGTTTCCTTATCATTATTCACTGATTTCTGAAACCTGCTTGACTTTCAGGGGAATTGGCAAAGGACCTCTTACATGCAGGTAAACGGCTAAGGACTGTGCCTGTTCCCGAGTAAAACTGCCTGCAATTATCCCACTTCCTTCTGTGATTGGTGAATTGACTTTTGGTGCTGATATTACGACCTTGTCCATTACGATGCCAAGATAATGACCGACATTATTTGTTGTGTAATCGGACAGAATTTTCGTGCCACTATCAGAAAGCGTGAATGCGATTTGATAATTCCCAAGCTCATCCTGCTCTACATATACAGATTCAAACTCGGTGTTGGTTAGCACGGTATGCCACTTCGTCCCCTCAATTTGGGGAAAGTACTTGTATCCAAAATCTGTTGCTATTGTCATTCCAGGTTGAATTGGTGCTTCTCTAAGGTCAACAATTTCCAAAAGACCAATTTGTATCGCTTGCCCAATCAGGTTTTGCGAGAGGCTGGAGGTTGGTGCTTGGGCAATGATTTGGTTATTTTCTGCAACAGCAAATTTTATGCGAGCTCCAAGAGCGTCAGCGCGAGCAGTTAATATCTCCGCATCTATCTCCAAATCTACTGGATCAACTGTTGATACTAAAGAGTAATCAGGCTCTAGAATGATTTGAGATTTTGGTCCAGAAGCTAAAGGCATAAATTTATAAAAAACAAATAAGGCAACAAGCCCACATACAGCGATGAAAATCCCTGCAACAATAAGGATAATTTTTAATGGTGATTTGGGTTTATTACTTTCTATTTCTCGATTCGATTGACTGGTCATATTTTCCTCCACGTGGTACCAATAATTATCTCCGACTTCTACCGCCCAACGGCTCGCGACATCGTCCCGGCGCTCTTTGCCGGGCCCGCGTGCACCTACGCATGAAGGGCAGGCCTTCATTTTTCCTGGAGTGAACAGAGCTGTTCATTAGAATGCATTGTTAGGCAGGTTTTTTCCTTCCGACACTAATGTTGATAGAAGTGCCGACTTAGTGTAAAGCATTTTGTATTTAAGTTGCGGATATTTCGTGTCTCTTAATAAACTGAAAGTAATAAACAGGCATTACAACCGGTGCCACCATCAGCAAAGCGACAGTGTAAAAAATTCGTTGCTTCAACTGATGAACTGGTGACTTGATTATATGAAACAAATAATAGATGACCAACAGGAGCATTAGATAGAAGGTTACTGCGTTGGCAGGCTGCAGGCGATCATACAAACCGAGCGTGACATCAAAGCTGGAATACGGATTTCTTAACCTATACACTAAAATAGTTATCTCCAATATAAAGAGAAACAAAAGGAATAGAGTAACTCAACCAGTAGCCAAACCAATAAGGATTTTAAAAGGTTTCGAAGGCTGTTTGAATCGAAAAAAGGCCAAGCTTAGCGCAAAAAGCAAGATCATGCCAATGCACGTACCATATTGGGTAAACAAGTAGGACCAGTTTATTCCGTATGCATCCATGTTAGTAGCTACCTGATCGAAATGAACTATGACTTTAGAATAGCCTTTTCCTTAAACTGAACCTGCCCAACGGCTCGCGACATCGTCCCCGTCAGGGGATACCGGCGGCTGGCGGGACGAGAATCGCCCACGAAACGGACAAACTCCAAAGCCACGAAAAAGCTAATTTGGCGGTGCGAATCCAGCCCGCCTGCCCCGCTAAGCGGAGCGATGCGGGGTCCGCGTGCACGCCGTGTTAGGCGGCCTGCTACACCTTTTGATTTACTGTAGCTCAAACGGAAAGTACTGAGCTTAAGTTGAAATTACTCGTCAGGTAGCGCTAGGCTTCACGAATAGGTAATATCCAAAACCTATTAACAGCAGCAGGTAGAGTACAACAGAGGACCAACCAAATGCGTTCCCCAAACCAGAGAGTATGTCTATGATGCTTATGATCATAGAAATGAGGTAGGAGATGAAGAATGCAAGCAGGATAGCCCGTAGCGCATTTAAATCAGTAACCTTTCTAGACATCCAAGACAACACGGCAAGACCCAGGAAGAATGCGCCCAGAACTTGGTTGAGGTGTTTTGATAATGGATCTAGTGTGAGGCCGTACGGTGTCGCAGACGCCTCCGGTGCCAAAAGGGAGGTGAGGCCGAAGAGTCCTAATAGGATTGCGTTGATGACCAAAATAGTTTTGAGTTTCATGCAAGTGTCTCCTTTCGGTTTAGCAGTTCAAAGGGCAGATAGAGGAAGGTGCCTCCTTCATAAAGATCTCAGCGAGCAAGCTTTGGGTGGTGAGTGTAACCAGGCCGCCTAACGGCTCGCGACATCGTCCCCGTCAGGGGAAAGTCCCGCATGCTCTTGCGGGATACCGGCGGCTGGCGGGACGAGACTCGCCCACGAAATGGACAAAACCCAAAGCCACGAAAAAAGCCAATTTGGCGGTGCAAATCCAGCCGTCCGCGTGCACGCCAGTGTTGGGCGTATGAATTAAGGTTTGTTGCCAATGAAAGGCACTAAATTCATAACATCTTTTACTGCACTTATTTTTGTACTAAATAATGGATCATAAGTTGTTATCATTGTAAAGATTGCCCATAACAAAGTTCCGATAATAGCATAATTATCGAATGAGTATAAGTGCCAGTACAGAATTCTAAATCAACCAAAGTAAGAATATCGGTATGCCACCAACGAATAGCACTCGAAATATATTACGTATTTGCTCAATCCATATTTGCTTTGCAGCAGTAGCTATTGGTTCTTCTTGTTCTAGTAAATCCCAATTGCCGCTTACAAAATTTGTAGCAAATCCCGGAAATTATTATACAAGTGATCCCGGGTGTCTGCTTTTGGAGTAAGGAGCCACTTCTTTTTTTCACGGAAGGATGAAGCAATACAACTTGTAGTCTTCTTCAACCACGCATCGGTTGCTTTATCCCCACTACTAAAGGCGCGACTTAGGTCTTTCTATGCAAGATGAAATTTCTTCAATTTCATAAATTATCCGACGCCGGAATTCAACACTTATCCATGATTTAGATTTGTCATCTAATTTTGCAACTATTTTAATGAGTTCATGCGCAATAAAGGCATCAGGATAGTTACGGCGAAGAAGGCGCAATGTTATTCTACCTAATGTGAAACCGACGAGTCCAACAGCCAACGCAAAGAGGAAAGCTGCTTGAAAAATAATAGAAGACAGAAGGAGAAATCCAATATTTGATAATATTAGTTGCTGTTCATTGTTCAATAACCAAGTAATTATTGTCGATACAATCAATAATAATATTGGCAATGATATACCTACTTGTTGAGTGGGTATCAATTCCGTTAGAAATTGAAGGAGTATACTGACTAAAAACAAATTAACAAAGTTTAGTGCAATAGCCAGAATAATAAAAGCATCAGGAGATGGAGTGATATTAGTTGCTTTACCGATAATGTATATTGCCGCAGAAGGAGTACCGAAAAACGCCCCCAAGGTAATTAATAGATAAACCGCTAGAAATGGAAAGCCGATAGTATTTTCCCAAACATCGCTAAGGGCAAATTTTATTTCAAAATTTCGTACATTTGCTATTAGCTTTATTTTCTGATCACTATCTATTCCTTTGATGTTTGTAATCGTTTAGTGTATGATCGAGCGTTTTTTAGTAATAGCTTGAAAAACAACAAAAGATAGAGATTTTGTTCAAATTGTCTTTTCCAAATCTCATAAGATTTTTGGCGAATAAATTACCAGTATTCTGGATGGAGGGCAATTGAATTTTTTTTATTTTGTAAATCATAATTTTGCTTAATTAATCAGCGCCCAACTCGGTGTTCAGCCGTCGTTTTACCGTCTAAGGGACTATGGACAGTCACAGTCTAAACGCCCAACAACTGACTTGGTTGATGCCCTCAAGGGAACAGCCTATGGATTGCAACTGTCATAAACTTGACGTAATTCCTGTGTCCATCAACCTACTGCGTGCTGCGAAAAAAATTGAACTGTAATACCTATAATCTACTTGTGTTTTTGTTTTTCAATAACTCACCTGTTTATACAAAGAGCAGTAAACAGCAAAAAACCTGCAACGAATTATCGTTTTACTCACTTGACATCTGGCTCGTTTACCTGCTTAACTATACGATTTTCCAACATCAAATTCAACCCTTCCCCGCCCGCTCCAAATTCAACGCCAGCAGCCGCTCCAAAATCTCCTCATCGGACAAATCGCTCGGCCAGCCATAGGCCGCGAAGACCGCCTCATCCAGCTTCTTGTGCGCCAGTTCCAGCCAGGTGGGACGGGCGTTGTACAGGTTCGTCAGCGTGCATTTTGAACTACGCAAGAATTATACTTTGTTCCTCCGCCTGGCGGACTGACCCCCCAACAATTCACACGCTATTACCTGATGCGGCTGGGAATCGGGAGAGAATTGCAGCGAGTGGCCTTGGACCCCAAACATCCGCACCGCTTGGCGAGTGAGGCTGAGATCCTGGCGCTGATGCCAGAGCTGAAACCGCCCGGATAGGGTTTCGAACTTTCCCGAAAGAAAAAACTACCTCCGCCAGAAAAGGCTGGCGGAGGTAGTGGGCATTAAGCGATAAACAAAAAACGGCCACGAAAAGACAAACTCTCGCGACCGCTTGACACTCGACATTGACTTGCCAACCCTGCTATTTTCCTCGATTTTGCTCCCAACCTTGACACTTACATTAATCGGTGGGCCGCCGCTGGTTCTTTCTTGGGCGACTTCAATTGGCGCATAAACTCATCCCGGATTTCTTCTGCTGTAGGTATTCGGTTCGGATCATCTTTAGTTAGTGCATAAAGCGCCATTATATAGGCCTCTCCAAAGGCAATCGTCAGCGTACTGGCTACGCCAGCGCTTATTACCCCGCCTGCTGCTGAACCAATTCCAGGTATGAACTTCAATAATGCTCCGACTGCTGCACGTCCTGCTAACGTACCCGCAGAACCTGTAATAGCACCACTAACCAGGGTGCCCAGAAACGCAGTTGAAACGGGAAGTCCCCAAACCGCGCTGATACCAGCAAGCATTGATATTTGAATAGGAACTATCGCAAGCGCATCAGAGAAGGGAAGAGGAGCAGCACCTGCGCCACCCGCAGTAAGAGCTGCCCCACCTACTACTGCATGTGCTCTTTGCATTTTATGATTGAGGCTTACCTTTTGAGCGGCAGCAAATGCATTTCTTTGAGTTTCGGGAACAAGGGTCATTGTAAGTTCCACAAGATTATCAAGTCCCATTGCTGGCATAGTATATCCGCCATCAAACACCATTTCCATTGCAAGAACTCTAACCACATTTCGGGCTTGCGGTAAAAGTCCTTGGACTGTTTGTCGAAAACCCATTGTCCGACACACTTTTTGTAATCACCCCAACGACCGGGATATATTTATCCAGCATTTCTACAAGTTCAATTTCAGCATCTTCAACACGGCGGGAGCCTTCCATCACGCATACCCAGGCGATATGAATATGCTGGTTGGGGTCTTCGCTTTTTCTCTTGTCCTGTATAAGCTTTTCAAGCTCCTGAACAGTATTTTTGTACTCGCTTACTTCCAGCCCGCGAGTATCGAAGATGCTGAGGGGAATTCCATCTTTCTTGATTTCTCTAGTTGTTTGGGTAACAGGTCGTCCATCTCCAGTTTCAGCCAAATTGCCTTGAAAGACCGCGTTGACGAGCGTGCTTTTACCAACACCCGTTTTACCAGCAATAACGATATTCACTTTGCCACGCTGCTTTAACGCTTCTTCCAATTTCTGTTTAAGTAGTTCAGCAAAATCATTTTCAAATTTCACGCTCATGACCACTCCTGTCAGGATTAATGATTTTCACGAAAGCTAATGATTGAATAAGCGGGCTAACTATTGCGTCAAAAGAAAAATTTCATCTTAGTAACGACCTATGGGATGAAGTTTTTCCTCTTTTTACGAATTTTACCTTGATAAGAGGAAAGAATCTTCCTCTTATCATATATGTAAAGCGTATTGGGAGGAAAATTTTCTGTATATGAACCATGCCCTTCGAGTAACATCATTTGCATCAGTTCTACAATAAAAACCCTTTCGAGAACATACAGAGTTTTCTCAACTATACGATTTCCAAACCCCAAATTCAACTACTTTTTGTCACTCAAATTCAACCCCTCCCCGCCCTCTCCAAATTCAGCGCCAGCAGCCTCTCCAAAATCTCCTCATCGGAAAGGTCACTCGGCCAGCCATACGCAGCAAAAACGGCTTAATCCAGCTTCTTGTGCGCCAGTTCCAGCCAGGTGGGACGGGCATTGTACAAATTCGTCAGCGTGCGCTTTGCCCTCCGCCCTGTGGGCACCTCCCCCAAATCCGACGATGGGAATTCTGAAATCCGAATTTAAAGTTTGAAGTCGTCGTATTTGGGGGAGGCTGGGAGGGGGCCAGCCAGCGGTCACGTTGCTCGACCAGTTCCTGTGCGGCCCGGGCAATGGCCCCCACGCGCGGATCATCCAGCGGCTCCGCGCCTGGCGGCCATGGGAAGGGGAAGGTTTCAAATGTAGTTGTTGGCGTGTAACGCGGACGATCTTCAAGCGATGTACCTTGTTTCAAAGCCCAAATTTCATGAAGTTTTGAGTGAAGAACTCCAAAGAAATAATCATCTTCACGAGCAAAAACTATCGTTCCATCATTTGCTAAGAACTTTTGGGAGAAAGCCAGACAAAAATGCGATGTTTAGAAATGCGTGGAGTTGCAATATAAGAAGTCCCCTTACCAAAAAGAGCAGCGCGCATACCTGGACGTGCCCTCAGCATATATCCACCATTTCTCAGCATAGGCAGCTCGTCTATTTTTAGTTCGCACAGGATAAACAACTTTCTTCAAATATTCAAATGGTGCTTCATAAAGTGCGGCCTACTTTTTTAGTCATCAAACCAAAATCTATTGTCCACATATTTCGATTTTGTCGAATTAAATCGGTAGCACTGACAACAGGTCTTTAAGACACCGGAATTGCTTTTCGTGGATTCGGCAAGGAAAGCATA
>CAWAVQ010000027.1:0-110932 GCA_963785535.1 uncultured Chloroflexia bacterium | reverse complement strand
TCCTCATCGCGTATCATAATCTGAATAATTCCCTCCCATTTCTGACAATTTGATTTCAAAATACCCGATTTCAAGATCTAACCAACAGGATCTTTGGGTTGATATTTGTAAATAAATGCTTCCTCTGACCTATAAACCATCTGATATTGTTCTTCCATCTGTGACAACTGGAAAATAAGCATATCACCTCGAATGATAGTTGCATAATTTTCAGGAGCGGTCTTTTTGGCAATATAAATATAATCATAATCTGAGCCTAAGCTTCTCCGCTTGGGTTTCTACACACTCAAGGGGAGTACTATTCGTAAGACAATGTTGCAATAACTGAATAGTATTGACGTGTTCTGAGAAAATTTTTCCGTCCAACCATTCGTATCCCTGAATGGTTGTCAAGCTCATACGATTGGTCAGTACTGGAAACCATTCCAGAGTCCAGTCTGCAAACAAATCCGTATTCCCGGTTAGGACAAGGAAGCGACTGTCAATAGGCGTGTTTTCTGCTACCCATTGGAATGCTTTTTGGTTTTCGGGGGATACTTTTCTGTCGGTTATCGTAAGGTCATAGTAATACATCCCTGTCATCATGCATAACCCGAGATAAACAAATAATCCCTTTTCGATCCGGCTTTGCAGGCTTTGTTGAAATTCAATTTTCCTGATTTGACTCTCAAATTGAGCTAAAGTAGGGAAGATGAGATCTTGCAACGCGGTGCTGGCGAGCAGTGCCATTGGAATGGCAGACACATTAGGAGCGTTGCGCGGCTCGATAAAAAAGGGAGTACATACCAAAGAGGCAGCAGGAACTCTCGCCGGACGATTTTCACTGCAAGTCCGATAATAGCCAGCACAGCAATAATCGTAAGAAAAGGTTCTTCGCTAAAAGAAATCAAAAAATAGACAAGCGCATTCGCGCTATGCAGACCAGTTTGAGCCGCGGAAACGAATGGGGCAACACCAAATCGACTGATGGTTGGAAGCCACCAGATGGAAGTTAACAGAATGGTTCCGCCTGCAACTCCTAGAGCAAAAAGAATTCCTTTTCTATCACGTCCCATTAGAACCAAAAGTAACAATGCAATCCCAATTGTATGAACAGCAGCTTCCGGGTGCGACAAACAGACTAGCGAGCTGAAGAGAATTGATAACCACAAATTCTTTTGTGGTTCGAATTTTAAATAAAAGATAAATATTTTGAATGGCAAGGATCAGGAATAGCTGGCCGAAACTTCTGGTAATGCCTCCTCCCATGATCAACCAGGTGATTGACCTGGGTAACAATGCAAAGATCAGGTCGCTAATCCTGCTTTTAGTTTGGACTCAAACAACGAATTTGCGAGGGCAAAGAAAGCAAAGAGTGTGATAATCAGAACGATTGCCGGCAAATAGAGAAAGACCTGGATTAGCTTTATCCCAAGAGCAGCACTGGAAATTCCGGCAATGTAAAAGCCCAACGGTGGGTAGGCAAAAGGAATGTTTAAGCCATTGTATTGGACATATTCTGGAAGACGAAACCCATTCTCTATGATGGTCTCCGCCATCCGGTAGAACAACCCACCGTCATTGATGGGAAATTGTGCCATGTAAACCGGGAATATGCGAAGCCAACTGCCAAAGATGAGTGCTGCAATAAAGAAAAGAATACCAATCTCATCTTGGCTCAACGGCTTTCTTTTTGTTTTTTCTCTATTGAACATTTTTGACATGACCAACCGCCCTTACTAGTCGATAAACTTCTTCTGCCACTCGAATAACTTATTCAACGCCTCGATGGGCGATAACCCATTGACATCCAGTTCTTTCAATTCATCCAACAAAGGATTTGTTTCCGGAAACAGGGCTACCTGTCTGGCAGCATTCGGGTTGATTTTCACGGCCTTTCCGGATGAATGCTCCAATTGGCTCATGATCTCGTTGGCGCGCTGGATGACCGGGGATGGCAATCCCGCCAGTTGCGCGACATGGATGCCATATGACCTGTCAGCGCCACCGGGCACGATCTTGTGCAGAAAGACAACCTTGTTGTCTGCCTCGCTGACGGCCACGTTATAGTTGCGTACTCCGGGCAGCAAGTCTGCCAGTTGGGTCAGTTCATGGTAATGCGTGGCAAACAGCGTTTTAGCACGCAGTTGCGGGTGGTTGTGTACATATTCCACCATCGCCCAGGCGATAGAGACGCCATCGTAAGTGCTGGTTCCGCGCCCGATTTCGTCCAGGATTAGCAGCGAGCGTTGGGTAGCGTGATGAAGGATGTTGGCTGCCTCGATCATTTCCACCATGAAGGTAGACTGCCCGGCGTGGATTTCATCCTGCGCGCCGATGCGCGTGAAAATCCTGTCCACCAGCCCGATGACCGCCGACTCAGCCGGGACAAACGACCCCATTTGCGCCATCAGCACGATCAGTGCAGTCTGACGTAAATAGGTGGACTTGCCGGACATATTCGGCCCGGTAATGACCCTGACGATTTCGCCATTTTCGAAGGTGACATCGTTGGGAACATAGCGCTCCCCATGCAGGAGTTGTTCTACAACCGGATGCCGTCCCTCGCGGATATCCAGAGTCGCATCCTCCTGGACCTCGGGCCTGCTGTAGCCTCCGAGTGCCGCTGCCTCCCCCAAAGCGGATAGCACGTCCAGTTCAGCCAGCGCATAGGCTGTATTTAGTAATTTATGCGCCGATTTTCCCAGTGTGACGCAGACTTCCTTGAATAGCCGCAATTCGATTTCCCGGATACGTTCCTCGGCGTTCAGCACCAGGGTCTCATATTCCTTCATCTCAGGTGTGATATAGCGCTCCGCGTTGACCAGGGTTTGCTTACGAATATATTCCTCTGGAGCCTTGTCTGCTGCGCCACGAGATATTTCGATGTAATATCCAAAGACTTTGTTGTACCCGACCTTAAGCGTTTTGATGCCCGTTCGTTTGCGCTCGGTGGCTTCCAGGTTGGCGATCCAGTCGCGAGCATGTTGGGACGCATCCAGCACACCGTCAAGCTCTGCCGAATAGCCGGCCCGGATCATGCCAGTGTTCTGGGTTGTAGCAGGCGGATCATCGGCGATGGCAGTTTCGAGCAGGTTCAATTCTGTCTCATGTGGTTGAATGGATGGCAAAATGCCTTCCATTGCTCTTCCCTTCTCCACCAGTTCTTGGATTTCCGGTATTCTTCCTAGTGTCTCTCTCAGAGCAACCAGGTCGCGAGGTTGGGCGTGCCCGGCCATGATGCGATTGGTCAAGCGTTCGAGGTCTGCTAGCGGTTTGAGTGCGGAGCGCATTTCGGCACGTTCCATGCCCCGCTCGAAGAAGTATTCTACGCCGTCCAACCGCTTTTGGATTTTGTCCACATCCAGCAATGGTTGGCTGATCCATTGGAACAGCAATCGCTTTCCCATGGGAGTGACCGTCTGATCGAGTACGTGCAGCAGCGAGCCCTTATGCTCGCCTCGCAAGGTTTCTGTCAGTTCGAGGTTGCGGCGGGAGGCGCTATCCAGCGTCATGAACTCGGACAGGCTATAGGTTCTTAGATTGGTCAGCAACTTGAGCGAATCAATCTGGGTTTCCTTTAGATACTGGATGATGGCCCCAGCAGCGCGGATAGCCAACCCACGCTCTTTTAAGCCGAAGCCATCCAATGTGGCTGCCTGGAAGTGAGTCAGAATTGCCTCTTCGCAGCGACCCGGCTCAAAACGCCACGCAGGCCAGGGCGTAGAATGACCGGTTAGTCCGTTGTTGAGCGGAAGATCGTCCGGGTGCAGGATTTCAGCCGGGTGCAGGCGTGTCAATTCCGCGCGCAGTGTCTCCGGGGTCAGTTCCGTAGTGGCGAATTCTCCAGTGGTAATGTCCACATAAGCAATGCCCGCGCGGTTTTCATCTATGAGTATAGCGGCTAGATAATTGTTGGCATCTCCGGGGAGCAATCCTGGCTCTACAATGGTACCTGGCGTGACCACGCGTACTACCTCGCGCGGGAATAGGCCTTTTTGGGGCGCATCGCCGACTTGTTCACAGATGGCAACGTGGTAGCCTTTTTCGATCAGACGCGCCAAATAGTTCTCGACCGCATGATAAGGAATGCCTGCCAGTGGCGCGCGGATGCCATTTCCAATCGGGCGGGAGGTCAGGACGATATCGAGTTCTCGGGAAGTGATCTCGGCGTCTTCATCGAAGGTTTCGTAAAAGTCGCCCAGGCGGAAGAACAAAATGGCATTGGGGTATTGGCGTTTTATTTCAAGATATTGTTTGCGGATGGGGGTGACGTCGTCTTTGGGCATGGTATGATTTTACTATGAGCCTGCAACTTGGGCTATAATTTGACTTACAAAATCACACATCAAGAGAGAGAAACATGTACACACTCGTTTTAGTTCGTCACGGACAAAGTACCTGGAATTTGGAAAATCGTTTCACTGGCTGGACAGATGTCGGCCTGACGGAACAAGGGATGGCGGAAGCACGGGAGGCGGGGCGTTTGTTGCGAGAAGGTGGCTATAAATTTGACATTGCCTACACCTCTGTGCTGAAGCGCGCTATCAAGACCCTTTGGCTGATGCTGGAAGAAATGGACATGGAATGGCTGCCGGTCATCCGTGCCTGGCAATTGAACGAACGCCATTATGGAAACCTGCAAGGATTGAATAAAGCCGAAATGGCTGAGAAATTCGGTGAAGAGCAGGTACATATCTGGCGTCGCAGCTATGATGTACCGCCGCCGCCCTTGGATCTAGATGACGAACGTCACCCGCGTTTTGACCCTCGTTACGCGGGTCTGACTCCCGAACAATTGCCAGCCACCGAGTCACTTAAGATCACACTGGAACGTGTGCTGCCTTACTGGCACGAAGTGTTGGCACCTGAGATCAAATCGGGCAAGCGCCTGTTGATTGCCGCGCACGGCAACAGTTTGCGTGCAATGGTGAAATACCTGGACCATATTTCGGATGAAGAAATCCCTGGCCTGAATATCCCGACGGGCGTACCGCTGGTTTATGAGTTGGATGATGACTTGAATCGCATTTCTAGTTCGTATCTGGGCGATCCGGATGAGATTGCGAAGAAAGCCGCGGCAGTGGCGGCGCAAGGGAAAGCAAAATAGTCCTTTCCTATCGAACTCTAGGGCCCTAAAGGTTTCGTGCCTTTAGGGCCTTTGCGTTAGAATTAGCCCATGTCACTTTCTCCCGATCTTGTTGCTGAACTCAAAAAGCATTTTGCTGGAGATATTCGCACTGACGTTGCCAGTCGTGCGCTCTACAGCACCGATGCTTCTATTTATCAGATTGAGCCTTTGGGCGTTGCCTTCCCGAAAACGCAGGATGATTTGCAGGCTGCTGTGGAACTGGCGGCTAAATATAAAATCCCGATCTTGCCACGTGGTGCCGGTTCGTCTCTGGCCGGGCAGGCGATCGGTCAGGCTTTGATATTGGACTGTTCGCGCTGGCTGAACAATCTTGTGGACATCGACGCCGAGGCCCACACCGCAACCGTTGAGCCAGGTCTCGTTCTTTCCAAGCTGAATGCTGCTGCCGCTAAACAGGGTTTGATGTTCGGCCCCGATCCGGCTTCCGCAGAACGCGCCACGCTGGGTGGAGTCATCGGCAACAACGCGACCGGGGCGCATTCCATCCTGTATGGCATGACCGCTGACCATCTCATCTCTGCGGATGTCATTCAGTCGGACGGGAGTCTGGCAACCTGGGGGCAAATAGGGCAATCAGCTAAATCAGCTATCAGCGCTCAGCCTTCGACGATTGTTTCTGCGGTGATGACCATTCGCGAGAAATATGCTGGTGCAATCCAGCAAAACTATCCCCAATCCTGGCGTAACTCGGCGGGCTATCGCCTGAATTATCTCTTGCCTTGGTCTGCCTCCGCGCCGCCGCAGTGGGCTGATGAATGGTCGTTGTCCACTGGTTACTATCCGCCAGTTCGTCCGGATTCAATCAACCTGACACCTTTGTTAGCGGGTAGTGAAGGCACGCTGGCTGTCATCCGGCGTGCCACGGTTAACCTGGTGCAGAAACCGATGCATACTATTCTTGGTGTGTTATCGTATAACTCGATTGCCGAAGCCTGCGACGATGTGCCGCGTTTGCTGGAATTCAACCCATCCGCAGTGGAACTCGTCCCACAGATGTTGATCCGTCTGGCAAAGGATGTTCCGGCGTATGCCGCTCAGGTAGGTTGGGTTAACGGCGATCCGGCTGCTTTGCTGGTCGTTGAGTTTAGCGGGAGAAGGCCGGAAGTCTTGAAAGAAGCGGTCCGCAAACTTGGAATGGATGTGATCGTGGCCGAGTTCGCAGGAAGATCAAGCGCACGTTTGGGCCGTCCGCAAAGTTGGCTTGGGCATTTTTGATTCGCGTCCGGCAGATGCGCGTCCGGTGGCTTTTATCGAAGATTGTGCTATTCCGGTGGAACGACTGGGTGAGTTTGTGCGCGAAGTAGAAAAAATCCTTACGGCACATGGCACGTACGCGGCGTTTTATGCGCACGCTTCAGCTGGTTGTTTGCACATCCGCCCGATTTTGAATCTGAAGGGCGTGGGATGGACGACATGCCTTACGCTTAATTGCAGAGGCCACTTTTGCACTGACGCTGCGGTTAGGCGGTGCGATGGCATCCGAGCATGGCGATGGGATTGCGCGCGCCGAGTTCTTGCGGCAAACATATGGTGCGGATGTAGTAGAAGCCATGCGTTTGCTCAAGCAAGCTGCTGACCCTGACAACCTGTTCAACCCGGGCAAGTTGCTGGATGCTCCGCCCATGGATACGCATTTGCGCTTGGGGGAGATTTACCAGCCACAGCCCTGGTCATCGGTATTGGATTTTTCGCACAACAATGGATTGGCGGGCGCAATCGAGCAATGTAATGGTCAGGGTGTTTGCCGCAAAGACGGTGGTGTGATGTGCCCGTCGTTCCAAGCCACGCGAGAGGAACAGAACTCGACACGTGGAAGAGCAAATTTATTGAGGGCTTTGATAGCAAGTCCTATTAACCATTCGCCATTATCTCGTATTAAAGATGGTAAGCGGTTAATTGAAAATGATGAATTGGCTCAAGCCGCTTACGGCGCGCTTGATTTATGCCTGGCCTGTAAGGGCTGCAAGTCTGAATGTCCCAGCGGCGTGGACATGGCCAAGCTGAAATACGATTTCCAGCACGAATATTACAAGTCTCATCGCCGAAAGTTACGAGACTATGTGTTTGCGTACATTGGTCCGCTAGCGCAGATTGGGCGCGCCTTTTGGCAGATTGGCGAATTGGTTCATGGATAATAGCCTTGTCAAAAAGGCACTCCAACTTGCCCCACACCGAGATTTTCCCCAATTTGTTTCTCGTCCCCTAAAAAACGATTTCTCAATTAACGGAATCCCGGTATGCGGAAACCGTTCTCCTGCTGCGCGACACGTTCACGCACTTCTTTGAACCGGAGATCGAGCAGGCTGCGCTCGACGTTCTGGATGCTTGTGGCATACGAGTGATTTTGCTTCCATACTTTGGCGCAGGACGCACCTTGATCTCAAAAGGCTTCCTGGAGCCCGCTAAGCGCCATGCAGAGCGTATCCTGGATTCAGTGCAGCAGCTCGATCCCGAAGGGAAGCTGCCGGTTTTGGGCTTCGAACCCTCTGAACTGTACACGCTGCGTGATGAATTCCCGGATTTGTTGCCGGAGCGCCGGGCGGGAGCCGAGGCTCTTGCTGAACGCGCCTGGCTTATCGAGGAGTATCTTATCCGTAAAGGATCGGATAAGAAAAAACGTTATTTGCGCGTAACCAATATGTTAATCCAAAACAATAGCTTCGAAAAACAAAAAATCATGTTACATGGGCATTGCTACCAAAAGGCGCAAGCACCCGCTTCAGATGGTTTTGCCGTTGGGCAGACTGCATCGGCCGAGTTGTTGAAAGCGTTTGGCTATGAAGTCGAGATTATCCCTTCTGGCTGTTGTGGGATGGCCGGTGCATTTGGATATGAAGCGGAACATTTCGATGTTTCGATGCAAGTGGGGGAGTTGGTCTTGTTGCCCGCGGTAAGGCAAGCTAAAGAGAGTGGAGAAGCCGTTGCTGCTGTGGGAACATCATGTCGAAGCCAGATTGCAGATGGCGCGGGAGTTCTGGCACAGCATCCTATCGTTCTGGTTGCCGAGCGACTAAAGCGTGATCATCGGAATCATTCCTGATACTGTCCGCGTGTTAACTGGAATGCAGCAATGCCAAAAGCAACTTCCACATTCAAGGAACGTTTTTGGCCGAGCATAGGGATGTAGAGAATCCGATCGCAGATGTCAATGAGCTCGGGGTCTACGCCGGTTACTTCATTGCCGACGATTAGAATTTCAGGATTGGGATTCGGGAATTGATAATCAGTCAGGGGGATAGCTCTATTGTCCTGTTCAAGAGCAATACATTTGTTGCCCTCATCTCTTAGCCGATTGACGGTTTCCAAAGCGTTACGGGAGTATTCCCAAGCGACAGTTTCTTCCGCGCCCAGCGCTGTCTTGCGGACCGCTTCAGCCTCGGGCGTGGGCGTAATGCCGCACAGATAGATTTTTTTGATTCCCAGTCCATCCGCGGTACGGAAGATGGCGCCCACATTCCAGGCAGATCGGACGTTGTCAAGTAGTGCAGATAGATGGATTTTGCCCTTCATCGCTGATCTCTTTTCCCCCGTGGGGAGAAGAGAGATTGCGTGTTTCGAAATTGCCAGCGTCTCTCCCAGACAAACGGGGCAGCGCGCGCCGAACGGATGATCTTCGATCAGTGGGTAGCGTAGGCCGCAATTTTGGCAAAGGCGAATCTCGTAATAGGTGACTGTCATCGGGTATGATTATAATATCGTGCCGACCATCGTTTTCAACTGACCTTACGGGGTGCTTTCGCAATTCACGGATGAAGGCACCGGTCATCCAACGCTCAAGGACTACATCGACGTTCCCAACGTCTATGCGGCGGGGCGTTTGGACCGCGATTTGGATGGTCTGCTGCTCTCACGGATGATGGGTCACTGATTAAACGTCTGACCGACCCAAGGCATCATATAGAGAAAACATACTGGGTGCTGGTGGAAGGAGAACCGACTCGGAAAACGCTGAGTTGTCTGAGAAACGGGATCCAGCTCAAAGCTTATCAGACGTGACCGGCGAGTGTCCGCATCATCCCAGACCCGGGCCTGCCTCCGCGCTCCAAGCCAGTCACGCTGCATGGATCGACCGTCTGGCTCGAAATGAAGTTGCGAGAGGGCAAAAAACGTCAGATGCGTCACATGACGGCCGCAGTTAAGCTATTTACGCTGCGACTGGTACGGGTGGCGATTGGGCCAATCCAACTCGGGGATTTAAAACCTGGGGAATGGCGAGAGAATACAAGCAGGGAAATAAAAACCTTGCAAAGGTTCTAAAACCTTTGCAAGGTTTCGTAATTGAAAAACTTGGGCTGAGCTTTATTCTACTGTGAGCCCTCGGCGTGTTGCTTCTTGGCGCAATGCATTCATCACAGCGGAGATATCTATGCCACGACTGCACGCCAAACGCGCTTTGGCCAGCACGCAATCCGACCAAAGCGTTCGGGATGTCAAGATTTCCTCATCGTCGAACATGACCATCTGGATCATGCTGCCAACGGGGATATCCATATCATCAGGGCAGTAGACCTCGCAGTCCAGGCAAGCCTGACAGCGAGAGACATCCTGCCCTGTTGCGTTTTTGACGATGCGTTTCAGGCTAGGCATCCCGACCTATACAGCCACCTTTTCTGGTTTTGGCTCAGGTGGGACGAAGCCTTTAGGTAGCAAGCCCCCTTCCGTAACGATACGGGGCACAATCGATTCCCACATGACGGGCATCAGGTGGAATCCGCTTACGCCTTCCATCTTCTTGATTTTTTCGATCAGCTCCAGAGCGATTTGCACGCCTTCTTCGGATGCGCCGTCACCAGCATCCTTCATGCGTTTGAGCAATAGCTCAGGGATAAAGACGCCTGGCACATCGTTGTGCATATAGCTTGCCATCGTGTAGCTCTTGAGCGGCGTGATGCCGACCAGCACGTAGACCTTATCAAGAATGTTACGTTTGGCGAGTTCATTTAGCCAAACTTCGAATCCATCGGCATCATATACCAGATTGGTTTGGAAGAATTGCACGCCTGCATTGACCTTCTTCTCTTCGCGGAGGGCCTGGAACTTTGGCTCTGAAGCGAAGGGCGAAGCGGCCGCACCGATAAAGTATTTGGGCGGGAACTTGATGGGGCGGCCATCCAGATAATGGCCCTCGTCGCGGATGCGGCGTAGCAGCCAGATCATCTGCACGGAGTCGAGGTCAACGATGTCCATACGGCCACGCGGTGGTGGAGCAAGTACCATGCTGTCACCGGAGATGCATAATATGTTGCGAACGCCCAGCGCATTGGATCCCATCAACTCGCCCTGTAAGCCCACGCGCGTGCGGTCGCGGGCTGCGATCTGCATGACCGGTTCAGCACCTTCACCGATGGCAATGGTGGAGCAGGCCCAGGAGGACATGCGTGCCGCCGCAGACGGGCTGTCGGTGAAGTTGATGGCGGTCACATAAGGTTTTACCAAATTGATGTTTTCTTTGAGTTTTCGGGTAGAAACGGAAGCAGGTGGCGCTACTTCAGTCGTTACTACAAACTCGCCTTCCTTTAGCCGGCGTTCCAACTCCGAAACGGGCTCTTCATAGGCCGGGGCGTGATATTTTCTATCGCCTTGCCACCATTCTGGCTGGCGAACTGGCTCAAAAACGGACTGCCAGTTTTCGTCACGTTTTTCTTTGTCGCCAGAGAACATGCCGCTGACGAATTTTTTTACGCCGACCTTTTTAACCTGGTTGGCGACATCGCCCCAGGTTTCGGTGCCGGTCTTTTCCCAATCCAATGGAGGTAACACTTCTAGAAGCATTTCCTGACGGTTCATTTTGAAGGCGCGATCATAAATCTTATACCAGATGCAGGGACGTGTCGGGTCAACGTAGCAATGTTCTGATGTGGAACCGCCACAAGGGCCATTCCGCAGGCCCTTAGGACATTCCATCGGGCAAATGAACGCCGTCTCTTGTAGCAAGCAATTACCGCACATGCGGCAACCAAATAAAGGGCCTTTGACGGTGTATTCCACAGTTTCCAATACGCGGTTGCCAAAGGTATCCTTCTTAAAAGGTATGTAGCCGGGTTGCCAACGTCGTCCGGGAGTAAAGCCGGGCATAAGTCACCTCCAAAATAAATCTAGCTAATTCAACATAAATCTAACTAAAATTGTAGCATTTGAGATATTCTAGTTGTTAGACCGAATGTCACTTATGGGATAGACGAATGCCACAAGAATTTTCAGGGCTCAGTACTCATTTGCAGTTATTGATATTCATAAAAGTCAATGAGACCGCCTCCCAAGCGATCTCATTGATCTGCTTAACAGCTTGCTTGTCAAGCTATAGCTGCGGCAACAAATACTCGTAAGCGCTTAAAGCCGCCTTAGCTCCTTCGCCGACAGCGATCAAAACCTGTTCTGCGTAGGTGTTGGTAACGTCTCCTGCAGCAAAGATACCAGGGAAACTGGTATTACATCCACAGTCGATGATGACGCGGCCATGCTCATCCAACTTGACCAGGTCTTTGACCATAGCAGTGTTAGGAGTCAATGCCTTTTCAACGAACATGCCATCTGCAGGATATTCGTTGAGCTTGCCTGCCTTGTCTTTCAGAATCAGCCGGCGCGCATATTCATCGCCCTGGACCTCGACAATCTCACAGTCTTTCATGATCTTGACATTGCCTGCCTGCTGGAGTTTTTGACCAAGCGGCGATCCCATTCCTTCGCCATCGGAACAGACCATCGTGACCTGCTTTGCAACGGTGGCCAGCTCACCTGCCGAACGCAGGGCCAGTTCCCCGCCGCCGATGACGATGACCTCCTTGTCGATGAATAGCGGTGCATAGGAAAGGGCTGAATAGCAAAGGCCTTTCATGGTGTATTCTTTTTCGCCGGGAACATCCATGCGCACCTGGCGTGCACCAGTTGCTACAATCACTGCTTTGGACTCGAGTACCGCGCCGCCTTTGGTTGTGACGGTGAAGTGCTCGTTTTTCTTTTCAACCATCTTTACTGCTTCGATATGGCGAGCAAAATCCAGATATTCCAATTCGGTGCGAAATTTATTGACAATTTCCAAGCCCTTGATGACTTGGTAATCCTCGATCCAAGGCAGGGCCAGGTGATAGTTGGTTTTGCCGCCCAGGTCTTTGCTGAGCAGCAAAACGTTCAGGCGCTTGCGGATGGCGTAGATGGCGGCCGTAAGCCCGGCAGGCCCGCCTCCAATGATAATCAAGTCGTACATGATTTTCTCCTTCCGCTAATACGCGGCCTTAACCGTTTCCAAGTCAATTTCAGGCTCGTCCCCATCCTCTTCGGGTGGTTCGGGGATAAAGCCGTCCTCCATCATGCGCCTTGTTATGTCGCGTGAACGCTTGATGATTTTGGTCGCAAGTTGGAATTCCTGCTCGTATGTTGTCCCGATGCGTGCCAGTCCTTGCTCGACCGCTTTCATGGCGACAGCAGCAGCCTCGCGCGGGAAGACTTCCCAATCATCCATATTGGGCAAGATGTGCTCGGCGTCGAGTTTGTCGCCAACGTGATCGGCCAATGCTTGTGCCGCAGCAAAGCACATTTCGTCAGTGATTGTTCGAGAGCGGACATCTAGGGTGCCACGGAATATGCCAGGGAATCCCAGTGAGTTATTGACCTGGTTTGGAAAGTCGGAACGCCCCGTCGCGACGATGGCAGCACCCGCTTCGAGCGCTTCCCAAGGCCAGATTTCAGGGACTGGATTGGCGCAAGCGAAGACGATGGAATCTTTGGCCATACCTTTGATCCACTCAGGCAAAAGTACGCCCGGTCCCGACTTGGACAGGGCAATCACCACGTCTGCGCCTTTCATCGCATCCGGGATATCACCTTCCCGACCTTCGGCGTTGGTGACGTTGCATAATTTCCATTTGTCCACGTACTCAGCTTTGCGCATCTCCAGGTCTTTGCGATGCTTGCCCAAGATGCCCTTGCTATCCACCATGAAGCATTTTGCTGGATCTACGCCCCACGCAAAGATCAGGCGCGAGATAGCTACATTGGAGGCCCCGCAGCCGATGAAGGCGATATGTACCTCCTCCTTTTTCTTCCCCACCACCTGTAGCGCATTCATCAACCCGGCCAACGTGACTGTGGCCGTGCCCTGTTGGTCATCGTGCCAGACCGGAATTTCGGCTTTTTCGCGCAACGTATCTAGAATGTAAAAGCATTTGGGGTTGGAGATGTCTTCCAGGTTAACACCCCCAAAACCTGGCTGGAGCATGAGCACGGTGTTGATGATGGCGTCTGGGTCTTTCGTGTCAAGCATAAGTGGAACGCCGTCCACGCCACCAAGATACTTGTACAACAAGGCCTTGCCTTCCATAACAGGCAAACCTGCTTTGGGCCCGATATCGCCCAGACCGAGCACCCTGGTCCCGTCGCTGACCACGGCAACCGTATTCCACTTGTTGGTATATTCGTAGACCAGTTCAGGGTCAGCATGGATAGCTTTGCAAGGCGCGGCCACGCCGGGCGTGTACCAGATGGCAAAATCGTTGAAAGAGTGTACAGAGCATTTCAATGTTGTCTCGATCTTGCCACGATAGAACGGATGCAATTTCATCGCATCCGCTGAGGGTTTCTTTGCTTTTGCAAGCAATTCCTCGACGTTCATAAGTTGTATTCCTCCCCGCAGCAACGGTTTGGTCATCCGGAGGGAGAGCCGTTTCGGACGACCAAAGCCGCCACTACGACTAAAAGTTATGAGCCACGCACCTACGTGCGTGGCTCATGATTCCACTATTGGTTTAGATACCCGTCTGCGTAAATGACCTTGTTGAGCAAAATCTGGGTCGTCTTCCAGATTTCGGCTTGCTCTGGGTCACCCATGTCGAAGTCTTCTATCTGGGGTTCCTCGCCAGCCTCGGTGTGTTCAGCAATCTTGTTATAAAGTGTTGCCAGCGGCGTGGATGTGTCTTTGCTCTCGATCCACTTGATGACATTGTTCTGCTTCTCATCTAGCGGGTCAGCAATCATCATTTGTAAACCGACGCCCATTAGCATGGCGAGATAGACGCGGTTGATCAGCGGGCGGCCTTCCTTCGGAACGGCGTTGGAAACGTTCGAGAGACCAACCGAAATCATCGGAGCGGGATCCCAGGCATATTGCAACATCTTGACCGCACCGATCAATTCGGGGCAGTATTGCTGGCAGCCAGAGACGGTCAGCACCAACGGATCGATAATCAAGTCTTCCATGTTGAAGCCAATTTCCATCAGGTGCGGGATGAGCGTCTCGACCGCGATGTTCACGCGCGCGTCCGCTTCCACGGGAATGCCTGATGAACCCATCGTCAGCGCGATAATCTTGGCATTGTATTTCTTTGCCAGCGCAGGCACTTGCTCCAGGCGCTCGGGTTCGGCCGAAGTCGAGTTCAGGATAGGCTGCGCCTTTTTGATGGTTTTCAGCGCGGCTTCCATGCCGTTGATGTTGGTGGTGTCAATCGAAAGCGGCACGTCCACAACAGTCTCGATAGATTCGATCATCCAGGGGAACACTTCTTCCCAGTCCTTTTTACGCGGCCCCAGGTTGACGTCGATTGCTTTTGCGCCCGCTTCCACCTGCCGCACAGCCAGGTCCATGAAGAACTCGCGGTCACGCTCCCTGAGCGCTTCTTTGACCTTATCAGATAGGATATGAATATTTTCGCCAATGATGTACATAGATGCCCTCCATTAGGGTGTTTTTTGTAGAGCCGACACCACAGACGGGAACTTGCTCATGTCGGTGTGCGGCAAGAAAAGAGCAGACGTGAAGGCCTCATAAAAAGTATTGTCTGCCGAAAGTTCGATATACGTCATGCGGCTGGCGATATCTTCGATCTGTTGGCGCTTTTTCCAATCCAGCAGCGCCATATATGCGCCCTTCACCGACGTATTGCCCAGGAACTCGAACTGATCCCAGGCCACATCGGGCAGCAGACCAATTTGTACAGCCTTTTCCACGTTGATATATTTTCCAAATGATCCGCCAACCTGTACCTTAGCAACGGTTTCCAGCGGAATGCCGACCTGCTCGGCCAGCACCGTGAAACCAGCGTAGATGGCAGCCTTGGCACGCAGCAAATTATCGATATCGACGCGGGACAGGACAATATCCTCGCCAGATTCGGATTCCGTACCCCAGGCGACGACGTATTCGGCCCCGTGCGCACCTTCCCGGACCCTGGGCGTGGGCAGCGCCAAATTGACGTTACCTGCCTTGTCGACCACTCCCGTTAAGAACGCTTCTGACAGCAGAGAGATCAACCCTGAGCCGCAGATGCCCTTCGGCTTTTGGTTGCCGATCACACGGTAACTTGGTTCATAGGTCTCACCATCGATCCAGACTTCTTCAATTGCGCCATTGGTGGCGCGCATGCCATTCACTACGCCTGCCCCTTCAAAGGCCGGACCCGCTGAGCAGGCACAGGTGATCTGCAAATCACTGTTGCCTAGCACGATCTCGCCGTTGGTACCTACGTCAATGAACAGGGTCATATCGTCACTGTGATCCAGGCCAGATGAAAGTACACCGGCTGTGATGTCCGCACCCACATAGGATGCCACACCGGGCAGACAATCCACAGTTGCATCCGGGTGGATATGCAGGCCGATCTCACGAGCGGTCATCAGCGGTGGGTGATTGACTGCGGTAATGAACGGCGACAGGCGGATGCTGGCAGCAGGGATGCCCAGCAATAGGTGCATCATGGTGCTGTTGCCTGAGATGGTGGCTTTGACAATTTCTGCGGGGCGGGCATTCAAGCGTTTGCAGGCTGTGACCAGCAACTGGTCGATGGTATCCAGTACACGCTCGCGCATCTCTTTCCCGCCGCCGTTCTTGCTGGCAAAAATGATGCGCGAAATCACATCTTCGCCACGGGCTATCTGGCTATTGTATTCAGCCACCTGTGCCCTGACTTTGCCAGTGATCAGGTCCACCATCCATAACGATACAGTTGTGGTACCGATGTCAATCGCCACGCCCCACAGCGGGTCGCTTTCGGTGAAGTGACAGGGCAGCACATTGACTAGTCTGGCTGGTCCGCCGGCTGGATTGGTTTCGAGGATGGCCGTTACCTTCCATTCACACTCGCGTAGCATCGTACCGAGATATCTCAAGCTGCTCAGTGAGATGTTGACTTCATTGACGTTGGCTTGCGTGCGCAACGCTGTTTTCAGCCGGGACCAATCGTCGGTCTGATCGTCCATGCTGGGCGGATTGAGCGTAAGGGAGATGCGTTTGAAAGTTTGCGAGGTAGCGAAGTCGTAATCTGCCGGGACGGTCACTTCGGCGGCCACGCGGTCGGTGGTCAGGTTACGGACGATCTTCTCTTGCGGTGGGACATAGATGGTGGCATCACCTTCCACGATAGACTGACAGGCCAGCCCGTAGCCATCTTCGATGGCCTGTGGTGAAAGGCGCAGAGTGCTGCGTCGTCGGACGTTCCCACTCTTGACTTGCACAGCACAACGCCCGCAACGACCCTGTCCGCCGCACGGCTGGCCGATCTCGATGCCAGCCTGTCGAGCCGCGTCTGCCAGCAATGTACCAGTTGGGACGGTGATGGTGGTGTCGATGTTTTCGCCGCTGAAGGTAAGAGTGTAATCAGCCATTTAGTTAATCGTGTCATTGCGAGCGAGTGATAGCGAGTGTGGCAATCTCCTACTTATCGGAAACTTGAGATTGCTTCGTCGTTATGCTTCTCGCAATGACATCTTGGTAACTAGAGCGCCTGCTTCATGAACGCGGGCAGATCGACAGCCTCGCGTGGGCCGACGCGGATTTCCCAGCCGGGAAGCTCTTCTTCGAGCTCGCCAGAGAGCACCGCCACATGCCCGGGCAAGACGATGCGCTTCTGGTTGATCTTGCTGGCGACATCGAATTCCTTGACGGCTTTGGCGATGCGTTCAGAGTCGAATTTGCCAGCTGCCCAGGCTGTTAACACGGACATGCCTTCGGCGTCCGTCACAACCAACCAGGCTGGCAGGCCGGAGCCTTCGACTTCGTTAGCCACTGAGAAGTACGTGATGCTGAAGTTGGTAGTGACCAATGCGGGCGCATCGGCGGTCGGGTTGTTGATCTCGTAGATGCCGGGTTGCACCTGAATGGGTTTCTGCGGGTCGGTGTAGATGTTCTCGCGCAACACCAGCAGGGCATAAGCCAGTTCTGGTGTGAAGGTGTCCAGCACAACGAAGCCAGCGTATTTGGCAATGGCTTGCGCCGCGTAGACAGATTCCTTGCCGAGATCGCCTGCTGTACCTGGGAAGGCGATCACAGGATAACCTAGCGCGCGGAAGGTTCTTCTTGATTGCCAAACGACGTACTTGTGTGGAACGAGTCAGCCATTCGGCCATATTTTTCCCGCCCAGATCGAGCACCATGTCTTCCACGCCTTTGCCTTTGATTTTCTCGGTCAGGTCGACTAGTTCGTCAAGCGACTCGCCCTTGACGGCCAGGGCTGTCTTGTACTTGGCAGCCAGTCCGGCCATAGCCTCCCAGTTGGAACTGTCAGCGGCGTAGATCATCGGGGTTTCACCGGAACAGGCTTCCAGTCCGGCAGGCAGCGCGGCGGCGTCACCGATTAGGATGAGCGGTCGCTTAGATGCGCTGCGCACCGCTTTGACAGCGGCCGCAAAAGCCTGTGCTGAGCCTGCCGAAGCATCCCCGCCATCTGCTTCCACAGCGAAGCCGTCGATGGTGAAGTCCATACCCACGTAGTTGACAATGTATTTGTCTGCTTCGCCAACTCTGGCGGCGATATCGCCATCACTGGCTTTGACGCGGATGAACAGACCGGGTTTGTTGTAAAAGGTCTTCTCGTGGCGGAACATGACCACTTCGTTGCCAGCCTTGACCTCGGTACCTGCCTTGAGCGTAATCAGGCGGATGGGCGGGGCAGACGAGGCAGCCAGTTGCTCTTTCGATTCGTCGCTGACGTAAGGGCAGGCGGAGAGTTCGACCTGCTTGGCAGCCAGTTTCATTGCAAAGGCCAAGCAGGTGGGGAAGCCACATTCCTTGCAGTTGGTCTGCGGGAGGAGTTTGTAGATTTGAATTCCAGAGAGTGCCATATTGTCCTCCTTATGCTACGACCATCAGTTCGGCGATGGCTTCTTTGACGCGTTTGACGCTTTCGGGATGGCGCAACACGATGATGTCGGCACCCGATTCGACCAGTGCCATGGCGGTAACGGTTTCCCACAGGATGCCGCGATTTTCCCAATCGCCCCAGGCTTCTGGCACGCCTTCACCAACCTTCGATTCCTTGGCCTTCCAGGCCTCGAAACCGGGCGTGACCATCATGGGCTGCTGGGTCATGGCGTCACCTTGCAAAGCGGCCAGACGCAGGCGTTCCATAACCGAGTAGCCATATTCGATGCCGTATCCCAGCGCGCCAGTGGTTGGGTCCATGATGATGCGGTCGTGCGGCATGCCCATATCACTGACCAGGATGTTCAACTGTTTCGACAGGTTCACGTCCATTGGTGTGCGGGCTTGCACCAGGTGACCGTTGGCCATAGCGGTGGCGACGATAGTACGATAATTCTTGTCTTCGCAGATACCCAACACCAGCTTCTCGCCCTTGGTCGCTTCGGCCACAGGGACAAGCAGTTCGTTGTCTTTTTCAGCCTGGCCGGGACCCCAGACGACCAGCGGCAGCCCGGTCGCGCCCAATACAGACTTGACGGCTTTTACCGCGTCATCAATGGAATCCTCGAGCATCAACGCCAAGACGATGATGTCTGCTCCCGCTTCCTCAGCTTTTTTTGCCCATTCGGCAGGATCATCCATCGCCTCGCCCCATACTTCCGCCAGCAATGGTGACCAATCATCGGGTTTGCGAGACTTGATCTCAATCGCTATAACGGGCGGGTTGGGTGTGGGTGCTTCAAACTGCAAATAGGGCATAGTGGTCTGCCCCCCCACGGTTACGGACTTGGCGCGCGTGCCGCCCTCCGCGGCAGTTGCGCCGATGGTGACCGTTCTAACGCTTCCGGGCCACTTGTCTTTTGGTATTTCAATTGGCATAACGTGTTCCTCCTTGGATCGTTATGTCATTGCGAGCCGCCGTTTGACTGCCCCGATGCACTTCCGGGTTGGCGGCGTGGCAACCCCATGAAACAATTATCAACTTGGTTGCTTGAGATTGCTTCGTCGCTGCGCTCCTCGCAATGACACCTAGACAAAGTATTTATGTTAAACCTGCTTGTTTACGCGCTTCATCGCGCCGTTCAATGAATTGTTCAAGCGGAGACTTACGCTCCGCATTGATGCCTAAATCTTTGAGTTCGCTCTCGTCCTTCGCAGCCAGATGACGGACAAGATGTTTGTATGAAATGGAGGCCGCAGGATAGATGATGCCTGCTGAATTATGGTTCATGTAGGCTACGCGGATGTTCTTGTCTTTCATTAGTTGTGCGGCCAGTTTCAATGGAATATCTGATGGAAGTTCTGGTACGCCCTCTGACATAATCTCTTCGGCGGTCAACTCGCGCACGCCATCGCGATCGTAGGCATTGACAAGCTCTTTATAACCACAAATGCCCACGCCTTCGCCTTCCTCGCCGAGTACGACCATTTCTTCTACATTGTTATCTATCAGGAAACGAGCAACATCAACAACCGGAGTTGTGGTTTTGCAGGTTGGTACGCCGACGGTCATTAGATCGCGAACGAGTTTTGGAGAACTTTCAGACATTAATCTTATTGTTTTCAGGTTTCAGCGGCCAGCTATCAGTAAAAGATGTTTCATAACTGATAACTGACCGCTGATGTTGATTTGCTATATCCTTAGAACATCGGGTCCATCACCATAGCGGGATGGTTGTGCGCTTCCAGCCAGGCGAGTAGATCCTCGACGGTGTTGACATTGCGCTCGTCGGCAATCTTGTCGAGCAGTTCGGGGTCGCCTTCGCGTTCGCAGACGGCTCTGAACTCATCCGCCATCGTCTCCTTGAGCACAGACGACATCCAAACGATGCGCTTAAAGCCGCCATCGGCTGAGATGAACTTGGGGCTGATCAGGTAGAACTTGCCCACGCCCATCACGCCGGGGGTCTGCAAGCCGCCGCCAGCAATACCAGCCAGGGTGGAGAAGGTCATGCCAGCAGGGGTCATAGAGGTATCTTCACGGGAAACCACCATCACGCCGTTAGCTTCAGGAACGAGCATGACGATGCACTCGAAGCAGCCGCAAGCCGTCATCGGGTTTTCCATGATGGAGTACATCGAAACTTCTTGTACTGCGCCATGCGAGCCGATCTTGGCATAATCGTTGGTGCCTTCCCAGTAGCCTTTTGTAAAGTCGATCTGCTTGCCAAGCTTGATGGGCTGGTTAGGACCAGTCGGGTTGATGCTGAACGAGGCTTTGCAATCCAGCCAGTTGTACGCGCCGCACAGGCCGAGACGCTCAGGTGAAACCACGCAGACGTGATCCGGTGCGAAGGACTGGCACAATGTGCAGGAGTAGAACTCGTCCACTTTATCGTCGGTCAGGTCGGCTAAGCGCTTGTTGCGGAAATCGTAAGCTTCGCGCGCTTTTTCCAGCCATTCAGCATGCAGCTTCGGTTCGGTATAAATCGTAACCTGGACCTTGTCCACAATCGCGCCGAAGTCTTCATGGAAGCGGGCGTGCAAGATCTTGCCAAAGTGCTCGATGCTGAAGCCTTTATCAGCGGCGTTATTCGAAATGCGGATCCAGGCGATGTCGCGTTGACCGACATGTTGAATGCCAGAAGCCCCGTTGACGAAGTAGTGTACCTGGCGTTCAAGTACGGGCTCGAAGTCTTGTTGCATCTGGCGGCCAGCTACCTGGATAACGATACCCATGTCCATATGGCCTTGTGGATCGATCTCGGAGAAGTCTGGGCCGATCACATCGATCTTGCCATCTGTAACTTCGTCCAATTCGGCCATATGCAGGTATTCGAAGCAGCGGCTGTATTTGCCGCCGAATTCCACGCGCAGGTCAGCCTTGCGGACCACTTCGCCTTCGAAGGCCGAACCATAGGGAACAGGTACATCCACATCTGAAACCTTGACTTTGACGCCACGTACTTCGATGCATTTTTGAACCAACAGTTCAGCTTTTTCGAGATCGTCTTTGCCGTCGATCTGGTCGAATGGCATAGAGACTACGTGTTCGTAAGTTGTCACGCCGGTGGGCAAGATTTCCGGAATAACGGTATCCGCGATGACCGGGAAACCGTAGTTGATCGCGCCCGCTGCGGCGGCATATTTCAGGTCGTCCACTTCGCCTAGAGCCAACACGAAGGCAAACACACGCTCCTTGTTGTAGAGCAGGATTTCGCGTGACATGCCGGGCTTCAGGCCGCCGAAGGTTAGGGCCGAACGGGTGGCGAATCCCAATGCGTAAATGGCGGACAGGGTATCGGTCCCGAACGGAACCGTGTAGGTGTCGTACCCGAGTTCAACGCCTTCTTCATTCAATTGATCGATGATGCTGCGTCCGTTGACGTTGCCCGAAAGGAAGGTCAGGATGTTGCGGCGCTGTAGCTCGCGCACGATCTTGACAGCCACTTCGTTGGATTTAGCGCAGCCGACGATGGCTGCAAAGCCAGGCATACGTCCATCCACGAGCTGGATGCCCCAGGAGCGCAGTTGAATGTCATCAATTGGGCCGTTCAGATGACCGTCCAGGCTGGCACCATCGCTTCCACCGCTGTCTGGGCTTGTGAAGGAAGTGCCGCCTGCCAGGGCAAAACCGGGCTTGGATTCAGGCTGAAGTCCGTAAACGAAGCGGACTGCCTCGATTGTCTCGGCAGCCAACAAGGTGGCCATCCCGGAGTCGAGTGTCTCACCCAGGTAGGGCGTCCAGTGTTTGCCAGACGGAATTGGGTGTAACATGTGACGGGCCTGTTCCAGAACGGGCGATAGGTCGCCGAGCTTGGTGACTTCAATGCCGGTCATGCCCAAGATAGTGGGCAGGTAATAAGCCGTGTTGGGGAACGAAACCGGTGTGTCGACTCCCTTTTCGTTAAGCGCCTTGTTAAGCATCACTTCGGCTTCGGTGACCAGGGCGTTTGCGCCTCGGATGGCGCGCGTAGCAATATATTTTGACATCTCGTCCCTCCGTTAATCTGCCGCAACCCCGTAAATGGCTGTGCGCTTTTCTGCCAGTGGCAGGGCTTCCAACTCAAGCATCTTAGCGTCGCCACTGCGCCCGAAGCGTGACGGGTCATATTCGGGCAGGCCAAGCGCGGCGCGTTTGGCATCGATATGGGCCAATGTGGCTTCGATCATCTTGTCCGGATCAGGGATGAATTCCAGCTTACCGCCGTATTTTTCTTCCCAACCGGAGCTAATGATGTGAGCCACAATATCGCTTTCGTCCACGCGATCGGGCATGCCACTTACCGGTGATGAGCCGCCGAAGATAACGTAAGCGCCGGAAGCAACACAGTATGTGCCGATGGATAAAGCTTTTTCACTCATCCATTCAGGGGCCAGACCGACGGCCGGGACCTGATCGATGTCATCGCCCAGGCCGCCCTCTTCTACCATCTGAGTAAGTACGGTCAAAATGCGAGTATTGTCTACGCAGGAACCCATGTGCAGGACGGGCGGAATACCCACTGTTTCACAGATTTCACGCAGACCGGGTCCAACTTTGTCCAGTCCTGCTTCCCCTAAAAGGAGTCCCAACTTGGCTGAAGCGATGGCTCCACACCCCGTCTCAACGACCAGCACATCCTGTTTCAGCAATTCTTCGGTCACATGCGTGTGCAGCCAATCCTGCTTCGAGCGCGGATTATTGCAACCCACCACGGCCGCTACACCGCGGATACGACCCGACATGATGGCGTCGTTCAACGGACGGAAGGATGCACGGTATGAACCGCCCAGCATATAGTTGATGTATTCATGTGAGAAACCAGGGATCAGATCTTCTTTGTATTGTGGAATTTGAGTTTTAGAAGTGTCTCGGTTCTTGAAATTGTCGATGGCGGTCTTCAGGATTTCCTTGGCGATGGTCATGGCTTTGTGCTCATCGAATTCAATATGCGTTGCACCCTTAAGTCTGACCTTCGGGGATGTGGTGATAATTTTCGTGTGGAAGTTCTCTGCCAGGCCAACCAGCGCCTGCATAATGCATTGCACGTCCACGATCATAGCTTCGACTGCGCCGGTCATAATAGCTAGTTCCTGGTGCAGGAAATTGCCGGCTGCCGGAACGCCCTGACGCATCAAGATTTCATTGGCCGTGCAGCAGATGCCTGACAGGTTGATACCGTTCGCGCCTGCTGCTTTGGCGTATGCGATGATTTCTGGGTCTTGCGTGGCAGCCACGATCATCTCGCTCAGGCTGGGCTCGTGACCGTGTACAACCACGTTGACCATGTCTTCTTTGATGACGCCCAGGTTAGCCTGCCCCAACACCGGGGCCGGTGTGCCAAACAGGATGTCAGAAACATCGGTGGCAATCAGTGAGCCGCCCCAGCCATCCGCAAGCGCTGTGCGGACTGCGTGTTGTAAAATGTGGTCGGCATCCTGGTCATCACCGATGTGTGTGCGGTGCAGGCACTCCACCACTTCGCGGTCAACGCCGCGTGGTACCACACCTTGTTCGCGCCATAATTGTTGGCGTTTTTTCGGTGCTCGTTTGGTAGGCACAACTTCGCCGCGTTGTTGGCCGAATTGCCCGATATACAGATCGGCCAGATCGTTTGCGATTTCTTCTGGTGCGCGACCTTCAATGGGAATGTCGTAATAAGAAGCCACCATGCGCAGCTTGGCGATATCGCGGATCATATAGCCTTCCGCGTCGCCTTCCGCAGCTGCTTTTAGGAGGAAGGCCATATCGCGCCCGTGATCGGAATGGGCGGCAGCCCCGGCTGCGATGGCGCGGGTCAGGTTGCGGGCCTGGATAGTGTCGAGCGTAGCCCCGCAAACACCCACATCGCCAGTCTTAGTCAGACGGCAAGGGCCCATGCCGCATTGCTTACAGCACATACCGGCGCTACCAATGTTGCAGGCAGTCATATTGTCGGCGCGCGTAAAAGCGGTGCCGATACCCAACTCTTCTGCGCGGATCAGCATCTGTTGCGCGGCCGGGTCGGTTGAGTATTCATTGATCTCACGTTTCTTTGGCATTTTTACCTACCTCTATAAGTTATTCATCCATCTTGACGACGCCCAAACCCGGGCACGGCCACAGCGCACGTCCCTGATATTGGACATGTTGTGCAAAACTAACTGTTTTCTTTACTGTTTCATAAACGGCAGTGTGGCGAAAGTTGCTGTTTCCATCTTCTTTACCGTATGCCGCTATTCCAGTTTCAGCGAGCATCGGTATTTCCCCCAGATATCCTGCCTCTTCCAGGCAGGAGGTAATCTTGTCAGCGCTGATCTTGCTCTCGTCAAATGTCACTTCGATTGCCTGAAAGGCGCTGCTGGCATACACATCTTCGACACCTGGCAGTTCCTTTAAAATGCGCTGCACTTCAGAGACGTGATGGTCTCCATAAAGTGCTGGCGCTTCGAACGCCTTTGTTTCCATAAGTAATACCTCCTTAATGCTAAGCTGATTGGGTAATATCAAAAATGCCTAACCAGAATTGACGCAAAATTCTTACTATTATTCTAGCATTAGGCCGGTTTAATAGAACGTGAGAAATATCACGGGAAAGCACGATGAACATCTTTGTTTCTGTTGACCTTCTACGTATGGAAAGCTGTCTAGGCAACTTGCTTGGCAACTCAAAAGGTATAATCAAGCCCCATTAGAGATGGATCCATGCGAAAATTGACATTGTGTTTGGCTCTTGGTTTTGCGATTTCAATAACAATCGTTCCAAAGCAGGTTACACTGGCAAAGCCTGTGGTTTCCACATCTTTGCAGAATAGTGCAAATGATCTGATTGCAGCGGTTAATGCCTTGCGCGTTTCGAATGGGTTGCCGGCCTATACAGCTAATTCCATATTGATGCAAGTTGCGCAGGATCAGGCAAATTACATGGCCGCCACTGGCCAGGTTGCGCATCGACCCGGCCTCACCCAGCGTATCCTGACCTGCGGGATATCCGTTGGCAGGTGATCTTTCGCAAGGTGGGTTTCGTGCCGAAAACATTACCGGTGGCAATAAAACGGCTGCCCAAGCCGTACAAGAATGGACCAGCGATTCTTTGCATTTGAACACCATGCTTTCACCAAACCTTACGGAAATTGGTGCGGGTATCGCCAGAGTAGGCGATGGATACTACTGGGTCATTGATTGTGCTCAACCAACCACGAACGGCGTACCGCAAGCTTACACGCCGAGTCCCAGTGATTCTGGGTCAGAAAGCTTCTCGTCAAGTGATTTCATTGTGCCTGTTGTTACCAGCACACCGGATGAGAATGGCCTGGTTTATCACGAAGTGCAGTACGGACAGACGTTGTGGGCGATTGCCATTGAATATGGTGTCAAAATCGACGAAATCCGCGCCTTGAACAACCTGGGGGCCACGACTGATATCTATCAGGGAGACAGGCTTTTGATCCGGAAAGATGCGCCGCCGAGTCCCGTGCCTATTACTTCTACTGTTGAAGGCACACAAGTTCCAACCGAAATCATTCAAGCTTTTACCATGGCAGGCCCTACCTCAACGCTGTTGCCTGCTGTGACTCCGGCCGCTGTGGTCAAGAATGCGGGAGGAACCTCAATAGCCGGGATTGCTGTTGGGATCGTATTGGTCACACTGCTTTTTACAGGAATACTGACCTGGATGGGTTCACGCAGATCTGCTTGACCACCTGAAAATGGATGGATGTCACATATTTTCTGTTATTAGTTATCTGACAATTTTAAGGTTCTCTGGTATACTTCGGCCAGTTGTGAATAATATCACAAATAAACCATTGTATCATCGGAGAAACATATGAGTGAAATTCGGATCGATGCCTTGCTGCCAGGTGAGATGGCAACAAGAGCAGAATACATAGGCGCGCGCAAGGCCGAAACCCCAGCGCTGACAACCTTCACCCTGGCTATCTTGGCAGGGGCCTTTATTGCATTGGGGGCAGTGTTTGCCACGAACACTGCCGCTGGTTCTAGCGCTTTACCTTTTGGCGTTGCCAAGCTGCTAACCGGGCTGGTTTTTTGTTTAGGACTCATCCTGGTTGTTGTCGGTGGAGCAGAGTTGTTTACTGGCAACAACTTGATCGTGATGGCCTGGGCCAGCGGCAAGGTGACCGGGAGAGCTCTGTTGCGCAACTGGATAATTGTTTATGCTGGTAATTTCGTTGGCTCGTTTGGAACAGCGTTGTTAGTCCTTTGGAGTAAACAATACACGTTTGGCGGAGGGGCGGTTGGCGAAACTGCCTTGAAGATTGCGGCAGGTAAGGTCAACTTGGATTTCTTTCAAGCCATGGCCTTGGGTGTGCTGTGTAATGCATTGGTCTGTTTGGCTGTTTGGCTTACATTCAGTGCGCGCAGCACGATAGACAAAATTGCGGCGATTATCTTTCCAATCACCGCTTTTGTAGCCGCTGGTTTTGAACACAGCGTTGCCAATATGTACTTTGTCCCCTTCGGTTTGCTGATAAAAGGCCTCGACCCCGCTTTTGTAGCTGAAAAAGGGCTTGACCTAACGAACTTGACATGGGGTAATTTCTTGGTCAACAACCTGTTGCCAGTCACAATTGGCAATATCATCGGTGGCGCAGTGCTGGTTGCTGCCATCTACTGGTCTGTATTTCTTCGCAATCGCGATGCATAAAGAGAGGAAACAATGAAAGCTTACGTCTTGGTTAACATTCGCGCGGGGGATGTCAAGGAAGTTGTGAAAAACCTCCGCCGTGTACAAGGTATCATTGAGGCGAATATGACGTTCGGCCCCTATGATGCCGTGGCTGTGATCGAAACGGACAATATCAACGGTGTAGGGTCGATCCTGGCAAACGAGATTCAACCCATTCCTGGCGTTCTCGAAACATTGACCTGCCTGGCTGTGGATGTCTAACCCGAACGAAACTCCGCATCCTTCTAAGCCCGCGCTTGCGGCACGTGTGGACGAGCTGCGCGAGGCGCTCCAGCAGATTTCCGTCAATCTGTTGACCGAACGCACGGGTGCGAGTTATCAGGCTATCGGTCCAGGGAGAGGCGAGTTCCGCCTTTCCCTGCTCGATTCTCCAGCGATCGTGACATATCCCGGTTTGGTCGGTTTTGATACTAAGGATAACGAATTACCACTTCCAGTACAGGCTGTCTTGGCGTACTATTTCTATACTAGTGACGGTGCGCCCTTAACGGGGCAGTGGGTTTCTTTTGCAGATTTGCCCGATGGGCGCATGTATAACTCCGCTTTTCAGGGGTACAGTGGAAATGAACTCGTCAAAGCCTTTGGTCTGAAGATAGACGGGTTTAAGCTTGCTTGTGAGAAGGGTGGTGGGCAGGCTACGCTCGTGGGAGATGCCGCCTTCATTTTTTATGCGCTGCCACGCTTGCCATTACTGGTCAATTATTGGTGCGGGGATGAAGATTTTCCGTCTTCTTGTAAGATATTATTTGATAGTTCAGTCAGTCACTATTTGCCAACCGATGTGTGCGCAATCCTGGGGAGTATGTTGACACGTAAAATAATCAAGAATGCCCTTTAGGCAGTAAAATAGTGGGGATGCGAAAAGAGCTGTACTATACCTCGGAAACCATAAAAGCGAATTCACGGAAGTTACTTTCTTTTGTCGAGCCGTTGCGCCAACGACATGCTGATATTGTCTTTCGGCCTGAAAAGGCTGCCTTGCTGGTTTTGGATTTACAAGAATATTTCTTGCAAGATGATTTCGCATGCCTTTATTCCCAGTGCGCTCGCTATTTTACCCGGAATAAACGAACTCATTGCTGCTTTCAGAAAGGTGGATCATCCGGTTGTATTTACTAGACATATAAATACACCAAAAGATGCCGGTATGATGTCAAAGTGGTGGCGCAATCTGATTAATCCACAAACTTCGCGTAGCCATAATATTACAACTCACACAACAACATCTATCCACATAAACAAAACCCAATATGACGCCTTCCACTATACCGCGCTTGAAAATATGCTCCATAAGCTCAAGATCGAGCAGGTGGTCATCTGCGGGGTGATGACCCACCTGTGCTGCGAGACAACTGCGCGCTCCGCATTTATGCGTGGCTTTGAAGTCTTTTTTACAGTGGATGGTACTGCTACATATAATGAGGAATTGCATCGGGCTTCCTTGCTGACACTTTCCCACGGCTTTGCTGTCCCAGTGTTGATTGAAGAATTGTTGGCTGCCATGGAGTCTGATGGAACCTGAGGAAGTTGTCATCGTTGGTGCTGGTCCGGCAGGCGTGACTGCCGCCATCCAACTTAAACGCTACGGTATTCCATTTGTTTTGCTTGAAAAAGAGCGAGTAGGGGGCTTGCTCTGGAATGCCAATCTGGTGGAGAACTATCCCGGTTTCCCGGCAGGTGTCAGCGGATCGAAATTGGTGCGTCTGATCGAAAAGCAGATGGAACGGGTAGGGGTGGAGGTAACCTTTGACTCTGTTTTACGGCTTCATTACAATAAAACAGGTTTCAGAATTGAAACGATCCAAACTGAATACCATGCCCGTTATGTAGTGGTAGCGTCTGGCACAAAACCGATCCCTTTTCCGTTGGCTGTTCCTATGGCGGCGCAGGACTCGGTTTTTAGCGATGTGTATCATTTGTTGAGCGAATCAAACAAGCGGATTGTCATTATTGGGAGCGGCGATGCTGCCTTTGATTATGCCCTAAATCTGACAAAAAACAGGAATTCTGTCACTATTCTCAATCGTGGCAGGGAAGTAAAATGCTTAAGATTGTTGTGGGAGCGTGCTGTGGCTGACCCCGCTATTGAGTATCGTGCTGAGACTCCCCTCAGTTCAGTGGACCTTGATGAAACCCCGCCCGAAAGAGGCGGGGAAACGGTTGGCAGGCTAAAGCTCCGGACGGAAGCGGGCGAGTCTCTAAAAGCGGATTACTTACTTTTCGCGATTGGCCGAATCCCGCAAGTTAGTTTTTTGCCGGACGAAATCCTCAACAATCGTCTCGATGGTGTGTATTTTGTCGGCGATGTGAAAAATGGTCGCTTCCGGCAGGCGGCGATTGCCGCTGGTGACGGTTTGCGGGCTGCGATGGAAATCTACTCCCATCTTACTGCTCTTTGAGCAACATGATGTAATTCGGAGGCATAATCTTTAATGAAGGTTTTTGCAGTAACAGGTACGCCCGATTTTGCAGAAGTGTTTATGGCCGATATGGGTGAGGGGCGCATGATTGAGTTTGTGGAAGCGCTCCAGCCGCCCTATTCGCGTGACGAACGCTGGATTTTGATGATCTCAACGCTGTATGGTTGCCCGGTCAAGTGCCTGATCTGCGATGCCGGTGGAAGCTATCGTGGCAAGCCAACTGCCGAAGAGATTTTATGCCAGATCGATCACATGGTCTATCGTTGGTACCCAGATGGTCGTGTGCCAGCCGGGAAGTTTAAGATCCAGTTTGCGCGCATGGGCGAACCAGCCCTCAATATGGCTGTACTGAACGTTTTGGAACAACTGCCCTTGCGATATGATGCACCCGGCTTGATGCCTTCCATATCAACGATCGCGCCGCACGGTGTGGATGCGTTCTTCGAGGGTTTGTTGGATGTGAAGAACCGACTGTATTCCAACCGGCGGTTCCAATTCCAGTACTCCATTCATACCACGGATGTGGTTCTACGGGACAAACTGATCCCGGTACGCAAGTGGTCTTTTGCGCAAATGGCTTCTTATGGCGAGTGTTTCTATCGCCCTGGTGATCGTAAGATCACCTTGAATTTTGCGCTAGCTGAAGGCATGCCCGTGGAACCGGATGTGCTGTTGCGTTACTTCGACCCAGACCGCTATTTGGTGAAAATTACGCCTGTTAATCCAACCTGTCGGGCTGTACAGAATGGCTTGTCCACGCACATTGACCCATACCGCCCGGAAACCGGGCAGGCTGTGGCGCAGTCTCTGACCGAAGCCGGTTATGATGTCATCGTCAGCATCGGCGAGGTGAAAGAGAACGAGATCGGCAGCAATTGTGGGCAATATGTGTTGAAGTATATGGAAAGTCAAAAGCCTTTGAAAGATGGCTATACTTACGAAGTACAGCCATTGGCCGTTTCTTAATAAGGAGATTTGTTTAGGGTGCAGTTCGACTGCATCCCGCCAGCAGTTCAACTGCTAGCGAACCAAAGGAGACAAGATGAAACTAGCCATTACTGGTAAAGGTGGTGTTGGAAAGACGACCCTGACCGCGCTGCTAGCGCAGGTCTACGCGGATCAAAGTCGGGATGTGCTGGCTGTGGATGCGGACCCCAGCCCCTGCTTGGCCGGGGCGCTAGGTTTCCCGGATGAACTGCGCGCGCAGCTCAGTCCCATCGCCGAGATGGATGAACTGATCGAGGAACGAACGGGTGCCAAGCCCGGCACGGTGGGTGGATTTTTTACCCTCAACCCGCGCGTAGACGACATCCCGGAGCGCTTTGCAGTTCGGAATCGTGGTGTACGTCTCTTGGAAATGGGCTCTGTAGATTTGGGCGGTTCCGGTTGCATTTGCCCCGAATTTGCCATGCTCAAAACACTCTTCACGCACCTGCTTTTCCGCAAGGACGATGTGCTTCTGCTTGACATGTATGCCGGTGTTGAGCACCTTGGCCGCGCCACGGTAGACTTTGTGGACGCCATGATCGTAGTGGTCGAGCCGACCCGACGTAGCTTGGGCACCGCCACTCAGATCAAGAAACTGGCCAATGACATTGGCTTGAAAAGATTGTATCTGGTTGGCAACAAAGTGCGCAATGAAGAAGAAGAAAAGTTCTTGGAAGCCGAGACGCCCGCTTTGCCGGTGCTGGGATTTTTGCCTGCGGACTTAAAAGTGCAGGAGGCAGACCGTTTGGGTATTCCGGTGTATGACCATGTGCCATCCCTCAAACAATCTGCACAAGCCATCGCAGAAAAACTGGCTGCTCAGGCCAATTGAGTGAGAAAGGAATTTTAAAATTATGACGACAACAATTGCACTTGCAGGTAAAGGTGGTGTAGGGAAAACGACCGTTGCCGGGATGATTATTAAATATCTGGCGCAAAATCAGCCCGGAAGTATTTTGGCAATAGATGCAGACCCGTCCGCCAATCTGAATATGGTGCTTGGCCTGGAATTGGAGTGGACAGTTGGCGACATCCGTGAAGATATGTTGCAGCAGGTCAAAACTTCATTGGTGCAGGGAGGTGCAGCAATGGGCAATCTGCCTGGCGGTGTCAATAAGCGCGATTATCTGGAGTATCACGTTCGTACTTCCCTGGCGGAAGGCAGTCGCTTTGACCTGATCGCGATGGGACGAGGCGAAGGGCAGGGTTGTTATTGCGCGGTCAACCATAATTTGCGCGAAGTGATTGACAGCTTGAGCAAGCACTACCCGTATGTTGTTATCGATAACGAGGCTGGCATGGAACATCTCAGCCGCCGTACCACGCGCGATGTGCAGCATTTGCTGGTTGTCAGCGATCCGACCCAACGTGGTCTGGTCGCCGCCCAACGCATTGCCGATATGCGTAACGAGCTTGAAATCAACATCGAGAATGCCTATCTGGTTATCAACCGCGTACCGGATGGTGAATTGCACCCGGAAATCGAGAAATTCGCCGAAAAGATTGGTATCCCTTTACTGGGTGTCATCCCGGCCAACAATGACCTTTCCGCCTTTGAATTTTCCGGCAAACCACTGGTGGATCTGGGCGATGAGTTACCGGTCTATCAGGCAGTATCGGAAATGCTGGAATCGATCTTGGATTGACTCGTCAAAACTTAGTCATGACTGAGAGTTTGATTTAACGAAATACCAAATCAGACTCTTCTTGTTGCATTTTACTGGGGGAATGCCTATAATGAATACCGTTACGATTTGCGCAGTTTGCGAAAGATACCGAAAATAAGGGGGGGCGAGCGTACGCTCGCCCCCCTTATTTTCGGGCTTCTCCCATTCAACTGCGTAACTCCTGTTCTGTTAACCATAAGAAAGGAAAATATAATGCGTTTGAGCGGAAAAAAAATAGCGGTGCTCCTTGCACCGGGTGTCGAGGATTTGGAATTCCATGTGCCCTATATGCGTCTTCAAGAAGAAGGCGCTGAAGTGGTCGGGGCGGGATTGACTCTCGATCCCGTGATCGGCAAGAACGGACTTGAGATCACCCCGGATGTGACTGTCGATTCTTTACGCAATAGTGAGCTTTATGCCCTGGTTGTCCCCGGTGGCTGGGCTCCAGACAAACTCCGCAGACATAAGTCTGTAACGGATTTGGTTAAAGAGATGGATGCTGCTGGAAAAATTATCGGCATCATTTGTCATGGTGGGTTGGTGCCTATTTCTGCTGGCATTCTCAAGGGTAGACGAGCCACGGGTTCGAAAGGCATCAAGGATGACTTGATTAATGCCGGGGCCACCTGGGTGGATGAACCAGCTTTCCGCGAAGGGAATTTGGTTTGGGGGCGGGTTGTAGCGGATATTCCCGATTTTTGCCGGGAGTTGGTGGCGGCGTTGACAGAATGATACATTTGGAATAGCGAACAGGTGTTCTGACATACTATAATTATCCCTATAATGGCTGACGGGCAGAGTCTTCGAGGTTATGACGAACGTATTGATGCTGTCAAACGATACATCCACGAGCATATTGATGAACCGCTCAATCGGGATGTATTAGCGGCGGTTGCTGGCTTCTCGGTGCCCCATTTTCATCGCATCTTTGCCTCTTATGTGGGGGACAACATCGCTAGCTATGTTCGGGGCCTTCGCCTGGAACGTGCGGGCCGTAAACTGCGTATGGGAGCAGTGGACATTACAGAGGTTGCGCTTGCTGCTGGCTACGATACCCATGCTGCTTTTAGCAAGGCGTTCAAACAGCGATTTGGCCTCAGTCCCAGTGAGTTTCGTCAACTCGATTGCCATGCAGCTACTCAAATTCTGAGGAAAGGATAATTTGTTATGAAGATCACACTAACCAGCGTGTCTATCGATGATTATGACAAAGCCTTAAAGTTTTATACGCAAGTTTTGGGTTTTGTGAAAAAGCGTGACATCCCATTGGGAAATGGTGCGCGTTGGATAACTGTTGTCTCACCCGACGAACCGAATGGTACAGAATTGCTCCTCGAACCAAATGCCGATTATCCTGCAATGAAGGCCCTCAAAGAATCTCTTGTGAAGGATGGTATCCCGTTTACAGCATTTCAGGTTGACGACATTCAAAAAGAGTATGCCAGGCTGAAAAAGCTGGGTGTGGAGTTTACGATGGAGCCAACAAACATGGGGATGACTACTGTGGCGATTTTCGATGATACTTGTGGCAACCTTATCCAGATCTATCAGGTTACTGGTTCGTAAAAGCTGGTATAGGGTTTAGAGATCCTTACAAGGGTTTCAATTAACTTTTGAAATCAGAAAGAGACCGGAAGGTTCGTATGCTGCCGGTCTCTTTCCTTATAATGTGAATTCAGGTTGGCTTACAGCTCGATCTGTGCCTTTAACATGCCATTTTGCGAATCGATCTCGAACGAAGAAAACCCGACTGCTCGACATAACTTTTTCATCGTTTCATTATCAGGCGACATTAGGGCGATAATGCGCTTGATCTTCTCGTCCCGGCCGATTTTGATGATCCGCGTCAGCAGTTCTTTTCCCAGGCCCATGCCCTGATAGGCATCGCTGATCAGCATCGTAAAACGCGCCTCTTCATCGGTACCGCGCAGCTTACTCAGACGTGCGACACCAAAGATAGCCTTTTCTCCATCTTTTTCTCCCTCCACCACTAGTGCGATCTCACGGTCGTAGTCGTTGTGGGTCACGCGCGCCAACCGTTCATGGGTGATGCGGGTGCTCAATAGCATCGGGGAAAGATAGCGTAAATAGACAGTCTTGTCAGAGAGTGACTCGTGAAAATCGCGCATGAGCATCTCATCTTCGGCGCTGATGGGGCGAATGACAACCTCGGCGCCATCTTTCGTTGTCCAGGGCGCTACGTACTGGCTGGGATAAGGCCGGATTGCCAGCCTGGGAAGTGCATTTTCGTTTTTCGCCTCATGAATTAACACGCGTGCGTCCAGCGCCAGCAGGCCCTCGTGTGAGGCGATCAGCGGGTTGATGTCCAACTCTTTGATCCAGGATTGCTCCGCAACCAGTTGGCTGAAATGTACCAACAATTGCTCCAATGCTGAAATGTCGACCGGTTGGCGCCCACGCACGCCCTTGAGCGCCTCGAAGATTTTCGTACGTTCCATCATCCGGCGGGCAAGGGTGGTATTGAGCGGCGGCAGCCCCAGGGCGCGATCTTTGAAGACCTCGACCAGCGAACCACCCATGCCGAACAGCACCACCGGACCAAACTGCGGATCGATGCTGGACCCGAAGATTAATTCGTATCCTCCCAGCTTGACCATCGGTTGGACTGTGACGCCCAGAAAGTCGTCTGCGCTGGCTTTTTCAGTCACCCCTTGTTTGATCGCCTCGAATGCGGACCGAATGGCCTGCTCGCCGTTTAAGTTGAGCTGGACGCCGCCCACATCTGTCTTGTGGGTGACAGTTTCTGAGTGCAGTTTCAAAACCACCGGGTAACCCAACTCTTCGGCTTTTGCAACGGCCTCATCGGCAGTCTTGGCAATGAGGGTGGGGACGGTGGGAATGCCATAAGTTGCCAGCAGCGCCTTGGATTCGGCCTCTGTCAGCAGGAGTCGCCCCGAGCGGCGTGCATTCTGAATGATAGCGGAAGCAGCCTCCCGGTCGATGCTTGAGGCGCCTTCCTGTGGCAGGCTAACTGTCTCATATAGGGCTTTCAAATTGTCCGTAAATTTCCACATATACGCAAAGGCTTCCGCAGCGGTATCCGGATACATAAAAGTTGGAATACCGGCCTTGTTGAGGATGGACTCGCCCGCAGAGATATCCTGCCCGCCCGACCAGGAGGCCAGGATGGGTTTCTCGTAACTCTTGGCGTAGTCTTTGAGAGCTTCGGCGGTCTCGGTGGGATCGGTCATAGCCTGGGGAGTGAGCACCACCAGCAGGCCATCGCTATTCTCATCCTGGGCTGCAACCTCGAGTGATTGAGCGTAACGCTCCGGGGAGGCGTCTCCAAGGATGTCGACCGGGTTGTTGTGACTCCATTGTGGAGGCAGGATTTCGTTGAATTTCCGCATGGCTTCTGGTGAGATTTCAGCCAACTTGCCGCCGTTGGTAATCAGTGCGTCCACGGCCAATACACCCGGACCGCCTGCGTTGGTAAGGATGGTTAGATGCGGACCTTTTGGGCGCGGTTGCTTGGAGAGCACTTCAGCCATCGAAAAGATCTCGCCGATGGTTTTCACGCGCAGCACGCCGCAGCGACGGAAAGCGGCTTCCAGCACTTCGTCAGAACCGGTTAGCGAGCCGGTGTGGGAGGCAGCCGCGCGGGCGGCCCCTTCGGTGCGACCCGGCTTGATGACGATAATGGGCTTGGTTAGCGCCACTTCGCGCGCTGCGGACATGAACGAGCGCGCATCGCCGATGGTTTCCATGTAGATCACGATGCTGTTGGTGTGCGGGTCGTCGCCCAGGTGATAGATCAAATCACCCCAGCCGACATCCAGCATGGAGCCGATGGAGACAAAGGCCGAAAAACCGACGTGTTCCTTGAACGACCAGTCCAGCACGGACGTACATAACGCGCCCGATTGGCTGATAAAGGCTACATTGCCGGGCTGGGCAGCTGCGGTGGCAAAGGTGGCGTTCAGGCCGGTGAGCGGGTTCATCACGCCCAGACAGTTGGGACCGATGATGCGCATCTTGCCACGCCGGGCGTGTTCCAGGATCTGTGTCTCCAGCATGGCGCCTTCCGGTCCAACTTCTTTGAAACCGGCAGAGATGACGATGGCGCCTTTAACACCAGCTTCAACGCATTCCTCGATAATTCCGGGGACGGTAGGGGCGGGCGTGACGATGACGGCCAGGTCGATCTTATCGGGCAGATCTTTGATACTGGGATAGGCTCTAATGCCCAGGATGTTCTCGCGCTTAGGGTTGACCGGGTAGACCGTGCCACCAAACGGACTGCTGATCAGGTTCCACACAACGGTGCGTCCAACGCTGCCAGCCTTTTCGGAAGCGCCGATGACAGCCACTGTTTTCGGAGAGAAAATGGGTTGTAAGGAACGCGGGGTATAACGATATACATCATGTGCGGGGTCGAATACTTTTTGTGTTCGCGGATCGAATGGGGTGCTCATAATAGTTTCCTTGATAAAGTGGATGGTACGCTTTTCACGGAAAGCGATTTTTGCTGTGTTTGTCTATTATACGATGTGCTGGTTATAGCACAGTTTATAGATGTAATTATTTTGGGGTGCGGTTTATCTTGAGTTTGAGAAATATTTCACAATACGAGGCCAATAAAAACCGCTAAACAGAGGACTTTTGTGGGTAGCGGGGAAGTCTATCCCTCGCTTAGAAGTTTTCCTGTCTCTGCTAACACATCGAAGACACGCTCGGCGATTTCAACGGTGGCAGACCCAAGCCCGCAGGCGGGCGCAAGCAGACTGCGAGACGCAAACTCGTCTGGGCGAATCGTGACGCCTCGGCGCGCTGCTTTCTCGCAGATCAGCCTGATTCCGTTTCGCAACTTGTCTGCCAGTAAATCGGGAGTCTCGTGAAAAATGTGATTGTTGTTGGGAATCAGTCCCCAGCAGACCGCGCCGCCGCGATCCAGGAATTTGCGTAGCTCGACCGGATACAAAGCCAGGTTCTCGATGAAGTCGTAAGCGTCCAGGTTGAGGATATCCACTTTTGTATTGAGCAACACGCCCCAATCGGTGTTGCCGCAGCAATGTGTGCCGGTGATGGCCCCGGCGGCGTGCAGGGATTCGTAGACTTCGTCCAGCCAGGCAACGACCTGCTCTTTTCCCAGATTGACATACGCCGACCCAAAGGAGGCCATGTAAGGCTCGTCCACGAACAGGATAACCTGATCGCTGACTTTCTGCAATTGTTCCACTTGCCAGCGTGCATTGAAGCTCATATGCTTGACCAGCACATCTACATGGGCTTCGTTGTACAGGCAAGCGCGCCCATTCTGGTCAGTGACCGTCAGCCCAAAGCTGATGGGTCCCATGACCTGTCCCTTGGCGTATTGAGTTGGGTTTTGGCGGAGTGTGTCCAGCAGGACGTAAAAGCCCTGAGCGTAATCGGGATGCAGGGCGAAAGCGTTCACATCCTCATCCAGCACGGACTGGTAGAAACTTTCGAGCGCGGAGTCGAAATCCGCGGCGCTGAAATCAATGATGGCTTTCTCTTTGTCTTCACGCACGACCGCACCGGGCAGCGTGGGCGCGTATTGAGTATAGATGTTCTCACGGAAGTCGCGGCGCGGTAATTGCAGCCAGCAGGGAATATCCAGTATGGACAACAGACGCGCGTTCAGGTCGTGGGCGTCTTTATGCGGAACCGACCCTACGTGGGTGGTGAGGTAGTTGAATTCGGGCATGGGGTTTCCTTTTGAGCGATTATACAATAGAGGAGTTTTTTTTCTGTTGACTGTATAATGTCTAGAATGGAATATTTTGTTCGCACCCGTGCTGCCCCCAGCCTACGGTTCGGCATCTTGCAACAGGGATATTCTGTCCGTCATTTTGACAGGGGAGAATATTTTTCGGACGATCATTTTCGCTCTGCCCTTGTTCTTCAGTTTGAATATCAAGACACCTATTGGAAAAAGAGGATTGATTCTGTATTGCGTAGGGACAGCGCTTTATTTTGCATCCTGGCTGGCCTTGATGCTGGCGCCTGACTCAGCGTGGAGCACCAGAATTCTTGGATTTGTTGCGCCAGCCTATACACCAATTTTGTGGTTGACAGGGGTTTTGGTGCATGAAAGGCTAGACAAAAGTGGCAAGACTGAGTAAGTTTGGTTTATGCATAAACAAAAACAGACGCAGTCACGCCGGAAAGAATTATACCGTGTCAAGAATTGGTCAGAATACGAGGAAGCATTGGTGCAACGAGGCTCGATCACCTTCTGGCTATCAGATGATTTTGAAAAGGTTTGGTTGTACACGGGTGAAAAACAGCGTGGTAGCCAATTTGATTACAGTGACAAAGCGATTGAAATCATGCTAACCATCAAGGAAGTGTTCCATCTGACCAATCGCAGTGTGGAAGGGTTTGTGCGTTCTCTGTTTGGGATGATGAATATTTCCCTGTCCGTACCCGATCACACCACCTTGTCCAAACGTGGCAAAAGCTTGAAGGTGAAACTGCCCAGGAAAGCAAATGGTGGTTTGAAGTTGGTGTTGGACAGTACGGGCTTGAAGATTTACGGCGAAGGTGAATGGAAAGTTCGCAAGCATGGTTATACCAAGCGACGCACATGGCGCAAACTGCATTTGGGTGCTGACCCTGAAAGTGGTGAAATCCAGGCTGTACTCTTGACTGAAAACAACGTCAGTGACGCTGCAACTGTCAAGAAACTGTTGGAACAAATCGAGCAAACACTTCTTGCTTGTGCGGCAGATGGAGCCTACGATAAGCGCAAAGTGTATGATGCACTCAACAGGCACTCGCCAGAAGTTGAGATATGGATTCCCCCACGCAAGAATGCACGCATCTGGCAGCGCGGCAATTCAAAAGCAGAACGTCTCAAGCGAGATGAGAATTTGCGTTACATTCGCAAGCACGGACGGCAGCAATGGAAGGATGATTCAGGTTATCACATGCGTTCTTTGGCAGAAACCGCCATGTTTCGATTAAAAACCATCTTTGGTGACGAACTGTCCGCTCGCCTGTTGGAAACACAAACCACGCAAGCGCTCATCTGCTGCCTGGCACTCAACAAAATGACCCATCTTGGAATGCCTGAAACCTATCAAGTTTCCTAAACACTCACTCTAGATGGACTGATTGTGCCTGCTCTCTGATTTATGCACCAAAGCCGTTGACAGGTATAACATTGATGGCGGAGTCTTATTACTTCAAGCTGAAATATTCAAAATGGCATTACTTGATTCCAGCGATTGCGTTTTCAGTTTTCCACGGCACTCACTCTGTTTTAGTGTATCTGCGGTCTTATTGAAACAAGCTTTGGCATCCAGGTTATGAAAAGAGACTGGAAGTCTACCTGACTTCCAGTCTCTTTCTTTTTAACATGTTACTCTGTGCTCTCTGTGTCTCCGTGGTGAAAAATTACTTATGCAAATTTGGCGCTGCCACAAACGAGAGTCCCTTCTCGGTCAGCGCCCAGGCGGTTTTATTGGTTGCGGCTACTTTTTCCATGAAATTGCGCTGCAGGTGATCCCAATCGCCGGAGTCGATCACTTCCTGTTTGTCGCGGAAGTAATCCAAGATGTCCGAGGGATGCTCGAGTTTAGCATCGATCTCCGGGTCGCCGCCTTCGTGCTTGGCCGATATGTTGGCTACATGGTCGGCGATCTCCACCAGTTCAGCGCGGCGGTTGTATGGTTGCACCACGATGGACTTGTAAGTTTCCACGATGTGATGCTCGAAGCGCACCACGTCTTCGAAGCCAAGCGCCTTACGGAATTGGGCAGTTAACTCCATGGTTTCGTTATTGACCGAGTTCGACCAGTTGAAGCCGATCAGCGGGCTGCTGCCATCCTCACGGCTGAACAGCTTGGCGGCCATCATGATCCAGAGTGCATGGTAGGGGTTGTCACTGCCGAAGAAGACCGAGATCTTGAATTCGTTGTCGATGCCCATCTTATACAGCAGAAAACCCAGCAGAATTGTCCCCGCATTGAAGTTCAGCACCGACTTGACGCCGTACTCCGTGTAGTAATACAACAATTCATCTACCCATTGCAGAGCATGTTCGTTGGGCTGGCCGATGCCGCCGAAGTAGCCGGTGATGGTCTCGGGACCACCCAGGTGCGGGTTCGAGCCGTCCGTGCCCTTGGTATCCAGCGTCTCCACGTACGACGCGCCGAAAATCTGCATCGCAGCCGCAATGGCGGGCAGGTCGCCGTCCGCTTCCTGCTCCTTCATCTGGCGGACTTTGATGAAGCGCCCTGGCACAAGTGTTTTGTTGGCGATAGCTTGTTCTGCCATCGGACGTAACCAGGGGAAGTATTGCAACGCTGAGACTTCCAGCGTGACCGCTGACTCATCCTTGAATTTCATCATCTTGGCCGCATCGCCCAAGACCTTCTGCCTGTACTCTGCTACCGGGACGAATGCGCCTTTGTCGCGTTGTTCCACCAACCATTGCAAATCTTTGAGATATTCCGGCTTGACCTCTTGCACCTTTTTGAGCAGGTTCTCGTATTTTCCGGCTTCGCGTGCCTTAGCGTTGATCTCTTCCGGAGTGCCGTACTTGGCGACCACATCCATGAAGGCCTGCATGATTTTGCTGTCCGGGTCGAGCAGCACGGCGTTGATGGCGTCTAATCGATCTGCGGGAATCTTTAGCATCTCGCGGTATTTGTTATCCATTTTTCTCCTTTATCCTCGCTCCCGAACGATATCGGGACGATGTGAGCGGAGGGTCGAGTAGGCGATGTTGTTCTGCCGTATCGAGACCCGCAGTCGAAGCACTACGTTAACTTAGCAATTACCCTTCGACTACGCTGCGCTCGCTCAGGGCGAATTTAATCCAACATCTTCACCAGTTCATCGTACTCTTCGTCCTTCATCCCAAACCAGTTCTCCTGTGCGGGGAAGGTCTTGTCGATGACTTCGTCGTGATAGGCAGTCAAACCCTTCAAGATGACCTCACCGGCGTTGCCAAACACCTTTGCCATCTTGGGCTTGAACTTGGGATACAAGCCGAACATGTCGTGGTAGATCAACAATTGACCGTGTGCGTCCGGCCCCGAGCCCAACGACATGATGATGCAGTTCTCGGCGCGCTCGGTAATCAGTTTGCAGATGCGGTCCGGGACCATTTCGAGCAGGATCATGAACGCCCCGGCCTTTTCGAGTGCCTTGGCATCGTCGATGATCTTCTTGGCCAGCATGGCATCCTTACCTTGCACGCGGAAGCCTCCCAAGGCGCTGACAGATTGCGGCGTCAGCCCGAGATGCCCGATGGCCGGGATCCCGGCGTCAGCGATGCCTTTAATGCGGTCCGCCATGGAGGCGCCGCCCTCTAATTTAATGGCATCCGTTCCGGCTTCCGCCATGAAGCGCCCGGCGTTACGGATGGCGGTCTCCACACTGGGCTGGTAGGTCATGTAAGGCATGTCTCCAATCACGAAGGCAGTCGGCGCGCCACGGCGCACGGCCTGCGTGTGCCGGATCATGTCGTCCATGGTGACAGGCAGGGTCGAGTTGTAGCCGAGCATGGTCATGCCCAAACTATCGCCGACCAGGATCATTTCGATGCCTGCTTGCTCTTGCAGGTAGGCTGTGGGGTAATCGTAGCAGGTCAGCCAGGTAATAGGCTCACCATCCGCCACTTTTTTGAAGAGATAGGGCAGAGTAATTTTCTTGCGAGGTTCAGACATTTGTCCTCCAATGGAAATAGTCTTGTGATATTTTTAGTATAGAGGAAAAACAAACCCAGTGCAATTGATAAAAATCACGATAATGTACCAATTTCATTTTGCTTCTATAGATGTTCCTTTCAAATGCTATTTGGCAGAATTCCAAAGGTGTGATATTCTCGCATTCCGGCTGACTACAAATTCATCAAACAAGCATGAACTCTATTTTACGACTTCGCTCATTCGTTAAACCATATATACCGCAGATCCTGCTCAGCTTGCTCTCGCTAGCCACGCTGACAGGTCTATCCTTGATCGTTCCGCACATCATGCAGCAAGTGATCGATGACGGTATTTCCCGTAACGATGTCAGTTTCCTCGTCCGCGCAGCACTGCTCCTGCTCGGGTTGGGTCTCATGACTGCCATCCTGAACGGCTTCCAACGCTACATTTCCGAATGGATCAGCGGCCATATCGGCTACGACATCCGCAACCGCCTGTACGATCACATCCAGGGCCTGTCCTTTTCGTTCCACGACCATTCCCAGACAGGGCAGCTTATCTCGCGCTGTATCGAGGATGTGCGCTCGGTGCAACAGTTCATCGGCAGTTCCATCGTCGAGCTGGCGCAAATGGTCTTCCTGCTCTTTGGTGCGTTAGGCATCATGCTGACCGAGAATTGGCAGCTTACGTTGATCGCCGTGTTGCCCATCTTCCCGCTCACCTGGTTGACCGTTCGCTTCGGTAAAAAAGTTACGGCCTTGTTCTTCAATGTCGATAACATGCTCGGTGAACTTTCCGCCCGCTTGCAGGAGAATGTTACAGGAGCGCAGGTGGTGCGCGCTTTTGCGCGTGAACCGCATGAGATCGAACGTTTTGACGAGACCAACCGCGCCTATTACGATGCGCGCATCAGCGTGATCAGTTCCTGGTCGCAGGTTATGCCAACCACCGACTTCCTGGTCACCATGTGCACCATTCTCATCCTGTGGTTTGGCGGCAACATGGTGCTCAAAGGCACGCTCACTGTAGGCGAGTTGGTGGCCTTCAACGCTTACGTGCTGATGCTGGCCACGCCCGCCCAGCAACTGACCTGGCTGGTCAATGGCGCCGGGGAAGCCTCCGCTGGGGCACGGCGCGTGCTCGAAATCCTGGATACGGAGCCGGAAATCGCTTCCCCAACGGGAGCAGCCCAAATGTCCACGCTGCGAGGCGAAGTGGAATTCCGGGATGTGTCACTTATCTATCAAGATGAAAAGAACGCTTCGCTCTCGGGTGTCAACCTGCGTGTCCAACCCAATCAACTCATTGCACTGATAGGCGCTACCGGCTCGGGCAAATCCAGTCTCATCAACCTGATCCCGCGCTTTTATGACGTAACCAGCGGCGCGGTGTTGGTGGATGGACGAGACGTCCGCACCCTGGACCTGGTCTCGCTGCGCCGCCAGATTGGTATCGTGTTGCAAACCTCGCTGCTGTTCTCGGACACTATCAAAGCCAACATCGCCTATGGACATCCCGATGCAACCGATGAAGAAATCATCACAGCCGCGAAGGCCGCCCAGGCGCACGAGTTCATCGAGAGTTTCCCCGAAGGCTACAAAACTATCGTTGGAGAGCGCGGTGTGACCCTTTCCGGCGGACAGCGTCAGCGTGTGGCCATCGCGCGCGCCCTGCTGATGGACCCGCGCATCCTGATCCTGGATGAACTCGCTCTCCAGCGTGGACACACAGACCGAGAAACTCATCCAGGAAGCATTAGATAAGCTGATGGAGGGCCGTACTACCTTTGTGATCGCGCACCGTCTCAGTACCGTTCGGCGCGCTGACTTGATTGTGGTGATGGACAAAGGCCACATCGCACAACGGGGGAAACATACGGAACTGCTCCAAATAGATGGCCTGTACAAAGAAATCTATGATATGCAATTGACCGGACACGCCACTCTGAGTAACGAAGCGGTTTAGATATAATGGACGCTTAATGTCCAAATTTTAAGATACAGTTATTGACATCGGTATATTTTTGTGCAATGATATATTTACGATCTCGAAAATAATTTCTCGAAAACGATTTTTTCTCACGGCCCAACTTTGCTTGGCTGGTTTTGTAATTAACGCAGCGTCATTTTTTCCTTCGCCATCATTCTAAAAACTAAGTTGCTCACAACTGATACAGATATTTAACAGACCTCGGCTACGTGGTCTTGTATTAGTTTCAGGCTGGAGTCAGGAACTCCTCACAAGTTGTCCCCATGCTCGTCGGTGAGCAGAGAGGAGGTAGTTTGGCATCCCTATTACAACTACATCGGACGAACCTTTGTTGTCATTCCCTTTTATAGTCGATACGAGGTGAAACATGTCTAAAAATACGTACCAGGTCCAAAAAGATGTCATCGAAAGACTCGCCATAGATCCAATTCTGCGCGGTGACAATCTCGGATTTGCTCTTCATAAAATTGGAGAAATAAGCGCGGATATCCTTCAGGTGAAGGATGTCTCTTTTTGGCAGCTTTCCAAGACAGGTGAACACCTGATCTGTATCGTTGCCTATAACAATACGAGCGGCCCTGCAAAGACAATGACACGCATCAGTATTAGCGAGATCAAGGAATACATTTCAGCCTTGCAGGAGAGCCTGTATCTCAATGTTAGCGACATCTCCAGAAACACTACCATCAACAGGCTGATTCGCAAGTTTTTGCAGACCGATGATGTACAGGCCTGCCTGCACGTTCCCCTTTACGTAAACGGTGCCTTCAATGGCGTCGTTCACTTTAACCATTACGAGAGCACACGCGATTGGAATCTATTGGATCGTGTATTTGCCTGTCAGATTGCAGACCTTGCAGCAGACACCATTCGTCACACAGTGATGTCGGTAAATGATAGATATATTCCTCACACACTGGATTTGCTTGGAAACACATTGGATAATCTGCTGGAAGCGCTGGAATTGAGCGATGGCATGATCCGTTTGGATGAAATTCCCATTACGAGGGGATATAAAGCGGAGATCGCGCTGAAATTTACCAACCTGTACCGCTCATCACCTATCGTGAACGATCAAACGCTGGTCGTTCAGGATATCAACAAAACCAAGGACGGAACACGTCAATTGGTCGAAGTGTTTGACAACGAGGATGTGCGCTCTACGATTGTCGCGCCTATGCTACTTAATAACGGTGAGCGCATTGGCTGCGTTCTTGTTTCATCTCCGGTTGTGATGGAATGGAAGCCGGAAGAAATCGAAATGGTCACCCGGACCGCTCACTATGCAGCTCGCTTTGTGGAGGACATCTGGTCCTATCAGGATGCACGTACTTTAAGCCCCCTGATTCAGCGCTTCCTGGACAGCAGCCAGAAGCTGAACCACATGATGATGTTCAGCGAAGCCATTCTGGAAGTTGGCCGGAGCGCTGCCGAAGTATTGGAGACCGGTATGGCGTTTATTGCGCTGCGCAACCCAGATAACATCCTTGACAGCCCGTGGGTCTCCGGTCTTAACCCCAAAACGATCAATCAGATCATCACAGTAGAGAGTGAAAGTATCCATTCCATATTGCGCAACAACAAGCAACCGGTGCTCTTCCCGAATGTGAACAAATCCATCCTGCCTGATAGCCTGCAACGCTATCTAATGGAAAAGGATATTCGGGCTGCCCGGATCTTTCCACTGGTCTACGAAGGTCAGACGTTGGGAGCAGTGTTTGGCTTCTACAAACATGCGCGTCTGTATACCCGTAACGAGCGGAGTGTGCTGGGTCTCTTCGCCAATGCTGCCACCCTGACGCTGCAAAACGCCTGGATGTACAACCAGGTCGAACAGGGATATCTGAACCTGGCGCTTGATCTGGCGACTACAGTCGATGCGCGAGAAACCGCACCATCGGATGTCAGGTGGTTGCTGGCAGAGCTGGCTGAGAAGACCGCGCTCAACTTAAATGTTCCCGAACGGGAGGTGGCAGCGCTCCATTGGGCCGCTTTGCTGCACGATATTGGCAAGAAAGATGTACCTGAAGAGGTGTTGCAGAAATCCGGACCGTTGAATGAAGCAGAATGGGAGCTTGTACATGCCACTCCTTTATCCGCAGAAAGGATGCTTGCGCCTGTGCCGCAATTACGGGGAGTTGCCAAAGTCATTCGCAACTATCGCGAGCATTTTGATGGCGGCGGATATCCTGATAACCTGCGAGGCGACCAGATCCCGCTCAGCGCGAAAGTGCTGGCTGTTGTGGACGCCTATACCAGTATGCTGGTAGACCGGCCCTATCAAAAACTTCGCCGCCCGAAAGAAGCATTGGAAGAAATTCAACGCCACAGCGGCACACAATTTGATCCAGCCGTCGTGAGCGCCTTTAGTCAGGTGATAGCCAGGGTTCAATAGCAGACAACAAATTCTCCACGCCATAAGGAGATCGCAAGGAATTTCGTACGACCTGGAAGCTGGTTGGCTTCCGGGTTTTTCCGTTTGGCAAGTTAATGGTTTTACAAGAATTTCGCCAGATAGCGGATATAATCACCCCCGGCTAAAATACCGCTGTCCCTGAGCGTCTGTGCCCGAAAGGGTAGAGGGCGTAGCCCGCAGTCGAAGGGTGTTCTTAAGAGCAAAAATTATTTGAAACCTGTCCTTCGACTGCACTCGCCAAACGGCTCGCTCCGCTCAGGAAGAAGATACTTATGTCTTACTACGTTTACATCCTGAAATGCTCCGATGGCTCATACTATACCGGCAGTACAAATGACTTGTCAAAACGCCTTTGGGAACATCGAGAAGGTGTAAATCCCGCCGCCTACACATTTTCGCGGCGTCCGCTAAAGCTGGCTTGGAGTGAGGAAGTTACGACATATCATGAAGCGCTGACACATGAGAGACAAATCAAAGGTTGGTCTCGTGCTAAGAAAGAAGCGCTGATTTGCGGCGATTTCAAAGGCATCCATGAAATTGTAAAAACAGAAAGAAAACGAAGAGAGACCAAGAAGAAGAAAATATCAAAATAACTTCCTCCCTGAGCGGAGTTCTGAGCGAAGCGTAGCGGAGACGAAGAACGAAGTCGAAGGGCGCTTTTAAGAGCAAGGGTTATCTGAAACCTGTCCTTCGACTACGAGCCTCGCAAAGTGCTCTCGGCTCTCCGCTCAGGACGAAATAGATAACTATGACTCAAACCACCGTCATTCCCCCAGCATACGTGACCCAATCCGAGGAGCTATACGATAAACCCCTCGATCCGGCCGTGGCACGCCGCCTGATCGGTTTCATCGCGCCCTACAAGTGGCAGATGTTGTTCGCGGCTTTTTTCATGCTGGGTTCGACCGTCTCTACGGTGGCGGGACCCTATTTCGTCAAGATCGCCATCGATGACGGCCTGACAGCCGGGAACCCGCTTGCCTCTGCGGAATGCCGTGCTCCTGTATCTGGGCGCAGCCATCATCCGCTGGGCATTCATTTATTTCCGCGTCAACATCATGGCGCGCATCGGGCAGTCGGTTATCTATGACTTGCGCAAGGTGCTTTTCGAGCATTTGCAAGGACTTTCGCTCAGCTTCTACACGCGCTACTCGGTGGGACGGGTCATCACGCGTGTCATCAATGATGTGGAGACGTTGCGCGAGTTCGTTACCTGGGCTGTGCTGGCCATCGCACGCGACCTGTTTGCCATCGTCGGCATCGTGATCGCGATGCTGGCCTTGAACCTGCGCCTGTCGCTGATCACCTTTATCACCATCCCACTGATGGTACTGGCAACTGTTCTTTATCGACGTACAGCGCGCATCGCGTACCGGCGCGTACGAGCGGCCATCTCGTGGGTCAACTCGGTGTTGGCCGAGAACATCAACGGCATCCGTGTGGTACAGGCTTTCAGCCGCCAGTCGTATAACTACGGTAAGTTCAGGGATTACACCAATCGTTACCATCTGCAAACGTTGATGCGCGCCGCCAAAGTGGCCGCTACCTTCCTGCCGGTGGTGGATGTGCTCGGTGCGCTGGCGACCGCCGCAGTCATCTACCTGGGCGGGACGGCGGTGCTGGGCCAGTCGATCACGGCCGGAGTGCTGGTGGCCTTCGTGCTGTACATCGACCGTTTCTTCGGCCCGATCCGTGATCTGTCCCGGCGCTTCGATACGCTGCAATCCACCATGGCGGGCGGGGAACGGTTGCTGGCCCTGCTGGATACCGAGGTGGATGTTCAGGACGCGCCCGATGCCCGTGAACTGGGAGCCATTCAGGGCGCGGTGCGATTCGAGCATGTGTCGTTTTATTACAGCGATTCCTCGCTGAGCGGAACGCCCGGTCCTTCGACTGCGAGTCTCGATACGACGGGAACAACACCGTCTACTCGACCCTCCGCTCAGGAAGAATCTGGGCGTGAAGTCGAAGCGCCAACGCTTGTCCTCGACAATATTGATTTCGAGGTCCAGCCCGGTCAGACGGTCGCCTTGGTGGGCGAGACCGGGGCCGGGAAGACCACCATCATCAAGCTGCTCTCGCGCTTCCATGACCCGACTTCGGGCTGCGTGCGCGTGGACGGTCACGACCTGCGGACAGTGACCCAGGCCAGCTTACGTCGTCAGATGGGCATCGTGTTGCAAGACCCATTCCTGTTCAACGGGACGGTCAAGGACAACATCCTGTTTGGGCGGTTGGACGCCACGGATGAAGAGGTGATGAATGCGGCCGAAGCGGTGGGCGCGCACGAGTTCATCGTGGGACTGAAGAACGGCTACGACTCGCCGGTGGAGGAGGGCGGGGTGTTGCTCAGCGTGGGGCAGCGACAATTGATCTCGTTCGCGCGCGCTCTGTTGGCCGACCCGCGCATCCTGATCCTGGACGAGGCCACCTCCAGCGTGGACACGCAGACCGAGCAGGTCATCCAGCGCGCGCTGGCGCGGCTGTTCGAGGGGCGCACCTCCTTTGTGATCGCCCATCGCCTGAGCACCATCACCAATGCAGACCGCATCGTGGTCATCCACGATGGGCGTATTGTGGAGCAGGGAAATCATGAGGAACTATTAGAAAAACAAGGGATGTATTACGAACTATACAGAACTGGATTTCAAGATTAATCCAATTTTTTAGCAATCTTTCGGTTATGAAATTGTAAGACAAAAGAAATGCAATAAACAGCTCTTGTCAACTACTATTATTTCCGGTGACATGTTTTAGCCAAAACAGGAACATGGAGATGACAAGATGCATACAATGATCATGATCAACGAACACGAGGGCACAGAGGAGTGGTTGTGCTCATCCTGTGGTCGGCATTTGCTGGTGAGTTGGTATCCAAATTTCAAGAGGATCGTTCTCGAGGCCGGCGACCTGTCCGCAGCGCACAGCGGGTTTAAGGAAGACTCGTCCATGGAGCATATGATCTTCGTTCCGGTCGACAAAACGCATCAGCCAGAAATGCCAGAGCAGCCCGGGCAACCCATGGAAGATCCCAGATTAGCGCCCTGGATCATGTGGATGGATGAAGTTGGCTTCGAGAACTTGTGGAACCGTGACGTTCAGTAGGTAGTGTTGTTTTTCTGAACCGCCAAGAAATGCTCTTGGCGATTTTGGAAACATCTTGGCGCTCTTCGCGAGCTTGGCGGTTTGCTAATTACATCGTTATCGTCTCAACAATATATAAGGAGACTACCCTCTATCAGCGCTCGTAGAATTGCAACATCGATTTTTCGGAGAACCCCATCAAGTCTCCTAGCTTGCCAGGATGTTTCTCCCAGGCAATGGTAACAACCAGCCAATAGATTCCCGGTGCGATTTCCCCTGCTTTGAATTTCATTTCATTGGAATAAGAATATACATTCGGGGCCTTCATATTGCCATCGAGCAAGGCCTGTCTGACACCATCTTCGTCGGGGAGCACGTAATCTTCTCCCGGTCCGATCGATTCAAGATAAACTTTTACCAGCCAGTCGCCGAAGAGGGGAGCAAACCCGGACAAAGTCCAGTCCAGTCGGATTGACCAATCCTGTTCGATAGCGATGATGTTTGAGGGCGTTGTACCCCCTTTTTCGCAGATATCCATCCCATCAATCGTTAGCGTTCTTTCGCGATGTCGATGCGCATGTCTCGCACTGGTCGTCATCATCTCAGCCGGAGAGGGGGAAACATCTGCCTCGCTTGCAGGGATACTTTCCACGTTCATTTGTACAGTTGTCCTGGAAGCAGCGATATTCAACCCGGCATGCTCCACAACGAAAGCGATCAGGCGACTTTCGTCCCAACCGGCCCAGTTCTCTTCGGCCCCCTTCTGGACATGGACGATGTTCGTGCGGCGAATTTGATTGCCCTCATCTACCAACAGTTTGACGCTAAAGGTTTCGTAGCGCTGCCGGTCTTCCTGGCTCATCGATATTTTGATTGGTTCATCCGCTTTGGCCTCTGCAGCGAATTGCCTGGCCTGGCCGATCCAGTCTTGTTCCTGGACCTTCTGCGGGGACATGCCAATCATGTCCGCCAACATTTCTGAAATTTGCTCTGGAGATGAAGCAGCCAGCTGAGCAAAAGAGAAAATTCCAGCCTGGTTCAGTCGCGTTTCCACGCCCTGGCCAATGCCCTTGATACGTTTGAGATCGTCTACAACAACGGGAATTTCAGAGGGTGAAGGTGTTGTTGAACGGTTGCTCGCCATATGGATGACCTCCATTCACCGGGCCAACCGGCTCCGATTCACATGCTGTATGTGATCGACTGAATCTCAATAGACCCTCGAGTTGCGTTTCCTCGAGATTTTTTTACAGGAAGACAAGAGAAAATTGGTGGAACGAGGGCGCTGCGAGGATTGTCTCCTCTGCAGACGCCCTCCCTCGCCTGGAGCTTTTACGCCTCGTAAAGTTGCAGCATCCCACCTTCGTGAAAACCGGCGATAGGCCCGGGAACTCCGGGGGACGATTCGTAGGTAACGGCCACGACCATCTTATAGATGCCTGGAACGACCGCGTTCGGGGCGATGTTAATGGTAGTGGTGTAGTCCCTTTTGCTGGGGCCATCTGGTGCGAAGGTGGCCACACTGACATGGGCCCCCGACCCGCCGATGGGAATCTCGTACTCATTGCTGGGTCCCATGGATTCAAGATAGACACGTACAACCCATTCGCCCCTAAAGCTGAAGAACGGTGTGCCCAACAAAGAACCTTGCAGGCTCCAGTCGATCTTGATCTGCCAGTCCTGGTCGGTGCGGATGATATTGTTGGGGGTTACGCCCCCTACTTCAGTCACTGCTGGCGCTGAAATCGTTCCAGTCAGCAAAGGGGTTCCCAGACCAGAGATTACCATTGAGCTTTCTAGCGGCAATGTCATTAGATTTTCTCCTTTTCTTCTTTTGATAGATAGCAGTTTGGCGCCACTGCCTCTTAAATATTAGACATAGACTACCTTAATCATCTAAATTTCAACTCAATTTTTCCTCAATTCTGGAAAGCTTGAATATTGAATTACTGATGTTCATCAAAAAAGAATCGTTCCTCGCTGAGCGGAGGTGCGTTTTTTGCACTGTAGTCGAAGCGTATGTGCAAGAATGCCCTTCGACTGCGCTCCGCTCAGGGCGAAAAGTTTCAATTACTTCAATATTGAAAGCGAGAGGATTTATAGAGAATGCCTTGGAACAATCATTTGCGCGTGTTTCCGGCGGATCTGTTTGTAAAGCTCTTCCGTAGCCGGCATGGGGGGCACGTCCAGTTCATCCCTCAGCGCTTCAACGCAAGTATGGTATTGCCGCAGAGCAAGGTGGGGTTGGCCCAGATTGATATAACACAGCATGACACGCCGATGCGCATCTTCGCGGCAGTTATCTTCCGCCAGAATTTTGCGACAATAGTGAATGCAGGTTGCAAATTGTCCCATTGGCATAGAAGTGCTGGCCCAACTGGTCCAGCGCATCCAGGTAGGCATTTTTCAGGTTCTCACGATGGACCAGCGGCCAATCCTCGTAGCGATCTTCTGCCAAAAATTCCCCTAGATAAAGATCTTCGGCCATCTGAAACTCTCGCACAGCTTCCTCCCGGCGGTCCGATGCGATCAACGTTTGCGCGTTCTGGTAGTGCAGATCGAACGCTTCGCTATCGACCCAAAGCTCTATTTCCGGGTTTAACCTGTAACTGTTTTCCTCCGTCAGGACATAGGGATACTCTTCACCACTATCTTGCAATGCCTGGCGCAGATTATAGATGGCCTGGTACAGATTGCGCCGGGCTCCCTTCAAATCCATTCCGGGCCAGAACAATTCCATCAAGACTTCCTGGTTGGCAGGCGCATTGCGGTGGACAACCATATATTTCAAGATTTGTTTGCACTTATTGCCTGGCCACTTTTCGATCAACTGATCATCTTTGTAGACTCGGAATAGTCCCAGACAATAGACCAGCAAGGAAGCTTCAGCGGATGATTTTTCCAAGTGGGACGAAGCAGCAGGCTCGATGCGGGGACGATCCTGGGGGAGAGTCTGATTCGCGGGGGACGGAGCGGATTCGGATCGATTTTAATTTCGGCGGGGGAAAATTTGGGATTTGTCCCTGGACTTTAGGATTTACCCGGTGAGGTGCGCCGTTCGCCACCCAGCGCAATTTCAATTCACCCCTGACGATCTGTTTGATAGCGCGCCAATAGCCACTCCAGCGCCCGTCAGACGAGAAAGACCCCGAATGGGCGGTTCCCCATTGAGCAGAATAGTTGATCGAGTTTGAAATTGCTTGCAATCGGTCTGAAAAGCCCCACTCTTGGAGCCAATCGAAGGTCAGGCGCATCAGACCCAGGTTCGCTTGCTCCCGGGGCAATTCAGTCTCTCCGGCTTCAATAGCTGCGCCCTGCCGGGACAGCGAGTGCGCGACCGTCTCGACGAAATTCGCCAGCACCCATTCGTTTTGTTCGCGCAACCTGGATTGCAGGCGCTCCAGATACCCTGTTGCCCCTTCGTTGTCGCCATCCTGGTAACAGATGGCGCAAGCGCCCCAGGCGGCCCAGACCAGCTCGTCAGGGAGATCGTACTGCTCCGCCAGGGACAGGATACGCCGCATGGTTTCCAGGGCTTCAGCGCGCTGACCGGCATAGTTCTGGTGGACCGCGCAGATCAACAGAATCTGACAGGCGCTGCCTGGATCATCCTTCTGGAGTTGTTTGGCTGCGCTTAGAAGCTCTTCGATAGTTTCAGGGGAAACCCGTTTTTCCTTATCCCCAAAATGGACCCAGATGGGATGTGAAAACACATCCGGTCTCAACCTTGAGACCACGTACGCGAGCAGCGAGCCTCCATTTTGGGATAACCCTGTTCCTACCACCAACGCCCCAATTCTGATAAACCTGATAAAAGATAAAGATAACAACTGGCTTACCAATTATATAATACAAAATTCGGAGGCTCTGAAAAGTGGAATTTTGAGGGTATTGAGGGGAGAAACCTGTTTTATATCGCAAGGATTCCCCAACAATTTTTAATCACGCTTCATAATAACTGCAGCATCCCACCTTCGTGAAAACCGGCGATAGGCCCGGGAACCCCAGGGGACAATTCGTAGGTAACGGCCACGACCATCTTATAGATGCCCGGAACGACCGCGTTCGGGGCGATGTGAATGGTAGTTGTATAGTCTCTTTTGCTGGGGCCATCCGGTGTGAAGGCCGCCACACTGACATGGGCTCCCGACCCGCCGATGGGAATCTCGTACTCCTTGCTCGGTCTCCATGGATTCGAGATAGACACGCACAACCCATTCGCCCCTGAAACTGAAGAACGGCACGCCCAACAAGGAACCTTGCAGGCTCCACTCGATCTGAATCTGCCAGTTCTGGTCGGTACGGATGAATGCCGAAGGGGTAGCGCCTCCTGTTTCAGACACGATTGGGCTGCTATTGAACCTTTTAGAATAGGCGATTTCGGCATTGAAGTTTCTCGGGAAGAGGCAAAAGTATGTATATACAATGATATTTTCTCAATCATCATGAAATACATCTTTAGTTACTAATCTTGCAAAGCTAGCAAGAAGTGGGTGAATAACAATCGAGTCTTCTGAACTCATTAGTAAGTTAAGCATCTTCAAACGGTAGATACTTTTAGAAATAGTCTTTTCATCGATTTCCAACGCTTTTTGTAATATCTCGAGGAATTGGTATGTTTTGAGGAAATCGGGCAGAAAACCGAAAATTTTTCGTGCGGTTTCGTCTTTCACTTCCTGCCATGAGAGTTGGAATGTTGCCAGCAGGCTCTGATCGTGTTCAGTAGGATTGGTGATGTCGAGTCCTTTGAACCATTCTGCCTGCATAAATTCGTGTGAGAGGATATCTTCAATTTCATGCAGATATTTTGAAATTTCCACGCCATTGATATTGATGTAACTGGTAGCCAATTCGAGCGCCAACGGCAGGTAGCCGAGTTTTTCAGCCAGAGTTTTTTGGCCTCTTTGGTTTCTTTCACGTTCCAGCGTTCTTTCCAAAAACTCCAAACTCTCGGTTTCGCTGAAGTATTAAGTTCTTGGATTTGCAATCCCGCTGATTTGGGGAAATCTTTTCGGCGCGAAGTAATCAGCAATCGCAAAGGCGGATGTTGGAAACGGCTCAACACTATTCCTGTTTTTGTAACATCTTCGAAGTTGTCTAAAATTAACAGGCGCGGACCGCACTTTGCCATGTACGCAAGGTGTGCGCGACTTGTTCGGGCTGTTTTTCGTAGGCTAACCCCATATGCGTGCCACATAGCGCGATAGAGGCATCCAACGTATCTGGGTCACGCAGGTCCAGCCAGTGCACGCCTTTGAAATGATGTCCGTAGCGGTAGGCGAATTCCACCGCCAGTTGGGTCTTGCCGATCCCACCCATCCCGGTGATGGCTTGAGAAATCAACAATGTTTGAACCGCCAGGCTCGCAAAGAACGCTAAGTTTTTTCAGATCTTCTTCGCGGCCGGTGAAGAGCGCGTTGCGCGGAAAGGGAATATAGGAACCAGGCGGGAGGCCTTTGATAGTAGCTAGGATCAGCAATGCTCCAAGAATTCGTTTCAATTGAGCAGCGCGTAGGTCGAGAGCCTTGACCAATTTTTCAAATCCATCTGAGCTCAAAATATTCTCCCCACTGCACATCCTGTAAACTAAAAGGTATTTCACATTTCTCCAATTGCAATGGAAATCAGGAAAATCGTTCCCTCTGGCTTTTCTTTCTGGATTTCCCGCGCGCTATTTGATTTCCTTTTGGACATAACCCTCTTTGGCAACTCGATATCTTTGACAGACATACAATCACTGCATCGCTGGAACGCATAGCTTTCTGAATTTCCAAATCCCAATCCATGCCGGGCAGGAGAAATTGACTATCCAACCAGGGTGTCAAAACCGTAGGCACTGAAAGGCGATCATACAAACCTTGTACGATTGGTTTGTTTTCGCTAGCGTGACAAAGGAAGACTTTGAGTTTTTGCGGTTTGTTTGGCATGGGGTTTTCCCCAAAATATTTTTGTCATTCTCCCGAAGGACACTGGTACCGTGCGAACGAAGTGAAAAATCCCACCGCGGAGCGGTGGAGACCCTTCGCAAGGCTCAGGGTAACATACATCTTGAAAATACTATAGCATAAATTTGCCCAAATGTTACAATCCACACCATGCTCAAAACCGACGGCATCTACTTCAAAGACGAATACAACCGCAGGCTGCTGCTGCGCGGGGTCAACCTGGGCGGGAGCAGCAAGCTGCCCTATCCGAACGGCGCCACCTATATCCGCGAAGGCTTTTTCGAACATCGCGATGTCTCCTTCGTGGGGCGTCCCTTTCCGTTGCAGGAAGCCGACGAGCATTTCCGGCGGCTGAAAGCCTGGGGACTGACCTTCCTGCGCTTCCTGGTAACCTGGGAAGCGGTCGAACACAGCGGGCCCGGATCAGTACGACGAAGCCTATCTCGACTACCTGCGGGCGGTCATCAAAAAGGCGGGCGAGCATGGCCTGACGCTCTTCATCGACCCGCACGAAGACGTCTGGAGTCGCTTCACCGGCGGCGACGGCGCGCCCGGCTGGACGCTGGAGGCGGTCGGCTTCGATCTGACCCATTTGGCCGAGAGCGGCGCGGCGATCGTCCACCAGACGCACGGCGATCCCTTCCCGCGCATGATCTGGCCCACCAACAACCACAAGCTGGCCGCCGCCAGCATGTGGACGCTGTTCTTCGGCGGGAACGACTTCGCCCCCGGAACGAAAATCGACGGCGAACCTGCCCAGGACTATTTGCAACGTCACTATATCGCGGCGATTCAGAAAGTAGCCGAACGTCTGGCAGACTTCGAACACGTGCTGGGCTACGACACGCTCAACGAACCCGCCGCCGGTTACATCGCTCTGCCTACGCTCGAAGCTGCTCCCTGGCCCCTGAAAATCGGAGCGTGCCCCACGCCGTTTCAGTCCATGCTCTTGGGTGCGGGCTTCTCACAAGAAGTAGAGCTTTACGAGTTGAAAGCCACTGGCCCGAAAAAGATTGGCACGCAAGTGCTGAATCCGGATGGCGTCTCCGCCTGGCGTGAGGGATACGAACCCATCTGGCGCGCGAACGGCGTTTGGGATATGGTCGATGGTAGCCCGCGCTTGCTTCGCCCCGATCATTTTGCCCGCGTAAACGGGCGTGAAGTGGACTTCAACCAGGATTATTTCCGTCCGTTTGCGAATAAGTTCGCGGAAGCCGTCCGCCAGGTGGACCCGGATGCGATCATCTTCGTAGAGGCCGAACCCGAAAAGCGGCAGCCAGCCTGGGGTGAGTCCGATGCGGGGAACATCGTCTCGGTGCCACACTGGTACGACGCTTACGTGCTGATGCTCAAGGACTTCCAGCCCTGGCTGGGCGTGGATTCGCACGAAGCCAAACTGGTGCTCACACCCTGGGGCGTCCGAAAAAGTTACGCGGAACAGATCGAGCGTTACAAACGCCAGGCGCGGGAGGAGATGGGCGGCGTGCCGACCCTGATCGGCGAAACCGGCGTCCCCTTCGATCTGCAAGACAAGCACGCATACAAAACGGGCGACTTCAGCACAGTCATCCGCGCCATGGACCGTACCCTGCGAGCGATGGAGGATGCGCTGGTGAGTTACACGCTCTGGAATTACACGGCCGACAACAGCAACGCGCGCGGCGACCTGTGGAACGATGAAGACCTGTCCATTTTCAGCCGCGACCAACAAACCGACCCGGACGACATCAATTCTGGCGGGCGTGCACTGGAAGCGGTGGTGCGCCCCTACGCGGGCAAGATCGCCGGGGAGCCGCTCAAGATGTCTTTCGATATTAAGCGCAAACGCTTCGACTTCACATTCCGTGACGATCCCGCTGTAGAGGCCCCGACCGAGATCTTCGTCCCTAATTTCCAGTATCCGCGCGGCATCCGTATCACCCTTTCAGATGGGAGTTTCGAGCACGATAGCGACCGGCAGATGTTGACGTATCGACATACAAAGCAAACGCAAATTCATCGCCTGCGCATCGAGCCGAAATAGCTCGTCGGGCTACAGGCCCGACCTACTTGACGCGCCGTGCTATACTAACGACAGGGCAAGTCACTTCCCAAATTTTGACAAAGGAGAGAAACATGGACGAACTCGTAAAACTGGTATCGGAAAAGACAGGTTTGAGTAAGGAAATGTCTGAGACAGCTGTCAAAGTGGTCGTGGATTACATCAAGAAGAAACTCCCGGCCCCGGTCGCTACGCAGGTAGACATGGTCTTGAAGTCTGGCTCGGCTGCTGATGCGCTGGGGGGGCTGTTCGGCGGTAAGAAATAAACTTTTCGCCCAGAGAACATCCCGCAGGTACAATCTAACGAACCTGCGGGATGTTTTTTAATTCTTCCCAAGCGGTTTGGTATTCTGCTTCTTGGCGTTTTTATCCGCATACATGTCCGCGTCTGCTCGTTTGAGTGCCTCGTTGAGGTCTTCTTTCTCATTGGCGACGCCCAGGCCGATGGAGAATCTTGATGCGCTCGTTTCCGTTTTCGCTGGTATGTTTCTCTAATTGTGCTTTGATGCGCGCGATAACCTGATGACCAGTGTTGCTTTCCGCATGCGACAACAAGATAGCAAACTCGTCTCCACCGATGCGGGCAAAGACTTCTTCCGCGCGCAAGGTTTCTTTGACCAACCTGGCAACCGTTTGTAAGAGTTGATCCCCCTCGGCATGCCCAAAGGTATCGTTGATCACCTTTAGATTGTCGGTATCCAGCATAATGATACTGACAGGATACTGGCGACCCTGTCGTAAGCGGTTCAACTCGGCTTCGAAATATGTCCGGTTGTACACGCCAGTCAGGGCGTCATGCATGCTTAGATATTGGAGTTCTTCCTGGATGCGCTTTTGTTCGGTAATATCTGCCATGCCTATCAACATGCACGTTTCCCCTTCGAAGTCGATGGATGTCGCATCCACCAGACACCAGATAGGGTTTTCGGATTTGGTTCTGAACTTCATCAGCTCATTATGAAGTTCCCCTACCTCGTGAATTTTTTGAAGCATCTTCGTTCGTTCTTCTGGATTGGCATAAAAATCAAGCCCGGTGTAATTCGGGAGTTCTTCGGCTGTAAACTCGAAGGTTTCCATTGCGGCGTGGTTTACTTTGATAAGGCGCGAGTCAGATAACCTCGAGATAATCACCGGAAAAGGAGTGAAATCAAACAGTCTTTGCAAATTCGCTTTACTGTGAAGGAGGGCCAATTCTTTTTGTTTCAAATCTCGGAAGACCAGGTCAAAGGGCTGTTGCAAACCTGTTCTGAGCAGTGTCCTGTATAGGATAAAGAAAGACACAAGTTTCAAGAGGTGCCCGATCAGATTGGCTTCGTCATATACACCGAGGTATTCAGTAAAAGCAAGTTCTGCGCCGATAGTCAGGAAGATAAATAACATCAACGCCTGAAAGATTTTCGCCTCGAACTTGTTTTGATTCATCACCAGGGGAAGCAATGAACTTGCCAGGATCAGGATGATGATATATTCGCTGACAATCTTGAAATTCGTAAGTCCGAAGCCTTCCACATAACAGGTTGGAAACTTGCCCCCGAAAATCAACCCGACCGATACGCTGCTGACGACAAAGTAGGCCACGACTGCAGCCCCTGGCGACAAACGTTTCCTGAGCCAGACAGGCGCTATCAGGAGCGAAATGCTCTGGATATATCGGGCGAGTATCCACAATTGTGTGGGTAGATTGGCGTCATATCCAGGGAATATATTCATCCCCTTGTAGGCCAGGGTGTGCAGGAAATCGATCAAGCTCACGAACAGGAAGGCAATGCCAATGAACAGGAAGTAATCATTCTCCATCCAGTGTCGCGTGTTCCAGGCCAGCGCAAAAATACTCCCCATCACGATAATGCTGAATATTTCAGCGATACTGTGAAATAGTAAGAAGCTGTACAGGCTGGTTAAGTAGATTGCACTGATCAGCAGACCAGCAAGTAGGGTGCGGCGTAGGGTGCGTATGGTGGTTGCGTATTTCATAGAGACAATGTTCAGATAATGATAGCGGAATATTGAATAGTAGTCGAGTATAGCACGGGGATTGATTAATATTTCTCACACCGCATGCGATAAAATTGGGCGAATGGCTAAAAAATTACCCATATTGAGTCGAGTACTTGTCATGAGCCTTATCCTGGTTCTAGGCTTGTCCGCCTGCCTGACCTCCCGGGCGGCTACACCTGCGCCTGTTCTGCCGACGCCGCACGTAACCATCATCACTTCTGTGCCGCCTACACTCACGCCCAGCCCTACACCGATTCCAACCACCAAAGAATGGATTTATCCCTTTACAATTGAAGGCTTGCAGAAACATAAGTATCAGAGTGGCAAAATCAAGGTTGGGGATAAACTCAACGAAACCGACGTGTACACCAGCTACCTGATCACATACCCGTCCGATGGCCTGATGATCTCGGGTGTCATGCAGGTTCCAAAAGTAGGCAAAGAACCCTTCCCGGTCATCGTCATGAACCACGGTTTCTTCAATCGTAGTGCTTACCATTCTGGAGATGGTACCGACCGCGCCGCCGAGTTCCTTAACCGCTATGGCTATCTCACGCTTTCTTCCGATTACCGCAGTTGGGGCGACTCCGATATTGGCTACAGTCTTTTCTATTCTGGGTTGGTGATCGATATCATCAATTTGATGAACACCATTCCGTCCCTTCCGCAGGCTGACCCCGAGCGCATTGGCATGTGGGGTCACAGTATGGGTGGTGGCGCTACCCTCAAGGTGCTCGCCGTCGATCCGATCCAGCATCCCGGGCGCATCAAAGCTGCCGTGCTGTATTCCACCGTCAGCGCCGACGATGCCGACATCATCGACCGTTGGGGGCCTGGTTGCATTGGTGACATCGCCAGCGGTGAAAGGATTTATGGTTGCAACTCTTCGGATATCCTGCCGCTCGACCTGCCACCCGGCCTGATCCAGGCTTATAAGGAGGCCGCTAAAGATCCTGCCCTGTTAAAGCAGGTGGCGGCGATTCATTACCTGGACGATGTGACTGCTCCCGTTGAAATCAACTACGGCACCGCTGATGGCAAGCTCTTCAGCGGTACGCCACCTGAATGGTCTAAGAAGGCCTACCAGGCTTTCATTGATGCTGATGTACAAGCCGAGCTCTTTGCTTACGAAGACGAAGGTCATTCTTTCTTTGCCGATCAATGGTACGCTTTCATGGAACGCTCGGCGCACTTTTTTGATAAGAATGTGAAATAATCATCTGTGTCACTGCGAGCGACCGAAGGAAGCGTGGCAGTCTCGTGAAAACAGGAGACCCCCACGTTCGGCCCTTCGACCCCCGGCACCGCCTGTCGGGGCAGGTGTGCGCTTTGCTCCGCTCAGGACCTCCTCGCGGTGACACTTGAAGTCAAGGAGCCCCATGAACAACGTCCGTCCGCAGCTTAAGCTGCTCAACGAAGAACAAATCCAACAGGTGCACGGATATGCCCTGCACATCCTCTCCGAGACTGGCGTGCGCGTGGACTCATTGTCCGTACTGGAGAGGCTCGAGAAGACCGGACAGGCCCGAATTGAAGGAAGAAGCGTTAAGTTGTCTCCAGAATTGGTAGAAGGTGCCATCCGCTCTGCGCCGTCCGTCATCCAGATGTATGACCGTCGCGGGAATCCTGCCTTTCGTCTTGGGGATGATCGTTTGCGCTTCGGGGTGGGTGTCACAGCACTCTACTATCAGGAGCCGGAAGGCGAAACCCTGGAGTTGTTCACGCGCGAACACATGCGCAACCTGACTCGGCTGGGCAGCGTCTTACCTCTATATGATGTGATCTCCACACCCGGTATCGTGCGCGATGTGCCCGAACACCAGAGCGACCTGTATGGCAGCCTGGAACATTTCGCTAATACCTCCAAACCGCTGGTGTTGTTGGTTTCGGATGAGCACAATTTTGTACCCGTGCTCGATATGTTCGAACATTTACACGGCGGGCTGGGAGAGAAACCTTTTGTGTTGCCTTATTTCAACCCGGTTTCGCCGTTGGTGATGGACAGCGGCACTTTGCTTAAGATGGAGGCCGCCATCGAGCGCGGATTGCCGTTCATCTTCTCGAACTATAGCATGGCCGGCGCATCCACCCCGTTGACACCCGCCGGGACGTTGGCGCTGTTGCTGGCCGAACTACTGGCCGGGCTGACCATCAGCCAGGTTATGAAACCGGGCACACCGTTGTTATTGGGTATGCTGCCGGTCTATTTCGATATGAAATCCATGCTGAATTTCTACGATCCGCAAAGCCTGCTGCTTAACCTGGCCTGTGCCGAGATGCTGGCGCATTACAATCTGCCACATTGTGGCACTTCGGGCAGCGGCACCGGTTGGGGTATGGACCTGATCGCCGCCGACACCTACTGGATGAACACGCTCACTTTTGCACTGACGAAAGGCGGATTAGCGCCATTCGTCGGCGATAGCCTGGGTTCGAAGGCAATTTCTCCGACCACCATCGTGCATGTGCACGAGATCATCGACCAGGCCCTGCGCTTTGCGGACGGTTTCCAGTTGGACGATGCGCAAGCTGTACTGGACGAGATCGCCAAAGTCGGGCCGGGCGGCAGCTTCCTGTCCTCGCCTTCGACCTTGAAGAATTACAAAAAAGGTTATTATGTTAGCGACGTCTATCCGCGCTGGACGATGGAACGCTGGCAGGCTGAGGGGCGGCCCGAAGCGCGACAGGTTCTGCGCGAGAAGACGCGTGCGCTGCTGGCAGATTTGTCGGCTCCAGAAGATTACGAGGAACTGGTGGGGAAGGGGAGCAATTTTATTCGCAATGCTATTCGATTAAAACATTCCTGAACACGGCAAATCATCATTAACGAGTAGAACCTTATGAAACGAAACGAATCTCCAACATTTGTTGCTGTTACTACTTCTCTTCGCACAACGATATATTTGCTCGTTTCCATCGCTGTTTTTTGGATAATTGCAATCAATCGTTCTCCAAACGTTCTTAGACCGCTGTCTATGCTCTTGCGGACAGGATACACACTCATTATTCCGATTACCTTTTTGGTTCTTTATCTGGCTTTTCGAATTAAGGGTTGGCTTGGTAATCTGTTATCTTTGTTGTTAGTCTTGTCTATTTTTGCTCTGGCGCTGGCTGGCGCGTGGGCTACTGGAAAAACAGAATCAGGGCTCCTAAGCGGTGTTATCCCTATGTTTGACTCTGCACACTATTACGGTGATTCACTACGACTGCTCGCAGGGCACGAATTCACTGACTTTTCTACTCGGCGACCTCTTTTTGCTGCTTTTTTCGCATTTCTCCTATGGGTTACAAAACATAATCTATTAAATGCGCTTACTTTTCTCACTCTATTTGTTTCTCTGGCCTGTTACCTGCTGGCAATTGAAATCAAAAGAAGCCATGGTCCCGTGATTGCAATTTTTGTTCTCCTGATCGTTTTCGTATATTACCGGTATCATAGTGGCGTAGTCCGGACAGAAAACCTTGGGATATTATTTGGAGTTTTGGGAACGGCTTTAATTTGGCGCAGCATAACAATAAGCCATCGTATCTATTTTATTGCGGGAATCTTTTTGACAAGTTTGGGAATAATTGCTCGTGCTGGCGCTTTTTTTATCTTGCCCCTTCTTGCTTTTTGGGGAGCATTTTTGTTCAAACAAGAAGGAAAAATTTTTTCCTGGCAATTTCTGCTTGAAGGTGTGCTTGCTATGGTTGCCGCATTTTTGATCAACGGATTGATCGAGAAATCATTTGGAACAAGTGATGCAATTCCTTTCGGAAATTTCTCATATTCGCTCTACGGACTGGCATCAGGAGGAAATTCTTGGGCATATGTGCTGAAAATCTATCCCGAAGCCGATCAACATGAAATTTATAGAATGGCCTTTAAGCTTATTCTGGAACAACCCAATTTACTCGCTAAAGGTATAGCGTATAACTATTCAACGTTTTTTTCCAATACAAATTATGGATTGTTTTCTTATATGGGTGGAGAAGGAAAAGCAAGTTCAACGATCTCCTATTGGGGATTGCTATTCCTGTCTATGTTGGGAATTGTGAATTGGTTCCGTCATCGGGATGATCCCTATTTAAGTTTTATCATGATCTCGACCATTGGGTTACTACTGTCAGCTCCATTTTTGCCACCCACAGATGCCTTCCGTTTCCGGGCTTACGCTACCAGTGTTGTCATCCTTGCATTATTGCCATCAATGGGCTTGCACGGTATTTTGACAAGGCTAAAAATGGATAGACTAAATCAAAAAGGAATGACCCAGACAAATGACACCTCTCTTGCCATCTTCAGCGCTTTTGTTTTAACAATCGTCGTGGTGGGACCATTTGTATCACAGGGCACCGACACACTCCCTACGTTGCGCCCTTCGAGATGCGAGGCAGATCGCACCTCGCTCATTGTGCGCTACGATCCGGGCACTATGGTCCACCTTGTCCCCCAAACTACCCAGTTGCTTGATTGGGCACCAACATTTCACATAGGTACCTTGCGCAACAACATTCATGACTTTCCAAACTTTGATTTTATGGACTGGGCTCTGGAAAAAGTTGATCCCGATACCACTATGTTTTTTTCTTTAGATTATCGCTCCTTTAAAAGTGCATTGATTTTGGTAAAGAGTGATTCTTTGCCTACGCCTCCGGCTTTGCTTGAATTGTGTGGCCAGTGGGAAGAAAGTCCTGAAATTGAACAATTTAATATATTTTATCCTTCGTCTGTTATATCGCTTGCACAGGAATGAACGTTTTTCAATAGGAGAGAAATGACTGAGAATCGATTTGACCTAACTGGCAAAGTTGCTGTCATCACGGGCGCATCACGCGGCATCGGCTTTGCCATCGCGGAAACCTTCGCGTCAGCAGGCGCCAAAGTAGTGCTTGCCAGTCGGAAGCAGCAGGCACTGGACGAGGCCGCTGAAAAATTGCAGGCCCAAGGCGGTGAAGCCTTTTCGCACACAGTGCATACCGGTGACAGCGAGAGTGTGAAGAATCTCGTTGCCGCCAGCATTGCGCATTTCGGCGGCGTGGACATCCTGGTCAACAACGCTGCCACTAATGCGCATTTTGGCCCGCTCCTGACATCCGAAGAAAGCCACTGGGATAAGATCCTGGACGTTAATCTCAAGGGATATTTCCGGATGATCAAAGAATGCGTTGGCAGTATGCGCCAGCGCAGGGGCGGAAAGGTTATCAACCTGGCCTCCATTGCCGGATTACAACACCAACAGGGCATGGGCATCTACGGCATCAGTAAGGCTGGTGTCCTGATGTTGACCAAGATCCTGGCGGTCGAGTTGGCCGGGGATAATATCCAGGTCAATGCCATTGTGCCTGGCTTCATCCAGACCAGGTTCAGCCGTGTCCTGTGGGACACGCCGGAAATTCACGAAAAAATTGTTGCCCAAATCCCCCAGGGACACATCGGCCAGCCGGAAGAAGTAACCGGCATGGCTTTGTATCTTGCGTCGTCAGCTTCCAGCTTCACCACCGGAACAACCATGGTTGTCGATGGCGGTCAAATGGCGGGGACAGATTTGCTCTGAGCTACTGCCCGCGCTAGCTGGACGCCGAAAAAAGAAGGCCAGCAACTCACGTTGGTCAATTTTCTGATATATTTACACTAGTTTTGGTGCCTTTTGTGAGAGGCTCTCAACGGTTTAATGGGTTATAACAAGCATATCTACTGGTTCGTAAGGAGTATATAGCATGGATAAAAATACAATGCTGGAACAATTAGCCGGGGCAATCCCGTCTTTTTTCAAGCGCCCACAAGTACACCAGGATACCATCCCGGTGGCAGGCGGTATCCCATTTGGAGTCGAGCGGATTTCGAACCCTGAAGTTGGTATCGGGGGGGCATATGGAACCTGGGGCGATAGCTACGACAACCTGACCTTACCGGATCTGGTTGCCTATCGTATGGGAAGCCCGCTGAATGATTCGGACAAAATGAACTTAGCAGAATTGGGTTTTGTTTCCCGGCATCACATCAAGGATTTGAGCGATGCGGAGCATCTTGAACTTGAACTCGAAGTCGGTTCAAGGTTGTTGCGCGAAGCCGCGCTCGCAAATGGATGGGATCCCAGTGAAGTACAGGCGGTTCTGATCGGGATGAGCGGGCCGGTTGCGGTTGATTATGTTGAGCAGATTTGCAAACGCGCTGGTATTCCTGAGGACGCGTTGAAGGTCAGCGTCCACAAGGCCTGTGATGGATCGGTGGGCAGCTTGAACCTGGCTTTGAATCCAGGCCTGGGATCGAATCAATTGAATATCGCTGAAGAGCTTTATGGAAAAAAAGTGCTGGTTGGCGGTATCGAAGGTCTGAGCCGCTTTACCAGCCATGCCCATGATAAAAACGCCTTGCAACTGTTTGGGAATGGCGCTGGGGTAATCGGTGTCATCCCTGGTGAAACGATGAAATTCCTGGTTGGGAAAAGTCACGAGGCCTTTGATGATGAGGGTGTGTTGGCTGTTCACATGTACTATCCTCATTCCCGTCAATCACTCATCGAAATATCACAGACTGGTCCACTCATTCGTGTGGCCGGATTGATGCATGAACCGTCGAATGGCCAGGCCATCGAAATGGCCGGCCCGATGGGAATGGTCAAACTCTTCGTGCGCACTGGCGTTCAGGTAGTAGCAGATGTCTACCAGTCCTACCGGGACTTGATGGAAAATCTTGGCATGCCAGATAAATCTTTTGCAGTCGCGATTGTGCACCATGCCAACTACAAAATCAACAAGCTGAAAGAAAAACACCTGGCGAAACTGGGGATCAGCTTCCCCATGCCCTGGCTGATCAGTGACTTTGGCAACGTCAGCGCGGCCTCCAACATGATCGCCTTCTTGCGCCAGCTTCCTAACCTGAAACCCGGCGACCACATCCTCTTTGATGGTTTTGGCGCTGGGACATATTATGATGTGCTGGCGGTGGCCTTAGGAAGCTGAACAAAACCACAAATTCGCTTGATGTGACACGCCCGATGGATATTTCCAATCGGGCGTGTTTTTATAAGTCGGGATTTGCCATTCGTTCTACTTCCATTGAATGCGCCTAGCTTCTTCAAAGGTCTCACGCGCCTCTGACCATAATTCCATACCCCTATCCTTATTTCCCCCGCGCAACTCGTATTTTGCCCATGCTCGCAGGGTGCGAGCACGCTCGCCGTCCAATTCTGCCTCCGCTAGAACCTTTGCACTCTGCTCGAAGCACTCTTCAGCCTCGTAACTCGTTTTCCGGTCCGCCTCCTGATCTGTAACGATGACTGGTCCCCCCGTTTGTTCACAGATCATGCCCAATGCCCGCCAGGCCACACCGATATCCTCTGGAGTTTCTGACTCCCACCCAAGAGCAAGCGCTTGCTGCGCGGCAGCAAGCGCCTCTTCGCTTTTCTGTTGGCCCACGCATGCTTCAGCCAGGTAACCGTACGTTTGTGGGAGGACATACGAACCGGCTGCCCCCGCTAATTGGATCGCTTCTCGCAAGTCGGCCTCAGCCGCAGCATAGTTTTGCAACCCGACCTGTACACCGCCTCGGTTGGTAAGAAAGATGATTTCGCCATCACGGTAGCCCACCTCGCGTGCAACCTCCAGTGCCTTCTGGTAGCGTCCCAGTGCCGTATCGTAGTCCCCGTATGCTTCTGAGATGACTCCTAAGTTGCTGAGTAAATCCACAACTTTACGGCGATTGCCCAATTCCTGAAAGAGTGACAATGCGCTTTCAAAGTGCTCCTCTGCCAACGGGAGGAGCCCAGAAATATAATTCACAGCACCTAACAGGTTCAGACAACGTGCCATCTCATTGAGGTCGTCCAGATCCCTGGCAATTGCCAATCCCTGGTCAGCCAGGGATAACGACATTTGTGTTTCCCCTAACCTGAAATGTGCAAATCCCTGGATCCACAGTGAAACGACCAGGTCTTTTGGCGAATTTGCTTCCCGCGCCAGGCTTTCTGCCTGCGAGGCGTTCATGAGCGCATCACGATGGTCACCCAGATAGGTAAGGGAGGTGGCCAGCCCTTGCATAGCGCGTGATTGGACCACACGATCGCCTGTTCCCTGCGCAAGCTCCAACATCAATCGATAGATATCCGCTGCTTCCGTATATCGGGCCTGCCAGTTCAATACCTCACCCAATCTCTGGCAAACCTCCAATTTCTGAGTGATATGTTCTGGTTCCGTCCGATCCTTGAGAAACTTGAGAGCTTTTTGAAAATAACTGATGGCCCCTTCCGGCATATAGGTCTCCTGCGCCTGAACCCCGGCGCGAACGTACCATTCCGCTGCCCGTGTCCATTCCTCAGCCAGTTCGAAATGTTCTCCGATCCGCCCGGCGTATTCGTTGACCCGTTCCCGGCCCAGTTCGATCAGGTTTTCAGCCACCTGAATATGATAGATTTTTCGCAGCCTCAACAAGACACTCTCATAAGTCACATCATGCAGGATGGCATGCTTGAAGATATATTCCGGCGTCTCCGCAAAAGCTGAAGCATCCCGATGAAAGACGAACTCCTTTTTCTCCAGCGTTTCCAGGCGGCCCGCTACCTGAACTGGGGAACCAGATGCGCTTGTTTCCGGGTTATGCATGTGCTCTACCACGCTGTTCCAAAATACACGCCCGACCACAGAGGCCTGTTGGAGCACCTCGCGATCAGTCGCTGGAAGGTTGTCCAGGCGGGCCTGCAAGACCCCGGTCAGAGTAGCCGGAACCTTCAGGTTCGTCAGCCGCTCTGTTTGCACACGCCATTGCCGAGCGTCCCTTAAGATGATCCCATCCTCGATCAGCGCCTTGATCAATTCCTCCACGTAAAAGGGACTCCCTTCAGCCCGTTCGATGATCAGATCTACCAAGGTAGGAGGCACCTCCGGTACCTTACGCAGAATGTCAGCAACCAATTGGCGCGAATTCTGCGCGTTAAGTGGTTGCAAGTCCAGGCGCAGGTTCTCGAACGGTCCGTTCCCCCAATCGGGGCGTGTTTCAAAGAGCATGGGGCGTGTCAGGCAAATAATGAGCAGCGGCAGGCTTGGTTGGTCATTCATGACGTGTTCGATCAGGTCGAGAGAACCGCCATCGGCCCAGTGGATGTCTTCCAACAACATCACGCCGGATTGACCCTGGAGTGCATCGACAAAGAATTGGGTTAAGTAATGGAAAGCTAGATCACGGATCTGGCGCGCGTCCTCATGGATGCCAGCCAAGCGAGGGTCACTAGCATAGTCGTACCCAATCAGGTAACCAATGAAAGGTGCCTGAGCGTTGACATTCTGGTCTCTACCAGTGTAATCGAAGATGCCTCGCTCCAGCTTTTCTCGCGCTACATTGGCCGAGTCACTATCTTGGATTTCAAAACTAGTCGCCAACAGGTTGCGGACCAGTGAGTAAGGCGTGTGCTTCATTTCTGGTGTGGCGCGGCCTTTGAACAGTTTGAGTGGATAATGCTGCTCTTCGAGCCATTGGATGAACTCATACAACAGGCGCGATTTGCCAGTGCCAGCTTCTGCCACAATATTGATCAGGTGCAGCCGGCCAGTTCCCATCACTGACTTCAGTGACGATTTCATTTCTCCCAGTTCGACTTCGCGTCCGATGGTGCGAGTCTCAATGCCCTCTACTCCGCGCGAGGCAATCCTGAACGAGCGTGGCCGGCGTGCGTTCACCACGCAAACCTGGATCGGCTCTCTCTTGCCTTTGACCTGAATTGGGTCTAGAGGAGTGACATCGAAGATACCGCGCACATGCCGATAGGTATCTTGGGAGATTAATACGCCGCCTACCGGCGCGGCATGCTCCAACCGACTGGCCAGATTAACCGTATCGCCGATAGCCGTGTATTCGCCAGTAGTACCGACCGCTCCGAGTAGAACTGGCCCAGTGTTGATCCCGATGCGCATCTGGATGTTCTGCACCAGGTTTTGCAGCGAGAGATGCACTTCACTAAAGGCCGCTTTCCATTTTTTAATCTCGGTTTGCATTTCCAGCGCCGCCCGGATGGCCCGCTCCGGGTCATCCTCCTGTGCGATCGGAGCTCCGAACAGAGCCATCACCGCATCGCCTATGTGTTTATCGATAAGACCGCCATGGTCGACAATTGTTTTATCAAGACGAGACCAAAGGGTATTCATGATCTCATTGACTTCTTCCGGATCCAACTGTTCCGACATTTTTGTGAATCCAGACACATCTGCAAAAAGAACGGTGATTTGTTTGCGCTGTTGTTTTTCTTCAGGTAGTTGTAGTTTGCCTTGCAAGGCAGACAATTTCTCGCGCATCGGACCCAAGGCAGCGTCAACAACCGCATCCCCCAAGATAGTGCGTTGTGCTTCCAGGGTAGTGATGGCTTGTTCCAATTGTTCACGTTCGTTCATAAAAAGATTCTTCACTTAGTTCAAGATAAGACGAAAGAGCTATTCCTGAGTCCAGCAACCAGATTATAATATGACATAGGTGAGATGAAATATCATAAATTGTAAATTTGAAAGGGCAAACTCGCTGCGAAGTGAGGGCGCAAAGTTATGGGTCTGCGAACAAGACCAGAGCAGATTGCCAGACCGCCGAACAAGATATCGTCGGCGGTTTTCTTTTTACAACATTTTCGCCATCTCATGGGTCCGTTAAGGAGGTAAGTATGGATAGAGAAATGTCCTGTTCATTCGGCTATCTCATTTACTCATTTTTAAAATCAAAAGAAATGGAGGATCGTATATGAAACGAAAGTTAATTTCCCTTATGGCTGCATCGTTAGTTGCCATCATGATCACTTCCACCGTATTTGCGCGTTCGATCAAATTTTCAGGTGTCACATTCAGTCTGGGCTCCCTCATCACCAAAGGCACCTTGACCGGACTCGGGAACGAAGATGTCAGAGTCGTGTTGGATGCCAGTGGCTTCCCGGTCGTAACCTGTACCAACCAGGGCGGTAACCAGGCACCGGGGCAGAATCCGCCGAAGGTTTCGGCTTCGGGGCAACAACTTCTATTCGGGGCCGACCTGGTCAGGAAAAACGGCAAGAGTCCATTCGACGTGGAGACGGAAAATCCGCCGGTCTTGGATGCGGTCGAATATGGATGTCCTAATAACAACTGGACCGCACAGATCGATTTTGTCTATTGGACAGATGCTACAATTCGCGTTCTGGATAAGGATACCGGAGACGTACTGCTCTCCCAGGATTACACCTGTACCACTACCTCCACAACTGTTTCCTGTTCGCCAGTACGATAAATAGAAAATTGTGCAAAAGAGTCAAGAAAACGGCAGACCTCTGGAAATCCCGGTAGCCTGCCGTTTTTGTTAGATTTTGCTGGTCCAGGCGATCATCGGATTGATCTGTTTTGTCAGTCGATAGGCGACATCCTTGAATCCAAAACGTGGCCAGAAACGGGAGGCCGCCAGGTTAGGACTGATCCAGTTTGTAATGCAGTAGTCATCCCCGTTCTGTTTGCAATAAGCGAGACCGGTCCAGGCCAGAGCAGTCCCGATACCGCGTCCGCGTGCTTCCTCACGAGTTGCCGCTACCGTTAAATACGACATCTTCGGAACTGCCAGCATATCTGTGTCACCTTGTTCCTGTTCGTAAAATCCAATCATGCCAAGCACTTTCTCGTTTTCGATGGCCAACCAGGCCGTCATCGTTGTATCGTCTGCAATCTCGGCCCAACCTTCGCGCAACTCATCCCATACTTCGGGTGGGGTAGGGTGCCAGTAAGGCGATTTGGCCAGCTCACGAAAAATGATATGTGACATACCAGCCAGCAGTTCGTTGTCCCCTGGCCCAGCACGGCGGATTTGTATCCCTTCCGGGATCTGATTTTCGGGCATTTCGATCTGGCTGAAATCCAAAACAGCATCGATGCGTTCCTTGCCAAAATCCAGGTTGAACCAGGCATTTACAATATCTTCATCTGCTGCAGAAAGATAGGTGTGATGGATAAATACACCTTCGTCCACCCAATCATCACCCAGTAAAACATATAAGTCTTGCAGGGTAGTCACGCTTTCGCCTTCGGCCAGGGCACTGCCCGGTAGCCGTACCCAGCCACAGCGTCCCCAGGGCTCGACCGTCCGGTCGCCCATCAGATAAGCGACCAGCTTCCCATTTCGAAAAGCAGCATAACCACTGGTCGTTTTCTTTTCCATCAGCCCTTCCAGTGCCCTGGCTGTTACCTGCGCTTCTTCAAACCGGGCTGGCAAAAATGGAAATACTCGGCGATTGCGCTGGTGATGCTTTGCCAGTAATATACCTGCTTCAGGAATTAGTTCTTTTGAAAAGGGGATCAGTTCGGTTTTCATATATGCCTCAATGGCCCCTCCCAACCCTCCCCAAATACGACGAACTTCAGTCGTATTTGGGGAGGGTGCCCAACAGGTGGGTGGAGCAGGGGTTAATCAGCTGCTAACGTATCTGGCGTGGGCTGTTTCTCTTCTACCAGCTCACTCACGCCGTAATGTACTTCCAATTCGTGACGGAATTGTTGCGTGTACAAGCGGTAATAGTGACCGCGCTGGCGTAGCAGTTCAGCATGCGTACCCTGTTCTTTGATGCGGCCATCTTCGATGACCAGGATGCGGTTCGCGCGCCGGATGGTGCTCAAACGGTGGGCGATCACAAAGGATGTACGCCCTTCCATCAAGGCTTCCATGCCGCGTTGGATGAGCGCTTCGGTTAAGGTGTCCACGCTGGAAGTGGCCTCGTCCATGATGAACAACTCTGGTCGGGCCAACACGGCTCGTGCCAGACTGATCAACTGCTTCTGACCCACCGAGAGCAAATTGCCGCCCTCTCCGACGTTCTGGTCGTAGCCTTTTTCCAACATCACGATGAAATCATGCGCGCCAGCGATCTTGGCCGCTTCGGCCACATCCGCATCACTGGCATCCAACCGTCCATAGCGGATGTTCTCGCGCACGGTCCCTGAGAACAGGTGTGGGGTCTGTAGCACGATGCCAATCCGAGAGTGGATCGATTCGAGCGTGTATTCGGTATAATCACGACCGTTGATGCGAATCACGCCCTGCTGCGGCTCGTAAAAGCGACAGAGCAGGTTCACGATAGTTGACTTACCGCCGCCGGTCGGTCCGACCAGAGCGATGGTCTCACCAGCTTTGACCTTCAGGCTAAAATCGGTCAGGACCGGATTGCGGTCTTCGTAGTAGAAGTCCACGTGCTCGAATTCGATCTCGCCTAACAACGTTTCTGCCGCCACGGCGTCCGGTCGGTTTCGAACCTCGGGATCTGTATCCACCAGTTTGAAGATTCTCTCCGCCGAGGCGATGGAATGCTGCATTTCGGCATAGACGCGCGCCAGGTCCTGTACCGGCCACATCATGAAGGTCAGGTAAGAAACAAAAGCCTGGATGCCGCCAATCGTTAGCAATCCAACCTGTGCTTGCAATCCGCCATACCAGATGATGGTTCCCAAGGCAAAGGCGGAAACGATCTGCACGGTGGGCAGGAATAGAGCCGAAAGCCAGGCAGCGCGATAGGAGGCACGATACATGTCGCCAGTCAGCGCCTCGAACTCTCCCAGGTTTTCATCTTCACGACTCAAGGCCTTAACGACGCGCACGCCCGCGATGTTTTCGTTGTATGCGCCCGTGATTTTCGAGTTTGCACGCCGGGAGGCCCGAAATTCCACCAAAATTTTCTTGCGGAATTGGATGGCGATGAAGACCAGGATAGGGATGGCTGCCAGGACGATCAACCCGAGCTTCCAATTGATGAGCATCATGAAGAACGTGGAACTGACGATGTTCATGAAGGCCCAGGTCACGTCCAGCATGCCCCAGGTCACCAGGTCAGAGACGCGTCCTGTGTCGGACGTGACGCGCGCTATCAGACGGCCGACTGCGTTCTGCGCATAATACGAGAGCGACAGTTCCTGTAGGTGGTTGAACAACATTTTGCGTAAATCGTACTGGACGCGCTCGCCCAGCACACCGGCCAGGTAAATGAACGTGAACACCAGCCCGGCTTGTACGATTTGCAAACCACCGTAAAGTGTGGCCAGTCGCCATACAGCGCTCAAATCCCTTTTAACGATGCCCTGATCGATGATGAGCTTGTTAAGGTAGGTGAAGAACGAATCCTGTGCGGACACCAACGCAATCGTCAACAAGAATCCAATCACCCAGCGCCCATGCGGCTTGAGCAAGCCAACAATGCGTTTGAAAACCGGCATGGTTAGCGGACTTGTATATTCTTCCTCTTCGAGTTCTATAATCTCATCACTCATGATAAATCTCCGCTAGATGTGGTGGTCGAGTAGCCTTAGCGTCGCACTGAGCCTGTCGAAGTGTGAAGCAAAGGGCGTATCGCCCGTCCTGGCGTTCCAGGCCAGGGAGACCACATCGAAAACTAAATGAAAGTTAATTTGCCCTCGCGATCTCTACTTCCAGCTCATCGTCAATACGAGTCTGGATATCGTAGATCCTGCGGTACATGCCGTCCTTATGAGCTACGAGTTCTTCGTGCGTGCCCATTTGGACAACTTGGCCCTTATCCAGTACCAGGATCAAATCTGCAATCATGACCGACTGGATGCGGTGAGCGATGATGAACGTGGTGCGGTTCTTCATCAGTCGGTTGAGCGCCTCGCGGATCTCCGCTTCCGTTTCCAGGTCCACAGACGAAGTCGAATCGTCCAGGATCAGGATGCGCGGGTTCTTGAGCAGGGTGCGTGCGATGGTCACACGCTGCTTTCTGCCCGCCGGAGAGCGTCACGCCTTTTTCACCGACCAGCGTGTTGTAACCATCCGGGAAGGACAGGATCACATCATGGACAGCGGCGGCTTTGGCAGCGCGCACGATCTCCTCTTCTGGGACATCCCGCCCGACACCGTAGGTGATATTGTCACGGATCGAGCGGCTGAACAGGAAAGGTTCCTGCTCCACGATACCAATCTGTTTGCGCAGATATTCGCGAGAGTAATCCTTCAGTTCGACATCATCCAGCAGGATGCGTCCGCCCGTGTACTCGTGAAAACGAGGCAGCAGGTTGATCAGGCTGGTTTTCCCGGAACCGGTCGAACCGAGCAGAGCAACTGCTTGTCCGGGTTTGACGCGGAAGGAAACGTTCTTGAGCACATCCGTTTCTCCATCTGAATACGTAAAGGAAACATCCTCGAAAACCAGTTCGCCTCGTACCGAACCCTCAGGCTGTATCACGCCATCCGTGAGTGGTTCGCGCACCTGTTTGGTGATCTCCATCAAACGCGCATACGAGACCAACCCGGTGGAAGTCTGCACAATCAGGCGTCCCAGGTTACGGATCGGCCAGATTAACCAGACGACCAGACCAACATAGGCCAAATAGGTACCAACAGTAATGTCGCCATTGATGGCCATGCTGGCCGCAAAGACAAAGCCAGCCAGCATCTGGAAACCCAGCACCACATCTGAGAGTGGCCAGAACAGCGAGTGCATGACCAACAACAAACGGCCGCGCTGGAATTTCTCCCAGTTATCTTTTTCGAACTTACCCTTCTCGTACTCTTGCCGGGCAAAAGCCTTGACCACACGTACGCCTGTCAAGTTCTCCTGCAGCGTCGTGGAAAGGATCGCTTCCTGTTCCTGGTATTTTTCGTAACGCTCGGTCACTTTCTTGAAGAACCACAACGAAACCAGCAAAATGAACGGGATGACAATCACAGAAACCAGGGCCAACTTTGCGTTCAGTTCCAGTAAAGCGATGAAGTTGATGATGAACAGCAACACAATGCGTCCGACACCAATGGCCTGTTCGCTGAAGAAGCGGCGCAGTGCATCCACATCGGATGTGCAGCGTTCGATCAGGTCTCCAGTCGGCGTGGTGCTGTGATATGAAAAGCTCAGACGCTGGATGTGATCGAACAGGAAGTTGCGCAAGCGGCGCGTGACTCCCTCAGCAGTATAGGCTGCCAGACGACCCGAGAAGTAGGCAAATCCGCCTTCGAACAACGCTAGCCCGACAAAACCAAGGGCCACATAAATCAGGTCGTTGGTCAGGCGATTGTCTACGTTGGATTCGGTCATAACGTTGTCTACGAAGTAGCGTAAAAGCAGGAAAGTCGCTGTTTTTGCTGTCGCTGAAATGGCCAGCGTGGCAACGGCACCGAGATACGATAGACGGAAATCTGTCATCATGTGCCAGATGCCTTTCAACCGGTTCTTGTGCAAGGCCGTGCGGAAGTCAAAATATGTGGATGGAGTGGATGGTTGAGCTAAAGTTGCCATGTCTTCTCACTTTTTTCTTCGTTGTCGGCTGTTTTGAATATGAAAAAAACCTACGGTGCGTTGTGCGCCGTGGTTTTGTAAACACAGAGGGAAAATGACCTAGGGACAGTCATAAGGCGCACTACGACAAGGAATATAGTCAACGGGGCTACCGAATTTGCGTCTTTCAATCAAGTTGAACATACTACGTGCGCCTCCTTTCTTGGATTTTGTTTAAAGCTTGTCGAGTTTATCATGGCTGGTCGAGGACTGTCAAGCAAGATAAGGCGCGGACTCCGAAATCCTAACTTTAGAGTCCGCGCTTCTGCAATCGCAAGGCTTATAATCAAGATATGACCACGCACTCGATCAAAGTTTGGGAATTGTCCTCAAAGAGGGGGGCTGCTGGAGCTCAGCCTGCCCGACATGTCTAGCCTGGATGCGCTCACCCGCCAGTTGCCTCCGGGATATTACAGTACGTTCCGCACATTTGATGGGAGCAAGCGTGTGCTTGGCTTGCGGGCGCACTTGAGACGCCTGTATCATCCCGCTGCTATGCAAAAGATCATCCCATCTGTACCTGTCATGATTTTGCGCCAACATCTGGCCGATCTATTGCAAGATTATCCTGAGGATGCCCGTGTGCGCCTGGTCATGACCGAAATGGGTCAGATATATGTCATGCTAACAGCGCTTACTTTGTTGCCGGCAGAAATATATGCAAATGGGGTGAAGGTAATGACAGCAGATGTGCAACGGCAAACACCGCGCTTGAAATCGACATCTTTTATCTCGACCAGTGAAGGTACACGTACCCAAATTGCAAACAGCGAAATCTTTGAGGCGCTTTTAGTGCGCAATGACTTCATATTGGAGGGGATGACCAGCAACTTCTTCTATATCAAAGATGGAGACTTGGGAACAGCACGCCGGGATATCCTGCTGGGTGTTACACGTCGCACGGTGTTACGGGTAGCGCGGGGGAGTGGTTTCAGTATTGTTTATCGTCCATTGAAGCGGGAGCAGGCTGCGGCTTTGAATGAAGCGTTCCTGACCAGTAGTTCGCGCGGAATTGTGCCAATTGTCCAAATTGATGATGTGCTGGTGGGGGAGGGGAGTCCCGGTCCAAATACAAAAAAACTGATGGAAGCTTATCAAACCTATGTGATGCATCACACGGAAAGTATTTATCAACGCTAATCGCTATTGAATTAGCTGGAGCGCCTCATACTAACGCCTTGGTCTGCTTCCGTGAAGGATCGGTTGTGTTTACAACTCATCCGATCCCGTTTTCTTCTGCTCAAAAATCTCGTAGTAGCCTTTATCAAGCTCATCGTCGGAAAGATGAGCATAGCGCTGTGTCACCTGGATGTTGGCGTGCCTTGCCAGTTCCTGTGCCAGTTTGAGATTGCCTGATGCACGCAATACGGTGGTGACAAAGTAGTGACGGAAGGAATGGGGGGTGATCGTGCCAACAGCTTCTTCGCCTAACGCCTGTCTGACTCGCTCCTTAACGATATTGCGGCCTGTCGCTGTGGAAACTGGCTTGACCTTTTTGCCGGCGCCTTTGTCGTGACGGGCGAAGAGGGGCAGGGCGGTTAAGGGGCGGTTTGAAGCCCCATCCAAACGGGAGCGGGCTGATAGGTAGTCCCGCAGCGCGCGCAGGGAACGGCTGGAGAAACGCACAACGGCCTGTTTGTCGCCTTTGCCAATGATCACGGCACGCCCCTCGTTCCAATCTACATCCCCGCGGCGTAAAGCGCAGGCCTCGTGCACGCGCAGACCGGTGTCTGCCAGGGTCAGTAAGAAAGCGCGGTCCCTTAATGCGCGTAACTTATCATTTTTGTCTTCGAACACTTGTTCTGTAAGATTGTTTGCAAAATCAAGCACGCGTTGGATATCTTCCGCTGGAAATTGTGGCAAACGGATGCCAGGCCGACGCGCGCGTTGCCGGATGAGCAGACGCAGGCGGGGCAGATTTATCTCAGCCAGACGCTCGGCGGCCACGTATTCATAGAAGCCAGAAACAGCGGTGAGATACAGGCGTTCTGTGGGCGCTGAAAAATTCTTCAGATAGGTTGCCAACCAGGAGATAGCATCCTCCGTCAATTTTTCGGTAGGGGATGTTTCTGGATCGAGCCAGTATTCTTCCAGCACACGCTGAAAAACGGTGAGTGCATTCTTGTAAGTGCGTGCTGTATTCTGACTGCGCGCCAACTGGACGCTGTCTAAGTAGGCTGAAATGGCTTGCGAGATGGTCAGATCACTCATAATTCAAATATCCTTATTGTTTAGGATAATAATACTTATCAAAAGCAATAATAGTATAGAGCATTTTTTGTCCCGTGTCAACCTCCCCCACTGTCTATTCCAAATCATAACCCTATATAAATAATAAGCACGTAGTTTCAAATCGCCCGAAACTCAAGACAACAACGTACTCGCTAATCTCACGCGTTCACACAAAACACAAAACGAATCCCCCTACCCCACTCAGTGCGCGTGTCTCTTTTTTTTAGAATCACCTTGGATATCTCAGATTGTGGCAGGCAAAAATGGCGCAAAGAATTGAGCCTCGCACATCTTGACATGTAGAATATATGTTCTATAATACAAATATGGACTCACTCGGTCAGCTTAAACTCTTGACGGACCAGATGCATCTCGAACCTGCCGAGGATACTTCGGCGCGACCCGTTTGCTTTACCCCCAAACAACAACGGGAGACATTTATACATCCAGCCAAACTTCCTAATGGAAAAAGCATCAAGCTGCTCAAAACTTTACTGACCTCGGCCTGCGAACGCGACTGTTATTACTGTCCATTTCGCGCCGGGCGGGACTTTCGGCGTGCGACTTTTAAACCGGATGAATTCGCTTCTCTGTTCATGAGCTTGCAGCGCGCAGGGGCTGCGGAGGGTATTTTCCTGAGTTCTGGCATAGCTGGCGGTGGTATGCGCACACAAGACAGGTTGCTGGACGCGGCTGATATCCTGCGTCACAAGCTGGGTTTTCGCGGTTACATCCATCTCAAGATCATGCCAGGAGCAGAAAAAGCCCAGGTGGAACGCGCCATGCAACTGGCTGACCGGGTTTCGATCAACCTGGAAGCGCCTAACACCGAGCGACTTACGCGTTTAGCGCCCCATAAAATCTTCATGGAAGAACTGTTGCAACCACTCAAATGGGTTGACGAAATCCGCCGTAGTCAACCCGCTTACAAGGGTTGGAACGGACGTTGGCCTTCAACGGTGACACAATTCGTTGCAGGCGGCGCGGACGAATCCGACCTGGAATTGTTGACCACTACGAGTTGGTTACATCGCAATGTACACCTGGGACGAGCTTACTTCTCAGCCTTCTCCCCCATTCGAGATACACCCCTGGAGAACAAAACCCCGACCGATCCGCTGCGTGAACACCGTCTCTACCAGGCCTCCTTCCTGTTGCGGGATTACGGTTTTGAACTGGAAGAATTGCCATTCGGTGGGAACGGCGACCTGCCGCTCGTTACCGACCCGAAGCTGGCCTATGCACAGGCCAATTTGTCCGAACACCCATTGGAAATCAACCGCGCCGAAAGAAGTGAATTGTTGCGCGTGCCAGGCATCGGTCCTAAAGGCGCCAATGCGATTTTACGTGCCCGTCGGATAAGCAAGCTACGCGACCTGTCCATGTTGAAAAAGCTGGGCGTGATGGCCGAACGCGCCGCGCCCTTCCTTTTGCTGGACGGACAACGTGCCCCGGCACAGATAGCATTGTTCTGAAAGTAGAATAACAGGCAAGACATTATTTTTCACGCGATTTTCCCACTCTCAATTGGTAATTACAAGCGCACTCAAGATTTCTTGATTTGCTCCCAAGCCCCCACCCAGGGTTGACCCATTCTATGCTTTTCGGACACTTTTACCTTTTGTAATTTTTGAGCGATCTGTGCTGAAAGCATAGCCACGCTCCCCCAATCCTCATTCAGGACAGCGGCTCGCATCTTCTCCCCCACCGGAGCTGCCCAGGCCCATTCCATGCGGAAGCGGTCGGCTTTTACCCAGTAATCGCGTTTTTCCCAGGCCGCTACAGAGACATCGATCCCGTCCGCAATGGTTTGCAAAGCCAGGGCGATAAACGCCGCCAGATCGCGACTATCTTCGTTCGGGGCGCTTTGTTTAGCCAATTCGCGAATAGCAATCACAATTGCTTTGGTCAGGCGAGTACGTTCTTTTCCGACTGAATCAGGGTTAATGACACGCGACATATTTCCTCTCGTATTTCGCACAGGCGTTCTAGTTTCACAGCCGCTCATTATAATCGGTTTACAAATATATGCAAGAAATGATCTAGCGCCAGTCTGAAATCCGTGCGGTTGATGTGTTAATCTCCCACTTCTTGCCTGAAAGTTAAAGCAGACGCCCCCCGAAAATCGGGGGGCGTCTGCTGCGTTGTACGCTGCATTGTATAGGCCTGAGCTATGTTTTTATTTTACAAGAAAGTGCTCGAGAACTACATTGCAGCAACGTAACAAAGCATAATCACACTGCTTGAATAACGGGGGAAATCGCTCAAAAGCCAACCACCCCGTCAGGGTCGGGGTGGCGGCAAAAGAAATTTTGTTAGTCTATTTCCCAAAAAAATGTTTCACATAACATAATACGGACGGTGGAGTGAAAAATCAACGCACAATTTTGTAAGTCATTCCTCTTTCTGCCCCCCCGATATGAGGTGTCCATACAATAACTATGCTCCTGTAGTTCAATGGGCACAGCACCGCCTTTCTAAGCTGATAGGTGCATTTATCATCATGACTTTTTGATAGACTACTTCCCGGATCAGGGAGTAGTCGCTTTATTGCCCTTGCTCGCTGGCCTGTCTACGCTTACAATAGGGCGCGCAAAACATGCACATGACTTCGTAAAAACTTGCTATTAAGGTACCGTGTTGACAGTTACACGGGGACGTGGCGGAATTGGCAGACGCGCATGACTTAGGATCATGTGCCGCAAGGCGTGAGGGTTCAAATCCCTCCGTCCCCACTGAAATGAAACTAAAGGCCTGCACGGTTTGGAAAGCCGGTCAGGGCCTCCGGAGGAAAACATTGAAAATCGAGAAGCAACTCTTAGAAGACCACCAGATGGAATTGACGGTTGAGGTCGAAGCGGATCGCATGGAAGCCAACAAGCACCGTGCTGCCAAACAAATTGCCAAGCGTGGCAAAATCCCTGGCTTCCGCCCTGGAAAGGCTCCCTACGAGGTAATCGTCCGCCATTATGGCGAGGCAGCCATTGTGGAGCAAGCCATGGATTTACTGGTGGATGAAATTTACCCAAAGATATTGGAAGAAGCCGAAATCCAACCCGCTGCGGCCGGTTCACTGGAAAAGATCGAAGAACTGGACCCGCCCAAGCTGATCTTCAAGGTTCCGCTAGCCCCCGAAATCGATCTGGGCGATTATCAATCTCTGCGTCTGCCGTATAAGTATTCTGCTCCCGGCAAAAAGGAATTGGACGAGGCCCTGAAAGAAATGCAGCGAATGTACGCTACCACAGAGACTGTGGAACGCCCCGTTGAAGTCGGCGATTACGTGATGGTGGATGTCAATGGCGAGCGCGCCAAACCCAAAGAGGAAGAAGATCGCGCCGCAGCACTTTCCCGTGATGGATACGCCCTGGTTATCCGCGAAGAAGCCAAAGACGATGAGTGGCCTTACCCCGGTTTTTCCAAAGAACTGGTCGGGATGAGTCCAGGCGAAAGTAAAACAGTCAAACACAAATTCCCCAAAGATGACCCTGACGAATCGCTGCAAGGTGAGACGGTCAACTTTGAAGTAACCATGAAAACTGTGCGCAGCATGACCTTGCCTGAGCTGAATGATGATTTCGCGAAAACGACCGGCCAATATGAAACACTGGATGAACTCAAGGAAGCGCTCAAAACAGACCTGGAGAATCGTGCCAAAGCTGAATATGAAGACGAATACTTCGTCGAATTGATCGACAAGATCAAAGCCGGCGCGACCATCAAATATCCACCGCAGGTTGTAGAGCACGAAGCTGAACACGTCATCGACGATCTGCGCCAGCGATTGGCGCAACAGGGCCTCGACCTGGAAACCTACTTCAAGATGCGCCAGACCACGCAAGAACAATTCCTGGAGGAAGAAGCCAAGCCAGTTGCTATCAAGCGCCTGGAACGCTCGCTCATCCTGGATCAAGTAGCCCGTGATGAAAAGATCGAAGTGGATGAAGGTTCCCTGCAAAACGAGTTTGGCCAAACGCTGACAGAGCTACAATACCAGGGACTGAACCTGGACAAGGTGGGCGGCGGAAAACGTGGTAAGCAGCAGATGGCAGAAGCCATTGCTATGGAGTTAGCCAATCGCCTGATCACGCGCCGCACGCTGGAGCGCATCAAGGCCATTGCCACGGGAGAATATAAACCGGAAGAGGCTGAGGAAGCAGTTGAGGATATAGCCGAGGGCGAGGAAAAACCCAAGAAAGCCTCAGCAGCCAAGAAGTCGAGTAAGAGCGCAGAGACAAAAGCTGAAGGCGAGACCAAGGCCAAGAAGTCCGCATCAACAAAGTCGACAGCGGCCAAGTCCAAGTCTGCAAGTAAAAAGAGGACAGCCAAGAAAAGCGAAGAAGTCGAAACAGAGTAAATCAGACCGGGGCGACACAATGTGTCGCCCCGATAATTTTCATTGGCAAAATTAATAAAATTCCAACAGTGTTCGAGTATGATTACGTCAGGAATCAAGGAAATAGAAATCAAGGAGATACGAATGCTACCCAATTTCAAGAATATTGCCCCCATGGTGATCGAATTGTCGAACTACGGCGAGCGGGCTTACGATGTGTTCACGCGCCTGCTCAAAGAGCGCATCATCTTCGTCGGCACTCCGATTGATGACCAGGTCGCCAATGTAATCGTGGCGCAGTTGTTGTTCCTAAACCACGAAGACCCCGAACGAGAAATCAGCATGTATGTCAACTCGCCGGGCGGCGTGATCTATGCCGGACTGGCCATCTACGATACGATGCAGATGATCTCGAACCCCATCAGCACCTTTGCCGTGGGCGTGACCGCATCCTTCGGAACTGTGCTGCTGACTGCCGGCACCAAAGGCCATCGCTATGCGCTGCCGAATGCCACCATTCACATGCACCAGCCACTGGGCGGCGCCCAGGGTCAGGCCACGGATATCCAAATCCAGGCCGAACAAATTTTGCGTCTGAAGAAGTTGCTGACCGGTATCATGGCCAAGCACACCGGAAAAACCCCCGAGGAGATCGATCACGACTCCGACCGCGACTTCTATTTGGATGCTAAGGGCGCTGTTGAATACGGCCTGATTGACCAGGTGCTGGAAATGCCAGAAAAAGTGAAAGCTTGATTTTTATCAGTACGTCACGCCCCCGTTTCTTCATAGGATCGGGGGCGTTTTTGTTTTATAGAATTCGCTGCTGAAGCTGCTCGTAAAACAGCCAACGCCCTAGCGCTTCTTCGACCAGAACAATGATAAAGATTGGGACGACCAGCCAGCTCCCCACTACATTCGGGATAAGGTATATTACCAACACTCCAACCAGGCCCAACCCGATCAGACCAGGCCTGAGCCTGCGCGCCGTTTGATGGACCTGATCCCGGTCTGCAAGAGACAACACCAGCGCAGCGATCAACCCTGCTCCAACGGTCAGAACTGTAAATGGCGTGGGCGTAGCATTTTCGAAACGATCAAGGATATCCAAACCCAATCCTCCCAATAACAACGCGCTGATCAGAAACGCCAGCGGGGTTTTACGCGTATCCCAGGCTGGCATGCTGCGCAAACGATAAACCCGCGCCATGCTATAGACCAGTCCGAGCCCGCACAATGCCAACGGCAGTTTGCCCATGCCTGGCAGCGCCAGAGAAACTAGCCAACTTCCCCCGAACAACCCGAACATCAATATTTCCCGGCTCAACCACGATTTGCGGAGATGGATCACAGCACGCCAGGCATTTTTTGGCGAACCCAGATGCAAGAGCGACGCCAGCCCACCCAGGCCAATCAATCCCGCCAATCGTAATTAACACTGGCACAGTCAGCGGACCGGAAAAGAGCGCAAAAAACGCCATGCCTGCCGCCATTTGAACCGACAAGGTAAAAGCAGCCAAGGGCAGTTCGCCAATCCCAAAGTCAGGAGATTTTGGACTCCAAAGTCTCCTGACTTTGGACTTTTCATGACGAGGTCGAATCTCTTCCCAGTTGGAAATTTCTTTCTCCAGTCCATTAAGCATCCCGACATGCGGTTTTACTGCCAGATGTGGTTCTGTGCGAGATTGTTTTGGCAGGGGAAAAGGATGCTCGCTGGCGGACAAAAGCCATAACGGCTTTTGACTGTCCACGGTCAACGGTCTATCGTCAATTGTCACAAAATCCAGCACCCGCAGCGGACAAGCCGCCACACAGGCCGGGGGCAGACCCGCATCGAGGTTATCCATGCAGAAATTGCATTTGGTCATGTGACCGAGCGCAGGATTGTACTGCGGCACAGCATATGGACAGGCCCAATTGCAATAACCACAGCCGATACATTTGGATTCATCGATGTAGACAATCCCATCCTCGCGTTGAACGAATGCATCTGTGGGACACACGCCGGCGCATTTGGGATGCACGCAGTGGTTGCAGGCAATCGACAGATTGTAAGCGAAAACATCTGTGGTCCAGGCTTCGCCCTTTGCTGCCACGATCCACCAGAGACCTCGTAGACCCGCCGCCAGTTCACGCCAACGGGCAGGTTGTTCTTGTCCTTGCAGGCGACCTGGCAGGCTTTGCAGCCGGAGCAGGCGGAAGCGTCGAAGGTGAAGGCGTACGTCACGGCCTTTCCCCATTTTCACCGCCGAGACGCGGAGAACGCGGAGTTTTTAAAGGCTTTCTCTGCGCACTTTGCGTCTCTGCGGTGAATTTTTCAGCCTGTACCATAATCGTATGTTGCGTTGTCCCAAATGCAAACGGTGTCCATCTCTCGGATGTCAACACGTTGACACAGCCGCCGAAGTCCACGCCGCTTTCGTTCGGAGACCACCAGGCGCCTTGTGGGATGTCCACCACGCCGGGCAGAATACGCGGGGTAACACGGGCAGGAATGACCAGTTCGCCGCGCTCGTTCCAGACGCGGACCAGGTCGCCGTCATGGATGTCGCGTTCGGCGGCGTCGAGCGGGTTGATGAAGATGCGCTGGGGGAAGGCTTCGCCCAGCCAGTCGTTGTTGTGCATGCGTGGAGTGGACGCGGGCCAGGGTGTGGTGGCCGAGGGCTTGCAAGGGATACTTCTGTGCCGGGTCCAAATAGAACGCGGATTGCGCAGATGTGACGGATTTACGCGGATTTTCTTTTTTATTTTCTCCGTGGAAATCTACTGAATCAGTGTCATTCGCGTTCCATTTTTTGAATGGGCTTTCCCATTCCTGAATGTATTTCGGGAATAGGTGGGACTTCGTCGGGCTTGCCGAAGTCGTAGAGTTGCTTCGAGAAGATTTCGATTTTGCCGCTGGGCGTATTAAGCGGGAATTTCTCCGGGTCGCGGCGGAAGTCTTCGAAGGCGATGGCGGGCTTCGTGACAGGGTTGCTCCACGCGCCCAGATTCTGTTCGATGAATTCATCCAGAGTCGGCAAATCGGGAAAACGGGTTGAGCCGCCAAACATCCAGACAATATTCCACCCAGGCTTTTTCGTCACGCCCTTCAGTGTAGGCTTCGCCGATGCCCAATCGCTCGGCGATCTCGGCGCAGATCTGGTAGTCGGATTTGCATTCGCCGGGCGGGTCGACCAGTTTGGGCTGCAGGATGACTTCGTCGGAGTATTTCCAGCCGTCTTCCACGCCCCAGGTCTCGAACTGGGTGCAGGCGGGCAGGATGATGTCGGCGAAGCGCGCGGTGGGAGTCAGGAAGTTGTCCTGGACGACGAGGAACTCCACTTTGGATTCGTCGCGCAGGATTTCGGCGGAGCGGTTGACGTTGGCGTGCTGGTTGATCAGGCAGTTGGTAGCGACCGCATAAATGAGTTTGATGTCGTTCTCGAGGCGGGGGGCGCCGATGACGCCGTCAGCCTGGGTCATATCCTTTCCACGGAGTACAGCTTCGGTCCACAGGAAGACCGGGATGGCCGCTTTGACGGGATTCTCTCCGGTGGGGAAAACGGTCCACAATCCGCCGCCATCCGGGGCTTGTAATCCCAGTCCACTGGCCCAGCCGCCGGAAATCCCGAAATTGCCGGTGATGGCGGCCAGCGTACAGCCAGCACGGACCACCTGTTCGCCATAGGCGCGGCGCTGCATGCCGTAGCCCTGGTAGAGCACGGCGGGAGTGAGCGTGGCGTATTCGCGGGCGATGCGGGTGATGGTTTCTGCGGGAACTGCCGTGATGGCTTCGGCCCACTCGGGAGTTTTGGGTGTGCCGTCGCGGAGGCCGAGCAGGTAGTCAGTGTAACTTTCGTCGCTTTCGTAGCCGGGGGGCATGCTGGTGGCATCCCAGCCCAGGCAGTATTTACGGATGAAGGGGATGTCGAGCAGGCCTTCGGTCAGCATGACGTAGGCCATAGCGCTCATCATGGCGGCGTCGGTACCGGGGCGGATGGGGATCCACTCGTCGGCCAGGGAGGCGGCGGAGAGCGAGTGGCGCGGGTCGATGCAGACCACGCGGGCGCCGTTCTGGCGAGCGAGTTTGATGAAGTAGTCGGAGTTGGTGCCGTCGCGCATTTCGGCCGGGTTCCAGCCCCACATCAGGATGTAGCGGCTGTTGAGCCAGTCCTGGCGCTGGTTGCCGGTGACCAGCGTGCCCCAGACGGTGGGCGTGGCCGCATTGATGGCGGCCCACGAGTAGGAGTTGTAGATGCCGAGACAGCCGCCGTACAGGTTCATCAGGCGGCGGGCAGTGTGCGAGCCGTTGAGTTGGTTGTAGGAGCCGGTGCCGTAGGGGACAAACAGGGCCTGGTTGCCGTATTTAGCTTTGACGCGCTCGAATTGGGCAGCGACGGTATCCAGGGCTTCATCCCAGGAAATACGTGCGAAGTGCGACGTGCCACGTGCGCCGGTGCGTTTGAGCGGATAGAGGAGTCGGTCGGGATGATACTGGCGGCGCAGGTAGGCCCGTCCGCGCGGGCAGGCGCGCAGTTGCGGGTGCGAGCCGAGGCTGAATCTGGGCGGTCGTCGGTATCCAGGCGGGTGATGCGTCCGTTTTCGACGTGCGCAATCAGCAGACAGCGTCCGCCGCAGTTGTGGGCGGGGCAGCCTACGCGGATTTTTTGGACCGTAGACGGTTGACCGTGGACGGGGTCGTGTTTTACGGTCTTCGGTCCATCGTCTACGGTCTGTTTACGAAGTAAACGCCTCATACCCTATAGTGTAGAGGATATGAGCCGGAAGGGGTAGTGATGGAGGTCATGAATTTTTAGAAGCGTTGTATAATGATTTTATGAAGCCGAAAGTCTATCTCGAGACCAGCGTAATCAGTTACCTGGCATCGCGTCCTAGCCGCGATTTGATTGTTGCCGCCAACCAGCAATCCACGCAAGATTGGTGGGAAAACCGGCTTGAGAAGGTCGATGTGTTTATTTCCCAATTGGTGCTACAGGAAGCCGGTTCTGGCGACGCCGGTGCAGTGGCAAAGCGACTTGAAGCAATCGCTGGCTTTCCATTGCTCGAGATTACACCTGAGGCTGCCCAACTCGCCAAAAGCCTGATTGCCGAAAAAGCGATTCCCAGGCAGGCTGCGGAAGATGCGCTGCATATTGCAGTGGCTGCGGTCAGTGGCATGAATTATTTATTGACCTGGAACTTGAAACATATTGCCAATGCAGTGATACGCGCCAACGTAGAATCAATTTGTCGAATGAACGGGTATGAGCCGCCTGTGATTTGTACTCCAGTGGAGTTGATGGAGATCTGAAATGTTTGATGATCCGATTGTTGAAGAAGTTCGTAAAATACGCGATGCCTATGCCAAAAAATTTAAGTATGATTTGGAAGCTATCGTTGCTGATTTGATCAAACAACAGGAAGCCAGCGGCAGAAAATTGGTTTCGTTTCCGCCGCGGAAACCGGTTGTTGTCCCAATGCGCCAGCGTGCCGAAACAACTGTTGCAGAGGGAAAAGGCGAGTACAGCGCCAAGAAAAAATGAAGAAAATTTCTACGCCAAACCATAGCAGGCAACGTCCGTCCCGGGGCAGGTCGCAGAAAAAAGGCAAAGTACAATAATTTCATGGGTCCAAAGGCTTGAAACAAAGCTTCCGAAGTGTCATAACGCCGAAAGCTTTGTTATTATCACCCCGTTTTTACTCGACCACCACATCCCCCGGCGCGATGTAGAACATGCCAATTCTATAATCTGCGTAGCCAACTGTGCGCCTCTGCTCGTAGACCTTGACATTGGCTGCATCCCGTGAGCGATGTTCGATATAGTAGGCCACATCGCTTTGTAAACGCCATATCTGATCGGGCGGAATGTGCAGGTTTTCCATGCGCATGTTTTCCGGCGCAAGCTCGATGTACGCTCCACGCTCTCCCTACCACGATGCGTATGTAGCCCATTGCCAAAAGTTTATCGTTGGCAGAGTAGAACTTTGTATCAGAGCTCCCTAATTCGGGGATTGGTTTGCCTGCTCGGTCTGTTATTGGGATGAGCGAGGTTTCATTGGAGGGTTTGAACAGAGTTATAATTAAAGCAGTCGGTTTTCTCAAAAAATTATTGGAGAAATCATGGGTGAACCAGAAACAGTATACGACCCTACAGATATACAGATAAAAAATCTTCTCGAGTATCAAGAGAATTTAAACATAAAAGAATTGGCAACTCCTGAAATGGTTCAAATGATATTACAGCGAGAATTTATAACATTAGCTAAACTAAAAACTATAAAAAGCAATATGAAAACCAAATTGATAGAAGAAAATAATGCTTTAAGGGAGGAAAAGGAGGAACTGCGAATAGAATTAGCAAAATCACAACAACGCGAAGGATTCCACTTGGATTGAAATTCCAGTCAGTATTTTAACCGGTTTTTCAATTAATATTTTGACAGATAATTTCAGTAGCGAACTGGGTGGTTTCTATTGGTTGTTAGTTTATTTATATTGTTTATATTGCGCCTTGACGCACTAAGTGGATTATTTAGAAAGGATAGTAAAAATGCCATCAAAGAAAATTAAAGGGAAAATTATTCGCATTCTGGATAAAAGAACTGTAATGATTAATTTGGGTATTCAAGATGGTATAAAAAATACAAGCATTTTTCATATCCTTGGTAAACCTGAACCCGTTATCGATCCATTTACCGAGATTGAACTTGGGATTGTAAATGTATCCAAGTCTGCGAGTGCGAGCTTCTCAAGTATTTGAGAAGTTTACTATTGCAACCACATCATGGTATGAAACGCCAAATTTATTTGAGGGGATACTTGGATTTGGTAAAGTTGAAAAAGTTGACGAAGGTGAACTTCTAGTAAATGAGGAAGAAATTCAACCTTGGAAAGCAACAACCGAATCTCCAGTAGTAGTAGGAGATGAGGTCGAGGTTTCTATTGAGACTGAAATCCCTGAAACGAAAAAAGTAGTGGAATGATTTGGTAGGATAAAGCAGCAGAACAAAGATATACCAATCAGGCCCCTAAAATCAATAAAAGCGGCGTCAGCGTCAGCGGGCTCAAGAGCGTGGAGACAAACACGGCCGTGGTCACAAAAGCGGGTTCGGCATCGTACTCGGTGGCCAGGATGGTTGACATGACCGCCGTGGGCATGGACGCTTCCAGTACCCCGGCATTGTAAGCCACGCCACCCAATCCGAAGACGGACGCCAAAACGAGACCAACTCCCAGGCCGCCCAGCAGGCGCATCCCGCCGGCCAGGAACAGCGCGCGTAGATTGTATGACCGTTGATTGTTCTGCAATTGCAGTCCCAGCACGACCAGCATGGCAGGGATGGAGGCATCGCTTAACAGCGACACGGCGCGATCCAGCGGCAGTGGCAGTTTCCAGTCCATAGTAGATGAAAATCAGCGCCAGGGGAACCACGTATGTTACCGGGATTTTTAGCAGTCCTTTGAGCGAATCGGCCAGGCTGGCTTTTCCCAGTGAGGCCACCGTCACGCCCAGGGTATAGGTGATGATCGCCGATACCACAAAAAACAAACTGGCATAGGCCAGGCCTTCTTGGCCGAAGGCGAACAAGTTGAGCGACAGGCCATAGTTCCCGGCGTTGATGGTCAGCGTGCAGAGCAGTACCGCAGCCAGCATTTTGCGCTCCAGCCTGATCAGGCGGCCCAGCAGCCAGGTGATAGCACCCACCGTCAGGATAGAGGCCAGCTGCAAAGCCGACCATACGCAGCATATCGCTGTAGTTGATCTGGCTCGTTACCAGCAATTCGAACAGCAGGCAAGGGCTGAACAGATAGAAAACCACGCGGGAAAGCGAGCGGGCTTCTACGTTGAGCCATTTCCCGGCCAGATATCCGGCCCCTGCCACCAGCAAAATCGGCAGCAGGTTATCCGCAAAGAGCCTGAGCAAGTCACTCAAACGATATATCCCTCATCGTTGTAATTATCATTGGATTATCCATGATTTTGGAGGCCTTCGATCAATGTATAGCTAGAATTACAGATGCAGGCACAACACCTCTCATCTCTTTCCAGCAAATTCTTCCTTATCTCTTGACGATTCCTTCTTGATATCTTGCCCAACAGATAAGCATCGCTTGAGCGATTCACCATGCTGATTTACCAAAAACACCATGGTCATTAATCTAAATCACCATGGTGACTTGTTTGAATCACCATGGTGATTTATCCATCTGGTAAGTATGTCTTCGCAGAAAGATACTGATCAAGCCTTGCGATAGTCTAGATGTTTGAGCATTTGCTTCACGATCTTTCCCGCACGGAAGTGCAGCTTGTTGCGCTTGATCTTCGAAGCGTTTACCTTCTCCGGGCTATCTGAGCCTTCGGCCTGGATGCTCAAGTAGAAACTACCCAGCTCCCCCAGCCGCACAATATACCCCTGAGCCAGGTAGCGCGGGACGTTTTGCAGCAGACTTTCGATTACTGCCATCGTGTCACCCGGGCTGACAGTTGACTCATACGCAATGTCTTTTGCAATCTCGCGCAGGCTGATTTCCCCGATCGATTTCAGGCGCGGGTAGTAAGTCACCGGTTGGTCCGGTTTGGATGGGATTTTATGCGGAACGATAATGTATTTGACGGACATGACGTACCTCTCAAAGTTTTAGGGGCCTATTTTACCAATCTTCCCTACTGCACAGGTCTTTGTTCCACCCGGACATGTTTCATCAGTTCTGCCGTCATTTCTTGCTGTAATACTATCTGGTTGGGGAACAGATGCAAGGCTGGTTGAGGATTATCCTGCATGGGCGAATAGGGCACGTGCAGGCGTTCGACCCAGGCGATGCGTTCTTGCGGAGCAGGATGAGAATCGTAGTCAGAGGTGGTCCGTCCCATAGCCTCATCGAACTGCTGCTCCAGTTTGCCTCGCAACTCGTCCTTCCAGGGCAGATCGTACAGGTTGGAAATCGGCTGCTTCAATTCAATCGATTTGCGAATCTCGTTATCCGCTTGCAGGGGAAAAGCGATGGTTTGCCGGATGACGCTCTTCAAGCCCTCGATAAAATTCTGACTGCCGTAGGCCATGGCAGCGTAGCGGTCGGCCAGCACTTCTTGTAAGCGGGAAGCACCCAGCGTGACGCGCAGGTAAATACGCTGGTAGCCCATCAAGAACAACCAGACCGGGTTGTAAATCCGTGCTGCGCCGCTTAGGACCAATTGTTTCGCGATCTGATTGAGGGACGCATATACCAGATGCGCCAGGTCGCCGCCGGCCGTGTCCTGGTTGGAAAAGTGACCGTATTCATGCGCCAGGATGGCGGCCAGTTGTCCCTGACTCATGCCTGTCAGCGCTCCCATGCCGAGGATCAAGTTCCGCCGCCCGGCGCCTCGCATCTTAGTCAGGATGCTCCCGTTTTCGTAAACGGCGATCCCGGTGAAGGGCGTGAGATAGATTTTGTCTACCGGCCGGATCCTGAGCTTACGGGCTACATCTTCCACCAAGGCCCAAAGCTCGGGCGCATCTTTCCGGGCTAATTCCTGTCCTGGTGGAATATCTTTGATGCGCGTGAAGAGCGATTTTGCAATCGCAAACAGGGACACAAACAGCATGATCACCAACAGAATCGCCAACTGGATTGGGATAGTACCGATCATGAAAAAGATATAGAATGCGCCACCCACGACTAGCAGGAGCGCCAGGATCATAAACGGGATCGAGACATAAAAATAGAGCGAGAGCACATTGATGACCGTCCTGTAGATGGAGCGCAGCCTGTGTTCCTCCGGCAGGACTTGGGTATCTACCGACGGTTCTGCCTTGTTCAAGGCGCGCATCGTAGCGCGGCTCAAAACGGTTCCACCCGAATAAAGCAATCCCAACCCCAGAAGCCAGATTCCCATGCCAATCCCGGACCAGCGAAACAGTCTGAAAAATAAGGCGTTCCGCGCAATCCCGCTGTTTAGAACACCTTGCACACTCTCTTGTGGCATGCCCAATTGCCCTGATACCAATAACTCTTTCTCCGCTTTTTCCCACTTTCCGTCGGTGGCCGCCAGCAACCCTGCGTAGTAATGCGCCAGCGGATTGCTTGGGGCAAGTTGAAGCAAGTGTTCATCTGTCTGGCGCAGGATTTCGAAATTCTGGATTGCCCCAGCCGTCATCATTAAAACCATGACGGTTTCTTCATCGTCAGGAAGCGCATCCGCAGCAGACGAAGCCAAGCTAAATGCATCCTGTGAATCTTTGGGCGTGTCTTTCTGGAGGAGTACCCTCGCCATGGCAGTTTTATTGAATGCATTGGGTTCCAATTCCAGCGCCTTGCTGGCCATTTCCTCTGCACGCTCTGAGTTTTCCAGATACGACTCGACGTAGCTAAGCCGTCGATAAGCGGTAGCAAACTCCGGAGCCATAACGATCAACTGTTCATATAAGTTCTTTGATTTTTGCAGTTCGCCGGAATCCAAGGCAGTGGTAGCTTCCCGGTAGACCGGAACCGCTTCAGGATTTATGCCTCCCAATTGTTCCTCGATGGATTGCTCAAGGTTTGGATCCCGCGTAGGTTGCGGCGCGGGTGAAACCACAGGTTCGTTTGTGCACGCAACCAGCAAAAAGGAAGAAACGACAATCAGAAAAATGGTTCTCCGAAATGAGTTGTGCGTTATCATGTTCGCCTCCTTGATTGGGAACCGCAAACGTGTCAAAGAAAATGTAATTAAATTATAGTGACACCCGTTCCGGTTTCAACATTACAAAAAGGTGATAAAAAGCAAGACACGCCCAACGTATATTGGGCGTGTCTTGCTTTTTGTTTACTGTCAAATTCAGTGACTGGCGTTATTCTCTGAACCAGTTGGTCTGTTGTCGTGCGCGCGTGACCGGTTCGGTATACATCATGGGCAGCAGGAAGAAAAAGGTACTGCCTTTTCCCGGGTAGCTTTCCAGGCCAACTTCGCCGCCTAACCTTTCGACCACTTGCGCCACGATCGAGAGACCCAGGCCGTGGCCTTCGGCGCGCACCTGGTCCAGGCGTGTAAACTGGTTGAACAATTGCGATTGTTCTTCGGAAGAGATGCCGTTGCCATTGTCCCTGACCCAGAAGCGTGCCATTTTATGTCCGTCCGGGAAAGTCTTGTAAGCCGCCTCTGCGCCCAGTTCGACGCGGGCAGGCTTACCTCCGTATTTGATAGCATTGCTGATGTAGTTGATCCACACTTCCTCGATCCAGGGTGCATATCCCACCACCACTGGCCAGGACGAAGCCTCCGGTATGACCAGTTCCGCATTGGTATCTGTGATAACACTCCACAGGCGCTGCTTGGCCGCGCTGACCACGCCCGCCATCTGGATCGGCCCGGTTTTCACATTCGCCTGGCGCACAGCCGCCAACAGCATCAATTCCTGGATGATATTGTTCATCTTCAGGCTGGTGCGCACGATGGCCTGCAAAGCGGCTTTCTGTTGCTCAGGCGGGATGCGCGCCTGGGAGTTGGATAGCATGGAGGCAAACCCCAAAATAGCCGTCAGGGGTGTTTTCAAGTCATGCGCCACATTTTGGGCGAACGACTTTGAATCTTCGAGCAGTTGATCTTTTTCCGTTTCATCCTTTTCCAGGACGGTCTTGACCAGGTAATCGACCTGGGCTTCCTTCCTGTTCAGGTCATAAACAGCGTCATCCAATTCGAATAACGAGACCATGACCACATAGGATAAAGGCCCGACCAACAACAGCGCGGTCAAGATGGCTGCCAGGAACATTTCCGGACGAAAGCCAGTTCCGATCAATACCTGGATGCCCCCTGCAACCAAGACCGCCAAGAACATGGAGGCTACCGATAAAATGATTGCCCCGCCTGCCACCCCAAATCGCTTCAAGCCCTTCATCCACTTCATCGATCAACCTCGTCAATTTTTATAGCATTTTCTATACTTCTCATAGAGCAATTATAGCAAGATACGACTTGTGTCGAACTTTCAATAAAGCAATTTCGGTCAGATGATTGGATGGCGTGGGGTCTTTCCCGCATCCGGCTCAACTCAAATTCCCAGCCAACAGGTCGTCAACGGTCAGCGTTTTGGGCTCTTTGGCTTTCTGGGCTCGCAACTCATTATGCTTTTTCAAGGCGCGGTCGATGATCGTCACCTTGATATTGTCCAAAAGCTTCTCCTTTGAATCATATTCCAGCGTTGGCAGGACCCAATGGTAATTCTTTTGCAGATCGTCCAACATAGAAAAAGGATGTGAATCCACGCTGGTATCAATGATCGGCAAAAATGGGATTTTGAACTGTTTTACAGTGGCTTCCAATTCTAAAGGCGTGGACTTCGGGCTAGTCACGTCGGCGATGACGAACAGGCTCATCCCAGCCAAGGTTTGCACGGTTTCCGTATAGTCCTTGTCAGTGGGACGATCAAAGTCGAAAACAATCGGCAACAAGTTGAATTCGCGCAGTTTGTCGCGCAGCCCGTCCAGCACGGCTTTCCGTTCCGGCGGGGAGAAGCGCCCCAGGATGAGTACCCCTTTGGATGTGATCGAATTGATCACAGTACGAATCTTTTTATTGTCATACATCAGGTAAATGAACTGGGCCACTTCGATGTCATCTGTAGTGATGTCGCCATCCTCTTTGTGGGAAATCAGCAGGTCCTTTTGCGAGGCGGGTTCTCCGCGGATATCCCAAACCGAACAGCCATATACCCGGCAACCGACCAGGTCCGACCCTTCAAGAATTGTCTTGACAATCGAAGCCTGACTTAAATTCGCCTCGCGCAGATTTGCCTGCGTAAAATCGGCGCCCTGCAAATCCGCTTCACTCAGGTTCGCAAAACGCAGGTCTGCCTTCTGGAAGCGGGCGCCGGTCAGGTCCGCCTCGTGCAAATTTGCATGCACCAGAGTCGCTTCGTTGAGATTGGCCGCAATTAAATCCGTTTTGGCAAGTAGAGCATAATTCAAATTCGCCTTGTGAAAACTCGCGCCTCCGCTTAGCTCTGCATGTTCCAACAGTGCATTGGTCAGGTTAGCGCCGGTGAAATCGGTTTTACTCAGATTGGCCCGTCTCATGTTTGCGCCACTGGCGGTGGCATTCTGCGCGTTCACGCCCCGCATGTTGGCGCGCCTGAAATCGGCTCTTTTGATGTCAGCTTCTTGCAAGTTGGTTTCATAAAGATTGGCGTCACGCAGAATCGCCTTGCGCAAATTGGCTTTCGACAGGTTCGTTTGGTGCAAATTGGCATTGCTGAGATCAGTTCCCCGAAAATCAATTCCTGCCAGATTTTTTTCGCGCAGGTTTATCCCACTTAGATCGGGTGCGACTTCAGGGTTCTGCCCTCGCCAGGTATTCCAGGCCTCCACGCCTTGTCTCAAGATTTTTACATATTTCTCATCTGCCATCTTAACCACCTGTCTTCAACATACTTGTGATTTTGCTATAATCTTAACTGATTACCCACTCTTCCGTTTCACCCTCAATACCGCGATCTTGGTCGGATGGTTGAATGGCGTGGGATCGCTTACAAATTCGCCCAGGCGCGTTTCCGGGTAGCCAGTGAAATCGTCTGGGACGGGGATCAGGCTTTCCACGCGCAGATAACCATCGGCGCACAGTTCTTCAAGCATGTTCATATAATCTCGCCCGCTCAGGAACAACGCATTGTTGACTGCCACCAACCAACCGCCGTCCGCCACCAACGGGCGCACTTTGTTGATCAGGCGCTTGCCCTCTGTGACCAGGTCCACGGTGCCTTTGCCGGTACTGGAGAAGAAAGGCGGATCGAGGAAGACACAATCGAAAAGCACACCGCTCCGCTTCAGGCGGGCTATGCCCGGGAAGAAATCGCTGTTGATGAAATCCTTTTTGTCGATTGGAAATCCGTTCAGCGCGTAAGAGGCCTTGGCGACGTTCAGGAAGGTGCGCTTTAAATCGAGATGGACGACCCGCTTCGCACCGCCCCCCAAAGCTGCCACCCCTAAACTGCCGGTATACGCGAAGGTGTTCAGTACCGTCGCCCCTGCCAAATGATCTATTGCCCATTTCCGCAAATTGCACGTGTCGAGATAAAGGCTGGCATCGCGGTGCATGGTCAGGTCTATGGCGTACCACACTCCATGCTCGCGGACTTTGCGGTCGGGAGTATCGCCGTCGATTACCTGTCCACGCCGTTGGTCAGGATGTGGGGAATTCCGGGTTTTGAGAATCACCGTCCGCAGCCAGGGCAGGCTCGAGCGTAGAAAGATGCGGGCCGCCTCCACAGCTTGAAGACCGTCTTCGGGCGGGTCAGCGTAGTTATGGATCACAAGCGTCCGCGCATAGAGGTCCAGCACCAGGTCGGGATACCCTTCGTAAAACCCGTTGAACAACCGAAAGGCAGACTTGTGTCGCTCGTCGAGCAGATCCGCACGCGCATCCAAGGCAGGCTGCAATAAGCCCAAAACTGTATCCCGATCCATGAGCGCTTATGCTACCTGGAGATTTTGTATGTAATCCAGAAGCTCGTCCACCAATGCACGGTATTGCTTTACCCCACGACTTTTTTCAGTTGGAAAGCCCAGGATGGCGGCCGTACGCAGCTTGGTGTCGATTTCGATGATCGTGTCAAATATCCCAGAGCCAAAGGTGTGAACTAATTGGTTCTTGATGCTGTGATGGACGCGGTTTCTTTTGTCAAAGAGGGTAACCAGGATGCGGTAGGGTAACCCAGGATTGCCTTCCCGACGCACCACTCCGATCAATTCCATCATGTTTTTGAGCGCAAAAGCGGAGAAGAATTCCACCTGGGAAGGGATGATCAAAAAATCCGAAACCAGCAAGGTACTGACCATGATCTTTCCAATGGATGGCGGGCAATCGATAAACACATAATCGTATGCCAGTTCCCTGACAACGCGCAAATCTTCGCTCAGATAATAGGTATCATCGCCGGTATTGACTTGTACCTGATACTCGTCGTTGATGATCAAAGAGCGCGCAAAAACAAGATCAAGGTTTACGTCATCGGTTCGATAGGAATCTTTGGCAAATAGTGTCCCACTCGTGGCCAGACCGAAATTGGGAGTAGGCAAATCATGCGGCTTATACCCCAACGAAAGCGTTAAATTGCCCTGAGGATCGAGGTCGATGAAGAGGACCTTGTAGCCCTTCTGCGCCAGAATCGTGCCAATGGCCAGGGTGGTGGTGGTCTTCCCTACGCCACCCTTTTCGTTGGCAACTGCGATCACAAAAGGTCTTTTGTCTTCGGGCGAGTCCGGCATGGTTACCTCGATTTCTGCTCTAAAGATTATATCTTTTTTCGTCCTCGGAAGTAGGGTCGATTGTGGGTAATTTGTAACCCATTTCGCAAGGTATAATCACGCGCAGGAATCCTATGCCAAAACCATCCACTTTTTCGATCGTTGCCTGTGACCCAGATGAACACGCCTGGGGCGTAGCAGTCGCATCCAAGTTCCCGGCTGTGGGCGCGGTAGTGCCCTGGGCCCGAGCCGGCGCGGGCGCGGTTGCCACGCAGTCGTTTGCCAACACATCCTTCGGCCCGCGTGGACTGGATCTGATGGCCTCCGGTCTGTCCGCTGAAGAGGTGCTAGCTAAACTTTTAGAAGATGATGAAGATCGCGAACAGCGCCAGGTCGGGCTGGTGGACGCGCAGGGTCAGGCCGCGACGTTTACCGGCTCGGAGTGCTTTGATTGGGCTGGCGGGCTGACAGGTCCCGGGTATGCCATTCAGGGTAACATTCTGGCGGGTGAACTGGTGATCGTTGCGATGCAAAAGGCTTTTGTGGAAACGAAAGGCTTGCTCCCCGCTCGCCTGCACGCTGCCCTGTTGGCTGGCGACCGTGCAGGCGGCGACCGGCGCGGTCGGCAATCGGCTGCGATTTACGTGGTCAAGCCCAAAGGCGGCTACGGCGGTTACACCGATCGCTGGATAGACTACCGCGTAGACGATCACGAAGACCCGGTCCCACGCCTGGGCGAATTACTCGAGCTTCACGAATTGTATTTTGGCGAAAGCCAGAAAAAAGATCGTATACCTTTGAAAGGTGAACCTTTGCGGCAATTACAGGAGATTCTCATTCGGCTGGACTATATGGAAGGCAAGGCGGATGGCACCTATGACGAGCTGACCAAGACCGCCTTGCGCGCCTTCACCGGCAACGAGAATTTCGAAGAGCGCTGTGACCTGGAGGCAGGCTGGATCGATGGGCCTGTGCTGGAATATTTGTTGAAGAAATTTTTCAACTAATCTCCTCATCGAGCGGAGTTCGAAGCGATAGCGAAGAACGCAGTCGAGATGTTTTCTCATGAGCTACTTTGTCTATATCCTGAAATGCGCTGATAACACTTATTACACAGGGATCACAAATGATATCGCAAGACGGCTGAGCGAACATCAAAGCGGCGCTAACCCCAATGCCTACACTTTCCCCAGGCGTCCAGTAAAGTTAGTCTGGGGAGAAGAAGTTAATACTTATGGCGATGCATTAAGTCATGAACGACAGATCAAGAAATGGAGTCAGGCAAAAAAGGAAGCACTCATCCGTGGTGATTTTGACACCATTCACCAGATCGTCGCCGAGGAACGAAAACGTAGAGAAAAGAAGAAGAAAGGGTAGAATTGATCGGAAAGATGGGCATCTCGACTACGGGGCTACGCCCCTCCGCTCGATGAGGGTATAAATGAATGTTTGAAAACATCAAAGCCCTCATCCTTGACATGGACGGCGTACTGTGGCGCGACAGCACGCCCATCGGTGACTTGCCTGCCATCTTTGCCCGCATCCGTGAACGTGGACTGAAAGTCGCGTTGGCAACCAACAATGCCACCAGGACAATCGACGAATATCTGGAAAAACTGGCGGGGTTTAACGTAATCGTGGAACCGTGGCAGATTATCTCTTCCGCAGTGGCGGCAGCAGATATGCTGAGCAAACGTTTTCCGGATGGCGGAGCGGTATTCATCGTCGGCGAGAACGGCATCCAGCGCGCGTTGGAAGAACGCGGGTTTAGAGGTTATTGCCGACCCTAGGGACAAGACCGTTCCCGTGGCGGTCGTCAGCAGCTTCGACCGCAGTGTAACCTACCAGAAACTAAGCCGCGCCACGCTGCACATCCGCGCGGGAGCCCCGTTTTATGGCACCAACCCGGATAAAACCTTCCCCACCCCCGAGGGGCTGGTCCCTGGCGCGGGCGCGATCCTGGCTTCCATCGAAGCTGCCACCAGCGTCGAGCCCATCATCATCGGCAAGCCTCAACCCGCCATGATGCACATGGCCTTGGAACGACTTGGCACGCAGCCCGAAGAGACGCTGGTGGTCGGCGATCGCCTGGAAACCGACATCGCGGCCGGGCAGGCGGCCGGTTGCAAGACGGCGCTGGTCTTGAGTGGCGTATCGACTAGGCAACAAGCAGAAGCCTGGCAACCCGTTCTCGACCTTATCGTTGATGATTTGTGTAACTTAGTTGAATAATGATGGAAACCCTACCATTTATTTACGATCTGGAATATTCCGATCTAAAAAACTTGCTGGCTGAACTCGGCGAGCCATCCTACCGCGCCGATCAGATCTGGCAAGGTCTCTACAAGCACTACTGGAAAACGCCAGACGAATTTACCAACCTTCCAAAAACATTGCGCGAGCAGTTGAGCCAGATATTACGATTTGAAGATTTGAAACCCATCCGCTATCTTGATTCATCAGATGGACAAACGCGCAAGACCCTTTTTCAACTGTATGACAAACGCGTCATAGAAGCTGTTTTGATGAAGTACGATCCGTCCACGCATAAAGGACGGGGCCGCCGTACGCTCTGTATTTCTTCTCAGGCGGGCTGCGCGATGGGCTGCGTCTTTTGCGCCACCGGTCAAATGGGCTTCAAACGCAACCTGACCAGCGGCGAGATCGTCGCGCAGGTGATGTATTATGCGCGCATGTTGCACGAACAGGGCGAAAACGTCACCAACATCGTCCTGATGGGCATGGGCGAGCCTTTCCATAATTATGAAAATACCATGGCCGCCATCGACCGTCTCAACGACCCCAATGGTTACAACTTCGGCGCGCGGCGCTTCACCATCTCGACCGTGGGTCTGGTTCCGATGATCCGGCGTTTCGCCGATGAAAAGCGACAGGTCAACCTGGCCATCTCCCTGCATGCCGCCGATGACGACGAGCGCAGCAACATCATGCCGGTCAACAAGAAGTACAACATCGGCAAGTTGCTGGAAGCCTGCCGCTACTATGTCGACCAAACCGGACGACGCATCACCTTCGAATGGGCGCTCATCAGCGGCGTGAATGATACCGAAGAAGTAGCGCGCAAACTGGCAGCGCGGCTCAAGGGACTGATGTGTCACGTCAATGCTATCCCCCTCAACCCGACGACCGGCTACCAGGGCCGGGCCACCACCCGTCAGAGTGCTGCCAGGTTCAAAGAAACGCTGGAGCAGGCCGGAATTCCGTGTACGATCCGCATGCGCCGGGGAATTGATATCCAGGCGGGTTGTGGTCAGTTGGCGGGTTCTTTTACGGCTTAGGTTGATTTATGTGAGTGTTTTTGTTGTATTTAGTGGTTATGCGAAGTTTGTATTATTCTTCGAAAAATGAAGGTTTTCCGGGGGTAACACGCCAATAAAAGGAACAATATTGCCCGACAATCCTGAATAGCAATATTAACAAAGTCTTACAACCCAGCTTGTCAGAAATGTGACAATACAGTATAAGTCACACATTCCGAATAAAGAGAGATTTATGAGCACCGAAAAACAGAAATGGCTTGAACGTCCTATCCTCCCTGCCCTGCCGGGCATCACAAACGAGGTCCTTATCTTTGCAGTCATCATCCTGATGGCCATCGTTACGCGTTTCTACGACCTGGGAATACGCGTCATGAGCCACGATGAGAGCCTGCACACCTACTTCTCCTGGCTTTTCTACCGCGGACAGGGATACCAACACAGCCCGATGATGCACGGGCCGCTGCAATTCCATTTGCTGGCGCTCACGTATTTCCTGTTCGGTGTGAGCGATTTTACAGCCCGCATCCCAGCCGCATTGTTCAGCATTGCTACGGTGTGGATGGTTTGGTACTGGCGGCGTTACCTTGGCAAAACTGGCGCGATCATCGCTGGGCTCCTGATGGTCATTTCGCCTTATATGTTGTTCTACGGGCGTTATGTCCGCAACGAGGCTTATGCGGGTTTTTCCGGCATCCTGATGCTGTACGCTATCTTGCGCTATCTGGAGAACGGGAACAAACGCTATTTATACCTGGTGGCTCTCGCGCTGGTCATCCATTTCACGGCTAAGGAAACCGCCTTTATTTACGCGGCCCAGGCGCTGTTCTTCCTGACCATTTATTTTATCGCCCAGGTTACAAGAAATCCCTGGTACGGGAATGAAAGACAATTCCGCACCTTTATCATTTTGTTAGCGGTCAGCATTTTGCTGGTTGGTGGCGCACTGGGTTATGGTCTCTACGCGCGTTCTGGCGGCACATTGACCAGCACCGAAACCGCCATGCCGGCCGATCCAACCATGCAACAATCACCGCTGGCAATGGCGGAAAGCGGTATTCCAGTAACAAATATTCTCATCATCATCGGAGCGGTTTTGCTGCTTGGCGCGCTGGTATCCCTGATTCGCGGATATGGCTGGAACAGGCTCAAGAATGAACGCTCCTTTAGCTTGGTCATCCTGATCAGCACCCTGGTGCTGCCTATGCTGACGCCCTTCCTACTAAAATTCCTGGAGGGCTGGCTGCATGTCACCATCCCCACCACTGCCCCCGAGATCGATGCCTTGCTGTCCAGTCAGAGCCTGTTTCTGGGCTTGCCGCGCGAATTCGCGATCATGGGCATCTTCATCGTCATCATGTTTGCGCTGTCCATCGCTATCGGCATGCTCTGGAGCCGCGATTGGTGGAAATACGCCCTGCTCTTTTGGGGTATCTTCACAGTTCTATATACATCTATCTTCACCAATAGCGACGGTTTTTTCACCGGACTGATTGGCTCCCTGGGTTACTGGTTGGTGCAGCAAGGCGTGCAACGCGGCAGCCAGCCCTGGTATTACTACATCCTGATACAAATCCCGGTCTACGAATTCCTGCCTGCTCTTGGAACATTGCTGGCCGCATATCTCGGGATCAGAAAATTGATGACGGACACCCGGGCCAAATTCGATTCTGGTCAACAGGAATCAGTCGCGGACGAAGAGCTGGATGAACTCGCCTCTCGTCCAGACGATGAACCTGCTCCCGTTATGGATACCGAACTCGACTCTGACAGTGACCCGGTCGAGCGCAACTTTGCAAATACCTTTGGTTTGCTCCTGTGGTGGATCGTAACGGGCATCATCGCTTTGAGCTACGCTGGAGAGCGTATGCCCTGGCTGACCTATCACATGGCCTGGCCGATGATATTGTTCACCGGTTGGGGGATTGGCCAGGTGATCGACAACATCGGTTGGGATCGGATACGTCCTACACGTTCTGCTCTATCGTTGATTGCGACTATCCTCTTCTTGATAGGCTTGTTCGACAGCATTTCTTCTCTGCTCGGGCCTACTCCCCCATTCCAGGGCAAGGATTTGACCCAGTTACAGGCTACTTCGGCTTTCCTGTTCCCGGCCATCTTAACTCTCGCCAGCGCAGCCGGACTGTTCTATCTATTTAAGGATGAAACCACAGGCCTGACAAAAGTTGCGCTTACGTTCCTCTTTATCATGGGATTGGTAGGGACAACCTATCTGGCGATTAGCATACCGTCTGGGATCGAGGCACAGGCTTCAGAGATCGTAGCGAGTGTTATCAGATTGATCATCGTCCTGGTCATCACAATGGCCAGCCTGGTAGGTCTGTTCCTTCTGCGCGACCGCGCAGGAGGAGTCTTCCCCGGCCTGGTGACGTTGACCATTTTTGGCTTCCTGGCCATCCTGACCGCGCGTGCCTCCTTCCGTGCCAGCTATATTAATTACGACGACGCCACGGAGTACATGGTGTACGCGCATGGCGCAACCGGTATCAAGCAGGTCATGGCGCAGGCAAAAGAAATCTCGGAACGTACCACAGGCGGCATGGGGCTGGCACTCTCTTACGACGCCAGCGCCCCTGATACGGGCGTTTCGTGGCCGTTCGTGTGGTACCTGCGGGATTACACCAACCAACGCTCTTTCGACCAGCCTACCAAGGGTCTCCGGGATTCCGTTTTCATTGTTGTGGACGCCAAGAACTTTGATAAGATCGAACCAGCGCTTGGTCCTGGGTACTATCGCTTTGATTACATCCGCATGTGGTGGCCCAACCAGGATTACTTTGGCTTGACCAAAGACCGCATTGTCGAAGCCCTCCGCAACACACAAATTCGCGACGGGATTTGGGATATCTGGTTCAACCGCGATTACACCAAGTATGCAGCCGCAACCGGCCATAGCGACCTGACGCTCTCCACCTGGCAGCCCGCAGACCAAATGCGGTTGTACATCCGCAAAGATATCGTTGCCCAGATCTGGAATTATGGCGCAGCGCCGGCTCAAACTGCCGATATCGTTGACCCAACCGAGGGCAAAAGCATTGCCCTGCCTGCCGACCTGGTTGTTGATGATACACAATCCTCAGCACTCAATTTGAATGCGCCGCGCTCACTGGCCTTCGCACCAGATGGGACATTCTACGTGGCTGACTCCCGTAACCATCGTATCGTTCATCTGGACGCCGACGGAAATCTGCTGGGAACTTGGGGAAGTGTATCCCCAGATTGTCCTTACATCAGCAGCCCGCCGGCAAATCCCCCGCTTGACACATTCTGTGAGCCCTGGGGAGTGGCGGTCGGCCCGGACGGTTCAGTTTATGTCAGTGACACGTGGAATTACCGAGTGATGAAATTCACGCCCGATGGAAAGCTTATCACGAGCTGGAGTCAATACGGGAGTGCAGATCAGCTTACCACCTTTTATGGTCCGCGCGGATTGGCGGTAGATACTGACGGGAACGTCTACGTTGCTGATACCGGGAACAAACGTATTGTCGTGTTCGATGCGGATGGGAATTATCTGACCGAGTTTGGCTCGGCTGGTCTCGATCCGGGTCAATTCGATGAACCGGTTGGTATCGCCGTCGATAAAAACGGGACGGTTTACGTCACCGATACCTGGAACCAACGCGTACAGACTTTTACACCCTCTGAAGATAAAACGGCCTTCTTCCCGGATCGTCAGTGGGATGTATTTGGCTGGTACGGACAATCGCTCGATAACAAACCTTTCATCGCCGTCAATGACGAAGGTCACGTTTTTGTGACCGACCCGGAGCAATACCGTGTAATCGAGTTTACCGCCCAAGGCGATGTGGTACGTACCTGGGGTGACGCTGGCGACTCACCGACCACCTTCGGTCTGACATCTGGTATCGCTGTCGATGCGGAAGGGCATGTGTGGGTGACGGACAGTTTGTACAATCGCATTTTGCGCTTTACTCTGCCAATTCAATAGAAATTGCCAATATCGGGAGATATTGGACTCCGCCGCAAACAGCCCGACAGGTGAACTGCCGGGCTGTTTTTTGCAAATGGTATAATCGCTCTGCTAAATAAACTGTTAGGTTTAGATAGTTATGCAATCCTCTGTAAATCCAAGGGAGAGTTCATGAAACTCCACGAATATCAATCAAAACAAATCTTTTCCAAGTACGGTGTCCCGATTCCAAAGGGACGCGTTGCGGCTACCGCAAGCGAAGCAAGACAAATCGCTGATGAGTTGGGTGGCCGCGTTGTTGTTAAATCGCAAGTGTTGGTCGGTGGGCGGGGCAAGGCGGGTGGGATCAAGGTGGCCAATAGCTCAACCGAAGCTGAACAACTCGCCACCCAGATCCTGGCGATGGAAATCAAAGGTTTACCCGTACGTAAGGTTCTTATAGACGAAGCCGCTGCCATTGAGCAGGAAATTTATCTCGGTATCACCAACGACCGCGCGGCCAGAAAGCCGGTGATGATGGCTTCTGCGGCAGGTGGCGTGGACATCGAAGAAGTTGCGGCAACCACGCCGGAGAAAATCATCCGGGCGCACATCGACCCGTTGCTCGGCCTGCGCGACTATCAATCGCGCGACATCGCTGCCTTCATCGACCTGCCGCGTGATTACTGGCGTGAATTTGGCAAGATCGCGAACGGTCTCTGGCAGGCTTACAAAGCCTCCGATGCAACCCTGGCCGAGATCAACCCACTGGTCATCACCAAGGATAGGCGTTTGGTAGCATTGGACGGCAAGATGCTGATCGACGATAACGCGCTCTTCCGTCATCCTGATCTGGCCGAGATGCGCGACATCGACGAGGAAGCCCCCTCCGAAACCGAAGCTCGCAAATATGGACTCTCCTTTATCAAGTTGGATGGCAATATTGGCTGCATGGTCAACGGCGCCGGGTTGGCAATGACCAGTATGGACGTGATTAAGCTGTTCGGCGGTGAACCAGCCAACTTCCTCGATATCGGCGGTGGCGCGGGCGCGGACAAGGTAGCCGCGGCCATGCGCATCATCCTATCCGATCCGAACGTTAAGGCGGTGCTATACAATATCTTCGGCGGTATTACCCGCTGTGACGAAGTTGCGCGTGGCATTCTGACTGCTATGGAAGAAGTCAAGCCGCGTGTGCCGATGGTCGTCCGCCTGGTTGGCACGAACGCTGAAGAGGGGCGTGCGCTGCTGGCGGATGCCAAAATGATTACTGCGGATACGCTGGCCGACGCCGCCCAAAAAGCCGTTGCTGCTGCAAAAGAATAAATCCGTCCTGCCTGCGCCGGTGGCGCAGGCAGCGAGAGGAATGAAATTATGAGTGTACTTATAAATAAAAAAACCCGTCTGCTGGTGCAAGGCATCACAGGCAACGAAGGGCTCTTTCATACTACCCAGATGGTCGAATACGGGACCAACGTCGTTTCGGGCGTGACGCCTGGCAAAGGCGGCGAGTGGGTCCTGAACGGCAAGGTACCTGTGTTCGATTCGGTTAAGATTGCTGTTGAAGCAACGGGAGCAAACACCTCGGTTATTTTCGTTCCGGCGCGTTTCGCTGCTGATGCCATGTTCGAGGCCGCAAATTCGGGCATCCCACTGATCGTCTGCATTACCGAAGGCGTCCCCGTCCAGGATATGATGCGTGTGCGCAATTATCTCGATCAGAAGAAGATCCGCCTGGTAGGGCCGAACTGTCCCGGTTTGCTGACCCCCGGCGAGTCGAAAGTGGGTATCATCCCCGGCGATATTGCCATTCCCGGTAACGTGGGTGTGGTCTCGCGCTCCGGCACGCTGACTTACGAAGTGCTGTACGCAATGAAAAACCTGGGCATGGGCGCCTCGACCTGCGTGGGCATCGGCGGTGATCCGGTTAACGGTACTAACTTTATCGACGTGTTAGAGATGTTCGAACATGATCCGCAGACCGAGAAAGTCATCATGATCGGCGAGATCGGCGGCACGGATGAGGAAAAGGCTGCGGAATACATTTCATCCAAGATGACCAAACCGGTAGCCAGCTTCATTGCCGGGCAGACCGCACCTCCCGGAAAACGCATGGGACACGCGGGCGCGATCATCGAAGGCGGCGCGGGCACAGCTGCAGACAAGGTCAAGGCGCTCGAGGCTGCGGGAGTGCGCGTGGCCAAGCACCCGGAAGAAATTCCGACGTTGTTACAGTAAGTTTTCTTTCAATAATAAAGAGCCACCCGCTTTATGGATGGCTCTTTATAAATTGGTGTTCTTTCATCAATCGTGTACGTCTCGCAAGGTGGACTTTTACGCGGAAGAAGTGTCACGACTTGTACTATTCTTTTTCTTGCGATGCCTGGAGAAATCCATCTCCGTAGAGACTTTCCCTGATAGAACCATTTCGTAAAGCGCTTCATTGCGCTCCAGGATCGCCTCCAAACCATGTGGCTGAGCTCTTTCCACGCTGGCTGCACCCATAGCACTCCACAGCTCGGGCTGGTCTGCCAGCTTTTCCATACAACGCTCCGCATCCGCATCATCACCCGGTTGGAATAGGTAACCATTCACACCATCTGTAACCAATTCAGGCAATGCAACTGCGTTCGCGGCCAACATGGGACGTCCACAGGCCATTGCTTCCAGGGAGGCGAGGCTTAACAGTTCTGCTTCACTGGGCATCACAAAGACATCGCAGCTATTGATCAGGCAAGGCAAATCCTCGCTAGAGACAAAACCGGTAAAGTGCACTTTCTGACCGAGATCCAGTTCCTGAGCCATCTTTTTCATCTTCCCCAACGCGGCACCACGACCGGCAACACAAAACTGAATGTCAGCACGTTCAAGACGATGCAAGGCATGCAGGATCACGTCGAGACGCTTTTCGTCATCGACTCGACCAACAAAGAGAAAAATGGACCGATCCGGGTCGAGCCCGTAGCGCAAGCGGCAATTCCTTCGGTCCAGACCTGTATCGAGATAGAAGCGCTTTAGGTCGATCCCACCAGAAATAGGAAAAACTGGCACACGCAGACCTTGGGAACGCAACAAATCGGCGGCAGTCCTCGATGGAGCCGTTACAGCGTCCAACCGGTTGAAAACTTCCAACATCCAGTGCCACAGGATCCAATCATAAAGGGGTTTGAGTCGGGAATAGCCGGGCAGATAAGGAGCCAGGTTCCCAGGCATGAAATGATCCGTCCCGATCACTTTTACACCTCGCCTGCGTGCGGTTAGGACCACGTAACGTGTGAGAGGGTAATGGTCCTGAATATGGGCAATATCCGGCTGGAATTCGTCAAAAATCTTTCGAATGGGTTTATTAGGAAGGGGACTAAAGTATGCATCGGGATGCCAGAGTTTCATATTGATGGAACGTATCCCCCGGATATGCACGCTGTTGCGATGATCTGAATACGCGTATTTCCTGTCAGATTGCATCACCATCATGACATCGTGTCCCAAGCGGGCCAGGCCTTCCGCCAAGTTCACCGTAGCGCGCGCCTGCCCGTTTGGGGCAGGATAATAGGTTACGCCTGCTATAAGAATTCGCATCTGACATCACCTTTTTTAGATCGTTGCTTAGAGTTGGCCGGTATTGTTCCCATTATCGACTCCTCCCTTAAGAACATGCCGCCCCAACCAGAACAGAAAAACCAGGAATACCGCTGACCCGAAAAGGACGAAGTATTCTACGCCCTGCTCCACACGCTTGAGCGCTTCGGTGGTGTAGTATCCAATCAACACCAATGAGCCGGTCCAGAGCGTTTCCGCACCCAGGAGCGCCGGGAACCAGCGCCGCCAGGGCGCCTTGACCAAGCCAGCCGCAATCAGGGAAGGGATCACAAAGCTGACAGACAACTTAGCAAAAAAGAGAATTTTAATCGTATGCTTTTGCATACCTCGTTCCAAGCGCTCGAGATGTTCACGTCTTACGCCCAGGCGACGTCCACTACGAAACAGCCATTCAATTTTGCCTGCATAGCCTATCAAGTACCACAGCGAATCAGCGGCTAGGTTTCCAAGTGCAGCGAAAAAAAAGACCAGGATCGGGCGCATCAGCCCCGCGGAGGCTGCTACCGCTCCCAACAAAGTGGCAATCGGTCCCTCAACCGCGACCAGGACAGACAGCAATACATAATCCCAATAGCCCCATTGCGCCATGGGTCCGTCTCTCAGGAAAAGGACAAAGTTTTGGAGGATGGTTTGAATATTTGTCACGAAAGTGATTATAACCAACAACCCCACCCTGGCAATACTTGTGACAGCGCGTACAACATAAATTTAATATAGTGTCAGCGCAGTTCACGTCATTCCAACTGTGTAACTCCCAATACAAAAGCGCCTCGAACCTCGCGAGGCGCCTCTGCGGTTATAATCAAAATAACTTACTTGTGTGAGTCGATGTATTTGACTGCGCCGCCAACAGTCGTGATGGACTGGGCGTCTTCGTCCGAGATCTCCGCGCCGAACTTATCCTCGAAGGCCATGATCAACTCGACCAGGTCGAGCAAATCGGCTTCCAGGTCATCGCGGAAACTGGCTTCCATCGTCACCTTGCTCTCGTCCACACCGAGCAGATCCACGATAATTGCCTTCACATCAGCATACGTATCAGACATATGATCCTCCTGAATTGATTTCATCTTCTTGGCTGGCCTATTGTAACCCTTAGTACAGGCATGTCAAGCCAGCCTCAGCCCTGACGGGGACTCCTCTCCATACAGGTACTCATCCCTAAACGGGACTCACAGACAGGAACACTACCCCATGACAAAAGTTGCGCCGAAAGATGCTTCAATAGAAAAGAGAAAAGCAGACCACATCAAGATCAATTTGGAGCAGGACGTCCGTTCCGCGTTGACCACCGGGCTGGAGCATTATCACTTCACCCACGAGGCGCTCCCCGAACTGGACCTGGAACGCATCGACCCCAGCCTGAGCCTGTTCGGTAAAAAACTGGCCGCTCCCATCCTGATCAGCTCCATGACCGGCGGGACGGAGGAAGCCGGCGAGATCAACCAGCGACTGGCCGAAGCCGCGCAGGAAGTCGGCGTGGCCATGGGCGTCGGCAGCCAGCGCGCTGCGCTCGAACACCCCGAACAAATCCCAACCTTCGCTATCACGCGTAAAGTCGCGCCAGATATTTTGCTGTTTGCCAACCTGGGCGCGGTGCAACTCAACTACGGCTACGGCCTGGACGAATGCCGCCGTGCTGTGGACATGATCCAGGCCGATGCGCTCATCTTGCATCTCAACCCCCTGCAAGAGGCCGTCCAGGATGCAGGCGACACCAATTTCGCAGGATTGGCGAAGAAAATCGAAGAAGTTTGCAAAAAAATGGAAGTGCCGGTCATCGCCAAAGAAGTCGGCTGGGGCATCTCCGAGCGGACCGCCAAACTGCTGGCCGAGTGCGGCGTCTCCGCCATCGACGTGGCCGGCGCAGGCGGGACAAGCTGGTCGCAGGTCGAGATGCACCGCGCCCCGGACGAGTTCACCCGCAAGCTGGCCGCCACTTTCGTTGGCTGGGGCATCCCCACCGCCGAGTCGATTTTGAATGTCAAACGCGTACTGCCCGAGATGACGGTTTTCGCCAGTGGCGGTCTCAAAGACGGTCTCGACATCGCCAAGTGCATCGCGCTGGGCGCAACCCTGGGCGGGATGGCGGGGAAGTTCTTGAAAGCGGCCGCAGTTTCAACCGAGAAGACGGTTGAGATGATGAAGTTGACAAAGAAGTCAGATTGAGGTGACGATGTTTGCTATTGGCACTAGTGATCTCGAATCACTGAAAGAAACGGAGCTGCATTATGGCAAATGACAAGCCCGAAATCAATGTTTACACTCGAAGATTTAAAGGTCGATAATATTACTGACGTTAATTCGTTTTGGAATGAATTTGCTGAACTCCATACGAAATACTCTATCACTTTCTTTGGTTCACTAGCCAGGTCATACGAACTAGTAGTTCTCTCTAATGTTCTAAGCTATGATCTTGAATATGCTTCCAATCCATCATTGCAAGATATTCGCCGTGCAGCTGTTGTTTTTGCACATGCAACATTAGAGGAATTCTTAAGGGGATTGGGAGGAAATTTAATATTCGAAACAAAAGATGTGAAAGCTAAACTTAAAGAAATTCCTCTAGCAACTGAGAGAAAACAGTTACGCGCAGAGAAATTCACGCTATCAGAATTGGTACAATTTCGAGGAAAATCCATTGATGAAGTATTATTGAAATCGGTTCTTGATTATTTTCAGAGGTCAACATATAACAATATTGAGGACATAATAAATCTACTGAATATCCTTGATATCCCTCATAGCATAGTAGAAAGCTCTCTGCCAGATATTGCTAAAATGATTTGGAGAAGACATGAGATTGTCCACAAGGCAGACACGTTTCCAAATGATGACAATTCAAAGATGAAAGAAGTGTCGGATATTGCGGTATCGGATGTATCACATTGGATCTATGCAATTATTGTCTTTATTTACGGTACGCTTTTCTCTCTTACCGTTACCAGACTAATGTCGAGGGGCCTTCTTGAGGCTCCCCCGGACATAGATCTTGGAGAAGTAAAAGTGAGATTTAAAGATGGGAGTTTAATAGAATAGGCTCTACATCAAAGACGTACTC
>CAWAVQ010000026.1:0-345273 GCA_963785535.1 uncultured Chloroflexia bacterium | reverse complement strand
AGTAAATTTTGTTGGGTAATTTGTTGAGAAATCTGGTGAACACTCTTACTGATTTCCTCACCTTGTTCGTAAGTTGCAAGATTGTTGAGTTTCTTATGGACATAATCTATCTCATTCTTCAATTCTTCCAGCAATACTTCGTTATGCGAAAATTGCTGGGAAAGCATCATCGCGATATTAATCTCCCCTCTTTGGACGGCATACTTCAATAGATTCCAATTGTCGAAATAGATGAGCGATTGCCCGCTGGAACTCATTCCCCGTAACTAATTTTTCAATTCCAGAAGATGAAATAGCCTCTGCAACTGTTTTGCGAATTTCATCATCTGTGATCTCATCTCCCTCTTGCAACTCGCTCAAGCATGTTTGAGAGTACATTGATCCCTACTGTAGCAGCCAATGTTCCCAAAACTCCAGGCAAATCTGTACCACCTATTGCGGCAACCGCTAGTAGCGCAGATCCATATAATAGCATCTGGGCAGGCAATGCTTTGATAACCCTTAACAGAGTATGCTGAGATTTTAGGAATTGGTGATGATTTGGATGACATAATTGCTTTGTCGTGCTTCTTTCAACTCAAAATTAGTTGGCTTTTGATTTACAGTAAGGGCCTGTGATGTTATCTCTTCTTTCGATCAACTCTTTGCAAAAGGCCCAAGCCAGAATGTATAAAAATGCTAACTCATCTCCTTTGCCATCTGATTCGCTAGGAATAGGTTATATTTTTCTTCTACCCATCCTCAAACCCATGTCCCTTAAATTTCAACGTATTGCAGTTCTCCGAGACAATTCGCACGCGATCTTCGGGAATGCCGCTTGGAACTTCAACGTCTATTTTAGAGTGATCTTAGCCTTCGCGCCAACGAGACTGGTAAGGTGAGCAAGCACTTCGTCGGCGATACGTCCAGCATCACGACCCGTGCGTGTTGTCCAGTCTGACTGATCCATGAAAACGCCGTATTACTTTTTCTTGCTTGACAGGTTCCGCTGTTTTCCCTTCTCCTATTTGATCATCGGATACGTCTTCGTTTGGTTGCAGATATTCTTTTTCTATTTCGGCTCGTTCTTCTTCAATCTGCTTCTTGGCCACACCCGGTTTTACCAGTAAGCTACTGTTATCAAAGGCAACGGACGGAATTTGACCGGTTATCAAACCAATATATTTCCCCTTATCATTGATCTTGGATTCAACTTGTAAGTGCAACAGGTTGGTGTCCGAAGAATACCTCAAACGGTGATCTAAAATCAAGGCATTTTCGCGGACGCAAGTTGAGTCGATCCATGATCAAGGTTTCTTCCTGAAAGGACAGGTTCTTCAAGGTGCGATTTTTGGGTAGATATTGTCTGATCAGGCCATTTGTATTTTCGTTGGTGCCTCGTTCCCAGGAAGCGTACGGGTGAGCGAAAAAGAAATCCACAGACAAAGCTTGAGCGATTTCCAGGTGTGCAGCAAACTCTTTGCCATTATCAGCCGTGATACTTTCCAGAGGTGCGACCCATTTGAGCAAAGCGATCACAGATTGAGCCACCAAATCAGCCTGTTTGCTGGAGACACCCTGCAACAGAGTAAAACGCGATTTGCGTTCTATCAGTGTGACGATCGCACCTTGCTGATCTTTTCCAAGTACCAGATCCACTTCCCAGTCTCCAAGACGAGTACGCTGCTGGACAATCTTTGGACGCTCCTCGATACTCTTACGATTGGAGATTTTGCCCCTGCGATCTCGTTGACCGTAACGCTTGCGACGTTTCTTTTGGCAACGCAAGTGGGTCCACAAGGTTCCCCCAGCCCGTTTGTCCGCGTAAATGTATTGGTAAATATGCTCATGGCTAATGGCGATGCCTTCTTTCTTGAACCTTCCAGAGATTTGTTCTGGGCTCCAATCTTCACGGATTTTCTCTTCTACTAAAGCCCAGGTTTCGACATGGATCTTCGTTTGTGCCCTTTCTCGCCGCCTTCTCAAAGCCATTTCATGGGCCTGTTTAGGTCGATAGCCACGCTGCCCTCGATTTCGCCGTACTTCTCGACTGACGGTCGATTTGTTGACCTGAAGTTGTTGTGCTACTTCTGTTTGACTATGGCCTATATCCAAGAGCGCTTTTATCTGGTATCTTTGTTCTCGGGTAAGCTGTGTGTAACTCATGAGTGCTCCTTTGACTTGGTCGTCTGAGAGTGCTTATCTTACACCAGCTTACCTCTCTCTGACCCGCAAAGTTGCACTTACTACTTGAATTTAAGGGGGATAAAAAGAGCCTAATTTTAGATTACATTGGCTTTGACTTGAAATAAGGAATTCTACGGTCACCTCACAAGGCATGAGTTTAATTCTCGATATTCATATTTCTACAAAAGATTACCAAATCTCATCAGCAAGTATCGAACGCTTGCGTTCTTTTCTCATAGGAACAGACCACTCGTTAGTGTTTTTTGTCGGCGCGGGGGCTTCGATGGCTGGTAATATCGGTATGCCCAGTACACCCAACCTGATCTACCATTTGCTACTGGATTCTTTAACATACTCTGACGCTTTTGATGACGACATTGAAAGTTACAAAAGCCTCTTGGATGAGGTCAGCCGTAATCTCGGATTTGAAATCACCCTGAACGACTTTTGGCAAATCTGCCCCGATGCAACATTTAGCCTGTATGAAGCCTTTGCAAACCTTGAAGCTCAATGTGTTCCCAATCGTGTACATACGTTCTTGGCTCATTGGCTTGCATCGAATGGAACCGTGGTCACAACGAACTATGATCGCCTGGTTGAGAAAGAGTGGGCAAAAATCTCTGTTTCACAAAAAGCCTCTATCAAGAGAATGGCTCGGGCTCATTTGCCACCTGGCAAAATGATTTTCAGAACGGTGGTTGTCTCTTCAAAATTCATGGTTCATTGGATGAGCCTTCCAGTTGCCTTGGAGCTTTGGAGCATGTCGGCACCCAGCTTACTGGTAACAGAGCAGAATTATTGAGAGAGATTGTCCAAAACCGCCCTCTATGCTTTATCGGCTGGCGAGGTGTTGACCCCGACATTCCCCCGCTTTTGCATAACGTACTAGAGAGCAGGAATCCAGCCATGCCAATATTCTGGATACATTATGAAGGGGAACCACCTGGTTCATTAACCCTAGAAAAATCTATAGACCGGATGACAGAATTGGTGAGGCTGTTCGCAAGCCAAAATCCTATTCTCACCGATGCAGACCGCGCCTTTAACGAAATGCTTGTCTGGCTAGGGAAAAAGCGCAGGCCAAATCGCTCCAGGGAACTACTTGCTTTTGATTTCCGAAGCTCAGTCAACCAATGCACTAAGACAGGCGTAACCCGTATGGTTGGAATTGCATTACGCCGGGGTGGAAAATTCGATGCAGCAGAGCGAGTGCTAAATGCTGCACTGTCACTAGCAACGACGAACGAAGAACGTTCCGCTATCTTGCAGGAATTATCATTACTACACCAACAGATAGGGGGAGGAAAACTGACAAGTCCAGAAAATATTTGTCCAAAGCTCGGAAAGCCCTTGGGGATCAACCCGATCCCTGGCAACAGTTGAATGCGGATTTTGGAATATTATCCCAAAGCATCGTTGCTTTGAAAAATCGACCCTTGATACTTCTCAGACTACCGGGATTGTTTCGTCAGTATAAACAGGATATTGAACTTTTCCGTCAAGAAAAAACCGACCAAGAAACCACTGCACAATTCGCTCTATCACTTGTATCAGGGCCGGCTTCGATTTAAAGTGTTCGGGTGGCTAACAAAAATCATTCCGTCACTTGCGAATTGGAATATGTCACCTTTTGACATAGCCCGATCTACAATTGGAGATGCAAAGGACATCCACATTCATTCACGGATAGATGTGCTTGCTTATCGAGCAGTAGCATTGGCTTATCTTAGTCACTGTGAAAATGCGTTGGAAGATGTCTCTGAAATTGACAGACTAATTGATATCTTCAATGATGGAGCACGAACAGCTCACTGGCAAAGACAGAAGCAAGAGATTATGGATCAATGTCGAAAACATGAAGCAAATCAATAAGAGGGAATTTAATATAATCATTTCCCAAAATAAGGTACATCTATTAACTAAGAGGCCTCTTGTTTCGCCCGTTCTGGCCGACGATCATACCGTGCGGTTGTATTCACACTGGCATGACCAGCCATTCTTGCTACAATCGCTATGTCAACTCCAGCATCTAAGAGATCACCGACGAATGTCCTTCGGAAATCATGCGGAGAGAAGCTCTTTACCCCAGCTCGCTTCGCCCGGCTTTTTAGCAGGTAATAGATGCCTTGTGGGGTCATAGATTTTCCAGGAATCAAGGTGTTTCCTCGATTGATGGCTACAAATAATGGGCCAACTTCACTGCCGCGAACCTTTAGCCAATCCCTCAGAGCAGCAACAGCTCCATCTGCTAGATAAACAGAACGTTGTTTTGAACGTTTCCCATTTACTTTAGTTTTTTGCTTTCTTTATCGTAATCAGTAAACCCTAGTTTGGCCACTTCTGCACGTCTCAGCCCACCAGAATACGTGACGGCGATTACAGCAGCATCGCGCGCCCCAATGGGACGCGGATCATTGATACAATCTTGGAGTAAGGCGGCGATTTCTTCAGCTGATAAAGCGCGTCCTGCTGGTATAGTTTCCCCAATGATGGCTGATCGGGTGTGCAGCACGATGGTAATCCTCGGCAGACATCTGGCCCAACAACCAAGCCTGTTCCAATGTACCCCGGAGCGCAGAAAGCATCCGGTTGGCAGTCGTAGGTGCGTATCCATCCATCAGTTGGCTTCGCACCAAGGCAGTGTGCTGGTAACGCACCTTGGACCAATCGAGTTCAAAGCAATCTGCCCTGCCATCGGACAAAATTCTTGCCACAGCATCTAAGCCACTTTTTTGCGGCCGGCGGCTATTTTTCTTTAGCCTTGCTAGATATACAGCCGCCGGATTTTGATCAAGCGGTAAGGTGTCAACCAAGATCAATTGTTCGTTGGGTTGGGGGATTGTGTTTCATCACTGTAATGAACTGTCAGCGTATCTAAATTAATAGCACTCACGGCGGCATCTCCATATGAAGAAATCCCGCCGTGCTATAATCTGCACCAGCTCTCGTCGTGGCCCAACTCACGGCGGGGGTTAGACCCGTTAGTGTGCGCGAACACACTTACGGGTCGCTTTTTTGTTGTTTTCTACCCATAATTATACCAGAAATTAGAACAAATGAGCAAATAGCTTCCGTAAATCTGCCTTTAGTAAATAAGCTGATAAGTGCGCATCGATGTTTGAATATTACTCATCGAATAACTGTATGATTTCTATTGCGCTTAAACTTGTGACAGTATAATGCGCGGTAATGTTTCCACCCACGATGATCGCATTCACGTTGACATTGATGATATATCCAAACCCGCACACCGGTTTACTTGCTGCTCTCACATATTATTACGTATTATCTTTGGCATATTCTCCTCTAGTTTTCATATGGCGCATTCTCAGCCATTGACTTTGTCAATGTACTGGTTGTAAGGGTTTGGTGCGAAGAGGTGAAGAAACATTCAGTGGCTTTCTGTAAAAAGCCTTATCAGCCTCTCGTATCGGATAAAGGCTCTAACGGCCACTGCGGACACGTCTGGCGATATTCCTTCGTTAGGAAAATCCTGTTGCTATTCATCTCCTGGGAAATTACGCCAGACTATTTTATAGGCTAGCAGTTTGTCGGAGAGAAGAATAGGTAAATCAAGTGATAGACTTCAGGTATGAGTAGAAAATTCAAGAAACCTGATTATGAAATGGTGCTCAATCAAGCCATAACGATGCGGGAAGCGCTGCCAGCGAACCATCTGGCGCGTTTTGTGGTCATGGTAATAGGTCAACTGGACTTGAGCCATATCTATGCTCGTTATGCACTGGTAGGTGGCGAAGCGATAGCGCCGGAAATTCTGTTGGGACTGCTGTTCTATGGTTATGCCACAGGAGTGTTCAGTTCCCGTAAGGTGGAAAAGGCCACATACGAGAACATTCCTTTCCGGTTCATAGCCAGCGGTTTGCATCCTGACCATGACACGATCGCTAACTTTCGCAAGACCTTTCTGGCCGAGATACAAGAGTTATTCGTGCAGATTTTGCTGTTGGCGAAGTTGGCTGGGTTACTGAAGCTGGGTAACATCAGTGTAGATGGCAGCAAGGTCCATGCAGATGCTTCGAAGAGCAAAGCCGTGAGCTACAAGCGGCTGGGAGAACTGGAAATCCAATTGCGTCAGGAAGTGCATGAGATACTCGAGCTTGGAGAGCAAGTCGATCAAGGCGCACTGCAGCTTCCGGAAGGATTGGTGGTTGAGGATGAAATTGCCATCCGCAAGGAGTGGCTGGAAAACCTGGTCTCGGCCAGAGTAGTTCTGGAAGCCCGCGCTCAGGAGCGTCATGTCGCTGAACAAGCCGAATACGAAGCCAAACTGCATGATCGGGAAGAAAAAGCCAAAAGAAGCGGGCGCAAGCCTAGAGGCCGAAAGCCAAAGCCGCCTGAAGTGGGTCCGAAGGACAAAGACCAGTACAACTTCACTGACCCCGACTCGCGCATTATGAAGAACAGCACGGATGATGGTTTCGACCAGCACTACAATGTCCAGGCGGCGGTGGATCAGGAGAGCCTGTTGATTGTTGCTCCTGCTCTCTCCAATCATCCCAATGACAAGCAAGAAGCTGAACCTGTCTTGGATGCCATCTCTCCTAAAGTGGGGAAGCCCACTGCGGCTGCCTTGGACAACGGCTATTTTAGCGAAGCCAATGTCACAGCGCTCGAAAGACGCGGCATTGATCCGTACATCGCCACAGGCCGGGAACCTCATCATAAAAGTTGGCGCAGCTTCTTCGACGAACTGCCAGAGCCCGCCGAGGATGACAGTCCGCAGGTCAAAATGGCCTACAAACTTCAAACCAAGATCGGCCAGGCCATCTACCGTTTGCGCAAGTGTACCGTTGAACCGGTGATCGGTATTATCAAAGAAGTCCTGGGATTTCGCCAGTTCTCCTTGCGCGGCCTGGTCGCTGCCGCAGGCGAATGGTGTCTGGTATGTCTGGCTTTCAATCTCAAGCGCATGCACACCTTGATGGTCGGGTAGGGGTATGCTTCAACGCGCCTAGTACCAGATACATGGAGTGTCGCTACCATGAAACACGCCGATTCGCACGCTATTTCTCGAATTTACCAGCCAATATGCCCTCGATCTTTGGCTTTGGTTGTAAAAGTACTATGTTCTCCGACAAACTGCTAGGCAAGAGGATTTGAATTATGTGCTAGCTGAAATATTGGGAAGAATAGATCAACTTGAGAAGGCAGCGTTAGTTACCGCACAAAGGAATCTGAAGAGCAAGATCACTTCAGCTGCAAAATCTGCGAGACAGAAATCAAAACAAATAGCAGTTCCTAATTCTCGAAAAAGAGTTGAGAAGTAAATTTGTCATCCTGAATACGAGATTTGGGAGGGACCTATCCCCCCGCCCGCTTCGACCCCGGCCCGACCGGTGGAGCCGGGGCGGGCAAGCTCGGCACGGCGCTTCCCATATCCCTTACGGGACGATGTGGGAAGGGAGCTTGTTGAGTTATGGCTGTGGTGACTTTCCAAAGAAATATTTTGTTTGAGGAGGAACGGTTTCTCCCTCTTGGGGGATCGCGAAGCATCCCGTAGCGCAGCGGAGGAAGGCGGGAGAGGGGTTTATTTGGACCTCACCCAGATAGTGGTGATTGATCGGCGTGTTGATTTGCCCCTCTCCAAATGGAGAGGGCATAGGGTTGACTTCTTTTCTTGCTGACGGCGTGTTGGTTTCCTTAGTCAATGTTTTGTTTAATGAGCACATAGCTCCTCCCCTTTAGGGGATCGCGAAGCATCCCGTAGCGCAGCGGAGGGAGGCGGGGGTGGGGTTTTGGGGTTAGAATCACCTCGTGCCAATCAAAAACCCTTCGACTTCGCTCAGGGCAGGCGTTATCCCCGGCCAACGGGTCACCAAAGAGAAACTCCAACGCGCAAAAGAATTGCGCCGCAAGATATGACTCCTGCCGAGAAGATTCTGCTGGCAGGAGTTGCGCGGAAATAAGTTGGGCATCCACTTCAGGCGGCAACAAATCATTGCAGGCTTCATTGTTGACTTTTACTGTCACAAAGCAGCATTGGTTATTGAAGTGGATGGGGATATCCATGATTTGCAGAAAGAAGAGGATGCAAGGCGGGAGAAGGTATTGCTTGAGATGGGTTTGAAGGTGGTCAGATTTAAGAATGAGGAGGTAGTGAGAGAACTGCCCGAGGTAGTGGAGAAAATTAAGGAATTTGTTGCGAAATAAAATGGGAACGACCTTTTGCGAGTCGCTCCTTGTTATATTAATCATGCTTCCCAGCCAGGTCCGATAAACATCCCTATTCTATTCGTGATCAGTCCTGAACGGGTATGGAACGGGTCAGTACAAAACAGCAAACAAGTTTAGATCTGTTGTTCAAATCACCATGGTAAATCTACTAAATCACCATGGTAAGTCTATAAAAACACCGTGGTAAATCGATCAAATCACCATGGTGTTTTCGATAAAACATTTAGAAGGCTTCGCAAAGGTCTCTATATGTTTTTGTAGACACATACCGATCTTTAAATTGAAAGAGCCGGGTGTCCAGGCCCGGCTCCTTCAATTTTTGAGGAGGAGAAGAGAAATCACCTTACGCATTCAACTGTATCACGCGCCCCCATACTCTGCTGGACGCATATCCTACGGCAGGCAGACGAATGCACAACGTTTTTCATGAGTCTTTCTTAATGTTTTTTGCTTTTTGGAGGAAAATCAAAGGATTGGTTTTAGATATAAGCCATTGAACCTGGCGAAGACGGGTACAATACGGTATGCATCCCACTTCCTTAAACAACTCTGGTATCCGCCTGGCCGAATTGATGGCCGCTCTGTCCATTGCCACCGACCTTGGCCTGGGACAACCCATGGAGTTTGCGCTTTCCTCCTGCATCGTTGCCGTGCGGCTCGCGGAGAAATGCGGGTATAGCGAAGAGGCCTTACGTGAAGTGTATTATCAGGCCTTGTTGCGTTTTATCGGCTGCAATGCCGAAACAGATTGGTTGTCATCCATTGTGGGGAACGAACAGATCCTGCGCGCAGATTTTCACAAAATCGATAGCGGCGACATCAATGTCGTGATCAACATGTTCACGGAGGCGATTCGCAAATCGTTCGCGGGCGAATCGCCTGAGCGCATCGAAAGCGCCATCAAGCACGGGTTGGAGGGCTTCCCGCGCATCCCGCAAATGTTCATTGGTCATTGTGAGGTGGCGCAACGCCTGGCCAAACGCCTGGGCTTTAGCGAAAATGTCATCTATGGTCTGGGTCAATTGTATGAACGTTGGGACGGCAAAGGCCTGCCGAGGAACATCAAGGGGGACTCTATCGCGCCAGCCGTGCTGGTGGTCGCGCTCGCGCAGGACATGGTATTGTTTTACCGCCTGGGCGGGCTGGATGCCTCGCTGAAAACTGCCCGCGAGCGCCAGGGCGGTGCGTATGCGCCGGCGCTGGTCGACCTTTTTTGTGCCCATGCCGAAGAATTGTGCCGCGGGCTCGATCAGGAACCCTCCTGGAGTGAAGTGCTGGACCTCGAGCCTGGTCCGCAGGAGACCCTGACTGAAGAAGGATTCGACAATGCCTGCCGCGTGCTGGCGGACTTTGTCGATATCAAGTCGATTTACACGCTGACCCATTCGAGCGGCGTTGCGGACCTGGCGGCAGAAGCCGCGCGCTTAAGCGGACTGCCCGCCTCGGATGTGAAGACTCTCTGGCGCGCGGCGCTGGTCAAAGAGATCGGTCGCACTGGCATCTCATCCTCCATCTGGGAAAAGACCGCCTCCTTGAGCGAACGGGAGTGGGAGCAGGTTCGATTACATACCTACTACGCTGAACGCATTTTCGCTCGAACGCCTGCGCTTGCCAATTTAGGTATGCTGGCTTCCCTGCATCATGAGCGCATGGACGGTTCCGGGTACCATCGCGGATTGCCCCCGGCGAATCAATCCTCCCTGGCACGGATTCTCTCCGCGGCGGATGTGTATCACTCGCTGACGGAAGACCGCCCGTATCGTCCCGCTCTGGGAGCTGATTCCGCCGCCCAGGAATTGCGCAAGCTGGTAAAGACTGGCAAACTGGATGGCGATGCCGTCAGCTATGTCCTTTCGGCGGCGGGGCACAAAGTCAGCAGGGCGCGCAAGAAAATGGTGGGGGGCTTGAGCAAGCGCGAAGTGGAAGTGTTGCGCCTGTTATCGCGCGGGCTGACTATTAAGCAAATGGCGGAAGAATTAGTCATCTCCGAAAAAACAGTGGATAGTCATATTCAACATATCTACACCAAGATCAACGTTTCAACTCGTGTAGCGGCAACCCTCTTTGCAATGGAGCATCAACTGCTGGATGCCGCAGCGTAGAAAAAATAATTCGGTAACCGTACCCGCCCTCCCGTTTGGGATGAGGCGGGTCTTTTATTTAATCAGGTGTTCTCCCGATGTTTTGAATCGCTCAGCGCCGTATAGTAGGGACAGGTTCACACACAAAATCAGATTTAGAAAGGAGAAAAAGGTTATGAATAAGGTCTTTAGCATGAGAGGTAAGTTGTGGATGTTTGTCACGATGGCGATGCTCATCGCTCTGGTGAATGCTGGGACGAGCACGAGTTTGGCGTTCGCTAGCAGTAGCCAGATTCAGGTTCCGTTTCAGGGCTCCATCTCAGGCACGGTAGCCTTTACCGGCCCAACGACCGCAGTATTGAGTGCTTCAGGGGTTGCGACCCATCTGGGGCACACCGCGTATGCGGGGAACGTCAGTAACATCACTCCGACCCCCAGCGGGTTAACCAACGTTCTTGTGGAAACGCTGACCGCGGCCAATGGCGATACGCTCACCTTCTTCTGCACGGAAGTGGCGGTAGAGACGAGCCCAGGCGTATTCCAGGCGACGGATCAGTGGGTGGTGATCGGAGGCACAGGTCGATTCGCAGGCGCTACGGGCCAGGGGACTGCTGACACCCAGGTCGACCTAAATAATGGCACATTTACCAAGCAGTTGACTGGCACCATTTCGGCACCCAACGGAAACTGAGATCTTGAACGCTATACCCGCCCAGTGATCGATCCGGGCGGGTATAGTTTTTATACGTGCCGAGTAGGGATCAGTTCGCCAAAAAATCATATTCACAAAAGGAGATATTCGATGTCCACAGAACAGAACAAATCCATTGTACGCCGTTGGGTCGAAGAAGGCTGGAATAAAGGTAACCCAGCTGTTATCGATCAATTATATGCACCAGATTATATCCAGCATGAGCCGCCGCCGGAAACGGTGAACAGCAGCGATGCTCTCAAACAATACGCCAGTATGCTCCTCACCGCTTTTCCGGATCTGCACCTTACCATAGAAGATTTGATTGCAGAAGGAGATAAAGTAGTGTGGCGGCTCAATTCGAAGGGTACACACAAAGGTCCCTTCATGGGGATTCCCGCTACTGGAAAAACCGCCTCCATCACGGGCATCGTCATTTTTCGTTTGGAGAACAGCCGCATTATGGAGGGCTGGGTCAACATTGATACGCTGGGATTATTGCAGCAGCTTGGCGTGATTCCCGTGCAGGGATGATCCTTATATGTGTTCCATGTTATGTGACAAAGAGCTCTGAGATTACAATCTCGGAGCTCCGTTTCTCTTAATCCTGCATGCCAGAGATAGTTGTGAACAGTGGCTGGCTTTTGACCGCAAAGAATGCGATGCTCACAAGGATGTAAAAGCCTTTCTTTGCGTTCTTGGCACGCTTTACGGTAAATTTTCTCCGGTGAACGTTCAACTACGGTAGAAAGGGAAACTACCTCTTTTATAGCAGGACTTAAGTCACAGCACACAGTCCCCATCTCCATTAGAATAATTTCATGAGGATTCTCGCCATCATCTCCGGCGAATATGGTATTCGTCATGCGAACAATATCCAGGCCCACAAACCCGAAGGTTGGAGCATCAAAACCTGGCGGGCTCCGGCCGCTTTCCCGCTCATCATCGATTATCCCGAGGACTTCCTGCCCGAGAGTTTTGAGCCCTGTGACCTGATTCTGTCGTTTGCAGAGAACAAATCCGTGGCCGAGTTGATTCCCGAGATCGCCAAGATGACCGGCGCCAAGGGCGTGATCGTGGCCGTGGACAGTGAAGCCTGGCTGCCGCGCGGACTGGGACGCCAACTGATCGGCTGGCTGGAACGCATGAACGTCGGTTGTGCCACGCCCAAGCCGCTCTGTTCGCTGACCGAGAAGGATTACAAAATCACGCGCCGTGACCGCGAGCCCTATGATTGTGCAGTCATCTCTGAATTTGCGCATTATTTCGGTCAGCCTGATATCCGCCTCATCATCGACGAGGAAACTGCTACCATTAAATCAGCCGAAGTGCGTGTGGATGCGGTCTGTGGTTGCGCGCGGCACGTGGCCGAAAAGCTGATCGGTCTCTCGGTGGATGAGGCTGAAGAACGCGCCGGCTTGTTCCACCATCACTTTCCCTGCCTGGCCAGCATGGTCAAGCTGAACGACTACAACCACGACACGCTCATGCACGAGTCAGGGCATATATTGCAGGATAATTTAGCTGAACAGTTGAAGCCTTACAAAAAAACACGCTATATCGCCCCCGGCGAGCGCAGCGAATAGTGGATGTCGTTGCCCCGCCTGAGTGCGGCGGGGTTGCGAGGGCGATAGCCCGAAGCAATCTCCTATTTAAATTAGCAAGGTTAGCCTTTTGGAGATTGCTTTGTTCGCAATGACATAGAAAATTTAGGGCTGTCCTGAAACAGGACAGCCCCGTTTTTGTCCTATCCTTTAGCTTCTTCCTTCTTTTCCTGCTGTGTAGCATTGCGGATATTAACAAGTTTTTTCAGCATATCGAACCAGAAAGGTGCACCCTGTCTGGCGGCGAGGGCGCTGATGCCAAAGCCCAATAACTTGAGTACCCATCCCATAATATTATTGATAGGTGGAATATTGACCAAGACGTTGCATTCATTCCCTGCCCAGAATGCAATTTCGGCATCCGCGGTAAATGTAATGAAACGTTTACACACAGACGCATCCGTTGCCGGGATGGATGCCCATCCGATAGGCATGGACAGGCTGTCGAAGAAACCAGGCACCTCGGTGATATTGCCTGTACCTTCCGGCAATTGATAAGCATCTGCCTGGGCCACCAACGCCTGGCGGATGGTAGGTTCGCGCCACAGTCGGTCAGTGATGTTGATCGTATCCACGTTAAAGACTATGGCCAGCCCCAGGCCAATGATGAAGGCCATGCTCGCCGCATTCTCTTTATACCAACCAGAGGCGTTATCCATGTTGTGGTCGAACCACTTCTCGACGTTTTCCTGGTATCCCTTGAGCGTAGTCTGGATATTTTCGACCCCGGTCGAAATTGTATTCTGCCGATCGAGCCCGGGGAATAAATGCTCCATTATTTCTTTCAATTCGGGGCTCAGCTCTTTAACCTGTTTCACGGTAGCAGCCATGTCACTAAGGGATACGGCTTCGGGCATTGCTGAGGCGCCTTGTTGACTTGTATTTGTCAGGAGTAGCATTGTCACCCGAGCAAATACATCCGCGGGGATGTAAGTCGGCTTTTTATAATTGCCCTTCCTGTCGACTTTGCCAAGTTCCCTGATGGCGGGGTGATTATAGAACTGTTCCAGTAGCCCCTTATTGTTTTTGAACATATCCAGCAAGGTCTCTTCCAGGAATTTTGCGCGCGTGTTCGTAATTTGCACAAGCCAGCTCTGGATTTCCATGGTAGCGACGCTGAGGATCAGCCACATCATGACCAATCCGATGGCGACTTCAAGGATCGCGTCCAGTTGCATAATAACCTCCTGATTTGAAAATAATTACCGATTATGCAGATCAATACTCAGTAAGTATATAGAATCTATTGCTTGATTACAAGTGATTTTACGACTTGTCGGGATTTGATCTGTTATACGCCAGGTTGACCAGATAAATGCCTGCCAGGACGATTGCACCGCCAGAGACAGGTTCATGATGAATTCGAGTTGGGGAATTTAAACGCAATTCTAACATGGCAGCGGATTTCTCATGTTACACTTTGACATTCTTCTGGGAGTTGATATGGAACAAACTTTTCTGCCTCTATTATTGGTTGTCGTTTTGGCTTTCCTCGTGCCAGTCCTGCTTGCGCGCTTTCGCCGCATCCCGGTCGTCGTAGGCGAGATTCTGGCGGGCATTATCGTTGGTCCGTCGGTATTGGGGTTGGTGAACGGGCACGAGCCCACCTTAGATTTGCTGGCCGAGATCGGGTTTGCGTTTTTGATGTTTCTCTCCGGACTGGAGATCGACTTTTCGATCCTGTTCGTCGCTTCGAAGGATCGACGTGAAAATGGTCCCAGCCCGCTGCTCTTGGCCGGGCTTTCGTTCGTGCTAACCCTGATCCTGGCTCTGGCCATTAGCTTTGCTCTTACCTCGGCCGGATATGTGCGCGATCCCTGGATGATGACTTTGATCCTGTCGACCACCTCGCTGGGCATTGTGGTCCCGGTCCTGAAAGAAAACCGCATGACTTCCGGGCGCTTTGGACAAACGATTCTTCTGGCAGCGCTGTTGGCCGATTTCCTGACCATGTTCCTGGTTACTGTTTATGTGGCGATTCGTTCCACGGGTATGTCGCTGGAGATTTTGCTGATCGTCTTGTTGTTCGTGCCGGTGGTCCTGTTCTATCAACTGGGCGTGCGCTGGCTGCGCATCCCGGGCGTGCGGCGTATCCTCGATGAACTTTCTGATGCGACCGCACAGATCAAAGTACGCGGCGCTTTTGCTATCATGGTTGGCTTCGTAGTGATGGCCCAAATGATCGGCGCGGAACTGATCCTGGGCGCGTTCCTGGGCGGTGTGCTGGCTTCGCTCTTAAGCGGGAGGGGGGAGGAAAATTTACGTTACAAGTTGGATGCCATCGGGTTTGGCTTTTTCATCCCACTCTTTTTCATTTTTGTCGGCATCCAGTTCGATTTAAACGCGTTCATTAATGCGCCAGGCGCCTGGTTGCTTTTACCTGTTTTGCTGGTGGGCGCGTTCGGGATCAAACTCCTGTCTTCTCTGGTTTTTCGGCTATCGTTTTCCTGGCGTGAGACGTTTTCCAGCGGTCTGTTGCTCTCCGCGCGTCTTTCCCTGATTATTGCTGCTTCCGCTATCGGTTTGCGCCTGGGCGTTATCAGCGAATCTACGAATGCAGCCATTATCCTCATCGCGGCGCTGACGGCGACGATAGCGCCCCTGTCGTTTAACACCTTACAAGCCAGGGGAGAAGAACAGCATAAGCATATCAAACTTATCTTTGGCAGCAATGAATTTGCATTCCAGGTAGCGCGCGACTTACGGGCACATGGGGATGAGGTCTGTTTTGTAGAAACGGAAGCGGACGCTGCTCAAAAGATCAACGAACAGGGTTTTGAACTCGAATATAGTATCGGTAATTTAACGGGTTGCATTGACTCCTTGCCGCCCGCCCAGGTCGAGGCCTTCCTGGCTCTGGGACAAAATGATCAAGAGAACCTGGAAGCCTGCCGCGCTGCGCGTGGACGTGGCATCGAGCACGTTTTAGCCTTTGTGATCGATCCTCTGATGATCCAGGAATTCAGGAAAGTAGGCGTCCAGACACTGACCCCGTCTTTGTATCGCAGCTCTTTGCTGGCGCTCATGGCGCGTAACCCGGCGCTTTTCGAGTTGATGACTTCCACCACCGACGATCGGGATTTACGCGAATTGATTTTGATGAACCCCGATTTGCACGGCAAACGTGTTAGCGAGGCGCATTTTCCCGGAGATTTGCTCGTGCTGGCCATCCGCAGGAATGACGAGGTGATCGTCCCGCATGGAACGACGCGCCTGGCGCTCGGCGATCATTTGACGATTTTGGGTAATTTGGAAGTGATCCAGGCCGCTGAAGAGTGGGCTGGCGGTTGGTAGATAAATGCCCCCGGTTAAAAGCGGGGGTCTATTTCCAGTTCTCTGAGCAGGTTGGGAAGCTCCCCCAGGGTTTTTATGATGGCTCGTGGCTGGATGGGCAACGTGTCATTTGGGGGAAAATCCGTACGGCGTGTAATCCAGATGCTATACATATTCACCCGGTTGGCTCCCAAAACATCTGCATCAAGCGTGTCTCCGACCATGACGACTTCTTCTCCGCGGGCACCTGCTTCTTCCAACGCGAGTTGAAAGATTTTATGGTGGGGCTTACGATACCCACATCCGGCTGAAGTCAGGATGAATTCGAAATATGGATTGAGGTTGAATTTTTCTACCAGTTGCAAAACATCGCGATGATCACCTGCGTTGGATAACAACCCCAGTTTGTAGTTTTGCTGTTGTAGCGTACTGAGACAGTCGATGGCATCCTCTTCCAGTTGCCAGTTTTTTTGCGTCACGGCATAGTGCGTATCCAGACTCTCGCGGATAATCGTATCAGAGACATCCGCGTAGCCTTTCTCTGCCAACAACTCTTTCAACACCTGGAAGGTGCTGGTTTCGATCATCAGCTTGTCGCGCTCACTATAATACTGGTGCAGTCGTTGGTTAAACTCCGCCACGAAGTTATCACAATCTGTAAGAATATCTCGTTCACAAAGATATTCCATCAAAGCCTGGTTCCCGCGCTGGATGACCTCGGGCCACAAGTCAGGCGCAACCGGATACATTAAGGTATTACCAAGGTCGAAGATCACGGCTCGAATGAGCATGGCTAATACCCTTTTTTGAGATCGAACACATTGTACAACGGCAGGTCAGCAATGTACCGTGACAGATTTTCTGCAAAAAGCTGCATGGCGCGTTCGTCATAATAGCTGCTGCCACCAGCAATATGCGGGGTGATGATGACATTGGACATTTCCCACAAGGGACTCTTTTTGGGCAGTGGTTCTTCAGGGAAGACGTCCAGGGCGGCGCCGGCCAGGTTGCGCTCGTTCAAGGCCTTGATAAGCGCAGCGTGATCCACGATACCGCCGCGTGAGATGTCTATCAGGTACGCAGTCGGTTTGCAGGCAGAGAGCACATCCGCATTGACCAGGCCACGCGTTTTGTCAGAGAGTGGCACAGCGACAACGATAAAGTCGCAGTCCTTTAGCATAGATTTGAGCGCCTGCGCCGGATACAGGCGATGGACAAAGTCACCATTCGGGTCTCCCATACCTTCGGGAGCGTAGCCGCTGTCCGCGGGTTGCATGGCGTCGTTCTTGGTAGCCAGTACGGTTGCGCCGAATTCCTGCAATAGACGCGCAACCTGGCGGCCAATGCTGCCGTACCCGATAATCCCTATGGTGCTGGTACGTAGCTCGCGCGCCTTGAACCGCTCCCAACGATCCTTGGGCCATTCGGCTTTTTTCTGGTTCGCCAACAGGGAGGGTAGTTTACGTCCGAATGCCAGTACCATCGCCATGATATGCTCAGCAATCTGTGAAGTTGCTGCGCCGCTCAAGGTTGTCACGCTCAGATTGGTTCTGTCTGGTGAAATAAATTCCATCGACGCGTCAATGCCAGCATAATGGTGTTGGACCCATTTTAAATTAGGCGCAAGTTCCATATCCGGGATGATGCCTTTGGTATAAAGCACCTCGCAACGCGTCCACAACTCGTCGGGTACATCGTCGACGAGTTCCGCCGGGTGTACGGTGATTCGCAATAGAGGCGAAACTTCCTGAAGTTGTTTGATCAGGGACGACTTGATGGGAACGGTGATGAGTACGTTGATAGGAGAGTCGATTTTGCTCATTTTGTCAGTAAAGTGAGTAATCCCGCCAATATGACGAGACCTAGTAGCAACCAACTGACCGTGACCAATCCAGCCAGCGCTGCTGGGTATAGGAAAATTGAAGCCAGCGCGATGGTCAGGAAAGCGGCTGTGTGGCGGTTAAATTTGCTTTTAAGCATAACACATCACAACCCAAAGAGAATTGTCAATCCGGTCAGAAAGCCGATAAACATGACCAAAAGGGCAGTATAACCCACTAGCGCGCGCAGCACATCCCCTTCTTTTCCAACCATGCCCGCCGTGCTGGAGCCTACGATCACCTTGGCCGGCGCAGCCACAGATGCAACCGCTGCCCCAGCGGTCTGCCCAGCCAAAATGGCAGGAACACTGTAGGTTAGCAGTTCGGCAGTACGCATTTGCAGCCCGGCAAAAACTACATTCGAATTGGTGTTCGAGCCGGTCATGAATGCGCCAATAGCGCCAATCCAGGGCGCGACCAGGGGAAAGGCTTTTCCAACCGCATCTGCCAACCCTTGCGCCAGGGCCTCGGTCATGCCGCTTTGCTGCATGATAGTGGCCATGCTTACCATCAGCACGATGCTCAGGCTCGAAGCCATCATACCCCTGATCGTTGTGCGCAGAATGTTTTTACCCGCGCCTGTCGCGTACAACCCTGCCCGGCGATAAATGAAAAACGATACCAGCGATGTATAAACCAGGATCGCGCCCGCATGTGTAAAAATATGGATAGGGCGGTTCGTGCCTGCCGGGCTGACGTAGCCCAGCGCCGTAATTGTTTCGGGAAACTGGATTTGAATGGATGCCTGGTCCAGCCAATTTTTGATGGGTGGGACGAGCAAAATAACAACTGTAATGATGATTAGAATGCCGTAAGCTGCGAGCGCTAGCAAGAGCGGTTTCTGCTCGCTTCTTTCCAACCCCTGGCCTGCTTCACCCCAACGAACCACCCAAAAACTGACGGCCAGGCCTGCCAAGCCACCCGTGAACGCACCCAGGTTCCACAACCCGGCTCCCGCCGCAACCCCAAACTGCACTGAAGCCATGACTGCGCCGATCACCAACGCCGGGAGCCATAGGCGTTTCACGCCCTTCCAACCATCGGCTACGTGTGCCACCATTAGCCCGATCAGCATGCACGCCAACCCAAGATAAATCGCAGCCTTAGGTGCAAGCGTGGGCGCATCCAGATGGGTGGCGGATAGCAGCGCGTTGAAGGACGAACCCAACGATCCGAAGGTCACAGCCCAACCATGCCCGATGGATGGGATAAGGACTGCGCTTAGCGGTGTAAAGCCCAGCCCGATCAAGATGGGTGCGGTGACCGCCACCGGAACACCAAAGCCGCCCGCGCCTTGCAGGAAAGATGCAAATACCCAGCCAATCAACAACGCTTGCATGCCACGGTCGCGCGTTAGAGATGGCAGGAGCCGTCCAATGGTTTCGATTGCACCCGCTTCATCCGCCACACGATACAGGAGGAAAGCCGCCCAGATGATAAGTAGCACATCGACCGATAGAATGAAAGCCTTGGTGTGAGCAAAGGCCAGCACATCTACGCCGGCACCGAAGAAAATCACTGCAATGAAAAACGCGGCAAGGTAACCTGCCGCGCCTGCGCGGGCCGCGCCCCATCGGAAACCGATCATAAGGACGAGGATGACCAGAATGGGAATCGCTGCGATGATGGGCATGTTTCAGCCGGTGATTGATTTTCTCACGAAACGCGCATATACGTAGATCAAGGCTGCCCCAAGTAGCAATCCTGGCAACACTACCAGACCTGCCTCCGGCCCGAAGGCACCCCCGGTCCATAGTTCCGGCCCATGGACGGTAATACGCGTCAAACGGTAAATATCCAGTCCGCTGACCGGGAATCCGAAGACCACGCCTTCGAAGAAGTTCCAGCCCAGATGTAACCCGATGGAGAGCCAGAGCTGCTTGGTGGTCAGATAGCCATAGGCCAGGAATAACCCGGTAAAGAAAATGCCCGCTGCGCTGATCCAGGTGGCATTGGGATTGGCCAGGTGTAGGACACCGAAAACTGTTGAGGAAAGGACCACACCCCAAAACAGATTCAACCCGCTGGCAATCGTTTGCAGGTGGTAACCACGCGAAAGTAACTCCTCGTTCCAGCCAACGACGATGAAAACGGCGAACATGCCCAGGGTTCCGCCCAGAACGGTCAGCAGACTGTCTGTTTCCCAGGCGAAGCCATCGAACGTCAGCCAACCCAGCCCCCACTGGATCAGGTAAATGAATCCCATCGCAAAAAAAGTAATCAGGATCCCCGCAAAAATATCGATCGCGGTCCATTTATCGAATTTCAACCCCAGGCTGCTGATGGAACGTTTGTCAAGAAATTTTCGTGCCAAAAATACAGAGGCCGTGATCGCGATAACTTCAACCGCCTGGTTCAGCGCCAGGAATAGCCCGCCAGACAGGTCAATGCCGGGGATCAGGGCCAGCAAACTGATGGGGATCCCGGCGCAGAATGCAAACACGAACAACAAGATAGTCTGTATGGCCAGTCGCCAACCGGCACGCAGGCGTGGTTCATCCGGCGAGAGAAAGACGATTTTCAGGAAGGGGCGTTTGGGAGTGGGTTGTAATTCGGTCATCTTTTTTAGCTCACTAACTCTATGTTTTCTTCTTCGAGCGCCTTGTGTACCAGCGCTAACAATCTTGGGCGCATCTCGGCGGCCTGACCAAAGCGTGCTTTTGCCAGTAAGGTCAATTCCGCGGTTTGGCCAATGATACCGGTTTCGCTGATCACCCGCCAGGGTTCGATCAGGTTGGGCAGATTGTCCATGGCTTCCTGTCCTAAACTTTTCAGTAAGGAGAGAGCCCTCCCCAATTCAGCAGCAGGGATTTTCAAAATGATATTTGCCACAGAAAATCGCCCCCGACTGAAGTTGCGCACAACGCGGATGTCTCCGTTGGGGATAGTGAACGACTCTCCGGTAGGCGCACGCAGCCAGGTGGTCCGGAGCGTGATCGACTCGATAATTCCCTCGGTGCCGAGTATTTCCACTTTTTCGCCAACTGCAAACGTATCCTCGAAAATGAAACTTGTCCCGGCCATCACATCGCTGATAAGCGGGCGAGCGGAGAGGCCAAATCCCGCGCCGAACAAACCGATCATCCAGACCAGTGTGGTGGTCTCAACGAATTGACTGAGACTGAGCAGCACAGCCACGCCGAAGAACGTCACTGTGATGATGCCCTGTACCAGGCCGTAGAGCGTCTTCCGACGCTCCGGCGTAGATCTGTGGCCTGCTGGCCCTCCCAGGCGGATGATTCGCCTTGAGACGATTCCGGCTGCGCGCGAGAACAGCCAGGCCAGCAGTAAGAATGCTAGGATATTGACCCATTTCTGGGCTAACATTGGGAGCGAAGTATAAAACCGAAGCAGGCCTGTCATCCGTTCGATTGTACTTTAATCGCTGGCTTTAGGGACGATTATCCAGAAAAGTAGGTATGCGCCGATACCCGGTATGCCACCAGGGATTAGGGCAATGAGAAACGCCAGGCGGAACCAGAAGGCGCTGACACCGAAGAATTCAGCTAATCCGCCGCAGACACCGGCGATGACGCGGTTGTGACGGGAACGACGTAAGGGAGCACGAGTGTTGGACATGAGTTTTCTCCTTCAATTTAAAATTTTCATCTTAACTTACGTTGAAGGAATATTTTAGTTGCTCCTTTATTGTTTGCTGTAAGTCTCTTCGAATTCTAGCGAGTCATCAAATGGCCCATCGTAACCGCATTCTCCGGATCGCGGCGAATTAACTACTGGCAGGAACCCTTCTTCAAATTCGTCATGTTCCTCAGCGTGTTCATCGCAGTACCCTTCAAATGGGTATTCATAAACATAGAACCATTTCGCGGGTTTACCACATTCTACGCAGGGATAGACCGGAGCATAATTGCGCGCTAAGACGCGAACACCGTGTTTTAGCGGTACGCCCTTACGCTCACTGATCATCTTGAGTTTCAGTTCCGTTGTTGTACCAAAATCATATTCATGTACGAAGGTATCCCCGACATCCAATATGCTGTATAGCTTTGCTTTCATACTCTTTTCTTCTTGCCCAAAGAACGCACTCATCGGGTCGTCTGGGTCAGGGTGGGAAGAATAAAATATGTCATCAATGGTAAACTGGCTCAAATGACCACAGCATTCCAGCCAGATAGAGCGCAGGAAATCATCCAGGTCTACCAAGGTGCTGCTGGCGGGGATTTCAATGTGCAGCCAGTATTCAGGCTCATATCTGCCTTCAACCAACAAGTGGAATAGCTGTGCGCTTTTCCCACTTTCATTTGCAATAAATTCCTGCAATGCCGGGCAAGACTGCAGGTGGCGTGTAATCGCGTTTTTGGCAAATGCCTGTTCACAGAAGAAACACTTTCCATACGAAACTCGACGTTTTGCCATTTGAAACTCCTTATTTCAAATACAATCCATTCGGATCCAGATCTTCGCGCAGGATACGTAACTCTTTTTCCGTGACCGGATCGGTAGTGCGTAATTCTTCCGCTATCATCAAGTCCCAGCCAGTGTTGGTCTTCGCTTCCTCCACCGTGCGACCAGGATGCAAGGCGGTCAGCACCATTTCGCCGTTCTCATCCGGTTCCAATATGCCGATGTCTGTTACTACGGCCAGCATCCCGCCGCCGCGCACGCCAGTGGCTTCGCGTTCAGCACGCCCACCCAAGAAGCCCGCCGAAGTCATAAAGTCCACTTTTTCGGGGAAACGTCGTTTCTGGTGGGGCGTCATGATGTAACAGCGATTGGCCCAGGCCGCGATTTCCTGCGAGCCGCCAGAACCGGGCAGCCGCACCTTGGGTTGCGCATAATCACCAATAACCGTGGCATTGATATTGCCGTATTTATCGATCTGTGCGCCGCCCATGAAGCCCACGTCCACGTTGCCGCGCTGCAGATAGTTAGCGAAAATATCATACATGCTGACCACTGAGAGCGCGCCGCTGACCAGCGTCGGGTCGCCAATGGAAAGCGGCAGACGGGCCGGTTCTGCGCCGATCACGCCCGCTTCGTAGATCATGACCAGGTTGGGCGCATGTGTCCGTTTAGCAAGATTGCAGGCCAGGTTGGGCTGCCCCACACCAACAAAGACTACATCGCCATCGCGCAGCAGGCGTGCAGCGTTGATGATCATCAATTCGGCGGATGAATAGGTTAGTTCGGTCATGCATTCTCCTCGAAAAAGGATTGAATTAGAGTTGAGACTTCACTCGGCCGTTCCAGTGGTAGCAAATGAGTGGACTTTTCCAGCGCTTCGACCCTGACCTGGGGCTGCTTCCGTTGCACAAGCTTTCCGGTTCGTTTTCGGAAGGTATCCGTCTCCTCGCCGCGGACGATGAGCGTCGGCACTTTGAGCCTGGACAATCCGCGCCAGATGTCCATGTCGCGCCAGATGCCGGTCAGGTAGATGCGGATTTCCCATTCGGCGCTATAACAAAGCTGGTAACCGCCTCCATCCATTGGGCAGGCGATACCTTCCACGTAAGCATGTAGGGCTTCATCACCAAAATATCTGAACACAGATTTGCGCCGGTAGCCGTTATACAATCTTTCCAGATCGTCGAATTGACGCCTGCGCTGGCGGGCCGCCACTACCAGCGGATGGCGTCGTCGTCCTGCCTTCCATTTACGCATGATGTTCCAGAAAGCGATGAAATAAGGCGGGAAGAGTACCGGGTCGAGCAACACAATGGATGAGAAGCGCTCCGGCTCGCGTAGCGCGGCTCTCAAAAGAGCGATCCCGCCCATCGAATGCCCGACACAGGCTATGGGCTCGGTATGGTGCGCATCGAGAAAACGCAGAAAGTCGTCAGTCAGCGGGTGCCAGTCATCAATCTCTGCTGGCTTGCTATTCGGCCACAGCGGACGTTGTATCATTGCGGCGACGTGGTAGCGTTTGGCAAGTCGAGAAAGGAGTGGTTTATAGCAATCGGGTGGATAGCCGTTGGCGTGTAAGAATACGAGTTCCGGGCCGTTACCGCCGTAATCTAAAGATGGGACAGGGGCTAGGGGAGCAGGGGACAGAGAGCTATTCTTCTGTGTCATACTCGCCTTGTTCGTCTCGAATCGACTTTGATGCGTTCTTGCTTCGTATGGTTTTGATAGTCGCAGACAGCATCTTGCGGACTTCAAGGTTGAGGGCAATAAGGGTTCGAATTTCTTTCTCCTGACCGAGACCGACATCCAAGGCAGTGTTGAGCCAATGATCAGTTTCGTTGGCTGAAGCCTGTGCGATCACCAGATAGCGAGCATATTCATTGCCTTCATATCGCCCGTGACCCTCGGCGATATTTGCGCCGACCGATGTGGCGGAGCGAAATATCTGTCTCGCAATTTCTTGCGCTTGCATAACTTTCGGCCAGTTTTTGATTAAACGATCACATCCCTGTGTTACCAGGCGCGATTTCTGGTAAAAAGTCAACTCTCGATAATCTCCCATGCTTTCTCTAACCCTTTTCCCTTATCCCCTAATCAATATTCTCCGTAGTTAATAGCCTCACTCATCCTTGGCTTGACCCTTAAACGCTCATGCACTTCTGCGCCCAGCTTTTGCCAGTATTCGTCCCGATCTTTCACGCCGTAGACCCACTCATCCAGCCAGGCCTCGACGCTTTCTTGTGACGAGCTGACCTGATCCCAGCCCAGGTAAAACGCGTTGTCGCGGTCATAGTAGCCCTGTGCATACGATGGGTGACAGGCGTACGGTACATGGCAAACCGCGCTGACGATGATGCCGGGGATCATGGTGCGATTGGGGTCCGAGCGGATGACGGATTCGTCTACGATCTCTTCGGCGGTCAGGATGACCCTCCTGGCAGCAAAAGCGGCTTCTTTCTGCTCGCCGATGATGCCCCACAGATGGGCGTTGCCGTTCGCGTCCGCGCGCTGCACGTGGACGATGGCTACATCCGGGTTGAGCGCCGGGACGACGATCACATCCTTCCCGCCGTAGGGGTCGGGGATGCGCTTGATCAAGCGGATTGGCCTTCTCCAAATCCTGCACGCCAACCTGGTTCATAGGCAGGAAGGGTAAGCCGGACGCGCCCGCCTGCAAACGTGTGATCATACCGAAATGGGAATACTCCTCCCATTCCAACTCACCGCGCTCGACCGCGCCGCGCACGATGCGCAGTGACCCCACGCCGGGATTGCCCATATAAGACCAGATGACCTTCCGGGCGCAACCCGCGGCCACCATCTGGTCGTAGATCAGGTCTGGGGTAGCGCGTGCCAGCACCAGGTCCCGTTTGCGCTGGCGGATGATCTCATGCCCGGCGGCGAAGGGGATCAGGTGCGTGAACCCTGCCGCGTAAACGGTGTCCCCGTCGTTCACGTATTCAGAAATTGCTTCTGAAAGAGAAATGAGTTTGGTCATTATTTTTTCTTTGCCTTTTCTTCTTTGCGTTTTTTGGCGTTCTCGCGCATTTTTCGAACCATACCAAACCTGCCTGCAGGCGGTGGGGGTGGTGCACGACGACGCAGGATTAAGCCAATTCCCAACAACACCATCCCGATGAACAGCCAGTCGAATTCGGGTTTCTTGGCGAAATCAGAAGCCAGGAAAAAAATGAGCCCAAAAATTCCCAAGATTATAAAGAACGTCCCCACACGAGGCACCAGTTCTTCTTGTGGGGTTGGCCCTTCTTCGCTCATTTCACGCGGCCCTTCTCGCAGAAAAGAACGTGCGCCGGAAAGGATAGAAGATTGGTTCACCCGGCATGGCAAGGCGCAGTTCAGTGTGCATTGTGTTGAGGAATGTATCCTTGAGATCCCCCAGCCGTTCGAAATAAGGGACGAGCGCCGTACCGGAGATCCAATCAACGACAGCCTCTATATTCTCCAGGACGTGCGGATAAATCTTGTCGAAGGCAATGATCTCCTGCGCCTCTTCCCGGAATAACAGTTCTGCGTACCGTTTCGATGGGCAGTACCGGCGACCGACGTGTCCATCCGTTTAAGACTGTGCGAAAAGGTTCCTTACTTGCCACATGCAGAATTGTCAGGTGGGTTGGCCCACCGTGGTTGGATGGCACTTGCACATTGATCTGCCCACCCGGGGCCAGATGCTGGTAGAGGTACGGGATGAGTTTCTCGTGATCTTCAGACCATTGCAAGGCTGCATTCGAAATAATCAAATCCCATTCGCCATCCAATTCGGTCTGGTTTCCCAGTTCAAACCGCAGGCCGGGACGAGCGAATTCCTGCGTTCGCTCCAGCATTTGCGAGGACGAATCCAATCCCAGCACGTCACTCTCTGGTAAGGTGTCAGCTAGATGGCGAGTCAATTCGCCGGTGCCGCAGCCCAGGTCTACCACGCGCAGACCGGGTCGGACATCCACCAACTTGAGCAAATCAAAAAAGGGCGCACTGCGTTGGTTTTTAAATTGATGGTATTTATCGGGGTTCCAGGGCATGGACTTATTTTACCCTTTGCTTGGGATTACCACAAAGACACCAAGCCACGAAGACACAAAATCCGAAAAATTGTAACTTTGTGTCCTTGTGGCTTCGTGGTAAGAACCCCCTCCCGGAACCCGGAAGGGGGTTATATCTCGTAGGCTTTACTTAATCAATGTTTGAATCTGCTCGTGCATATACAACTGCACGTAATACAGGCCGCCACCATTCTTGCCGCTGGCACCGGAGCCTTTCCAGCCGCCAAAGGGTTGGAAGCCGGGCCACGCACCGGTGGTCGCGCCTTGCGGACGGTTGGCGTAGGTCACGCCCGCTTCGATGTTATCGAAGAACCACTCCACTTCTTCCTCGGAGCCGTAGAAGCCAGCCGTCAGGCCATAGTTGACGTTGTTGGCGATCTTCATGCCCTCGTCCAGGTTCTTGACCACCCCAATGGTGGTGATGGGCACGAACATTTCACGTTGCCATAGACGATGTTCGTACGGAAGGTCAGTCACGAAGGTCGGTTCGCAGTAGTAGCCTTTATCGAAGATACCACCGGTCTTGACCTTGCCGCCGGTCAGGAATTTGCCGCCTGCCTGGTTGATCTCTTCGGTGAAGTTCTTGAAGTCATTGTAGGATGACTTGTTGATGACCGGTCCGAGATAGACGTTTTTATCGGTCGGGTCGCCGATGACCAGCTTGTCGGTCATTTCCTTCAGGCGTCCTACCAAGTCATCATAAACCTGTTCCTCGACCAGGACGCGCGAATCGGCCGAGCATTTCTGTCCCTGCAGGCCAAAGGCCGAGCGGACGATGCCAACCGTGGCGCGCTCCAGGTCGGCGTTGCGCGAGACGATGGCCGGGTTCTTACCACCCAGTTCCAGAATGACCGGGCGTACATACTTGCCATTGGCGAAACTGCGATAGAGATTCATGCCTACATCGAACGAGCCGGTGAAGGTGGCGCCATCTACATCGGAATTATCAACCAGCGCCTGCCCAAGCGTGGAGCCGGGGCCGGTCACGAAGTTGACCACGCCATCCGGGAGGCCAGCATCGCGCAGGCACTCGGCGTACAAACGCACGATCCAGGCGGTATCCGTGGCGGGTTTGATGACCACGGTGTTGCCGGCCACCAAAGCCGCACCAGTCGGGCCACCCGTCAACGCGAAGGGGAAATTGAACGGCGAAATCACCAGCCACACGCCATAAGGTCGCAAGACCGAAACGTTCCTGGCTTCGTAGCCTACCAGCGGATCTTTGCCCATCTCTTTGACGAAGCCATCGTTCTGTTCCATCATCAGCGCGGAGTAATACATCAGGTCGGCGGTTTCCTGCACATCGCCGAGTGATTCCATGCGGTTCTTGCCGACTTCGAGCGCCATGGCAGCGCCCAGTTTGAAGATACGTTCCTCGATAATGGAAGCGGCCTTACGGACCAGCTTGACGCGTTCCTGCCAGGGAGTGCGGCTCCACTTGGGGAAGGCGGCGCGCGCCGCAGCGATGGCGTCCTGTGCATGTTTGGCGTCGCCCTTTTGCATAATCGCCAGTTTCCAGTCTGTGTTCACAGGGGAGTGGTCTTCGAATTTTGCGTCGGCGAATACATCTTTGCCGTTAATAATCATGCCATATTCTGCCCCCAGATTTTGCTTAAGCGTTTCGACAGCCTTGTCGAAGCCGGTGTGCAGCTCATCCGGTGGGTTGAACATGGTTGCATATGTGAGTTTGAAGTCAGCCATAAAAGCCTCCATTTGTTGTTTGATAGTCTGAAAGATTGAACTTACACAGTATAGCGCAGGAAATCACAAGCGTCAAAGAAAGTCGCCCAGAGTTGTTTTTCTGGGCGACGTAATAAACTCTTAATATGTTTAACCTGTAAAATTCAGTAGAATAAAAGTGCGACCGTAAAGGAGAGATATGAAACTACGATCGAACTTGACAATGGGCCCTTCGACCCTGCTCCCCCTTCGAGGACTTCGCAGGATAAGCCTGCTGGCCGTGTTATTGGTAGCCGCCTGCGCCCCGACCGCAGCCCCCGCCCCTGCGGAGCCGAAAGCGCCCACGCAGCCCGCCGTGCCAATAATGACTGAACCGCCAATTCCCACGCCTACCCAATCCCAGCCTCTCGTGATAGCGACCGATATACCGCCGACGGTAGCGCCTGTTGAACCGCCGCAGCCTGTGGCTACTTCGCGCGGCCCAAATCTGGAAGCGATAGATCCTGCAACTGTCAGCCTGGCATCCGGCGATTTACAACTGGTGGAATTCTTCCGCTTCACTTGAAGCACCTGCCGTGCGATGGCGCCCATGGTTCATGGGCTCGAAGCGAAATACTTTGGCAAGATCAAGTTTACCTATCTGGACGCGGATGACCCCAACACGCGCGAGTTCCAGCGCTCGCTCGGATTTTATTATCAGCCAGAGTTTTATCTGCTGGATGGGCAGGGCAACTTGCTGGAAAAGATGGTGGGATATGTTTCTCAGGAGCAGTTTGAGTCGGTCTTTGCCCAATACCTGGAGTGAGTGAATGGAACAGCCTCCGCCATTTCTGGCGGAGGCTGTTTTTTGCGAGCTGGCTATAATCCTTGTTGGCAAAAGTTCGTTTCCTGCCAACTTCCATCACTATTTTGATTGATGTCGTAAATACTCTTGCGCAAGTTCTAATTGTAATAGCCTCTCATGATTTTTCTTCGACTTCCTCCCACAAATTTTCCAATTCTAGAAATACTTTTACAGCCTGTGGGTCAAGATGTGTCCCTGCCACGGACCTGATGTAATCGAGCGCGTCACGCTTCTTCCAGGCTGGACGGTAAGGACGGTCTGATGTGAGCGCATCCCAGACATCCACCACAGCGAATATGCGCGCTGGGAGTGGAATCTGTTCACCTTTCAATCCCTGTGGATAGCCGCTGCCATCCCATTTTTCATGGTGGCAGTATGGGATGTCAATTGCGGATTTGAGATAGTTTATCCGTTCGAGCATATTGCGCGCGTAAACAGGATGCATTTTCATGATTACCCATTCCTCATCCGATAATTTGTCTGGTTTTTGCAAGATAGCATCTGGGACCCCCATTTTGCCAATATCGTGTAAGAGCGCTCCCCAGCGTGCATATGTCAATTCTCTTTCGCTCAGGCCAAACTTTTGGCCAAGCTTGGTGGTTATTTCTGTCACACGTTGGGTATGACCTTCCGTTTCCTTGTCTCGTAAGTCTAGCGCGTAGGACCAGCCCTCAATGGTGGCATCATACGCCAGAGATAAGTCGGCGTTGGTTTGCTGGAGGTTATTAAACAACTGCGCATTGTCGATCGCAATGGCAGCCTGCTCTGCCAGCGTTTCGAGGTAAGAGAGCCAATCCTCATCAGCCTCTAGTGGAGTGCGTTGGAACACCTCCAGTACTCCTTTTAATTGGCCTTTAGCGATCAATGGCAAGCCATAATAGGTGACAAATTTTTCATCTGCTGTCAAATGCGATTGGCTGAAAGGCAGTTCTGTTGTCGTCAGGTCAGGGATGTGGATCATTCGCCGTTCCAATGCCACCTTTCCAGCGTAGTCTTCGCCGATGCGCAACCTGAGTTCCTTGATCCTGTTTCCCCAAAAACCTTCCCCAGCAATATATTCCAACACTTTGATGTTTGGGTCTGCTAACAAGATAACTGCGGCGTCTAATTCCAATTGCCGGACAACATGCCTTAAAAGTAGATTGAGTGTCAGGCCCAAATCAAAACTGGAGGCGATCACCCGGTCGATCTCATTTACGGCAGTCAAACGGGCTAGCTGTTGCTTTATTTTTTTCTCTGCCCTTCTTTGTTCGGTGACATCATGTGCCATCCCGCGAACAATGGGTTCCTCCACGCCCTCCGTTCGCAACGAATTGTTATATTCCCAGATGAGTTTTTCACCGGAGCTTGTCTGGACAACCATCAAGCCCTGCGCCCGGCCATCCTTTTTGATTTCCGCCAGATATTTTTGAAATTCAGCGCGATGGCTGGGCAAGATGAAGTCCATAATATTCTTTTTGAGCAATTCTTCCATTGGGTAACCAAGCGTTTTTGAAGCCCAGGGATTGACTGAGAGGATATTCCCCTCAAGATCGTGGGTGCAGATCAATTCCTGGCTGCTATCAACCAGGTCTCGGTAGCGTTTCTCACTTTCGAGCAACTCCCTGTCTGTTCGTTTGCGATCGGAAATGTCCAGCGCCATGGAAAGCATATGAGCTTCACCCGAAAGTTCGATCAACTCAGCGGAGAACAGGAGATCAACAATTTCTCCAGATTTCTTCCGCAACTGCATTTCGAACCCCTGTACCCTGCCCTGTTGTTGAAGCTGCCCAATCAGGTTAGACCGTTCATCAGGATCGGACCAAAAGTTTAATTCAAGTGCTGTATGACCAAGAGCTTCCTCGTGGGAGACTCCTGTCAACTCCAGCCAGGTATGGTTGACATCGATCAAGCGGTTGTCTTCCAAGCGTGTAATTGCAGTCGCTAACGGACTGGCATGGAATGCAGTCGAAAAGCGCGCATCGCTGGCGCGGAGCGCTTCCTCCATCATCCGGCGCTCGCTGATGTTTTCATGCGCTACAACAAATCGCGTGGCTTCGTTTATAGTGAAGCGAGTAACCCGAGCAATAAACCAACGTTTTTCTCCACCAGGTACATTGCAGGGATATTCCAGGTTGAAGTGTGCGCGTTCGTTTTTCATAACGGAACGCAGTCCGGTGGCAAAGGACGCCGCCTCTGTCGAATTTTCTCCCAGAGCGGCATCACAAACTGTCAGATAGTTCGCCCCGATGAAGTGGTCGGATGGTACCGGCGGATTGGCTTCCGCAAACTCATGCCAGGCGCGGTTCACGGACAGGATGACACCGTTCTCATCCAGCACGCAAACATGGGCGGTGAGCGCATCGATGGTGGCTTGGTTAAACTGTTCTGCCTCCCGGAGCTTCTCCTCTGCCTGCTTACGTTTAGTAATATCCAGGCTGGCTCCGAGGATGCCGATCACATTCCCGGCACCATCATAGAGAGGAACTTTGCGGGACAATACATAATGTAATCCAAAGGGAGATTGGAAGATCTCTTCGCCGGACCAGGGCTCTTCTGTTTCCATAACGTGCAGGTCGTTTGCTCTCAGGTTATCAGCGATCTCTTTTGGCAATAACTCATAATCGGTATGCCCTATGGGGCTTTCTGCCCAATATTTCGATTCTTCCGCATTGAAACTGGTGTAACGCCCTTCTCGATCTTTGGTGAAGACGGGAATGGGCAGGTTCTCGAAGAGTGTACGGTAACGAGCTTCGCGGTCGCGTAAATCCGATTCCGCTTGTTTGCGCTCGGTGATGTCTATCGAGAGAATGAACAGTCCCTCGGGGACTGGCTCGATGCTTAATTCAAACCAACCTGTGTCCCCATCCGGAAAGATGAATTCGTTTTCCAAACGCTGTGGGATACGTCTTTCCATACAGTCTCGCAAGACCGTAAAAAACCTGGTATCCTCAATGCCGGGGTACATCTCCATCATGGTGCGCATCAGCAATTCTTCCGGTTTTCGGCGGCCATGCAAAGCAGCGGTATCGTTGACGTAGATATAGCGCCAGTCGTAATCAATGATCTGGCAACCCTCCAACATGTTATTCAACGTGCGACGGTAGCGTTCCTCACTGCGTCGCAAGGCCTCAAGAGTTTGTTTTTGTTCGGTGATATCTTTGACCGTGCCTTCGTAGTATTGCACCTTTCCATCTGCATCTCTTACCGTGCGCACATTCTCCTGGATCCAGATGATGCTGCCATCTTTGCGATACGCTTGGAATTCAAAGGCCTCTACTTCCCCGTATTCATCCATCAGTTGCATGAATTCTTTTCGCTGCTCGGAGTTTACGTAGACTTGACGTGCAATATTGGTGATGCTACTGATCAGGTCTTCAGGCGACTCATACCCCCATATACGGGCCAGGGCAGGATTGACTGTCAGGAAGCGCCCGGACGGTGTGCTCTGGAAAATGCCGTCCAGAGAATTCTCGAAAATGTTGCGATACTTTTCTTCAGCCTGTCGCAAAGCCTCCTCTGAGACTTCAACTTCGGCGGTGTTCTTACCTTTTAGTTTCGTACGTTTGTTCCCCTTGCTCATGACTGCCACCTCCTTCAATAAATGAGAGGCTATTTGGGTTACTGTTTCACTTTCCCCAAAAAGAGCTTTCTGCTATATTTGTGAACGTTTATAGGATCTTCGCAATCTTAATATAACCGATAATATTGTCGGCCTCTATATTAATCAGGTTTTATCTGTGATATCTTGAACTATCGCGTTAAATGAAATTCCAATACTTTTTCTTCCTAAATATCTCATTTTTGAGAACGGGGTCATAGATCGCGTCGGGCTTGAAAAGCTCACGTGGAAAAGAAACAAAGGTGATGTTCCGGCGTAACATACCTGTGCCTAGGCAGGCTAACTGGCTGATCTGTTCGGGAGTACGGATAAAATGCCAAGACGGCTTTTTGGGAGCTTGTCATTATTGCCATTATACATCCCGTATTTAATTATCCAAAACACACTTTGTTTCGCGAGAAAAACAGGTTGCGATTGCGGATTGCCGGTTAGTTATCCCTTATAATCTTACCAACATGGAAGTATTCCTGCGCATCCTGGTTTTCCTGCTTGGCCTGGCGGTAGTGATTGGCACACTGTCCTCGGCGCTTTCCACTTTTGTCTTGCCACGCGGTGCTCGCAGTCAACTGAACCGTATTTTATTTGGCCTATTGCGGCGAGTTCTCGAGAGGATGATGCATTTTGTGAAAACCTTCGAGCAGAAGGATGCCATCTTTGCGTATTACGCGCCTATTGGGTTGATGTTATTGGTGCCAACCTGGTATATGTTGATGATAATCGGATACACCGCCATGTACTGGTCGTTGGGTGTTGGTGACCTTTACACAGACTTAAGACTGAGCGGTTCATCTTTGCTGACACTGGGATTCGCCTCCTCGGAAAATTTCCCGGCCAACCTGCTGATCTTCTCCGAAGCGACGCTGGGCCTGATCCTGGTTGCGCTCCTGATCGCGTACTTGCCGACCATGTATTCCGCTTTTTCGCGCCGCGAAGAATTCGTCAACTTGCTGGAAGTGCGCGCGGGCAATCCGCCCTCCGCGGTCGAGATGCTGCTACGCTTCCATCGCATTCACGGGTTGGAGCGTTTGGCTGAATACTGGAGTTCCTGGGAAGTGTGGTTCGCGGACCTGGAGGAAAGTCACACCACCTTGCCTGCGCTGGTCTTCTTCCGCTCCCCACGCGGGAACCAATCCTGGATCACCGCTGCGGGCACGATCCTGGATTGTGCCGCGTTGACCTTGTCTGCATTGGATGTAACCTATACGCCCGCGGCTGCCCTTTGCATTCGAGCGGGCTTCTTATCCCTGCGACGCATCTCGGAATATTTCGATATCCATTATCCCCCTGACCCGCGCTATCCTGATACACCCATTAGCATCAGCCAGGACGAGTTCGAGGCAGTACTCTACCGCTTGCAAGGAGCGGGCCTGCCCTTGAAGGAAGACCGAGAGCAAGCCTGGCAGGATTTCGCCGGTTGGCGCGTGAATTATGATCACACCTTGTTGGCGTTGTGCAGCCTGGTGATGGCGCCTCCAGCGTTCTGGTCCAGCGACCGTGCGGATACGTTCAAGATGCCGCCTTTGTTTCTACCGGGGAAGAAATAATTTCAAGGATGTCGTTGCGAGCGAGCGTAGCGAGCGCGGCAATCTCAGGGCTCAGGCAATCTTTTCGTTATTGGTTACATGAGACTGCCACGTCGGTCCTTCGACTTCGTTCCACTCCGCCAGAACCTCCTCGCAGCGACAGAATAAAAGGAGAGTTCAATGACAGTTTTATCCATCACAACCGATTTCGGAATCACCAATGGCTTTGTGGGTGTTATGAAAGGCGTGATCTATGGGATTGCGCCCGATGCAAAGATCGTCGATATCAGCCAATTGATCTCGCCGCAGAACGTGTTGGAAGGCGCGTACGCCATGTGGCGGGCGGTACCGTTCTTCCCGCCCGGGTCCGTGCATGTGGGCGTGGTCGATCCCGGCGTGGGGACCAAACGCCGCCCGATTGGCGCGCGCCTGGGCGACCAGCTTTTCATCGCGCCCGATAACGGCCTGTTGACGCCCTTGATTTTGGACGCCGAACGCGATGGCAAAAGGGTGGAATTCGTTCACCTGGATAACCCCAAATATTGGCTGCCGAAGGTCAGCAACACGTTCCACGGACGCGACATTTTCGCTCCCACCGGGGCACACTTGGCAGCAGGCGTGCCCTTAAACGAGTTGGGTACGCCTATCACGGACCCGATCCGCTTGGATCTGCCTCGTCCCGAGAAGACGGAAGAATGGCTGGCTGGCGCATATCACCATCGTCGACGTCTTCGGGAATCTGACTACCGATCTGCCTGCGGAGGCACTCGAAGGACGCCGTAACGTGTTGATACGCGTCCGCGGTCACGAGGTGGATGGCATCGTCGATTCTTACGGTCATCGGGATGTCGGTGACCTGGTAGCTGTAGTGGACAGCGAATACTACATTGAGATTGCAGTGGTAAATGGTAGCGCGCAGAAGAAATTGGGCGCCGAGATTGGTGATGTGGTCGAGGTCATCTATCAAGATTGAGCTATAATAAACACATGTATTTCCCGAAAGCCAATGCACTGGAAGTCAGCGCTGGAGCCGCAAAGCGGTTAAACATAACGTCCTCAAAGACCCTGAAGGATTTCAACACCTTTGGGGTCTTAAATTTTTTGGTGGTGTGATGACTGAAGCCCCTCTGGTTGTCGAAAACCTTTCTTTCCAATATCGCATACGTCCCGAACTGGCTATTGAGAACATTTCCTTTGAACTCAAGCCAGGAGAGATGCTGTTGATCGCAGGTTCCAGCGGATGTGGCAAAACTACGTTGGCGCGCTGTATCAACGGTCTCATCCCCAGAAGCTATGGCGGCAAACGAGAAGGACAGGTGCTTTTGCATGGCAAAGATGTAGCCAAGATTCCATTGGCGGAAGTAGCACAAATTGTTGGCACATTGTTGCAAGACCCTGAACGCCAGATCGTCGCCAGCAACGTTTATAACGAAATTGCCTTTGGCCCTGAGAATTTGGGCCTACCTCGCGAAGAAATTGTAGAACGCGTGGAAATGGCCATGCAACGCCTGGGATTGGAATACTTGCGTGAGCGAGAGACGTTCAGTCTCTCTGGCGGCGAGAAGCAAAAAGTAGCTCTGGCCGGGGTTCTGGCGATGACGCCATCCATCTTGCTGCTGGATGAACCGCTCGCGTCCCTCGACCCCGCTTCTGCGTATGAAGCCCTGGATATTTTCCGCAGTCTGGCAGATGAAGGCAAAACAGTCGTGTTGATCGAGCATCGTGTGGAGGATGCCATTGCTGCCCAACCTGATCGCATGCTATACATGGAGGCTGGGCATGTTAAATACTTGGGGCCGATCAAGAGTCTGCCCGATGAGATCGATTACAAGCAGGTCAAGCTACCGGCGCAGTGGGTAGTGGACCGCGTCAAAGAACAGAAGACGGCCATCGAAACGGTCAGCAGGCCAGCCCTGAGGAAGATCGAAGGGCCGAAAGTCCCGGAAAGAGGCGAAACACTGGTCTCGTTTGAGGATGTGTCATTCCGTTACGGCGACGAATTGCCGTTTGTCTTGAGAAACGTTAACCTGGAGATCCGTCGTGGTGACTTGATTGCTGTGTTGGGACGCAACGGGGTTGGCAAGTCCACATTGATCAAGCATGCGATTGGTTTACTCAAACCGACCGAGGGCACCGTGTTGGTGGAGGGTCATGATACGCGTAAGATGAGCGTGGCACAGATTGCACGCGTGCTCGGATTTGTCTTCCAAAGCCCAACCCATATGCTTTACGCGCCGACTGTGCGTGAGGAACTGGCCTTTGGTCCCAACAACCTGAAGTTCGAAAAAGAAGACGTTGATGCTGCCGTGGCTGAAAGTGTCAAAACTCTTAACCTGAGTGGTTTGGAAGAATATCCGCCGCTGGGCCTCTCTTTTGGGCAGCAGAAACGAACCACCATTGCTGCCGTGCTGGCCATGCATTCGAAGATCATGGTGATGGATGAGCCCACTGCCGGGCAGGATTATGCCAACTATACTCATTTCATGAACTTTATGTGTCGCCCTGCTAACGGGGCAGGGTCGCTCCTTTCAACCAATTTCGCGGCGACACTGTTTATCACACATGACTTAGACCTGGCTGTAACCTATGCCAATCGCGTACTGCTGGTTGGCGAAGGGACGGTCGTGGCAGATGGACCGCCCGAAGAAGTATTGCAGGACTTCGATCTGCTGGACCGTTGCCGCGTCCGGGTGACCTCGCTTCTCAATCTGAACTTGAACCTGCTCCCGAAAACCGGTGGCTTTTTACCAGCTGAAGCCTTGGCCGCGTACGCGTGAGAGTGAATTTCCCTGTAACGGATGCCCCCGCACAGGGTTATCAAAGATAGGGTCAGCTCCGTTTTCAACCTAATAATCTAAGGAGAGAGATCATGGATAATAAGAATATCTGGGCATTCGGCACCCGCGAAGTGGTTTATGGTGCCATCGGCGCAGCGTTGTACGGTGTGTTCTCCTGGGCCACCAACATCTTCCCGCTGCCTGCTGCCGGGAATATCACCTTCCGCCCCGCGGTTGCAGTGCTGATTTTCTTCGGTGTCGCTTATGGCCCCTGGGCTGGTCTGCTGGCTGGCTTCATCGGCAACACGTTGGGTGACGCCCTGTCCGGTTGGGGCTTTTATTGGCACTGGAGCCTGGGCAACGGCTTGATGGGCATGCTGGCCGGGCTGGCCATGCCAATGATCAAAGATTTCCGCGCCCGCGGCGATATTGTCAAAGCCGTGGGTTGGGGCATTCTCGGTATCCTAGTTGGCATGTTGTTTGCCTCGCTGACCGAAATATTCATGGGCGGCATCGACCTGAACACCGCCCTGGTCGGCTATTTCGCGCCGGCCGTACTCGGTAATGCCATCGTGACGATTGTCTTGCTGCCCATCTTGATGGTGGCTTTTGCAGCCGTGGCTGCACGCAGAGGTCGCTAAATAGCTCATGTTAGCGACCTGGCGGTACCGCCCACGCGATACTTTCATCCAGAGACTGGATCCGCGCACCCGGCTGCTTTTCCTGTTCAGCGTGATCTTCGGCCTGACCATCCCTGAAATTTGGGATTATCGCATCATCATCCCCTTGTTCGTGCTTTCGCTGACCCTGTATTTTTTAGCGCGTATTGAGTGGAAGGATGTCAAGCGGGCCTGGATTTTCATTATTGTGCTAGTTGTGTTCATCGTCGGGCTGAATGGTTTGCTCTCCGGACGTGGCGGACCGTCCTCTGTCGTCCAGGTTGAATCGCCGACTCTATTTAAAGTTCCCTTTTATATTCCCGGTACAACGTGGGGGTTTAGCGTACCGGTCACAATCAACAAAGTCTGGTTTGCCATTGTACAGATGGGCCGTATGCTCACGATGGCCATCCTGGCTATCCCGATCCCATACACGATGGACCCTAACATCTATGGTGTCGCATTTCGCCGTATGGGCGCCTCTGACAAATTCTCGTTTGCGATGGACCTGGCCTTTCGCTTCCTGCCAACCTTCGCTCGGGATTTCACGACCACTGTGGACGCGCAACGTGCGCGCGGCTATGAGATGGAGGTGCTGAAAGGAGGCATCGTCGCCAAACTGCGGCGGCTGGCGCCATTGGTCATCCCTGTTACGATGCAGGCAACTGTTACGGGCGAAGACGTGATCGATGCCATGGACTTGCGCGCCTTTGACACCAACAAGCGCACCTGGATCAAAGGAATTACACTATGCTCGCACGCGATTACTTTATGTTGGGGCTGGGCGCAGCTATTTTCGTTACCTGTTGTTTGCTGAAATGGGTCTTTGGCGTCGGAGGATTCTTCGTACCAAACTTTTTCTTCGCCCTCCTGGGATATTAGAAGAAATTGTATAACAAAAACAGCCGTCCGATTGGACGGCTGTTTTTATATCTTTTGAAGTCTTGAGTTTGTTAATCTGCCAATGTGCTCAAATCGCCTTCAGGCAGACCCTGGGCACGCGCTTTCAACACACGCCGCATGATCTTGCCAGAGCGTGTCTTGGGTAACTTATCCACAAATGTGATCTCTTCCGGCTTGGCAATCGGGCTCATGTGGGTCGAAACATGCTGACGAAGTTCCTCAGCCAGTTCCGGCGAACCGTTGATGCCAGCTTTCAAGATGACATAAGCATGGATGGCCTGTCCTTTGACTTCATGCGACAGACCAATCGCGGCTGCTTCAGCAACAGCCTCGTGACTGACCAGCGCCGATTCGATCTCCGCTGTTCCCAAGCGATGCCCGCTGACCTTGATGACATCATCCACGCGGCCGATGATCCAGTAGTAGCCGTCACTGTCACGCTTGGCCGAGTCGCCGGTCATGTACTTGCCGGGATACTTGGACCAATACTGGTTAACATAACGCTCGTCGTCTCCGTAGATCGTGCGCAGCATCGAGGGCCAGGGGTTCTTGAGCACGAGATACCCCTCATCTCCATCGGGAACTGGATTGCCATCTTCATCCAGGATTTCGGCCTCCTGCCCGAAGAACGGACGGGTTCCCGAGCCGGGTTTGAGCGGCACCACCGGGGTGGGTGTGATCATGAACATACCCGTTTCGGTCTGCCACCAGGTATCCATGATGGGACATTTGCCTTTGCCGATCACCTCGTAATACCATTTCCAGGCTTCGGGGTTGATCGGTTCTCCGACGGAGCCGAGCAGCCTCAGGGAGGAAAGATCGTGCTTGTTCGGCCAGGCCTCGCCGAAGCGCATCAGTCCGCGGATGGCGGTCGGCGCGGTGTACAGGACCGTGATCCCGTAGCGTTCGACCAGTTGCCACCAACGGTTCGGGTATGGGTAGGTCGGCCCGCCCTCGAACATGAACGAGGTCGCACCCAGGATCAGTGGACCGTAGACGATGTACGAGTGACCGGTCACCCAGCCGGGATCAGCGGCGCACCACCAACGGTCGTCATCCTTCAGGTCGAAAACGTACTTGAGCGTGGTGTAGGTAGCCACCATGTAGCCGCCGTGTGTGTGCAGGATGGCCTTGGGTTTGCCGGTCGAACCGGAGGTGTACAGGATGTAGAGCGGGTCCTCCGCATCGAGTTCTTCGGTCTTGCATTTGCCGTTGGCAATGGGCAATGTGCACAAGTCGTGATACCAGTGGTCGCGTTCCGCTTCCATCGGGACCTCGTGGCCTGTGCGCTTGACAACGATCACGTTCTCCACCGATGGGCAGGACTTGATGGCGTCATCGGTAGTACGCTTGAGTTCGAAGATCTTGCCGTTGATCCATGAACCATCTGCAGTGATGACCAACTTGGATTCGCTGTCATCAATGCGGCCTTTGAGCGCGTCCACCGAGAACCCGGCGAACACCACAGAGTGGATCGCGCCGATCTTAGCGCAGGCCAGCATGGCAAAAACGATCTCGGGGATGCGCGGCAAGTAAATCGTGACGCGGTCACCCTTGGTCACACCCATGGCCTTGATAATGTTGGCAAAGCGGTTGACTTCACGGTTGAGAGAGTAAAAAGAAAAGGTGCGTTCTTCTCTGCCATCTTCACTGACCCAGATCAGCGCCAGCTTATTCTTGCGCCAGGTCTTTACATGGCGGTCGAGTGCGTTGTGGACGATGTTGGTTTTCCCACCAACGAACCACTTGAAGAACGGCTTGTTCGAGTCGTCCAGCACCTTGTCCCACTTTTTGAACCATTCCAACTCTTCAGCACATTCGGCCCAGAAACCTTCAAGGTCTTCTAGAGCAAAATTTGCCACTTTGTCCCAGTCCGGGACGTTGGCTTGAGCAACAACTTCATCTGACGGATAGTAAACATCCCCCTCCATTTCGGGCTTGGCATTTGACATAGGTTTCCTCCATTGGCGATAGATTTTATCTAATATACTGCAATTTTGGTTTGCGGGCAATGACCAAAGGGTAAAAAACCTGAACTGGGCGGAAATTGCCCGGCTCGTTTTGTTCGTTTTGATAGGTTTGAGAACGATCGAAAGTATATTACTCGACTACATCCAAAAACTTGTGCCAGGCCCCCACCAACGGCAGGAACCAGGGATTGCCGTTGTACAAACCCAGTGGTGCACCGGGGAAAGGGAAAGCTGCAAACGGGTGATTTTTGATTGTCCCCTCCAGCATGGCCTCGGCTACCGTTTTACCCAGGTAGGTGCCCATCGCCACGCCGTGCCCGGCATATCCCAACGCATAATACGCACCGTCCATTTCACCGACATGTGTCATCAGGTCAAAGGCGAAACCCAACGTTCCGCCCCAGGCATACTCGACTTTTGCATCCCGTAATTGTGGATACACCTTGACCATTTCGTGTCGTAGGATGTCTGCGCTCTGGCGTACGGTGCGTTTGTTTTCGGGAAAGAACGCTGCCCGTCCGCCAAAGATCATGCGTTTGTCATCCGATAATCGAAAATAATTCAGGAAGTGTTTGAAATCGAAGATCATGCGATTGTGCGGGCTGAGCTCATGGGCCAATTCATCGGACAACGGCTCTGTGGCGATGATGAACGACCCGATCGGCATGATTTTTCGATGCAACTTCGGTGTGACGGAATCAGATGTAACCGTTGGTCGCCACCAAGACATTTTCGGCCGTGAGCGATCCGCGTTCTGTCTCTACCAGAAAACGCTTCTCTCCCCGCTCCTAACCTGATTACTCGCGCCCGTGCGTGCAACGTTGCCCCCGCCTTTTCCACTGCGCTTACCAACCCGGTCACGTATTGCGCCGGATTGAGCCCTGCACTGACCTCGTCTACCAATGCGCCATAGTACAGGTCCGAGCCGATTTCTGTGCGTTGCTCATGACGAGGGACCAGTCGTACGGCATGATTGAATTCCACCCCCATAAACTCGATTTCTTTGGCCAGCAAGTCGTAATGCTTGGGTTTGTTGGCCGTTAGCAAATGACCCGTGCGCGCGAACCCGCAATCGATTTTCTCCTCTTTGCAGATGTTTTCAACGGTGTCGATTGAGTTTAGCGAACATTGGAATAAGCGTCGTGCCAAATCGCGCCCGTAGCGCTTGATGGCGATTTGCATGGGAATCTTCAAGCCGGTTAACACCATGCCGCCGTTGCGCGAACTGGCTCCCCAACCAATGGATTCGGCCTCCAAGACGGCCACAATTACGCCATGCTTTGCCAGCGTCATTGCAGCGCTCAGACCGGTAATTCCGCTGCCGATCACGGCCACATCCACCTTTTCGGGCAAGGGATTTTGCTCATAACCGAATGGCATTTCAACGGTGTCGTGCCAGTAGATTCTTTCTTTTCGCATCTCCTCCTCCATCAAAAAAACTGACGGGTTCCCAAAGCCCGTCAGGTCTTACGTGTCATGTTATCTCTCGGATCCTTTTTCAACGCGCATAATGACGGCTTGGATGATGCTGCCGGTGATAAAGAGACCGCCAGCGACGAGATATTTGGCCACTGGAGACAAACCGGGAAATATATCCGATACCAGGAAAGCGCCTGCCAGCGCTGTGGCGAACATGATGCCCCATTCCCTGGTCAATCCTAAAACGGCCGCGCCAATCACTGCGCCCACGATGAAAACCAACCAAGTCGAGCCGCTCAAACCCACGCCAAAGAAGGCCTCGAGTAGATTGCTGCCATACCCGGCAAGCAGGAAGCCCCCGAAGAAAAAACCAGTCACGATATAACTGGCCTCCGGATAAACCAGGTAGGGCAGAACGCTAATGACGCCGATGGCTACGACCAATAGGATGAACATCCATTGCGGAGAATCGGCCGCAAGCAGAGGGGTCATACTCAAGCCCACCAATAAGCCCAAGCCGAGGGAGAAAAGCCAATCCATATCTCGGCCAAGGAAAAGCATTAAACCACCGAAGACACCTTTCGCGATATTTAACATGGCAACCTTCCTTCGAAACAAACCTAGATTTTTTCGATAATGAGATTTTACTTGATAATTTCCACCCTTCGCAGTTTGGTGTGCTAATTTGCAGTTCGTTTTCGGCGGACCAAATCGCGCAGCTTGGCTTGTAACTCGGGATGAAGAGCACTTAAGATGCGCCGCAGTGTGATAACCGTGAGAGGGTTTGAAGAGGTTTCCAGGATTTCGCGCAGATAATATTCTGTTTCAGATGGAGAAGCCTGGTACAGGGCATTGATCAAATTAGCCAAATCGTTTTGCAGCACCCCGGGAGCCGCTTCGATGATTGGCCGCGCGAGTCCAAAGATGGGTGGCAGGTTCTCGAATTTCGGGTCAGTGATCATCGGTAACAAAGCCTGGAGTCCATTTGCCCAAAAGCGTTGGCGGGCAGGATGCAGCCATTCGTTGATGACCACAAGAAAATCATCGGGAGTTTCCTTGCGCATACGCTCCAGGCTGGTGGTGAGCAGGGCGCCACGGACGCTGGGATCGCGCACCTGCTGTGTCCAGGCAGTCAGGCGGGCCAGCAGACGCTCCTCCTGCGGCGGGATGCGCCCCAACAGGTAGGCAGCTAGCAGACGGGTTTCGATATAGCCCTCATCCCACAGCAGGTCGGCCAATTCCAGCGCGTAATGCGGATTTTCAGCAGCAATAGCACCAATCGCGTTTTCAATCTGCCGCATCACGACGAAAGGTGTGCGATAGGTGGGCAGGTTAGAGCCAGGCGCAATATTCTCTTTTTTTCTCAGTGAATAGTTGACGTAGAAATCAAGAATCTCACGCAACTGTTTCAAGAAATCTTCTGGCAGGAAGAAAAAATCGGCCAGACGATTGGCTTGTTTGCGCAGGCGGGCGAGGTCTATAGCGGGCATTTTGAGTAATCAGCGACCAGTGTTCAGTAGCCAGTTGTCAGTTACTTGCTAACTCGCTACTGATTACTGATGTTAGTATGCTCTGGCGAAGTAAACTTTCTTCTCCGCCTTTTCGCCACAGACGATACACTTGCCTTCACCGCCGGGCTGATCGAGAGGGATGACGCGAGTTGTGGCCTTGGTATCCGCCTTGACTTTGGCCTCGCACTCTTCCGATTCGCACCACCAGGAAAGGGCCCAACCATCCTTGACCGCTTCTTTCAACTCGGCATAATCCTTGGGATTGTGGATGTTGGCATCGCGGTATTCGGTGGCCTGTTTGAGCATGGACTCGTGAATCTCGGACAGGAGCAGGTTGACGGTCTGAGTCAGATCCGTCTGGGGTGCAAACGACTTGCCTGCGCGTCCTAGGACATCACGTCTTGCCAGCGCGACCGAGCCTTTTTCTATATCTTTGGGCCCAATCTCGATGCGCAGGGGCACACCGCGCATTTCCCAGTCGTTATATTTGAAACCGGGTGTGACCTCTTCGCGATCATCCATCTTGATGCGGATGCCAGCGGCTTTCAGTTCGGCAAAAACCCTATCAGCCACTTCCATGACCTTACTTTTCTCGTCCAGGTTCTTGTAGATGGGGACCAACACAACTTGGATAGGAGCAATTCTGGGAGGCAGCTTCAGGCCCTGGTCATCGCCGTGCACCATAATGATCGCTCCGATCATGCGCGATGAAATTGCCCAGGATGTTGTTTCGCAGTACTGCAGCGTGTTGTTCTGGTCGAGATATTGAATGTCAAAGGCTTTTGCGAAGTTCGGCCCGAAGTAATGCGACGTGCCTGCCTGCAAAGCGCGTTTGTCCCACATCATTGCTTCAATAGCCGAAGTGATTTGCGCGCCTGGGAATTGTTCGCTGTCACTCTTGATACCTTTGATAATAGGGATCGCCGCTTGCTCGAAGCTGAATTTTTCGTAAATATCGAGGATACGATACATTTCCTCTCGTGCCTCATCGGCGCTGGCATGAGCTGTGTGGCCTTCATGCCAGTAGAACTCCGCTGTGCGCAGGAAGAGTTTGGTGCGTAGTTCCCAACGCAGCACCGATCCCCATTGGATGATGAGAATGGGCAGGTCACGCCAGGACTTGATCCACTTGGAATACATATACCCGATGATGGTTTCCGACGTAGGCCGCACTACCAGGGGTTCTTCGAGCTTTTCGCCACCGCCATGTGTGACCACTGCAAGTTGAGGGGAAAAACCTTCCACGTGTTCCTTCTCTTTTTCGAAGAACGAGAGAGGAATCAAGGTTGGGAAGGCCGCATTGACGTGGCCGGTGTCTTTGAATTGTTTATCCAGCCAGGCGTTGATATTCTCCCACAGTGTCCAACCGTAGGGGCGCACCACCATACAGCCGCGTACAGGAGCGTAATCGGCCAATTCAGCTTTTATCACGAGTTGGTTGTACCACTCGGCAAAATTTTCTTCTCGGGTAGGAAGTTTTTCGTCAGACATTGTTTCTCCAGAAAATTGATGATCGGATAATTCGAAATCAGTCAATGGGGTTCGGCGAGATTGTTCTTTAAATTTTGCTCTCTACGATCTCCACGGCAGTGGATACATCCTTCGCAAACGAAATTAATTCTCGTTGGACATCAGGGACGTAGGTGCCAAGCGCCTTGAGAAACTGGTCAAAGACGGACTGCCAGCCATCTCCGACCAGCGTGAGCGGCCTCCGGTGCATAGACTTCACAATCATCAGGTTCCACATCAAGGAGATTTCGGTCAACGTGCCAGGACCACCAGGGAGAGCAATGGCCGCGTCGCATTCTCGGATGAGAACCTGCAACCGTTCAACCAACGTTTGTTTGCGCCATTCTTCTTTTACCCACTTGTTTGCAACAACATCTCGCCAGCGTTCGATCTCACCGCAGGTCACGCCAATAACAAGCCCGCCTGCTTCGGATGCGCCGCGGCTGACAGCTTCCATCGTGCCAATGTAGCCGCCTGTCAGGACGGTATGTCCTCGTTGCGCGAGTAACGAGCCCAGGGTCTGGGCCTCTTCATAGGCAAGGCTGCCGGGCTTAGGTTTGGAACCGCCAAATACGCTGATTTTCATCATTCCTCTTTCAAGGAGTCCAAAGTCTCCAGACTTTGACCCCAGCTATATCCGACGACGGGTCCCCTACGGGGATGATAAGTCGTCGGACTCCAAATTCCATTCTCTCTTTGCATTGATCTCAAGTTTTTTCAAAATGGCCTGTTCTAAATCGATTTCTGCAATGGATGCCAGTTGTAATAAATATAGAGCTACATCTGCTAATTCGCCTGCGAGTTCATCCTTGTTGAAATCTTCGTTCCATTGAAAATGTTCGAGGATTTCTGCTGCTTCCAGTGCCAGCGAGATGGACAAGTTGCGTGGTGTCTGCGGACGCTTGCTGTTTGCTGCGTACCAGCCTTTCGAGTGCACGAAATCGTGCATTTTCTCAGTCAATTCGTCAATAGTCAGCCTGTTGTCATCCAAATTCTTCTGTCCTCGGTCTACCGTCTATCGTCCACCGCCCAACAAATAAAAACGGCTCGCCTGGTTGGGAGCCGTCTCTTGACATACCGAAACGAACCTATCCAGACCAGGTAGGTTTTTGTCCGCGCGGGGTAGGGGACGGGTTCGTGTTCATGCGGCGTATTATATCCGAATTTTGCAAATTCGCAACAAATTTGAGCTTGTTGCATTACAATTATTTGTAATGAGACTGATCCTGACCCACGAACAAGCCGATTTCGACGCACTGGCTTCTCTCTTCGCCGCTTCACACCTGGACGAGACGGCTGTTCCCGTTTTGCCGCGACGTATCAACCGCAACGTACGCTCGTTCATCACGTTGTACGGCACGGATTTTTCATTAGTCGATCCACGTGACCTGCCGCAAAAAAATGTGGAAAGCGTCATGTTGGTGGATACGCAGTCCTTGGTCACATTGAAGGGCATGGCTGCGGAGACCAAAGTGCGTGTATTGGATCACCATCCATTGCGCTCCGGTTTGCCGGACGGCTGGCAGGTGACCATCGAAGAGATCGGCGCAACCACAACGCTGCTGGTCGAGGCCATGCAAGTGCAAAACGGTCACCTTTCGGCTATGCAGGCAACGCTCTTGTTGCTTGGTATTTATGAGGATACCGGCTCGTTGACCTATTCTCGTACAACGTCGCGCGATGTGCGGGCGGCGGCCTGGTTGCTCGAGCAAGGCGCTAATCTCAAAATAGCAGCGGATTTCCTCAATCCGCCCTTATCTGCTGGTCAGCGCAGACTTGTATGAAGAACTGCTCGATAACGCTCAGACGCACCACGTCAATGGGCATCATGTTGTGATTGCCTGCGGGGATGCCAGCCAGGTGGATGAAGAGATTTCTACACTGGCACACAAGTTGCGGGATTTGCTTGATCCCGATGCGCTTTTCGTGGTCGTTTCGACGCAGGATGGCGTGCGCATTGTGGCGCGCTCCACCAGCGATGCAATCGATGTGTCGAACGTCACGGCCGAGTTTGGTGGCGGGGGTCACAGCCGCGCTGCTGCGGCGTTGATCCGCGATGGGAAAGGGGAATCCTCTTCGGATACGGTACAGGCCGAGGCTTTGAAAGAGACGTGCAAGAAGCTCCTTGATGTGTTACCCGTCCATGTTCAGCCGTCTGTGACTGTCGCCCAGATCATGTCGCGCGGCCCGCAATTACTCGATCCGTCTACGCCGGTCAAAGAAGTTGCGCAGATGATGCAACGCAGCGGTTTCGAAGGCTATCCTGTCGTGGAGGATGGCAAAGTGGTCGGGTTGCTGACCCGCCGGGCCGTGGATCGTGCTATGGCACATAGACTCAACCTGACTGCTGCCAGCCTGATGGATGCCGGAGAAGTGCTGGTACGCCCGGGTGACTCTCTGCAAAATTTACAGATGCGTATGACCGACAGCGGCTGGGGGCAGGTGCCGGTGGTGAATAATGATGGTGACGTGATCGGTATTGTCACCCGCACGGATCTGCTTAAGACGCTGGCGCCTCCCGAAGCCCGTACCGGCGCCAGGAACCTGGCCGCTCGTCTGGAAGAAGCGCTGCCACCCGCTCGCCTGGACTTGATCAAGCGTGTAGCTGCTCAGGCTGCCGAACAACGCATGGCCATCTATATTGTAGGCGGTTTTGTGCGTGATTTGCTGCTCGAACTTCCCAGCCAGGATTTTGACATCGTTGTCGAAGGCGATGCGATTGCCTTGGGAAAGGCGCTGGGTAAGAAGTACGGTGGACGCGTGACCAGCCATACGCGCTTTGGCACCGCGAAATGGTTTGTCAAAGAATCCCGGCTAGACGATCAAGAAGCCTTCCCGGATTTCCTCGATCTGATTTCCGCCCGCACCGAGTTTTACGAGCACCCCACTGCATTGCCGACAGTTGAGCGCGGCAGCATCAAGCTCGACCTGCATCGCCGCGATTTCACCATCAACACCCTGGCCCTGCGCCTCGACGGTCGCCATTATGGCGAGTTGCATGATTACTGGGGCGGACTGGCCGACATCGAGCGCGGCATTGTACGTGTGCTGCATTCCCTGTCTTTTGTAGACGACCCCACCCGTCTGCTGCGCGCTGTCCGTTACGAGCAACGCTATGGCTTCGAGATCGAATCTCGCACTCGCCAATTGATGGACGAAGCTCAGACCCATGCTCGAAAAGCTCTCACCTGAACGCGTACGTCACGAACTGGACCGCATGCTCGATGAGCCGAACTGGTTCGAAATGATCACACGGCTGGATGATTTAGGCTTGCTGGAGGCCATTCATCCGGAGCTCGCTTCTCCTGTTTCAGGCTTTTCCGCACCTGTGGACGAAGAACTCGCTTCATATCAGATCCCAGGGTTGCTCCCGCCAAAACGGACTGTAGCCTGGTTATTGTGGCTGGCTCCGTTAAAACCAGCTGCAATTAAATCCCTTTCTCACCGTTTGCGTTTCCCGGCCGCACTGACCAAGCTCCTGCTGGCCGCCTCCAACCTGCGTGCTGACCTGCCATCGCTGGCAGGTTCCAAGCCCAGTGGCTGGGTTGACCGTCTCGAAGATGTGCCTGAATTGGCCGTCTATGCTGTTTCTCTTTCTGTCGAAGGCGAAACAAGAGATGCCCTGCGGAATTATTTGGGGGACTGGCGACACGTCAAACCCAATGTCACTGGTTACGACCTCAAGGAACTTGGCCTCCCCCCGGGACCGAAATATCAGAATATCCTGCGCGAGTTGCGGAGTGCCTGGCTAGATGGGAAAGTAAAAACCCCCCGCGAAGAAACCATATTACTGGAACAATTGATTAAATAAAAAGGAGCGGGTGAAAGGCCCGCTCCCTGTGCTATCGTTGCATCCGCGCTTGCTTGCTCAATTCATCCAACAGTGGACGTAAATCATCCGGAGCCGTTGTATCGCTGACCCGTACACTGTGCTGTCTTTCTTCGCTGCTGACAGTAATGTTGTATGTAAAGGCATCTGGCATGGCTGGCCTGGTCAGGTCGGAGGGCAACTCGAAGAAATCTGCTTCGTCTAGCAAACTGCCCAGCAATTTGGCTAATTCATCGGACACATCGCCCAGATCAATCGTTGCGGTGACCTTCCTGCCCATGAACCCCCCGGTACGCTCGAAGTAAATCTTCATCATAGAGAACTTCCTTATCTACTCACTTTGCCAGACCAACTGCTCGTAATATAGCGGTCAGACAGCCACCGGGCGCATTGCCGCCGATGCTGATGCCGACTTCTGCCCAGCCGGTTTTAACGGCATTCTGCTCCACGCTGCCGGCACCATACAAATCTCCGGCGGCTTCGTAGGTTAGATCAGCCGCATTCTGGAAAGAAGAGCGTTCGGTGAGTTTTTCTGTCAGGGCTTTGTACCAGATTTGCCCGGCTTTCTCCCAGGCAAAACCGCCTATTTCAGTGGCCACAACATAAAACGCGTGGTTGGGAATGCCGGAGTTGATATGCACACCACCATTGTCTTCGATGGTCTTGACGTAATTATCCATGTGAGCCGGCTGTGGATCCTTTCCCAAAACCGGATCGTCGTACGCTGTGCCGGGCGCCTTCATCGAACGGATGCCCACTCCGTTGACATTGCTGGTAAACAGCCCTTCGCCGATGATCCAGTTGGCCTGATCGGCTGTCTCCTGGCGTTGATATTGTTTGACCAGCGAACCGAACACATCTGAAATCGATTCGTTCAACGCTCCGGGTTGGTCCCAGTAGACCAGACCGGCCTCGAACTGTGTCACACCATGGGTCAGCTCATGCCCGATCACATCTATCGAGGCTGTGAAACGATTGAACAAACGATTGGCTTCCGGCAGGTCTTCATCGCCATCGCCGTAAACCATCTGTGAGCCATTCCAGAAGGCGTTGTCGTAACCTTTCTGGTAATGGACGGTTGAGTCCAGCCGCATCCCCTGATTGTCAATTGAATTGCGTCCGTAGGCCTCAAAGTACAGGTCATAGGTCACACCTGAACCGTCATAAGCCTCGTTGACCGCAACATCAGATACTGGTTGATCGCCCTCCTGCCTGACAACTGTTCCTGGTAACTGTGAACCGTTTTTGGCATCGTATACAATACGTTGCTTTATTTCAGTTGCAACAGGTTTCATAAGGGAAAGAATATTTTTTGTCATCGCGCCCCTTTGACCGCGGATTTGCTCAGAGGAAGTGATCGTACTTAAGGCCAATTCGACCTGTTTGGGTGAACCATTAAGGACAATTTCGCGCAGCATATGGGGGGGAAGGATACAGAATATGGAATGTTGTTTGGGCATTTGAACCTCCTTGCTGGGTAAGCCCGATTAATTAGAGTATACAACTCCGGAATTGATTTGACAATCCTTTTTTTGCAAGATTACGCAGTTTCCTTAACATTCTATAAGAAAATCTTCGGTTTGAGAATCGTGATTGATTTCATCCTTTAATTGGTCTATACTGTGAGAGATCATATTTCAACCACAAAGAGGTTTACATGGAACTAATTGTTGGCTATATACTAATTTTTGTTGGCGTTGCATTGGAAATTATCTCGGTGTTGGTTTGGTTGGGAGTGCTCAAGCCTGCTGGCGAGGGAACAACCTTGCGCTCCGTTTCTTTTTGGGATGTGTTGTTGGAACTGACAAAGCGTGCTCCCTGGCCGGCAGTTGTTGGTTTGTTTAACATTTACGCAGGTTTGAAATTAATTGGCGTCTATTTACCCTTCTAAACGACCCTGCCCTGGCCGGCCTTAAGCCTGTGCCTTCAAGCTGCTTATGTTTGGCCTCAACTTCTAGGCCTGACGAAAAACCGCGCACTGCAAAGGTGCGCGGTTTTAGAAAATAGAACTCATCTAACTGAAGTTTTACGCCTATATCAATTTCTGTTTTTGATATTTTTTTTCGAGCACAAATTCGGATGAGATATTCATACTGGAGAGCCAGTTGTATTTCGTGTAATAATGCTCTATAATCGTTACAGGGATGATGATGAGCGCTGACCAGGTCAAAAATCGCTTGCCTTATCGTTTGCGGAAGCAGTTTTTATCTTTCACAGAATTATCTTTGCTGTCCGTATTGCTGGAAATGGCAGAAGGGCAATATGTTGTCTGTCCCAAGGTCGCGCTCAATGATATCTTCTATATTCAACGCCCGAACGAAAATGTCCATTTTTACAATAAGATTTTTCGAAGGCACGTCGACTTTTTGCTTTGCGAACCTGATGGTATGAAACCTGCCTTTGGGGTGGATCTGGTAAAACCCATTTCAAGAGAAGCAACTCGCTCTGCTGACCAGTTTATGGAAGACCTGTTCTTAAGCGCAGGTTTGCCGTTGGTACATGTGCCTTCAAGCGAAAAATATGAGCTTGATGACCTGCTGCACTTGTTTCGCCTCGCAATCCTGAAAGTTGAAGAGAGCGAGCCCTTGCGTGTGGATGATTCATCTGATTCGGCACCTTTGTGTCCCAAATGTGGTTTGGTGATGGTATTACGGATCCATCGCGAGGGATCGCAGGCGGGCAAACGTTATTATGGCTGCATGAACGCGCCGACTTGTAGTGGGGTGATCCCAATCGATTAGTTTTATGTGAGTGATCAAAACCCCTCTAGAGTATTCGTAAAAACCCCTCCACAGTATTTGACTCTCTTCGAGTAAACGTATAAAATCTTTACACCCCATTTAGGATGCCCCCCTCATCCTGAATGGGGCGCTTTTTATGCTGGATTAGTAATGTCTCTTTAATTCGGAAGCGTAATGCACTCCCACGCTTTTTTTGTTTTCTTCCAGCCAGTCCTTTAAATGCGTTTTGCAACGTGCTGGTTCATCGGAAACCAACAATCCGGCCATCAAACCGTCTACTTCTTCGGGGGTTAGGAGCACATCACCGACGAAGGTGCTCAGGAATTGCGCCGCAGCCAAGGCCAACTTTGGTGGAACGTGAAGCAGGCCCCGGTTGAGTCCGAGCGTCTGGCCGATTAAACGGACCATTTCCTCGAAGGTGAAGATATCCGGGCCAACCGCATCCCACAAAATATTACCCTGCGCGTAACCAACATCTATTGCCAATTCTGCCAGATCATCCACAAAGACGGGTTGCAGGCGATAGCGTCCATCACCGGGGACGGCAAAAAACGGGAAGCGCCGTAGTAGCCAGGCGATGTTGTTGATCAGGATGTCTTCTGCACCGAAGAGCACGGTAGGGCGCAGGATGGCGTATGAAAGTCCGGACTCCATCACAGTCTGCTCGTTGGCGGCCTTGCCCCAGAAATAGGGCAGATGTGACTCGGCGGAGGGGTTGGTGATGCTGATGTGTACGATGCGTTTCACGCCAGCCTGCACTGCTGCCTGTACCAGTTTGCGCGTGTTCTCTACGGCGCGCGGTTGAGTGTTCTGACCGCGGTCGAAGCGTACCCAGTAGGTATTGTAAAAGGTGTGCACACCTTGTAACGAGGCAACGAGTTCCGCTTCGTTTTCGAAGTTCAACGGATAGACTTTTACCTTTCCGGCAAACGGATCGGGCCGGTTTGGGTGGCCTGTCAGTGTAATGACCTGCTCACCACGTTCCAATAAGCGGCGGGTGATGTACTTGCCCGAATATGAAAACGCGCCGGTGACTGCAACCTTCATTTTGCCTCGCTTGTTGGTTTAGGCGCTACCAGCGCAAAGATCGAAACGATGATCCCAATCCCGATCAGCGCGAACAGGTATCCTGCCAGGTTGCCGCTCAAACGGCCGATAATTTCGAAAACCGTCGCTTCAAGGGCATTCGCTTCCGGACGAAACCCCAGAGCGATGATCAGCGGCACCCCGATCAGAAGAATATTGGAGAAAGCTGTCCAAAATTGCGCGCGGTCTTCTGTTTTGCACAGATCGAGTAACACCCGTTTCAAATGCGGGCGTAGATAACCGGTAATCAAGACAAATGCCAATACCGTAAGCACGATTTCGATTGTGAAGGCTAACAAAGTGTTCATGACTACTCCTTATTTGAGAATAGATAGGATTTTTTCAACAGTAGTAATGCCTAACCCTTCCAGACGGACGACTGCTCTGACGAGTCCATCCAGCGCGTCGAAAAAGGATTGCAAGGCCCGCACACGTTCCAGTAGGAACTGCCGCTCCGCCTCATCTTCGAACCCCGCACCTGCTTCCAGTTTCTCCAACGTTTCCCGTACTGACTGGACCGCGCTGTCGAACTCGCTGTTCTGGCGTTCCTTGAGAATGGCGCGAATGGACTTGTAGAAATCCGTCTCGGCTTCGTAGTAATCCTTGCGATCTCCTAACTTGGTAGAGGGGCGAACCAGCCCCATGCGTGCCAGCGCACGGACGTTGGTGCTGATTGCGCCTTTGGTCAGCCCGGTCTGCTCGACGAGTTCATCCAGCGACAGAGGGGAAGGGGACAGATATAGTACGGCGAAAATGGCCCCCATCCCTTTTGGGAAACCCCAGAATTTGCTGATCTGACTCAGCCCTTCAGTGAAATTTTGCTTGAGTTGTGTGATCTGTTCGCTCATAGATTCTCATTGCTTCTTTTTAGTTTAGAACGTTTAGTAATTACTAAACGTAATATACGACAAACATAAAACTCTGTCAAGAGAAAAACGACTGGCAGCCTGACCAGTCGTTTTTGATCTACAGTGATGCAATTGGGACTCTATTTTGCTTGTAGTGTGTTGAACAGTTCTTCGCCTTGCAGCCCGTTTTCGATAGCGGCCTCGCCGTCCGTTTGGGCGAACCACAGACGGAGCTCATCCGTGGGCGCTTCGAAGGTAATGCCCACGTATCCGGGCTGCGGGCCGGGAGTGTCTTCTGGGGGAAACTTTGCTACTACAGCTAATTCTTGCTCGATTAATTCACCGAGGGCCTGTTTGTCTTCCAAATTGTTTACTTTGAGCGTGATATGGAAATCTGTTTCCATCGTCAGAAAACGCACAATATTACCTTCGTTGTCGATGCAATTCTCGCCGTAGGCCTCAGCATAACCGCTTGCCTGCGGTTGCGCGTTCTTCAGGGCCTTGTTGAAATCATCTGAAAGCTCAGGCAATGGATTACTTGCCCACATAAACCCACAATCAGTGGATTCGTAATCTTGAGTGGGTTCAACAGTTTGCTGCGTTCCCTCTTCAACAGTTTCTTCCGAAGAAAGCGGAAGGGGTGCTCCCGTTCTGGGAAAGTTGCAGGCGCTGAGCAGGAATATAATCGGGATACCAATTGCTTTTAGAATGAGTGTTCGCATTTTAAGACAATCATACTACTGCTTTTGTGTAAATCTCTAAACTTTTTTATGCAAACGCTCTCAATGTAATGTAAATTTCAGTTTCGGGGGCGAATCTCACTTGGCTGCGCTCATTCTGGATCGACTGGGGCGTAACAACAATATTGGTTTAGTTGTCTATTGACAGCATGTGCTCTGCGATCAGTCGGAAATCCTGTTCCGGTATTTCCAGCAAACCGAACCGGAACGGCACTCCCCAATGCTTCTTATCCCTGATAAACGATAACTCGCCAATCAAAGGAATGATAGAAACTTCCCGACAGCCCCGGTAATCTACGTTGCGGCGAAAGGGGACAAAGCCATTCCCCATGTCAAATTGGTAAATTTGGTCATCTTTCAACTGGCCGATAGCAGTGAATTTTTGGCACCGTTCGGCTTCCCCGAGCTTTATTTTGGATGAATAATAAACAAGCCAGTCACCCTTGTGCATCCGACGCAGGGGGGAAGCCTTACCGTGGCAAGCTTGAGCGCAGCCCGCAGTGATGCCACGCTGAACATGATCCCACGAAGCCACTACAATCCAATATTTTGGTTTGTTCTCAACTTTAAGGTTGAAACCCATTGCATTTACCATTATCAGGAACTCCTTTTTAAGATATAATATCAGTACACTGATATTATATCAGGATACTGATATGTGTCAAGTCCAAGGAGATGCTGCATGGATGAAAGAGTTGGTTATTGGATAAAACGAGCACAACATGCTTTACGGTTGGTAATGGATAGTGAATTGCGACAGTTGAATCTCACAACCGCTCAATACGCCGTACTGAATGCGTTGGAACAGATACCGAATGCCTCAAACGCTGCCCTCGCTCGTGCCTGTTTTGTCACCCCGCAGACGATGATAGAAATTATCAAAGGCCTCGAAGCAAGTGGCTTTGTTGCCCGGCAATCTCACCCCGAACACGGGCGGATTATCCAAACCGTTTTGACTGAAAGTGGTCGTACAAAACTGGGATTGGCACATAAGCAGGTTAGGGCAATCGACGAAAAGATGCTCTCAGACTTGAAAACCGAAGAACAAGCAGCCTTAACCGTATATCTTCAACAGTGTTGTGAAAATCTTGAGAAGTAAGTTTATGCTGCGAAATTGAGCATTTCATCCAGTCGGCGTTGCAAATAAGCACGCTCCGTGCTGTTGCCGCACAGGTTGAGTGCTCGCTTGTAGGCATCAGCGGCCACCTCACGTTGGTTCATCCGGCGCAGGAGATCAGCTCGAGCAGCATGATAGGGATAGAAATCATCGGCTTCTGGTTCGAGGCTCAATAGGATTTGCAGCCCCTCCCGCATCTTCCCAGACATGGCAACTGCCACCGCACGATTGACCTCGACCACCATTGAGGGAACCATCCTTGCCAGGGTGTCATAGAGCATTGCGATTTGTTCCCAGTCAGTCGCATCTGCGGTTGGCGCTTCGGCATGTAATGCGCTGATCGCGGCCTGGACTTGATAGGGCCCGGAGTCATGAAGAGCGAGGGCTTTGTCGAGCACAGCTACTCCCTCGTTGATTTTGGCTGAATCCCAAAGGGCCCGATCCTGTTCTTCGAGCAGGACCAGTTCTCCCGTTGGGGTCAGGCGCGCTGCTCGTCGAGAGTCATGCAGGAGCATGAGCGCCAGCAGTCCGCACGACTCGGCGCTTTGGGGAAGCAGTTCCACCAAAATATGGCCCAGACGAATGGCTTCATCGCATAGTTCGTGCCGGATGAGTGTATCGCCGCTGGTGGCAACATAGCCCTCGTTGAAGATCAGATAAATGACCGCAAGCAGTGCATCCAATCGCTCAGGAAGGAGATCGGCCGGCGGCACGCGATAGGGGATGCCCGCGTTACGGATCTTCTTGCGTGCGCGCGCGAGACGCTGTGCCATCGTAGATTCAGAAACGAGGAAGGCACGGGCAACGTCCTGTGTGGAGAGACCGCCGAGCGTATGTAGCGTGAGCGCAACCTGCGCTTCGAGGGCTAGTGCGGGATGACAACAAGTGAACATCAACTTGAGGCGATCATCGGGAATTGAATCATCCATTTCAGGCTCATCTTGATCGGTGACGAAAGAATCGGGATCGAGCATGGCCGCTTTGCGTTCCCCCGTAACCGTGCGGCGCAGGCGATCGATCGCCCTACGTCTGGCGACGGTCAGCAACCAGGCCCCCGGTTTCTTGGGAATGCCTTCGCTTTGCCAACGCTCCAGCGCGTTGACCAGCGCATCCTGGAGGGCATCTTCTGCGAGATCGAAATCCTCGAACCGGCTAATCAGCGCTGCCAGGACGCGCCCGTGTTCTTCGCGGAAGGTGGCTTCGATCTGCGTCGCGGTAAGCGTATGCGCAGCCATCCTTTTCTACCCCGCACCTATATTTGATCCCACAGCGGTCGGACCTCCACCGAGCCATACCTCGCGTGCGGAATCTTCTCTGCCCAGCGCAACGCCTCGTCGAGATCCTTGCATTCGAGCAGGAAGAATCCACCCAATTGCTCGTGCGTTTCGGCGAAGGGACCGTCTGTGATCAATGTTTTGCCTTCCCGAACGCGCACGGTCGTCGCATTAGCGACCGGAGAGAGCCCGTTGTTCGATATCAGCACCCCGGCATCTTTCATTTCTTCCATCAGGGCAAACCAGGTCTGCGGCGCAACGGCTTGTTGTTCCTCGGGAGTTTTCGGCGCCCACGACTCGCTCGTGTACATCAATAACATGTATTTCATTCGATCAATCTCCTGTTGTAAGGAATCATAGGTCAATCATACCGCTTCCATGAAGATCCATGGTACATAGTTTGCAGAGGAAAGTGACAAACCTCGTAAAGAGGCCGAAAGGCCTCTCTACGGGTAGAAGATTGTGTTCGTGATCCTTACTCTTGTGCGAAAGTCAGCAGGTTGCTATCCGGGTCTTTGAGCTGAAAAAACTTTACGCCCGAGCCCGGACCATACAGGTTGTCCATGATCTCACCCGTTTTGAGGCCCTTTTCATTGAGTACTTTATGCGCGGCTGCAAGGTCAGGAGTCGAAAAATAGAACGACACGGTGCCGGGCTGCGGTGGTTGGTTGCCTGTCGTACTCGTCCTCGCGAGAGTGATCGTCGCCCCGCCGCCGGGAAATGTGAGGGATACCCACCAGTTGTCATCATTTTGGCGGTAATCCGTTGCGATCTCTAAGCCCAGCTTCTCCGCATAAAACTCTTTTGCCTTTTTCATGTCACTGACTACAATATTGATCATGGTGAGCTTGTTGGCTACTGTCACCGACTCTGAAACCATTTTCTTATCCATTTTGTTCTCCTTTTATACCGATAATTGGATATTTTGTCTTTCTATAAATACGTCGTGCAGGGAAACGCCAAAATGACAGGCCAAGGAGATTCTTATCTGTTTCTAATAATTTCGGGAAATCACGAGAGCTGGAGTAGTACCCGAAAACAGGGGTGCGGGCCTAAACCCACACCCCTGTTTTCGGGCTTCCTTAAAAATTCTGTGATTTACGGAATTTGGTGAGCGCGTGTATTGGCATGGCTCCCAACTAGATATACTGGCTCGTAATCGATTGCTTGGCCTTCCTCAAGTCTGCTGGCGTGCCTTCAAACATCACTTGGCCGCCTTTACTGCCGCCTTCCGGTCCCAGGTCGATGATCCAGTCAGCGTTACGCACCACGTCCATGTTGTGCTCGATCACGATCACCGTATTGCCGGCATCCACCAGTTTATTGATGATCTCGAGCAGGTGGGCCGTATCCGACTTGTGCATGCCGGTCGTGGGCTCGTCCATCACGTAGATACTGCCTTCCTTGTGCAGTTCGCTGGCCAGTTTGATGCGCTGGCACTCGCCGCCCGAGAGCGTGTTGAGGGGCTGACCGAGCGTCAGGTAGTCGAGCCCCACATCGCTCATCGTTTGTAGTACCCGCTGAATCTCGGGTTGGTCGAAGTACTCGAGCGCCTGGCGGACAGTCATCTCCAGCACCTCGACGATGGACTTGCCATTGAGCTTGTAAGCCAGCACCTCATCTTTGAAGCGCTTGCCGCCGCAGACCTCGCAGGGCGATTTCACACTTTCGAAGAAGGAAAGGTCAGTGTACACCACGCCCAGGCCTCCGCAGTTCTCGCAAGCGCCCTTGGAGTTGAAACTGAACAAGCCTGCGTCCACCTGGTTGGCATTGGCGAAGGCCTTGCGCACATCGTCCATGATGCCGGTGTAGGTGGCCGGGTTGGAGCGCGAAGAGACGCCTACGGCCGACTGGTCGATCAGGATCGCGTCGGGATACTGGCTCATGAAGGCTTCATCGATCAGCGAACTCTTGCCGGATCCGGCCACCCCGGTCACCAGTGTCAGCACCCCCACGGGGATGTTCACGCTCACGTTCTTGAGATTGTTGACGTTCACCTTGTTCAGCTTCAAGTGCTGCTTGGTCTGGCGGAATTCCTTTTTGATCGGCATGGCCTCCTTCATGAACTTACCGGTCAGCGTATCCGCTTTGAGCAAGCCGTCATAGCTGCCTTCGTAGACGATCTCACCGCCCTGGTTGCCGGCACGCGGACCGATGTCCACGATGTGATCGGCCACCTTGATCACGTCGGGGTCATGCTCGACGACCAGCACGGTGTTGCCCTTGTCACGCAGCTTCAGCAGCATTTCATTTAGCTGGTGCACGTCGCGCGGGTGCAGGCCTATGCTGGGCTCGTCGAAGATGTAGATCACATCGACCAGGCTGCTGTTGAGTTGTTTCACCATTTTGACGCGCTGCGATTCGCCGCCGGAGAGCGTGTCGGTTTCGCGGTTGAGGGTCAAAGTATTCCAGGCCGATGTCCACCACGTTCTGCAACCGCTCCACCAGGCTATCCACCATCGGTTTGGCTACCCCGCCTTTGATGCCCTTGATCACCTCGATCAGTTCACCCACTTCCATCGAGGAAAGCTCGGCGATGTTGTAGCCGCCGATCTTGCAACTCAGCACGCTCTGGTTGAGACGCGCGCCTTTGCAGGTTGGACAGGGACCTTCGGTGAGATATTGCGCGATCTTTTCTTGCGTTCGCTCGGAGCGAGTCTTCAGGTCGCGCTCGATGTAAGAGCGACTGAAATTTGTGATCACGCCGCGGTAGGTGCGGTTCATTCCTTCATACTCGAATTTTTGCTCCTCGCCATAGAGGAGCAGGTCCATCTCTTGCTTGGTGAACTCTGATAGCTTCTTGTCGTTATCGAAGAAGCCGCTGGCCGCGTAAATGCTGGCGTCGAATATTGGTCCCTGGAGGGCGCCCTCGTTCAGCGACTTGGAAGGATCGTAGAATTTTTCAGGGATGGGTTGCAACTTGCGGCCGAGCCCGTTGCATTCCGGACACATGCCCTGTGGATCGTTGAAAGAAAAGACGTTGGAATAGCCGACGAAGGGCTCGCCGACCCGCGAGAACAGCAGTCGCAGCACGGTATAGATATCCGTAATGGTGCCCATGGTGGAATGCGAGCCGCCGCCCAGACGCTTCTGATCCACTGCGATAGCCATGCCCAGGTTCTCGATTGAGTCGGCCTGCGGCTGCCCGTAGCGCGGCAAGAAGTTGCGCACGAACATGCTGAAAGTCTCGTACAGCTGTCGTTGCGCTTCGGTGGCGATGGTGTCGAACACGATCGACGACTTGCCCGAGCCCGATACGCCTGTGAAGATGGTGATCTTGCGTTTGGGGATGCGCAACGAGACGTTCTTTAGATTGTTTTCGCGAGCGCCTCGAATCTCGATATATTCCTCTGGCATGAATTCTCCTTTGATTTCTTTGCCAACTTTAGAGAAGAGAAGCCCGAAAACAGGGGTGCGGGCGTACGCCCGCACCCCTGTTTTCGGGTATTCCCTCTACTTACGTGGTTTACTGAAATCCATTTTATCGCTTGTGCTCTTTCGACGTGTTCAATTTCACGGCTTCGAGAATGAGTGCCTTCAGCGTCTGACTCATCTACAAGGTCGCCTTCGTGGAAGTCGATGGCACGCACCGTTTTGCTATCCAGGCGCGTATTGAAGAGCTTCTGCGGATCCTTCATCTGAGCACCTTTGGGGAATGTCAGTCGCACGGCGTTCTTGAGCGTATCGGCTATGCATATGTTTCCGTCATGAGACCAAACGGGGACTCCCGATGGTTTGGATGGTTTTTTCCATTTCACTTCTTCGACCACGGCAGGGTCGGTTTTCTTGATCACAGCGCGCAGTTGCGCTAATTTCTCGCCCTCGCCAGTCACCCGGCTCTTTGATGATGGCATCTATCTGTTGAGACGCGGACTTCTCTTCCGGGGAAGGATTCGTATTTGCTTTCATCCTCAGCCCACCGCTTCCTTAGCTCCCCTAAAAATCCACTGGATGCCGTACTTATCATAAAACTGTCCGTATAATCCGAACGGCATTTCATGCAATTCTTGTAGTCTTTCGTTATTGTCACCGTCCTTGAGCTTGTCAAAAACAGTTTTTAACTCATCGTATGTGCTGCCAATAACGAATATGGCGTAGGTATTCCCTTGTATTGGGTCAAATTCAGGAGAAGCCATCCAATCGGTGGCGGATATTTCAAAATTGCCACTTTTTAGATGTGCATTGATAACTCTGTTATGCTTTTCCTTTGGGAACTGGGCTTTCATCGGAGTATCTCCGAGTTTCGTAAGCGTTAACTCTCCACCCATGCACTGGTGATAAAAGGTCATAGCCTCTGCACAATTGCCATCAAATAAAAGGAAGGGGGTACAGCGTAACATAGCTTTCGTCTCTTTCAATTCACCGCTTTTTTCACGAGCGCCTTGATCCTTTTTTCTGCGTCGGCGGTTAAGTCTTTCAACGCGAAGGAGGTCGGCCACATGGCGCCTTCGTCGAGGTTCGCCGTATCGTTGAAGCCGAAGGTCGCGTACCTCGCGTTAAACTTCGCCGCACTTTGGAAGAAGCAGACCACCTTGCCGTCCTGGTTGGCATACGCGGGCATCCCGTACCAGGTTTTTGGCATGAGGACTGGCGCGCTGTCTTTGATGATGGCATGCAGCCGTTCGGCCATGGTGCGATCCGGTTCCGGCATCTCGGCTATCTTCTCAAGCACGGCTTTTTCCGCCTCTTCCTTGCTCAAAGCCGCCTTCCTCTCTTTGAGGGTTTCCTTCATCGCAGCTTTTTCTTCCGCGGTAAGGCCTGTGGACTTCTTGGTAGTGTTTTTACTTGGGGTCATGAGAATCTCCTTACTTTTAAATTGTTGGATTACTTCTTACTTATTCCATTCTATCTTAACGTCGAATGGGACAGAAGCAAAATGACAGGTTTTCTGATTTCTCATCATTCTCTCATTTATATTCTCGCTTGCAAGTTGTAGAGATTCGCATATGTCTGATTTATAGCGATCAACTCTGCGTGCGTTCCTTGTTCTTCGATTCCACTTTCGGTCAACACAACGATTCGTTGCGCATTTCGAATCGTGGATAGACGATGGGCAATGACCAGCGTTGTACGATTGTCCGCCAACTTCTCCAGTGACTCTTGTACAGCGCGTTCGCTTTCGATATCCAACGAACTGGTTGCTTCATCAAAGATAAGGATGGGCGGGTCCTTGAGGAAAACACGGGCGATGCTCAGCCGTTGCTTTTGTCCGCCTGAGAGCTTGACGCCGCGTTGACCGATGTCCGTATCATACCCAGCCGGTAGCTGCATAATAAAATCGTGAGCATTTGCCTTCCTGGCGGCTTCAACGATTTGCTCCATGCTGGCGCCCAATTTCCCGTAACGGATATTGTCCGCGACGGTACCAGCGAATAGATAGATATCCTGTTGGACAACACCGATATTCTTGCGGAGAGAACGGAGAGAGATTTCCCTGAGATCCATTCCATCGAGCAGGATGCAGCCTCCGTTGATGTCATAGAAGCGGGGAATCAGGGAGCAGAGAGTCGTCTTGCCGACTCCTGAAGATCCAACCAGGGCAATGTATTCTCCAGCATTGATATCCAAAGAGACATTCTTCAAAACATAATCATGTTCTTCTTTATATTTGAAGCTGACATCGCGAAACTCGATATTCCCTTTCGCATGTGAAATATCAATTGCGTTTGGCGAGTCTTGGATATCAGACTGCACCTCGAGGATTTCCATGAAACGATTGAAACCAGCAAGGCCTTCCTGGTAGAGGCGTGTGAAATTGCTGAAGCGTTGAATGGGCTCGATCAGAATGCCAACATACAAAAGGAACGTGATCATCGCAGGAAGATTGAGCGAAGAATTCAGAATCGCGATACCGCCAAAGACAATCACAGCGAGCGGCATGAGCTGCGTGAAGAAGACCATGCCCGCAGAGAAATATCCTTCATTTTTGTAAACTTCTCTGCGACTATCGAGGAAACGATTGTTTTCATGGTTGAATTTGTCTCTTTCGATGTTTTCATTTGTAAACGACTGCACTACCCTGATACCTGACAAGGCATCTTCCACCTGTGTATTGATGTCGCCGATGCGGGCATGACTCTCACGCAATACGATACGCATTTTATGGTTGAAGTAAATCACACAGGCGACCATGAGCGGCAAAAAGACAAACACAATCCACGCTAATTTGACATTGACAGCCAGCATGATGGTGAATGCACCCAGAAAGTTCAATAGCGAAATGACGAGGTCTTCGGGTCCGTGATGGAACAACTCGGACATATCGAACGAATCGTTGGTGATGCGCGTCATCAGTTGCCCCGTTTTTTGCTCGTCATAAAAACCAAAGGACAGTTTCTGCAAATGCGCGAACAGTTCTGCGCGCATGTCACGTTCCATCATAGCGCCCATCATATGGCCTTGATAGTCCACGAACATATTGCAAAGCACATGGACGATAAGCAACGCAAGCATCATCGCACCCACGTTGTAGACTTGACCGCGTGCGTTCGGCAAACCGCTTTCCAAAATATTTTTCGTAATGTAGTTTGCGCCCAGGGGGAGCAGTAACGCTGTCCCGGAGACAACAGACGCACAAGCCATATCGGCACAGAACAATCCCAGATAGGGCCTGTAATAAGACAGGAATTTCCTGACTCGAGAATTCATATATACGTTTTCCTTATTGTTGCTGTCATTGCGAGACCCCGAGCCTTAAGTGGCGAGTGGGTCGTGGCAATCTCGTGGTTGATGGTTAGTTGGGATTGCCACGCCGTCCTTCGACTGCGCTAACGAACGCTCCGCTCAGGACAGCTCGCAATGACAGATTGGTTAAAACAAAAAACCGCAGGGCGCCTTTGGCAACACCTGCGGTGGGAAATTAAAACTGTAGCAGCGGACTAAGCCGTTACATCACCTTCAGGAGGCGCGCTGGGTAAAAAAGAATATGTCATTGTCGCTTTCATTTGTACGTGCCTCCTTTCGAGAATAAGATGACGCGAGTTTATCATTTGAAGTTGGGTAAGTCAAGAAGCCATTGGGGTTTATGGCGCAACCGGATTCGTTCGCGCACAAAAACAGCATGTATTTCATCGTTATATTCTTCTAGTGTATAGAATGTTTGCTGTTTAGATACGTTGAACAAGGTCGCGGCAAAATGATGGAATGACCAACACGCTTATCACTTACTCATAATTCAAAGCTTGTTTCTGCCTGTCAGGAGTTGAATTTAAAAAAGGGTGGGAAAGACCTTGCCTGCGGATCATCTAATTCGCCGCTAATGCCGAAAGTGGACAAAGATGCGCCCGAAGTTTTTGTCATCTTTTTCCAGCCGATGATACAGCGCTTTGATATGTGACTGGTTGAGAAAACGTAATACTCGTTTTTTCAACTGCCCACTGCCTTTGCCGGGGATGATCTCCACCAGGCTGATGTGTTTATCAACCGCCTCCTGGATGATGCGGTTCAACTCCGTTTCAATTTTATCACCCCGATTGTAGATTTCATGCAGGTCCAATTTTAGTTTTGCCATTGCATATCTGGGAAACAATTATTTCAAAAAATCCGCTACCGCGCCAGCCATCAACGCCGCGGCACGAGGCAGGGCTGCCTCGTCGAAGTCGAACTTGGGATGGTGGTGGCCATAGTCCAGTCCCTTGGCGCTGTTGGCCGAGCCCACGAAGAAATAGCAGCCCGGTACTTGTTCGAGCATAAAAGCCATATCTTCCGCACCCATGGTCAAGTGAGCGGACGTATCCAGGTCGGCATCTGGCAGGATGCGGCGGGCGCTTTCCTGAACGTGCTGAGCGATTTCATCCGCGTTGATCAGGGCCGGGGTCAGGCGTTTGACGGTCACATCGGCGGTGCAGCCCATTGCAGTAGCCACGCCTTGCACGATCTCATCGAAACGCTGCAGCACGATTTCACGCACTGAAAGCTCAAAAGTGCGGATGGTGCCCTCCATTTTTGCTACTGGCGGGATGACATTGAAAGCATCTCCGGCGTGGATCATGGTCACGCTGACCACGGCAGATTGCAACGGTGCGATATTACGAGAGGTGATGCTCTGCAGCGCGGTGACGATCTGACTGGCTGCTAACACTGGGTCGATAGTGTTTTGAGGGATCGCTGCGTGCCCGCCTTTACCTGTCACCGTTATCTTGAACTCTTCCGCGCCTGCCATGACTGGTCCCTGCGCTACGTGCACCCAACCGAATGGCTTTTCATTCCATAAGTGCAGCGCCAGTGCGAATTCAGGTTTTGGGTGATCCAACACGCCATCGCGGATCATCATCTCGTTACCGCCAATCTCCTCGCCGCAAGTACCTTCCTCGGCCGGCTGGAAGACGAACTTGACGCTCCCGGACAGTTCATCGCGGTGAGCGTGTAACATTTTAGCAACGGTCAGCCCAATGCTTACGTGCCCGTCGTGCCCACAGGCGTGCATTTTTCCGGGATCGGTCGAGGCGTAGGGAGCGCCTGTTTGTTCGGTAACAGGCAGGGCGTCCATATCGAAGCGGATCAGGATTACTGGCCCCGGTCGGTTGCCTTCGAGCAGTCCCACCACGCCGGTCTTGGCGACGCCGGTTGTCACTTCCATATCTAGCGCCTGCAGTTCTTTGGCGACGATACCAGCCGTGCGGACTTCGTGAAAACCGAGTTCGGGATGCATGTGAAGGTCACGCCGCAGGGATTGGGTGTACTCGAACAGGGATTGCGCTTCGTTGAGGAAATCTGGCATGGGGTTGCTCCTTTAGCGGCCGTGGGCGGGAAAGATTCTGGTGATCTTGTGCTGGTAGATTTTATCCCAGCTTTGACGACTGGTGAGGTCTTCGTCCGGGATTATGAAACGCGGGGGCAGATCACCGGTGAAGGCCAAGCCTTCGTCCAGGATCAGGGTTACGCTGTCGTCGCTGTGGCCGGGGGTAGGGATGATTTCACCGGCCCAGCCAAGGGTGGCGAGGAAAGCGCGACTGTCAGCAAACTTGAGTTGGATATTCTTTTCGGGAGTGATGGGAAGATAAGGCAAATTTTTGGACTTGTACATCTCGTCCATCGAGTTGATAAAACCCACCTGGCTTTCCAAGAGGATCAGATTAGCGCCCAGATTTTTCAGTTCTTGGGTCAGGCCAGAATGGTCGGGATGGAAATGTGTAACCAGCAGGTATTTGATCTCATCGGGCGAGACATCCTTGCGCTTGAGCACCGCCAGGAACTTCGGCAGCGTGCCGGGCCAGCCGCAATCGACCAGCAGTTTCCCGTCTTTGATGTTCAGCAAATAGTAGTTGGTCGAATCGTAGCCGACATTGAGGATGTTCATCAGGATTGCTTGCAGCGGAGTCCAACAATCTCCTGACTTTGGAATTCCAACGATCGGGAGTCTTTGGACTCCACACTAAAATAATCTATTTGTATTTGATGACGCGGAATTTTTCTTCGAAGTGTGGTTCTTCGTCGGTGCTGTCTTCGGTGTGGCGCGAACGCATGCGCTCTTCGAATTTGTCCGGGTCGCCGATCTGACTCTTGTGCTCTTTGAGCGCTTTGAGTTTGATACCCCAGGTGTCGGTAATATCGATCGTGACGGTCGGCTGGCTGGTGAGCGAGACCCAGACTTCGTTTGGCATGTGGGGTTGGTAACCTTCTTTGAGCAGTTCAGGGAAGAACAGGTCGTTCCCGGCAGCCGGGAAGACCGCGTCCAACACCACCTGCCCGGCGGCGCGGTGATCGGGATGGTTGAGACCGTAAGACGCGAACAGGTTCTGGGGATCGCAGGTGACCAGGATGTCGGGTTTCATCTGGCGGATGACCCGTACCACGTCGCGGCGCAGATCGATGTCCGGGACCAGCGTGCCATCTTCCCGGTCCAGGAAATGAACCGCTTCAACGCCCAACGCGGAAGCAGCGGCGTTTTCTTCGCGGTGTCGGATGTCGCACAGATCGTCCCCCGGAATGTCGCGGTTGTGGTCGTTGCGACCTTTGTCGCCGCAGGTCAACAGATAGTATTGAATATGATGCCCGTCACGCGCCCAGCGCGCCAACGTTCCGCCGCAAAAAAACTCCGGGTCATCCGGATGCGCCAGGATGACCAGGATGTTTTGGGGCTCTTCCCAGATGCCAGTTGTTTCTTCAGGAGCCATTTTTCTTACCATTCCTGTTTTTGCCACAATCGCAACCGCCGCTATCATGCCGGTCGCAAGGCGCTTCGGATTTACGACGCAGGGCTTCGAGTTCATCCCAGGGTTCGATGTCATCGCGATGGAAGGTTTGATGGGAGGGACGGCCGCCATCGCCTTCGAACCGAACCGTGACCATGCCGCTTAGCGGGGCAACATCGATAACCTTGCCTTCGCCGTTGGGTGTGACCACGCGTTTGTTGCGTTTGGGGAGTTGTTTGCGGGCAGCGACATACTGTTCGTATTCGTAGAGCAGGCAGCAGCGTAAACGTCCGCACATGCCGGTGATTTCGGACGGGGTCAGGGAGATGCCCTGCTCTTTGGCCATCTTGATCGAGATGGGGCTGAAGTCAGTCAGGAATTTGGAGCAGCAGCGGGTTTCCAGGCCGCAGGCGCCCATGCCGCCGATGATTTTGGCTACGTCGCGCGGGCCGATCTGGCGCATATCCACCTGTGATTTGGAGAACTTGCGGTTCATATCCTTGCGCAAGGATTTGAGATCGACTTTGTCTTCGCTCTCGGTGCTGTACAGAAAGGTCAGACGCGAGCCGTCATAGTTGAACTCGGCAGCCACGATCTTAACGCCGTTCAGTTTGAGTTCGGCGGCGCGGGCACGACATTCGATCATGGCTTCGGTCTGCTTAGCGCGCCAGGTTTCGCGCAGCAGCAGGTCGCGGGGTGTGGCGCGGCGTTCTACGGATTTCCAGCCGCCATCCGGTGGGGAGGGCAGTTCCTGCATGAACTGGACGATCTCGCCCAGATGCTTGCCGCGTGAGGTCTCGACGATTACATGGTCACCCACTTTTATATCTCTGAAGGTGCTCGAGTCAAAGTGGTAAATTTTCCCAATGGGGTTAAAGCGGATTCCAACAATAAAGGGTTGCATGTGTCAAATTATACCGTATGCAAGGATTCTCTGCGAAACCGCATGGGTTTGTAAGACAATTTGTATGTGGCAAGGTTAAGTTGACAACGTCTGCACGATCTTGACGGTTTCAGATGCTGACCCTTTTCAACGCGAATGGCGCGAATATGGCGAATTACGCGAAGACTTTTCGAGCTTTCAACTGACAATTTTGATAACCAGGGGAACATAATCTTCCGGTTCTACGTCCATTGGAAAAAAGAATGTTGAGTAACTCAAATTTACCTTGATGTTTATCTCCGTTCATCCCCGGTTTATTTTTAAAGGAGGGCCTATGCACTGAAAACGATTTGCTGAGCGCAGGAACGCCGCCTGCTGTTCAGCCATAAAGACTCTTGCGAAGAGTATTCGTAAGCGTTTTCAATCTTGCGGAACGCCTATCGCAAGAATATCCAACCAGGAGAATGAAATGATCACCAAACGTTTTGCCCTTTCACTGGGGATGTTATTCATATTGCTTGCAACCTATGCCTGCGGCGGTGCCGCTGCGACCGAGTTGCCAGCCGCGCACGAGGAACCTGCCGCCCTCGCCGCAACTGAAGCTTATGCCCAACCTGCCATGCCGGAGGCTCCAGCAGACGCCTATCCTGTTGCCCCGCTGGACGAGCCTTCTTTATCCGGAGCGTACGCGCCCCAAAATGCTCCCAGTCCAAAAGGCCGTGAGCCTTACGATATGTTCTTCCAGGATTATGGGGTCAATCCCTCGGTGGACACCGAAGACGATCACCTGTCCACCTTCGCGCTGGATGTGGATACCGGCTCCTACACCATCATGCGCAACTACCTGTCCGGGGGGAATCTGCCGCCGCAGGATTCGGTGCGGGTCGAGGAGTACGTCAACTATTTCAAACAGGGTTACCCGAACCCACCTACGCACCAGGCCTTTGGTATCAACATTGACGGTGCACCTTCGCCTTTCAACGAAACCGAACGCTACTCCATGCTGCGAGTCGGCATCCAAGGTTATGACGTGCCGGACTCCGAGCGCAAGGACGTCTCTTTGACTTTTGTGATTGACGTCTCCGGCTCGATGGACATGGACAACCGTCTCGGGCTGGTCAAACGTTCGCTAGAACTGCTGGTGGAGCGCCTGCACCGGGATGACCAGGTTGGTATTGTGGTCTACGGGACGGAGGCGCGTGTCGTGCTGGACCCGACACCTGGTTCCGATAAAGGACGCATCCTACGCGCCATCCACAGCCTGCAACCTGAAGGCGTGACCAATGCCGAGGCCGGTCTACGCCTAGGATACAAGATGGCAATGCACGCCTACAATCACGAGGGTGTCAATCGCGTCATCCTGTGTTCGGATGGAGTCGCCAACACCGGACAGACCGAATGGGACGCCATCCTGCACGAGGTGCACGGATACGTGGAAGAGGGCGTGATGCTGACTTCCATCGGCTTCGGCATGGACAACTACAACGATGTGCTGATGGAGCAACTGGCCGATAACGGCAATGGCTTTTACGCCTACGTGGACACGATGGATGAAGCCGAGCGCCTGTTCATCGACAATCTGACGGGGACGCTGCAAACCATCGCGTTGGACGCCAAGGTGCAGGTCGATTTCAACCCGGAAGTGGTTTCGCACTACCGGCTGGTAGGCTACGAGAACCGCGATGTAGCTGACGAGGATTTTCGCGATAATTCAGTCGATGCCGGGGAAGTGGGAGCGGGGCACACTGTCACAGCCTTGTACGAGCTCAGATTGTTCCCGCAGGCTTCGGGTCGGGTGGCGAGCGTCTACCTGCGCTGGCAGGATCCGGACACGCGCGAAGTGGTCGAACTGTCCAAAGACTTCGATACGTACCAGATGTCTGAAAGTTTTCGCCGCGCTGATCCCTATTTCCAGTGGTCGGTAGTGGTGGCCGAGTACGCCGAAATCTTGCGCGATAGCTACTGGGCTCAAGATAGCAGCCTGGATGTGGTCTATCGGGAAGCGCAGCGGGTTAGCGAGTACCTGCCGCGCGATGAAAGCGTGAGCGAGTTCGTGGAACTGGTCCGCAAGGCGCGACGGCTGATAGATTGAAGCATTTCGCATGCGTAGGTCTGGACATCTGCGGTGGTTGCAGGTGTCCAACCTACGCCAACATCTGACGGTGCTATAATGAATTTATATAATCAACCCCATACCCAGCATAGCAAAATAAAAACACGCTCGGACTTTAACAGGTTCGGGAGTGCAGTAGATAATATCCAATCATAAGTTGGAATTGGCCTGAAGGAGCCAGGATGCCCGATCAAAGCATGCAGCGTGCCGTAGAAGTCAAACGCCGCCATGAGCAGGAATTATTGCGCAAGGCAAATGTCGTGGCCGTTGGGATCGGCTACCGGACACGAGGCGGTGAACAGACTCAGGAGGTGTCTATTGTCGTATCGGTCAAGGTTAAAGTTCCATCTTCAAAGTTAAAAGCGCGCGACCTGATCCCGTCCTCGATCGAAGATGTGCCGGTAGATGTGGTCGAGACCGGTGTCATTCGCGCGTTATGATCGTAGTTTGCCAAGGAGTAAGGAGAAGATTCCATGGATACCGGAACGAGCGCCACCGCTCTGGCACAACAAGCGAAACGCAAGCACGAAGCCAGATTGATGACAATGAGAAATGTTGTCGCGATAGGTGTTGGATACAAAACGACCGATAACGTTCAAACCGACGAGCCGGCTGTGATCGTCTCAGTGGTCAAAAAATTGCCTCTCGTCCAATTGCCCGAAACATCGCGAGTGCCCAAAGTGCTTGGCGGCATGCAGACAGATGTGGTCGAGACTGGCAGGATTTATGCGCTGCAAGATCCCACACAAAAGATGCGCCCGGCGCGACCCGGGGTAAGCATCGGACACTATCAAATCACGGCCGGGACGCTGGGCTGTCTGGTACAGCGTGATGGCCAAGTTTATATCTTAAGCAATAACCATGTACTAGCCAATTCGAATGCAGGTCAACCGGGGGACCCAATTCTACAGCCCGGGCCTTATGACGGCGGGACCAGCGCGGATCAGATTGCCACCTTAGAGCAATTCGTTCCGGTTGGTTTCGGGGTCTCGCTTGCAGGCTGCTTCTCGTTGACTTCCCTGTTGCGATTGCTCGGTCTATCGTCAGCTCCCAAAATCAATGATCCCGGGAATAACAGCGTGGATTGCGCCATCGCCAAACCGCTAACGCCTGATCTGGTCGACCCTGATATTCTCAATATTGGGGTTCCGACTGGTGTTGGGACTGCCACGCTCGGGACACAAGTGCAGAAGAGTGGCCGCACCACCGGCCTGACCACGGATCAAATCACCCAGACTGACGTGACGGTCTCGGTGCTGTACGGGAACCAGATTGCCATTTTCAAGAACCAATTGATGGCCGGGGCGATGAGCCAAGGTGGCGATTTGGGTTCGGCGGTGTTGGATATGAATAAGCAGGTTGTCGGTTTGCTGTTCGCGGGCTCCGATACCACCACGATCATGAACCCCATTCAACTGGTGCTGGATGCGTTACAGGTGCAACTCGTCACAGCTTGAAATTCGATATACTTCTTTGTTAGTTCAACCTGGGATTTTCACCGCGGAGTCACAGAGACACTGAGAATAAAAACTCTGTGACTCCGTGTCTCTGTAGTTGATACCTGCTAATGGCTTGATCAGTAATGGGGTATATTGATAGGATGAACTGGATATTTCAAGCATTTGTTGGGGCAGCCGTGTTACACGTGTTGGAAGAGTATTTCTACCCCGGCGGGTTTCCAGACTTCATGAAAAAGAGTTCCCCCGTCTTTGCGCCGTTTGTGACGACGAATTTTGCGATCCTGATCAACGGTCTCTTCCTCGTTCTATGTGTTCTGGGAGCCTTCTTCGGAAAGAATTCGCCCGTTTTCGGCCTATCGATTGCCAGCCTGCTGATCTTCAACGGGTTGACCCACCTTGGAGGTAGCCTTCGTGGGCGCAGATATGCACCCGGGATGATCAGCGGTCTTTTGCTTTACCTGCCGCTGGGGATCACGGCGTATGTGCTCTTTTTGCGTTCAAGCCAGGTATCCGTTCTGCAAGTTCTGCTTTCCATTTTACTGGGGATTGTTTACCAAATTATTCCGGTCGGCTATCTGGCGTTGGCAGCGCTGACGAGGCGGATATAGAATAGCCCTTTATTGCGGATGGTGTGGTCTGTACTTGTAAGCAAACATAAAATAACGCGAGGCAGTAAAAGATCGGCAGAAAACGATTTTTCAATTGTGAACTTTTACTTTGTGGTAGAACTTAATCATATAATAAAGGTAAGAATTATAAGATATTGACCTAGACCGTATTTATGTGCTTCCGCTCAAAGAATTGGAAAGGAATAAACCATGTGGACAAACACACCTGAAGGAAATCAACTTGTTAGTGAAATTTCCAAAGATGTCGTGGCGCAACTTGCTCCAGAAGAATTGGAAATGTTCGACGAGCTCTCTCATGAGCATTTCCAAGATTCCGGAACCTTCGAACAGTGATGATGAACCGCTTGGCTTTGGGGGTGATATGCTTGTAGCCGTAACGCCGTTGGTTGTGTTAGTGGTCCAAGCAGTGGTCAAGTTCATTGGCGAGGAAGTCCTTAAAGCGACCAAAGAAGAAAGTTCTGCACTGATCGCGAAGAAGGTCAAAGCTATCTTCAATCCCTCAGACGAAGACAAAGGTGCTCTGCCGACGTTGACGAAAGAACAGCTAGAGACAATTAAAAATCTGGTTCGCAAAGAAGCCCAACGCGGTGGGATGAAACGCAAAAAGGCCGAAAATATGGCGCTCATGATCACTGCCCGCTTGGCGATGGCAGGTTGAAGTAATGGCTGAAAAAGCCCGGAGAGACTTAACCGGCGCCACAGAACAACGCTTCAACCTGCTCGCTTTTCCCACCGAAACAACCGCACTCTTTGCGTTATTGGTTGCAGCTGCGGTAATGCTGGCGGTGCAGCTGAGTGTTTTTATATATCTCCTACTTTTCCCCGGGAGCACGCTTCCCAACAGTATCGACCTGGAAGAGATGATCCGCGGTCAGGCGTTTGCACAGACTATTTTATCTGTGTTGGCTACCTTGAGTATTCCCGGCCTCTTGGCTGGTATCATTTTGGGTGTAGCTACATATATTTACCGGAAACACCCTAACCGTGTACGACATCGTCGGAACCTGGAACCGCTATCCGAAAAGGATCAGCCGATTTCAGGGAGCGGTTGATGGTATGGCTGCAACCGCTGGGATTCCACCGCCATATCCTGTCGTGGAGATGCCGCGTGGGTACAGAGGAACTAGTGGCCAGGCCTTTGGTTTTCGGGGAAAATATTTTATTCGCCTGGACGGCGGCCTACGGATCTGGCAACGCATCAAATCGGCTCGCTTTCGAGCGATCGTTTTTCACGAACTGGCACATATCACCAATGACGATGTCTGGCATTCCTATTTTGCCGAGGCATTATGGAAGGCAATGATTTTCTTGAGCATCCTACCGTTGGTATTGGGTTCATTGCTTAAGATCCTGCAGCAACTGATAGCCGGCCTTCTGAACAATGGGATTTCCAGTGCCATCATCAGTTTCCTTGATATTCTCCCATTGATCATAGGTTTGTCCTTACAAACAATCATAGTACTGGGAATCATCGCCACCATTCGAGCACGTTTGTTACGAACCCGTGAGGTGTATGCTGATTGGCAGGCTTCCGTTTGGGGCGCGCAAGATGCCTTGGAAGACATCTTCGAGGAGAGTGCAGAGGATGAAACCAGAACCGGACTGGGCCTGTTACGACTTCACCCCAGCGCTGCTGAACGCCTGCATACGCTCGACCAGCCCAACCGTTTGTTTCGATTATCCTGGTTTTTGCCATTTATTGTGGGCTTTTTATTAGCTCTGGTGTTGGGAGGCATGTTTTGGCTGGTCCCTCGTTTGTATACGCTCATTCTGGAACCAATCCGAGTGGTGCGCCTAAACCTTGTCACAGGTAGCCTGGTATGGTGGGTGGCGCGGGCCTTGTGGTATATCGGTTTTCTCATCTTATTGGTTGCCATCTTCATTCCCATGGCTTGGCTCATTTCGGGTGTGTTGGGTCCTCAACTGCAAAAGCAGATTGCGGCAAATCTGGTGGCAAGGAAAAGAGGATTTGCGGAATATCTCAAATTGATTGGACTAGCGATCGCACTGACCCTGGGCATAGAAGTCGGTTTTTGGGTAACGCCATTCAGTCTTTTTTCACCAAAAAGCTTCGCGGGATTTGGCATTGATATTCTCATACTCCCTGTAATGATTGCCCTGGCCTGGGCTTTTCTGGCATACGCTCGTTTTATCAATATCCGCTTATTTGCAGCTCACACCGGGGTGAAACGCTCTACCTGGAAAACAGGTTTGGGTAGCTGGGCCTTGAACATTTGGGTATTTCTCTTCTTTATCCCTGGACTGATTTTCGGTCGTTTCCTGATTTGGAACGTCTCGTGGACCGACTCTACTTATAACTGGTTTGGCCTTTTGCTGATTGGTTTCGGGATATGGTTAGCCCTGGCATTGTTCTTCGGCCTGGGGACCATCCTGCTGAGCTGGGGAGCGATAGAATTTTCGGCGGTCATTTCTCCTCCGCGCTGTCCAACTTGCGGACGAGTCACGCATCAGGATATTCCAGCTATCAAAACTTGCGAGTATTGCGGACAGCTTCTGGGAAAATGGTTGTACGTGCCACAAGACACTCGATGAGGCCGTATTCGCGACGTATGACTGGCCAGGCGATTTGTCCGATGAGGAAATCTTAAAAAGGCTGTTGGCGTTGAATTTAGAGAGGACGAGGAAAACGTTATTGTCCTATCAAATGTAAATAAGAAAATTAAATTTTAGAGGAGAGAACTATGTCAACAAGCCTGTCGAACATCAAATGGAGTTGGGTTGTTCTGGGAATCGTGGGTTTATAACAGCCCTTGTTGACTTGGTACTCAGCATCCTTGGCGGTTTTTCCCTTTGGTCCATCGTGAGTTTCGTGCTTGCCGCGGGTGGAGGTTGGCTAGGAGGAAAAATAGCCAGCAATCGAACTTAAAAAGGATAAGTAGCAAACCATGACCTATGTGAGCAAGACCAGCCAGATTCTCGTCCACGCTCCCTTGACATCAACGTTCGAGTATGTCTCTGACCTGAGCCGTCATCCCGAATGGAACAGCGGATTGCGCATTGAAGCGGTTGAACCGGGCCCAATTGCGGTTGGCAAGGAATATGTATCTCACGGTGAGGTGTCCGTGCAAAAGAACCGCCCGAATACGGTGCGGATTTCACTGTACGAACCTCCGCACAAATTTGGGTTTGTCGCGGAAGATCCGGATTTTGGAGATGCTTCGCATGTATTTACGTTCAGCTCACAAAATGGGGAGGTGCTCATTACGCGTACAATGACCCTGAGCCTGAATCCCATTGTGGCTTTTCTCTTCAGCAATTTCGTCTATCCGCTGGATTCGGCGGGCCTTCGATGAAAAAAGTCTATGAGCCGACGCGCTCAAAGTGAAACTTGAAGAAAATATTGCAGCTCCTCCGCGGTTATGAACGAAATTTTTAATCCACCGTTTTATCTCAGAAGCACCTCTGCTCAAACCCTGCTGGCTGGCAGCGGGATTCGAAAAATGGGCAAGAATCCCATGCTGGAAGCTGCTAAAGAAGTAATCCTTAACCCAATTGATGACATTCGACTTCAGGGATTTTTTTCCAAGCAATTGAATGGGAAGGCGAAAGGATTGGTCATGTTGCTGCATGGTTGGGAGGGCAGTGTCAATTCCGGGTATATCTTGAGCACGGGAAGATTCCTGTATAACCAGGGCTATGCCGTTTTCAGATTGAACTACAGAGACCATGGCGATACGCATCATCTCAACCCCGGATTGTTTTATGCTGTCTTATTAGATGAAGTTTTCAAGGCGGTTCAGCAGGTATCAGAGTATGACAGCGAACTGCCCTTCTACCTGGTCGGTTTTTCGATGGGCGGCAATTTTGCCCTGCGGATTGTACGGAAATGTGTGGAAAACCCAATCCGTAATTTTTCCCATGTGATCAGTATCAGCCCGGTGCTCGATCCAGAAAAATCGACTTATGCGATTGATGACGTCCCTCTGCTGCGACGCTATTTCCGCAAAAAATGGCAGCGTTCACTGAAGAAAAAGCAGGCCTGTTTCCCTGACCTGTATGAATTCAGTGAAGTCTTGTCGCTTGACACGATCACTGCAATGACGGACCGGATGCTTGAACGCTATAGCGACTATGAAACTGCCTCCGATTATTTCAGCCACTACGCGGTCCTGAACGATGCTCTGGTTGATGTTAATGTTCCCACTACGATCATTACTGCGCAAGACGACCCGATCATCCCGGTTGAAGATTTTTATGATTTGAAGTTGAATTCTCTAGCCAATCTCATCATCCATCGCTATGGTGGACATAATGGCTTTCTTGAAACCATTTCTGGTAGGGCGTGGTACGAGCACAAAATGGTTGAGATTTTTGATACGAAATGAGTAAGCGATAGCCAACTTGCTCTCTGCGTTTAGCTTCGGGAGTGCTACACAAAGGTGACTGTCACTTTGTATCGATGAAAAAGACCTGGCAGGCTACATGCCCGTCAGGTCTTCTTAATTCATACTTCTAACTTTTCACTTCTTACTTTTACCTTACTTACTCCACAATATTGATCGGGAGCGCGTTTTCCTGTCCCAGCGCGGCCACACTGACTTTGGCGGCTACGTTCTTTGCGATGTCAGTCAGCGCTTTGGCGGCTGGCGAATCGGGATGAGTGACCGTGATCGGTTTGCCGCTGTCACCGCCCACGCGGACTTCCGAGTCCATCGGCACTTTGCCCAGGAAGGGCACCTGCATCGAATCGGCCAGTTGCTCGCCGCCACCAGAACCGAAGATATCCATACGGGTGCCGTCCGGCAGGTCCAGGTAGGACATGTTTTCGATGACTGCCCAGGATGGGCACTTCCAGTTGGCGGAACATGTTCAGGCCGCGACCGGCATCTTCAAGGGAAACAAGCTGCGGCAGGGTCACGATAATCGCACCGCTCAGGGGCAGGGCCTGTGCCAGAGATAACGCGGCATCGCCCGTGCCAGGGGGCAGGTCCACGATCAGATAGTCCAGTTCGCCCCACTCCACATCGCCCAGGAACTGGCGGATGGCCGAGTTGAGCATCGGTCCGCGCCAGATGAGCGGCTGTCCCGGCTTGACCAGCAGCCCCATCGAAATCATCTTGATGTCATAGGCTTTGGCCGGGATGAGTTTGTTCTCCATCGGCGGCGGCAGCTTTTCCACGCCCAGCATGGTGGGGATGTTCGGGCCGTAAATGTCAGCGTCCATCAGGCCGACGCGCGCGCCGCTCTTGGCCAGCGCAATCGCGATGTTGACCGCAACGGTGCTCTTGCCGACGCCGCCTTTGCCGGAGCCGACCGCGATGGCGTTGCGGATGGGCATACTGACCAAGCCGCGCATACGACCATCGTTGGGAACATCGGAGTCCATCTTGATCTCGACGCTCTCCACGCCTCCCACGGACATCACGGCCTGCTCGGCGTCCTTTTTGATTTGCCCGACGAGGGGACAGGCTGGCGTGGTCAGCATGATGCTGAAGGAGACTTTTCCGCCTTCGATATTAAGCTCGCGGATCATGTTCAGCGTAACCAGGTCTTTGTGAAGTTCAGGCTCCTGTACTTTGCTGAGCGCTGCAAGAATTTGTTCTTTGGTAGGTTGATTTGTCATAGTTTAATATTTTACCAATCAAATGCATCATGTTCAACGAGACGGAAGCGATGGGGCGTGTCCCGTTCGGGTTTACTTGCGTTGCCACCGTCCTCGACAAGCTCTGGACGATTATCACCAGCGGGTCTCGCAATGACAATTGAAATATTTAGTTTGCTGCGGCCTTGGCGGCCTTGGCAGCTTCTTTTGCCCGGCGGGCTTCGTCTTCGCGAGTGGCGTTTTCTGGACGAATGCTGGCGTAATATTCAGCCGATTTCAGCAACTTGTCCATGTTGAAAACATTGCGCCCGTAGGAAGCGATCTCGTAATCGTGGTCCATTTTGATGGCATCGAACGGGCAATACTCGGCGCAATATCCGCAGTTCATGCACATGTCAGCATCGATGTAGAATTCAGCCGGTACCGGGACAGGCTTGCCAGTCTGGGGGTCGTTCGTACGCACGATCCAAATGCACTGCGGCGGGCAAACCTTGGCACAGATGCCACAGGAGGTGCAACGTACAGCCTTCTCGCCGCCTTCCGCCTCGTCATAGACCAGGAAGGGAACATAGCGGAACTCTTCGGGAGTGGGCAGTTTCTCTTCGGGATACTGGATGGTGAAGATGCCGCGCGTGCCCGGGCTAGAGCGACGGGCGATACCCTCGGCGGTGTAATAGCGCTTTTCGCCGCCAGTGAACCTGCGGAAAAACCAGACTGTATCTTCCCAATACGTGTTCCAGAAGCGTTTTGCGGTAACGCTCAAACCTTTTAGAATACCTTTTCCGTACATATCTTCTGCTCCCTGTCTACCGGTCAAGCTCGCCGAGCACGATGTCAATCGCGCCCAGGATAGCGACGAAATCTGCGACCTTGTTGCCAACGCACATCATCTCCAGCGCGGTCAGGTTGATGAAAGATGGGGCCCGAACATGATAGCGCCACGGATTGGGTTTGCCGTTCGAAATCACGTAGAAGCCAAGCTCGCCTTTGGGAGCCTCGATGCGTCCATATGCTTCTCCAGCGGGGACGCGAACCTGGTACATCGGTTTGACCGACATGACCGGTCCCTCGGGGATATCCCGGATGGCTTGCTCAAGGATGCGCAAGCTCTGGCGCATCTCCTCGATGCGTACCGCGTAACGGGCGTACATGTCGCCTTCGGGGCGGGTGACCACGTCGAAATCGAAGCGGTCGTAGATGCCGTAGGGGTCGGCGCGGCGGATGTCGTAGGGCACGCCAGAAGCGCGCAAAACGGGGCCGGTGGTCGAGGTGGCGATGGCATCCTCAGCGCTCAAATAGCCAACACCCTTCAAACGCGACACTAACACTTCGTTCTCACTCAGAAAGCGTTCGAATTCCTCGATCTTGCCGGGTAAACGGTCATGAACCAGGCCTTTGATTTTCTCAAAGGCCTCAGCAGGTATATCGCGCACGACTCCGCCGAAGCGGTAGTAATTGCACATCATACGGGAGCCGGAGGCGGCTTCGAAAACATCCAGGATCAGTTCGCGCTCTTCGAAAGCGTACAGGGCCGGGGTGAAGTAGGTGCCCAGGTCATTCAACATCATACCGATCCAGATCAGGTGATTCTGGATGCGGGTCAGTTCTGACATGATCACTCGGATATATTCCGCGCGCTCTGCCACCTGGATGCCCATCAATTTTTCGACGGCCAGAGCGTAACCCCAGTTGTTGCTCATGGAATTGAAGTAATCCAGGCGGTCGGTATAGGGCATATTTTGCAGGAAGGTGTTGCGCTCGCCGATCTTCTCATGGTTGCGGTGCAGGTAGCCCATGACCGGCTTGAGGCTGGTGACGGTCTCGCCATCCAGCACCACCACCGCACGGAACACGCCGTGGGTAGAAGGGTGCTGCGGTCCCATATTGACGATAATCTGTTCGGTCTCCAGGCCCTCTTTATTGGTCGTGACGGCCTTTTTCAAAGAAGCATACAAAGCTTCCTCGGGGTCGGTAGGAGTCCATTTTTCAGGATCAAACTTTTCAGGGAAATTGAGGTTGTCGTTATACGGGTTCTTTTGCTCTGCGCTGACGAATTCACCTTCCGGCCAGCGGCTTTTGAAGGGTTTGGTATCTTCCTCGTAAAAGCCCTCCTGCCAGTCCTTACGCATGGGGTGACCTGCGAAACCTTCCCAGGTCAGGATGCGACGCAGGTCGGGGTGGCCAGTGAATTTGATGCCGTACAGGTCCCAGATCTCGCGCTCTTGGAAGTCTGCGCCCAGCCAGATGTGGTACATCGAGGGCACTTCCATCGGGTCCACGCGCGGGATTTGCACCTTGAAGAAGATGCCAGGGCCGCCGGTGGTTTTATAAGCCTGGTAGACCACTTCCATCTTTTCTTCGGGCAAGTAGTCCACGCCCGTGACGGACGAGAGCAGGTCGTAGCCCAGCTCGTCGCGCAGGAAGGTGGCGACTTCGATCAAACTGTCTTTATCGACGATCCAACCACTGTAGCCAGGACGTTCATCCGCGACGACTGCGTCAGGAAATTTGGCGGACAGGTCAAAGGCTTCGGGTTGTGTTGCTTCAGCAGGGGAAATCTGTGTAGCCATGATCTGCTCCTATGCTTCTTCCGACTGCGTCTGCGGTTGCGCGGCGATCTTTTTGATCTCGGCCGTGCGGCGCAGGTCGATCAAATCCGGACCGAGCAACGGCACCGGGACTTCGACCGAATCGGGGCCCTTGCGGTACCAGCGCACCTGCCGGATGGACTGTTTGTCGATCTTCTTTTGCAGCATGATGCAACCGTTGATGAGGGCTTGTGGGGTGGGCGGGCAGCCGGGGATGTAAACATCTACCGGCAGGAACTTGTCGATGCCTGCTACCACGTTGTAGCCTTCTTTGAAGGGGCCACCACCGGAGGCGCAAGCACCCATGGCGATCACGTACTTGGGCTCGGGCATCTGGTTGTAGAGACGCACGATCAGGGGCACCATTTTCTTGGTGACTGTGCCAGCGACGATCATCAGGTCGCTCTGGCGCGGTGTGGGACGCATAACTTCCATGCCGAAACGAGCCATGTCGTAACGGGAAGCTTGCGCAGCGATCATTTCGATGGCGCAACAGGCCAGGCCGAACATCAAGGGCCAGACGGATGAGCGCCGTCCCCAGTTATACAGCCGGTCGAGCGTGGTGATCTTGACCACATTCGCCAAATCTTCCGGGATGTCGTAACCGGGGGAGTTGAGTTCGTTATCACTCATGAAGTATCTCCTCGTACCAGTCTTGGTATATCGCTGACAGGATGTTGTCGTTAACCAACGCCGGATCATCATCGAAGTCGTTCAGGGCCAGTGTCCATGCGTGGATGTTGCCCAGTGTGACGCTTTCCATGTCGATACCGGGGTGCGCGCCTTTGAGCGCAAGCGCGATGGCGTAGGTTGACTCCCAGGTCAGCGGATCGGACATTGTTTTTGCTTTCAGCTATTAGCAATCAGCTTTTAGCATCAGGAGAGTATTATAGCGTTTCATTAAGCACAATGTCAAACGAATTACGCAAAAATATATTTGCTAAATTGATTTTATGAGTATAATCACCTTCGCTGTATGACAACGGCCCCTCCCAGCCTACCCGTCGTTGTACTTCGGGCACATATCCTCCAATTCCGATATTTGGAATTGGGGGAGGAAAAGTTGAACCATGCCAATCACCACCCGTCAAAAAATCCTGGACTACCTGAAACGCAACCGGACCGTATCGTCGCGTGAGCTTGCACATGCCTTACAGATGACACCTGCCAATGCACGCCATCATCTCGGCATCCTGGCCGCGGACGGGCGCGTGGAGCTTGTCAACCAGCGGCAGGTTGGCAGAGGCCGGCCTGAGAAGGTGTATCGCCTGGCAGGAACGCTGATGGGGGACAACCTGTCCGCACTGGCGGATGCGCTTTTAACGGAAGCAGACGGAAAGGTTGCAATGGAAGCGTTGGGGGAGCGGATTGCGGGAAAGTACAAAGCGGTTGCTGGTCAGCCGTTGATGCGCAGGTTGGCGTTCGCGGTCGAACGTCTGAACGAGATGCGCTATCAAGCGCGTTGGGAGGCAGGTGCGGAAGGGCCGCGGATCATCCTGGGACATTGCCCGTATGCGGCGGTGATCGAGAAGCACCCCAGTTTATGCCGGATGGATGCGGCTTTGCTAGCGAAAATCTTGGAGGGTGAAGTCAGGCAGACGGCCAAGCTTGAAAGTCGGCGCAGGCGACCTGCCGTATTGTGCGTTTGTGTTTGCGCAAAAGTAACGGCCTGTTTCTCATTCCTCCATTTTCACAGTACCCTCATGACTGAACCCGAAAAACGCCACGGTGACAGGGTGATAGTCGAAGCCCATGCTTTCAACACGCAGCGTGTGTGAACCGGGTGCGAGGCCCGAAACCTCGATGTAACCGCCGTTGCGGCCAAGGGAGGCCCAGATTTTGGAGGTGTCGCCGCGCCAGATTTCCTGCCCATCGAAGAGTACACGCCCCCAACCGATGGTGTAGTCGCCATAGATTTGCACGCCCATCGCGTTGAAGGGTTGTTCGGTTGAAACTTCCACCCACGAACCCTCGCCCCATAATACGCGGTTCAGACCATAGGAGATGCTATCATCGCTATTGGCAAGTTGGAATCCATCGGGTGGCAGGATTTCATCTTTGTTGGCGTCAATGTACACATCTGGCTGCGTGACAAACTTACGTGCGTAACCGGGATAGACAGTGACCGTAGCATCCAGGGTGGAGGGGACAGGCGTTGTGGGCGGTGTCAAAACTATTTCACAGCCAGGCGATTTGTGCCAGTGACCGCTAGCGCCGGTCATGAAATTGGGCGGTTGACAGGAATCCCAGGCTTGGGCGCTCAGGTTCAGGCCGCGCAGGTTGATCGAGCAGGAATCTTTGATCACCTGGAGCACAAGGTTGCGCTTTTCCAAGCCCCATTTGTCTTCCAAACTCCAGGTGTATTCCCCAACTTCCTGCGGGCAGTAGGGATCGTTGAAGATGTACAGATGGTCATCCGCGAGAGTATAGGAAGCGATGCTGCGCCAGCCAGTCACATCGTAATAGATGCGCATGACGCCTTTGTTGAATTGCAGCTTCCAGATGCCGCCGCCGAGACGATAATCCGCGCAGCGCCGACATTCCCACCATTGTGGATCGGAGGGGTCGAGCTTGGCATATGTGCCATCGATAGGCGTCCAATTTTCTTCCGGCAACGGAGTGGTAAAAGCAACCGGCTTTTTGGACAGCAATCCGCTCCATATACCCGTGGAAGTGGCCGTCACCGATGGACTTTTCGTAGCGGTAGGATCTACCTGTACGGCGCTGGCGCAGGAGACGATCAAAAATATTCCAATGATTGAGATGACCAGGAGCGCAAGGGGGAAAGGTTTACGAGATGCCATGGTTGCACCACTAAAAGCCGATATAAGGAAGAGCCTTCACGAAGTCGGGAAAGGAGCGGGCTTCTTGTCTTGCTGGCCCTTTTCCTTAATAGTAATAACACTAGCGTAATCAGTTACGATGGTGTTATTTTAGCGTAGATGGATTGTGTCTGTCAAGCGTGGAAATTGAGACTATCTGCAGGGTCCCAGGGTAAGAGTGCGTGTGAAGATCTGGCTGCGTCCGATGATTTCACCCTCAGCATCTTCGGCAACAAACTGGTAGTTTACCCAAGCCCTGAGAAAGTTCTTGCGTTCTGGGATATTGTTGGCCCGCAGGGTGTAGCGGAAATATCCACCCCCGTCATTGTCAGTGATTGAGCCATACCATTTTGTAGTGTCCCCCGGTTTTTTGCCGGACTCCAGACGGAAAAATATATACACCTTGGTGACGTCTTCCGGGTGATCTACCTGGATGGTCATTTTGGTGTAGTTCGGTTTGCAGACACCGTAGAAAATGCTGCCTACTGTTAGATCGACGGATGTAAAGCCGCCAGTTGGTGCCAGGGGGACCGGGTTCGAGTTGAAGATTGCGGCGGTGGTAGCGGTTGCCCCGCTGACCAGAACAACCGGTGTATCGCGCTCGCTGACGATCAGCGTTGCAGTATTGCGGGGCGTAGGGGTAGTGGTGCGTGTGGGCGTCAGGGTGATGGTTGGGGTATTGGAAGCGGTCGGGCTAGGCGTAGACGTGTTGGCAGGTGGCGGGCTCGGAACGAGATTCAGAACCGAACAGGCTTGTAGCAGGAGCACAGTTGTCAGGAGAATGAGTGACCTTCGCATAGCAACCTTGCAGGTGTGAGTTGCTCTCATTATACCGTTTGCGGTGCTGCTGTCATATCGCCCATCTAGGCCAAAAGGCCATTTGTTTGTTCGTTCGTGTCAAAGGTATCAATCTTGATTTATGCCATTAAACCCCGTACAATACTTAGAGCCTTAAATATTTAATTTTCTATCCGAATTATCTAAAAAGAAGGAGTTCAATATGGACATCACTGTCTCGCAAGAGCAAGGCCGTGTCCCGGTAACGATTCTCCATGTCTCCGGCCAGACCGATTCTACCAGTGCCAATGAGCTTGAGAAAAAGGCTATGGAGGTTATCGATGCGGGCGCTCGGTATCTGGTTTTGGATTTAAGTAAAGTTCCTTATTTGAGCAGCGCTGGGTTGCGCGTTTTACAAGAGGTCTTCAATAAACTGCGTGAAGTATCTACTGGAGAGAGCGACAAGGAAATGTACCGTCGGATCAATGATGGTTCTTTTACATCCCCTCATTTGAAGCTTCTCAATCCAACCAAAGAAGTGATGGAAGTTTTGAAGATGTCTGGGTTCGACATGCTAGTTTCGATTGAAAAAGACTTAAAGACGGCCGTTGCTGCTTTTTGATTTCAGTACATCACAGTTTTGATGTCGTTGCGAGGAGGCTGGAAGCCGATACCGATCCTGAGTCTGTCGACGGGCAGCAATCTCCCGTTCAACAGACCAACCCTCGCAATGACAATTTGAAAATGAGCCCCGATTTTGCTCGGGGCTCAGGCTTTCCTATTCGACTGTTACGCTCTTAGCCAGGTTCCTGGGTTGGTCTACATCCAGGCCGCGGATGGCAGCAATGTGATACGCCAGGATTTGCAACGGAATGACGGTCACCACCGGGCTGAGCATCCAGGGCGTTTCGGGTACCCACAGAATATGGTCCGCCATACTCTGTACGAGTTCGTCGCCCTCGGTTGCCACGGCGATTACCACGCCACCGCGCGCTTTGGCCTGCTGGATCTGTGAGATCATCTTCTCGTGCCAGGGGTCCTTGGGGGTCAGACATAACACCGGCATGTTCTCGTCGATCAGCGCGATAGGCCCGTGTTTCATCTCGCCAGCCGGGTAGCCCTCGGCGTGGGTATATGAAATCTCCTTGAGCTTAAGAGCGCCCTCATAAGCGATTGGCATGTTGATACCGCGTCCTAGATACAGGCAATCGCGGATATCCTTGAGCGTCAGCGCAATCTTCTCGATTTCCGGTTCGGTGTTCAACGTGCGGCTGACCAGATCGGGCACCAGGCGCAGATCGGCAACCAACGAGCGGCGGGTTTTCTCATCGATCGTGCCGCGTAAATCTGCCAGCAGGATGGCCAGCATATACTGATCGACCAGGGGCGCGGTGAAAGCTTTGGTGGAAGCCACGCCAATTTCGGGCCCGGTTTGCATCGAGATGAAGCCGTCTGCGCAGCGCATGGCTTGTGAGCCAATTGCATTGACGATGCTCCACAGTACTGCGCCTTTCTTGCGCCCTTCTTCCATAGCGGCCAGGGTATCGGCCGTTTCTCCAGATTGCGAGATGGCCAGCACAACCGTGTTCTCGTCTATGATGGGGTCGCTGTAGCGGAATTCGGAACCGATCACCACCTCAGCCGGTATCCGTGCGATTTTCTCGATCAGCGTTTTGCCGACCATGCCCGCGTAGGCGGCAGTGCCACAGGCGATGATGTAAATACGTTCGATACGTTTTGCCAGTTCCGGGGTCAGGTTGAGTTCGGGCAGGCGAATGCGCCCTGCATGGAAGTCTACACGCCCGGCCAGGGTGTCCGTCAGGGAGCGTACCTGTTCATGGATTTCCTTCTGCATGAAGTGACGAAACTCGCCCTTCTCGGCAGAAACGGCATCCCAGGCGATCGTGTGAACTTCAGGTTGTACCGTTTCACCGTCCAGAGTTTCGATCCTGACAGCAGTTTGGGTGATGATAGCCATCTGACGCGACTCGAGAAAGATGACTTTGCGGGTGTGCTCCAGAATAGCTGGAATATCGGATGCGATGAAGTTTTCGTTTTCACCCAACCCGATCACCACACCACCGGCATTTCCAATGCGTGCACAAACAATCTTATCCGGTTCGTCTGCTGAGAGCAGCACAATTCCGTGCGCACCTTGCACTTGGTTAAAAGTACGTCGGGCCGCCTCAGTTAAGTTCATGCCAGCCGCCTGATGATGTTCCACCAGGTGCACGATGGTTTCCGTGTCCGTGTCCGAATTGAAGTGTGTGCCTTCGGCCGTCAGCTCTTCCTTGAGTTCAAGGAAGTTTTCAACAATGCCATTATGAACGACAACTACCCGTCCAGATGCGCCCACATGAGGATGCGCATTCCGAGCAGATGGCGCGCCGTGCGTTGCCCAACGGGTATGACCGATGCCTGGTGCGCCGCTGACAGGAGAACTGCGCACCAGTTCTGTAAGACGCGAAAGCTTGCCCGCATCGCGCCGGACCTCGATCTTGCCTCCGGTTACGACAGCTAGCCCGGCCGAGTCATAGCCCCGGTATTCCAGGCGTTTTAGTCCATTGAGGATAATCGGCGTCGCATCTTGCGAGCCGATATATCCGACGATTCCACACATGATAGGGATCCTCCGATTTTTTGAATTTTATGTCATTGCAGATGAAGCGATCTCCTAACAAGAGGAGCTTGCCACACACCTCATTCCGTACGGTGCAGGCAATGACATTTTGAATTAGCCATCCTTTGCGGCTTTGTCCGTACCATTACTGGCACGGTGTTGTGGCAAAGTTTATTCGGAGGGAAAGATGGTCGGGTGATGGCACACCCGGAGGGCTTCCGCTGATCCTTCGATTTTTCCACCTCACCCCAACCCTCTCCTACAGGAGAGGGAGAAGTAAGGTGGTTAACTCCATTTCGCAATGGAGAACCCTCTTCCTCGTCATCCCGCATCGAAAATGACACGGGATCATGCGCTTTCTTTCCCAGAATTTTGAGTGACACCTCCTTTCAATGGTCAAATCCAATTACTCGGTTTTGCTCGACTTCACAGTTTGTAGAGCGTTTTTTGACCCTTCCAAATATAATTATACTCGAACAGGCCTATTAAAGTCCTGATTTTGTGAAAAATAGGTCTATAGGGGGATACAAAACTCCCTATAGCGGTTGACCTCACCCGACCTTTCCAGTATGATGAAAAATAGATGTTTCATATAAAAGGATAAGCACATTATGCTTGTTACCTCTCATCGATGCTAAAGCAAATAAAAGCGAAAAAGGCCAGAGTTTTGTAGAGCTATCCCTGGTGATCATTTTCCTGATGATTTTTGTGGCAGGGATCGTTGAATTCGGGTTTGCACTCAACAACTATCTTAACCTGGTGGACGCTTCCCGCGAGGCGGTGCGTTACTCTTCTAACTTTGATCCCTTCATACCCACTTGTCTTGACCATACTGATCCTGCTTGTATAGACCCAAATTTTTTTGCGCAGACTGTTCAATTGACGGAACAAGTTTTGGCGCCCGTGACCTTGGATTCTTCTAAAGGGGATGATGTCGTTATATCTTTCTTTTCGGTGGCAGATGGCTACTATAAGCGTTTTCCTGATGACCAGGGTTACTCCTATTACCTCAACCAGGTCTCCAAGTTTACAAATGCGGAAGTACAAAGCCGTCTGGACAACAGCGCGCCGCCTACCGGGGTTTTGTTGGTCGAGATTTTTTATCACTATTCCCAGGTTTTGAAGCTGCCCGTTTTTACGGCATTTGTCCCGGATCCCATGCAGTTATACGCGTACGCGATCATGCCACTTTCAGCTGCTGAACCAATTCCTACACCATAGAGATTTCCGACTATGAAAAATATCTTCTCTCGTTTGCTATATAAGGTTTCGAAAAAGACTTCGCCCAGGACGATAAGAATGGGCAACTTGAGCGAGGCCAAGTGCTGATTATTGTCACGCTGTCGGTGATCGGTCTGGTAGCTGTTGTCGGCCTGACCGTTGACACAGGGATACTTTATCTTAACAATGGCAAGCTTCGCCGCGCAGTCGATGCAGCTGCCCTGTCTGCTTCCTCTGCAATTTCGAGACGGCTATAAAACCGCGGAGATGGAAAAATCCGCAGTGGAGTTTTTGAAATTAAACGGAATTAACGATCCAACGCCACAGTACAAACCTGCGACACGAACCCTGGTGATCCAATTTATGCACCACTCCGGCCCGCAAGCTGGTGCGTGTGCATGCGACCTCGGTCATGCCGCTGGCCTTTTTGCCGGTGATCGGTATTCGTAACGTAACGATTCTCCGCCTCGGCAGTTTCAGAAGCGGCCTCGATGGATGTGGTATTGGTGATCGACTCTTCTGACTCGATGACGTACGATGCGCCGCAGGGTGATCCGATGCGTGATCCCAGCCAGTGTAATCCGGTTCACAATTGCCATCCGTTCGAAGAGGTAAAGGCGGCGGCTTAGCCTTTGTGGACCAATTGTATTTCCCTTATGATCGTGTAGCCGTGGTCACCTTCGACGATCATTCACGAGTTGATTTGGGCTTTTCTGATAATAAGGCAGACGTCAAAGCCGCCATCGGTAATTTGGGTGTGGTAAACCCTCCTATTTGCCCTACCGACTCTGGCCCTTGCCGGGTGTATGAGCGGCTATCCTCCTACCCCTGCAGACCTGAACCACGATGGCGTTATTGATTATTACGGTTTTGACTGCCCTGTTTACCATTTGACTGGCAATCCTGATACGTGTGGAACGACTGCGATTGGCAGGGGCTTGTATTTTGCCGGAAATGAGTTTGCCAACCCGGCTACCTTACGGAAAGACTTGCTTTGGGTTGTTATCTTGTTGACAGATGGCGCTGCCAATGCTCCATCTTCTGCATGTCCCAACAATACCTGGACGAATCCATTTTGCCGTGACCTTAGTGCCACATCCCGTCATTGCTATCAACCGGATGCCACTGCCTGCCTGGCTGCTGGTGGTGTATATTTTCCGGATCGTTATGATTCCGATGACTATGCCCGTGATATGGCAGATTTTGTGTCCCAAGACCAGGGTGCGCTCATCTTCACCATCGGCCTGGGTCAACTCGTACAAAACAGTATTCCGATTAATGCTAGTGGTGAAGGCGCTGGGGAGCAATTGTTGAAATATGCTGCTGATACAGGCGGCGGAAAATATTATTACGCGCCCGGTGGAAACCAGTTACGCGATATCTTCCTGGATATTGCCCAGAATCTTGCGACTCGCCTGACGCAATAAAGTAGTAAGGATGAAATGATGAAACGATTAACCATCTTCCCACCCTCGAAACGAAAAGGATCTCACGGCGCGGCCAGCCGTTCCCAGGCCCTGCTCGAGTTCGCTCTGGCTTTGCCTATCCTTCTAATGTTGCTGTTTGGCATCATCGATCTGGCAGCCTTGTTCCAGGCCTGGTTGACGGTTGAAAATATCGCCCGCCAGACGGTACGTTATGCAGTTACAGGACAATATGATCCCACCTTCTGTCAGCGATCCAGACGCTGGGAGATGCCGGGGCTGAAATGTGATTATACAGACCGAGCAGGATGCCGCCCGTTTGCGCTCCGTGCAGGAATATGCGAACCGACAGACGGTGGCCTTATTCCGTACCCCCGGCGCCGCGCAGTCTGAAATCGGATACCTGCATGTCACCATCTGCTCCAACCGGGATGCCAATGAAGACGGTATGTCTGATTTTACGTTTTTCGAGTCTTCCTCTTCAGATTACGCTGATTGTCAGGAGAACAATGTATCCACCAGTGATGCTGGTGGCCCGGGTGATCGTGTGATTATCGCTGTGGATTTCAACCATCCTTATATCACACCATTCTTCAATCGAGTCTGGCCGATGACGCACTTGTACTCGTATCGGCAAGGCATTGTGGAGATGTTCCGCGTGCCGCGTTTGATCGCCTTGCCTCCTGAGATTGGTGGCCTGGCAGTACCCTCCGATACGCCTCCGCCGACCTCGACTGCCATAGCCACCTACACTGCCACGGCCACCAATACGCCCTTGCCGATTTATATTGAAATTGTCAACCCTGATCCCTCCGGCTGGGTGATTACCAGTGTCGAACAGACCCGTTTCGAGGCGATTGCGTGGGATCCTGCCGTATGGCACCTCTAATGGGAATGGAATCAGTAATATCAAATTCTGGTTCGATGGCCCAGGTTATATCCCTGGCCGGCAAGAAGGTCAGAAAGCCTACTGTGCCTTTAGCGGCAATGGGCCCTGCGCAAGAATTGATGCAAGTGATGGATTATACGACCCTGCCAAATGGGACCTATACGATCTATGCGCGCGCTACGGCCAATGATGGTCGGTTGTCAGACATTGTCTCCAAAACATTTATCCTGAATTTCCCACCCACGCCGACTCCCACCATAACCAATACGCCTACGGCCACCCCACTGCCCAGTTGTAACGATGTCTTCATCACGGATAGTCAGGTACGTGACCATAGTAGTACTAGTGACTTCAGGGTGACGGTTCGGAACAATAATCAGGCATGCCGGGATTCTGACCAGCAGCAGAATGACCTGGAATTCGCTGTATTCCCCGGCTCTGTATTTTGACTATTTCTGGTTCTTGAATACCAACGCATCTAACCACTACTATAATCCCAGCCAAACGTAACTGGTACGATAGCAACTATCCTACGATCACTTGGTCTGATCCTGACGGCGCTCCACTCTCCCTTGGCGGGCGAAGCCAAAACCATCTGGGGTGCACGCTTTAATCGAAATGGCGAGCCAGCATTGGCAGGCACTTTCAACGTCTGGCTTACCTTCTACTTCCCTGATTTGGGTGAATGCGCTGTCAGCACGACTTATGATTCAACCGACCGCGGTTCCGACCAACGTCCCGCCGACCAACACTCCGGCTCCGCCAACCCCAACGCCGGTCTGCAATCTCACGGCGGGGTTTATACAACTGACTACTATGGCAACCCGCAAAACGTCAATGGCTACGATTGCGCTTATGGGTGTATCCACTCTCCATATTTGAGTTCGAACAACTTGCCACCCGGTACCTACTTCTGGGTTGTGGAGACAGTGAGTGGCGGTAAAAAACAGGTGAATAACGGTACCTTCACACTCAACCCAGGTCAACAAGCGGGACCTCCGCACGGTGTCATCGTTCCGTTGGGGAAGAATATGTATAATGTTCCACCCAACTATTTTCCGGGTGAGTTCAAGGTGTCTGTCTACCAGAGCAGTGATCCGAGGCTGTAATTCCAAGACGGACAACTTTAAGATTCAAGCTTTGGCTCCTACTCCGGTTCCGACGAGCACTCGGAGGCCGACGGATATCCCGAAACCGACCAGTACGCCGAGCGCCTGCTACCGTAACGCCAATTCCGCCGACCCCAACATTGGAATGCTTTGACTGTTAGGAATTGTGCTTTTACATACAGGCCACGTTCTAAACGTGGCCTGTATGTTTTTAAGTTAGGAGTTACACAGTTGCAAAGGAGGGCCCGAAATTAAGGGGGGGCGCCCCCCCTTAATTTCGGTATCTTTTCAGGGACTGCGTAAGTCCTATAAGTAATGTTATAGCACTCTGTCTGAGAGGAGAAGTTGTTATAATCAATTACTATGCGCTGCGTAGAAATTTTGGAACTAGGTTCGGTAATTTATCAACGTTTTGATCGCTCAGTATTTGCGCAATTATGCAAAAAATAGTAAAGGTTAGTCAATGCAAACGTTGGTAAAAAGAGTTCGGTCACTGCGAGTGGATCGCCGCGGTATTCTCGTCGAGTCCCTTGTTTTTTTCCTTATCTATGCGTTCCTGATGATTGTGCTCCCACAGGATGCACCTGCCAGAGCCTTTGCAGAGAATCTGGCGATTCTGACAGCCTCCCTGACCGCGTCCATATTGATTTTTATCTCCCTTCCCGCATTGACGCCCGCTACACGGCCCGCCTGGATTATGCTTGCGCTAGCTTTATTGACCTGGGCTGTGGCGGACTTTGCCCAGACCTTCTATCTTCTCATCCGAACCCCCTTTTTTTCTTTCGCCCCTGACGTAATCAATCTGGTTGCATATATTTTTGCTGCCTATGGCTTGCTGCGCTATCCATCCGAGAGTCGTTACGTGCCCACACGCTTTCGCCTGGTTTTGGATGCTGTGCTTTCGTCGGGAGCGGTTGCTACAATGGGTTGGTTGATGATAGTGCGGCCTGTTCTAAGTGCGCCAGGTGCAGGCTTATTCGGAGTGATAATCGCCAGTTATCCAATTGCGGATATGATTTTATTGATGCTGCTTTTCAGTATTTCCCTGTCCAGTTTAATGCCACGTATTACAGCGATTTTTTTAGGGGTTGGTCTGGCAGCATTTACCATTTCTGATTATGCTTATAGTTCTTTGGCATTGTTTTCATCTGGCACTACCGGGCTTGTCGGGTTAGGTTGGCTGGTGGGACCCCTATTGATTGGTATTGGAGCCGTGTTTCAAAAGGCAGAACAAGGCAAACCACTTGCATCTATTCGACAAACCGATACCGGCCTTAGCGCACAATTCCAAAGGGTGCTACCGGTAGCCTTGGTATTGGTGCTTTTCTGGTATGTGCTAACAGACTGGCGCTTGCGCGGAAATTTCTCAAACGTGGGTTTATGGATGAGTTTGATATTAGGCCTCATGTTAGTCGTTCGCATGGGAATTCGTGCTGGAGAAGCGGAACTGAATAATTATTGGCAATTATTTAAGAACCTTGGCGATCCCGCTTTTATTTGTACCCCTACCGGTAAGATCGTTCTCAGCAACCCGGCGTTCCATCAACTGGAAACTTCGTCATCAGGAGAGCAAACTTTATTTTCGGTATTTTCTGACCTCCCAGAAACAGCTCTGGAAGCCGTTTCGGACAAGAAGTCTGCTGAGGCGCTGGAGGTGAATGTCAACCTGGATGCGCAGAAAACACCCTATTTGCTTTCCCTTAATCCCGTAGTGACAGAATCCCGCCAGATATTGATAGCCGGGGTTGCGCATGACCTGAGTGAACAAATTCAGCAACGCAATGTCATTCAAACAGCTTACGATGAATTGCATATCGTCCATCGTCAGTTGGAAGAACTCAATGCCAGCTTGGAGCGGAAGGTGGCTGAACGTACTGCCACCCTCATGGATGCTTATCGACGGCTTGAGGAACAGAACAAAGTGTTACAAGAACTCGATCAACTTAAAAGCGATTTTGTCTCTATGGTTTCACATGAATTGCGCAACCCGCTCAACAATTTGGGAGGCGGATTAGAGTTGCTGCTTGCGAGACCAAAGGGCCGAGGTGCAGATCAAGATGCATTGGTTCTGATGCAAGCTGAAGTCCGGAGGTTGACGCGTTTTGTCGAATCCATCCTGGATGTTTCAGCTATCGAGGCCGGTCGGCTGGAGTTGCATCCGACTCCGCTGTCGCTTGTCCCCATTTTGGAACATCTCAACCAGTATTGGGGAACACCAGAAGATGTTGAACGAATACAGATCCAATTGGAACCGGATTTGCCGATGGTGATGGCAGCGCAGAACGCTTTGGAAAGCGTCCTGCGTCATTTGGTGGACAACGCAATCAAATACGCGCCGGATGGACCGGTAACCGTGAGTGCCGCACAGCAAAAGGAACAAGTACGCATCGAAGTCCGGGACTTTGGGCCTGGTATCCCGGAGGATAAACGGAATCTGCTCTTTGGGCGCTTTCAGCGGTTAGACATGAAGGATTCCCAATCCATTTATGGATACGGACTGGGATTGTATCTCTCTCGCCGTCTGTTGAATGAGATGGGTAGCACCTTGACGTTTGACGCTCCCCCTGAAGGCGGTGCCCGATTTTCCTTTAGTTTGAAGGTAGCTGAGACATGAAGAAAATCTTGCTCATCGATGACGATCAAACTCTACTGCATCTTTTGGGAGAATTCTTAAAGGATGATGCTTTTGAGGTAATTAGCGCATTGAACGGATCCGCTGGTCTGCGATTGGCATATGACCAACGACCGGATTTGATCTTGCTGGATGTGATGTTGCCGGGAATGGATGGCTGGGAGGTATGTGCTCGGCTGCGTGAATTGAGTGATGTCCCTATCATCATGTTAACGGCCAAAACCACCGAGGCCGATAAGTTGCGTGGATTTCGGCTGGGCGTGGATGATTATGTGACCAAGCCTTTCAGTTTTGCAGAATTGGTAGCACGCATCCAGGCAGTACTGACTCGAGTAAAAGACACTGGTTCCGATACTGGATATATTATCCACGGGGGCGTGACACTGGATACAGAAAAATACCAGGCTTATTTCAAAGGGGACGCCCTGGATCTAACGCCAACAGAATATCGTTTGCTCGAGGCGCTTGTACGCCGCAAAGGGAAGGTGGCCTCCGAGCCGGAATTGGTCCAGGAAGTGTGGGGGAAATATCGTTCAGAGGACACAGCCTTGGTAAGACGCTATATTTTGATGCTACGTAAAAAAATCGAGGCTGATTCTTCTGATCCACAGCATATCCTGACCGTGCGTGGATTTGGATATCGCCTGGGCACTGGGCCCCTCCCGGAACTGGATGAATAAAATTCGGGTTTGATGTAATCAAAAAAACTCGTGCAATGCGAACCGCGCGAGTTTTTTGAATGCAAAGTGATTACTTATCGATATAAATAGAATAGTATGGAAAAGATCAAGAAGGGCGCGTATGGAATTGGGGTAAAAGCGTTGTAACGTTTTCGAATGAGCATGTAAGCTATCACTAACAGACTTCCAATACCTCCTGCAAAAATCGTGAACAATATCCCTGCCAGGATCACTGGCCAGCCAAGTAACAAGCCCGTTACTCCACACAAGTTTACATCCCCATACCCTAGGGCCACTTCGTCGATAGGTTCTCCGCGACGCTTGGACATATAGCGAGTAAATGCTTCCCCTAGGAAATATAATAGCAACATACTTCCAAAGCCAAACGCGCCACCCAGTAGCGTTGGCACCAGTCCATTGGCGGAGAATCCGACTACCAGTCCCAGGAGTGCTCCCGCAATGCTGACGGGATGCATGATGAGACGGTGTTCCAGATCGATCACAAACACAACGCCAAGATATGCAAGTAATACATAGGCCAGAAAAAAATTGATTTTACCAGGAGGCTTCAACCATATATAAATTGTAGCTGCCGCCAAGATAAGGAGCACAAAATAATTCCTAGGTTTGCGTTTTTCCCCGCATGAACTACAGGCCTGTACTAATATATAATCTTTCCAAGCTAAGGTCTTGCCGCAATTTGGGCAGGCAGGTTGGCTAAAACGGCGGGTGATCGGTAGCACATCTGACAGGTAATTCACAAAGTAGCCTGCTACCAAGCCCAAGATTAAAGGGATTAATAATGAAATCAGGTTCATGTTGGCATAATAACATAAACTTTTCAGGCTGAAGGCTATCCATTTCAGAGTGCAAGTCTATTGTAATGTTTGCTGTGATAGAGCTTGCCCTGATAAACGAGTGTCAATGCTTGGCAGATTTCGCAATCTGCCTTAAAATCACTGCCGTTCACAGGAGAGATTCATGGAAAAATTCGTTATTGAAGGTGGCATACCTTTACGTGGAGATGTCACACCCTCTGGGAATAAAAATGCAGCTTTACCAATCCTGGCTGCCTGTCTGCTGACAGATGAGCCGGTTATTTTGCATAATGTGCCTCATATCAAGGACGTGGTTGACATGCAAACGTTATTGGAGAGTCTGGGCGTGCAGGCGGAACCGTTGAACGAGGACACCTGGCGGTTCACGGCTGTAAATCCTCGTGCTGCGGATCTGGACCCGGACATGTGCCGACGGATTCGCGCCTCGATTCTTCTGGCCGGTCCCATGCTTGCTCGTACAGGCGAATTGCAGATTCCGCCCCCAGGCGGTGATGTCATAGGGCGCAGACGCCTTGACACCCACATCTTGGCCTTGCAAGCATTAGGCGCACAAGTAAGTTACGAACGCACACTTATGTTCAAGACCAAAGGATTGGTTGGTGGTGATATCCTCCTTGATGAAGCTAGTGTAACCGCAACCGAGAATGTTATCATGGCTGCTGTCACTGCCAAAGGAAGGACCACCATCCGCAATGCTGCTTCTGAGCCACACGTTCAGGAACTATGCCGCTTTCTCAACAGCATGGGCGGCCAAATCATGGATATTGGCTCGAACACGCTGCATATTGAGGGCGTTGTACATCTCCATGGTACGGAGCATACAATAGGCCCGGACTTGCTTGAAGTTGTCAGCTTTGTGGGTGCGACTGTGGTTACCCGTGGGGACGTACGCATCCGCAATGCGGGCATCCAGCATTTGGAGATGATTTCGCAAGTTTTTCGGCGGATGGGCGTGGTTTGGACAGTCGATGGTAATGATTTGCTAGTGCCTGGAACACAACCCAGGGAAATTATCCCCGACATGGATGGCGCTATACCAGAAATTAAAACCAATGTCTGGCCTGCGTTCCCGACTGACTTGATCAGTATCGCGATCACTGTTGCTACCCAGATGACTGGATCGATTTTGTTTCATGATTGGATGTTTTCGGGCCGCATGTATTTCACTGATAAGCTGGTAGGGATGGGGGCACGTATCATTTTATGCGATCCATATCGCTGCCTCGTTCAGGGCCCCAATTCTTTGTATGCCGAAAAATTGGAAAGCCCGGATATCCGGGCTGGGATGGCCCTTTTGCTGGCAACCCTGGCCGCAAACGGACAGTCCACAATCCGAAATGTCCGGCAGATTGACCGCGGTTATGAAAAGGTGGATGAAAAGATGCGTCAACTCGGGGCGAAGATTGAGAGAATTGATGAATGACAAAAGAGCTCGCCACTTCTGGCGAGCTCTTTTGTCATACGAATTCGGATTGTTATGGACCCACCATTTTCATATTATTTTCATTAATATATATTTCCCATTTGTCGGTATTGTTAGGTTTCCACGGTCCGCCGGAAACGGTTGTGTTGACAGGTTCAAGTATCCAGGCGTAAGCATAGATAACGCCTTGGGGAAATTCGATATTAACAGAACCTCTTTTGGGGATCGAATAACCACGATAACCACATTCCCCAAAGGGTGTCTTATCCAGATAAAGCGAGACATTCATAGGCGCTTTCGTCTCATTGATGATCTTTATTGGAGCAGTCGGACCCGCTGCACTGGTTGTCAAGAATTTGTTACATTCATCGGCGCTGGATGCAGTGGTTGCTGTGGGTTGGGCAACTAAGGGTTGCGTCGGTAGTTCCTGTGGAGGAATTGTGTTCGTGGGTATCGGCGTCGGTGCTAGGGTTTCTGTAGGTGGGATAGGCGTTGCCGTAGGAATGGCAGCCTGGGTTTGCGCCACCATCGTCATTGCGGCGGCCACAGCCGTTCCTTGAATGTCATCGGCACTCATGGTAGGTTCTGCTGGCGCTCCGCAGGCACTGAGGAATAATATGCCTGCAAGTGTAAGGATAAGTAGCTTTTTCATGTCTAGCTGAGATTCTCCAGATTTACGTGACTAGCAGTTTGGAGCGCAGCCTGCTTTGAGAATGATTGATTCATTTTCGAACCATAGCGTATAGTTGCCCGGCCGCGTGATTGTGCCGCCACCGAATATTTTGAAATCTTTTGGACCATCTACAAAAGCACCTGCGGAAAATGTACCCACTGGCACGGTAAGGGTGGCTGAGTTAGAGAATTGGGCACTTATATATCCGCACTCTCCAAAGCTTGCCCTGAAAAACAACGATGCCGTCACAACCCCTTTGGGTTTGGTGTTGTTCTTGAGAGTAATTTGTGCACTGTCACCACCCCAAGATGTTAAAGGCTGGTTGCAAGGATCGTTCGATCCCGAAGCTGGGACCGGTGTATTGGTTGGAAACACACTCACCGCTTGCACCGGGGTTGCGGTTTCCAGGCTTAGTGGCGGAACTGTATTTGTGGGAAATGGGGTTGCAGTAGGAGGCTCGGTCGGCGGTATGGGGGTCGCTGTAGGGACGGCAGCCTGTGTCTCTGCTACCATGGTCATTGCCGCAGCCATAGCAGTTCCCTGGACATCGGCTGGGGACATTGTTGGCTCAGCTTTGGGGCCGCAAGCAGTCAGCACGAGCGCGGCAATTGCAAAAATCATCCAAATGTGTTTCATAAACTGGTTTTTCTCCAATTAAGAATTTATTTTATGGTGACCTTATCTTTATTAAAGGTGATTTCGATATCTTCACCTTTGCTTAGACCAAACGAGCCTTGGAATTCTCGCCCACCTACCCAGGCTACGTAAGTGTATTTACCTGCGGGAGCAGAGACATTCATCCGGCCTGCAACAGGATATTCGATGATCGTCGTGTCACCATCCACAGTCGTGCAGTGCAGCGATACATAAACTTCGGCCTTGGCCCGGTTGATCAACCTGACCTTACCGTATGGAAGGGCGGGCGGCAGGGTTCCGAAGAAACGCGGATGTAAAGTTTCGGTCGCTGCAGCAACGAATTGCGTTGCTGTCGGAGGCGTTCCGGTTACTGTGGCAGTTGTTGTGACCGCCGTCTCAGTGGCCGTGATATTGGGATCAGGCGTTAAAAGTCTCGGTCACGGTTTCAGTGGCAGTTGGCGCTTCTGTGTCAGTCGCTGTGGGCTCCGGGGTATCGGTAGCAGGCTCCAGGGTTGGAGTTGGTAGCGCGTTGAGCGTTTCTGCTGCTTGTGTTGCAGCCACGGCCGCATCCGTAGCCTGTACGTCAACCGCAGGGGCTTCAGTCGGTTGCTGTAGCGATGGCAATGAAGGGATACAGGCACTCAAAATGAACGCCGTTGCCAACACAAGGACTGTTGTCCTTTTCATAGCCACTCCTTTATGTCTGCTGGATGACCTCTAGGAATTGGCCGACCACATCCCGCAACATACGCTCCGGCAGGGCGCCCACCTGGCGATGCAATACCTTGCCACTAGAGACGAACAGCATGGTCGGGATACCCTGTACGCCGAATTTGCCAGCCCATTCCGGATTCTCGTCGGTATTTACCTTGGTGATCAAAACCTTTCCCGCGTATTCCTTTGCCAGCTTGTCGAGAACGGGTGCTACCATTTTGCAGGGACCACACCAGGGAGCCCAGAAGTCAACGATCACGGGCAATTCTGCTTGCAGCACAGTTTTTTCAAAGGCTTGATCGGTTACGTGAATGGGTTCTTCAACCATTGTAAAAAAACCTTTCCGGGCAGTTGCCCTAAACCTCGGGTTCGCCGGGTTTTAGAATCTTATATGTTGAGCTAATTTTAGCAGTTTTACCGATCATAATGCTCACTGAACAATATTTTTGTTCCGATAGCTTGATTGCCTGCTCAACGTCTCTTACTTTCAGATTCTCGCCCCAAAGTAAATACTCGACTTCAATGTCCGTATAGACCATTGGGAATGTTTCGGCTCGCTTGCCGCGTACTTTCACCTTGAAGTCTGTTGGGGTCACTTTTTTCTTCTCGAGGATTGAGACAATATCTATTCCGGTACAACCAGCCAGCCCGACTAAAATCAACTGCATTGGACCAATGCTTTCATCCATAGGGCCCATTTGGACAGTTCCACCTTTGGCATTCTCTCCGATGAAACTCAAGCCCCCTTTCCAGGTTGCGGATACTTCCTTCCAGTTATCTGCCATCATCTCCTCGCAACTGGCGAGTATAACACAAAACAACTTTGCCCCCGTGATATAATGGCCCGTCATGGCAGACATCCTTTCACGCTGGCGCAACGGGCTCGCAAAGACCAGCAAAGCGACTTTCGGACGCATTGCCGGTTTATTAGGCGCAACGGAAATTACCGAGGATACCTGGGACGAACTGGAGGCCTTGCTGATTCAGGCAGACCTGGGCATCGAAACCGCTACCGAAGTTATCGAGTCCCTTCAGCGCCTCGTGCGGACCGAGGGCCTGCTTCGCTCCGATGAACTGGAACGCGCCCTGCGGGTGGAACTGCGTAATCGCCTTTCCGAACCGCCTACCGTTAAATGGGCCGAGCGCCCATCTGTGTTATTAGTGGTAGGTGTCAATGGTTCCGGAAAAACGACCACAATTGCCAAACTGGGCAAGCGCTTTGTGGATGAAGGCCGATCTATCGTTTTCGGCGCAGCGGACACTTTCCGTGCTGCAGCCGTGGACCAACTCCAGGTTTGGGGAGACCGGCTCGGGGTCGATGTGATCGCGGGCGCTCCAGAAAGTGACCCTGGTGCCGTTGCATTCAACGCGGTCCAGGCCGGAACGGCGCGTGCTGTCGATCTGGTCATCATCGATACAGCGGGTCGCTTGCACACGCGCTTCAACCTGATGGAAGAGTTGAAAAAAGTCCATCGTGTGGTGGGCAAAGCGCTTCCGGGAGCGCCGCACGCCGTCTGGTTGGTGTTGGATGCGACCACCGGGCAAAATGCCTTGCAGCAGGCTCGTGCCTTCAAAGAGGCGGTTAACGTGACTGGCGTGATCCTGGCAAAGTTGGATTCGTCGGCGCGTGGTGGCATGGCTTTTGCCATCAAACGTGAACTTGGATTGCCAATTTTGTTTGCCGGGCTAGGCGAAAGGCCGGAAGATTTACAACCCTTTGACCCGGATGCCTTTGTCGAAGGAATTTTATCTACGGGATAATAATAAATCGGGGTTTGGGGTGTTGTGGACGGGCACGCCCGTCCACAACACCCCATCTCTCCTTCTTATTTGAGAAGCGAAATCAATTGGAGGAACAATGCAAGATTTGCTCGACCGTTTACAGGAAGCAGGGGAACAGACTCAGCACCTCATGGTGCGTCTTTGACTTCGCTAACAAGCAAACCAAACTCTCACAATTAGATCAAGAAATGGCAGCGCCCGATTTCTGGGATGATCCTGCTGCTGCGCAACGAACGATAAAAACGGCCAACAAACTCCGCGAAGAGGTTGAGTCCTGGGGCGGTTTTGCGCATCGCATTCAAGATGCGACTGAATTGACGCAGATGGATGACGAAAGTCTGCGTGCTGAGTTAGAGAAGGAAGTCGAAAGCATCGAGAAGGAACTGGAAAAACGTTCTTTTACTGCCATGCTCTCCGGTCGTTACGATTCCGAGGATGCCTTACTAGCCATTCATGCAGGAGCCGGGGGCACAGATTCGCAGGATTGGGCTGAGATGCTCGAACGAATGTACCTGCGCTGGGCAGAGAGACGCGGCTTCGAAACCGAAATCATCGACATGACCGAAGGTGAAGAGGCTGGCATCAAGAGCGTCACCATTGCTGTGGATGGCAAGTATGCTTACGGGTATCTGCGTTCTGAAAAAGGGGTGCATCGCTTGGTGAGGCTTTCCCCATTCGACGCGGCCCATCGCAGACATACGTCGTTTGCGCTGGTGGAAGTCCTGCCGCAGATCGCGATGGATGACCCGGAAGTTGAAATCGATCCAAATGATTTGAAAATCGATGTTTACAAGTCGTCTGGCGCGGGCGGGCAAAATGTGCAGAAGAATTCGACTGCAGTGCGTATTACCCATATTCCTAGCGGACTTGTGGTCAGTTGTCAGAATGAGCGCTCACAATTGCAGAACAAAGAGAATGCCATGCGTGTGCTCCGGGCACGCTTGTTGGAGATGAAACAGGCTGAAAAAGATGAAGAGGTCGCTGAACTGCGGGGCGAATATACAAAGGCAGAATGGGGCAGTCAAATCCGTTCGTATGTATTACATCCCTACCAGATGGTGAAAGACCACCGCACCGAATACGAGCGCGGGAATACACAGGCCGTTTTGGACGGTGACCTGGACGATTTTATGGAAGCGTATCTAAAACAGATAAAATGATCGCCACTGCAAAGTAATGGACATGCAAGGATAGTTCGGAAAAGAACATACTACAATTCAATTTAGGATGGACACAGCAGAACTTCTTCGCAAGGCGCTTCAAGCTGCCCGCAGCGGACGGGAACTGACGGCGCGCGATCTGTTCCAGGATGTGGTGCGCATGGATCCTGATAATGAAGTCGCCTGGATGTGGCTTTCTGGCCTGCTCGACCCTCTCGAAGACCGTATGGCAGCTTGTGAGAGGGTTTTGTCTATTAATCCTGGAAACCAGCGAATAAAAGCTTATCTCGATAAACTCCTCAAAGAATACGAAGCGGAACGTCTGACAATATTAGCTGGGTTGGATAAACAAATAAAGCAAATACGTTGGTACGTTGAAAATGGTAAACGTGAAGATGCCTTGCTATTTGTTAAAAACATTCTGCGCGAGGACAATAACCATAAAGAGGCCTGGTTGTTGTTTGCCGAACTGTCGGTGAGTATCGATGATAAAGTCCGCGCTTATGAAACTATTGTGCAAATCGATCGATCAGATCAATCAGCGATAGAAGCATTGAAGCGTTACCGCTATTTCCAACGCAACCCTCTCGAACTGGCTGTTTCCTACGAGGAGGATGGGGAATTTGATAAAGCTATGAATCTATACAACGAGTTAGCAATGAGGCCAGGTACGACACCTGCTGAGTTTGATCGTATCCACAGGAACATTGTTCGTCTGGAAGATGCAAAAATTGAGAATGTCCGTTATATCAGGCCATCTTTTACCATCCTGCGCTTGAGTGTGGGTTTACCATTGTTGTACATTTCGGAGGTCTTTATTCAAGATGGTTTAAATCCCATCAAGCATCCAACCCTCGATTTATGGATTGGGTTTCCCCTGGTTGTGCTGGGTAGTTTTTTGCTGACTGTTGCAGGAATCCGCGTGCGGCATGTCATTTGGCGAAGGTGGTTTGGTCAGCAAGGGGAAAGAGGTTCCGTTGCGATGCGAGCGCTTGTAGCGGTAACTGGCTGGATACTGGTTTTGACGCCACACCTGCTGCTGCTTTGGAATTCCTTACTAAGGTTGCAATCTTTTCAAATCCCTGCGCCACCATGAGTTCCTTCGTGCCGCGTAAAAAAATGAAACCTGATCTGTAATTTCCCGGTGTTTGGATTGTAATTTTTCATGTAATTATGCAAGAAACAGTAGGCAATTATGATCCCTCTAAATGATACTGAACCCAATCGCTATTCTTGGTTTCCCTTTATGACGATCTTAATAATTGCAATTAACACTTTTATTGAGTTCGCCAAACCCCTATATTTGCCTGGTCATATAACCTTCTTGCAGTATTGGGAATTTATGATGCGCTTTTATTTCACGCCGAAATTAATCCTTGCGGCCGAGGGTCCCGGGATTATTTCCAGTATCACTTCCGTGTTTATGCACGCAAACTTTTTTCATTTATTAGGAAATATGGGCGCACTATGGGTGTTCGGACGTAGGGTGGAAGATGCCTGTGGTGCCTGGAGATTCCTTGTTTTTTACTTACTGGCAGGCATCAGTGCAAACTTGATAACCACGTTGGTTATGTACAATTCGCCCATCCCAAATGTAGGAGCAAGTGGAGCTATTTTTGGTGTGATGGGGGCGTATGTACTTTTATATCCCGGAGGGCGTATTCGCACACTTATATTTATCAGCTTTGTCCCTACATGGCCGCGCATCCGGGCTGGCTGGATTGTGCTGTATTTCTTGGGAGTTCAGATCATCCCAGCACTAGAAATGATGTTTTCAAATGCAAATTACGGAGTAGGCTACTGGGCTCACCTGGGCGGTTTTTTTTCAGCAATATTCATTTTTCTATTTCTGCGCCCGGAAGCCTTCGCGCGTTACCTAAGCGAAACCCCTGTTTAAAATGATACAGCCAGGCTCTTGCCTGACTGTATTGCTTTCTTGCTAACTGCCGGTTGGCAATCTTTTTTCCAGGGTGCGATTCAGGATGTCTTCCTGTTCATCAGAACCAGCTTTCACGCGCTTGGACTTATGATTTTTATCGCGAGCGTTTGCGCGATCCAAAGCTTCTTGCCATGCAATCTGCATGGCCGTCATCTCGGGTTCTTTTGGTTCTTCCTGGACATCGAAGTTCGTCGCTTCTCTCTTAGACTTGCGCTTGCCACGTTCCTTTCGAGCTTCTTTCTTGGCCGGTTTCATTTCTTCAATTTCCGGCTCCAGGGCTTTCATGCTCAAACGGATCTGTTTCTTCCTACGGTTTACATCCAGAACAACGGCTTCAACTTCATCGCCTTCTTTAACGACTTCATTGGGGCTCTTGATGTAACCGCGTGATATTTCACTGACGTGTACCAGGCCGGGGCGTTCTGCGCCAAAATCGACGAAGGCACCGTAAGATTTCCAGCCGGACGACCTTCCCTTTGACAACGGTTTCAGGTTTGATCTCGTTCCATTCCATGCCAAGCGGTTCGATCATGGTCAGTTCGATACGATCCTTCTTAACCCGGCGCACCCAGACTTCTACGGTCTGGCCAACTTGCACTACGTCTTCCGGTTTGTTGACTTGGTCTTTCTGTAACTGTGATATGTGAATGACACCGGGTAATTCCTGCCCAATGTCTACCAGCACGCCAGCCAAGGTGGTCTTGACCACCTTTCCCTTCAATTTGGTCTTGGGTTCTAACGCGCTGACCTGCGCGGTAACTTTCGCTTCGGTCATAACTTTACTCCTATCAGGGGGATAATGCCGAAGATTGATTATAACTGCATCACCTACCTGCGTCAACTCGAAATGGGATTTTTCTTATAATCATCTTATTTTGTAGGGAGTAGTCGCATTTATTTTGTGAAAATGGTCATATCCTTGACATATTGATTTGATTTGGGTATATTTCGCTCCAGAAATGTTGTTTTCGGAAATAAATAGGAACTATTATGTATAAAATCGACAAAATAGATGAGAAAATTGTCAATTTACTCCTGGAAGATGGCCGACTGCCCGCTTCGGAGATCGCTCGTCGTATGGGAGATATATCAGAGCGGGCCGTACGCTATCGTATCGACCGCATGATTGAAGAGGAGGTCATCTATGTTAGCGCAATTGTCAGCCCGCAAGCATTTGGATTTGATACACGGGCTGATGTTTGGCTAGAGGTGGAATTGGACAAGATCCTTGAAGTAGCTAACAAGATGGCAGAATTCGAAAATGTAAGCTATGTCGCCTGTGCTATCGGTGAGACCGACGTCAGTATTCAGGTTGTGGCCAAAGATACGGGAGAGGTTTACCGCTTTGTAACCGAGGTAGTGCGAAAAGTGCCGGGTGTTCGAAAAACGGTCACGTCCATTGTTCCGATAGTTCTCAAAGATGTATATCAATGGCGCATCCCGGAGCGCGTACCTTCGGATGTAAACGAAAAATGATCTTTTGAAAACTTGACCGGGAGGTTGTATGAGTTACATAGGGCCAAGAAGCAAGGAACTGCAACAGAGGGCAATGCATGTAGCTCCACTGGGGGTAAATTCAAATTTTCGTTTCTGGGGAGAGGGCGCGACTCTCTACATGGACAAGGCCAAAGGCGCTTATCTGTGGGATGTAGACGGCAAACGCTATATTGATTATCGTCTGGCGTTCGGCCCAATTATTTTGGGGCATTCATTTGATGAAGTAGATGCAAAAGTAATCGAAGAAATCCAGCGCGGCACTCTGGCTGCAATGACGTATGAACTTGAAGTCGCACTGATAGAAAAAATCGTAGAAATGTGCCCGGCGGTCGAGATGGCACGCCTGGCTTGCTCTGGCACTGAAGCGACTATGCATGCTATCCGTGTGGCACGCGCTTATACCGGGCGTGACCTGCTACTCAAGTTCGAAGGCAATTACCATGGCTTCCACGATCACTTATTGTGGTCTACCTACGCTCCATCGGAATCGTATGGCAGCCGCCGCAGCCCGATCCCGGTGCCGGGTAGTTCCGGTATTCCCAAGATGATGGGCGACAAGATTATTACCCTACCCTTCAACGATTTCGAAGGTTTCGAGCGCGTGATGAAATCGTACGGCGAGCAGATCGCCGCGGTCATTACCGAGCCCTGTCAAGGCAACTGCGGTGCCCTTGACCCGCAGCCGGGCTTCCTCGAACTGGTTCGCAGGCTGACGTCCGAGTATGGTGCGGTCTTCATCCTTGACGAGGTGAAGTCCGGTTTTCGCTTTGCCAACGGCGGCGCACAGGAATACTACAACATCATGCCAGATATGGCGACCTATGCCAAGGCAATGGGAAACGGCTATCCGATAGCAGCCTTTGGCGGCAAGAAAGAAATTATGAGCATTATCGGACATGGTGTGGCGCAGGGCGGCACCTATACCAATAACAAGGCGGGTGTTGCGGCTGGTTACACTACCTTGTCCACTTTGCAACAGCGCCCCATCATTGACACGATCAACACGCGTGGCAAGCACCTGATGGTTGGTTTGCAGGAAATCTTTGAAGATAACAGCATTCCGGTTGTGTTCAGTGGGCCACCTTCCATGTTCTCGTTCGCAATTGGGATCGAGAAGCCAACTTGCCAGCGTGAGTGGACGAAGAGCGACCGCGAGTATTACCTGCGTTTGGTGGATGCAGCCATCGAGCGCGGCGTGATGCCCGACCACGATGCCCGGGAACCCTGGTTCCTGTGCTACTCGCATTCCGAAGCAGATGTCGATGAGACCTTGAATGTCTTTGCTGACATTGTAAAAATCGTGAAGCGTTAATCAACCTGGTGAGGGTTGACCCGAAGGCAAAGCCGAAGAGTTTACCCTTTGCAGGATTTTTTAGGAGATAGATATGACAGAAATGACATCGAAAGAAATGGTTGATCTGAGCCGTGAGTACACTTTCTTCTCATGGGCCGTGCAATCACAGGTCAACCCCATCCCAGTGACTAAAGCCGAGGGTGTCTATTTTTGGGACGCAGACGGAAAACGTTACCTTGACTTCTCGTCTCAGTTGATGAATATGAACATTGGACTTCAGCACCCGAAAGTGGTCAAGGCCATTCAGGATCAAGCTGCTGAATTGTGTTTCGTCCATCCCGGCAACGCAACCGCCCCCCGTGGCCTGCTCGGCAAGAAATTGGCTGAAGTCACCCCCGGAAAGCTCAAAAAGACCTTCTATGCTCTGGGTGGTTCTGAAGCCAACGAAAATGCTATCAAGATCGCTCGTTTCTACACCGGACGGCACAAAATCCTGGCCCGCTATCGTTCTTATCACGGCGCCACTCATGGCTCGGTGGCCCTGACCGGTGATTACCGCCGTAATGCGGTCGAACCCGCCATGCCCGGCGTGGTTCACTTCCTTGATCCGTTCTGCTATCGCTGCCCATTTGGGCAGAAACCGGAATCCTGCAAACGGGAATGCATCCAACATCTCGAAGAGGTCATCAGCTACGAAGGTCCGGACAAGATCGCGGCCATTATTATGGAGGGTGTGACTGGCTCGAACGGTCTCATCGTCCCGCCGGATGACTACTGGCCGCGCGTCCGTGAGATCTGCGACAAGCACGGTATTCTGCTCATCTCCGACGAGGTCATGAGCGGTTGGGGACGCACCGGAAGATGGTTCGCGGTGGATAACTGGGGCGTCGAGCCTGACATTATCACCACCGCCAAGGGCATTACTTCCGGGTATGTGCCGTTGGGGGCAGTGATCGTTTCGGAAGATATTGCTAATTTCTTCGAAGACAAATATCTGTATGCGGGTTTAACTTACAGTGGACATGCCCTGGCTTGTGCTGCTGCCCTGGCGACCATCGATGTTTACGAAGAAGATGGCCTGATCGAAAACGCAGCCACGCTGGGTAAATATCTCGGCGAAGCTTTGGAAGATATCAAAGAGCGGCACCCATCTGTTGGCGATGTGCGTTACATTGGCCTTTTCTCGGCCATCGAATTGGTCACGGACCGCGAGACGAAAGAGCCTTTCTCGCCTGCGGTGATGGCCGATATCAAAAAGACTTTGCTGGACAACGGCCTGTTCACTTTTATTATGGTGAAAGACATCGGTACGGTGGTCTTCATCATCCCGCCGTTGTGCATCAACCAAGAGCAATTGGATGAAGGCCTGGCGTTAGTTGAGAAGGCACTAGAAGTGGCAGATAAGCAGGTGAAGTAGCATGTCGAAAATCTTGAATTACATCAATAACGAATGGATCGAACCACAAGTTAGCGAGTATGCGGACGTGGTCAACCCGGCAACCGGTGAGGTCATCGCTCGGACGCCATTGTGCGGCAAAGCAGACGTGGACGCCGCAGCAGCGGCAGCGTCGGCCGCGTTCCCGGCCTGGCGCGCAACGCCAACCCAGGACCGTATCCAATATTTGTTCAAACTGCGTGACTTGCTCAAAGCCCATCACGACGATATCGGCCGTACCATCACCGACGAGTGCGGCAAGACTTTCGATGAGGCCAAGGCCGAGATGGTGCGCGCCATCGAAAATGTGGAAGTGGCTTGCGGCATGCCAATGATGATGAAAGGCGATATTTCGGAAGACATCGCTACCGGCATCGACGAGATCATGATCCGTCAGCCGTTGGGCGTGTGTGCCACGGTTGCACCCTTCAACTTCCCTGGCATGATCCTTTTCTGGTACCTGCCCTATGCGCTGGCAACCGGTAATACTTACATCGTTAAACCTTCTGAAAAAGTGCCGATGACCATGCAACTGATTTTCAAGCTGATCGAACAGGTCGGCTTTCCGAAGGGCGTCGTCAACATGGTCAACGGTTCTAAAGATGCGGTGGACGGCATTCTTGATCACCCGGACGTGCGGGCAATTACTTTTGTCGGCTCGACCAATGTGGCCAAGTATATCTATCGTCGCGCGGCAGAGAACGGGAAACGGGTGCAGGCGCAGGGCGGAGCCAAGAACCCGGTCATCATTTTGCCGGATGCAGATATGGATATGGCGACCAAAATCGTGGCCGATTCGGCCTTCGGTTGTGCCGGTCAGCGCTGCCTGGCAGTGTCGTTGGCTGTGACAGTGGCTGAAGCGCGCAACGAATTCACCGAATCAATTTGCGATGCCGCTTCCAGCCGCACAGTTGGATACGGATTGGATGAAGGCATTCAAATGGGCCCGGTCATCAGCCAGGCTAGTAAGACACGGGTCGAAGGGTTGATCGATCTGGGGTCGGAAGGCGGTGCGAAGGTCTGCGTCGATGGACGCGGGACCACCATCAAGGGTTACGAGAACGGTTCGTTTGTCCGCCCGACCGTCATCGCCGATGTCCAACCGGACAGTGAACTATGGCGCACAGAAATCTTCGGCCCGGTGCTGGGCATGATGCACGTTAACACAATTGATGAAGCGATTGCGTTGGCGAACAGCCACGCTTACGGCAACCAGGCCAGCCTGTTCACGTCCAGCGGCGCGGCGGCGCGCAAATTCCGCTACGAGGTACAAGCTGGGAACGTCGGTATCAACATCGGTGTGGCTGCCCCGATGGCTTTCTTCCCGTTCAGTGGCTGGAAAGAATCCTTCTTTGGCAATATGCACGGCCAGGGTATGGACGCGGTCGAATTCTTCACACAAAAGAAGGTTGTCATCGAACGCTGGCCGAAAGAGTGGTCGCGCAAGTTCTAGGCTGACGGAGGGTGCGTCGCACCTGGCTTTTAGGAAAATTCCATTAAATGGGAGCACCTTTCGTCTGAAAAATCCTTATTAGAAAGGTGCAACGCACGCCCGCGCAACCAACAAATTACGAGGATTTATGACCCAAAATCTGGACAGTGCTTTTGCGTACTCTGAACGCTGGTTGGACATCATCAAACGGAAAGATGTTGACGAAACGCTTGGGAAGGAAATCATTGCCGAGTCCAAACAGAACTTCGCCGAACACTTCAACAAAGGCTGGCTGGAATACCGCAAATCCGTGACCGAGGCCGGCGATTGGGCTGCTGTCGAATGGACCGGATGTGGCGCTGTCTTCAAGGATGTGTTGGGGCGTGAGTACATCGATTGTCTGGGCGGTTATGGCATGATGAACCACGGCTGGAGTCACCCAGATGTAGTGGCAGCAGTACGCGCCCAACTCGGACGCACACCCATGCCCAGCCAGGAACTGATCGATCCCTTGCGCGGTGTGCTAGCGCGCATGATGGCCGAGATCACTCCCGGTGACTTGCAATATAGCTGGTTCGCGGCCAGCGGCACGGAGGCCGTTGAAGCTTCAATCAAAATTGCCAAACTCTACACCCAGAAACCCGCTTTCATCGTAGCGGTCAAAGCCTTCCACGGCAAGACGATGGGTTCACTATCCATGCTGGGAAAGGCAGACTATCGCCAACCGTTGGGCATGTTGTATGGCGGGCCGGTCTACCACGTCCCGTTTGGGGATGCGGAAGCGGTTGAGAAGCAGCTTGAAATCTGTGACAAGATCGGTGTTGGGGTGGCGGGCGTGATGTTCGAACCCATCCAGGGCGAAGCGGGCGCGATTGTCCCGCCGGATGACTTCTGGCCACGCGTGCGGGAGGCAGCCACGGAATACGGCGCTTTGCTGATTGCGGATGAAGTGCAAACGGGTCTGGGCCGGACCGGGAAGCTGTGGGGCGTTGATCATTGGAATGTCGTACCCGACATTATCGCCGTGGCCAAGTCGTTGGGCGGCGGCGTGATGCCTGTCAGCGCGGTGACAACCACCGAAGAGATTTTCCAGCCGATGATGTACCCCAATCCCTTCATGCACACGACCACTACGGGCGGTGGCGCACTGGCTTGCTCGGCGGCGATTGCATCGATCAACGTTACACTGCGCGATAGACTCTGGGAACAAGCTGCCGAAAAAGGTGAGTATTTCATTCCCAAACTTAGAGAATTGGCAGCGAAATACCCGCAAATTTACGAGAAAATAACAGGAAAGGGTCTGTTGATTGGGATGCATTTCAAGAACCCTGAAACAGGCTACAAAGTAGCGGCAGGAGTTGTTCAAACGAGGTGTTTTGGTGGCGGGTACGTTGACAAGCGCGCAGACCATCCGTATCGAACCGCCGTTGGTCATCGAGTACGCACAGATTGATGAAGTGTTGAATCGCCTGTCTGATACGCTAGAGGAAGTAAGTAAGGTGCTTTAGTCTGTTTTTGATCACTGACAGTTAAAGGACTGTCAGCGATAGGTATTCTTCGAAATTCATGTCAAAGGATCATCATAATTGGAGGTGTCTATGGGCAGTGAATTCATAGTGGAGATGCTGGATGTCGTTAAGCGTTTTCCAACTCCCGAGGGGGGAGTTGTATCTGCTGTTGACCACATTTCTCTGCAAGTCAGAGATGGAGAATTCTTCTCGTTATTAGGTCCCTCAGGTTGTGGCAAGACAACCTCGTTGCGTATGATCGCGGGGTTTGAAATGCCTACTTCGGGAGAGGTCCTGATCGATGGAGAGTATCAGGGTTATCTTCCTGCAAACCAACGGCCGGTAAACACCGTGTTTCAGCAATATGCGCTTTTCCCGCATATGACCATCGAGGAAAATGTTGGATTTGGTCTGGAGATGAGAGGCGTATCCCGTGCGGAGCGGCAAACCCTCGTTGAAGAGACTCTCAATATGGTGCGTTTGCTGGGCACGGAGCGACGCAAGCCCAACCAATTGTCCGGTGGTCAACAACAGCGTGTTGCCCTTGCCCGCGCTTTGATCAACAAGCCTAAAGTTTTGTTGCTGGATGAACCTTTAGGAGCGCTTGATTTGAAATTGCGTAAAGCGATGCAGATCGAACTCAAGGCCTTGCAGGAACAGGTGGGGATTACTTTCATATATGTCACACATGATCAAGAAGAAGCGTTGGCAATGTCTGACCGGATCGCTGTCATGAACAAAGGCAGGGTATTACAGGTTGGTCTGCCTGAAGATATTTACGAACACCCAAATAACCGCTTTGTAGCAGATTTCATCGGTGAGACGAACTTTATTCCTGGTTCTGTCGAACAGCAGGGTGAACCTATACAGTTTGCGATTGCCCAAGATATAGTAGTGCCGGCTGTGTTCGCCGGGGAGAAGATACCGGTTGGGTCGAATGCGGTGCTCTCGATCCGTCCGGAAAAGATAGACATTGTCCAACCGGGAGCTGACAATGTCGGTCACGGCAAGGATGCACGTGCCCCCGGAAGGATTATCGATCTGGTCTATCTCGGCACAGATACGCGCTATGTAGTACGGATTGCAAATAAGGCGGATGTGGTGGTGCGCATGCAAAACTCGACTTCCTCGGAACATTTCTTTAATGTCGGCGACGAAGTAACAGCTTTATGGAACCACACACATGCGCACATAATGGAGGAATAGGTATGCATAAGTTGTTTGCAAAACGTCCTGCATTACGCCCATGGTTACTCTTATTGCCCGCCTCCTTCTGGTTGTTTATTTTCTTTATCGCGCCTCTTTTTATCGTTCTGGTATATAGCTTTCTCGAAAAGGGCACCTATGGCGGCGTGGTCTGGAACTTCTCGCTTTTCAGCTATCAACGCACGTTCGATCCGCTCTATTTCTCTACCTTTATCAGGTCGATATATATTGCGGGGATCACAACCGTTCTGTGCTTGCTACTCGGTTTTCCTCTGGCGTATTATATTGCTACGCGTCCACCGCATCGCCGTGGGCAATTTGTCATCGCATTGATGATCCCCTTTTGGACAAACTTCCTCATTCGCACCTACGCCTGGTTGACCTTATTGCGGACGAATACCGGCCTGATCAATACGGGACTGATAGCGCTCGGTGTACTCAAAAAGCCATTACCGTTATTCGGAAATGACTTTGCCATCATCGTTGGACTGGTCTATGGCTGGTTGCCTGATATGGTTCTGCCCATTTATGCCGCGCTCGATCGCCTGGACGTCAGCCTGCTGGAGGCCGCGAGCGACCTTTACGCATCGAGCAGGAAAATCTTCCAGCGTGTAATCTGGCCGCTTTCACTACCCGGTGTCGTAGCTGGTTCTATGCTGGTCTTCATCCCGTCGCTAGGCGCGTATGTTACGCCGACCATTCTGGGGGCAGGAAAATCCCTGATGGTTGGGAATATTATCAGCAACCAATTCCTGGTCGCCCATGATTGGCCGTTTGGCTCGGCACTTTCCATGGTGATGATGGTGATTATGCTTCTGGGGACTTTGATTTACTTCCGTTCTGCGGCGGGAGACAAGCAGGTGCCGCGATGAGCAGCGAAGCACTTACTCACGACAAGGAATATTCTCGCCGCAGTCAAGTTGCCCGTATTAAGAGGCGCTTCGGCGAATTGTCCCTCAGCGGTTATGGGATTGGTGGTTACCTATTTCTCTATTTACCCATCCTGATCCTGGTATTCTTTTCGTTCAACGACTCTCGTTCTACTGCACAGTGGGTTGGCTTCAGCATGAGGTGGTATGGAGAATTGGCTAATGACAGCCAGACTATCCTAGCCTTGTGGAATAGCCTGTTTGTTGCCCTGGTGTCAACTGCTATCTCGACAGTCATTGGAACATTGGCGGCCATGGCCATGGAACGTTACTCGTTCCGCGGTAAGTTGTTGATGGATGCGGTGCTCTATCTCCCGGTTGTCATCCCTGATATCGCCATGGCTATTATGTTGCTGATATTCTTCAATGTCTCTGGGATTGGGTTTGAACCATGGAGAGTATCTTTCTTTGGCGTGCAACTGGCAGTACCATATTCAGTGATTATTGGCCATGTTGCTTTCAATATATCCTTCGTCGCGATCGTTGTCCGTGCCCGTTTGGCGCAGATGGACCGCACGCTTGAGGAGGCTGCTAATGACTTGTATGCGAATACCTGGAATACTTTCTGGCGTATCACATTTCCCATGATGTTGCCCGGTATTGTCGGTGGCGCGCTGCTGGCTTTTACCTTGTCGCTGGACGACTTCATCATCACCTTTTTCACTAGTGGGGCGGGCTTTAATACGCTCCCGGTGCGTGTCTTCGGGATGATCAAGAAAGGGGTAACGCCCAAAATCAACGCTGTATCAACTCTGATGTTGGTATTTTCCCTGCTCTTGATCAGTATCTCGCTTTTTTCGCGGAAAGGAGGTGGTGAAGATTCTCCGATTGACCTATCCTTGTAAACAAATAAAACAAGTTCTATAAACAAAGGAGAAGAGATAATGAAACGTCAAATGACCATTTGGCTGTCAATGTTCGTAATGCTTGGTTTGCTGTTGAGCGCTTGCGGTGGGAGACAGGCAACCCAGGCTCCTGCTGAAACTGCTGCACCGGCCGCCCCTGCAGCGACCGAGGCAGTTGCTGCCGCTACTGAAGCACCATCCGCGGCGATGGTTGAACCCGCCTCACAGATCGTGGTCTACAACTGGTCTGAATACATTGACCCTGAGATCTACACACAGTTTGAACAAGAAACGGGTATCAAGGTTGTAGAGGATAATTTCTCTAGCAACGAAGAATTGTATGCCAAGCTCAAAGGTGGCGCGACTGGCTATGCCATGATCGTACCTTCCGACTACTATGTCGCGATCATGAAGCAAGAGGGCATGCTCGCCGAACTCGATCATTCCAAGATCCCGAACATCTCTAATCTGACCACAAGATTTACCGAAGTGCCCTATGACACTGGCAATCAATACTGCATCCCGTACCAATGGGGTACTACAGGGATTGGCTACCTCGATGGACAGGTTGATAAACCGACGAGCTGGTCGGTATTCTTCGATCCCGACCCCAATTCGCCTGCATACGGACGCACGACCATGCTCGATGATCCTCGCGAGGCCTTTGCAGCTGCGTTGATATATCTCGGCTATGACATCAACACGACGGATGAAGCACAACTGCAAGAGGCCAAAGATCTGTTGATCAAGGCCAAACCTGCTTTGTCTGGATATGATAGTGATACCTACGAAGACCTGGTCGCTTCCGAAGAGAATCTGATGGCGCACGGCTGGAACGGAGACTTCCTGGTCGCTCAAGAAGACAACGAAAATGTCGCCTATACTATCCCTCAAGAGGGCGGCGTGGTTTGGGTTGACAACATGTGCATCCCCGCCACGGCTACCCCTGAAGAGAGATTGGCGGCCGAGATGTTGATGGACTTCATTTTGCGTCCTGACATGGGTGCAATGCTGTCCAATTTCACATACTATGCCTCACCAAACAAGGCTGCAGAAGATCTTCTCGATGCCGACTTTCTTAATGACCCGGCAGTTTATCCGCCTCCCGAAGTGTTGGACAAATTGCAGTACATCACCGAGGTTGGCGATGCGCAGTCCCTGTACGAACGCTTGTGGGACGAAGTGAAATCGGCTCAATAGCAGTTCCCGGTTTTTACTCGTATTCGATCACGCATCTCCAATGCAGGGGATGCGTGATTTTTTGCATAAATTTAGCTTTTTTAGTGCAAAATAAGCACATAAATTTGACAAAATTGCAAAAAAATAATAAAATAGAGACATGGGAAACGAAAACTCTTATCCGCAACCATACGATTTGGACGATGTTGATCTAAAGATAATCGAGGCTTTACGCGAGGACGGTCGCACTGCTTTTTCGCAAATCGCTGAACAACTGGGTGTTTCGCCCGGCATGATCCGCATGCGTTATAACCGCCTTATTGAAATGGAGTATCTGAAAGTGGTCGCTATCAGCAATCCACTTCGAATGGGTTTCAAAACCATGGCGATGATCGGCGTTCGCGTTGACGGGGATAAGATGCTTACAGCGGCAGATGAGATATCCAATTTCGATGAAGTTGTATATCTAGTCGTGACCAGTGGCCGCTACGACATTCTTGTTGAAGTCATGTGTCGTGACCACAAACATTTATTGGATTTTTTGACGAAGAGATTATATACGGTGGAAGGTGTGAGGCAATCAGAGTCATTTGTCCACCTTAAGATTGTCAAGGAAGTGTACTTTTAGAGTCATTCTAACTTGCCGATGGCAGGTTATAAAACGAACGGAGTAAAGAGAATATGAAAGTATTAGTTGTCGGCACTGGTGGGGTAGGAGAAGCACTTGCTCAGATGGCCAGGCCACGAGCATGGATCGAGCAAATGGTGTTAGCTGATTACAATCTGGAACGCGCCAAAGAAGTCCAGGCCAAATTGGGAGACGATCAGCGTTTCCCAGTCGAATTCATTGATGCCAGCCAGCAGGAAAAAGTCGAAGAGTTAGCCCGCAAATACGGTGTGAATTTCATTATGAATGCGGTCGATCCGGTTTACAACGAAAAAATCTTCGATGCGGCCTTCAATGTAGGGGCGAATTACATGGATATGGCCATGACCCTCTCAAAACCACATCCGGACGACCCGTTCAACAAACCCTACATTAAATTAGGCGACTACCAATTCGAGCGATCCAAGCAGTGGGAGGAGAAAGGGTTGCTCGCGCTCGTCGGCCTAGGCGTCGAACCCGGAGTAGCGGATGTGTTTGCGCGTTACGCGCAGGACCATCTCTTTGACGAGATCGAAGAGATCGGTATCCGCGATGGCGCCAACCTGGTGATCGATGGCTATGAGTTTGCCCCCAATTTTTCCATTTGGACAACCATCGAAGAGTGCCTGAATCCGCCCGTAGTCTGGGAGCAGGATAGGGGTTGGTTCACGACCGAACCGTTCTCCGAGCCGGAATGCTTCGAATTCCCGGATGGAATTGGGGAACTCGAGGTTGTCAACGTGGAACATGAAGAAGTCCTGCTCGTGCCGCGTTGGATCAAGACCAAGCGCGTTACGTTTAAATATGGCCTGGGTGATCAGTTTATCAGCGTGCTCAAAACCCTGAAGATGCTCGGTCTGGATAACAAAGAGCCGATTGACGTCAAGGGCGTCAAGGTCGCGCCGCGCGATGTGGTGGCTGCCTGCCTGCCCAATCCTGCCTATTTGGGCGATAAGATGAGCGGCAAAACCTGCGCCGGTACCTGGGTTAAGGGGGTGAAAGATGGGCGGAAAAAACAGGTTTACATCTATCAAGTGGCGGACAATGCCGAATGTATGGAAACCTGGGGATGTCAGGCTGTGGTTGCGCAGGTGGCCTTCAGCCCTTTGCTGGCCATGGATCTGATCGAACACGGGCAATGGAAAGCTGTTGGAGTAATGGGTCCGGAAGCATTTGATGCGGTTCCTTACATGGACAAGATGGCTGAATACGGCTTCCCGTACGGAATCAAAGAGATGTAGTTCGTTCGAAGGCGCGGACCTGGTGGGATGTCTGCGCCTTTTTGGTTTCTGGAGTTTGCGATGAAAGTCCTTTTGGTAGGCGTTGGGGGTGTTGGGGAAGCCATTGCAGTGATGGCGAAGATGAGACCTTGGTTGGAGAAAATGGTGCTGGCGGATTACAGTCTTGAGCGCGCCAGGAAAATACAAGTCAAGCTCGATGATCTTGAGAGATTTCCCGTAGAACAATTGGATGCTAGTAATGTCGACCAAGTAATACAAATTGCGCGTAAGCATCAGGTTGATTTGTTGATGAACGCCGTTAACGTGGATTTTGATACGCCGCTATTTGAAGCTGCATATCAGACTGGCTGCATCTACATGGATATGGCGATGAACGGCCTGGGTGCCGATATGGGCAGGGAAGAATTTGCCCTGCACGATAGGTGGGTTGAAAAGGGTTTGCTGGCCATCCGGGCCACCGGTGCTGACCCGGGCATGTCTGACGTGTTTGCGCGTTATGCACAGGATTATCTTTTTGATGAAATCGAAGAGATTGGTGTGCGCGACGGCGCTACATTGACGATTGAAGGCTACCCTTTTGCGTCTACCTTCTCGGTTTCTGACATGCTGGATGAATGTACTGCTCCCGCCATTGTTTATGAGACTGGGAAAGACGTGTTTCCGGTTGAGACGTTTTCTGAGCCGGAGGTGTTCAACTTTCCGGAGGGGATTGGCCCGCTGGAATGCGTCAATGTGGAGCACGAAGAGGTTGTCCTGATTCCGCGCTGGATCAAAACCAGGCGCGTAACTTTCAAGTACGCGTTGGACAAAGACTTTATCAACGTAATCCAGACCCTGGCGATGCTTGGTTTGAACAGCAAAGAGCCGGTTGATGTCAAAGGTGCCTGGGTAGTGCCTGCTGACGTAGTGGCTGCCTGTTTGCCAAATCCGGCTGAACTAGGCGAGCACATGAGCGGTAAAACCTGCGTCGGCACCTGGGTGAAGGGTACGAAAGATGGTAAGCTGCGTCAGGTGTATCTCTACCAGAGTACAGATCACGCTTTCTGTATGGAAAAATACGGCTGTCAGGCCGTTTCCTGGCAGACAGGTGTCAACCCTGTTATCGTGATGGAGTTGCTGGCAGAAGGAAAGTGGCAAGGGAAAGGGGTGCTGGCCTGCGAGGCCTTTGATGCGGCTCCGTATCTGGCGAAGATGGCCGACTTTGATCTCCCCTATGGCATTCTGGAAATGTAATTGATTTATGTGCTGTGTGAAATAAGGAAAGACTTATCCGATAACATCTTATTTGGCTCAATTTTATGATCTATTAATACAAAATTTTTAGAAATATTGTCGCTTTCGGAAATAGTGAGTTGCAACCTTTGCAACCCGCCCGTATAATTGAATCTACAGAATATTGAAAATCCAAAGGAGGAGTATCCCATGCCTTATGGTTATAACGGAAAGATCCTGCACGTTGACTTGACCAACGGCACGTTGGATGTCGAAACCCCTGAAGAAGCCTTTTATCGCAAATATATGGGCGGTTCGGCGATGGGCATGTATTACATCCTGCGCGATATGCCCAAGGGTGCTGATCCGCTTGGTCCAGAAAACGTTCTGACTTTGATGGCTGGTGTAACAACGGGAGCAGCTATTTCAGGTCAGAGTCGCTTCAACGCCAATGCCAAATCGCCGATGAGTGGTGGTATCGGTGATGCGCAAGGCGGTGGTTTCTTCCCGGCTGAGCTTAAGTTTACGGGCATCGATGGCATCGTGATTAAAGGGAAAGCCTCGAAGCCGGTTTACCTTTGGATCAACGATGGCAGCTTCGAGTTGCGTGATGCTACGCATCTAATGGGCAAGATCACGGGTGAAGTGGATGCCATCCTGAAAGAAGAATTAGACGATAAAAAGATCGAAATCCTGCAACATGGCCCTGGCGCGGAAAACGGTGTGTTGTTCTCCAGCCTGGTCAGTATGTCCAACCGTCACGCCGGACGCACAGGTATGGGTGCTGTGATGGCGAGCAAGAACCTGAAAGCCGTAGTAGTACGTGGAACGAAGAACCCCGCGATATTTATGATAGCAAGGCGCTGGTGGCATTGAATCGCACTGGACCTGCTGGAGTCAAAGAAAACCCGGATATGGATGGCTTGGCGGTCTACGGTACGGCTGTAGTTTCCCTGTTCAATAATTCCATTGGTTGCCTGCCGACCCGCAACTATAGCGAAGGCCAATTTGAAGGGGCCGAAGGCATCAGCGGCGAATTGATGGCAGATACTATCCTGAAAGAGCGCGATACCTGCTATGCCTGTGTGGTGCGCTGCAAACGCGTGGTGGAAGTGACCGAGGGGAAACACAAGGTCGATCCGTATTATGGCGGGCCAGAATTTGAAACCCTGGGCACATTCGGTTCTTACTGCGGCGTGGACGATCTCAAAGCCGTGGCGTATGCCAACCAGATTTGCAATCAGTATGGCATTGATACCATCACTTGTGGTGCGACGATTGCCTTCGCGATGGAGTGTTTCGAAAACGGCGTCATCACCAAAGAACAAACCGGTGGCATCGAACTTAAGTTCGGCGATGCGGATGCCATGCTGGCTGCCCTGGATGCGATTGTTAAGAACGAGGGCCCGCTGGGTCAGGTGCTTTCCAAAGGCTCCAAACGTGCGGCCGACACCTGGGGCAACGGTGCTGATGAATTCCTGGTTACCGTCAAGGGCCAAGAAGCCCCGGCGCACATGCCGCGTGCCAAACGCTCCCTGGCGCTCATCTACGCTGTCAATCCCTTCGGCGCTGATCACCAGTCAAGCGAGCACGATCCCTACTACGAAGAAGGCATTGGCGATTTCAACCTGGATCGGCTCAAAGTCATTGGCCTTGGCGATCCGCAGCCCGCTTACAGCCTGACTCCCGAGAAAGTGCGTTTTGCCTACCGCTCCGAACTCTTCTACAGCATGATGGACTCGGCGGAACTCTGCCAGTTCGTCTATGGCCCCACTTGGACGCTTTATGGCCCTGCCGAAACCGTCCAGATGGTCAACTCGGTCACTGGTTGGGATATGACGGTGGACGAATTGCTGGAAGTGGGTGCGCGCCGCCTGAACTTGTTCCGTGTTTTCAATGCGCGCGAAGGATTTGGACGCAAGGACGACAAACTGCCCAAGAGGTTCTTCAAACCCTTGAAGGGAGTTGGCCCCACGGCCGGTTTCGCTCTAACTCACGAGGAAGTTGATTCCGCTATTGACGAGTACTACAAGCTGGCGGGCTGGACCACTGAAGGTGTCCCGACGCCCGAAACGCTCAGGCAGCATGATATCGAGTGGGCAGCGGAATATCTGCCGTAATTCATAAAATGTAATTCGTAATGCGTAATCCGTAAAGCGTAAAATAAGCGCAACGGATTACGCATTTTTCATGCAAAGGCAAGCATAAACATGACTTTCCAAATTTACGAACAAAATTTACCCAACATGTCCCCAGTTTGGTCGCGCATCTTTTCGATCCAATCGGAGCGAGCAGAGGGCTCGTATATTTATGCTGAGGATGGCCGGAAATATCTTGATTTCACCTGCGGCATCGGCGTGACCAACACCGGCCACTGCCATCCGAAGGTGGTCGAGGCCATTCGCGAGCAGGCGGGGAAATTCCTGCATGCCCAGGCCAATATCGTCGTCCATAAGCCCATGATGCAATTGATCGAAGAATTGCGCAAGATCGTGCCGCCTACCATTGACGGCTTTTTCTTCTCCAATTCCGGCGCGGAAGCGGTAGAAGGAGCCATCAAACTGGCGCGGAATGTCACTGGCAAGAAGGCGGTTATCGTCTTCAGCGGTTCCTTCCATGGTCGCACCGCCGGGACGATGGCATTGACCACTTCCAAAACGGCTTACAAGATGGGGCCGCAATTGCTGCCCTCCGGTGTCTATGTCGCGCCCTTCCCATATGCTTATCGTCTGGGAATGAGCGAGGAGCAGGCCGGACAATTCGCGCTCGAAGCGCTAGAAGATTTGCTCGTTTCGCAGATCGCTCCCAGCGACGTGGCTGCCATCTTAATTGAGACAGTTCTGGGCGAAGGTGGATACGTCCCGCCGCCGGTCTCCTTCATGAAGGGCCTGCGTGAGCTCTGCAATAAACATGGCATTCTGCTCATCCTGGATGAAGTCCAATCCGGTTTTGGACGCACGGGCAAATGGTTCGCTTTCCAGCATTACGATGTCGAGCCCGATATCATGACCGTTGCCAAAGGCCTTGCTTCTGGGTTGCCGCTTTCAGGTGTTTTCAGCAACCTGGACTTAATGAAGAAATGGCCCACGGGTTCTCACGGTGGCACGTATGGTGGTAATGCGGTAGCCTGTGCGGCAGCCGTTGCTACCATCCAGGCCATCCGTGAAGAGAACATGCTCGAAAACGCGGAACAACGTGGCATTCAACTGCAAACCGGTTTGCGCAAGTTGCAGGAAGAATACTCGCAGATTGGCGATGTGCGTGGACTGGGCCTGATGATCGGTTCTGAATTTGAAGTGGATGGCAAGTTCAAAAATGCCAAGCCGTTGGTCAAGGAGATCATCCATGCCGCTGAAGAACGCGGTCTGCTATTGCTCTCCTGCGGCACCTACGACAGCACCATCCGTTGGATTCCACCGTTGAATGTGACCGAGGATCAGGTTAGCGATGCTTTGGATATTTTTGGTGATGCGTTGGGAGATGTGATGAAGTGAAAAATGATGTATAATGTGATGTATATTCACAGGAGCATCTTATGGCGCAGATGGTTCGCAAACAAATTTATCTATATAAACAGCAAGAGGCAATGCTTAAACGGGTAGCCGAAGCGCGTGGGGTGAGCGAGGCTGAGGTGATTCGCCAAGCACTGGAGCAGGCATTGAGCGCGGGTATTGAAAATGCAACCCAGACTGCGAAATTGCCTCTGGAAGAGTTCATTGAACTTGCTCGTTCCAATAAAAAACGCACTGGCAAGCCCTATAAGTGGAATCGCCGAGATGCCTATGAAGAACGCGATCAAAAATTGATGGGCAAATTGTCAAACCATGACGAAACCAATTCTGATTGACACCAATATCCTAGTCTATACCTGTGATTCGGGTGAACCAGAGCGGCAGGAGTTGGCCATCTTGCTCTTGCGAAAATTGTCCCTGGCTGGAGGCGGTCGTCTAAGTGCGCAAGTATTGGCAGAATTTGTCAACGTCACAATTAAAGGGAACAATCCTTTATTGACTCACAGCGAGGCGCTGATTCAAGCTACCCGTTTAGCGCAGACTTATCCCATATTTGACCTGACGCCTTCCATTGTGCTCGAAGCGGCACGCGCAGTCCGTGATTTCTCGTTTTCCTACTATGACGCTCAAATCTGGGCTTGTGCCAAACTCAATCAGATTCCCACTATTTTTAGCGAAGATTTCCAAGATGGGCAAATCTTGGAAGACATCCGCTTTGTCAACCCGTTTGTCGAAACCTTTGAATTGGAGAAATGGATCTCATGACGGAATACGAATCTCGGGTCTGGCGCGTGAATATTCGTACCCAGACCTTGAAGCTGGAACCCGTTCCTGAAGCCTGGCAACGCCTCGGTGGTCGCGGCCTGTTGGCGCGCATTCTTGTTGATGAAGTGGACGCCACTTGCGATCCGCTTGGTCCCGGCAACAAGCTGATCTTTGCTCCCGGCCTGTTGGTGGGGCATATGCTCTCATCCACGGATCGTATCTCGGTGGGCGGCAAATCCCCGTTGACGGGCGGCGTCAAGGAGGCCAATGCGGGCGGTCGTACTGGTTTGCACATGGCATACATGGGCATCAAAGTGCTCATCATCGAAGACCAGCCCAAGGAGGAGGGCTTCTGGGTATTGCATTTGTCGTTAGAAGGCGCAAAATGGGAGAAGGCTGACGATCTCGTTGGTTTAGGCGTTTACGCGACAGCACCCAAATTGATCGAGAAATACGGTGATAAGGTTGCCATTGCTTTAATCGGCCCCGGTGGTGAGATGCAGATGAAAGCTGCTGGCGTACAGAACATCGACAAAGACCGCGTCCCGTCGCGTATCGCTGCTCGTGGCGGGCTGGGTGCGGTCATGGGTTCGAAGGGGTTGAAGGCGATCGTGTTCGATCATACTGGTGGTCAGAGGCCGCCCATTGTCCGTCCTGAAGCGTTCAAAGCCGCGCAGAAGGATTACACCAAAGCCGTCCTGGAACACCCGCAGTCGGCCACCTATCGTGACTATGGCACGGCAGCCATGGCGCATATGAGCGATGGCTTCGGCGCATTGCCCACGCGCAACTTCTCGAACGGTCATTTCGAAAATGTGGATGATATCAGCGGCGAGACGCTGCGTGATTTCATGCTGACGCGCGGCAAACCCTCGGACGTGTCACATGCCTGCATGGCGGGTTGCACGATCAAGTGCTCGAACGTCTTCGGTGGTGAAGACGGCAAGATTATCGTCTCGCCGCTCGAGTACGAGACCATCGGCCTGATGGGTTCGAACCTGGGAATCGGTTCGCTGGATACGATTGGCCGTTTGAACTGGGAAGTTAACGATCTGGGACTCGACTCCATCGAAATCGGAGCAGCTCTGGGTGTCGCGGCGGAAGCGGGTTTGATGGAGTTTGGGGATGGAGAAGCTGCCTTGCGTCTGTTGGGCGAAATTCGCGAGGGGAGTGAACTTGGGTACGACTTGGGAAATGGCGCAGCGGACATGGGCGAGAAATACGACGTTGAGCGTGTACCGGTTGTCAAGCGGCAGGCTATGTCGGCTTATGAGCCGCGCGCCATCAAGGGCACTGGTGTAACCTTTGCTACTTCGCCCCAAGGCGCGGATCATACTTGCGGGCTGACCATCCGCGCTAAGATCAACCACCTGGATCCGAATGTGCAAGTCGATGTTTCCAGAACATCGCAATACAACATGGCAGGCTACGATACGCTTGGTGCCTGCCTCTTTGCCGGTTTTGGCTATGCTGCCACGCCGGATGGGGTGGTCAAACGTTTACTGGCCGCCCGCTACGGCTGGGACGACCTGCCTGATAACATCCTGGCGGAATTAGGCAAAGAGACCACCCGTCTGGAACGCGAGTTCAACCGCCGGGCTGGCTTCACCGCTAAAGATGACCGCATCCCGGAATGGATGACGAAAGAGCAACTTCCGCCACACAATGCCGTTTTCGATGTGCTGGAAGAAGAGTTGGATCATATTTTTGATGAGATCGAGTGAAAGGGAACGCCCCGATGAGGGGCGTTTTTCATATCTTAATTGTGAAGCGCGTAGATAGTTGATAGTGTGTATTCCTAATCTTTACTATCGGGGGATTTTATCCTTCAACAATTCCTACAACCTGCCCTCGGCCTTGAGCAATTCACCGTTCAGGATGGCTCCGCCTGCCGCGCCGCGGATGGTGTTATGTGCCAGATTAGCGAACTTGATGTGGAAGATTGGATCGGACCGCACGCGCCCGACCACGCAAGTCATGCCCCGACCCTCATCCCGATCTCGCCTCGGTTGCGGACGATCGGCCTGTTCCCGTACCACGATGACCGGTTTCGGCGCTGACGGTAGTCCCGCTACGATCTCCGGGGCCTGGAAATCCGCCAGCACACGTTTGGCTTCTTCGGGGCTGACAGGTTGTGCAAACTCCACCGAGCTGACAACCAGATGCCCGTCAGTGACAGCCACGCGGTTGGTGTGCGCGGAAAGCGTCATAGGCGCGAATTCGATTTTTTGGCCGTTGAATGCCCCCAGCATTTTAAGCGGTTCGCTTTCCACTTTTTCCTCCTCGCCGCCGACGTAGGGGATGACATTGTCCAGGATGTCCAGCGATGGCACACCCGGGTAACCCGCGCCGGAGAGTGCCTGCATCGAGACGATGAAAGCCCGCTGGATGTGGAAGGCATCGTGTAGGGCGCGGAAGGCAATCGTCAGCCCGGTGCTGGTGCAGTTGGGATTGGTCACGATAAAGCCACTCCAGTCACGTTGTTTTTGCTGGATATCGATCAAGCGGGTGTGGTCCGCATTGACTTCCGGGATCAGGATGGGCACATCCTCCCAGGTCCGGCAGGCGGAGGCGTTCGAGCAGATGGCGTAGCCCTTTTTAGCGAGAGCAGGCTCCAGGTCTCGGGCATGATGCGAGGGCAGTGCCGAGAAGACCAGAAGCGCATCGAAGTCCGAGTCGGATGGAACCACTGTCATCGCGCGTGCGTATTCAGGAATCAGGCCTGGCAGCACCCATCTGCAAACTTCCTCGTATTTTTTGCCGACCGAACGGGCAGAGCCGGTCAGCGCGACGACTTTAAACCAGGGGTGGTTTTCCAGCAATTGCACGAAGCGCTGCCCGACCGCGCCGGTTGCACCTAGAATAGCTACTTTTGTTTTTGACATATTGACTCCTTTATGATTTTGGAGTCCAACGTCTCCTGACGTTGGAATAAAATGAACCCAAAGTCTGGAGACGTTGGAGTCCGCTAGCTTACAATCAACCTATGAATCGCGCGGATGGCCGTATCGGCTTCCTGACCATCCACCACCAAACTGATGCTGCACTCCGACGAACCTTGCGCGATGGCAATCACATTCACGTTTTCTGCGCCGACCGCGCTGAAAACCCTGCCGGCGATGCCCGGTGTGGAGCGCATGCCCGCGCCGACCACCGTCACAATGGCGCAATCATCCGAAACGCTGATGCGGTCGATGTCGCGTCGGGCAATCTCCTGACGGAACTCATCCTCCAGCGCGCCCGCCACAATCCGCCGCGCGGCATACGGGACGACAAAGCAGATGCTTTGTTCCGAGGAGGCCTGCGAGATCATCACGATGCTAGTCTTACTACGTGCCACGGCGGTGAACAGACGCGCCGCAATACCGGGTACACCCAGCATACCGCGCCCCTCGACCGTGAGCAGGCACTGTCCACGGATGGCTGTCACCGCACGGATGTTGCCTTTTTGCCCATTCTCATCCTCGATGATGCGTGTGCTGGCCGACTCCGGCGCGAACGTATTCTTGACCCATAGCGTGATGCCATGCTCCAGCGCCGGGCGGATGGTCTTGGGATGCAATACCTTTGCGCCATAAAAAGCCAATTCTGAAATCTCTTTGTAAGTGACCTCGGACAGGGTGCGGGCAGATGGCTCGATGCGTGGATCAGTGGACATCACCCCCGAGACATCCGTCCAGATCCAGATTTCCTGCGCTTCCAGCACGACCCCGAAAATTGCTCCCGAGAAATCGCTGCCTCCACGCCCCAGCGTAGTGACCACGCCCTCCTGGCTGGCGCCGATGAAGCCGGTGATGACCGGGATTTGTCCAGCAGCGAAGAGCGGCTGGATCACCCCTTCAGCCCGCAGACGGGTAGCTTCCATATCCGGCGATGCAGATTGGTAGACATTATCGGTCACCACCACTTCTCGGGTATCGACTGCTTTTGCTGGAATTCCTGCCTCGTTGAGCGCAGCCGCCACCAGCGACGCGCTCATGCGTTCGCCTAGCGAGGCAATGGCGTCCAACGCGCGCGGGGAGGCTTCTCCCAGCACATGGATGGCGCGACACAAAGAGACAAATTCCGTCAACAGACTTGCGATGATTTCACGCTCACGAACTGCACTTGGGGCTAGTTCGTGCAGGGCACTCAAGTGTTTTTCGCGTAACTCGCTGGCAGTTCTTTCAAGACTACTGTCATCCCCTGCTGCTGCACCCTTGGCACCGTTCAATAGCTTGTCGGTGACGCCGCTCATGGCTGAGACAACGATGGCCACATTTTTCCATTCAGTTTTCGCATTGCGAGCAATCTTGCCGACCTGTTGAATGGCCCGCACACTTCCCACGGACGTGCCGCCGAATTTCATTACAAGGGTATTTTTCATAGAAGCTCCTGTCACAAATAGGGAGTCCGAAATCTCCCGACTTCGGTGCAAAATCGGGAGATTTTGCACTCCACCTCTCAGAACTGAACTGATAAAATCAAAACACGGAGCATTGCTCCGTGTTCTGTGAGTAGCTATGTGGTGAGATGTTCGTCTACCAACGACACGAGGCAAAGGCTCTTCGGAGAAGAGTCATAGTTATCGTAGTGGTAGTAGAAGTCATCTTTTTCATGGTTGATTTTGAGCCACAGGTGGGATTTGAACCCACGACCTGGCGCTTACGAAGCGTCTGCTCTGCCAGCTGAGCTACTGTGGCGTGCTTTATTGCGGCGGGATTATAAAGGATTATAAGTAAACTCGCAAGTTTTTAGCGGTACACATCGTCTATCGGGTAGAGGAGTTGTGATGTTTCGTATTGCCATGCTTTCTTATCATACCTGTCCGTTGGCTATTTTAGGTGGCAAAGACACGGGCGGGATGAACGTTTACGTGCGTGAACTCACGCGCCAATTGGGGCGCATGGGCATTCACGTAGATGTTTTCACGCGTTCTCAGGACGAGCATGTTCCGCATGTACTGCACGATCTGGGATACGGCAATCGCGTCGTGCATGTGCCGGCCGGCCCTGAATTCCCAATAGCGAAACGCGATCTAGTTGAATACATTCCGCAGTTTGTGGATGGTATCAAACAATTCGCAGCGGAAAAAGACATCCAGTATGATCTGATCCACAGTCATTATTGGATGTCTGGCTTGGCGGCGGAAGCCTTGAGCGAGGCCTGGGGTGTCCCGATTGTGCACATGTTCCATACCCTGGGCGAGATGAAGAACCGCATCGCTCGCTCGGACGAAGAGCGCGAGGGTGCTTATCGCATCGATGGAGAGAAACGTGTTCTCGCCATCGCCGACCGGATTATCGCTGCTACGCTGGCCGAGCAGACCCAACTCCAGTTCCTGTATAAGGCGGACAAGCGCAAGATTACTGTCATCCCGCCGGGCGTGGATGTCGGTCACTTCTATCCGATCCCGATGGACGAGGCACGCCAGTATGTTGGGGTTGACCCTGAGAATAAACTCGTGCTGTTCGTAGGAAGGATCGAGCCGCTCAAGGGCCTGGATACGTTGATCAAGGCCATAGCCTGCCAGCGCACGGCCAACCTGGGCCAGGTCACCTTGATGATCATCGGTGGTGACCCGGATGTCAGTCCACAAGAGATGTCGGCCGAGATGACGCGCATCCAGAAGTTGTGCGATGAGCTGTGTATGGGGCGCATGGTGGTATTTCTCGGCAAGCGGGCACAGGATACACTGCCTTACTATTACTCAGCAGCGGATGTGTTGGTGATGCCTTCGCATTATGAATCCTTTGGCATGGTGGCCCTGGAAGCGATGGCCTGTGGTACGCCCGTAATTGCGTCGCAGGTAGGAGGACTGGCTTTCCTGGTAAAGGATGGCGAGACTGGTTTCCACATCCCGGATCAGGACCCGGAAGCGTTGTGCGAGAAGTTGTTGGTTCTTCTGAGCGATGTGCGTCGACGCGAGACGATGGGCTTGCGCGCCGCTGAATATGCCAAAGACTACGCCTGGGCCAATATTGCTACCCAGATGTTGGATGTGTATAAGAGTTTGGTCGGGGGAAACGTGGGGGTATATGTGTAATTTGGTGCGCCAGCATTACAACTGCTGGTGGACAGCAAGTTCCGATTTTTCGAACCATTAACAGGCGGCAGTGCAACTGCCGCCCGAACTGGCTTATTGTCCCTCGTTCATTCTTTCATTTTTACATAAAACAGCATCGAACCGTCGATCTCTTGCGTGCGCATTTCGAACGCGTCCTTCATGTTACCCACTAACCGGGAAAGTTGCTTATGCCCATACGTGCGCGGGTCGAAGCCGGGATCGAGCTGATATAGATTGCTGCCCATGACATCCAGTCGCGCCCAGCCATCTTCCTGCACCGCCATGTCGAAGGCCTGTTCTAGCAAGGGCATGGGATCGGTTTCCGCTTCTGCTTCGGTTTCCACTTCGGGTTCGGGTTTTGGTTTTCCCCTGGTTGGTTTCCTGTTATTGGTGCGGGGTTTGGGGACTTTCTTTTCCTTATCTACCAGGTTTTCGGTATAGACGAATACGTCGCAGGCGTTGACGAAAGGCTTGGGGGTTTTCTTTTCGCCGATACCCATCACGAAGATACCGGTTTCGCGGATGCGCGTAGCTAAACGTGTGTAATCGCTGTCGCTTGAAACCAGACAGAAGCCATCAACGACATTGGAGTGCATGATGTCCATGGCGTCGATGATCATGGCGCTGTCAGTGGCGTTTTTGCCAATGGTATAGCGGAATTGTTGGATGGGCTGAAAGGCGTGGAAATTCAGTGTGTCTTTCCAGGATTTCATGTTGCTGGTGGTCCAGTCGCCATAGATACGGCGGATGGTGATCTGCCCGTATTTGGCAGCTTCTACCAGCATTTTTGCAAGCAGGGTGGCCTGGGCATTGTCGCCGTCGATCAGCATGGCGAAATTGTGTCGGGTTCGTGAGGGTAATTGTTCATCAGTCATAGAGTTGATTATACAACCCTTTTCTCCATTTATCGCCTCACCCTTTGGGAGGGTGAGAGCTATTTGCTTCTTTACACAATCTTCATATTTCCTTTCAAGGATATTCATCTCCGGGGCTTAAACTATGGATAGTTACAGGTAAAATATGGCAGGTGAAACGTATGACAAATGCAAAGATTTTGGTGATCGACGACGAGCCCAGTATTGTCAATCTGGTGACGGCCTATTTGAAGCCGGAAGGTTACGAAGTCTATACGGCTTCCGATGGAGAATCCGGGCTTAAGGCGGCGCGTGCTTTCAAGCCGGATTTGATCGTGCTGGATGTGATGCTGCCTGGCATGGACGGCATCGAACTGCTGACGCGTTTGCGGCGCGAATCGGATGTGTATGTCATTATGTTGACAGCCCGTACCGAAGAGACCGATAAGATCGTTGGCCTGACGGTGGGCGCAGATGATTATGTTACCAAACCCTTCAGCCCACGCGAGTTGACGGCGCGCGTCAAGGCGGCGTTAAGGCGCATTCAGACGGGAGCAGGCGGGGGCGCAGAGGGAGGCGTGCTGAATTTCCGCCATGTGCGTATAGACATTGGGGGACGACAGGTGACTGTTGATGACGGCCCCATCGATCTGACTGCTATCGAGTTTGATTTGTTGCGCGCATTGGCCGAAAATCGCGGACGCGTGTTGAGCCGTGAGCAGTTGCTCGAAAAAGTCTGGGGTGGGGAGTATTTCGGCGAGATGCGCGTGGTGGATGTGCATCTGGGACATGTGCGCCAGAAGTTGGGTGACCCGGAGTTGATCGCGACGGTGCGAGGCGTGGGCTATCGTTTTCAGGATGAGACCTTATGATGAACTATGTCCGCACACACTTGGGCATGAAGCTGTTTCTTTCCTATTTTGCCGTGATCCTGGTGGGCGTCCTGATCCTGGCGTTAACCATCCCTGCTGTTTTGCCGCAAGCTTTTAATCGGCATCTTGCTAATATGGGGATGCACTGACTGGCATGGGAATGATGGGCAGCGGTGCTGGGCCGGGACAAGGGTCAAGGTTTTGGCTTTGGGAACGGACAAGGCGCTGGCGTGATGGCGGAACTTTTTAGCGGCTTTCGCGCTGGCGTGTTCGAAGCTGTAGCCTGGGCTGCTGCTGCGGCTGCCCTGGTGGCTGTATTGATCAGTCTCGTGCTCAGTCGTAGTATTTTGCATCCGTTGCGCGATCTGATGCAGGCCAGCCAGCGCATTGCCGAAGGTCACTATGACGAGCGCGTCAAGGCCGGTGGCGCGGATGAGTTGGGGCAGTTGGCGAACCGTTTCAACCAGATGGCGGAAAAGCTGTATCAGGTCGAGTCCATGCGCCGCCAGTTGATCGGCGATGTCAGCCACGAACTGCGCACTCCTTTGACTGCCATCAAAGGCTCTATGGAAGGCCTGATGGATGGGGTGCTGCCTGCCAATGACGAGACCTACCAGCAAATCCATCAGGAAGCTGACCGCCTGAACCGCTTGGTGGATGATTTGCAGGAACTCAGCCGCGTGGAAGCAGGCGCGTATGAACTGGACTTGCGAGCGACGAATCTCGAACCCCTGTTCGAGACGCTTGCCAAACGTTTCCGCCAGCCGTTCGAGTCCAAACGCGTCGGACTCGACCTGAACCTGCCAGCCGACCTGCCGCCGGTTCTGGCCGACGAGCATCGCATTTTGCAAGTGCTGACCAACCTGACCGGTAACGCGCTGAATGTACACACCTGAAGGTGGGACTGTCACCGTCAGCGCTGCACGCGAGCATGGGATGGTCCAGGTCACGGTCCGCGATACGGGCGCGGGCATCGCCCCCGAGTATCTATCGCATCTCTTCGACCGTTTCTATCGTGTGGACAAATCCCGCTCACGTGCAGCCGGCGGCGGTAGCGGTATCGGCCTGACGATTGCCAAATATCTGGTTGAAGCGCACGGGGGAGAAATCTGGGTCGAGAGCGAAGGCAAAGGAAAAGGCAGCGCGTTTTCGTTCACGCTGCCCGTGGGATAGCGCCGCCAATTAGCAGGCTGCACGAGCATATACAAATTATTCAATTACTTCTTTCTGCTTTATCTGATTTGCGAGTGACTTTTTGAAGTCTCTAAGCCGATCTCTAGAGTCGGATATGGCCATTATTCTGTAATCATCCCCAGGTTCGCCCTTTGCCCACCACCCAAGATTGTATTTCAAGGCTACCTCAAGGTCATCGATGCGCCATGCCTTCTTCTGAAAGCTGTATTCGAGCACAAACAGGCCTTTTGTGTCTAGCATAGAAATTTCTCCTTATGTAGTGCGAATCCAACCACTCCGCTGTCCTGTGATTTTTGCGGGGTCCGCGCTGCTCGTCCCGGCGAGCATCGCTAGAACGGGACTAGTGCATTGTTAGCCCGCAATGACCATACTATTTAAATTGCCTGATTATGCGATGCGCTTTCACTAAAGACAGGAAGAAATAACGGAAGAAATCAATATGCACATCAGGCACTCCATGGTCATATAAATCCTCAAGTGGAGGTCCCATAAAGGGAGAACTGATAAGGAAAGCTAGAAGGTGCGCTCTCTCTTGCACGTCTTCTAAGCTTGATATAAGGGTGTCGTCTCTGTCGGCATACCGATCTAGTATTTGTACGCACTCTTGATTTAGACGCCTCAAACTATTAACAAATGCTTCGGCCCAATTTAGTTGCTTGTCACCTATTTGTACATTGGATGGGCCTTTCAGATTGTTTTTTGAAAGAACATCCACAATTTCATTTACGCATTCTGGATCTGGATAATTGCTTCCTGGAGCATCTAGATGATCCTCTAGAAACACATGTAAACCGTCTTGCAACCCGTTTTCATTAAGAAAAACGAGAAGAAGTGTGCTCGAAAAACGATTGATACTTCCTTCAAATTTTATTGCTACTCTGTGATCTTTAGGATTAATTGTCTTAACTAATATTCCACTTTGTATAGTACTTCTTATTGCATACTCTATATCCTCGCTAAGTTCTCGCCTAGTTTCATCTCTGCCATTATCATTCTCATTAAGGCGATAACGAATAGGCCAACGACGGTGTCGTATATCGAAGGGTAATTGTTCTGCCGCGCCATAGGTCTCATTCATAACACAGATAATTTTTTCCCACCCTAATTTTGCAGCGGCATAACCAAGTTCAATGAGGACGTTAGGATTTGGGGTAAGACGATCTTGCCCCAAATGATTATTTATAAAACTTACATCTGCGAGGAATAAGCTGGATTTCTCGATTTTTGTCAAAATAGTCTGAGCAATCTCTGGCAAGCCTGGTATGCCTTGAGTGTCACGGTCTAGAACAGTGTCAACCTGGATGTGATCATCCCCTCGAATTCGATCAATTGCCTGCTGAAGGGCATCTTGTATAAATTCCTGTTTACTGAATTAGGTTTATCAGACTGCCAAGAGTAGAAAATAACAATATCCATTCTGCCCTCATTATCAATCGATCATATGTATTTTCAATTCGAATACTATATTCAAAAAATCCATTTATTATAATGTCGCGAGCCGTTAGTTCGCGATAACATCCTGTATAGGGCATCGTCCACGTAGGGGAAAATCCTGGCGTTCTTTGCCGGGTCCGGGTGTACACATTGTTAAGGAACTATGAACTTTTGGCGGGCATGGATAATTCACCTTTTATAGCTGACGGAGAAATTGTACCTTGCAATAATAACTCGTAAAGCAATCTGATATCTACTACTGCTGCATATTGCGTTAAGAAACTCGCAATCAATAAAAGAACCAAGCCAGCGGTAAGCAAAACATGCCAAAGGGTTATACTATTGTCGTACCATGTAAAAGTCCTAGATCCAAGTAGTAAGGAAAATGCGAAACTCATAAATGACAAAGAACGAGCGGCTTGCAAAACCCCATGAATTCTTTCAACAATTTCATCTTTTTCAGACCACCCTACTGCACGAATTATAAAGGGTGCGCGCCGTTTTAAATCACTCTATCATCAATGTTTTTTTATCATCCGAAATATTTGCAGCACACGCAAGATCAATAATTTTCCCGCCAAGAGTTTCTCTCGCTTCGGCATTTGCCTTGTATAAGACTCCGAAGAGGAAACGGATAAATTTATTGTCAAGTATCCCCTCAAAAAGAATGTATCCAAGTGTATTAACTAGCAAACCCACAATAGGAGACCAAATTATGGCCAGTAAAAAGATTGAAATTATCAATGTCGTATCTTCAAAGGCCTTTGGGGCGAAACCATAAGCAACTACCGTGCCTGTAACCCAACCTGGTAGCATATCACGCATAAAAATTCGATAGGTGACTTGGACGGAAGGAAGGTTAATCGGGTGCTTATCCATATCTTCTCTTTATAAATGTGTATTTGAACGGAGTTTCGCAACAACAGACTTTGTTGACAACCTCAATAGAATAGCCTGTAGATTGCAACTGTCATTATTGTTACACAATTCATATACTTGTCCACCTAGACAGCAAATAGATGACATCTTTCTTGTTGAGAAATCTTGCTCATTCAAAAAGCCTTCGTAACTATACAATTCTCGAGTTCCAAAATCATCTGTTTTTCTTGGAATTTTCCCTTATCTGATTATTCGATCTTCGATCTCCCAGGTGTGGTCCAGCACATGCCAGGCTACCCGGCGGACGAAATATCTTGGCGGCCAGATCTTCCCACCACGCGGACCTTGCTCGGGCAGCCCGTCTTTTACTGCGGACTCCAGCGCCTTCAGGATCGCCTGGCGTGTGCGCTGGAGTTCGGCTTCCAGGTTCTTTTCGTTTGTCCCTTCCACTTTCCAGGCCAGCCGCCGTAGATAGGCCTGATCCGCGCCGATGACGTGTCCCACGATCTTTTCCAGGTCTCGCCCGCCGCCACGCGGACCCGTGCGTAACTCTTTGCCGGTAGCCTGCTCGACTGCCTCATCGAATGCCTGCCAGTAGGCCAGCAGCAACACCTTAGATCGTTCCAGTCCCGCGTTGTCCATCGCTCCCTTTTCAGCCTCTGCCGGGATTTCGGGAGCCCCAAAGTCGGTGCCAGCGCCACCCTCCAATCGTTCGGTGATGAGGAAAGTGGAAGGGTCTGAAGGTGGTTGAAATTCAATATCCATATGCTGTAAAACACGCGCATATCTTGGACCATAGTCAAGCAGCGCCTGTAAGGCTGATCCTTCATCTTTGCCGCTCCGGCTCCAACCGGGCCAATCCAGTGCGCTGGCAAAAGTTCGTTTCCTGCCAGCCTCAATCACAACATCGATCGGCTTCATCGTAAAAAACCTTTCTAAGTACAATCACAAAAGTTATGATGAATGAGCCCCGATAATGGACAAGACCATTTCCGGGGTTTGGTTGTACCGGCGAAAGAAATCATACGAAGCTTCAATCAGCACCTTAACAGTCTCAAATAGTTCGCAATGGGTCACTTCTCGACGGAAATGCCGCCAGAGCATTTCAATCGGATTGAGCCAGGGGCTATAAGTGGGCAAGTAGAGCAAGACCAGGCGTCCGGCTGCAGCTCTCACAACCGCTTCCACTTCATCATCCTGATGTGTGCTGGCGTTGTCCCAGGCCACATAGAGCGTGCCAGTTGGATGCTTCTCTACCAAGGCCTGCAACAACTCAGCCACTTCCAAGCGACGCTTCCGCTTTCGAATGATCACGACCGTTTCACCCGTGTGGTAATTGACAGCTCCGAGACCATAATGTCTCTTGGGTTGCCCAGGCGTTGGGATCATCACCTGCTGTCCCTTTGGGCTCCACATCTTGCGCAACGTCGGTAGCCAACTCACATTGAATTCATCGGCATAGTAGAACACATCGCCAGTTTCTAGCTCGTCTCGGATCTCTTCAATCGCTTTTTTTGACCTGATACTCAGGATCCGGACTAGAGATCGTGTGCTGTGGTCGGCTAAAAACAATGCCTTCTTTCGCCAACTCCCTGCGCACGGTTTCATAGGAGAGCCGCACTCCCGTTTCTTCAGCCATGTAATCACTCAAACGTTGCAGGCTCCACATCGAGTATTCAAGCCCTAAGCTCCTTGGCCTTCTTCGCACGTTCTCTAGCAGTTGTTTGCGGTACTCTTCGGTGACCGTACTGCTCCGACCCGGCCTGGGCACATCCTTCAATCCTTCGATGCCTTCAGCCAGGTAACGTTTGAGCCAACGTAGGACCGTTATGTGACTTTCACGAACGATTTGAGCGATGTCTTCCGCCTTGAGACCTTTTTCAGCAGAGAGCAACACCATTTGCGCTCTCGTTCGATAACGTGGCTTATTGGTCTTCTGGTAAAGTTCTTCCAGCTCAGTAAGCTGTTCTTTTGTTAGAGGTGGCACCTGTAGTCGTTTCATGCCACCATTATACTTTTCATTATTTATGTGACTGTACTTAGTTTTCACTGCAACGAATACCCAGTGTTTCAAAAAGGAAACCAGCAATAAGGAAAATCGATTTGGCATGGCGCCAGATGAGACTGATCATCAGCTGCTCCCTGTCGAATTATTGGATGGGCACCGGTGTCAACAGCGACTCCGGCTTGGGCACAAACAGACCGATATCGGTGCAGGAATCCTGTCCGATGCGGGAGAGTAGCGTGTCGCCGCTTTTCACTTCCACCTGGATGGGTGTGTTCTCCTTATAGGTGCTGTCCACCGTCAGCTTGAGTGTGACTTGCTGACCATCTGCCAGGGATGGCACGCAGACCGTTTTATCCGGGTGGACGCGGCCTTCGTCCAGTGCGTTGAGCGTGGCACATAGGTTTGAAAGATCATTCCCCGTGTTGTTCTTCAAAGTGACGTAGGCGTTGGTCACTTCGCCCATGCCGTGCGTGATGTCGATGCTGGTGTTGCAGCCCAGCACCTCTACGATGATGCTCGGGGAGACGGGCGGCAAGGTCGGTGTATTAGTTGGGGTGGGGGCTTCGGTGAAGGCAGTGGCTGTTTCGCTGGGCGTAACCGCTGTGGCTGTCTCGGTCGGTGTTTCGGTATGTGTTTCGATGGGCGTTTCGGAGAGGGGCGCGGGCGTGGTGGTGTTGGTGATGGTGAAGATCACCGGTGTCGGCGAAAGAATGGAGGGAGTGATGGTTGGAGGCGGTGCCGGAAAGGTTGGTACTGTGTACGACCACCCATTACAGCCTGTGAGCGTGAAGATGAGGAAAATTGCAGACAGAAGAAATTTTTTCATACCGCGCTCCTTCTAAGTTTTGTTAAGCGATTGTAAGCTATTTCTACACAAAATGCTCATAAATGGGACTTGCATATTTTTTATATTCATGTAAAATATAGATGGTTCTGCTGTTGGGTGCCCCCCTCACCCAGCAGCAGAGCCATTTAAGGCGGGAAATAAACGGATTACAGTTCTCCACTATCTTCCAAAGATTCCAGCGCTTTCAAATAGTCAGCATCCTGGTAGCGCGAGAGCAAAAGCGCAGGTGCGTAATTTGGCAAGGCTGCGCCGGTCACATGTTGCGCCAGGAGTTCTCCCACCCCACAAGCTGACATAATGCCATAACCAGAGACCGCGCCGATTACAAAGGCGCCGCCCACGGGCAGCGGTCCGACCAGCGGGCGGTTCTCACGCGTTTTGGTGTAGTAACCGCCGTCCAGTTGCGGACGCGGCATTTTGTCGAAATAGCCCTGCATACCGGGCAGCATAGCAGCCAGCCCACGCAATGCGATTTCGGGATAGCCCTCGTCAAGCTCCGGTGGCCAGACCGGTTCGGTTGCTTTTTCGCGATAATCCCACAGCATCAAAATCGTTTGGCTGTCGCCGCTCCCTTCCGGGCGGGTATGCACGCCTGCTGGAAACGGCTCGGTCAGCCAGGCAGTTTCCGGGTCTTCGGCTAAAAATGCGCGTTCTTCATCCGACCACGGCAGATTCTGGGGATCGTTCCAGATCAAGAGTGGCGCGTTTCGCCCTACCACGCCCAACGCGTCGCGCACCGCGGCCTTGAGATGCAGTTCTGTCACGACTGGGATATCCAGACCAAGCATCTTTCCTACATCTTTCAGATACGGTCCGGCTGCGTTGATAAAGATGGGGGTATTGATACGTTTTCCTGAACTCAGGCGGATGCCCGTTACCCGACCGTGATCTATGTCTACACCCGTCACCCGCGCGGACTCAAACCGGACCCCAAGAGTGCGCGCCGTTTCGAGCAGATACATGCCCAACTGCTGCGCGCTCAACCAACCTGCCCGGCGGACATGCAGAGCGGCAATGGCTTTTTCGCCGATGTAAGGGAAATGCTCTTGGAGCAGGGACGACCCGAGCAGTAAGTCTGCACCTTCGGGCTGGTGATGGAAACCTTCCAGTGGGGCGGGTTGGTAGGACGAGGCTCCAGAACGGTGGATTCTCAGGGGTCCGGCACCCAGGCTTGAGATGCGTTCGGAGCGTTCTATCAGGTGTGAAACCTGGCTCTCGTCGGCGCTCACGTACAGGTAACCGCGTCGGTTCAGGTGAAAGACATTCCCACTTTCATCCGCCAGTTCTTCCATCAGGTCGATGGAACGATTCATCAGGGCCAACATGACCGGATCAGGCCACCAGTTACGGTAACACTCGGTGGAACGGTCGCTGGTAAAAGTGAGAGGCGGACGTTCGTCGACCAGCAGAATATTCTTGACTCCCGCTTTGGCGAGGAAATAGGCGGCGCTGACCCCAGTGATCCCGGCTCCGCAAATGACGACATTGGCTCGATCTGGCATAAGGCTCCTGTGCACTCTAGCGAGAACATTATGAGGTGTGCATATTATAGGATAAGGTTGCTATAATCAAGGACTATGGATATGACAATATTTTGGGTTGGTTTGGTGGTCTTTTTGGCGGTATTCACCCAGAGCCTTTCAGGATTTGGGTCTGCGTTGGTGGCGATGGCGCTGTTACCCGCCTTGATTGGCATTCGCGTTGCTACACCGCTGGTGGCTCTGGTCGGGTTCGCACTTGAAATCGTATTGATTGTACGTTATCGCCAGGCTCTGGATATACGCGCTATCTGGCGTTTGGCGTTGGCCGGTCTGATCGGGATACCTTTGGGTGTGTATTTCCTGTCCAATGTGGACGAGAGAGTATCCTTGAGCCTCTTAGGCGTAGTGCTGGCCGGATATGCTGTGTATGCTTTGTTGGGATTAAAAATGCCGCGCCTTGATAGACCGGTTTGGGCATATCTGGCTGGCTTATTTGGCGGATTGTTGGGCGGCGCATATAACACGGCTGGCCCACCAGTGATTATTTACGCAGATTGTCGTCGTTGGCCTCCGGACATGTTTAAGAGTAACCTGCAGGGTTATTTCATGGTCAGCAGCGTAATGGTGGTAGCCAGCCATGCGATGAATGGAAATTTTACTTCCCAGGTCTGGCACCTGTTTTGGTGGACGACTCCTTCTATCGTGGTTGGCTTGATTGCTGGCCTGAGCCTGGATCGTTGGCTCAACCCGCTCGTGTTCCGACGGCTGGTATTGGTGTTGTTGGTCGTAATGGGGATCAGACTGATTTTTTAAAAGAAACAACTGCCACTTTTGCTATCGCCCTCGCAGAGAGAGATAGCCCGCGCTGCGCAGGGATAAAGTGGCAGTCATCTGTATTGTAAAAAAATATTCGTTTAACTCTGGCTGAATCTTGCTTCCAAGTCTGCACTGGATGGTTCCACCATCATCGAGCCATCCGGGAAAATAATGGTGGGGACAGAACGATTGCCGTGATTGAGACCCTTTACAAACTCTTCGGCTTGCTTATCTGTGTTGACATCCACTTCCAAAACTTCGATTTTTTTGCGTTTGAAAAAAAACTTTGCGCGACGACAATCTGGACACCATTCCACAGCATACATCACGATTTGTGTCGGTTTCAACGAGTAAAGGTCGGTAGTCATAAGCCCTCCAGGCAAGGTTTGGATGTCAGTATTATGGCATATAACCCACGCGAAGGGTACTGACAAATTGCTATAAATTGAACGACTTTTGTCCACTATCCGCCGATGCTTGTAAGGTACTCTCGGATAGCCAGCGCTGCGCTGGCACCCTCTCCTGCAGCGGCAGCGGCTTGCTTTGTAGAGTTGGCGCGCACATCTCCAGCAGCGAAAACACCTTCCATGCTGGTGTGCATGTGTTTGGTCTCGACAAAGCCCCATTTGTCCAGATCAGCTTTTCCTTTAAGTAATGCGCTGTTGGGAGTCAAGCCGATAAAAACAAAGACTCCATCGTATTTCCACTCTTTGATCTCGCCAGTCGCGCGGTCCTCAACGATGATGGCCTCCAGCTTGTTTTTGCCGCGCAATTCTTTCACAGCATGGTTGACGGTAACGCGCATATTTTCCGTAAAGGCTACCTTTTCACGCAGAATCTGGCTGGCTCTCACTTCCGGTTCAAATTCTACAATATCTACTTGTTTCGCAAAATTGGTTAGAAATAGGCCTTCTTCGAAGCCACTGTTTCCACCGCCGATGACCAACACCTTTTTGTCTTTGTAGAATGCCCCATCACAGGTGGCGCAAAAGTGTACGTTAGTTCCGATCAGATCTTCCTCACCAGGAATACCCAAGCGGCGATAGCTGGCGCCTGTTGCCAGTAACACCGCTTTACTGCCATAAGATTCTCCATCGCCGGTTTCCATGCACAAATATTGTCCTTCACGGCTGATCTTTTTCACTTCCTGTGCCTGCAAGATCTCGACCCCAAACTTGCGTGCCTGTCGCACCAAGCGCTCAGCAAACTCTGCGCCAGCAATGCCCTCATCAAAGCCAGGAAAATTCTCCATGATTTGCGTAATACCTGTTTGCCCGCCCAATCCTGATTTTTCGATTACCAATGTCTTCTTGCCTTCACGGGCCAGGTAGAGCGCAGCAGTCAGTCCGGCCGGGCCGCTACCGATCACGATCACATCGTAATACTTGTATTGCGCCTTGGTTGTTAAACCAAGCTTCTCTGCCAACTGTGCGTTGGTTGGTTCTATCAGGATTTCCCCGTCCGGAAAAATGATGGTTGGAATGATGCGCATGCCCTCATTGACTTTCTCAACAAATGCCAGTGCCTTTTTGTCCTGCTCGATGTCCACATTCGTGTACGCCACGCGCTGCTCTCCAAAAAATTGTTTGGCGCGCTTGCAGTCCGGGCACCACACAGTGCTATAGACCATAATGCCAGAAGGCTTTAAATTATATAGATCACTCATTTTCACTCCCTTATTTTGATGATAGTGTCTGCCTCAAAAAAGTTTTGAATGTTCAATCCTATTTTGCGATACAACTCCGGCGGCACGCTGATATCTGCCAGATACAGACTTCCGACGTACGGACGGGCAGACTCGTTCAGCAACCCGACTTTTGGCAGCGCCAGGGTCATGGTCGCATCCGCCCGGACCGTGGGCCTGCCCGGTGTTCCCGAAGTTGCATCCAACCCTGACGGCGCATCCAGCGCCAGGACGGGTTGCCCGGCTGCATTGGTCTTCTCGATCCAGACAGCTACTTCTGGGCGCGGGTCACCTTGCAAACCATAACCGATCAGTGCATCGAGGAGTATGTCTGCTTGAGACAGATCAAAATAGGGTTCATTGCGCAGTCCCATATTTTTCAGGATGTTCCATTGTTTTGCCGGGATATCTTTCAACTCGCCAGCCAGCCGGACGATATGCACGTCTACTCCACGATTGCGCAGATGACGGGCTGCAACCATCCCGCCTCCACCATTGTTTCCCCGTCCGCACAGCACGCAAACGGATTGCCCCGAGGGTGAAGCGCCCAACATCCGGATGGTCAACTCGGCCAGGTTGCGTCCGGCGTTCTCCATCATCTGGATCAGTTCGATGCCGTAGTCAGAGACCATTAAGCGGTCTACTTCGATCATCTGCGCAGTGGTCAGGGTCGGGATGTCCATGTTTGTTTGACGCTTATAGGCAGCAATCTTCTTACAATGTGGGCGTTCCTTGGATTGCTGAAATGGTCTTCCGACCATTTTCCAGAACATTGAGGTTCCACAATAAAGTTTATTTGCGAACATAATCTAGTTTATGGTTAGCTTGTATGGGCTAGAAAATTCGCCTGCTTTATCTGAATGTCAAACCTGAAAACGGAATACGAGGTTCTGCTCTCAGTTATTGGTGGGCTCTCAACGTGAAGGATGTGCTAGAATATTATCAATCTCAGGCAGGCAAAAGATCTGATCCTCGTATAGTAGAAAAATTTATTGTTATGATAAAAACCCAATATTAAATTTATCAAAATTGATTTCTAGGAGTTTAAAACCGTGTTTCTGAAATCAAATAGAAAGAAGTGCAATGAGTAATCTGAAACGGTCGCTATTTTGGGTTGCTTTTTATCTGGCAATCATTTTTTTCTTAGGTCAACTTGATCGTATTGATAGACCCGTCATCAACCTCGCAAACTATTTTTACGTCCTTGTTTTTGTTGTTGTACCTTGCATGGTATTGATACCATCTTTTTACCGTGCTCCCCAATTTGTTTCCATGATTTTTTGGGCGAGTATCTATTTTGGTCTTTCACGTGTCTTTGACCGGGCATTATCTGCACCGAGTAGTTTTGAAACAATATTTACGGAGGTTGCTCTTTTAGAATTGGGTGTGTGGTTATCATATCAGTTAGCGGTCGATCTTGCGCACTCAGAATCATTGGTTGATACAATGGCACAGAGCGCTTTTCCGAACCAAGCGATTGAAATGGACGAAGCATCTAATTTGCTTCGCAATGAGATAACGCGAAGCCGTCGTTATCACCGACCGTTATCGTTACTCATCATCCGGGCCGTTCCTGAAAATAATGATATGTATCGGCAGTTGTTCAAGAGCTTCCAACGGGATCTATTAAACCACTTCTCGTCCGCACGTATGGGGCAATTGATTGGAGAACAAATTCGACAAACGGATGTTTTAATGCGAGATCGGTTGGGACGTTTTATCGTTCTTTGCCCGGAAACAGACAAGGAAAGTGTGTCAAAGCTTGGAGAGCGAATACATGGTTTGCTAGAAGAAGGTACCGGCCTGCAGATTTCCTGGGGGTGTTCATGTTTCCCAGACGAGGCGCTTACATTTGATGATTTGGTAGAGCGGGCACGTGAACAAATGAAATCTTCAAATTTATATAAATAATTCCCCAAGAATTGAGGATAAGAAGAAAATAGAGGTTTCGCTAGTTGGATTTTTTACGGAAAGAAATCCTAAGAATCCCTTAGAATCTCCAAATACACTTAAATATCTTTTTTGCTAAAATTAATTAAAATTTAATTGTTTACCTGTTTTTAAGCTGCATTTTTAAATCGAATTCAAAATGCAAATTAAAGAAAGTAATCAGAATTATTATTTACTTTTTTATCGCTCAAGAAATTCTCATTCTACTGACGATTTCGATTGTCCAGTTCATTAAGTTCAAATTGGAGATGGAAGCAGAGTCAAACTGCTCACAGCAAGAACAACAATGTCATCGGATGATTTCATCGGCGAAATGCATAAACGGGAAGCTGTTGAAGTTATCTCCTAAAGGTAGAGAAACATGACAAGATATGGTAATTTATAAAATCACCATCAAAAAACTATTCTATTAGTAACTTCCTTTGTAATCTCTCGTCATGGTATTAAATATTTTTCTGGTGATACGGAGCTATGGATTCTACATTGATTTTTGATGATAAATGGATAAGGAAATTTGATCCTCGTAGAAGAACTTTTACAGGGAAATTGTATTTGCATATTAAAGAGGATATTTGACCTGGTTGTTATTGTATTATCCTCCCCTATTTGGATACCCGTGTTTGTTTTTATTGCACTGCTAATTAAATTGACCTCGCCTGGCGCGCCAGCTATCTTTACACAACTTCGAACAGGGTGCGGTGGCCGTAGATTTCGTATGTACAAATTTCGTTCCATGGTTCCCGATGCAGAAAAGCTAAAGGAAAAATACGCACATTTAAACGAATTACAATGGCCAGATTTTAAAATTACGAACGATCCACGAATTACCCCTATCGGTCGCATGCTACGAAAGACAAGTTTGGATGAATTGCCACAACTTATCAACGTGATTCGTGGCGAAATGAGTTTGGTTGGCCCACGGCCAACTTCATTTAGTGTTGAGACTTATCAATTATGGCATACTGAAAGGTTAGATGTTATGCCTGGGATAACAGGTTTATGGCAAATTGTTGGACGTGCGCAGCTTGAATTTGATGACCGCCTACGTTTGGATATCGCTTATATTGAACGTGCAAGCCTTTGGTTTGATATTATCATTCTGTTTAGAACAGTTTTGGCTGTTTTTCAACAACGGGGGGCCCATTAGTAGGTGCAGCTTGTCAATTCTTGAATTTTGCTTGTAACTATCTTGCATAGTGCTAAAAAGACACTGGACTAAATTTTCAATTCGGTCATAAAATATATGGATATATCGAATAAACTCGTTTTTTCTTTTTTGGAGAAATGATCATGAATAAGAAAATAATCTTTTTTCAGCCAATCTTTTATATCGGTTTTGTAGCTTATTTTATTCTGGGTTATATGACGCTGGCATTTGGAGAACGGGTTGCAAATGCTATGTATCCCGAGGATCATTATTTTGAAAACGTTGGCGCAATCTCACTATTTATCGCTTTTGGCATATGTTTATATATTTTTATCTATTCCAGAAGAACGAGTAAAATTACCGGTACGTTTTGGGTGAAACAATTGGTTTATCTTGGTTTGGCCATGTTATTTTTCTTTGGTGGAGGCGAGGAAATCAGTTGGGGGCAGAGAATCTTTAATATCGCAGAACCTCCAACTCTAGCCCAGCAGAACACTCAGAATGAGTTGAATATTCATAATCTTAAAATATTTGAAAACAGTAGGCTCCTAAAAGCTGATAATATTTTTACTGTATTTTGGTTTGGGTTTGCGGTCATTCTGCCAGCACTCAGCCTACTGTCTGAACGATTTAAGAAATTTGCTTCCAAATTAGTCCCCATCCCATTTTGGGGGCTTGGAGCATTATTTTTGTTCAATTATATATGGGCCGGACTTTCAAAGATAATTTACATTTCAACCTATACTTATCAAGAGATTTCATTTGTGCAAGCGGTGCAAGAAGTCAAGGAAAGCAATTATGAGTTATTATTTGTTCCGTTGGCGCTATTCATCTTATGGGAATTGAAGGGGAGGATTCGTGAAACATCCGGATGAAAAATTATCTTCTGTATCCATTGCGTAGAGCACCCATAAACAACCTGTTATCTCTGGATATATACCCAAACCTTTATTGGATGGAGGAAGTCCGATCATGTCCCTTGATCAACGGTATCACTCTGAAAAACAAAAATGGGATGAAATTGCCGAAAAACAGTCAACGAATATCGAAATATTAGCGCCAGATTTTGACTTTCATGTATTCGCCAGGAATGATGATGAGTTCCCGGGTATTTCTGAGTTTCTCGGCGATCTTAACGGGAAGCGCGTTCTTGAACTTGGGTGCGGCGCAGGCAGGATGGCGGTTCTGCTTGCAAAGAGCGGTGCGGAGGTTACGGCTTTTGATCTCTCGCCTGAAAGTGTTCGGCTTGCCAAAAAAATGGCGGAAGCTAATCATGTAGATATAAAATTTGTGATTTCTGCAGGAGAACATTTGCCTTTTTTGTCTGAAAGCTTTCATATCGTTATTGGCAAATCGATTTTACATCACCTGGTCATCGAACTAGGGAAACGTGATTTATACCGGGTGCTTCGAGAGGGGGGCAAAGCGGTATTTGTGGAACCGATGGGAATGAATCCGATATTAACTTTCGTTCGAAAATATGTCCCTTATCCTCATAAAGCGACCGTTGGAGTAGATCGTCCACTGTCATACAAGGATATGAAGGCCTGGACCAAAGAAGCGAGTCAGAGACAATTTCGGGAAATACAACTATTGAGTATGATAGAACGCGGATTTGGATGGAATCAGGAGTTTAAGGGTTTAAGGAAATTGGACGAATATTTGTTGAGAACTTTTCCTTTTTTACGACGGTTTTGCCGTTATGTTATAATTTTTTCAACAAAATAGTAACCAATCTTGTCATATATAATCATGGTGCAGGTTTAATCATTTAACCGTTTTTATGACTACAAATAATGGACTACAAAAATGGGGCCACACTAAATTTTCCGGGAAGCTCATTGTTGTCGTGACCTTTATTATTGTTTTGACAATTTCTTGTAGTAAGGATAGAACTACTGGCACCCCAGAGCCCGTGGTATATCTGACCTCTCCAGCGGTAGACGCTGGGAAAGCTAATCCCACAACCCCTGCCCAGCAAAATATTTGGTGCGATCGCCCTTACTCCGAAACCTCGATTTGGAATTCCCCTATAAATTGGGAGAAAGCAAAGATCCATCCTCAAAGCGATCTTATGATGGCTGCTTTTTTTGGGGATAATACATGGATTGGGTCGGATACTTCTCAATATGCCCCAAATATCTATCTTGTTTCGGATACAACCCCTCTCGTGCCTGTCCATTTACAGGATGTCAGTTTTAGAGATGCAATCGATGATGTCAAAATCCAATATGGTGAACGTGGTGGTACCGTTTGGATGCCGTTACCGGTCGGTGCCCGACCTTCTCCAGGTACTGATGCACAGTTGGCTGTAGTCAATCTGGACTCGGGGGAAGAATGGGGATTGAGACAAGGAGACATTGACAGTGATGGCAATTGGTCAGCAGGTGGCGCATATCGATATCAGATTGGCAACTCAGGAATTCCTCCGTTGGGGTTTGCGATGAGAGGTGCCGGTATTGGTCAGCTTGCCGGGATTATCAGGCCTTGTGAGGTGAGCCGAGGATATATTGGACATGCCGTAACACTCTCTTACGACTTTCCCTGCGCTCCTGATGTGTGCGCCAGCAATGGGTGGCCTGCCGTGATTCCTCCATTCACAAAGACGGATGGAAAAGGCGGATCACGATACGATATTCCGGAGGGTGCACGAATTGTGATCCGCTCTGATATTTCTAAGGAGGAAATTCGCCTTGCATGCCAGGATATAAAAGGCTGCATTGTGTGGGCGTTTGCTATGCAGGAATACGGAGGTTTTATCGTGGATGATGGCGGACATCCCAAAACCTATGCCGAAGGGGATGCTACAGCCCATTGGGATCCAGAGATCTGGTCGAGTGATATGCTACGCCACATTCCAGAAGAATGGTACGCGGTGCTCGACTGGAATTCCTCATTAACAAAGGCTCAAAGTAAATAGGCCAGAGATGATTTCCGAGTTTCGTTCTAGGGTTGACGCAGTATACAATGATTCGCTGGTGCGGTTTTATATAAATCTATTTGGACATGAGATATTTAAGAGATTTGCTGTTGTTGGACATGCTCGAACAGGATCTAATTATCTTTTTGCAGGTTTAAAAAGTTCAAATAGCAGAAGAAAGAATATGGAACCTGATGAGATACCTGTGTACATAACTTGGTAAAGAATCAACCTGTAATTTAGTCGGCTAATGGGCTGGATATACATATCCCCTCACTTGGATGACGCTATCCTTTCGGCTGGTGGACTGATTTATGAGCAAGCACGAGCTGGATGGGATGTTGAGATTTGGACTTTGTTCTGCGGTTTTCCTCACGATGAAGACCTTAGTCCAATCGCGCAGAAGCTTCATTCGCATTGGGGTTTCCATTCTGCTGAAGAAACGGTTCGTATACGACGGGAGGAGGATTACCGCGCGACGGAGATCGTTGGTGCGCATGCCGTCCATTTCGACTTTCCCGATTCCATCTATCGACGCGGCCAGGACGGGAAATGGCTTTATTCCAACACCTTCGCCCCTCCCCACGCGGACGATGCCGAGCTTTCTGCCCGGATAATAAGTGCAATGTTTGAACGACTGGATCACGATGACAAAATTGTTTGCCCCCTGGCGATTGGTGGCCACGTGGACCACGTAATCACTAGACATTCAGTAGAGGCGATCGTTCTAAACGCAATCGAAGAATTGGGGGTTTCATTGTGGTTTTACGCCGACATACCGTATTTACTCAATAATCCGTCAGCCTTGGACCCGATTGAGAAGACGATGCAGGCTGAAAGTTGGATGGTTGCGAGTAAAGGTTTGATCGCCTGGCAGAATGGTATCGCTGAATATGCATCCCAGATTCCCTTGGAGTTTGAAAGTCATAGAAAAATGCGAAAGGCGATTTCGAAATATGGGCGGAAGGGCATCCGGCTGTGGCACTTTCCTTAGTGCAGTGAGAATTGCATCGCTAAATTCCCAGATCAGGTGATATGTCAGCTAACAAATACTGAAAAATATGCAACCAAAATCTATCTTATTTCCGGTCGACCTGATGTTCGAGCAGCCCAACGGGTGGCTTCGCGCTAGTTTACCAAAAATGGAATCTGCCACTAGAGCAATTCTCGATTTGTCCCGAAAATTACAAGGCCTTGCTTCCCTTGAAGAGGCCAGAACCATGTTTCAACAAAAGCAATGGCGCATGTTAACCGGTGTAGAACCTATGGATACCCATTTTTCCATCATCGTCCCAGTTCACAATGAAGAGCGCTCGCTCCCATCGTTTCTTGGTGCCCTTTTAGCATCTGAATTACCGTCAACTGCTGACATACAAATTATTTTCGTTGTCAATGCGTCAACTGACCAGAGCTGTGTACTAATAAAAAACCGCCTGGCATACATACAACCTCCAACCGAAACGAATTTGCCCCATTCCATTTACGATTTAGAAAGATCGAATACGGCTTATCAAGTATGCCAGAACAAGATGCGGTTTCTTGTTGTAGAAACACCAACGCCTGGTAAAGCGAATGCGCTCAACCTTGGCAATGAAATAGCGTGGGAACAAAACCATGCAATAGCTATAAATGTTGATGCTAATAATTGGGTGGAGCCCGATGCAATTCCACTCCTTTATAATCGGGCGAAACAAACTATTTTGGATGTGCCTGAGTCAAACGTTGTGATTGTTAATGCTAGTGAATATTGTCCAACTAGGAACACTCAGGCACAAGTTTCGGTGAAGTATAAAACCAAAAAAGCTGAAGTCACTGGGTGTATGTTTGCATGGTCTACTCAATGGATCCACGAAGGTAATGGATTCTTGCAACAAGTAATTGAAGATTACGGAACAGGGCTTCTTGCCTTATCTCAAGGGAAAAAAATTGTAGATAGTGATGCCAATATATGGGTCTATGCCGCCGCGAATTTCTCCGACGAGAACAGGGAATTGATCCGTTTTATTTATGGAGCCATGCAATTGGCTCGGCGATTTGAGAAAGATCCGATCGCGATGCAAATACTGCTGGAAGATTTTCATCATCTTCGTCCGATGAGAATGCGTTTAGAATATTATCTTTCTAAAAAACGGAAGAAGAGACAACCAGCAGGTTTCATTCGAGGTATCTTGCGGTGGTTGTTCAACGAACTGCTTATTCTCAAGGCACGCCAAAAGATGCGTCACGATCCACACGGTCAGACTTGGGAGCCGATTCCTAGTACTAAATAACTACATCGGCAAACAATTGAAAATAGAGGCCGTCTGACAATACAAGCCATAAAGACTGATATACTCTACATAACTAGTCTACATTAGAATTGAGTTCCTATGGCAGTTAATAGAAATGATTTCGTTTACCTTTTGATAGCCATCGTACTTGCGGGCATTGGCGCGGTGGTTATTGGCAACCCGAATGTCCTGATTGGGCTATCCGTTTTGGCTGCCCTGCTTGCTGTTGGGCTAGTAATGGCGATCTATTTCAAACCCAGTCTGGGATCAGTTGTTTTGATCGTTGCAGTGTTTACGAACATTTCCCGCACGTTCACAGACCGTGGACTACCCAGTATTATCAAGCCCTTAGTGGCAATTGTTGCTGTTGCCATACTGCTTCGATACATAAATTCGGCGCGTGAGATTGGTGGGCAAATAAAAATAGGCGGGATCATATCATTCTTACTTTTCTTTTTTATGGTGACTGCCTTTTCCTATTTTGTGGCCGACAACAAACAGCGAGCTGTCGAAGCGATCATCGACCTGGGAAAAGACATCGTTATCATTTTTTGTATCGTTTTTGCATTACGCCGTCCAGAAACATGGAAGCAATCTACGTGGACTGTTATCCTGATCACAACGATTTTGTCTATCCTAGGAGGATATCAGGTAATCAGTGGAAATTACAATCAAGATTTTTTTGGCCTGGCCCATGTAGTTGCAGATGTTGGCTCATCATCAACTACTTATCGTATTGCAGGTCCGATCAACGAGCCAAACATTTGGGCGCAGATTGTTGTCGCGGTCGTGCCGCTAGTAGTGTATAGACTTGTTTATGAACAGCAAATTCGCAAAAAGCTTCTCATGGTTGGGTTTTTGGGGATTCTCTTGTTTGAAATCCTAAACTCGTATAGTCGTGGCGCTTATATCGCGTTGGCGATCATATTTGCACTAGTAATGTTGGGGCGGTGGCGCAGCCCAGTTGTCTTTTTGACTGGAACAGCAACGATACTACTCGCACTTGCATTCCTTCCCGCCGGTTACAGTGAACGCCTTCAAACGTTGTCGTTGTTATCGCCGACCAATCAAAATGGCGTATACCAGGAGGGCTCGTTTCGAGGTCGCAGCAGTGAAATGCTTACAGGCTTGAAAATGTTTGCCGTAAATCCGTTTCTTGGAGTTGGTGCGGCTAACTACCCTAACAATTACCAGAAATATACACAGTCTCTCGGCCTTGAAGTGCGTGCTGGCGAGCAAGACCCTCACTCCCTGTATGTACAAATACTTGCAGAGACAGGTATATTGGGTGCAATTGCCTTTGTTGGTTTCTCCACCTTGCTCCTGATCAACCTCTTCAAGGCGAGGCAATCTGTTGAGCACCTTTCGACTCATCAGAACTGGGCTCCCTGGATTTCTGCAATTCAACTATCCATCATTAGCTATTTAATTACCAGCTTCTTTCTACATGGTGGGTACATTCGTTATTTCTGGATTTTTGTGGCCTTGGGAATATCCGCCATCCAACTGACAGAGGGTTTGTTAATTGAATCTGATCGGAATCACACCCTAGAACTTCCTGCCTAACATATGGCCGAAACTCCAATTGTGAAAGATACTGGCGGCCAAGTCCTACAGAAAACAGCCCGCGGGTTGTTTTGGAATTTTATAGCCTATGGCCTGAGCAAAGGCGTTGTGCTGGTAACAACTTCTATCCTTGCACGGTTGCTAAGTAAGGATGATTTTGGCCTCGTTGCTTTGGCCCTGGTTGCAATTAATTACCTTTCGGTTATCAAAGACCTTGGCCTGGGAACGGCCCTGATCCAACGGAGGGACAATGTTGATAAAGCTGCTAACACTGTCTTCACCTTAAATCTAATTTTTGGAATATTCCTTTCGACACTATTGATCCCGCTAGCGCCGGTTGTTGCAACCTATTTTAAGAATCCCATGGTTACGCCAGTGCTGCGATGGCTGGGATTGTCATTTTTCATTGGTTCTATTGGGTCGGTTCATATTGTTTGGCTGATGCGAGAATTGGATTACCAGCGCAAGCTAATTCCAGATATGGGCAGCGCGTTGATAAAAGGCATCGTTTCGATTGGTTTGGCATTGGCTGGATATGGAGTCTGGTCTCTGGTATTTGGACAACTAATCGGCATATTGAGTTCGGTTATATTATTCTGGGTTATAGTTCCATGGCGACCGCGCTTCGCTTTGGATCTGAAGATTACCCGATCTTTACTAGCGTTTGGAACCTCCATCATTAGTAGCGATATCCTGGACGTTACCATTAACAATTTGAGCTATATTATTATTGGTCGTTTGTATGGTGCTATTCAATTAGGCATTTATACTCTGGCCTACCGTCTGCCTGAGATGTTGTTGATTGGCAATTTATGGATCATGGCAAATGTCACCTTTCCAGCGTTTGCGAATATTCAGGAAAGCTCGGACAGCATGCGTCGAGGCTTTTTGGGCGCTGTCCGCTTGGTTGAATTGATCGCGGTTCCTATTTGCCTTGGGCTGATCATAGCGGCAGAACCGATCGTTTTGGTCGTATTCGGCGATCAATGGTTGGATGCGATCCCTGTGTTGCGTATTCTGGCACTTTATGCCCTGGTTGCATCGGTTGGCTATCACGTGGGCGATGTTTACAAGGCCATTGGCCGCGCCGATATCCTGCTGAAAATGACAATTCTTACACTGGTGCTGATGACTCCCGCTCTCTGGGTTGGATCGCGTTATGGATTGCTTGGCGTTGCGTGGGCGTACGTGGTTGCGGTTTCCGTTGAGCGTGTAATTAGTCTCGTGATTGCTACACGGATCATCGATGTGTCCATAACGGATATTCTTGCGCAGTTGCTCCCTTCTTTAAAGGGCGGACTAGTGATGGCGTTTGCAACCCTTTTGGCTTTATATTGGACAACAGACATCAATCTATTTGTGCGGTTGGCTGTTGTTATTCTGACGGGGGTTGTCAGTTATCTGGGCGTTTTATGGTGGACAGAAAAAGAGAATCTCCTCCAGTTGTTTCGTCTTATCCGCCAACCAAGTTGATCGGCATATGTGCTGAGAGACTTTAATGGATAGGCACAACGAAACCGTTTACACAATTGCGTTTATTATCGACGGTTTGGGTATGGGGGGGGCAGAGCGCCTCATGATACCTATTCTCGATCATCTCGATAAAGACCGATTTAATGTTCGCGTTTGCGTTCTGCAGTCTAAAGGTGGTAACCCGCTAAAAGAGGACATCCTCGCGCTTGGTGTGAGGGTAGATTCGATGGGAATCAGACGGTTGCGCGACCTTTCATCTTTGTCTCGATTACAAAAATATCTCAAGGATGAGCAGGTCAGCCTTGTCCATACGCAATTGGAATTTGCAAATATTTTAGGAAACATTTCTGCAAAATTATTACACCTTCCAAGCGTGTGCACGGTTCATGTCTTGCCTCCTGCTGGAGGCAGACTCAAGAACAAATTGCATCAGTGGGTAGAATGGCTGGCGTTGCGTCTTTTTTGTGACCATGTGATTACCGTCTCAGAGGTAACGCGCCGTCACTATATTGCTCAAAGCGGAATATCACCGCAGAAATTGTCTACTATATACAATGGCATTGACCTTGATCGTTTCCGTCGCCTCGAACCCGGCTTGGAACGGGTTGCCGTTCGCGAGGAGTTCCGCGTCCCGCTTGATGCAAACGTGCTTACAACAATTGCTGTCCTTCGCCTGCAAAAAGGAATCGAATATATGCTTCGTGCCTTGCCGGCCGTATTGGAGTCGCATCCCAATACATATTATCTGATTGCAGGGGATGGGGCGCATCGTGACATTTTGATGGCTGAAGCTGAGGAGCTTGGCGTTCGTGATCGGGTTATTTTTGCAGGAACGCGCAGAGATGTTCCGCGGTTGCTTGTCGCCAGTGATGTGTTTGTACTTCCTACGCTGACTGAAGCATTGCCGACAGTTCTTGCGGAGGCGATGGCCTCGCATGTTCCAATTGTTGCCAGTGCAGTGGGAGGCGTTCCTGAGATGGTTGTAAATAACAAGAACGGGAAGTTGGTTTCACCTGCTGAGCCTGCCGAGTTGTCTAATGCGTGTAATACTTTATTAGACAGTCCCGAAATGCGCCGCTCTATGGGCGAATTTGGGTGGCAGATTGTAAATCAGAAATTTAATATTATGAATCAAGTGAATCAATTGCAAAATCTTTACCTCGAGCAGATACATCGCTATGGGAAATGAACTCCGTCTTGTCTTGGTTGAACCAAATGGTAGTGGCGGTTTGATCCATTACACTTATCAACTATGTACGGCCCTTGCAAACGAGGGGATTGATGTCACATTGGTTACTGGTAAGAATTATGAGTTGGCGGATTTCCCGCACAATTTCCATGTCAACACCATGCTTGATTTGTGGACATTGTTCGAAGCTCGACCTCGACCTTTGCGGAGTGAAGCGGAAAATATTTGGAGGCGTATATGGCAAAAATTCCACTGGACAGCACGCAGGGGAATACGCGCGCTTCGCCTGATTCGTGCCTGGATTCAGCTAACTCGTTATTTGACTGATCTTCAGCCTGATCTGATTCAATTTTCTAAGATCAACTTCCCTTTTGAAGCTTTCTTCCTTGCGCGACTCCAGAAAAATGGGTTGACACTGACCCAGATTTGTCATGAATTCGAACTTCGAGAAAATACGGGAGTATTTTCTGCACTTATTTTAAGGGCCTATTCAGACATTTACACCCATTTTTCGGCCTTGTTTTTTCATGCGCGTGAGAACCGTGATCGATTTTTGAACTTGTTTTCCTTCGTGCCACAAGAGCGCACCCACATCATTGCCCACGGAAATTCAGATTGGTTGCTTAGAATAAATTCCGATCCCCCGAGCGTTCTCCGAGACCGTTACAACTTAAGCGATGAGGAGTTTATTGTTTTATTCTTTGGCCTGCTCGCACCCAGTAAAGGATTGGATGATCTTGTTGATGCGTTTTCGTTTGTTCATTCCTCCTGTCATGCCAAGCTCTTGATCGCTGGCTATCCCACGAAGCATATTAGCATGGATGACTTACGGATGCGGATTTCGACACTCGGTTTACAGGATCATGTGATTGTAGATGCTCGTTACATTCCACTTAACCAAATTCGCCCGCTGATGGAACTAGCTACGCTCGTCGTATACCCATATGTCAGTAGTACGCAGAGTGGCGCTTTGCAAGTGGCATACACGTTTGGTAAGCCTGTGATTGCCACGAACGTTGGCGGATTGCCAGAAGCTGTAGACGATTCAAAAAGCGGTTTTTTAGTGCCTGTTCATTCCCCAAGTGATTTAGCTGATAAGATTATTACTATGATCAACAATCCCGATCTCGTGACGCAAATGGGCGTCTATGCTCGCCATTTGGCAGAAACGCGTTTTGATTGGCAAACTATTGCGAGACAGTTGCGTAAGGTGTATGAGAGCTTATTGAATTCGAAATCTGGGTTTACGACGGACGATAACGATTAAATCCACTGACGAGCACGGCAAATTCTGGAAGTGTATGTTTGTGTGAGATAAAGACTCGACGGATGGAAAACGGATTCCGCTTCACTTCTCGCTGAGTGCTGGGCCCGTTGAGTAGAGTGAACGCAGCCCTGAAACCCGCTTGCGCCGTCAAACTCTCGATCTCGCTATTGAAATCATTCATCAGGCCATTTGGGTAGGCAAATCCCAAAATCTCTTCTCCCAATTCCCGTTCGATGCGGGCTTTCGAACCCTCAATTTCTTCCCTGGCGTGCTCGATAGGCACGCGAGTCAGAATCGGATGGCTCATGGTGTGCCCACCGAATTCGATTCCGCTCTGATACATTTCTCGAATCTGATCCCAATCCACCATTAAAGCGCGGAAATAACCTGTGGGAATGGACACATCTAGCAGTTTCGGCAATTTTTCGACCCAGGCCAATTTTTCGGATTCGGGGAGCGATTTCAATTGCTCGATAAGAGCACTGCTCGCTTTGCTTAGCTCGATTGGGTTATGCCAATGCAAATGCGTGTTATCGGGGATCTCAATATGGTCGCGAAGGGTATGGTGGAAGCAATAGGCTATCAGATCCCAATAAAATGGAATATCCTGCTGAATGTGCCCAGTGGTTAAAAAAATCACCGCAGGGAAGTTGTACTTGCGAAGAACGGGGTAGGCGTTGGTGTAATTGTCCAAATAGCCATCATCGAACGTGATCAATGCGGCATGAGGTGGAAGAGTCTTTCTCCCGTCAAGCCAATTGACCACATCGTTCAATGAAACTATGTTGAACCAGCGCGCCATGTATTCCATTTGACTTTCAAAATCTTTTGGACGTGCGCTGATATTAGGCCTGAAGGTGTCGAAGCCTTCGCGGTCGAGATCATCGATGCGATGATAGTTTAAAACGGTAATGGTGTTTGTCCACAAGCCGTGCCCGATCCTTACGAGTCCGCTGTTATAAGCAAATGCAAACAACCTCTTTTTAAACGAAGACCGCCAGGATTTTTTTATAGGTGTGTCACTCAGATACATTATTTCTTCCTTATATGCAATGACCGGGCTTTGTTGTATGCGCGCAAGGTTGCAGATACCTGAGTCGATATATTGAATTTTTGTAGGATACGTTGTTGGGCATTCTTTCCAAGTCTGTGGGCGAGTTGGGTATCGTTACAAATTCGCACAAGACCCTGTGCAAGAGCGGAGGCGTCTTCCGCGGGCACAAGCAGTGCGTGCTCCTCGTTTGTGACCAGTTCTGGAATTCCCCCGGTAGCGGAAGCAAGAATGGGACAAGCCACCGCGGCGGCTTCTAGGAGAGCGATCGGTGTACCTTCGTATCTGGATGGCATTACAAATATGTCACAGGATTTTAATGCTGAGAACACTGATTCTCGATCATAATACCCTGCCAAAACAAACCGATTCTCCAACCCCGCTTGTTTAACTTGTCTTCTTAATTCCTCTCTGCTTTCTCCCTCCCCGATGATGATGCATATCAAACGCGGAACTTGTTTGCTGACTTGCCTGACCGCTTCGATCAGAATATCGTAGCCTTTGATGTGTACAAGTCGTCCAACTGCCAGGCAGATAATTGCGTCTGACGATAGGTTTAATTTTTGCCGCAGCCAATCTTTGTCGCTGGGTTCTTCGTCTTTGCTCACAGCTACCGCATTATAGATAAGCTCAATATTTTCTTCACGGATTCCGGAACGCAGGAGTGACTGACGGTCTTTCTCGGATACTGTTATATATAAAGATAGATTCCAGTTGGTGGCAAGTTCTAGAGCGGTATAGATTTTGCCTTTTCTTGAACTCTTTCCGTGTTCGTTTGCATACCAGCTATTAATGGTTGAAACCAATGCGGTGTGTGTTAGAGTAGTTGCGATGCTGGCGTAAAACTTTGACTGGATATTCTGACTATCGAGTACTTGAAATCTTTCCTTTCGAATGAGTCGAACCAAATTCATAATGATACGCGGATCAGTTTTTTGCCTACCGACAATGTGAACGGGGAGGTTGAGCCGCTGCGCCTCCCGCATAACCGCCCCGGTTTCTAGAGTTGCCAGGGCAACTTGTTCTTTTGGAATGCGTGTCATGAGCGACAGCACACGCGATGTGGCCCCGCCATAGTTCTTGGAGAGATCCACAATTAATGTCTTTGGTGGATTCGGATTGGATGACATATTGGATTAGGAGAGGCAGAGACGATTGTCAGCGACGCTGGATGCGTTCCCAAAGATGGGATTGTCCACCACGCACGAATTGAATCAGTCCTTTAAGTGCAGCCAAATTGCTGTTAGTTAAAAAAGTGGGCAAATATAGAATATTGATGAGTCTACTTTGCCTGGAACGGTTTGGGAACTGTTGTCCGATGAATGCCAATGTATAAAATAAGATTTGTATACCAAGTAAGATGATGTTATAAGGCAAACCCAGGTGGGTGAGGTTGTTTATTGGAGAAGGGTTGAGAACCGCGATGATGTTTGAAATAACTGCACCAAGCATGAAGAGTGGCACCAGTGGTCGTAGAAACTTATGAGAAATGATTTGCCATACTAGGATAGGATGGCGAAAAGGCAGAAACTGCTTTGCCATTGCGATTGCCTGGTACCTCCCTGTGTTGATGCGTGTACGACGAACGATCTCGTCTTGTACAGTCATGGAAACTCGTTCGATGGATTTCGCATCCGGCACATAGGTTAGCCGATACCCCTGACGGATGATTTGCATAGCAATATAAAAGTCATCATTAATGACATGGTTTGGAGGGGGAACATATAGATTTTTACGGATTGCTAATATTTCCCCAACAGCACTAGTGCAACTGCCGAGGCGGCTCTCTTGTTTTTTGATGAATGATTCGTACTTCCAATATGTTCCTTCGGATTCGCCCAAATTCCCATCCCCTTTTGCAATTACTTTTTCGCCGCTAACGGCACCGATTTCCGGGTCGCTGAAAGGTTTTACCAACTTTCTGATCGTATCTGGTTGGTAGAAATTATTCGCATCTGAAAACACCACAATCTCTCCGCGTATAAAAAATACGGCTCTATTTATAGCGGCCATTTTTCCTTGTCGTTCCGGCTGGTGAAGCAACTCAACACCAAACCCGTCAAATTTTTTGATGATCTCTGGGGTCTTATCTGTAGATCCATCGGTAACCACCAGGGTTTGCAGTTTATCGCGTGGGTAATCAAGCTCAAGACAATTCTTTATTTTCTCTCCTATCGCTTTTTCCTCGTTATATGCAGCAATCAGCAATGTGACAAAAGGGTAATTAGGCTTATGTTTTTTCGGAACTGTCCGCAACCTGGCCAATAGGAAAATCAAGATTGGATACCCAATATATGTGTATAAAATCCCCCCCACGCAAAGCCAAAAAAAAGCTGCTACAATGCCGGTCGCATCCAAAGAAACAGACATAAATACGCAACAACACCTTTCCTCACATTACTTTTTTGCTATCAAATTATAATCTTTTCAAATTTCATAGTATGGTATCATTCTCTTCTCTAAAACTTAGTTGAACCTTATGTAGGGTGTTTAGGTGTTTTTCTAGTTCATTTATCAATCTTTGGCAGATAGGAAGTGCTGATATGGAAATTCGATTCTACCTTAGAATGCTTCGCCGTGGGTGGTGGTTGATATTGGTTTCTGTTCTCGTCGCTGTTAACGTATCGTTGGCATTTTCATACTATTTTGTGACGCCATTGTATGAGTTTGATGCGCGACTTATCGTTAGTCCAAATCTTCAGTATATTGCAAGCGACGAAGTTGTGAATAGCATCGAAGCTTTGGATAATAGGTCGATTGTTACCACTTATTCAGCGGTGATCAACAGTCCGCAAATAATCAGTGAAACGTATACGTTGCTGGGTGTTAACGCCGCGGATTATATTCAATACACTACAGCTGTCTCTGTTATTCCAGATACGAATATCATACTGTTCAGCGTACGCGGGCCGGACCCCCAGATAACAACCACGCTGGCAAACAGTATCGGCCAGCATGGCATTGATTTCATTAAGAAATTATATGTTGCCTTTGATATTTATTTTCTTGACAAAGCAGTTGTTCCAACCGAGCCTTATTATCCGCAACCCCTTCAAAATGCCGGACTTGCGCTTTTGATTGGTGTTGTAGTAGGCGCAGGTTTGGTGATTTTCCGCGACATGTTAGCTATTTCATTAGATAGGTTAAGCGATCGCAAGAAAATTGACTATGAATTGCTGGCTTTTTCACGGACCTATTTCGAAAGGCTGGTGCGGCAGGAGATGACGGACAATCTAGAAAGTGTACAAACCCTTGGATTTGTGTACTTGAATGGTGTTGAAGAGTATTATGATTCCTTGCCTCAAGCATACATCAATCACATCATGCGATCAGTAACCGATATCATGAAAAATCAATTGCGAGGAAATGATATTATAGGAAGATGGTCCAAACTACGGTTTAGTTTCCTTCTGCCATCTACAGATGCCCATTCTGCCAGCCTTAGAATGGTCCGCATTCAAAAAACCTTGGATGAGCAAATTTCACTTGAACCAGATGATTCATATCATTTTGAGCTTGATCCTAGAATTGGCTTGGCTGATCGCCAGGGCGGTGAGCCGTTCAATGTTATCGTAGATCAGGCCGAACAAGCCCTCGAAATTTCCAGGCAGTCCGACGAGAAGGTAAATATATACAAGGTTCGTCCCTTTGGTTAAACTTATTGGATATACTGGAAGGAGAACTCATAATATGAAAAAGGCGACTATTACCTTTTTGTTTTTGTCTTTATTGTTACAAATCGGTTCTTTTGGCGCGAAGGCACACGATTATCGACTGCCCGTTGTACCGATAGGTGATCTCCAGATACAGGGGAACAAAGCTGTTGTAAGCTTTGCTGAGTTGGGTTACGGCGATTCTGAATTAGTCAGTCCTTATGATTTAACAACTATTTTCTTTACACTACCATCTAACTGGAAATTGGTTCCAAGCGCAGTTTTATTCTTGGATATTGATTTTTTTTAAGTGGTTCAGGTGCCGAATCATCCACTTATACCGGTACGCTCTCCATAACATTTAATAATGTATTGATTGCCAATTATAATCTGAGCGAAATTAGTAGCGAATCCGTTCGCATTGTGATTCCAGCCTCCGCATTTATATCTCCCTTTGATGATGGTCGGCATAGATTACGCATTCGGCTTTCTGCACAATTTGGTTGTTATAGCGACATTCACTCGCTTGTAACGATTAGAAACACATCTAGATTTGAACTGCCATTTGAGGTTTCCTCGCCAGCTTTAGACCTATCCCAATTACCATCTCCTTTTTATAGACAAAGATCATTATTGCAGGATAGCATGATAGTTGTTGTTCCTGACAACCCCGAACCACAAGAGTTGGAAGCTGCCCTGAATCTCCTAGTCGGGTTTGGTTCCATGATTGATCAGTCTGATTACGAAATTCCCCTGATCAGTTCCAGTCAACTTACTGAGATGGATGCGGCCTCCAATCATTTGATTTTTGTTGGAAAACCAGAGCAATTTGATCGGCTCCAATCTGTTGATTTCCCGCTCCCCGTTGTGGACGGAAAATTTGTTGACCTGCCGCCTGCTTCTGTTAATGATGGTATTCTCCAGATGGCAATATCGCCTTGGAATAAAACCAAAGCCATTATGTTGGTAAGCGGTACTACTGGAGATGCGGTTGCCAAGGCTGGACAGGCTATCAGTTCAAATGCGGTCCTAACGTTTAAAAATTCGGCAATTACCTATGTTTCTGATGTAAAGTTATTTAATAATGCGGTTCCATCCAAAGAAGATGTTACTTTACATGATCTTGGCTATGAAACTCAAACCTTGAATGGCATCGGAACCAGCACTGTGGATTATGTTTTTACTGTTACAAAGAATCAGGTTCTAGCCAAAGATGCAAGTTTCGACTTAGTTTATTATCATTCAGGAGTGGTTGATGCTAATGCATCTTCCCTTTCTGTTTATCTCAACGACCAAATTATTTCGAGTGTTGTGTTTAAGGATAGTTCAGAAACTGTTACTACGCGGCATATCACCTTCCCGCCAGGCGTACTTAAATATGGCGAAAACAGACTCTCAATTAGCGCAGAGTTGCAACCGGAATTGTTCTGTGATACAACAGGCTTTTCTGATCCGTGGGTGACAATTGTGGATCAATCAAGGTTCCACCTACCGGCCGACACAACTGATACTATCGCTCCCTCTCCATCTGTCGATCTGAAATTTTTCCAAAATATTTTGTTAAGTTACGGTGATTTGGGCGATATTGTATTGGTGCTTCCCAAAGTTGCTCCACAAAGCTGGGATATTGCAGGTAAAATAGCGTACTATCTGGGTTATACCGCTAGCCCGTTGATTTCCAACCTGAAAGTGGCCTTCTCCGACAATGTCTCGCAAGAGATTCGAGCGAATAATACATTGGTTGTAATTGGGAAACCGGATGACCTTCCCTTCCTCAAAGAAATCAACGATGATTTGCCTGCGCCATTCGATTTTTCAGACGACACAGCCAGCGAAAGGCAATTGCAAGTGGTTTATCGCATTCCACCTGGGGTGAGTGTAGGGTATCTTGAACTCATGCCTTCTCCTTTCAATCCTGAGAAAGCAATATTGGTAATTGCTGGAAACACCGATAATGGCTTACCGATGGCCCGCAATGCTCTTATTGGGCCTAATCTTTCCGACCAGTTGGCTGGCGTTTTTGCCGTGACGAATGGTACCCAAATCGCAACTGGACGAGGATCGACCTTGTCTTCAATTGTAGGTGCTGTTGTGCCTGAAGCGGAACAAGTAATTACTACGCCACTTCCACCTGAAGGGTCTGGATCAGTTTCTACATTTGTTCATCCAGTTTGGTTACCTTCGGTTTTCATTTTGTCGGGCTTCATTGCGCTTCTCCTAATTGTGGTGGCGTTTGCCAGGTCGTTTGCACAACGACGTGTTGGCCGTATTAATGAGCCCCTCAAAGACAAAGACGACGAGAGTGATGGTGCATAACTCCTGAAGTTTAATATTCCAAATCGCAGGATGAAAAAATGGGATTGCTTTTTTTCAGCAATCCCATTTTAATTTGGATAAAGCACTTATTATTCTCAGCAGCGTATTATTAGCCTTAAAACAGGCGCCCCCGGCGGGATTCGAACCCACAACCTACTGATTCGAAGTCAGGCACTCTATCCATTGAGCTACGAGGGCGTACATTCGATTATACCGCTGATAAAGTGCTTTTAGTGTTATTCCCTCAGGGAAATCGCATCTAATTTTGTGCAGCGAGTACCTTTAGGAGATAATCTTCCTTCCAAGCGGCTTGAAGTTGTTTGGCATGGATACTGCCATTAGCGGTTTTCTCCTGTTTGAGTAAGTAGAGAACGGTACGACGAATTCTTTTTGGGTGATGACCCAAATTCTTCTAAACATACGGTGTTGGCGCAAGAGCTTTATATCCTGAAAATTTGGAAAATAAAGGACTGCAGGCTAGGTTGTAGTTTCCGCTCCGGGACGATTATGCTGCAACACCAAAAACCATTTTCTGACGCATATTTGGGATTTCCCGCCTCTTGCACGGGGGATCGCAAGGCACGTTCGTCCAGCTTGACTGATACCCGAAGCGTGGCGGAGTCGGTGGTGCCGGGTATGTTTTTTTCTCTGCCCTTTTTGTCTCTCAAAACAGCAATTGATTTAGGGCTGAAAAGATTGTATAGTTTAAGCGGTTACGTCTGACACTGTCAACCAAGTTCATAGTTGGGCAAGTCAGAAAGGATAAGCATGAATTCAGAAAGTGAAAGCAAACTTATCGAGTGCCTTGATGAGAAACTCAAACCATATTCTTTCGAAAGAATAAGCTTATCGCCATTTTCACAAACCTTGTCCATACTGACAGCGTGGAAGCGTAAAACTTGGAATACTAATCGGGCTATAGTAGCAATTTCTCTATCAGAACGCAATGACCGAATTGGTAAATTTGCTCAAACCGTAAAGATACCTTTAGGAAGAAAATTAGGTTATGTACCCTTTTTCTATTCCCTTGGGCTTCAAATTGTTTTGATTGGTGACTCTATATTAAATAAGACCAATAATCTTGAAAAATCTCTGGATAAGTTTGATAATCAAAGAGTTGTTCTGCAAAGCATTCATGTGGTTGACTTAGCGTCGATGAAGTCGGTTTCGGTTCGTACTTGGGGCCAGTATGAAACGGGTCGTTTTCAAGATGCCATAGAAAACGGTATCCAAACATATTCTGGTAAATTCGAAGGCTGACTAATCTGTTGTCTTGACTCTGCTTATGAGTTTCTGAAATGCAAAATATGTCTTGTGGGTGAATCCTATTCCAGAGTTTAGGGTTCGTGGGCAAACCTGCCCAATACTCCGCCCCGCATTTTCGAGCCTTGTCCCCACCCGCTAACCTACCCCGCAGGTTCTTTGCTGGGCCGCCTTGCGCAGCGAATAAAGCACACTGTTGGCTGGCTGTCTCGCAATAACTGATTCAAGTGATTTTGGGTAAGATAAAAGACGAGACTTGACACAGGTAAAATCCATGAAACAGCTCGTTCTGGTTTTGACGATCATGCTTATTGTAAGTTGCACAACAACGCCCGCAGGTAGTTCAGAAGCAAGTTATAAAGCTATTTATCTTGCTCAAGAAAATGGTCAGCTTTCCAAGGAAGATTTACAAGCGCATTCCGAAGTCATTGTTACAAGTTCTTTCAATGAGTTCAAAAAGCTTGCCAAAAGTAGAACAGCCCTCTGGATTGACATCAACGCAGTAGGTCTCGTAGAGAAAGACTGGTTAAATCAAAAACCGCAAAGGTTTTACCCGATTGTTCTTATCGGCTACGGTGATGCCTTGTGCTCTTTCAGAGATACGTTAGGAGGCTTTGGTATTATTAGTGGACCATACGTGGATTGCAACTCTCCGCCGCCGGGTTTTAGTGTATGGATGCTTGAAGAAGAAAATAGTTCTGGGTGGTCCGCTTTTATGCAAGGCTACGAACAAATTCCAAGGGTGAAAGACATTCTTGAAAAAACAGACCCACTTTTGAGCAAGCCTTGAGACACGGCCCAGCACAGCGTCCCGCACGCGTGCAGGCTTTCTCCTTCCCCCTTGTGGGGGGAAGGACGGGATGGGGGTTCTCCCCTCTGCCCGTTTTCTTCTCAAACTAGCATTTGATTTTAGTTCGCGAAAATTGTATAGTATGAATGATACCGATTTTAAGGGTCAGATTTTATACTATGTTCATATCCAGAAAATCTTCCTCGGACGCACTAGTTGGGTCACTCTACAATAATCAGGAGAAATTCCATGGATACCAGGAGTCGCACTATTTCCACAGCAGATGGACGCAATCTTCGTATCATCGAAGCAGGATTACTCGACGGAACACCTATTCTTGTTCACAACGGAACGCCAGGCTCACGACTTCTTTACCACCCCTGGGTCAAAGACGCAGAAGAGCATGGAATTTACTTGATCAGTTATGAACGTCCTGGCTATGGAGGTTCGACCCCTCAACCTGGACGTACAGTAGCAAGTGCCGCCGATGATGTTGTTACTATTGCGAAGGAACTGAGTTTGAGCCAACTATCAGTTTGGGGAATATCGGGAGGAGGTCCGCATGCTCTGGCTTGTGCGGCTTTACTACCTAATCTAGTCGTGGCAGCGGCAGCTCTTGCCTCGCCAGCGCCATATCAGGCTGACGGATTGGATTGGCTTGCTGGCATGGGGGAGGATAACATTACAGAGTTTAGTGCGGCGCTTGAAGGTCGACAAGCATTGGAACAATTCATAGAAGCAGCAGCACTTGAAATGTTAAATTCGAAACCCACAACTATCGTCCAAGCGTTTCGTTCACTTCTAAGCACTGTTGACGCAGCAGCGCTTACAGAAGACCTCGCTGGCTATCTGATTGACAACATCCGCGAAGGTATCCACGAAAGAAGAGATGGATGGATTGATGATGACCTTGCATTTGTCCAAGAATGGGGCTTTGATTTAAGCCAAATTCGGATTCCTGTCATGCTCATGCAAGGCAAACAGGATAAGATGGTGCCATCCTCTCATGGAAAATGGCTGGCCAGCAATATACCCAATGTCGATGCTCGTCTCATGCCTGAAGAAGGTCATCTTACTCTCTCGGCACACCGCGTTCCCGACGCCCATGCCTGGCTCTTAAGCAAGATGTAAAAGCGGGCTAACTGAGTATGCCCCGCGGACACGTTCGATTTCGCCGCATTTCCAGGCCCTGTCCATACCCAACTTGACTCTCCCCCTAAATGTCACGATTTCTGACATTTGGGGGGAGTTGGAGGAAACCCTTCCACCAGCAAGCAAAGCCTGCCCTGAGCCGCTGCACTGAGCTCTGTCGAAGTGGAAAGTCGAAGGGACGACTTTTAGGACACACCACGCGTGTGGTCGGATCGAGGCAAATCTTTTCAGGGTCATTATCTGCCATCCCTTTTATCGATGCAGTATTCCATCCAGCCTACCGGCGATATTGACCGGATTTGGAAGGAAACCACATGAGGACAGTCGCCCGGGAATCCGTGAGCTGGTTACTTTCCCAGAGCGCCCGGGCTTCTCTCTCTGGTGACTCGCGTATTTATCGTCTGGGCGAGTTCCTGGTAATAGTTCTTTAAATGATGCGTGCCACAGGCTGGAGCCAAACCTTCCCATTTGACAAGATAATAAAGGTAGTGAAAGGCATCTCCTGCCATCGGAACGAAAAGCCCGAGCAACTTAGACATAGGCAGCAACATCCAGAGAGGGATGCGACGCACTTTCATCTCTTTTTTAAGCACGCCGAAGGCAATTCCATACATCTCTCGCTGAGTAAGCACATCAGGGCCGCCCACGTTATAAGCCTTGTTCCTTGCATCAGGGTCAGCTATGCACTGTACTACCTTGTCGGCCAGATCCAAGCCGTGGATAGGATTCATCCGCGAGTATCCGCTTCCGGCAACCCATCCGGTACCTTTGATCGCCATATTAAAGAAGTCGGCCATATCATTGAAGAAACCTGTGGGCCGTAGGACCGTCCAATTTAATCCGGAAGCCTGAAGGGCTTCTACCACGCGCTCGCGAGCTTGGGAAAGCCTCACCCCCTTCGACTTCAACAGCTCGCTGTGGAGCGCGGAAATAAAGACAAAGTGTTCCACCTTGGCCTCGATCGCACATTGCAGAATATTCATATTAGCCTGATAATCCACTTCTAACAAAGTCGGCTTGCGCTTGAAATCGTGCTTGCCAAGAGAGCTAAACACAACTGTGGCGTCCCCGATGAGCTCTGTGAGAGTCTCGGGCTTGGTAGCTTCTGCGACGACGATCTCATCACAGAGCGCTTTCACTTCACCGAGTCTCTCTGCACCCCTAACCAATGCGCGAATACGATATCCATCGCGATGAAGCGCTTCGATCACATACTTGCCTAAATACCCAGTCGCTCCGGCGACCAATACTTTTGCTTTTTTCATTTTTTAACTCCTCATCTCCCAGTCAGGGAAGATATCACAACCAAATAAGAGTGGAAAGGTGTGATTTGTTATTATTGAAATGTTTGTCGACTTGTAGCTTTCTCATCAGGATCAAGGCGGTTGACAGAAATGAGTGGTATCCCTAAATCGCGGATCTTTTTCAACAGTCCGTGTAAAGCCGCCTGATCTGTGACCGGCCCGACCAGGATGGCCTTTTCATGTGGATCCAGCGTGATCGTAAAGCCGTCAAACCAATTCGACCATTGGTCACTTAAATGACCCTGGATGACAATTTGATAGATGCCAGCTTGGTCAGAACTCTGGTTTGGATGGTATTCATTCGTCATAAATTCGTTCCTGATGCTTCAATACTATTAAAGAACCCGAATTGCATGTCCAGTCCGGCCAGTTGAGTGGGATCATAGGTGTGTTGAAAGATCTCACCATCAACGTGCCTATGCGTCACGCATAGGCAATGCTATACGCTCTCAGACACCCAAGCGCGTGCCTTGTCGGCTTCATCTTTAGAAAAGATTTGCAGATATTGTTAACTTGATGGCAGTCTATCAAAGACGTAGACAACTGGAAACAGTCAAAAGATGTATTTGGGGGTGTAACGAGGGGGGAATCTATAAACAAAAAGGCATCCATCTTTGCGTTGGATGCCTTGGCTGACCGGAGGACTTCTGGCTTATAAGAGCCCGAGTTCTCGGGCTTTAGCCACGGCCTGGGTCCGGTTCCCGGTCTCGAGTTTGCGATAGATGTTGCTGATGTGCCTCTTAACGGTGCTGATCGCCACTACCAGCTCATGTGCAACCTCTTTATTGGTATAACCGGCCGCCACCAACCGCAAGACTTCTAACTCGCGCTCGCTCAAGGGGTCGATCAGGGGTTGTCGGACAGTCACGGCTTCACCCAAGGCACTCAGCAAGCCCAGGGCATAGGAGGCGTGAATATCCTGGGCTACTGCTTGGCGCAACAGCCTACCCATTGGTGGATCTTCATCTAGAAAAATTCGCACAAACCCTTCCGGTTCAGCCAGTCTGAGGGCCTGCCCCAACGCAGACAGGGCCTCCTCATTGCGTTTTTGGGCGGCAAAGGTGAGGGCTTGCAGGATCAAGGTCTCGATCAGTCTGCCATTACGTTCACCTGATGTAGCCCCTTGGTGCAGTTTCAGCAGCAAAGCCTCTGCAGTTTCAAGCTCGCCTTGGGCGATGAGTAAACGAGCCAGCGTCAAATTATCGACTTCGTCAAGATAAGTGACCGAGGGTTCCGCCGGGTTCAAGTTACTGGCCTGTGCCCAACGGTTTGCTGCGGCCAGGTTCCCTTGGGCAATCCACAGCTGGGCTTGGTAACTAGCAGCCGGGGGCAGCGGCCAATAACGCCCCACCTGTTTTTGTCGGACAACCTGAAGGGCCGCGCGAATGGCTTCCTGGCTACCGGTCACATCTCCCTGGGTCTGGCGCAGCCGGGCCAGCCAGACATGGCCACTGATCAAGATATGGGGATGATCCCCTGCCTGCCCCAGTTCGATGCCTCTGTCCAGGTATTCCGCCGCTTTGCTCAGCTCATTTCGCTCGCGCAGCAAATCGCCGTAAGCGACATACAGAAAACCGGTCGCCGGCAAATCCTGCCAGCCACGCCGGACAACTATCTCCAGCCCTTCCTGGCAAAGCTGCAGCGCCTGTTGCAGGGCACCCTGAGCGTAAAGCAGCTGTGTTTTTACGAAAATGGCCGACAAGATGCTTGTCGTAAGTTGAGCTGTTTGGCCTCTGGTGATGGCTTCCGTAAGCAATTGGGAGGCTAAATCAAACTCTCCCTTTATATAGTAAGCTATGGCCAGATTTAACGGCGGCCATAGCTCATAACAGCGGGTCTCGTTCAGGCAGATCGGCCAAAGCTTGCCGGGATAAGGTGATCGTTGCGTCCAAATCGCCTGTTTCCCTCGCCATGAAAGATCGCAAGGCGGCAATGTGAGCTCGAACTTCAGGGGTTCGCTTGGCTTCATTTGTTGCCAGCATCGCCTCGACGGCTTCCAGGCGGGCTGCCACCTGCTCAATTTGCCCGCTAACATAGAAGAGTCGACAATAATATAGCGCTAACAGCGGTCGAGCCTGCACCTCATCTTCCGGTAGGGTTTCTAGCCAGTTGTGCAGCATGGCTAATTCACTGCGTTGGATCATCGCTGGAGCGACCTGCTCCACTAAATTGGCGACCCTGTCAAAAGCCTGGGCTGCCAGCGCATGCCGTACTGCTGGACCGATGAAGCCGGCCTGTTCGTACCATTGGCTGGCACTCAGGTGCAATCCAGCTACTTGATCCGAATAGGTCTGCTGGAGCCGGTGGCGCAACAGGTCGGCAAAGAGATGATGATAACGGTACCACTGACGTTGATTGTCTAGGGGATTGATGAAAAGGTTGGCATGTTCTAAATATTCCAGGATTTCATCCGACTGCTTGGGCGTTCCAATGTTTGCATTTTCAGACATTCCAACGACCGCATCACATAATGAGGCACACAGCCGGTCAAGTATGGATGTATACAGTAGAAAAGTTTGCACCTCGACAGGTTGTCTTTGCAATACCTCGTCCACCAGGTAGTCCATAATGTAGCGCTGACTACCACTAAAATCTTCAATGAACTGTGCAATGGCTGTCGCCTCTTGCTGCCGCAATGAGAGAGCAGCCATCTGCAAACCGGCAATCCAGCCTTCGGTGCGCCGGTCGAGCGCCTCAACCTCCGCTGCAGTCAAGCTCAGACTGGTCATTTGTGTTAAAAACTGGGCGCTTTCGGTCTGGGTAAAGCGCAGATCAGCACTGCGCAGTTCATTCAGTTGTCTGTTGGCGCGAAGCCGTGAAAGAGACAGGTTCGGGTCTACTCGGCTGGTCATCACAAGATGTATGTGTGGCGGGAGATGGTCGATGAAAAAGTCCAGGGCCTGGTCGATGGCTTTCGTTTCGATGGTGTGGTAATCGTCCAACACCAGGATAAGCCCTTCCGGGATCGCGGTCAGATCGTTGATTAGGTACGTGAGCAGCGTATGACTGGATGGTAGAGGAGAGGATTGCAGCAGAGCTAACACTTCTGTGCCCACTTCCGGGTGGACCGTCTGCAATGCGGCAATAAAGTAGGTCCAAAAACGGGCGATTTCATTGTCCTCTTCATCGAGCGAGAGCCATGCGACGGAGAGATTAACTTGTTCCAGCCAATTGCTGACCAGAGTGGTCTTGCCGAATCCAGCCGGGGCGCAAACGAGGGTCAACTTGCTGAGTAAACCTTCATTGAGGCGATCAATAAGACGTGGAAGAGGGACGAGGTTGACATTGGGCTCAACGCCGGAATCCGGGCGAATAGTCGGAATATAAAGCTTGGTTTGCAACAGTGGTTCGTCCATAAAATCGAGTATACATCACAACCCATCGCGAGATTTATGCAACCTGGACGGCATTTCCGTATTGTGTAGAAATTGGGCCCTATTGATGTATGACGACTTAACGCCCATCGATCCCTGGGTGACGTGCGGGATTAAAATCCACGGCAGGGCCACTACCCTACCGCAACGGCAACTTCCCGACATAACCGGTAAGTTCAACATACCCATTCCCGCGGACGGAAGCGCCGTGACACGTGCCTTCGAAATGGACAGCCCCCTCCCAATACGTCACGGACGGGAAGTTCACTTCCTGGTCCGCCATCCAGGGATCCACTTTTAAGGCACAATTGGGTTCGTTCAGGTGGATTTCCCAGGAGGCCGGATACAGGCCTTGCGTGTGCGGACTACGCCAGGTGTTCAGAACAGAAATCTCGAAATCAGTTTTTTGCACCGGCTGGGGATTTCCGTTCGCGGGGATGACCGTTCCGCTGGAGGCAGCCGAAATGCTCCTATCGCGCTGGCGTATTTGGAAAAGCATCAACGCCGAGCCATCTTCGAATTGTAGCGAGAACCAATCCCAGCCAATTTGAGTTTCATCCAATGCGCCACTCCCGAATTCGTGGTCATGCCATGCCAGTCCACTGACCGGGTAACGGACGCCTGCCACTTGCAAAGTTCCATCGGCGCGCAGGCGTGGCTGGCTGAAGTAATAAGAGGCATTGCTGGCATTTTGCCCTTTGCGACTGTAGCCGTTGTCGCCTTGCAAAACGACTCCCATTTCATCGTTCAGGGTTAGATCAAGAGAAATTCCTTCTTGCGCGACCTGCAGGTGATAAACACCGGATGTTTGCTCCGTGATGCTCCAATCCTCCAGCCAGACGTGGAATGGGTCAGCCTGCGCGCCCGCTAATCCGGGTGCAGGCCCAGGGCGAGAGTACCGCTCGTAGGCGTAAAAATGATTCTCAGCAATGTCGCTGACCGCAAAATGAGCAAAGTACAGGCTGCGGTTGTACCAGCCCGAATCGGTCGGGAGTTTGACCGTCGGCGGCAGCAACCCCACGCGGAAAACCGTCAACTCGAAGCCAAAGTGCCGCCCGTCCGGCGTGTCCAGGTTGCCGGTGTAATACCACCATTCGGTGCGGAAATCCGGATGAGCGCCAAAGTCCTGCGGGAAGGTCAGCGGGCGCGATCCATCCGCTACGGCGAAACCAGCCGGAATGTCCTTGGTGATGCCCGCCAGGTCTGGCGGTTGTGCTGCGGCAGATGGAGCGGATGTCGGGGAGCAGGCAGCCAGCAAAAGGATCAGGGAAACCAACAAAGGTCGCCAGCAACGTGAACGAGAAAAGCGCATTTCAAGATTATACGTCAGGCAGTGGCTGGCTAAGGACATCCCGAAGGGAGCATTCAAATTCTGTAAAATCATATCCTATGTCCGCCGGGGACTGAGTTCCCCGGCTATTCCTACAAAGCCCCATACGGGGCTTGTCCCCGGCGAGGTTTTAGCCCGCGTAGCGGGCTTCGCATATATAGCCTGGGAGTTCACCCCCCAGGCGAGCGTGATGAACTATAACATTTGAATGCATCTGCTCCAAAGATTTCTTTCAGAAGGAGGCCTGGGCGAGAATGAACCCTTCGACACACTCACATCGTCCCGACGTCCTTCGGTAGGACAACGCCTTCGGAACGTTTTCATAGGCAGATAAGTCTGCTCTCGGTGGCGTACCCCGAAGGGGCACGGCGGCTTGAGCAAAAGGCAGTTGCCCCAGACATATATTCTTTTAATACACTCAGAATACAATTACCCTATGAGTGCCTTTCTCCGTTTCCATAACCTGACCAAGTCCTATTACGAAGGCGACCTGCGCCGGGTCGTCTTGCAGAAGGCCGATGCCGAGTTCCAACCCGGTGAGATCACTGCCATTTTGGGGAAGAGCGGCAGTGGCAAAAGCACCTTGCTCAACCTGATCAGCGGCATCGACGCGCCCGACAGCGGGCAAATCTGGGTGGACGGTCAAGACCTGACCGCCCTGCCTGATCGCGAGCGCACTCTCTTCCGGCGCGCCCGTATTGGTTTCGTCTTCCAATTCTTCAACCTGATTCCCACCCTGACCGTCGGCGAAAACGTCAGCCTGCCGCTGGAACTCAATCACGTTCCGCGCCCGCTGGCCCGCGAAAAGGCGCAAAGCCTATTGGAAGCTGTCGGCCTGCTCGACCGTTGGGATACCTTCCCCGAAAAGCTCTCCGGTGGCGAACAACAACGTGTGGCGCTGGCGCGCGCCTTGGTCCATGAGCCACTCCTGATCCTGGCGGATGAGCCCACCGGAAATTTAGACGAAGAGACTGGGGCGCAGGTCATATCCCTGTTGACCCGCCTGGCGCGTGAACAAAACGGCACCCTGTTGATGGCCACCCATAGCCGGGAAGCCGCCTCGCACGCGGACCGCATCCTGCGACTTTCGCACGGTCAATTGGTCGCGGAGCGCTGATCATGCTCTCGCTGCGATCCCTGCTTCGGCATCCCCTTCAATTTGCTATTATGGTGTTTGGTATTGCCCTAGGTGTGGCGGTCATGGTCAGCATCGACCTTGCCAATGCCAGCGCAGGCCGCGCCTTCGACCTGAGCACCAGCGCCGTGGCCGGACGCGCAACCCACATGATCGTTGCCGGTGACCAGGGTGTGGACGAATCCCTGTACGTCCACTTGCAAACCGACCCGCAATGGCGGGAAACGTTAGAGAGCGCACCGCTGGTCATGGCTTATGCCATCAGTCCGCAACTGGGCAAAGTACCCTTCACCCTGCTCGGCATCGATCCGTTGGCCGAAGCGCCTTTTCGCGATTACTTGAGCACAGGACAGGGCACGGACCTGCAGACGGTCGTCTCGCTGCTGACAGTGCCCGGCTCGATCCTGCTCTCTGCCCCGACTGCCGAACGCTACGGACTGCAACCCTGCCTGCCAGCTGAACTGGAAGATGCGTGCCGCCTGACGCTTTTCATCAACGGCGAGACGCGACACGTCTACCTGACCGGTTTGCTCGAACCTTCCGATGACTTCTCCCGCCGCGCGCTGGATACCCTGATCCTGACCGACATTTCCACCGCCCAAAGCCTGACCGGCATGGAGGGCAAGCTGACTCAAATCGATCTGATCCTGCCCGAGAACTTTGACGAGGGGGCGCTTTCTGCCGCCCTTCCGGCCGGCACGCTGTTGGTCACCTCTGAGAGGCGCAACAGCCAAGTGACCGAAATGACGGCTGCTTTCCAAATCGACTTGACCGCTCTCAGCCTGTTGGCCCTGATCGTAGGCATCTTTCTCATTTACAACACGATGACCTTCTCTGTCGTCCAAAGACGCGCCCTATTTGGGACCTTGCGAAGCATCGGATACACGCGTACCCAGATCTTTGGCATGGTGCTGGGCGAGGCCGCGATCATCGGCCTGCTGGGTTCCGGATTGGGGTTAGGACTGGGCGTTTTGCTCGGCCAAGGCGCAGTGCGTATGGTGACTCGAACCGTCAACGACCTTTTCTTTGTCGTCAGCGTGCGTGGAATTCAAATTCCTGCCTCCAGCCTGCTCAAAGGTGGACTGGCGGGGTTTCTTGCTTGCGTGCTGGCGGCTATTCCACCCGCCTGGGAAGCCGCCTCTGTTACGCCACGCCAGGCACTTTCGCGTGCCAGCCTGGAGAGCAAAGCGAAGTCGGCAGTCAAGGTGGCTGCGGGTCTGGGCGTTTTTATCACGCTCCTCGGAGCTCTTATTCTCGCGATTTCCACACGAAACCTGGTCGTCAGTTTCGCGGGCACATTTGCAGTGATCATCGGGCTGGCGATGCTCACCCCGCTGGTAACCGTTAGCCTCATGCGCCTGCTGACCGAACCGCTCGGCAAAGGATTTGGGCTGCTTGGTCGCCTAGCCCCACGCAACGTCATCCGCTCTCAGAGCCGTACCGCTGTGGCGGTTGCGGCGCTCATGATCGCCGTCTCGGTCACGATTGGCGTGCAGGTGATGATCGCCAGTTTCCGCACTACAGTGACGATCTGGCTGCAGGAAACCATGCGCGGGGATGTCTACATTTCCACGCAGGATTTGAGCGCACCGCTCACCGATATGCCCCTCGACCCTCAGGCCATCGCCATCGCGCGGGAGCAACCCGAGTGCAGTCCAGCCTCGCGATGCGCGTCGTCACTGTCGAATCGAAAAGACGGTCCGCTGGATTTGGTGGCCGTCACACCGAACCCGCCTATGAATCCCGCGCCTGTTTATCGCCGCGCAAGGTGGTCCGGGACACGCCTGGCAAATGGTAAAGGATGGCGCCATCCTGCTCTCGGAGCCGCTTGCAAACCGGCTGGGGATTTCTGCTCCCGGTGGGTCGCTGGCTCTACTGACCCCAGGTGGTTGGCGGTCGTTTCCCATCGCGGGCATCTATGCGGATTACGCCTCCATGCGCGGAACGGTTCGCATGAGCCTGGACGTTTATCGCCAGTTTTGGCACGATGAGCGCTTGAACGGCCTGGCACTGATCCTGACTCCGGGCGCTGATATCGATACCGTCACCGCGGACCTGCGCACCCGCTTGGCCGGTTTCCCCCAAATACAGGTCAATCCGAGCGGTGCATTGCGCAAGGACGCGCTGGCCGTGTTCGACCGCACCTTTGCCATCACAGCTGCCATGCAGTTCATTACGACCTTGGTGGCGTTTATAGGCGTGCTCAGCTCCCTGCTGGCCTTGCAACTGGAAGGGGCGCGTGAAATGGGCATCCTGCGTGCCCTCGGGTTGACCATCGCCGAAGTGCGCCGCCTGACCTTTTGGGAGACCGGATTGTTGGGCGCTTCTGCCGGGTTGTTGGCGCTCCCCACTGGTTACATTTTGGCCTGGATCCTGATCTTCATCATCAACCGCCGTTCCTTTGGCTGGACCCTGCAAATGCAGACCGTCCCATGCGCCCTTTGTGCAAGCCTTTCTGCTGGCGGTTGGCGCCGCTTTGTTAGCTGCGCTTTATCCTGCTTGGCGATTAGGCCGCTTACAGGCCGCGGAAGCACTACGCGAGGAATAGAGGAAAACCCGAAAAAAGGGGTGGGGCGTACGCCCCACCCCTTTTTTCGGGTACTCTTTCAACTTTTGTTATTTACTGAGTTTAAACTTTAAGGTATCCCGGCGATCACATAACTGTGATCCAGGTGGGTCCCGTTGAAATCGACACCGGTGAGCAGGTAGTCGGTCAGGCCGTCGTTATTCACATCTCCCAAGGCGATGGCATCCACGCCGACAAAATCATCACGCACCTGGCTGGTCATGGTGCGCAGCAGCGAGCCATCTTTCCCGGAATAGAGATAGCCCTTGCCAGCTTTGCGTGCGCCGCTCGACTCGTTGGTGTAAGCCCCGATGATCAAATCACCGTAGCCGTCTCCGTTGACATCTCCTGCGCCGCGTCCCGGACCAAAACCGTCCTCCGGGTTCTCGGCGTTGAACACGTATATCTGCGACCCATCCACGCCCGAGAAAACATAAGCTCTCCCGGTCCCTTCTCCGCCGCCGCGTTTGTCGTTGTAGTCTCCCACGTAAATATCCGGAACCCCGTCACCATTGATATCGCCCGCACCTTGCGTAAAGAATACGCCGAAGACCTGTGCGGTGCCCTTGGAGAAAGGTGTCAAAGTCAGATAACTGGAACCATCTGATCCCGAATAGACATAGACTCTGCCTTCATCGTTCTTCCCGGCTTGGTAAGCGGAGGCCGCCACCTCAGGAGCCCCATCGGAATTCAGGAGGCCAACCTTGCCGACCCCATAGCCGAGAAAATCATCTTTGCCCAGACCATCCTGCTTCCATATTTCTGTACCGTCCTTCCCGGAAAAGAGGTACACGCGTCCGGCAAGTGGGAAGGTAAAGCTGGCACGCGGAGCGCCGACCAGAACATCATCATATCCATCGCCGTTCACATCTCCGGCGCCATCCACGTCAGCCCCAAAGAAGATTCCCGGTTCACTCCACTCATGGATTACTTCATGCGTTTTCCCGGAGTAAGCTACCACGCGTCCTCTGCCGCTCACCAGGTAATCCGGGGTGCCGTCCGCGTTGATATCCCCGCCTTTGGCAACGCTGTAACCGAAGCGTTCTCCGGGGTTCCCCATGACGGTATTCAACAACTGAAAATCCTTACCGGAATAGACATATGCCTTTCCAGCCAGATGCCCGTTGTCCGAATTTAAGTTTGCCGAGATAATGAAGTCGTTGACGCCATCTCCATTGAGATCGCCCAGGTTCTCCGAGACCCAACCGAATTGGTCGCCGATATTTTCCCCTGTAAAGGTGTGCAGCACCTGCACTTCCGGTTCGACGAAGGGACTATCGGGAGTAGGGGGAGCGGCGGCCGCCTCCGGTAAGGCCCCGAACAGCGCTACCAACAATCCCAGACTTGCCAGCCATTTCATCAGGTTCATTTTCATTTTATCCTCCATTCATAATACGGTAATCAACACCCAACCATGTAACATCCCAGGTTGGGTGCGGAGGATACCAAGACGGTTGATAGTCAGTCTATCAAATTCTTGCTTAATTTCTTTGGGAAGGGGGGGACAGCACGCCGTTGATTTGCGTGGGTGGTGCGCCAAACGCCTTGCGGAAGGCCAACGTGAAATGGCTCTGGCTCGAAAAGCCCAGACGAAACGCCAAATCCGCCAGGTTGCATTCATGGTCGGCCATCCATTCCAGCGCCGTTCGCAGACGTACCTGGGTCAGGTATTGGTGGATGGTCAAGCCAGTATGCTGGCGAAAGATGCGGCAAAGGTAGTAAGACGAATAATCGAATTCGTGAGCCAATTTTTCAAGGCTGAGATGTTCCTGGAAGCGTGCGGTGAGCGCGGCTTGCACGGCGCGGACTCGCTCGCGTTGGTCCGAGTGGTCTTTCCGTGATTGCCGTGGTCTCCTGTAAGCCCGTTCTATTGTCCGCTCCAGGATCCAGAGCATCGTCTCCTCGACGAAGAGCTCGTCCGGCTGTATGTCGCTAAGCAGGTGCTCGACGACTTTGCGCTGCAGCAGATAACAGGTTGTGTCGCTTAGCCCGTGGGTCAAGCCGAAGGGCCGCTCGGCATGTGCTTCGATTTTCGGATCAAAGGGGCGCAACGCCTCGACAATCACCCGACCATCGAACGCAAACCACTCGCAATGATCGCCGCGTTCGGATATCTTGTAGCGCCGGTACGCCTGTCCCCGGTTATAAAACATGACCACGTTCGGGCCAGCCACGATTGGCTCACCCCCGGCGTGTTGGATGTACACGCTGGTGCGCGGGAAGACCAGCAAGTTGCCATCGATCGGACCTGAGTCTTCGAACAAGGGGTGATCGGGGTGGCAGCGGAACAGGCCGATTCGGATGGAATTCGTCTCGTAGACGGGGATATCCGGATCGTCGAAATAAGGTTTTTCCGGCGCAAGCTGAACTTCCAAGCTGGAATTTAATCTTCGGAGGGCTTTTGTCGAAGGGATTGGTACTGACATTTCAAGATATTTTATGGATAAAGGGTTACCGAGCGAAATTCTGGGAATGTTCGAGATTTAGACCATAACGGGTTAAAAAATCCAAATCTCATCCTTGCCTGATTTTACCAAATAATGAAAGCGTACCGAAATTAATATTCCAGATGCAAAGGTCTATATTGACCATCCGAAGTTCACCTTTGATACTGTGAATATTCAAAATTTTCCAGATTGCCACGGAAGTCTTACCAACATCGCTTATGATAGCCCTTCGGAGGATTACAATGAGCTTGAGATATGGCTTCTCTTGCATTTTCCCGTTATCGTCCTGTAATTTTGTCCAAGGCTATTGATACCTATTTAGAGGACTTATGCTCCGTAAACTTGGAATTTTCGAACGGGCGATGCTGATCACGAATCAGCATGCCCCCTTTATTGTGGTTAGTGTGTTGCGGTTGGAGAATGCGCCTTCGCCGGATGTGGTCAAGGCGGCGCTGGAAAAATCGCAAAAGCGACAACCATTCTTGCGGGCGCGCATCGTGGACGGGGGATTTGAAACATTGCCTTCTCTCGAGTTTCCATTTACAACCATCGAACGTACCGGACCCGACCAATGGCGCAAGATCGCCGAGCAGGAGATGGCTTTCCGCTATGACCATGCCACCGGACCACTGTTCCGGGCAACCTACATTTACAAAAACGGGTACGGGGATTTGGTGTTAAACGTCCACCATTGCATCATCGACGCGGCCTCGGGGATGAATTTGCTGGATGAGTTGTTACGTTTCTGTTCTGACGGTGCGGCGGTTCTTCCCGCGCTCGAGCCTGCTCCCGCTTTGGAAGAACGTTTCCCGCCCCCTTACCAGGGACTACGGCGAGTCTTCAACTTAGGGCATTATGCCCTGGCGCAGACGAGTGACATGCTGCGCTTCATGTGGCGCACACGTGGCAAGCGCACACCGCCTGTTCGCCTGGGCGGACAAGGTCATATCGCCACACTCGTTCTGCCCGAAGAATTGGTCGACTCGCTTTCCCGCCAGGGACGCAAGCAAGGTGTCACGCTCAACAGTCTACTGAATGCGGCGCTGGTGTTGGGGACAAACCGCCACCTGTATGGCGGACAAGCTCTTCCGATGCAAACCTTTTCCTTTGCCGATTTACGTCCCTACACCGAGCCGCCCACGGGAGCGGAGCAGCTTGCCAACTATATTTCCATGATGCGTTTTACAGTGGACGTTTCCGGGGAAAAGGATTTTTGGGAATTGGCCCCAGAATTGCACGCCAAGATCTATCGTGCGCTCAAGCAGGGCGACAAATACAGCGCATCGTTGATGAGTGAACCTTTGATGAAAATGTTCATCGCGCTCAAATCGATGCGTATGGGCTCGACAGCATTGAACTATAGCGGACTTGTCCCGTTGAAGTCGCAATATGGGGATATCAAAGTCGTTGGACTACATGGCTTTGTTTCAGGCTTCGACTTGGGGCCAGAAATAGCCTCCCAGGCACGGCTGTTCAACGATCAGGTCTGGTGGGACTTTATTTATCTGGATACCGACATGGATGCGGAGTTGGCGGGAAAAATCATCGGCGAGGTTAAGACCATTTTGGAAAGCGCAAGCCAAAAGTCCGATTAGAACCGGATAGGCATAATTTGAACCACGAAGACACGGAGTCACAGAGAAAAAATAAAAAACTCCGTGTCTCAGTGTCTCTGTGGTGAATCATCCTGTCTCAATCGGCTTTCGTTCTCTCAAGTAAAACCCCTGTCATAATCAAAAACAAAACCGACATCCCTGCTAATACGCCCCACGATTTCAAGAGCATAGCATCGCTATAGTCCAGCATCAGGTCGTCTTTAGCATCTGAATAATTCTGGCAAACGGTCTTCGTGGCACTGTTGGGATCGAGCGGATTTTCAGGCACGTCACTGCACAGGATGGTGGACGCGACGATTTTGGGCATGTCGATGGTGACGCCCAACGCCGTGAGCGACCAGCGGGTGGTGGTGAAGTAGGACATCGGTTCGAAGGCGTTGCCCCGCAAGTCGAAGACGGTGCCAGCGAAGAAGAACTGGAAGAAGAGCATCATGGTCAGAATGTAGATGGCCATTTCGGTGTTACGGCTGACGGCGGAGATGATGAAGCCGAAGGTGATGCCGGCCATCATGGTCAGGAAGAGCGTGATGAAAAGCTCCAGCGTGCCATTGAAATACAGACCATGAGCGGGGAAATTGACGCCGAGTGAGAGAATCAGCAGGTAGAGTACCACCTGGATAACGACGAAGATGCTGTAGATGGCGGCCTTGCTGAGCAGGTAGGGCAGCACCTTCAGGTTGACCATGCGCTCCCGTAGGTAAATGGAACGCTCTTTGACTAGATCGTTGGATGGCACAAACAAACCGGTTAGCACAGCCTCCAAACCCATAACGAAGACAAAAGTGTTGGTACGGGCGAAAGGCGCATAGTTTTCGACCAGTGTCTTGGCGGCGGCCACGGGGTCAGCCAGGATGGACAGATTGCCCGTCAGGATTTCTTTGGAGCCGATGATGAGTTGCAGCGTGCCCGTCAGCGGGAGCAGGAGTAGCATCAACGCCAGCGTGATTGGGTCGCTGAACAGCACGGAGATCGAACGTTGGATCAGTACGATGAACTGACGGATCAAGTCTCCCAGTCCAAATTTGATTTTGGGCAGTTCCCGCTTGGGCATTGCCAGCGCATTGGCCTTGCGAGCCTGCACATAGTTCTGGAAAGCTTTGGGCTTGTCGTGCTCGAAAACCTGCCGCCAAGCCTCGCCGCTGCGTTCGATCTTTTCGTAGATGTCGGCAAAATCTTCCACTTCGAAGAAATCCAGCGCTTCCTGCGAGGGGCCGAAGAAGACCAGCCGCCCCTGCGAGATGAAAGCCACGTGGTCGGTCTGGACGATATTATCCGTGGCGTGCGTGATGAGCAGCACCGTGCGGCCTTCGTCGGCCATGCGACGCAGGGTGTGCATCATCTTCTTTTCCAGGCCCGGGTCGAGACCGGATGTCGCTTCGTCCAGGTAGATCAGCTTGGGGTCAGCCAGCAGTTCGGCGGCGATGCTGACCCGTTTGCGCTGTCCACCCGAGAGATCGCTGATGCGAGTCTTGCGGATCGTTTCGGCGTTCATCGAGACCGTTTCCAGTACCGCGGCGATGCGGCGCACCCGCTCATTGGCGTTGATGCTAGCTGGCAGGCGCAGGCGGGCGGCGTAATCGAGCGCCTTCTCGACTGTCAGACTGGTGTGCAGGATATCGTTTTGCGGCACGTAACCAAGCTGCGCCCGGAAGTGCTCGTATTCCTTGTAGAAATCCTGGCCGTTGAGTTGCACCTGCCCATCGCCCGGACGGATGCCGACCAACGCATTCAGCAGGGTGGTCTTGCCCGCTCCACTCCCGCCGACGATGGCCACAAACTCGCGTGGCAGCACCGACAGATTGATGTTATCCAGAATGCGACGTTTGCCATTGCGAGTGCTAACCTCCTTCGACAGGTTGCTGACATCCATGCGCATGCCGTTGCTCTGGTATGGCGTGACTTGTCCATCCTGGAAAGTCAGCAGGAAATTGCCAATGCGGATCAGGTCACCGTCGTGCAATTCCGTCATTGTAATGAGCTGCTCGTTGACGAATGTCCCGTTTCGACTATCCCGATCGCGCAGGATGTAAGCTTGCCCGAGTTTCGTGATTGTTGCGTGATGACGAGAGACATCGGGTGCATCCAACTGGATGTCATTTTCGGACAGTCGGCCAATCGTGATCGGCTTTTCCCCTTCCATGATCGTGGCCGGAGCCGTCATAACGAAGCCGTCTACGGGCGGGGTGGATTCGAGTGGATTGAAGAAGGTCAACCCCAGCGAGACTCCGAAACTGTCATCGCCGATGCGGATGATTGCGTTGTCGTGCAGATCGAAGGAAGTGTTTGGTGTCAGCGGGTGGTTGTTGAGCAGCGTGCCGTTGGTACTGTTTAAGTCAGTGATGGTGAAAGCGTTCCCGTTGCGGCGCAACTCAAAATGACGGGACGAGACGAACCCCAACCCGTCCGGGATGCGCAGATCCGCTTCGGGGGAGCGGCCAACGAGCGTGATGTCTTTGCTGATGGAGAAATAGTTAGTTTGTCCGTTCGGCCAGCGGATGCTCAGGTGTGGGATTCCGCTCGGAGCAGCGGTAGACAGGCTGAGGGTAGAAAGATCCGTTGCAGCAGATTTGGCAGCGGAGAGTAAAGTCTCGCTCCCCAGTTGGAAACGCAGGCGTAGTTCCTGCCCATGTTCTGCCAATCCAATGTGGATATCGTCATTATCGTTGAGTTGGGCCTGGTCCACCTTGGCGCCGTTAATGAAGATGCCGTTGGCGCTGCCGAGATCAATGGCGATGTAGCCTGCCTCTTCCCGGCGGATCTCGAAATGCTTGGCGGGAGATGGATTTGAAATCTTGCGGGATGGCGATGTCATTGGGTTCGCCCCGTCCGATGCGAGTGACTTCGTTGATCAGTGGCACTTTCTGTTCCCGACCATCGGGCCAAGTGATGATGAGCTGGGTATGCTTGAGAAAGAACGTGCCTTTTTGATCGTCCGTCATGAAGCCTCCGCAGGTTGGGTCAACGGTGATATAGTTATTATACTGACAAACTTAGTCCAATTACAATCAGGGAAATTATGCCATCCATCACCCCAAATGAAATCCGAAAACTGATTGAGCTACAACTCGGCAAGCGTGACGTGCAAGACAACGACCGCCTGGTCGAAGACCTGGGCGCCGAGTCTGCTGACGTGGCGAACCTAGTCGCTGCGGCGGAAGAAAAATACGGGATTGCCATCAAGGAATCCGAGATCGTCCGTATCTTCACAGCGTGGGATTTGTTCAATTTAGTAGTCAAACATACTCAAGAATAATTCACCGTAGAGACGCTGAGTTCGCTGAGATTTTTTATAGGTTTTTCTCTGCGTTCTTTGCGTCTCTGCGGTAACAAAACTATGCTCCACGAAAATTTCTCTACACTCACCGAGATGCTGGCCGTCCGTGCGGAAGTGTCCGCGGATACAACCGCCTTCACCTTCAACGGACAGGCGGTTACTTTTGCGAAACTTTGGCAGAGCGTTAAGCGGTTTGCGGCCTTCCTGCTTGAACGGCGGCTTGAACGTGGCGAACGGGTTGTGGTAGCCCTGCCCAACAGCATCGAATTCTTTTCCGCCTTTTATGGCATCCAGCGCGCAGGTGGGATCGCTGTGCCTGTCTTTCCCGAAGCGGGCCCCGAACGCATTTTCTCGCTGGCAAACCTGTGCGGTGCAAAAACCATCGTTGCGCCGTCCAGTTTGTCGGCTGAAAGGCTAAACCACTTTAAACAACTCGCCGAACGAAATCACTTCTCACTCGTCATGGTGGCCGAAAGCGCCTCTACTCCCCTCACCGCCAACTTTCCCCAAGTCGCCCCTACCGACATCGCCTTTCTCCAATACACATCTGGCAGCACGGGCAACCCCAAGGGCGTGATGTTGACCCAGGCCAGCCTGCTCACTAACGTCCGCCAAATGATCGCGGGCATGGAGATCACCGCGGACGAAATCTTCGTCTCCTGGCTGCCCGTTTATCACGACATGGGCCTGATCTTGAAAACCATGGTACCTTTTTACCTGGCCGCCCAGGTGCATCTGTTGCCAACGAACTTGCGGGATGTACATCCCTGGCTGGCGGCTATTCAGTCCCATCGGGCTACCTTTACCGCCGCCCCAGATTTCGCGTATCGCCTGTGTCTGCGCCATGTCGACCCGAGCAAGTACGACCTGTCCAGTTTGCGGGTGGCACTCAATGCGGCCGAACCCGTGCGGGCAACGACCATCCAGGAATTTGAACAGGCGTTTGGATTGACCAATGTGATGGTGGCAGGCTACGGGTTGGCGGAAGCGACAGTGGGAGTCAGCATGTGGAAGCCTGGGATGCCCAAGCGGGTCGACTCTCGTGGACAGGTTTCCGTCGGCGCTCCATTCCCGGACGTGGACCTGCTCATCGTTTCTGACGGCAGAATCCTGCCTCCGGGTGAGATTGGCGAGGTCGCTATCCGCAGCAAAGCCAACTCGCTGGGTTACTTCAACAACCCTAATGAGACGGAAAAATTATTCCGGGAAGATGGCTATCTGCTGAGTGGTGACTTGGGTTATCTAGACCAAGAAGGCTACCTATACATTGTCAGCCGTAAGAAGAATATCATCAAGCGTTCGGGTGAAACGATATCCCCACATGAGATCGAAGAAGTGGTGGACGCCATGCCCGGCGTGCGTTTCTCCGCCGCCGTCGGGGTGGACAAAGGCGGCCTAGAGGGGGAACAGGTGTATGTTTTCGCCGAAATCCGTGACGATATTCCCAAAAGCGATTATCACGAAATGGCTTTACAAATGGTGACCGACTTCCACGCACACATGGGATTCCGCCCTGCGCGAGTCTACCTGCTCAAACGCCGGGGCATCCCGTTGACTCATAATGGCAAAATCCAGCACGTCCGCTTACGGGAGATATATCTAGACGGCAGTTTGCGAGCGCAGGGAGCGATTTTGTATCCGGAATATTAATGATCACGGAAATCACGAGAGTCTTGGCCGAAAAAAGTAACGAGTTGATATTGACAAATACGATTGTATTAAGTAAATTTAGTACTCCTAATAGTTAGGAGTGCTAAGCAATGACTCAAACTACTGATACACAACGTATTACCTATCAACTAATCCAAATTGTTCCACTCATCATGCAAATTGTAGCCGCGGAAGTGCGTCGTTCGGAAAGCGCAGTTGCACCCGCTCACTTTCGTTTGCTCAACATATTGAACCGCTGTCCGAGCAGCCTGAGCGAGCTGGCGGAGAGGCAAGATGTCAGCCTACCAACCATCTCCAATTCGATCAACACATTGGTAGAGCGGGGCTGGGTCACACGCAGATCCGCTCAAAGCGATCGAAGAGTAGCGATTGCTGAGTTGACCCCACGCGGGCAACAAGTTCTGAACGATATTCGCTCACGTGCACTGGCGCGTCTGCAGGAAATGCTTTGCCGCCTTTCCTCGGAGGATCTCAATCGGCTGGTTGTCGCATTTGAAATTCTGGAAAACATCCTGTTGGAGGATGTTCGTTCTCGTTCTGTATATATGAATGACATAGTACCGTGAATCTTGATTGCAAAGGAGAATCTTTGTATAAATGAAAAACGAAAAAATGATGGAAGGCATCATAAGAGACGATACACTTGACCAAAGTGTATCCAAAGTACAAACTACAAACCAAATCACCGGGAAGCGGCGATGGATTGCGCTGGCGGCCGTCATGTTGGTGATGTTTTTCTCATCCCTCGACCAAACAGTCGTCGCGACCGCCATGCCGGTCATCATTGGCGATTTACAGGGTTTCACGTTGTATGCCTGGGTTTTCACTGCATACATGATGGCCTCGGCCGTTATGGTACCGGTCTATGGCAAGCTCTCCGATATCTACGGGCGCAAACCGTTCTACGTGCTGGGATTGGGCTTATTCATGCTCGGGTCGATTGCCGCCGGGCTGGTGCAGACCATGCCGCAGTTGATCGCTGCGCGTACATTTCAGGGCCTGGGCGCGGGCGCTTTATTGACCATGCCACGTGCCACCGTGGGCGACATCTTCAACCCGCGTGAGCGCGGCCGTTGGATGGGCGTGGTCTCATCTATCTTCGGTATTGCCAGCATTATTGGACCTGCTCTGGGTGGCTGGATTACCGACCAGTGGAATTGGCGTTGGATCTTCTACATCAATCTACCGATTGCGGCTATTGCTTTGATAGGGATAGTCATGACTCTGCCTACTGTAAGGAGCGAAAAAACTCCCAAAGTGGACTGGCAGGGCAGCCTCTTGCTCATCCTGGGGTTGATCCCGTTGCTGTTGGCCTTTACCTGGGCTGGTTCGACCTACCCGTGGGGTTCAGTGCTGATTATCGGGCTCTTCGCGATCTCGATCCTTTTCCTGGCTCTGTTCATCCTGGCGGAGCGTCGGGCAGAAGAGCCGATCATGGCTCCGGAATTGTTTAAAAACCCTCTCTTCTCGTCAACGGCCCTGGTTGCGCTATTCATCTCGATGGGATTGTTCGGTAGTATCGCTTTCCTGCCGCTCTTCATCCAGGGCGCTCAAGGACTATCGGCGCAAAGTTCCGGGCAAATCTTGACTCCCATGATGCTGAGTTTCATTACCGGCAGCATTGTTGGCGGCCAATTGGTGACTCGCACAGGACGTTATAAGCTGCAGGTGTTGATTGCTGGTTTGATCGGTGCCTTTGGCATGTACTTACTTACACGGTTGAATGCTACCACGCCAGCCTGGGTAGTTGTGGTTGATATGATTATCCTGGGAACGGGCATTGGGTCGGTCATGCCGGTACTGGTGGTGGTCGTGGCCAATGCCTTCCCTTACAAACTGATGGGCATGGTAGATTCCACCCAGCAGTTTGTCCGCTCGTTGGGTGGCATTATTGCCTTGCCGGTCCTGGGAACCGTGTTAACCAATACTTTTGCATCTGAATTTAACCAGGATTTGCCCGAAACGCTCAAGCTGGCGTTGAGCAAGTTGCCCCAAGCACAACAAAAAGCCATGCTCGATCCGCAAGGATTGATCAATGCTGCCAGCCAGGCGGCGATAAAATCGCAATTTGCCAAGTTTGGTCAACAAGGAGCAGTGCTTTACCAGCAATTCATTGACGCGGTCCGCCAGGCACTGGCTACCGGTATAACCCATCTGTTTGTATTAGGGTTAGTCTTCATGTTGTTGGGAGTGCTCACGACGCTGTTTTTGCCAGAGATCAACTTGCAACTGGATGAATTCTTTGAGAGTTAGTCTTAAAGTAAAAAAGCCGGGCTCCTAAATGAATTCAATTAAGGGCCCGGCGCTCTCTTTTTTAGAACCGTCAATCTCTATAATCGCTTCTAAACTTTTTCTAGAAACGGTCTTCCATTCAAAATTTAATTCATGATAGATCACGGCAAGATTAAGTGCATGTCGCCAAATTCGTGCCAGAGATAGTTTTGATGAAGTGCTGCTTTATACGCAATTCTGATGTGGGACCGGCCGGCAAGCGTCTCTAGAATTGCCAGGTGTGAAGCCTTGGGTTCGTGCATCCCGGTCATTAAGGCATTGACTGCCCGGAGTCCATGTCGCGGTGAAATGACGAGGCAGGTCCAGCCCTCGCCCGCATGAGTTTCGCCATCCGCATTGGTCACAGACTCGAGTGCTCGTACCACTGTTGTTCCAACTGCGACCACCCGTTTTCCAGATTTATGTGCCTCGTTTACCAACTCGGCGGTTCTGGACGGTACTCGATAGTATTCTTTGTATGGGGGCTCGTGAAATTCAAGGTTGGAGATACCCGTATGCAGGATCAATGGCGCGATCCGGACTCCTTTTGATGCCAGTTCGACCAGCAATTGGGAAGTAAAAGGTCGCCCGGCAGATGGCATTTCTGCGCTGCCAATCTCAGTGGCATAGACGGTTTGGTAATAAGGTAGAGGCCATCTGTCCCTGACGTAATTGTAGCGGATTGGAAATCCATGCCGGGCAAAATAATCTTCCTCGGGAATAGTCAGGTTTAGTGTTGCCTGCCAGACTGTTTTGGAAGGTGCCGATTTGTCGTCACAATCGCTCTCGTACGGCCCTAGCAGCGTAGCGGAGGCAGCTTCAGGTAGGGATAATGTTTCGCCGATTTGGGCATCTTCCAGGTGTTTGCTCTTACCGGAATCGTCGAGTGAACGGACTTCCACCGTCCACAGATTTTCCGCTAAATGGATGGATAAATGCAACTCCAACAAGGCCCCGTCTGCCCGGGTAGCCATCAGGGCAGAGTTTCGCGTGCGGCTGGTATTGATAACAAGAACATCGTCTCGGTCTAGAAAATTGGAAAGAGAATCAAAGCGAGTATGGCTGATCTGGTCGGTAGAATAGTTTGAAACCATCAGGCGCACTTGATCGCGCCTTAAACCGCGAGCCTCGGGCGGTTCACTGGCTTCCAACTCGGATGGTAATGAAAATTCAAGAGTGGAAAATGTCGAGGAAACTGTCATAACTTACCTTCCTTTTGACACAGCCAACTCACGCGCCTGGTAACGACCCGATACCTGCCCACCTTCGATCAGGGTTATCAGGCCCGGAACGCTCTCATCGGGCAATGGCCGGTCGCTGATGTCTTCATCAGGAAAAGCTTCCTGCTGCATCTGCGTTCTCATGTCTCCCGGATCCACCCAATACACGCGCAGGGAGGAATTCTCCTCTGCCAGGATGTGAGAGAGATGTTCTAAGGCGGCTTTGCTCGATCCATAGCCGCCCCAGCCACTATAAGCTTCGACTCCCGCATCGCTGGTCACGTTGAGGATGCAGGCATTCGGTTTAAAGGAGGCGTGAAGCACCTGGATCAATGCAAGCGGTGCGACCACATTCGTACGATAGACTTGTTCCAATACATCGAGGGGATAATTCAATAGAGGCGGCTGGGGGCTGGGGCCCAGAAAACTGGCGTTGTTGACCAGCGCATCGAGCCCGCCAAGTTTTCTGGCAGCTTCCGCCAATGCCTGGCGATGAGACTGATCTGTCACGTCGCCTGGAATGGCAATAACTTTGGTTCTTTCCGCTAATTCGGCGTGAGCCTGTTCAAGGGCCTTAGAATCGCGTGCATCGATGATCAATCCCCAACCTTTTTGTGCCAGTTGACGGGCGAGCGCGAGGCCCAGTCCGCGTGAGCTACCTGTAATCAAAGCGTTTTTCATGGTTACTGTCTTAATCAGAAGCATATTGAACATAATTTGCGATGTTGCACGGCCTTTTGTCGTTGCTCACGGTATGCCTTCCAGTTCTCTTCGGCTTGCTGATACTCGCAACGCTGTGTTTTGCGCTCTTCTCGGGATAGGGCCTGGAATGCCGAGAGCTTGCTGTGCCATGCTGTCTTAGCGGTTTTCCAATCAGCGTCTTGTTGTTCTCGCTCTTTGCGCAACTGATACCGGTCTGAACGAGCCTGCCATTCTTCACGCCAGGCTGCATCATCTTCTTTTCGGGTTTCTTTCGCCTGTTTTCGATGTTCCAGTCGGTCACGTGTCTCCGAAATGTATCGGTCCATCGCTTCTTCGTAGGTCAACTCGTTGTCCGCAAAGGTCATACCAGGCCAACAAGGTCTTTCTTTTTCGCCAGTTGTGCGTCCCACTACCAGGTGACCCGATGAGCCGCTCACCGCGGGTAGTCTGTCTTCCGCTTCATGTTGTTCGGGTACGAACAATAAATCAATATTGATCGTCTGCCCCGGTTGTTCCGCACTCTAAAAACTGTCGATCGACTATTTACCAAAAAGCTCTTTTAAAAGTTGATAGTGGTGGAGGACCAAGTGATGAACGTCTTCACAAACTCGGTCTCTTTAGGCATAGGCCTTTTCAACGCGAAAAGCGCGAATATAGCGAATTGCGCGAAGATTTTAAGACCTTTCGCGGTATTCGCCCATTTCGCGAAATTCGCGTTGATACTCATCACTTCTTATAGATCACCACACCTAAAGGTTTACCCCCTAAGAAAAGGGCTGTCAAGACAAAAATTTATGAAACGATATAATACCTTCGACTAGTACCCGAACAACATGTTTATGATGGGTAGAGTTGCTGATACAAAAGGATACTTCACCAATCAAAATCAACGTGGACAGGCACTAGTTGGAACTTTGGTTCTTGTTGCTCGAAAATCTTTACTAGTTCACTTGCCCTTCGCGCAGATTGCCCTTACAATCGGGATAACTCTTGTCGGGAAAGGATTTCAGCATGGCAGATATCAAAACGTTTAGCGAGAAAGTTCTCGAGAACTTGGAGAAAGTTGTTGTTGGAAAGCGACAGTCGCTTGAGTTGATCGTCATTGGGTTGCTGTGTCAAGGTCATGTATTAATTGAAGATGTGCCCGGAGTAGGGAAAACGGTTATGGCTCGCAGCCTTGCCCGTTCGCTGGACTGCTCCTTCAATCGAATTCAGTTTACGCCGGATATGCTCCCTAGTGATGTAACCGGCGTCTCTATTTATAACCAGCAAAAGCGCGAATTCGAATTCCGCGCTGGGCCGGTGATGGGACAGATCATTCTGGCTGACGAGATCAACCGGGCTACCCCCAAGACGCAGGCTGCATTGCTTGAGGCTATGGAAGAACGGCAGGTTACGGTTGATGGGGAGACACATATACTTCCCAGGCCCTTTATGGTGTTAGCAACGCAAAATCCGATCGAATACGAGGGAACCTTTCCTCTACCCGAAGCGCAACTGGACCGCTTTCTGCTTCGAGTTCGAATTGGGTATCCCAGCCTTCCAAACGAGATTCGCATCCTCGAAGAGCAACAGCTACAACATCCGATTGAGACGCTTACGTCAGTTGTGAAATCCAAGATCATCTTGGCTGCAATCGGAGATGTCAAAAAAATATACGTCTCGCCAGCGATTAAACGCTATATCGTTGAACTGACTGCTCGTACACGCCAGAGCGATGATGTATATCTAGGGGCCAGTCCCCGTGGTAGTCTGGCGCTCTTCCGAACCGGGCAGGCGCGTGCCGCCATGATGGGGCGCGACCACGTTCTGCCGGATGACATTCAAGAGATGGCTGTCCCGGTATTGGGTCATCGTATTATCGTGGGACCGGCAGCTCGTTTGCGTGAAGTAAGCTCAGACCGTATCGTACGCGAGATCGTTGAGAATATCCCGGTTCCAGGTGGAGACTATCGGATACGAGAAAGCATGGGTGAAAAGGAAAAATGAGAGCGGGCCGCATACTGGCTGCCATCTTATTGCTGGGCGGTCTGGTTGGAGTGCTGGTTGGCGCGGGCGAGGTCTACGCCAGGTTCCTCTACCTGGGCATTTTGCTCATTGGTATATCCTGGCTGTGGACTCAATTCTCTTTGCGTGGCGTAACAGTTAAGCGACGTGCTCGTTCCTTGCGCGCCAGCGTTGGAGACATTTTCGAAGAGCATTTTGAATTGACGAACGATAGCAGTATAGCCAAGCTGTGGATCGAGATTTCCAACGAATCGAATATGCCTGGCGCTTCCGGTTCGCGGTTGCTAACCATGGTGGGACGGAAACAAAAACGGACACACCTCGCTCGCACCCGACTGATCCGTCGCGGTGGCTTCAGGCTTGGTCCAACTCGACTAATCTCAGGTGATCCATTTGGCCTCTTTCGCACGGAAAGGGTGTTCCCGGCAGAGCATTCGCTGATTATATTTCCTATGATCTACGAAATTGGTTCGTTCATTTCGCCTCCCGGCTTGCTCCCCGGCGGGCAGGTTATCCGCCGCAAGGCAATGGATATTACTCCACATGCCTCGGGGGTTCGAGAATATGTGCCCGGCGATCCAATGAAGCGTATCCATTGGCCAACAACCGCCCGGCGCGGACAAATCATTGTTAAGGAATTCGAGCAGGACCCTCAAGCCGAAGTCTGGTTGTTCCTGGATGCGCAGCAAGCGGCACATGCCGAAAAACCTTATGAGACCCCTGATACATTTGACGATCGCTGGATGTTTGGTCGCCACCAGGAGTATGAGCTGCCGACCTCTACCTTAGAGTATGCGATTAGCGCAACGGCTTCTCTGGCGCACTACTATCTTCGGCAGCGTCGAGCAGTGGGGTTAGTGACGACCAGTCACCAGTTCAGGGTTATTCCTGCGGAACGCAGCGAGCGCCAGGAAAGCAAAATTTTGGGGACCCTGGCCTTTATCGAAGCCGAAAGCAACCTGTCTGTTGCCGGGCTGGTCGCCGCGCAGGCCAATCAACTCCCCCAGGGTAGCAGCGCCATCCTGGTAACGCCTACGGTGCAACCGGAACTACTTGCAACTGTGGACGAACTTCAGCGGTTGAATCTACGTCCGGTGGTTGTGTTGCTCATTGCCGATTCCTTTGGTGGCGCGCCGGGTGGAGAAAAAAATTATTCCATGTTGATCGCTCGCAACATACCGACCTGTCGTATTTACTGCGGTGCAAATCTTGCCCTGGAACTTTCCAGTTTCTCATCGAATATGACTTCACAGGATGCCTCATGGCAAAGACCCCCATTATCACACTTGACTTAAACTTTCAGGGACGAAAACAGGCGATTGCTTCCTATTTGATTCCCCATTCCACTGGCGTGGTACTCATCGAGTGCGGACCCAGCTCGACTCTTCCCGCGCTTCAAGCTGTCCTCGCTGAAAATGGCTATACCCCCCGTGACGTGACTCACTTGCTACTGACCCACATTCATCTGGATCATGCTGGCGCGGCTGGTTGGCTGGCGCGTCAGGGCACGGAAGTGTATGTCCACCCGGTGGGCGCGCCGCACATGTTGAACCCGGAGAAATTGCTGGCCAGCGCTACCCGAATTTACGGCGACAAAATGGACATGTTGTGGGGCGAATTCCTTTCGGTTCCGGAAGACAGGCTCAGGATCCCGGATGACGTGCAGGAGATTGCCATTGGGAATTTTCGTTTTCTGCCGCTCAACACGCCCGGCCATGCTGAACATCATTATGCTTATCTGTTCGAAGATACTTGTTTTAGCGGTGACATTGGCGGCGTGCGCATTCCCGGTTTCCCGTATATGCGCCTGCCCATGCCGCCGCCTGAGCTGCATTTGGAGAAGTGGCGTGATAGTGTCAAGCGTCTAAGGCAGCAAAAGTTCAACCATATTGCTCCGACGCACTTCGGCATCTTCGATAATCCCGACTGGCAATTGAACGAACTGGAAAAGGACCTGGATGCCGTCTCGCGCTGGCTGGATGAAGTGATGCCCGCCAATCCGCCCATCGAGGAACTTCGACAGAAATTTTCTACTTGGATGGATGAACAAGCACTGGCGTCTGGCTTGAGTAAAGAAGTCACCAAGGTATACGAACTGGCTAACCCGGTTGGCATGTCAGCTGACGGGTTACAACGCTATTGGAAAAAATTTCGCATGGCAAATTGATTCTTTTGCCTATGATAAAATCTGCATAGACATCTAAATAGCCTCTCGACTGCGCGGCGCTCGAGGCAAAACCCTCTCATTCCCATAAGGAGATTGACCGTATGAAACACTTCCTCGATGTGTCCGATTATTCCCCCGCTGAAATTCAGGACATTCTCGACCTCGCCATCCGGCTCAAAAAGGAATATTTTGCCAGTGGCAATCCGCCGCTTTTCAAAGGCAAAGTGCTGGGCATGATCTTTCAGAAACCCAGCTTACGCACGCGCGTTTCCTTCGATATGGCCATGCGCCATATGGGCGGTGACGCGCTTTATCTTTCTCCCAGTGAAATCGGCTTGGGAAAACGCGAGTCCATTGCGGATGTTTCGCGTGTCATGTCTGGTTACGTCCAGGCTGTCATGGCGCGCGTATTTGAACATGCGCATGTGGTGGAACTGGCAAAGTGGTCGTCTGTGCCGGTTGTCAACGGCCTGAGTGATTTCAGCCATCCCTGCCAGGCTATGGCCGACGCGCAGACCATCCTCGAAAAATTTGGATCGATGAAGGGCACAAACGTAACCTTCGTGGGTGATGGCAATAACGTTGCCGTTTCTTTGATGCACATTGTGGTCATGTTGGGTGGCAACTTCACGATTGCCAACCCTGAGGGCTACGATATGCCGGATGTAGCCAAGAAGACCGGGGCAGAACTAGCCGCCAAATCCGGAGCGAAGATCACTTACCTACGCGATCCGCACGAAGCTGTGAAGGATGCGCAGGTTATCTACACCGATACCTGGACCAGCATGGGCCAAGAGGAAGAGACCGCCAAGCGCGAACAAGTTTTTCCGCCTTATCAAGTCAACGCCAAACTGATCAGTGAAGCGGACAAAGATGTGATTGTGATGCACTGTTTGCCTGCGCATCGCAACCACGAATTGACCGATGAAGTCGCGGATGGACCCCATTCCATGATCTTCCCGCAGGCGCATAACCGCTTGCATGCGCAAAAGGCTATTTTGGCGAGGTTGTTGGAAGTAGCTTAGCCACCTCCCGGCCTTTGGCCGGGGTGGGGGCTGGGTCGGGTATGCCTCTCGACTGCGTAGCGCTCGAGGCAACGAGTTTAGAAGAGGTAAAAAATGAATACGCAGGAATATATCCAACTCGAGGATCAGTACGGGGCAAATAATTATCACCCCCTCGATGTTGTCATAGAAAAGGCCGAGGGAGTTTGGGTTTATGATGTGAATGGTAAGAAATACCTGGATTGCTTGAGCGCCTATTCAGCTGTCAACCAGGGCCATGTGCATCCGAAAATCCTTGAAGCACTGGTCGAGCAGTCTAAAAAAGTCACATTGACTTCGCGCGCTTTCCGCAATGATCAATTACCGTTGTTCTATAAAGAGCTCTCTGAGATGACCGGCTATGAAATGTCATTGCCGATGAACTCCGGTGCCGAAGCGGTCGAAACGGCCATCAAGCTGGCGCGCAAGTGGGCCTATCAGGTCAAAGGTATATCGCGTCATAAGGCGGAGATCATCGTCTGTGAAGGGAATTTCCACGGGCGGACGACGACCGTGATCTCTTTCTCGACCGAACCTTTATACCGCGACGACTTCGGTCCTTTCACGCCCGGATTTGTCACCGTACCCTACGGCGACTCAGCGGCGATTGGGAAGGCCATCACCCCGAACACCGCTGCTGTGATGTTGGAACCGATCCAGGGGGAAGCAGGAGTGAGAGTGCCGCCGGAAGGTTATCTCAAACAAGTTTCAGAGATTTGCGAGCAGAACAATGTGCTCTTCATTGCTGACGAGATCCAAACAGGCTTAGGGCGGACTGGCAAACTGTTTGCCTGTGACCGCGAGGATGTTCGCCCGGATATCATGGTGATCGGCAAGGCGCTTTCGGGTGGGTTCTATCCTGTTTCTGCGGCGCTGGCCGACAGGCCTATTATGGGTTTATTTAATCCGGGGGAGCACGGCTCCACTTTCGGCGGGAATCCGCTTGGGGCAGCGGTAGCACGCGCCTCGTTGAGAGTGATCCGTGAAGAAAACCTGGCAGAGCGGGCCGAACTGCTTGGCACGTACTTTATGGAACAGTTAGCGGAAATCCCGAGTCCACATGTTAAGGAAGTACGCGGAAAAGGCCTGTTAATCGGTGTCGAGTTGAAGCCCGAAGCAGGAAGGCGCACGTCGTTTCTGCGAAGCTTTGCAGGAACGCGGCATATTGGCAAAAGAGACACATGAACACATCCTTCGTTTTGCTCCGCCGTTGGTGATCGATAAAGAAACAATCGATTGGGCCTTGCCGAGTATTCGAGATGTGTTGAACATGCCGTAGCGAGATCATATATCTTATGTTTTTGTTGATTCAGAAAGCTTTGTGTGGAGGCTGTAAATGAATATTGGAATTCCAAAAGAACGACGCACCTTTGAGTTTCGCGTTGGGCTACCGCCCGCCGGTGTCGATATCCTAAAGCAACGCGGGCATTCGATTTTTGTAGAACATGAAGCCGGGGTGGGCGCTGGCTTTTCAGATGCGGAATATGAGCGCGCCGGGGCCAGGATTGTTTATTCCCCCGAAGAGGTTTTTGGGCGCGCGGATTTGTTGTTGAAGATCGCGCGACCCATGAAGGAAGAGATCGAGTGGTTGCGGCCAGGCTCTATGCTGGCAGGTTTGTTGCACCTTGCTTCCGCCCGGCAGGATAAAATCGATCTGATGCTCAAAAACAAGATCACGGCCATTGCCTACGAGCAGATCGAGGAAGCGGATGGGACCACCCCGGTTAAGAAGCCGTTGGCAGAAATTGGTGGGCGGATGACAGCCCAAATCGCCGCCCACTACATGCAGAATTACAAAGGCGGAAAAGGGATTTTACTCAGTGGCGTTCCCGGGGTTCCACCTGCGGAAGCGGTAATCATCGGTGGAGGCGTGGCTGGCACTGCCGCAGTGCGTGGATTTCTTGGCTTTGGTACACATGTGACAGTGCTTGATATGGACTTGCGGGCTTTGCAGCGCATTAGCGAACGTTTCCCGGAAGTTGTCACTATGATTGCGACTCCCAACAACATTGCGCGCACCTGTGCCTTTGCGGATGTGGTCGTCGGTGCCGTGCTGGTGCCTGGCGAGCGAGCGCCGATCGTTGTCACGCGTGAGATGGTTCAAAGCATGAAACCGCGTTCGATGGTTATTGATATGAGTATCGATCAGGGTGGCTGTTTCGAGACTTCGCGCCCGACGACACATGAGCACTGTACATATGTTGAGGAAAATGTCATCCATTATTGTGTGCCCAATATCCCGGCTGCTGTCGCCCGCACGGCTACACATGCCTTTGTCAATGCGGCCATGCTTTATATCCTCGATTTAGCCGACAAGGATTTCAAAACGCTTATGCGGGAATCCCCGGCTCTTGAAAAAGCGGTCAGCACTCACGATGGCAAAATGGTTCACTTATTTCGATTGAATGGGACTAAAGGAATTAACGATGGACTGGACTAGCACCTACAAGTCACGGGTGGTGGCTCCACAAGATGCGGTCAAGGCGATCGGGTCCGGGAACCGCATCTTCCTGACCGGGAATGTATCTGTCCCGCAGACGGTATTGGCCGCGCTGGTGGGATATGCGCCGCAGCTCCAAAACGTGGAAATCTGCCAGGCCTTGACGGTCGGCTCTGCGGATTATGTTGACCCCGCTATGGAAGGGCATTTGCGGGTTAATTCCATTTTCATCAGTGATAACATTCGCAAGGCGGTGCATGAGGGACGTGCAGATTTTACACCGGTATTGCTTTCTGAATTCCCTTTGCTTTTCAAACGCGGTTTACTACCTCTGGATGCAGCTTTGATCCATGTTTCCCCTCCAGATGAGCACGGATTTTGCAGTCTGGGTGTGGAAGTTGGCTTGACCAAGACTGCAGCGGAATCTGCTAAAGTCATCATCGCCGAAGTCAACGAACAAATGCCGCGCACGCTGGGCGATTCCTTTATTCATGTCAGCCGCCTGAATTATATTGTTCCGGTAGATTATCCAATTCCAGAACTTCCAATGAGCCAGGGTGAACCATCTGATACTCTAGAAAAAATTGCTGGCTTTATCGCTGATTTGATTCCGGATGGCGCAACCATGCAATTGGGCATTGGCGCAATCCCTGACGCCGTACTTAAATTCCTTTTTGATAAAAAGGATCTGGGCATTCATACCGAATTATTCTCGGATGGCGTGATCGACTTGGTCAATGCCGGCGTGTTGACCAATGCACAAAAGACGTTGCATCCTGGGAAGATTGTGGCCGGGTTCATGTTGGGCACCAAGCAGCTTTATGATTGGGCAGATGACAACCCGCTGATCGAATTACATCGCACTGAGTATGTCAATGATCCCTTTGTGATTGCGCAGAACGAGCGTATGGTGGCTATCAACTCGGCTATTGAAATCGATCTGACAGGCCAGGTTTGCGCCGACAGTATCGGTCCCAAGCTTTATTCCGGTGTCGGTGGTCAATTAGACTTTGTTTATGGGGCGTCCCGCTCTAAAGGCGGCGTACCGATTATCGCATTGCCCAGTACGAATACGATGCGCGATGGAACAGTGATTAGCAAGATTGTGCCCTTGCTTAAATATGGTGCCGGTGTTGTCACCACCAGAAACCATGTGCGTTTTATCGTCACTGAATATGGTGTAGCTGACTTGTATGGCAAGACCATCCGCGATCGCGCTACGCAATTGATCAACATTGCCCATCCTGATTTCAGGGAAGAGCTAAAGAAACAGGCGCGGGAACTACATTACATCTAACCCTACTCCCCACGCAAGTGGGGAGTTTAATGGTCGCTTCTCTGATAAAATCCTGTAGAGGATAAAATCCTGTAAAGGGAAAAATCTTGTACTGATAAGAGCTAATATGAAACGCAAAGCCAAAATTGTTGCTACGCTTGGTCCAGCCTGTGATGAGGATGGAATGTTAGAAGACTTAATCAAGGCTGGTGTGAATGTTGCACGCCTGAACTTCTCGCATGGAACACATGAGCAGCATGCGGCTCACATCGCTGCTGTGCGAGCCATTGCGGAACGGTTGAATATTTCCGTGGGAATTCTTCAAGACTTACAAGGTCCGAAAATCCGTGTAGGACGCTTGCCGTCGCCCCTACAGTTATATGAGGGACAACATGTGACGCTTTATGCAGCTGAAGATGAAGCACCAGATGCGGTGGGACAGGTGATCCCGGTGGATTTCCGGCAACTCTTCGAATCGGTCCAGACCGGCGAACGGCTCCTGCTTGATGATGGCCGGCTAACCTTGCAAGCGGATGCTGTCAACGCACGTACCTTACAGGCGCACGTGATTGTCGGGGGAATCTTAACTTCCCATAAGGGTATCAATTTGCCGGGCGTCCAGTTGCGTATCTCCGGGTATACACCTAAAGATGAGGATGATTTAGCTTTCGGAGTTGCTCATGAGGTGGATGCGGTTGCCGTTTCGTTCGTTCGCACCCCTGAAGATGTCACACAGGTGCGCGAGGCCATGGAGCGTTTTTCCAATGGCAAGCCTGCACCCATGTTGATCGCAAAATTGGAGCGCCCGGAGGCAATGGAAAATCTGGATGCCATTCTGGGTGTTGTGGATGGTGTCATGGTAGCGCGCGGCGACCTGGGTGTTGAACTACCTCCTGAACGTGTGCCGGTTTTGCAGAAAAAAATTATCCGTAAAGCCAGCGCGCGCGGGAAGCTGGTTATCACAGCCACGCAGATGTTGGAGTCGATGATCCAAAATCCATTGCCCACGCGCGCTGAAACATCGGATGTAGCCAACGCCATATTCGATGGCACGGATGCGGTGATGCTGTCTGCAGAAACGGCTTCCGGTCAGTATCCGCTTGAAACCGTGAAGATGATGGCGCGTGTCATCGAGGAAGCGGAATCGCATTTTTCCGAATGGGGTACGGAGCTTGAATCCGTTGGAGGACTAGGCGAAAGCGATGCCGCCTCGATGGCGCGCGCTGCGCACGAATTGGCACGTGACCGGGATGTGACGGCAGTAGCAGTATTTACCTCACGAGGCAGTACGGCCTGGTTGGTGTCGAAAATCCGCCCTGTCAAACACATATTGGCTTTTACCCCTGACCTTCGAACCTATCGAAAACTAGCGTTTCTGTGGGGCGTGTATCCACTATTGGTTCCGTATGTCAATACATTGGAAGCGATGATAGGGTATGTAGACAAGGCTATGATGGAATCCGGCATCCAACAGGGAGACCAAGTGGTTATGGTCTGTGGATTCCCAGTCGGAGCCATGCGCCCGCCAAACATGGCGTTATTGCATAATGTAGGGGAAAAATAAGCGCCCCCGGTTAGTTGTCAGGGAACAGGTTTCGTTTGTAAAACGGTTGGCTGATGAATTTCCAGAGCAATTTCCCGGTGGATGAATAGGCCAGAATAGCGCCATTCTTTTGATTGGCGAGGATCTTCTTTGCCAACCAGGGGGTCACGTTCTCGACCTTATCGGCAATGATGTTGAATATCTTTTTAGCCCGTTCCCACTCTTCGGGCCGGCCTTTGTAGCGGTCTGTGATCATATCCGTAATGACCATGCCCGGGCGTAACGCGCCAATGATCACGGGCGTGTCCTTGGCTTCCAACGCCAGACCTTCTGTGAAGTAATGAATAGCGTATTTGCTCGTGCCATACAAAGTCAACCCAACATGTTTGCGCCCGTCACTGCCCATGCCTTCCATGTTATAGATTGCGCCAAAACCTTGCGCCAACATACCCTTCATCGCTACCTGGGCACCATGTAATGTTCCCAGGATGTTGGTGGTGATGGGGATATACGCCTCGTTCGCAGGCAGTTCCCACACCAGACCGCGCTCCCCGCTGGTTCCGGCGTTATTGATCCAGATATCGATTTTTCCAAACTTCTCAACGGACCTGTCCCAAAGTGACTGGACCTGTTCCGGGACGGTTACATCACATGCCTGCCCGAAGACGCGTTCCGCTTCATACTTGGACTTCAAATCTGCAACCGTTTTCTTGACCGCTTCTTCGCCCCGCCCGCTGATGGTTACAAGGCATCCGTGTGACAAGAATGATTTGGCGAGTCCGTAACCAATCCCACGAGTAGAGCCTGTGATGACGATGTGTTTTGATGGCATGAGGATTCTTTGCCTCTCTTTCACTGAACTTCGAGTATTAAATATCTGTCAATGTCTATTTGTTTGAACTTAGATGGATAAGCCAATACTACATTTTTTATAAATCGGTACTCTCCTTTTCTTAGAAGAATGTACTCAATATTATATTTGTCAATTAAACTTAAGCGAATTTCTGAGGATACATCGTTTGAAAATATTTGTTGTTGATCAATATATCTATCTTCTCGTTCATCCTGGGTGTAAAAATACACATACATTGGTTTTGGATATCTAAAATTTACTACATATGCTTTTCCTGCAATCCCTGGAATAAGATCATTGATATCTTCGGTCCCAATCATTGTTGCCTTATCAGTAATTTGATCATCCAAAAAATTTCCGATATGTGCAAATTCTCGGTATCTTTGAACGTTTATATTTAGACGCTCAAGATTCGGTAAGTTTTGAGTTCGCATGACGATGACAAGCACTACAGTTGAAGAAATGGTTATCAACGTTAAAGGGATATCGAAAAAGGTTCTCCCGAAATCTTTTTGAATATTTTTTCCCCACTGATTGAATCGTTTCCCCAAAGAGGTGTGATCTCGTACTGATATTAGAAAAAATACCATTCCAATCCCATAAGGATATAGCCACGTTGCGCGTGCCAACATTCGTGCCGATACAAAATATCCCAGAATCCAACCTGTGAAGGGAATACCTGCGATAGCAACGAGTAAAAAACCAGCACAAACGAATTGAGCAAGTTTATTCTCCCTGATTTGTCGGATAGCAAAAACTGCGGATAAAAGAGGTATAAGTATCCAACCCCATTTTACAATTGCCCCAAGGATTGGATTTAGTGATTCGTACGAACCAATCATTGCTAATATCGAGGGGTTAAAACCATAAAATTTTGTGTTTCCTAAGACTGTATATAAGGCTTCATTTCCTCTTGAAGTACTTGCATTATTAATAGCATATGCAACGGTTCCTTGCGTGTCAGGATCTGCGAATTTAACAAAGATTTGTGGAGTTAGTGTTATCAAGATTATTGCCAATAGAGGCAAGAAACGTTTAACCGTTGAGGGAGTAAAACGAAATAATCCAATAAAGCCAACAATGATCACAGAAAAAGCTAGGGATACCGCGTGCATGAGGGACAGGCTTAAACCAGTAATTAGGCAAAGCATAAAATTTTTAAAATTTAGGCGATCTAATAGTTGTACGGCACTAAAGATAAAAATTGGGGATATTATGAAAGATGCTGTTGCTTTGTCAACACTTAGTTGAGTAAAGAAAGGGGACCCTGGGGAAAGATAATTTGATAACAAAGCTAGAAAAACGATCTGAAAGGCTATTGAAGCAATCGCGGCTCGCTTCGATAAATTAAGATACCTCGCAAGAGAATATAGACTGGCGATAGACAATACAGTGAGAAATGGTTCGTAGAAGCCACCAATCCAAAAAACTCCATGTAATTGACTGAAATCTGAAAGAAAAGCTTGGCTGAACGGAACACTTACAATCCAAAAGCGTGGAGAAATTGTGTTTGCCGAACCTAAAAAGATATCATTGAAATTTAAAGCTGTCGAATGCTGAAACTTTGATAATAGAGCAAGATATGTTAGATCATCAGAGGTTATGACTCTTTGTATGGACATACCAATAGAAAGTGCGAGGATGATCATTAAAGGCCACCCCATCAGGATTTGCCGCAAGGAGAAGTGCGAACGAACTGGTTCGCGTTCTTGATACAGGCTGGATATTAGATATAGAAGCGATAATGTAAGCCCTAAAAATAAAAAGCTGTGTTTAACTGCATTGAAAGAGATGTGTGTAAAGCGCCCAATAGTGCCCAGCACAGCGATTAGAAAGTGTGAGATTACAAATCCAAATGCAATTGTGTTCCACCACTCTTGATAATCATTAGACAAAAGCAGATACAGGAATGCGCCAGGAAAAATAAATACTGTTAGTGAAATTCCTACTTTTAGCCAAATGAATGTCGATATCCAAGATTGCCAGGGGAATAGCCATAGGAAGAGCCAGCCAAGCGAAAAAAGGAAAATATAAATGTATATTTTCCTTTTTGTAGTGAGCTTTGGCCTCACAGCAGGTTCTTTTGAGGTAAATGTCATAACACCATCAGGAAATATTTGTATAGAATGCTAAACTGATTTTTTGGGATTATGCTGGCTAATAAATAGAAATATTACAGTTTACTTTTTATTTCACAGACATGACATTATACTTGTAAAAAATTTACAGGAGCAATTAATGTCCGTGTCGAAAGTCGATGATATCTATTCATCTCTGAAGGTTTACTTTTCTACAGTAGTTCGATCTGCACCACAGCAACAAGGGGGAGAAATTGTACTTGTTGACTGGAATAGTAAAACGGTTGAAGCTAAACATCCCATAATTCCCAATAATCCAGAATTGGTTGATCCCAACCCACGAGGAAATACGCGCGGAGGGCGAGGAATAGATTTTTTTGGTGATGAAGTAATTGTAGCAAATTACCATACGCTGCAAATATTTGACCGCGAATTACACCATAAAAGAGATGTTTCTCATCCATTGCTTGTTGGTCTGCATGAAATCTTTTCTAACGGTGACGGGCGAATTTTGGCATCTTCAACCGCCATAGATGCTGTTCTGGGTATAGACATAAAGAACAGTGTTGCTTTTCATCAATATTGGCCTCGTGAAATGTCGGGCTTTCAACGCGAACTGAATTTGGTGCCCCTAGAAATTGACAAACAAAATGACAATCGGACGAAATTTTTAGAAAAGAAGTACACACAGCACCCAAGCCATCTACACTTAAATGCAGTTGCCAATTGGGGTGGAGAAATATATGGTTTGTTCCATTCGTTTGGCGTGATTGCAAATTTGGATAGGGAAGAAATCGTTATTCAAGACAAGTCTTTACATCAACCCCATAATCTTATTATTGAGGAAGATGGTACCGCAATTGTAAACAACACAAATAACTATGCTGTCCATATTTACGATCTCAAGGCAAGGAAACTAAGTCGTACAATTAAGCTCACCCAATTCGGGTTGGTCCGGCGTCTGTTGTTACAACACCAACCGAGCTATCTTGCTAGGGGATTTCTAAAGCAATTTTTTGTTCCTCATATTAGTGCCCCTAAGCCTATATTCTTAAGGGGTTTGAACAAAATTGGAAATTATCTTTTTGCGGGAATTTCCCCTTCAACAATTCTGTGTGTCGACTTTAGAAGTGGAAAGCTATTGGATTCTTATACCTATAACAATAATGTCAACGTTTGCATTCATGGGTTGAAGGTTTTGGCGGAGTAAAAACATTAGGTGATCTGGCTTTGTGATATTTAGGCAGAAATTTTATCTTTCCCTGCTTGTTGATAGTTTCCTATTTAGAACGCTTTTCATAATAGCGAATGTATCTCTGATTTGATCCAGACTCATAAAACCGATAAGTAGCAATAAAATAGGAAAAGCCAATAGCCCCAAAATTTTAAATGCTAGCTGTAGCCAAACAGTCATAGGGAAATGCTCTATAGCTACTATACCGAGAAGGACAGGCCCAACTGCCAGGATTAATTTTCCAACACGAGCCCAGTCAACCGATAAGTTGAATGAGCGCTTACCAATCAAATAAGTAAATACGGCTAAACCTGCATAACCCACTAAGGTTGCAATTGCTGCGCCAAGGATGCCGATGTAGGGGATTAATAAAAAATTCAATAACAGATTGAGTCCGGCTGCGGATAACGCTGCCCATGCCAGCTCACCAGGTTTATTGGAAATCATCGGTCCGATAGAGAAAACATGATAGGCGGATAGAAAAATTTGGGAGATGGCTATCCAACCCACTATAATCGATGCAGTATTGTATGAAGCAGGCGCAACGATGTTCACAATTTCGACCCTGAATGCGATTACGAACAGGATCAAAAACGAACACCCTGCTGTTATGTATGTAAACACATCCCGGTAAGTTTTAGATGCCTCTGGCTTGTCGGCGATTGAAAAGGCAAAAGGGATCCAGGCAGTTCTGAAGGGGATAATAAGGAAAAGTATCATAGTGCCAACTTTGTACCCAACATCGTAAATTGCTACCTGATCGAAGCCTGCCAGAGCGCTGATAATGTAACGATCTGCTAATCGCAAGGTTGTCATAGATAAGCTGGCCGGAATTAGTGGTATACCGAACTTTGAAAGATCCCAAAGTCTTTTCCAGGAAATCTGAAGAACTACTCTCTTCCGAATGAGCCAGACCATGAATAAGAGGCCGAGAAAGCTGCCCGTCAAATGTCCTAACCAATATCCCCTTACCCCCATATCATATACAATAACGAATATCAAGGCCAATCCGGTTTTGCAAGCGATTAAGATTATGCTGTGTATACTTGACATGAGGGCACGCACTTCTATTCGCAAGACAATGGTGCCAAATGTATTCATCGATTCAAACACAAGATAGCATGCTACTAGTTGAAGTGTCGATGCATATTGGTTGGAGCCTAAGAGAAGAAATGATATTGGCTTTGGAAAAAGCAGGATGCCGGCTGCGGGTAAAGCGGACAATAAAAAGAAAAGGATCTGAGATGTTCCTATGGTGATTTGTTGTTCATTTTCATCTTTTATATTGTTAAAATATCGGAAGGTGGCTTGAGGAAGTCCAGCATTGGTCAACATATTCAAAAAAGCAAAAGCCGCTGTGATTACTGAAACAACGCCATATTCCTCTTGTGACATGTATCTGGTGAGGAATGGCAGCATAAAATATACTAGCAATTGCGAGCCTAGAGTTCCAATGCCGTAGGCCACAGATTGCCAGGAAAGAGATAGGATTGCGCGTAGAGATTTATTTTTGGGGGACAAGTTTTCTATCATATACGCTATTTCTTTTAGAATTTGCCTTTGCCAACTCCAAAATTGCTATTCGATTTTGTAACTCAGCTTTTTCATCACTGGACCACAAATATATTCGAACTGACCCTTTTGTTCCTCTGTCCAATTGTTCCAGGCGGGGAAGTCACCCGAACTCATGTGAACTCTTTTTTCTAACCAACCGTCAGTTTTTCTGATATTATTAATTCTAGTAGCCGACAATGTAACAGCGAAATCGACCAGCTCATCAAGGTAGCTGTACCTCTCTTTTCCAGAAAATATTTTTTCAAAATAGAATATGCGAGCATGATGGTTTTTTTCTATTGTGTCCAGGGCGTATTGATTTAGTTTTGCCCAGGTCCAACAAATTTGTTCAAATCGTGAGAGTAGGTGCCATTTTTCAAAGTAAGGAGAATCTGGAAAATCTTTAGCAGTAGGCCACTTATGAGAAAAAAATGCCCTAATTCCCTTTTTGCCAAAAATCTCTCCCCAATTAAGGGTTGACCTGACCCACTCCCTTCCATCTCTAACAATAAAAATTGCCTTATTGTGGCTAAAAACGTCTGGCAGTATATCTAAGAGCCCATAATACCCGACGTTTGATTCCACATATACGCTACCCTTCTTTGACTGGATAAATTTTGCCCGCTGCCAATGCAAAATTCGAGCGGCTTCGGTTGCGTCTAACTTCCCTTTTGTTCTACTGTCAGAAAGCCTAATTAAACTCCACTTTCCAAGCAATTTTAGAATTACCATGTTATAGAAGCCGGCATCTTTTATCCTGGTTAACAAGGGACCGATTCTATTTTTTACGCCAGCATATTGAATAACATCGGGTTCATGGTAAGCATCGCAATCAGGGATAATGTGGTTAAACAAGAGAGAGAAAAATTGTGTGCCTGTGCGACCCAATGATGTTATTAGGATTGATGGTTTGTCAATCATTAGCCTCGCTCCTGATAAAATTTTTTCTGATCATGAAGTGCTTTTAGAGACCGCGGTAATTATTGGTATCCCCAAATGGATAATAGATCTTGATTTACAAGTTTTTCCTTAGATAGGAATAAATTCAGTTCATAAACGTTATGTTTATATTGCTCCTTGAGACGATTTATATCTTCACTTGATACAAAGGGTTTCGCCTGATTTTTTTTAAATATTTTTTTGCTTATTTTTGCACCAACCGGCAAGAGGTTCAAAGGGATATTGTTGTATAACCACTTTTGAACAAACGGGGTAAATAACATCTTACGGAGCCACACAAACCGCAGAGCGTGGCTCGGATTTCTATCTGGCTTTGAGGGAGCAAAATCTAAATTTGTCGCACTGAGAAACTGTAGGATTTCTCTATATATCGTGACCTCATTTTTTTCAATGTCATCAAATAGGACAATTTTAATGTTGTCATGTGGGTAAATATCAACGTAGCGCTTAATATATTTCTTATAATCAATCAGCGATGAATAATATAAGTAAAATGGATAATAACAATATTTTGGGATGTTCTGATTGGCTTGCCGACTCTCTTCCATGGATAGAGCTTTTAAAAAGTCCGGTTCATCTTCGATCAATCTATATAACAATTGATAATGAAATGATCGTAGAAATGATGTGGGCTCACGAATTGAAATGATAATCTTTGCATCAGGATTATAGCGAAATATATTACTAGGTGCATCTTCAGAAAATATATTGAATGGGTTAAAGTCGCCTTTAATTTTATTTACAGAACTTTGATATAGTTTGGAGTACTCCTCCTCCGTTTTTATTAACTGGAAATAGTCTTTCCCCAAATTTTTTTCAAGTTCACGATTTATATCTGTGCAGAAAAATTTCGGTTCTTTAATTTCTGGGGAAAATATTTCTGGGTGGGCTTTTAAGAGATAATAAAATGTCGTAGATCCACTTTTGGGAAACCCGACGAAGAAAAAATCGACTTTTGAGTTACTCAACCCAATCTCCTTGCTAGCGTTAGTTTGTGATGCCTTTTAATTGGGATATATCTTTTGAAAAAAACTTGCTGATGTAGAAATTATGCTACACATCCAGCCATTTTTTCAAACTCACTGATATATCTTTTTGTAATAGTTGCACAATTAAAATTAGAAACAACCAATTCCCGTATTGAGGAAGTATCAATATTATGGGATTTCATTGTCTCTAGGAAGGCTTGTACATCTTTTTCTTTTATAAGGCGACCAGTTTTACCATCTATAATAGCATCTCTAATTCCCTCGATGTCCGTAGCGATTACCGGCAAACCATGACTCCCGGCTTCTAACGCAACAATCCCAAATCCCTCTTGATCACCTTCCACACTAATATTGGGCATAATAAATAGATCGGCGATTTGATATAAACAATTTTTTCCCTCTTCTGAGATATGTCCTAGTAGATACACTCTATCGGTTAAATTAAATTTCCAAATTATTTTTTCTAATTGTTCTTGTTCTGGTCCAAAACCGGCAATCACATAGATATAATTATCTGGGAGTTTGCGAAATACATTTGCTATGAACCATGCATGTCCTTTGCGCTTGATCAATCTTCCGATGGTTAATACTATTAACTTCCCATCAATATTTAGATTATATTTTGAGACAAATTTTTCTATATCCAACTGAGAACAGGGGGAACGATCCTCAATATTAATGCAGTTTGGAATGACCACCAAATTATCGGATGGTACACCAATGTGTTCGCATTGCTCCATTGTAAAATTGCTTACCGCGAATATTCTGTCAGCTTTTTTTAAGAAAAAGGGTATTATATATTGATAGCCAAAACTTGGATATACAACGTCCAGTCCGTGGACTGTAAACGATATTTTGGCTTTTGAAAAAATTCTAATTACAGGAATCACAGGGGAGAGAATAGCATCGCTAAAATGAATCACATCGTACTGTGTCGAGTTCTTAATAAGAAAAAATAATACTTTGAAGAAAAAAGGGAGTAGGGTTTTTGTGCCGCCAGAATTAGCGAGTAGGTTAATATCTCCTAACTTCTTATAATTGCTGTAAAAGTTACTCGCAAATCTTTCCATACCCCCAACAAGAGGGGGGTAAGTTCTGGCAATGAATAACAATTTCATTTTTACGAACTCCCAATGGAAATTAAATTCGATACTGATTTTAATTTTCTTATTTCGTAAAGCAATCTGGCCTGATTCACCCTTACGCGTTTTACCATGTCCGCAATGAGAGCCAGTAAAAACACCAACATGCCGAATATGATAAATCCCAGTCCGATAAAACCGTAAGCTTTGTAAGGGGTAAATGCACTTGTTAGTATGTAATGTCCTAGAAGGAAAGCTATAAATCCCACACCAATTAATATCAGAAAACTACCAATCGTCCCAAATACGCGTATCGGCTGATAATCCAATAAAACTCTGAAGATAATGATACTAGTTTTTATTGCGTATCGAAATATAGACTTAGCTACACGAGAGCTTCGCTCTGGGTCATACCTTACACTAATTGGGGTTTCTACTACACATTTGCCTTCATAAACGGAAGATATTATTGTTTCGTGAGTGTATGTAAATGAACCATGCAGGTTCAGCCAGAGCAATACATCTCGGCTGTATGCGCGATATCCGCAAGATACATCATGAAATTTTTGTCCACAAATGATGCTAAGCAATCTTGAAATTTGGAGATTCCCCCAATACTTAATTCTAGACATGTTTTTTGGCAAACCTGAATCAAAACGATTCCCGATGACCATGTCGGCCTGTTTAGATAAGATGGGTCTAATCAAATCCGGAATTTCATCTGGATCGAACTGGCCATCAGCATCAATTCCAACCAAGATGTCGGCTCTATTTTCTAGCGCATATTGTGAAGCAGAATAAAATGCTTCTCCCACCCCTCGATTTTTTTTGTGGCGTATTACTTCTGCGCCCGCAACCTGGGCTAATTCTACAGTTTTATCCGTACTTCCATCATCTACAACCAAGCAATTAATAACATCGATTTTTTCCAAAGTTTTGGGAAGGCTCTTTATTACGCTTTGGATGTTCCCTTCCTCGTTATATGCAGGTATGTAAATAATTAGTTTCATGGTCTATTTGCTGTTACTAGCGAGTTATGGAAATGTATTTGCTCGCACTTAAAGGTTAAAGGCTCTGCCTAGTATACCCGAAGCAAGGTTATCTCTATAAGACAGGGGAGAACGAGCATCCGAATGTATTGCCCTGCTATGATAACCGGTGGCCTATCTGACAAATCATGAAAAATTGGGATTATTCTAAATCAGTAGTGTGTTTTGAGCGGGACTTTTTAATCTCGCCCCTGCGTTTCTTCTCTTTCAACCTTTCTTCTTGTGATGATTGTGTCGGCTTTGTTTTCTTGCGGGATTTAGGTTTCTCGAAAGCTTTTTTTACTAAAGCATAAAATCGTGCAAGCGCATCCTCTCGGTTCCTTTCTTGTGTGCGGAAACGCCTGGCTTCAATGACTAAAACACCATCTTGCGTCATGCGCTTTCCAGCCAGTTTGCTCAACCGCGATTTAACTTCTTCAGAAAGCGAGTTGGAATGCAAAACGTCAAAACGCAATTGCACGGCTGTAGCCACTTTGTTGACGTTTTGTCCACCGGGCCCATCTGCCCGAATGAAGGAGAATTCCAATTCGGTCTCGTCGATGTACGTTTGAGGAATAATTTCAACCATGCGTCCAGTATACCTGAAGCAAAACCCCTCTCCAAAACGGAGAGGGGCTGGGATGCAAGCTTTAACGGACTAAAACATCAGGCCATTGATAAAGTCAATGGTTTCGGGAGCAGGCCGCATATCCTTTTCGTTGAGGCGATTAAGCGGTTCGTCCACCAGATTGTAAAGTTCTGTCAACGTCGGCTTAGTTGGGTCAACGTAGATCAATCCCGTGATCAGACAGTTGCAGCTATTGGCTTCTTCCAATATGCGCAAGGCGTCGGCGCGGTCTGTCGGATCGTAGTCGCGGTCGAGTTTCTTGAGAACGATCTGAGAGCCATCGTGCAAGGTTACTTCCATATCCTCGCCTTCTTCGTACTCCACCATGATTTCTTGGGCAGGCGGCACATAGGAAAGTTCATGTAATGCCACTTCGTGTTCGCGACCCCATGAGTAGGAATGAAAGGCATCATCCTGATTGTTGAACGTTACGCACGGGCTGATGATATCGATCAAGGCGATACCTTTGTGGCCAAGCCCGGCTTTGATCAATTCCTTTACCTGCTTGGGGTCGCCAGCAAAGGAGCGCGCCACGAAGGTGGCGCCACCGACCAGGGCTTCCCAGGCGATGTCAATTGGCATGTAGGGATTGATGCCCTGATGTTTCAGACTAAGCCCCACCTCGGCAGTGGCAGAGAACTGGCCCTTGGTCAGGCCATAGACACCGTTGTTTTCGATGATATAAACCATCGGCGCGTTGCGTCGCATAGCATGTTTGAACTGTCCCATGCCGATGCTGGCTGAGTCGCCATCACCGGAGAGACCGATGCCGCGCAGATGGGTGTCACCAAATAGCGCGCCGGTTGCTACAGACGGCATACGACCATGCAGCCCATTGAATCCGAAGGAACGGTTCAGGAAATATGTGGGGCTTTTGCTTGAACAACCAATACCGCTAAATTTGACCACATCTTCTGGAACGATATCGGCCTCGTAGCAGGCAGCGACGATCTGGTTGGCGATAGAATTATGTCCGCAGCCCTGGCACAGCGTGGTGGGGCTGCCACGATAATCGGATTTTTCAAGGCCGGCCAGGTTAAGTTTTATGTTTGCGCCGGCCATGGGAAGAGATTCAGCCATTAGTTTTCCTCCTTTATGAGGATGCTGTCTTTGACCCACCTGGCGGTGGCAGGTAAGCCATCGTTAAAGGCCGCAGATGTCAGTTTCGCAGCCAGGTGGGGGTATTCGACCAGTAAAAGTTGATACATTTGCCCATCGCGGTTCATTTCCACGACGAAGTTTTGATCATGGGATTCGATGAAATTAAGCACATCATCTGTAAACGGGATGCCACGGATACGCATCGAATCGGTCTTTATTCCTGCTTCCATTAAAAGTTCGTGACGCGCCTCGCGAATAGCTGGCTCAGTCGAGCCGAAGGCGATGATGCCAATGTTGGCACCCTCTTGCTTGTCAATGATGGGGACAGGAACGAATTTAGCAGCATTGTTGTATTTCTTCTTGATGCGTTCCATCATACGTACCCAGGTAGCAGCGTCTTCCGTATAAGCAGCATTTTCGTCATGACCTGTACCGCGCAGGAAATATGCGCTAGTGGGATATTTGTTACCCGGTATCGTGCGGTATGGAATGCCATCATCGTCTACATCGCGATAACGTCCCCAGTTGCCTTTGAGTTTTTCCAGGTCTTCTTCCCAGAGCACCTTGCCGCGATCTAGTGGGGTGTTGGGATACTTGAAGGGTTCGGCCATCCATTGGTTCATGCCCAATTCCAAATCGCTGAGCACGAAGACTGGGGTTTGCATGTGTTCAGCAATGTCAAACGCGCGCCAGCCGAACTCAAAACACTCGTTGACCGTACCGGGCAGGAGAATGACCTGCTCGGTATCGCCGTGGCCTAGATAATGCGTGAACGTCAGGTCGCCCTGTGATGTGCGGGTAGGCAGACCGGTACTGGGGCCAACACGCTGCACATCCCAAATCACGACTGGAACTTCAGAATAATATGCCAGTCCGGCGAACTCGGTCATCAGGCTCAATCCAGGCCCTGATGTGGATGTCATCGAGCGCAAACCGGCAAATCCCGCGCCAATCGCCATGCCGATCGCAGCTAATTCGTCTTCAGCCTGTACGACGGCAAATGTGTTTTTCCCGTCTTCGCGCTTGCGAAGCTGTGGCAAATAGTCGATTAGATTTTCGGCCAAAGAGGATGCTGGAGTAATGGGATACCAGGCAGCAAATTGAACGCCACCGTAGATTGCACCCAATGCGGCAGCTGTGTTGCCGTCTGCCATGATCAGGCCTTCGGTCATTGTCATGGGTTCAATGGTATAAGGATCCTTCTTTTCCAGGTTTTCTTTGGCCCAATCAGCTGCAACCAACACCACCTTGTAGTTCAAATCAATAGGTTTTTGTTTACCCTTGAAGTGAAAGCTCAGTGCCGCTTTGATGGTTTCGAGATCAATACCAAGGGTTTGCGCCATGATACCAACATAGACCATGTTCGCAACCAAGCCTTTTAAGCTAGATGGCACTTCCTTCTGTTCGCGCATGATTTCTTTGACTGGCATTGCATATGTGAAGATGTCATTTCGTGTAACATCGAATTTGATACTGTCATCATAGAAAAAAACACCACCAGGCTTTACATCTGCCAAGTCTTGCGCAAACGATTGTGGGTTCATGCAGACCACAATCTCATGTTCATCGCGACGAGCGGTAAAACCATCCTTGTTAACGCGAATGGTGTACCATGTTGGCAATCCCTGGATATTGGATGGGAACAGATTCTTGCCAGAGACCGGAATACCCATCTTGAACAGGGAACGCAGGATGGTGGTGTTCGCGGTCTGACTGCCCGATCCATTAACCGTGCCAACGGTGATGGAGAAATCGTTCACAATTTTATCGGACATAAACTCCTCGTTAGTCTCTGTACGCCTTGTGGGCGGTTATTTTGTCTCGGGGCGATGATACAACAGGTCCGTATGCTGGATTAATGCCTGGTATCCTGCCTCATAATCTTTGTTACAAATTGCTTCAACCATCTGGGTGTGATATTCCCAGACTTCTTCCAGGTAGCTCAAGCCACCTGTGAAAACATTAAGGCCAACAGCTTCATATGCATCCCAATAGGCCTCTAGCAGGCCTGTAACAAAAGGATTCTCAAGCCGTTGGTAGATTACCATATGTAATTTTCTGTGTTCTTCGTGAGGAATTTGAATAGAGTTGCCGTTCAGTTTTTCTTTCGCACGTGCTAACAGGCTTTGCAATTCTTGTTTATCATCTTCCGTGAGTAATTGCACTGCCTCAAACCAGTATGCGCCTTCAATATGACTACGCAATTCGGAGTACTTACGAAAGAGTTCTTCGTTCAGGTTTAGAGCATATCTGAGGCTTTGTCGAACCGCAGGAGTAAAAGAATAGGGCAGCCGCTTTGTTCCTGTTCTTGGCCTGACTTCTACCAGTCCCAACGCGCGCGCAACCTCTAGTTGTTCCCGCAAGGAGGCTATGCTAACACCCAGTTCGCGGCTGAGCTCGCTCAACGCTGGCAGTCGCTGCCCATTGGTTCCCTCGTGTTGGGCAAGGTAGCGCAGGAATTCAGAAAGTGGGTTAGATGTTGTTCGTTCGCGTAACATACTCATACATATGATTAATCAGATTATTCGTAGGAATGTAGTATAATCTTGTCTGTTAACCGAGTCAAGAGGAAAAGGACTGTTTTAGGGAGAATTTCCCGGTTGCGCGATTAAGTTTGAAGAGCCGATTTAACATTTCGTAATGCATCAAAATAAAAGGTAACTTTAGGGGTAACGTTGCCTCAAAAGAGAATGTTACCCAAGGAAAGGACAGATTTTCTGTGGTGATACAATGTTTTTGCTCACCCGGAGGATAGGGCTCTGCAGGAGTGCAACCCGAGCGCCGCGCTGAGTGGCTAGACAACTGGGCAGGGAGCAGGATTCTCTGCCCGATCTTCTTGCCCAGTTGGCAGCCCAAAAAGCGAAAAACTCATTCAATGTGGTAATAAGGTGCTCCAGAGTTGGAGGACTTTCTGGTCGATACGGTTGCGAAGTTGGGCGGGATTGAGACGAAGGTAAGCATTGAGCAGTTGCGCTTTTCTTGTCAAAGGAACCTCCTCGCGTTCTATCACACGTTGGTAGGGCGTTCTGGCAATATCATACTTGCGAACGACCCTATTGCCAATGCGTTCTTTGGCAACAAGCTTCAGGACCAGTTGAAAGAAGTTGACATACAAGCGTAAATCCTGATAGATACTGGCTAGTAGAGTGTGTTGCTCTTCGCTTTCGAGCCGGTCATAACCAATCACATGACGCACCACAGACCAGTTCTTTTGTTCGACATGAGCCTGGTCATTTTTCCTGTAAGGACGAGAGCGCGTGAAAGTGATCTCATGTCCCAGGCAATAGCGATACAGCAAGTCGTTGATAAATTCGCTGCCATTATCCGAGTCAATGCCCAGCAAATCAAAGGGTAAATCTGGTCGCATTGCCTCAATCGCGTCACACACAGCTTCCTGGCTGCGTTTGAGCAGGGCAATCGGCTCGGTCCAGCCGGTACACAGGTCGGTACAAGTCAAGGTGTTCAAGAATTGTCCAGCGGTACTCTCGCCACAATGTGCCACCAAATCTACTTCCATGAAACCCGGCTTGTCTTCATTCCAATCGGTAAAAGTGCGCACCGGTATGTTCTTTTTCAGCAGGCTGCCTGGCTTGGTGGTGCTCAGACCACGCGGTTTGTTGAAGCGCGCAGGTGCCAGACATCGATCAATACTCGAACGACTGATGCGCAAGAGCAAATCCTTGGTCTGTGTTGAAAGTACCAACTCGCCACACCGCTCCAGCACCTTGATCCCTTCGGGTAAGTAGGGATGCAATCGCTTCGAACAAATCCGTCCGTAGATCTCCCAGATTTGTTCTAAAGCTTCCACTACTTCTCCACGATAGATCGCCCTCCGCCCTTTGGGCTTATGCGGACCACGCTTATAGCCATGTTTTAGAATCCGAATAGCGTACTTTCGATGATAGCCTGTGCTGGTTGTGAATTCATGCAATATCTTTTGCTTCTCCGCTTTGCCTGCCTTCAAGTATCTCGGTTGTACCTCTGCAAATAACTCGCGTTTGCTTCGTTGGCTCATCATATGCTCCTCCGACAGCGTTGGTATACTGTCGAAAAGTAACATCTTTTTTGAGGCAACGATTATTCACAAAGTTACTTTTTTTATGAGGCAATTCGACATTGATAAATTCACTGCCATTATCAGAATCAATCCCAAGCAAGGGAAAGGGCAATCTTTGACGCATCAGATGGATTGCTTTAGAAACTGCCTCTTGCGAGCGGTGCGATAGGGCAGTGACATCTGTCCAGCCAGTGGAAATGTCAGTACAGGTCAAAGTATTCAAGAATTGCCCTTCTGTGGTGTTCCCACAGTGTGCTACCAGGTCAATTTCCATGAACCCCACTTGTTCTTGGTCCCATTCGGTAAAAGTGTGTAGTGGGATCAGATTTTTGAGCAAGCTCCCCGGCTTGGTGGTACTCAAGCCGTGCGGCGATCTTATGCGAACAGGGCGTAAGCAACGATCTATGCTGGCTGAACTGATCTTCAATAGCAGTTCTTTTGTGTCTTTGGAAAGTTGGATTTCTTTGCAACGTTCCAACACTCGAATGGCTTCAGGTAAAAATGGTTGTAATCGTTTGGAACAGATGTGCCCACAGATCTCCCAGATCTGTTCAAGTGCCTGCACCACCTCACCACGATAGACGGCTTGATAGGTTTTGGGTTTCCTTTTATGGCGGTTTTGAACTTGAACTTTGTTTTTTAGAACACGGATCGCGTGTTTGCGATGATAGCCAGTAACAGATGTAAATTCGTCCAGCATCTTTTTCTTTTCAGCTTTGCTCGCCTTTAGATATCTTGGTCGCAAAACTTCTAACAACTCGCGTTTGCTTTTCAGGCTCATCATGTTGCTCCTCCGACAGGCTTTTTTGCTTATCGGAAAGTAACATTTTCCCTGATGCAACGTTACTTCTCAAAGTAACATTTTCCATGATGCAATTCGCATTCCATTCCTTATAGATTGGTTAGGGTATAATATCTAACTGGTGGTGCCTGCTTTTAGATTTACAGGGCTCCAATCGAAACTCCAAGTACAAGGCAACCTATGGTAAGCATTCCTCTTTCAATCCCTGCTGATTATTGGCAGGCTCTTCAAATCAGCAAAAAAGATATAGAATTTTTGCACAATTATCTCTTCGAAAGCGAAACGCCGATGACGGCCAGAGAACTGGTCGGGGTTTTGATCGAAGAACGGATTAGTTTAGAACGTGCGGCTCAGGCCAAAAAGCGGCAATCCGATGGCAAGATTTATCTCCCCAAAGAGCAGTATAAAGATGGCGATCATCTGGTTTTCCCCGCGCTAGACTGGGCAAAAGGTGCTGTTACCGCGGTGCGGTCGGGCGTAAACCCCCAATTTGGCGAATTTGATGTATTGACTGTGGAATTGGAAGATGGCCACAGTCGAATGTTTGCAAGCGGACTGGCGGATCATGTTCTGAACGAGGAGCCTGCTACCAGTATCGATGAGGATACTCTCGACCCCAAATCGATACAATCTGCTTTTGGGACTGAACTCGAAGGGAAATTGGAGTCCGCTTTTGCGGATGATGATGGCTTGGTGCGCATTGCTGGTCGCTGGTTCCCGCGAGCTTTGTTGGTGGATGTTAACCAGGGCCATCTCAACCTTGCGGAGGCAGTGCTGGACATGGCCGGCGGGGAACCGCTCCCAACAAGCGATCTCTTAAAGGATGTCGAATTGCCTGAAGGTGTCAATCCTAAATTGGCCGAGTTTTCTTTGAACCTTGCCCTGCAAGAGGATGGTCGTTTTGACGAAGTCGGTCCTGCCGGGGAAGTTTTATGGTGTTTACAGCGTCTGGAACCGGAGAATGTGCGCGAGGTACCGCTGTTTCTCCGCTACCGTCCTATCGAGCATGATCGCGGTTTATTGACTGATGATATGTTGGCGCTCGAGGCGCAGTTAGATGACGAGTTGGGCGAAGCAGGCGCAGGGTCCGAGAAGGATGCGGATGAAGTCACGATCAGCCTGATCTTTCCACATTGGCGTTCAGGAACTTTACCAATCACTGCGCGCATACGTTCCATGTTCCCAACCGCCTATGAATCACCGCGCGTCCGTTTTACGTTGGTAGATGGCAAAACGGGCGACCGGATCCCAGCCTGGGTGCTACGCAAAGACCGCTATGTGAGCGGATTGCGTGATTGGTATGAGACACTAGAATTAATGCCGGGCAGCCTGGTGCGTATACAGCGTGGCGAAAAACCGGGTGAAGCGATCATTGAGGCGAAAACTCACCGCACGACCAAAGATTGGGTCAGAACGGTGATCGTAGGTGCAGATGGCGGTATCGTGTTCGCCCTGCTGAAGCAAACAGTGACCGCTGAATTCAACGACCGCATGGCCTTTGCGCTTCCTGCACTTGATGCTGCTGATCAGCTCTGGGAACCGGCTGTACAGAAGAAACAGTCTTTCGACAAGGTGGTAATCAACGTGATGCGAGAATTGACAAAGCTAAATCCGCAAGGACATGTGCATGCGCAGGAGTTGTATGCGGCCGTGAATATTCTGCGCCGGTCACCTTTTGCTCCGTTGATGGCATTATTGGCAAGTCGACCAAGTGAGTTTGTGCACGTAGGTGATTTGCATTATCATTTGGGAGAGGAACTTCGGGAGGATTAATGGCAGAGGGTAATTCGACAACCACGGCTCCAACCAGGCGGTTCAGTCTGATCAAGCCGACATTGCAGACGCCCTTTCATATTGACTTCGATTGGTGGCAGAAAAACGAACGTGATTGGCATGTGTATTTGCGTTCGTTGTTATGCCCCGAACATCAGGAGGTGTTTGTGGATGTGCGACAAGGTGAGATGATCGACTGGGTGGATCCCAGAACTGCTGAGGTCAAACCTGTCAATGGTATTCAGCATACTTTGATGACACATTGCGCTCGCCGCCCTGAATTTGTGACTGAACAGACTGCTTTGGTGGAGGCAGTATTTCGCTTGTTTTTGACCAATGAAAACATGCCAATGACAGCCCAGGAATTGGGCTCGCTCTTGGGCCGTCCACCTGAAACGATCTTGCGCACACTGAGTGGACCACGCGTATACAAGGGATTGCGTCCATTGCAGTAAGACGAGAATCATAAAAAGTCCAGCGACTAGGCTGGGCTTTTTTCAACATACACGGTTTATAAAGAGCAATCGCTGCAAATTCAATTTGGTTGATAGACTACTCTCCGCGCCGGGGAGTAGTCGCCTTTTAAAGCCTGTTGTAATTCATCAACCTATCAGTTCACCTTGAACAACTTTAACCATTACTACGATGAAAGCTATCAATGCAAGAAGCCATAAAAACCATGCAAATATAGCCCATGTACTTTTCAAAACAATTTTTGCGGGAGTTAATTTTGACCGTGAAGCATCAGAAAATTTATCTAAAGTCTGGTTTCTTTGCTTAATAGTGCCCCCTGCCTTACTCATTCGCCTCAGAATAGAACCGATAATCGCAATAAAAATGGCGCCATAAATAAAGCCTTTAATAAAACTGATGTCCATCCCCAGCCCCTTTTCTTAGCATAGTACCTTTGCACTTATACTATATGAAATTTTATTTCCTGTGTCATGTGTCAATTGTCATAAATATGAATGTCGTCCCTTTACGACCGTTTGCCGTTCTGTGTTAATAAATCGTTAGATGGGGTATCCGTCCGGTCTGCCAACCCTAAAAGCCTAGTATAATACCCAACGGACCATCCCGCATTTCTGCGGGACAAACGCGAAAATGCAATGCTGACGGGTATACCCATAGAGAAATTTGCCCCTGTAGCTCAATGGACAGAGCACCGGCCTTCTAAGCCGATGGTTGTGGGTTCGAATCCCGCCGGGGGCGCTCGGTATGAATATTATTAGTAGGAGTAAATGAAAATGGCAACTGAACGATTCGGTTTAATTCAGACAGGTGGGAAGGATGCAACTGTTATCGGCGATGACATCGAGGTGGGACAGACTGCGCCGGATTTCAGCCTTCATGCCCTGGACTGGTCTGTGGTGCGTGGACTAGCTGACACAAAAGGCAAAGTACGTATCCTCGCGGCCGTCCCATCTTTGGATACAGCTACATGTGACCGCGAAACTCGTCGTTTCAACCAGGAAGCGGCAGGTCTGAGTGAAGATATTGTGATCGAGGTAATTAGCACCGATCTTCCCTACGCTCAAAAGCGCTGGTGTGGTGCCGCGGGCGTTGACCAGGTGATGGTGTTGTCCGATCACCAGACGGCCGAGTTTGGCGAAAAATATGGCTGCCTGATTAAGGAACGTCGCACTTTGCGCCGGGCAGTTTTCGTGGTTGATCGTCAAGACAAGGTAACCTATACGGCTTATATGCCCGTCCTGGGCATGGAGCCAAATTATGATGAAGTATTAGAAGCCGCGCGTGCGGCTTTGGCTTGATTGGTAACTGAACGGCCTGCGTGCAGCAAAAGCAGGTTGGGCGAAAGGAGTACGTATGCCCACTTTCATTCGAAAATCTCGCTCATCGTCAAACGACCCAGTAGAAACCCGCCGCGAAATCTTACGTGCAGTTGGTTGGCAGGTGCAGGTGCGTGCCGGGTTGTGGAGTCCCCCTACGGATGTTTACGAAACGGAAAACGACTACGTCGTCCGTGTTGAGATCGCCGGAATGCGTGAGGAAGACTTCGAGATCACGGTCGAGGACAATTTCCTCATGATTAGCGGTAGCAGACCTGATGTCCCGGAGCGACGCGCGTACCAGCAGATGGAAATCCGTTTTGGAAAGTTCGAAACGGTTGCGGGATTACCCGGTCCAATAGACCTTGAGGCGTCCCGCGCGGATTATACAGAAGGGTTCTTGACCATCACATTGCCAAAGGCCAAACCAAATCAAATCCATATTGAAGAAGAGACTTAGCTTACATGGCAGCTTCCCGTTGGCACTCCAACATGCTTGACCTGATTGATTGGATATCAGAAAACGATTCCGCTCTACTTGATATATTTATGCCCCCCATCTTTCCACAGATTGGAAAAAAGAGTGAAGAAGAGAAATCGGACGAAGGATCAGTTACAGATGAACTGATGAACTATCCGGACATCCTGCCGATCCTGCCGCTGCGCGGTGTGGTGGTATATCCACAGACAGCCGTTCCGCTGACGGTTGGACAGCCACGCTCGATCAAACTCGTAGACGAAGTGGTTGCCGCCGATAAATTGGTAGGTCTCGTGGCCGCAACCAATCCCGAGTTGGAAACGCCCGGGCCGACAGATCTATACCGGGTTGGGACGATTGCCACAGTGCATCGTTTGCTGAAAGCCCCAGACGGCACCATCCGTTTGTTGGTGCAGGGCATGGCGCGCTTTCGTCTGGGAGAGTTTGTAGCCGAAGAACCCTATCTGCGGGCCAAGGTTCATTTCTCACCGGAGCAAGTGGAAGAAGGCTTGGAAGTCGATGCCCTGGCACGTAACGCGCGCGACCAGTTCGGACAAATCGCGCAATTGATCCCTTCGTTTCCTGAAGAATTGATTTCTTCGGTGCTTTCACTGGAAGACCCGTTACAGACAATTTATACAATCGCGAACCTTCAGCGCATCGAACTGGCTGATGCGCAACAATTGTTGGAACTCGACTCTGTCACGGAAAAATTGCATAAACTTGTCAGCTTACTTGTGCGCGAACTGGAAGTGTTGACACTGGGGCAGAAAATTCAAAACGAAGCACGTGAGGAGATCGAGAAAGTTCAACGAGAATACTTCTTGCGTGAGCAGATGAAGGCCATCCAGCGCGAACTGGGTGAGAAAGACGAACAGGCGGTAGAGGCGGAGGAATTCCGCAAAAAGATCGATGAAGCCAAAATGCCCGAGGAGGCCGATAAACAGGCGCGCCGTGAATTGGAGCGCTTGACACGCTTGCCGACCGCCGCCGCAGAGTACGGGGTTATTCGTACCTATCTTGACTGGTTGGTGTCGTTGCCCTGGTCGAAAATGACCGAAGACAACCTGGACATTGCCCATGCCCGTAAGATTTTGGATAAAGATCATTATGGCCTGGAAGATGTCAAAGAACGCATCTTGGAATTCCTGGCTATTCGAAAACTTCGTTTGGAACGGAAAGATGAGATCAATGAAGTCTCTGAAGATGAAATCCGTCGTGAACGTGAGGGCGTCATCCTGTGCTTTGTTGGTCCTCCCGGCGTAGGGAAAACCTCGCTAGGTCGCTCGATTGCGCGCGCCATGGGACGCAAGTTTGTGCGCATCTCGTTAGGTGGTGTACGTGATGAGGCTGAGATTCGCGGCCATCGCCGCACATATATCGGAGCTATGCCAGGACGCATTCTCCAGGCCCTGCGTCGCAACGAGACGCGCAACCCGGTCTTCATGATGGATGAAATCGACAAGCTGGTTTTCGACTTTCACGGCGACCCGGCCTCTGCTTTGCTGGAGGTGCTTGATCCGGAACAGAATAGCGAATTCCGCGACCATTATCTGGAAGTTTCTTATGACCTTTCCCAGATTTTTTTCATTACCACGGCCAATTCTCTGGAAACCGTTCCGGGGCCGTTGCGCGACCGTATGGAAATTATCTTTTTATCTGGCTATACCGATAAGGAAAAGATTGCTATTGCCAAAGGCTATCTGATCCCGCGTCAGATCCGCGAGAATGGTTTGCGGAAGAAAGAAATCAGATTCACTGATGCTGCTTTACAGAAAATCATCCGGGGCTATACGCGTGAAGCGGGCGTCCGTAACCTGGAGCGACAGATCGGTGCGATTTGTCGCAAAGTCGGGACACATATCGCGGAAGGCAAAGGTGAAACATTCCGTATCACCCCTGAGTCCGTAGAAGAATTTTTGGAGCATCCGATTTTCCATGGTTCGGAGGAGATTACTATGCGTACCTCCGTTGCTGGTGTTGTGCCCGGATTGGCATGGACTCCCTATGGTGGTGAGGTGCTTTTCATTGAATCAACCCGTATGCCGGGCGGAAAGGGCTTCCAGATTACCGGCTCGGTTGGCAACGTCATGCAGGAGTCCGCACGTGCCGCGCTTTCATACGTCCGCGCCCGGGCCAAGGCGCTGGGCCTGAATAGTGGCTTCTTTGACAAAACAGACATCCACTTGCATGTTCCAGCCGGCGCAACGCCCGAAAGACGGCCCGTCTGCTGGTGTGACGATGGCAACTTCGCTGGTGTCATTAATATCTGGGCGCAAGGTTAAGCGGAAACTGGGCATGACAGGCGAAATCACCCTGCGAGGGCAGGTTCTTCCAGTTGGTGGTATCAAGGAAAAGGTCCTGGCAGCGCACCGTAATGGCCTGAAGACAGTTATTCTGCCTAAACGAAATGAGTTCGATCTGGACGATGTTCCAGAAGAGATTAAGAATAAAATGCAGTTCATCTTTGCTGAAACTGTTGACGAGGTGTTAGAGGCTGCACTTGAAAAGAAGCGGACAGCGAAAAAGACCGAAACACAAGCACAAGCACAAAAGCAATCTACATCCAGGGAGGCCCAAAAACAAAATGTCTAGGATCATGCTGGCCGAAGACGACTTTACAATGGTCACGTTGCTCAAAACTTTATTGGGCATGGAGGGGTATCAGGTTATCGCGTTATCCGTTGAAGATGATGATGTATTCGAAGCGGTTTGCAAAGATAGACCGGATGTGTTGTTGCTGGATGTCCATTTACCGCATGTCAGCGGCTTGGAAGTTTTGGACCAGGTGCGTGGAGATGAAAAAACCAGGGACTTAAAGGTAGTGATGACATCTGGCCTGAACCTTGAGCTTGAATGCAAGAACCATGGCGCCAATGATTTTCTACTCAAGCCCTACATGCCTGACGATCTGCTGAAAATTCTCGAGCGAAATCTCAGTCCTTCCTGACCGTGCAAATTCGCGAAATTCATTTTCCTGAAGATTTTCCTCAGGTGGAGAATCTGTGGGCTTCTATGGAAAGAGGCGTAAGCCTGGGACGGTCTGACACACCGGACGAGATTCAGAAAAAGCTCACCCACGACCCAGACTTATTTCTGGTAGCAGAAGAAAATGGACAGATTATCGGAACAGTTATTGGTGGATACGATGGGCGTCGCGGTCTTCTCTATCATTTAGCTGTGGCCGCCTCTTACCGCGGAAGGGGAATTGGCTCCCGTTTAATGAACGAGGTCGAGTCCCGATTGCGTGCAAAGGGCTGCTTGCGTTGTTATTTGCTGGTTACCACGGATAATCCCGAGGGCATGCAATACTATGAAAAACATGGCTGGGAACGCATGGACTATGTGGTAACCTATGGCAAAAATTTAGCTTGATTTTCTCTACGAAATAATGACTCTACGATTTTCAATTCTTACCGTTTCTGATCGCTCTTCGCGTGGTGAACGCCCGGATGCGTCCGGGCCGGCTCTGGCCGAACTGGTACAGTCACAAGGCTGGCAAATCCTGCGGCAAGAGATCGTGCCGGATGAGATAGATGCAATAAAGCAAGTTTTGCAGACCTGGGCGGACTCTGGCGATACGGACGTGATCCTGGCTACTGGCGGGACAGGCTTCGCTCCGCGCGATGTTACCCCGGAAGCAACTCGTCAGGTGGTTGAGCGCCTGACACCCGGCCTGGACGAAGCTATGCGTTCGGCTAGTCTGAAAGTTACCCCGCACGCCATGCTCTCGCGGGCCATATCAGGTATCCGCAAACGCACGCTTATCATGACCCTGCCGGGTAGCCCAAAGGGTGCAACCGAGAATTTGCAGGTGGTCCTACCTGCACTAGAACATGCCATTAAACTATTACGGGAGGAGGATGCGGGGCATTAGGGTTGTAAAGCCGGCTTTTGGCCTTGTCAGCCCGGATAACCTTGCGCTATAATCCGCCCGTTTGCAATTCTTTCAAAGTGAGGCAAGTATGATTGATGTCAATGAACTCCGTAAAGGTGTGACCTTCGAATTAGATGGTCAACTCTTCAAAGTGCTGGATTACAGCCACAACAAACCTGGCCGTGGTAGTGCGACCATCCGTATCAAAGCCCGTAACCTGCTGACCGGTGCCAATATAGAAAAGACTTTCAACTCCGGCAACTCGGTGCAGGATGTGCGTTTGGACTATCACAATGTCCAGTTCCTGTATTCGGATAACGAGTTATATTATTTTATGGATAACGAAACTTTTGAGCAGCCTGCTATTAGAGCAGATGTGCTTGGCGACGATGCCTTGTATCTGACTGAAGGGTTGGAAGTGAAATTGACCTTTTACAATAACGAGGCCATCGATATTGAACTTCCGACCTCGGTTGATTTAGAGGTGACCGAAGCCGATATGGCTATTCGTGGTGATACCGCTACGGGTGTTACCAAGAAGGTACGCGTGCAGACTGGTTTGCAAGTGCAGGTACCCAACTTCGTCAATGTTGGCGATGTTATCCGCGTGGACACTCGCACAGGCGATTACCTCACGCGTGCATAAGTTATATTCAGTAGATCACGAAACAGCTGATAGATGCCCGAAAATAGGGGAGCGGGCGCGCACCCGCTCCCCTATTTTCGGGTATTCTTTTGGTTTTCGTGAAGTACTGACACTGACCATGTGATAACGGATGACAGAGGGCAACGGTCTCCTATCATCCGTTAATATTTATGGGGAGGTATAATGCGAACTCCCGCAGGAAAAGAATGTAAGTATTTTTACGGTGATTACTATCGTGGAAAGAACCACGAAGAATGTCGCTTGCTCCAGGCTTCCGGTGAGCGCTGGACGCCCGATCTATGCCAGACTTGCCCTGTGCCGGAAATTCAATTGGCCAACGCCTGTGAATTCTTGCAATTGCGAGGCAAGGTGACCCGTCCAATCGGTGCTGCCTTCCAACGCCGTGTCCAGATATCGGCCTTTTGCGAGAAGACCGAGCGCCATGTTAGCGAACCGGAAATTGGTTGCGGCGAATGTCATAAATTGCCGTTTACTTTCGAAGTCAAAGAGTGAACGCTCAATAAACGTTCAAAGGGGGCTGTGTAGCCCAGTTAGCGAAGATGCGATCATGAACCTGACACTGCTGCTCGATCTCGATAACACTTTGCTCGACTCCAGCATGGATACCTTCATTCCTGCTTACTTCCAGGCGCTTTCCGGTTTCCTGAAAGAGCAGGTTGAATCTGAGACGATGCTTTCCGCATTGATGTCTGGTACACGCAAAATGATGGCAAGCAATGATCCTTCTCGCACGTTGCAGCAGGTGTTTGATGCCGAGTTTTTTCCTAAAGTTGGCTTTGCTCGAGAAGAATTACAGCCGTACTTCGATCGTTTCTACAAAGATGTTTTTCCAACTCTGAGTTATTTGACCAATCCCAGGCCAGAAGCAGTTGAAATGGTTAGATGGGCGTTGGCACAGGGTATGCGCTTAGCAGTGGCTACCAATCCGCTTTTTCCTTTGGCGGCCATTCATCATCGTATGCGTTGGGCTGGCCTGGCTCCGGAAGACTGGCCTTTTGTGGTGGCGTCGGCTTACGAGACCTTCCATTTCGCCAAACCCAACCCGGCATATTTTGCAGAAGTGTTGGGACGTATGGGCTGGCCAGATGGACCGGTTTTGATGGTTGGTGATGATACCAAGAATGATCTACCCGGCAGCACAGCCTTGGGGTTGGCAGCTTACTGGATCGATGATTCGGATGCGGATTTCCCTTCTGGAATCAGCCTGGCCGGACGCGGTTCAATTGGGGAACTACGTCCCTGGTTGGCAACGATCGATCTTTCTACGCTCGAGCCTGATTTTTCCAGCTCGGAGTCGCTCATCGCCCTGATGCTGGCTACCCCTGCTTCAATATCGGGGTTGCTGCCGTCGCTCTCGAAACAGGAACAGGTCGCGGGTCCGAATATGAAGCGGCGCCCCGTATCTAATGAATGGAGCCTGACAGAGATTCTCTGTCATCTGCGGGATACGGAGCGAGAAGTCAACATGCCTCGCCTGCGAATGATGTTGGAATTAGACGAGCCTTTTATCCCCGCTCGTGATACCGACTCGTGGGCTGTCGAACGGGATTACAAAAACCAGGATGCTACGCAGGCTATGCAGGGTTTCACCCACGCGCGCGTACAAACAGTGGATTTGTTGCGCAGCCTGACTGATGAATGGAAACGCAAAGCGCGTCATGCTATTTTTGGTCCGACTGATTTGCAGGAATTGGTCAAGTTCATGGTCGAACACGATAAGCTCCATATTCGTCAGATATGCACTACCCTTGAGCAGCTTTCAAGATAGGTTGCGCATCGCTTTGCAAAAGCTCGTGTTATAACTGCAAGACCTTTGAGGGACAGGATGTCATCTTGTCCCATTCTTTTATTATAGGAGCATCCATGAGAAAACGCGTTGTTGTGACTGGCTTAGGTTGTGTCAGTCCCGTGGGAAACACAGTTGAAGATACATGGCAGGCATTGCTAGATGGTAAATCTGGCGCTGCCAACATTACCCATTTCGATGCCAGTAAGCACAAGACGAAGTTTGCTGCAGAGGTCAAGGGGTTTGACGGAGTGGCTTTATTTGGAACGCGCGATGCCCGTAAGATGGATCGCTTTACTCAATTTGCCATGGCCGCGACACTGGAAGCGCTGGAGCAGGCCAATTATTCGATCAACGAATCGAACCGCGACCGCATCGGTGTCCTGATCGGCACCGGGATTGGCGGCATTACCACTTTGTTGGATCAGGCTGATGTGATGCAAGAGCGCGGGCCGGACCGGCTCAGCCCTTTCCTGATCCCCATGATGATTTCTGACAGTGCAGCCGGGATGATCGCTATTCGTCTGGGCGCGCGTGGACCGAATATGGCGTTGGCAACGGCCTGTGCTTCTGGTTCCAATGCGATTGGCGAGGCGACTGAGATCATCCGTCGCGGGGCCGCCGATGCGATGATTGCAGGGGCAGCCGAGTCTTCTATTGTGGCATTGGCAATGGGTGGTATGAATGTGATGGGCGCGCTCTCCACGCGCAACGATGATCCACAGCGGGCCTCACGTCCTTTCGACAAAACCCGGGATGGTTTCTTAATGGGCGAGGGAGCGGGTATTCTTATTCTGGAATCATTGGAGCATGCCCAGGCACGCGGCGTGAGAATTTTATGTGAGATGACAGGCTATGGGACTTCTGACGATGCCTATCATGTATCCGCTCCGGCAGAAAATGGCGCGGGGGCAGCGCTTTCCATGCAGTATGCGTTGGATGATTCTAAATTGGGCCCGGAAGATATTGGGTACATCAACGCGCATGGCACATCCACTCAATTGAACGATAAAAGCGAAACAGCGGCGATCAAGACTGTCTTCGGAGAACAAGCGTACCGTATTCCGATTTCGTCTACCAAGTCCATGACCGGTCACTTGCTAGGTGCATCCGGCGCTGTGGAGGCGGTCGTTTGTACGAAAGTGTTCCAGGAGAATATTTTACCGGCTACGATCAATTATGAAACCCCTGACCCGGAATGCGATCTGGATTATGTGCCCAACCAGACCCGGCAGGTTTCGCCCGAGCATATCATGTCGAATTCATTTGGGTTTGGCGGACATAACGCTACGTTGGTTCTGAGTCGTTACTCGTAATCGAGGATCTGATGACATTTGCGCATATTACCGGTTGGGGCATGTCTGTGCCTGAGAACATCTTGACTAATGATGATTTGTCAAAGATGGTCGATACCAACGATGCCTGGATTCGCGACCGCACCGGCATTCGTGAGCGGCATATAGCGAATGAAGACCAGACGACTGCATCGTTAGCAGTAGAAGCCTCCCTGAAGGCACTGCAGGTTGCGAATTTGCGGCCTACTGACCTTGATTTGATCATCTGCTCTACCTCGACGCCCGAGCACATCTTCCCCGCTACGGCTTGTCTGGTGCAAGATCGCATTGGCGCTACAAAAGCTGGTGCCTTCGATTTATTAGCGGCTTGCTCCGGGTTCATATATGGCATCAATATGGCGGCGCAATCTATTCGTAGCGAAGCGATCCAAAATGCGCTGGTGATCGGATCTGAAACCCTATCCCGTTTTGTCAATTGGAAAGATCGTAGTACCTGTATCTTGTTTGGGGATGGGGCCGGAGCCTTTGTGCTACAGGCCAGTGATATGCCGGGCGGCGTGCTTTCGGCTGTCATGCATTCGGATGGGTCTGGCGGCGATTCGCTTATTTTGGAAGCGGGTGGCAGTAAGTGCCCTGCTACGGAAGCTACGGTGCAGGCGGGCAAACATTTCATCGAAATGGACGGAAATGAAGTCTTTCGTTTTGCCACACGCGTCATGGCGCAAGCGACCAGGGAAAGTCTTGAAATTGCGGGTATCGAGTTGGACGACGTGGATTGGATTATTCCGCACCAGGCCAACATTCGCATCATTGCCGCCGCTGCGCGCGGGTTGAAAATGCCGCTTGATCGCTTTGTCATCAACCTGGATCGTTATGGAAATACGTCCACCGCTTCTATTCCGATTGCGACCGTCGAAGCAGTAGAAGATGGCAGGCTCCAGCCCGGACACAAGGTTACCTTTGTTGGCTTTGGAGCAGGTCTTACCTGGGGCGCACTCACGGCTGAGTGGACTGGCCCGATTCCCTCGGAGAGAAAGGTCTACCCGCGCCGGTATCGGATGTGGGCCCGTGCCCGTTCGTTCCTGCTTCGTGTGGCTCGCTTTATCGAGGGATTGATCTGGGGCCGCAACTCATAGCGATGAGCGCCAGACATAGTCATTTCATAATGATTGTGGTAGGATAGCAATTGCAAATTCTGTTTAAAGGAGAAAAGTATGGGTGCGTTTAGGCTCGGTCCGACGGAGCTGATCATCATTCTGATTATTGTGTTGCTTCTCTTTGGCCCTGGGCGTATTTCCAAGGTTGCTGGGGAGCTGGGGAAGGGTATTCGTTCTTTCAAAGATAGCATCAATACGGATCAAGAAGGTGATTCCGAAGAAACCAACGAGAAAAAATCAGAAGAACAATAAAGTCAGCGAGAAACAAAAAAGCGCTCTCCGTGATAAACGGAGAGCGCTTTTTTGTGTGGGTCTCAGAGCTGTTTTTTCAGGTCGTTTGCATCGGTAACAGGTTGCTGGCACACAAATCCCTCGCAAACGTAGGCGGTTGGTGAATCCTTTATCAGAGGTCGCTCACGCAATAAGGCTGGTACATCTTTATCAGGTGGATATGTAGATGCAGCCACTACAACGTTTGGCCTGTATTCACTTCGAATAACTTTCATCAGCGTCTGGAAGTTTTTATCCTGCGCATCTCCCAGGACTGCGACCTGCTTCACGATTCCCAGAGCGAAATCTGCCGCTGACAGCCAGCGCGCGAAAGCAGTTGGATAGCGGATGACCGCCTCAGCAACGGCTTTCAAGGCACCCTCTGCCAGGTCGCGGTAGGTGCCGTTGTCAGTCAAGGCTGCCAACTTTAACAGCGCCTCGCAAGCCAGCGCATTACCAGATGGGGTGGCATTGTCTTGCAAATCTTTCGGGCGGATGACCAGTCTCTCGGCATTGATGGGCGTATCGAAGAAGCCTCCTTCAGGGTCACTGAAACGTTCAATCAATTCATCTGCTAATGCTATGGCGGCTGTAAACCAGCGGTTGTTAAAATCAGTTTGATAAAGCTCCAGCAAACCCAGGATAAAAGCCGCGTAATCCTCGAGAAAAACTTCTTCCGTAACCGTTCCATCCCGCCAGGAACGCTTCAACTGGCCCTCAGGTCGCAGGGAAGTCAATAAAAAATCAGCGCTGCGCGTAGCCATGATATAGTATCGCTTTCCCTCTTCTGTATTCTCGAAAATACGTGCTGCTTCGGCTATCGTGGCTAACATCAACCCGTTCCAGACAGTAAGTACCTTGTCGTCGGTTCCCGGGCGGACGCGCTCGGCGCGGGCGGCGAGTAGCCTGGAATGGCATTCGCGCAATTTGTCGATAACGGCTTCTGGGTTTATTTGGAAGCGTGCTGCTAGAGTGGCGTCATCCACTGCGCGCTGTAGGACTGTTTTGCCTTCCCAGTTGCCGCGCTCAGTGATGCCGTAAGCCATCTGGAAAAATTCGTAATCATCGCCGAGCACTGTTTTGATCTCTTCCGCGGCCCAGATGTAAAACTTGCCTTCCTGTCCCTCAGAGTCGGCATCCAGCGACGAGTAAAAACCACCCTCGGGATGAGTCATTTCACGGGCAACAAAATCAAGCGTTTCATGGACAATTTGCTTGAACCTGGGTTCCCCAGTAACTTGCCAGGCATGTAAGTAAGCGCGTGCCAGCAGTGCGTTGTCATACAACATTTTCTCGAAGTGGGGGACTCGCCAAAAGTTGTCAGTGGAATAGCGTGAGAAGCCGCCACCGACCACATCATACATACCACCACGCGCCATGCTATCCAGCGCGTGAACAGCGGGTTTCAACGCCTCAGCGTTCCCAGCAATGTGACGACACAGCAGGAATTCGATCGTCATGGGTTGTGGGAATTTTGGCGCATCGCCCCAGCCGCCATAGCTCCAGTCGTAACCATCTAATAGCGTTTTGATGGCCATATCCAGATGTTCTTGCGTAAGTGAGAGTTCATATTGACTGATGGCATTCAAGCCCTGAATGTGAGCTGTAATCCGTTGCGCTGAAGCGAGGGCCTTTTCCTGCTCGTTTTCCCAGGCGTTGGCCAAAGCCTGTAACACCTCGCGGAAAGAGGGCATATTGTAGCGATGAACTGGGGGAAAGTATGTGCCCGCGTAAAACGGTTGCAGATCAGGGGTCAGGAAGACCGACATGGGCCAGCCACCGGAGCCGGTCATCGCCTGGGTGGCGGACATGTAAATATTATCCAAATCAGGACGTTCCTCACGGTCGACTTTGATGTTGACAAAATGCTCGTTCATCAGCGCTGCGGTTTCCGGGTTTTCAAAGGATTCGTGTGCCATGACATGACACCAGTGACAGGCCGCATACCCGATGCTCAGAAAGATGGGCTTGTTTTCAGCTTTGGCTTTTGCCAGGGCTTCTTCATCCCAGGGATTCCAGTCCACGGGGTTGTTGGCATGTTGTAGAAGATAGGGGGAGGTAGAATTGGAGAGTCTATTCATAGGTTATTTGCTGATCGGATACCACTAAGCGTTATGATTATACTGGATAGGGCAAAATACAAATTAACAATGTTTAGATAAGATGTCTCGTTGGATTATTTTCAGGCGCTATTTGAGGAGAAGCTATATGAAACATAACAGAATGTTGGTATTTTTTTGTTGTTCTGTTGATTGCTTCGCTTGCTTGCGGCTTGTTCGGTAGCAGGAGCAATAGTTCGGATGAAACTATCCCCACTGGAGGGGGCGGCCAGCCGGGTGGATCAACAGGTGGCGATTTAGGTGCATATGATACCGAATTCCCAATGCCCCCTAACGTTGACAATTTTGCGGACCTGGGCGATGGCGCGATCAATTATCAGACTACGATGGAATTGACCGATGTGGTGGCTTTCTATCGCGACGCTTTTAAAAGTGCCGGCTATGTTGAGCGCGATATCCTAACCGGCATCACCGAGGACACCTTCAGCATTGTCTGGGACGGTCACCCAAGCGGGAAGGCGATCGTTGTTCAGGGAGTTGATCTTGGGGAACGGCACTGTAAATGTCAATGCACGTTTTGACGATGTGTAAATACCCACTCGTTACGAAAAGGCACTGTCAAGCCGACAGTGCCTTTTGATTGGTTTGAACAGCGCTGATTTACAGTACAATCGGCGCATGTCAAAAATAACTTCATTCCTGTGGTATTGGGGGCCCGCTTTATTGATGATGGCAGTAATTTTTGGGTTTTCGTCTATTCCCTTGAATGAAATGCCAAATTTTGGGCTGGTCGATTTTTTGGTCAAGAAAGGCGGACATGCGTTTGGGTATGGACTGCTGGCTTTGACTTTTCTACGCGGACTGAAAGACGAGAACAAAGATGCCAATTCTCGCTGGTTTTATCTAGCCTGGGCGATGGCGATCTTGTATTCTGCTACGGATGAGTTCCACCAGTCTTTTGTTCCCGGGCGGCATCCGGCGGTAACCGATGTGATGATCGATGCCCTTGGGGCCGCGATAATGCTTTTTCTGTTCAATCGCTATAGAAAAAAAACGACCAGCGGAACAAACTGGTCACAGACTTCTCAACGCTGATCGATCGTATTATTCGAATTCGATTTCGATTTCCTCGTTCGGATTCCAATCAGCCATACGTTCGATTTCAATATCCGTGAAAAGACCTTCTTGCCTGGCGGCAACCCGGTAGCGTTTGACCAGTTCAAGCAAGGCCAGGAAAGTTACCACGATCTCGATGCGGGTCGGATTTCCCCCAAGCAATTCTCGGAAGCGGGCATGTTCGGTTGTGCCGAGTTTTTTGGAGATCAATTCGATCTTCTCGCGGATCGTGACCTTAGGTGCAGTGATGACTGTTCCAAGCGATTGCTTCTCGATTTCCTTAGCATAGACTTCCTGGGCTGCATCGATCAAATCTGCGAGCGTAATATTCGAGAGATCGAGCTTCCCTTCAATTTTTGGCGGCGGTGCCAGGCGCAGATATGTACGTAGATTTTGTGCTTCCCGCTCGCCCAGTAGTTTGGCGATTTCTTTGAAGCGCTTATAAAGCTTTAACTGCTCGACCAGCGATGTGCCTACATCCTCTTCGCCGGATTCGCGAGCAGGTGGGCGCGGCAACAACGCTTCCGATTTGATCTGTACCAGTTTGGCAGCGATCACCAGAAAAGCTGAAATTTCGTCCGCGTGCGTTTCTTCCAGATGGTGCAGATAATCCAGGTATTGCTCCGTCACGGCTGCCAGCGAGACGGCCGTGATATCCAACTCGGCGTGCTCGATTAAGTCAAGCAGCAAGTCGAGCGGTCCCTCGTATACTGCTGTCTGCACGGTATAACCACCGGTTTGACGCCCTAAGATGCTTCCCATAACGCGCCGATTATATCATCCTGGAGGTAGCATCCTCGTAGAGGATTTCATGCTGGCACTGTTATAATTCGGCCATGTCTGACCCAAAATTGACCCATCTCGATCCACAGGGCCGCGCCCGCATGGTAGATGTGGGTGCCAAGCCGGATACCGAACGGATCGCCATCGCAAAAGGCGAAATTCATATGAAGCAAGGAACGCTGGACTTGATCCGTGCTGGTCAAATCAAAAAGGGTGATGTGTTGACCGTTGCCCAGATTGCTGGTATCAGCGCCTCAAAACGAACCTCCGAACTGATTCCGCTATGTCATCCGTTGCCACTCACCAAAGTAGACGTGGATCTGGCCTTGGACGATTCGCTCCCAGGTGTAACCATCACGGCCACTGCTAAAACTATCGGTAAGACCGGTGTTGAAATGGAAGCCCTGACAGCCGTCTCCGTGGCCGCATTGACGGTCTACGATATGGCCAAAGCTGCCGAAAAGACCATGCGCATCCAGAATATCCGCCTGGTCGAGAAGCATGGCGGCCGGTCTGGGGACGTAATAAACGAATAATGGCGTGTTGTCATTGATATATGGAAGAGACGATATGAAAGGTGCGGGCGTGAACCATATTAAAGTTTTATTTTTCGCTACTCTGCGCGACCGCGCCGGGTCAAAATCTGCCGAGCTTGAGATCCCGGCCGAGACCACTGTCCAGGTTCTGAAAGATCTTGTGGTAGAGGCTTATCCCGGTTTGAAAGAAACGATGGATAGCGTGGTCATCTCCATTAACCGGGAATTCGCGTTCGATGAAAGCATTGTCCCAATGAATGCCGAAGTAGCCATGTTTCCACCGGTTTCCGGTGGTTAGGATATAAATCTTGCCAAGCCGTACGGCCCGAATCCCGAAGAACGAGTTTATCCAAACAATGCAACCCTCCGAAAAACCAACCCTTTTTTCTATTACCGAATCCGAAATAGACCTGAATGATTTGCTGGCGCAGGTCACTCTTACCAGCACTGGCGCAGCCGCTATCTTTACCGGCATGGTGCGGGGCGAAACCAGGCGCGACGAACCACATGAAACCGCTTATCTCGAATATGAAGCTTACGTTCCGATGGCAGAAGCCAAGATGAAGCAAGTTGCTGACGAAATCCGCCAGAAATGGCCGACTGTAGAGGGGATTGCCATTGTCCAGCGTATCGGGAAGCTATATCCCAGGACCCCGACCGTTTTGATTGCCTGCACTGCGGCCCACCGCGACACGGGTGTGTTCGATGCTGCTCGCTATGGTATCGACCGATTGAAAGAGATTGTCCCAGTCTGGAAGAAAGAAGTCGGGCCAAACGGCGAAGAATGGGTGGCTGGGGATTACATTCCCAGCCATAAGGATTAAACATGGCGTTTATTCTTGAAACGGAGCGACTGCGTATTCGCCAATTCCAGGATTCCGACCTGGAGTCTTTTTTGGCTTACCGGAACGATCCTGATGTCGCCCGGTATCAGGGCTGGGATGTACCGTTTCCACGCGAAAAAGCGTTGGAATTTGTCACCGAGATGAAGGTCAAGGATCCGAATGTACAGGGTGAATGGTTCCAGACGGCCATAGAAGAAAAATCAACTGGCGAGATGGTAGGAGATACCGCTTTTTACCTCAAAAAAGATGATCTGCAAGCCTTCATTGGTTGTACGATTGCTCGTCCGCATTGGCGCAAAGGATTTAGCCTTGAAGCCACTCGCTGCCTGCTGGATTACCTTTTCGGGGAGCTTGATTTGCATCGCGTGATTGCCATTACAGACGTTGAGAATGTCCCTTCCTTCGGTGTGTTGGATCGACTGGGCTTTCGGCGCGAAGGCTATTTTGTGGAGAATCTGATGTTCAAAGGAAATTGGGCTAGTGAGTATCACTACGCCATGCTTAAACGTGAATGGGAAACTCTGTGAAAATTGGACAATTTAGCGTGACGACTCGGCTTGTCAGGGGTTTTAGGAGAAGCCAATATTGGCATTCGTTTTACTCTGGAATCATAATGCTTATTTTCAAGGAGGAATAATGCCGGAACGGGTCGTTATCACTGGGATGGGAACTGTCAATCCATTGGGCCTGAATGTCTCTGAATCCTGGAAGAATGTTACAAACGGTGTTTCTGGTGTTGGACCGATTACACTGTTTGATGATAGTAATTTGCAGGTACATATTGCTTGTGAAGTAAAAGGCTTTCTGCCTGAGCAATTCATGGAAGCGAAGGAAGTGCGCCGCCGGGACCGTTTTGAACAGTTGTCGACGGCTGCGGTCAAAGAAGCGGTGGCAAGCTCAGGCCTGGAAGTGACCGAGGCCAATTCAGGTCGGATCGGGATCGTTATTTCTTCTGCAATCGGTGGGTTGAAGTCTTTGCAGGATGCAGTCATCACCAATCATACCGAGGGCCCGCGGCGCGTCAGCCCGTTCTTGATCCCGATGTTGATGTCGAATGGCGCATCCGGATTGGCGGCCATAGATTATGGCATTCATGGGCCGTGCTTCTCGGTTGTTTCAGCCTGTGCTTCCGGCGCAGATGGTATTGGCATGGCCTGGATGATGCTCAGAGCGGGCATGTTGGATGCTTGCCTGGCGGGTGCTTCCGAATCGACGGTTGCGCCGGTGGGCGTTGCTGCGTTTGATCGCGTGGGCGCCATGTCGCGCCGTAATGATGACTTTTCGATGACGCCTCAACCTTTCGATAAAAACCGCGATGGATTGGTAATGGGCGAAGGGGCTGCGGTATTGATTTTGGAAACCGAGACGCACGCGAAAGCGCGTGGCGCAAATATCCTGGCTGAACTCGCGGGGTATGGCTCTACCGCAGATGCGTTCCACGTGACCGCACCGCATGAAGATGGAACTGGCGGTGCGGCCGCTATTCGGCAGGCGCTGGCTTCTGCGGAAGTCAACCCGGAGAATATCGGATATATCTCGGCACATGGTACGGCCACTGAGTTGAACGATCTTTCAGAAACAAAAGCTATTAAGGTTGCTCTTGGCGATCTAGCTTACAAGATTCCGATTTCTTCTACCAAGTCCATGACCGGCCATATGATGGGTGCAACGGGTGCCTTGGAAGCCATTTTCTGCGTGCAGGCCATACGGGAGGGTATCCTGCCGCCAACCATTCACTATGAGACGCCCGATCCAAATTGCGACCTGGATTACATTCCCAACAAAGCACGTGAGAAAAGGATCGATCTTGCGATCAGCAATGCCTTTGGTTTTGGCGGACATAACGCCGTGTTGGCAGTGAGACGCTATCAATAAATCTGCGTAAAAAGTGCTTGTACAATGCGAAAATGCGTGCTATAATCCGCCCTCGCGTACCAAGCAAATCAACTTCACTCGAGTAAGGAAGAACGAAATGACAGACCAGATTTTGAAGGCCGTGGAAGCCCAGGCTAATGAGAACATTCCCCAACTTCGCTCTGGCGATGTGGTAAGTGTGCACGTCAAAATTAAAGAAGGCGACCGCGAACGTATTCAGGAATTCAAGGGCACAATCATCCGCTTGCGCAAAGGTGGAAACAATGCCAATTTCACCGTTCGCCGTGTGGCCAGCAATGGCGTTGGCGTAGAACGTACCTTCCTGCTACGCTCCCCGCGCCTTGATAAGGTAGTAGTTGAACGCCATTCCAAGGTTCGCCGCGCGCAGTTATACTTCATGCGCGAGCGCACGGGTAAATCGGCCCGCCTCAAGCAGAAATTCGACTAAATTTTCCAGACCCTGAAGGTTTTCAGCCCCTAAAGGTTTTTGCGAAGCATCCCTGGAGCACAGCGAAAGGGGCAAAACCTTTAGGGTTTCTTGTTTTGGGAGAGGAAGTTTGTGCAACCTGTTATCGGTATAACCACACTTGAAGGCACGAATCCAGATGGCCTGCCAACTGTGATGCTTCTCCAAGCTTACATCCATGCCATCATGCAGGCTGGCGGTGTGCCCGTTTTGATTCCGTCTATGCTGGCTGAAAGTGGTTGGAAAGTTTTATATGAGCGACTGGATGGCGTCCTGTTTTCGGGCGGTGGCGACATCGCCCCAGAACACTTTAGCGGCGAAGACCATCCTCGCATCGCTGGCATCGAGCCTCTGCGTGATACCATTGAATTGAATTTACTCCGCGCTGTGATTGACGACGGCAAGCCTTTCCTGGGAATTTGTCGTGGCATCCAGACCGTCAACGTTGGCCTGGGCGGGACTCTCTACGAGCACCTCGGTGAGCAGTTTCCAAGGGGGATCGATCATACCTATCCGAGTACCATGCGCACGCATTTGGTGCACGAGGTCAAGATCGAGGAGGGCACACAGATTGCAGAAGCGGTTGGCGAGCCCATCCTGAAAGTCAACAGCCTGCACCACCAGGGACTGAAAGACATCGCTCCCGCGCTACGCGTGACGGGTTACGCCCCGGATGGGCTGGTGGAGGCGGTAGAATTACCCGAACACCCTTTTGGGCTGGCTGTGCAATGGCACCCCGAATGGTTGACAGACCAGCAACCAACGCGCAATTTGTTTAAGGCTTTTGTGGACGCAGCGGGGAAGAGAATTAACTCAATCTAGCCACTTTCCATCCATTCGTCGCTTTACGTTTTCCCCCTTTCGTCTTATCATTCCTCGCATGAATAAGCCCATTGGCGTGTTCGATTCGGGCGTGGGCGGTTTGTCCGTTTTGCGCGCGATGCGGGTCTTGATGCCTGAAGAGCCAGTTATTTATTTCGGTGACCAGGGACATGTTCCGTATGGGCCGCGTCCGATGCAGCAAGTGCGCGACTTTTCTGAAGCCATCACCCGTTTTTTGCTCGATCAAGGCGCGAAACTGATCGTGGTAGCCTGTAACACGGCTTCTGCTGCGTCACTCCATTATCTGCGCGACACGTTTCCAGATGTCTCCTTTGTGGGGATGGAACCAGCCGTCAAACCCGCGGCTGAACATACGCAAAGTGGCCTGGTTGGCGTGCTGGCTACCCCGGCCACTTTCCAGGGCGCACTATACGCTTCGGTGCTGGAACGTTTTGCCAATGGCGTGCAGGTCTTGCAGCATACCTGTCCCGGTTTGGTGGGTCAGATCGAAATGGGGAACCTGGATGGAGATGAACCTCGCGCGATTCTAGAAGAAGCACTGCGCCCCATGCTGGAACAGGGGATTGATACCGTTGTGTTGGGTTGTACCCATTATCCGTTCGTGATTCCGTTAATTGAGCAGGTGGTGGGAGAAAACGTTCGGGTGATCGATCCGGCTCCGGCGGTGGCGAAGCAGGCTAAACGTCTGCTGGATGCGAGTGGGATGAAGATTCCATCAGGCAGGCGTGCTAATATCCGTTTTTATACGTCGGGGGATGCAAACTCTCTCGCGTCTTTGTTACCTAAATTACTGGGCGAAAGCGGATCGGTACATTCGGTCAGTTGGTTAGATGATTGTCATTTAAAAATAAAACGGGCAGGGTGAGTACCCTGCCCGTTCCGTTCTAGCGGCGTGCTGGTCGTGATGGCAGCGAGGCTTCGAAACCGCCGAGGTCTCGCTGCGCGGAGGGCCAATCTCCGCGTGATAGATTGCGTGTAATGGTGTCAATGTTGCCGCTAAAACCCTGTAAGCGCGGACCGCCACTTTGATTGATGCTGGCTTTCGCGTTGGCGGCCAACTGTGCGATCTGCCCCATTTCGGTGGAGGAGATCTTACGATCTCCAAGTGCAGCCTTAATGCTGTCAAGATAGGTATAAATTTGCCGGATAGCTCCGTCGCGGTCGCCGGCGACTTCGGTAGGAGCCAGGTTGGCAAAGCTACTCTCGCGCTCATCTAGAACCGCGGGAAGTTTGTCCTTGAACTCTTGTACTTTGGCTTGCATCTCGTCTGTTTTGGTCTGGACAGTTTCAAGGGTTGTATTGAGTTGTTCAATTGCGGCAGAAGCTGTCTCCGCACCTTGTGAAAGGATGGCATCGACTTCTGTCATAGTGGTGGAGAGTTCATTCAGGTCACCTTCCACGGCATACAACAAATCCAGTGTTTCGCTGGCATATTCACCGTACAGGTCGTAGTACGTGTTGAGCAAATCTTCTGTATAGGCGATGGCAGCTTCAGCATCGTACACATAGTAGATGGTGTCGTAGATTTCATCTTCGGTGTATGTTCCGTCTGATGTTGCCTGGGTAGTGGCCGTGCTGGCTTCCGTGGAGGCTGCGATAGCTTCTTCACAGGAGGTATCTATCAGATCGGCCAGTTCTTCTTCAGTGAGCGTATAAGGGTCAACTGTGGGTTGTGGGGTGGGAGTCGGTGGCATAGCGACGACGGTAGCCGCTACTGCTTGATCCACCGCAACCTGAAAGGCGGCCTCGGCGGTTGCCGTCTGGGCGATGGCCGTTTGTACTTGTGCGTCCAGATTGTCTGAACTGGGCTGGCGCACCACAAGCGGTCAACAGACTGATCAGGATAAACGAAATAATTGATTTGATAGCTTTATTCATGAATGAACCTCCTCGCCCAGAACTGATATTTTGATTATAGTCAACGAGAAATACTATTTACTTAATGCTTCTGTTAGTTCTACTTTCAGGCTTGCAAAGATGGGCAAAGTTTTATATAGTCATAGCGAGTAGTTTTAAGCAGGCCCCCTTCAAGAACAAGAAAAATCAATCTTTGCTGAAAATCCTCACTCCCATTTTTTGCATATCTTCAAACAAACGCGCGGGCTCGGCAAGTTGTCCCATCAGATGTAATCCGGGACAGCGCGCAGACCTATCCATATATTGCAACAGATAGGCGACGACCGGAATGGCTGTCAACTCGTACCCATCGGCATGCTCAATTCGCACCTCGACCTGAGCCTGCTGGCCGTTTTTCAGGCCTTTTGCTTCGACCTTGAGCGCTACCACGTATGGCGGCGGCGACTGCTGCATACCCACCACATCAGCTTGCCCAATGGCGTCAGTCCGCGTTTTGGCCTAATCTTTAATCCCACCATCACAACAGGCGTGATCAGTAAATCTGTAAGCCAGTTCGAGCCGGATATATAGAAACCGGTATTTTTTAAAGATGGGTACATCGTGATGGGTTGTCGGCGCGGCGACCAGCAACAAGTCCACGCTATGAAGCGCGGAGCGGAGCGCGTCAGCGTCCGCAGCGTTTACACGAACGGCTGAGACGCGCTCATTGTCCAGTTCGCCTGCGAAAGCCTGGGCTTTTTCCAAGGTGCGTCCTGCCAGAATCACCTTTGCTTTCGATTGTGCCAGCAAATGCCTGGCCAGGAGTTTGCCAGTGTAGCCATAACCGCCGAGGACAAGGAAAGTGGTCATCGGGTGTCCTTTCTAAAGAGAGTGACAGAAATTGCCATATAATGGATATGTAATCGAAATACTATTAAGATAGAATCGATACTGCTAAGGGTATTACCAATGAACTATTATATATCGCTACCAGTAACTTTTTTGTGCCTGCATCGTCATGTAATTGGCGGGCGAGGATAGCAAGGGGCTTATGAAGGACGAGTCCGCCGTATTAACGGCTGCCGGGTCCCTAGACCACGAAGCGCTCACTGTTATCTTTGATGAGTATGCGCCAGCCATATATAAATATCTACTCAGGTTAGGAGTAGATTCGCAGGAGGCAGACCAGATCGTTGGCGATGTGTTTGCACGTCTGCTAGAAAAACTTACGGAAGGCAAGGGTCCACGCACGAATTTGCGCTCTTATCTTTTCCAGACTGCCTATCACCTTGTTGTAGATCATGCTCGCGAGAGACAACGCATTGCACCTCTTGACGTAGCTGATACAGTCGTCAGACAAGAGGCAAAGCCGGTGCAATCCCTGGCAGAAGAAAGATTGTTGCTTGAGAGACTCTCGACGGCAATGGATCGTGAATTAACTGAAGAGCAAAAGAATGTGTTGGTCCTACGATTTCAGGAAGATTTCAGCTTAAAGGAGGTAGCTGAAATTATTGGTAAGAACATCAACGCTGTGAAGGCACTCCAAAACCGCGGCATTAACCGATTACGCCAGGCTTTAAGCCGTGAGGAAGGGAGTGAATAATAATGACTAATAAACCTCTGAAACCCAAAGAAGTCACCGATCTGCTCTCCAAGCTTAAATCTACCACTCCGGATTATCCGGCTGATTTGATGGCTGCTAGAAGAGCTGCCCTCGTTAAAAAAGCTATTGCAGTAAAGCTTGAAGGAAGAGGTCCGGGCGGACAACACGGAGGAAGCGGCGGCTCGGGAGCAACTGCAGGTGGAACAACTGCGGGCCAGGGGTTCTTCTGGCAAGCGGTAATCGGGCTCCTTGTTGTCGCTGCAATGCTCGTGGCTGGCTATATGTATCGCGAACAGATCATCAATCTGCTGGAGGGGAATGGTGTTGTTACCCTGGTAGAAAGCCCTGCGCCCTCGAGTACAGGTATATCTACGCCTACATTCGTTACGACTACACCTACGCCTTCCAATCTTGATACACCAACATCGACGGAAATTGTAATAACTGGCACTCCAACTGTGGGCACCTTCGAACCTGGTGATATCATAATCATTAACGGCACGCCATTCATTGTTGATGCTTCTGGTACGCCAGTTGTTATTGACACCCCTGAGGGCACGATGGATAATCCGGGTTTGCATTTGGGTCAAACACCGGGAACGCCGGCTGCGCCAGGTCAAGGCAATCCTGGGAACACCAACCAACCGCCTAAACCAACTAAAGCACCCAAACCCACTAAACAACCTAAGCCAACTAAAGCCAAATCAAAATAATAGTAACGTTGTTTCAAAGTCTTCGAAATCCCTTACGCAGTAGTTTGCCACGGCGGCGATAGGGGTTTTGAGGATTTTGTTATTAGATTGCATGTCTGTTGGGGAAATCTAAATAAATCTTGCAATTCTTAAGTTTACAATTTAGGTACGCAGCACAAATTGGGGATATTTTGCGTATCCTAAGGATGGATTTATCGTCATGACTACGAACGTTATATAACGATTTTGGTGTGAGTAGGTGAAAATGTCGATCCGTTTAGATTTTAGCTCTCTTTATCAAAATTTCCCAAGATAATTCTTTGGGGCAATTTCGTTTCTATTTTCTCAGACTATCAGGTGGTCAAATGAAATCATCACTAAAACTAAAAAAATTTACGTCTGGGGGTAGCGACCTCGCAATGCTACGACAGGGTGAGCGCGGACAAAGCCTGGTCGAACTGGCGATAAGCCTGACCATTATCCTGCTCCTGTTAGCTGGTGCAGTCGATTTTTCCATCGCATACTTCTCCTTTTCTGCCATGCAAGACGCAGCTCAGGAGGGTGCGTTGTACGGCTCGATCAATCCAACCGATGAAGCGGGAATCATCACCCGGGTCCGCAGGGCTTCTACGACTCCTGTCGATCTATCAAATGAGGATCTGGTGGATGTGAAGGTTACCTTGCCTGAAGCGCCCGAAGATGCCTGTGAGGGGAACGAGATCAGGGTCAATGTGATCTATGATTATCCAATTTCAATGCCATTTATTGGAACATACATTGGATCTCAAAAGATCACATTAAATGCCAGTGTAACTGATACCATTTTGCAACCCGTATGCTCCCCGTAGGTGGATAGAATTTAGTGAAAGTATCCACTATAATAGGCAACATTGCTGTTGGAATAAGCATTGTTGCAGTTGTTTGAATTGTAGTTTTCCTAATTACTGAAAGGTACATACAATGCCTAGAAAAAAGTCATCCAGTCCAACTGAAACAGTCGCGCTTGACAGCGTAAATCGTCGCGATATTCTACGTATCATATATGACAAGGTGGATATGGAGCCACCAGTAGGGGAGCGTTATGAATTACTTCTACGAAAAATTATTGATGAATCTATCGAAGAGTATGGCAAAAAACTATCTGCACCAGATCTTGAAGCACTCGCGGATGAACTCTTTTCGTACATAGCAAGTTATGGTCCTATAGAACAATTTTTTAATGACCCTCAAGTCAGTGAAATTATGGTGAATGGCTCCGACCAGATTTTTATAGAGCGAAATGGTCAAATGGACCTTACCGACCTTCAGTTTGATAATAATGAAAGTGTCCGTTTCGCAATCAATCACATTATTAATCCGATGGGACGTTATATAAATAGCAAACATCCTTTGATCGATTCGCGCCTTCCAGATGGATCTCGTGTTAATGCTGTTATACCGCCCGTATCTCCAAGCGGTCCTTGCATCACAATTCGGCGATTCTTGAAGGATAAGTTGACTGTTGAAGAATTGATTGATCTTGGCACATTAACACCGCAGATCGCTGAGTTTCTCTCTATATGCGTACAGGCATCTTTGAATATTGTAGTTGCAGGGAACACGAGTTCAGGAAAAACAACTCTGCTAAATATTCTCACGCACTATATCCCTGACTGGGAAAGAATCGTTACGATCGAAGACTCCGCCGAATTAAGTCTACATCAAATTCATGTTGTGACTTTAGAGGCGCAACCCCCGGATTATCGAGGAGAAGGTGCTGTAACTGTCAGAGATTTGGTGCGCAATGCATTGCGGATGCGCCCCGACCGGATTGTCGTCGGAGAGGTCCGAGGCGGGGAAGCGATTGATATGCTTCAGGCGATGAACACGGGCCATGACGGCTCCCTAACGACAGTTCACTCTAACTCTCCGCGGGATACAATTTCGCGATTAGAGACCATGTCTATGATGGCAGGACTTGAGATGCCATTGTCGGCTATCCGTAAACAGATTGCTTCTGCTTTGAATATGATCGTGCAACTCAGCCGGTTTCCAGATGGCTCTCGTCGCATAACAAACGTTTCGGAAGTGGTCGGTATGGAAGGGGAGGTTGTGACCATGACAGATATATTTAAGTTCCAGCCAACAGGCGTGGACCAAAATCGTCGCATTATTGGCGAATTTCGCGCTACAGGTTTGCGTCCGTCGTTCTCGCAGGCTTTGGATGTGGCCGGGTTAAGGTTGGATCATAAATTGTTCTCGAATTAACAGACTCAAACAAATTACGATGCAGAGGTAACCGTGGATCACGGAGAACCAAAGATTTTGTTAGTTGACGACGATGAGCTCAGCCGTCGCATGATGGAGTTATTATTAACTGGAGAGGGGTATAATTATGAAACTGCTTCTAATGGCCAGGAAGCGGTATCTGCAGTGCAGTCTCAATCCTTTGATATCGTCCTAATGGATTTGCAAATGCCGATTATGGATGGGTTTGAAGCAACTCGTATAATACGCGCCTGGGAAGCGGAGAAAAGGCATACCCCCATTGTAGCCCTTACAGCGATGTTATTCGATGACGAAATACAGAATTGTATGGGCGTAGGTATGGATGGGTGTATTGAAAAGCCTTTCAATACGGAACAGTTATTTCAACTCATTGAGTCTTATGTCAACCAATCTACGCAGCCAATTTCATCAGAGAAATTACAAGAAACAAAAAGTACAGATGAACTAATAGTTTTGGATATTCAGAGCGCCCTGCCTCGATTTGGTAAAAGCGTTCATGCCTATCAAGATTTTCTAAAGGAGTTCATGGATGATTTACCTGAAAGAATCGACCAGTTTCGAACTGTGTTTCTTTCTGGTAATTATCAGGTTCTTGCGGATAGCGCACATAACCTTAAAGGTATTTCAGCCAGTATGGGGGCAACACAACTTTCTCATTTGTCCCACATCTTGGACCAAACAAGTCAAGGCGGAGATTCGTTGCAAATACAACAAACTTTGGATGCTATCAATAAGCATATTGTTGTGCTTCAAAAAGTGGCGACAGACTTTTTGTCTGGGTGTGCACAATAATAGGGAAGTTCTAAATAAATTTGGATCGGAGAGGCGAGTATGCGTGTTTTATTAATCGATGATGAGCCTTTTTACTATAAATTGTTAAACAAACCAATGAAAGATGCTGGGCATGAGTTCGAGTACAGCAAGACCGGTAAAGAAGGTCTTGCCAAAGTCTCAGCCACAAAGCCGGATGTTATCATTGTTGATTTACGTTTGCCGGATATTTCTGGGCACGACATTCTGGAGCGCTTGCGACGTGACACGGAATTTAGCAATATCCCGGTGATTGTGATTACCGCTAAAAATGAGTTGGGAGACAAGTTAAAAGCTTTCGAATTGGGGGCTGATGATTATCTGGTAAAACCTTTTCAACCCGAGGAGCTAGTAGCTCGCATGCGCATATTAGCGCGGCGGGGCAGGGCCATGAAAATTGTCAGCGACATGGAGAAAAGCGATGAAACGCTTACAACGATTGTGGCCGTGCATAGTTTGCGGGGTGGTGTTGGGACAACAAGTGTAGCAGTTAATTTAGCTTTGGCATTTAATCAAATTTGGGCTAAGCCGACATTGCTGATTGATGCCGTTTTATCGGCGGGTCAGGTGGCGATGATGCTGAACGCAAAACCCCGGTTTACGTGGGAAGATTTTGCGGACATTGAAATTAAAAACATTGATGAAGATCTAATTGATAACATTGCAAGTAAACATTCAAGTGGACTTTCCTTCATTGCTGCGCCCAGATCTCCTATTGCCCTCGATACTTTTGGTGACGAATTCTGGCAGCTTGTGCTTGCCAAGTTGGCAAAACAATATGAATTTATCGTGATTGATACAGCTCATGATTTTGCAGACATTACGATCCAGATGTTAAATCTAGCAAGCGATTTAGTACTCATGTTGGCGCCGGAGATGAGTTCGCTTCGTGCTGCAATGAGCGCATTGGATATTTACGACAAGTTAGGATTTCCGCCGGACAAAATAAAGCTGCTAGTGAACAGCAATTCTTCTATTGCGGGAATCCGGCAGGCCCAAATCGAAAAGGTCCTTGATCACCCGGTTGATTTTGTTACACCTTATGAGCCAGAGGAGGTTATTCGGGCAGTAAATTTTGGCGAACCATTTTTGTTGAAGAATTCGGCCTTGCCCATATCTATGAAGTTGGAGGATATGGCATATACCCTTAGTAACGACGTTCATAAAAATTTGCCCCCCGCGGCTCCTACAGAGGCCTGGAAGCGCGTGACGAATCGTCTTGGAGAGAAAAAGTAAGATGTCGGGGATTGGATGAAGCGGACCTTAGGAAAAAAAGCGGCGTATTATTTGTTAGGTTTGCTGGTGATTTTTGCCTGTGCACCTCTTGGAAATGTATTAACTCCAACAACCCCACCGCCTGCCGAGGCATCACCGACTGTTGCGGCGAACATTGCGCCTGTTGAGCAGACGTCAACTCCAACACCAACTTTGCTTCCTGCCGCAACTGCTACACCCCAATTGCCAGCCTCATCTTCCGAGCTTTATGCATATATTCAAGCACCGCAAGGGCCCTGTGACTCAACCTTACGTTACGCTGTTTGCCTTTCAAACTATTCCGGATATTTCCATAGAAATTAGAGGCACTGTGAATTCGAGGGAATTCGTCTGTCACGGTTCTCCATGTGCTGTGCCGGTTCTAACGAGTTCGATCGTTGCATTCAGGGCAGTTTCCAGTGCGGGCTCAACGAGTGAAGAAATTTCTGCTACAGTGCGGGTAGAGCAAACTGCTGATGGCTACTATGTTTACCTGGATACTGTAAGTCAATTTGCCACCTTTTCTGACTCTTGTTTGCGCTTCTGGGGTTTTCGAGATGATGTACATCCCACTTGGGCAGAATTCGTTCAATATCCCTACTCATTGAATACGGATAAGGTTCTACACTACCTTGTCACTCAATTAATTGTTCATGGAGTGGTTGACGTTGCGGGCTGCCCGGCCGGGGGACTGAGTTCAGGGTTGACTTGGCCTACCGGTTGTGGGTTGGAGCGTGCTAAGGATGCTATGATTACCTGGCAGAACCAATATGATGAATACATTTGGTTGGCCAGTAAAGACTATGGTATACCGCCGAAATTACTAAAAACTATTGTTGAAGTAGAGTCTCAATACTGGCCTGGTAACGAACGATTTTATCTTGACGAAGTTGGACTTGGACAAGTAAATCAACTTGGCGTTGATGTTTTGCTTCGTAGAAATCCTACATTGTATCAACAAGTTTGCTCCACCGTTTTAACAGATTGTGCTATGCCTTACTCTTTAATGTCGGCTCAGAATCAAGCGATGATACGAGGCGCCTTTATCAATTCTCAGAATTCACTTTGCTCTGATTGCCAATATGGAATAAATCTAAACACTGCCAAACAGAGCATTGCTTTTATTGCACAGGTTCTGAAAGCTAACTGTGAGACGGTCAAAATAATTACGGATGCCAACCGCCCTGCTGATTATATTGAAGACCTTGATGATCCATATTCGGATTTTTGGAAATTCACATTGCTTTCGTATCACAGTGGGGTTAGTTGTTTTGAACAGGCTGTAAAATCTACTCCCAAAGGACTTCCTTTGAGTTGGGATAATTTATCAGGAAACATTGATTGTAAGGGAGGAGAGGGGTATGTTGATGGGGTATGGGGGAATCTCCTGAATTTCGATCAATACCGATACGCATCATCGGGTCAAAACGCTGTTCAAGTTGCTCCCGTTTTCGCAGCGACGCGCACACCTTTCCCCACTGCTGTGGCATCTACAGCACAGGTTGTCGTTGATGCATTTTTGGACAGCAACCAGAATGGTGTTGCTGATGATAATGAAGGGTTGAATAATATATCGGTTTTATTGCAATCAACGGATGGAACCCAGGTTACAGGTACGATTGTTAATGGTCAGACTACCCTCAGTCTGTCAGTGTTCCCAATCGGAAGTGAGGTAACAGTCAGTTTGCCAGATTACTATCGCAGCGAAACGATTACAGTTCCTGCCCAAGGCACGGTACCGGTTACATTTATCTTTAGTCAGCCGACTTTACCGACGGTTATCCCTTAAGAAGTGTGAGACATTATGGCTAAGAAATCAAAGGATCAACAAGACGATCAGCAACGCGACGATCAGTTTGTTGAGATTCCGGAAGACCGGATTAACCAAATTGAGAATACAGAGGTCGAGGACGAGGCAGGGGAAAAGCCTCAACGCAAGACGGATGCCAAACACGATGAGGAACAAGCCCAGGGCCAGGAAGATGCGCCGCGCAAGCTGACGGAAAAGTCGAAAGCACCTAGGGAGGATCTGCTTGCAAATGTTCGTCAATCGTTGTTAGAGGAAGAGGTCGAAGAACCAACAGGCTTTTTTGCACGCATTAAAAACAGGATTAGGAGAACTCCTGAACCGGGGCCCGAAGAAGTTGAAAAGCCAGCGCAACTCGATATTGAAATCGAGCCTCAAGAAGATTTACAGGAAATGGTGCTTGAGTCAAAGCGCAAGCGGAAAAAGAGTTCTTCAAGGAACAAAAAAGAAGAAAAGGCTATTCAAGAGTTTTTCTCAGATTTAGAAGCTTTGGCTGATGTGACGCTTGAAGGTGTACCACCGTCGACTCCTACAACAGAAGAAGCACCGGTGGAGGAAGCGAGGGCGGATGAAAAGGTTAAGAAGGTTCCCAAGCTTCCGGTAAAAACTGTTGCTGAAGATGAAATCGACTTCGATGCGGTTCGAGAAATGGCCTTGCAAGAGTACGATGAGACAAGGGTCGAACCGGAAGAACGAAAACAGCCTCTGCAAGAAGAGGTGCGTAGCACAATTCGAGCATTAAAACCATTCGAAAGATTCTTGCTGATTGCGGCGGGTGTTCTGACGGTTAGCGTCCTGCTAGCTTCGGGAATATATTTAATTGTCGGTTCTATATCGGTCCCTACGCCTACGCCTACTGCTGAGGTCGATTTGAGCAATGTCATTCACCCAACTCAATTGGGTTTGCCGGGAGGCTGGTCGTTCAATCTCAAGCAGGGGAGAGTGCAGGATGGCGAGTGGACTCCACAAGGAGCAGAATGGCTGGTTGGGACGGAGATTTCTCGTTGGGTTGCCTTGCCCTGGAGCCTCCAGTTAGAGGCGGTACTCAGGACATTAAAGTCCGGCGATAAATTAGAACTGACAATGAGTAACTTTGATGTCTTGGAATTCAATGTGTATTCTATTCAACAAATGACCATGGCGGAATTGCTGGCCTCAGATGCAAAAACGCCCAGTTTAGTGGTTGTATTATATAATGATGAGGAAGCGGATGGAACTTTTTGGGTTGTGAAAGCGTTACCGTAGAACGCACTTTGTAATCCGATAAGGATGGCTGTTATGGAGCAGATAAAAGTTCTACTTGTTGATCCAGATCAAGCAAATCGCGAATTTTTATCTCGTATGTTAAGAAAAAGAGAGTATGAAGTATTTCATGCTTCATCCGGCCGGGATGGAATAGAAACGGCCGGAATAGAAAGTCCATCCTTGATCATCTTTGATCCTAATTTACCTGACCTGACGATAAAAGAGTTTTTCCGCGAGCTTTCTCAAAACAAACGTACAACTCATATTCCCTGTGTAGCGCTGAGTAGCCATTCAGATCCGGATGAGATGCAGATCTGTTTAGAGGCTGGCTGTGTTGAGTATTATGTGAAATCTGGAATGGTTATGGTCACTCTGGTTGAATCAATTCCAAAGCTTGTTCTTGCAGGCCAGCGCGTTAGCGTACAGAGTCAGGAGGGATTGGTAATCGTTTTCCTGAGTGCCAAGGGGGGAACAGGAACATCTTCCCTGTGTGCAAATATTGGTATGAGCATTGCGCACAATATTCAATCTGCAGCTGTTGCGCTTGTGGATTTGGTGTTACCGATGGGCTCCATCGCTCAGATTGTTGGGCGCGATGAGAAAGTATTTAATCTCATCACTGTTTCAAAACTTCCGAAAGATGACATTACTCCGGAATATTTCAGTAAGAACTTCGAACCGATCCCACAATGGTCGTTTGGACTTTTGCCTGGCTCGCCTGATCCGTCGGCGGCCAGCAAATTGGATATCGAGAAAATTCCCTGGATCATTAATACTTTACGAAAGAACTATGATTATGTTTTAGTAGATGTCGGACGGTCCTTATCAAAAATCACTTTGCCCCTCATCGAGGAAGCCGATTTGATTGTTTTGGTCCTGGGTACTGATTTGAGTACGGTAACCCATACTAAGAAACTCTGGGACTACTTAAAGGAGCAAGGTGTCACTTCTGATAAGGTTTTTGCTCTTCTTAATCGGGCCGTTGGGCTAGAAGGGCTGACCAAATCTGAAGCTGAAAAAATTCTTGGGATTGAAATTAAATTGATGATACCTTACATGATGGGGAATTTTGCGCTTGCCAACAATCAGCATATGCCGATTATCGCCAAGTTTCCTACAGACACGGCCAGTATGGTATTGAAACAAGCGGCCCTGGAAATGTCCCGGCAAGCAATATCCATGAAAACTATAAATTGACTTAATTAATGCAGATTTGTAGTAACCTATTCGCGCTTAATTCGTCATGGTAGAAAGCGTTTTGACTTTGACGCTTATCAATTTAATTGATCTTAGGGCGCGATGACCCACAGGCGAAATCTGGTCGCAAATCCCGGAAACGGGCGTAGCCTTTGGCGAGCGATAGCGAAACCGACCCTCCATTCGGGTTGGTTTTTTTATGCCGGAAAACATGAGGAATATTTTATGTTGAATAAAATCAAGGTAACCAAATCACTATCTCGGGGCCAGTCTATGGTTGAATTTTCCATGGTTCTGCCAATTCTAATGGTGGTGATATTTGGTCTAATAGAAGTCGGTCGCGCGGTTTTCATGTACGCGGCTGTGGTAAACGCCAGCCGAGAATCTGTGCGCTATGCAACTGCCTATGGGGTGGATGCGAGTAATGTATTGAACTACCAGAATTGCGCAGAGATCCGAAACACTGCGAAACGAGTAGGTTTTCTCCTGCCGCTAGAAGACGATAACATTGTAATCGAATACGACACCGGACCTGATCCTGTTACAGGGATTGTGCCGTCTCCATTTGCTACTTGTAATGCAATAGAAGGTGATGCTACCAACGGTGTGGATGAAAGTGTAGAACTGGCCTGCGGAGATCGCGTTGTGGTGACGGTCACGTATGACTATCATCCCATGGTTTCGCTTGTTCCCATGCAGGCTCAAACCTTTACCTCTTCCAGCGCACGGACATATGTTGGCGTTGTGGAATTGACAGCGGACGCTCCCCCTTGTAATTGATACACAATCTTAAAGGATCATGGTTGGTTATTATTGGGAAGTTTTTAAAGTAGTAAGGAGAATCCATGAAATCGAAATCGGTTTCTGAAAGCGGACAAGCCCTGGTTATTATTGCTCTTGCCATTATTGGATTGGTTGGTATTACCGGTCTTGCTATTGATGGTAGCGCGATTTTAGCAGATCGTCGGCATGCGCAGAATGCGGCAGATACCTCCGCCCTGGCCGGCGCACTTGCGAAGGTCAAACCACAAAAGGATGCCGGTGGGAATATCATTCCCTGGGATCTAGCAGCGCTTGATCGTGCAAGTGCAAACGGTTACACTGGCGACTTAATTCATAGCGAGGTGGAAGTTTATACCTGTGACGATCCAGATGCCAGTTGTTCTGCTCCTTATAACGGTGACAAGGCTAAGGATTATGTCCAGGTGGTTATTACTTCCCATGTAGATACATTTTTTGCCAGGGTACTTGGCATTCCACAGTTGACGAACCGCGTGCAGGCTGTTGCACTGGCGCATCCAGATCTTTCTGGCTCGCTTTTTGGCGGGGCGGGGGTTGTGGCATTGAACCCCACTTGCCCAAATGACGGAAGTTTGAAATTAGCCGGTACGGGTAACGTTTATATCAATGGCGGTGGAATGTTTTCGAATTCAGCCGGCGATTGTGCGGTATTTTGCAACTCCAATACTGTGGATGTTTATGTTTGTGATGGGTATGATGCTGACGGGAATTGCATTCCTGGAACGATTGACACACCACCAGGCGGAGCATATGGTGGATTTGATCTTAGCACAAATTGCAGCGCAAATATGGTCGCTAATAAGGGCGATAGTGGAACGCCATTGGATTACCACGCTGACGTACCGGACCTTCCCGAACCACCTGAATGCCAGAATATTTCGGCGAATTGGCCCACTCAAACTTATGAAACTAAATTGGACCCTGTATTGGGTTCAAACGTAGTGGCTTCAGTCATAACTCCTGGCTACTACAACTCATTTCCGCCTAAAAAGGTCAATGGCGCCGATGTAAAGGATACTATTTTCCTAAAACCGGGTATATATTGCGTCGACGCGGTGCTGAAACAGACAATTGATCATGTCCACATTTTCGGGGATGATGTGACAATTTGGGTCCGTGCGGGTAACAATATCACCATTAATGGAGGTGTTGTACAGTTGCGCGCGACAAGCGGAGCTGGCGCTCCTTACGCACCATGGGGCACAGATAATGCTGCATATGTAGGCTATTTGATCATCGCTGAGCCCGATTACGAGGGCACTGTGACCTCCTGCACAATTGATGGCAACTCCACCAACATTTATGAGGGTGCGATATTTGCTCCGCACTGTGATGTTACAGTTAATGGCACCGCCGATACCCCACCTGATGGCATCAATTCGCAAATTATCGGATACAATGTGACTATCAGTGGCGGTTCTAATCTTTACATAAATTATGATTCCGATAAGAATCCCTATATAACGGATTACCCGAAAACGGGTATTACGAAATGAAGCGAAAAGCACAACAATGTTGAAGAAAAAAGCCGGTTCACAAATGTGAACCGGCTTTTTTCTTGCGCAATAGGCACTTGGGAATTCTAAAGATGCCGAAAAAAGTGTCACAAACTAAGAAATTCTAATGAAATCAAAATAGATATTTAAAACCATTATGCTAAAGTGTGATGGATCATTTTTTACTTATGATGCACCTTGCAATCTCTTCACACTTTTCATTTTTGGTTTTGGAGAGGCTAAAAGCGGTATCATTTGAATAATTCTTCATTTTCTTAAAAGGTCTTGATATGTTCATGATGCACAAAACAACGAACTCCGAACGTGGACAGGCTCTGGTCATTGTTGCGCTGGCATTGATCGGTCTTATTGCGATCACTGGGCTGGCTATCGATGGCAGCATGGCTCTGGCAGACCGCCGGCATGCACAAAACGCAGCCGATACGGCCGCCCTGGCAGCCGCCCTTTCTTATGTGAGGGAGTGTGAAAATACGGGTTGTGACACTGCCGCCGAAATCGCGAGCGCTAAAACCGCACTGGAAGTCGATGCGCTGGATCGTGCCTTGAGCAATGGATATACGGGTGACTTGCTTCACAGCGAAGTGGAAGTCTACACCTGTGATGATGCTGATGCGAGTTGTGCCGCCCCCTACGCCGGGGATAGTAATTATGTTCAGGTGATCATCAAGTCACACCTGGAGACCACTTTTGCACGTATGGTTGGCATCCCGCAGTTGCACAACACGGTGCAGGCCATAGCCCTGGCAGATGACGATGATACAGGGCCGCTGTTTGATGGGCGTGCAATCATTGCACTCAATCCTGGCTGCCCATCAAATGGAAGCATGGTTTTAGGTGGAAATGCCTTGGTCAGTATCGTTGGGGGAGGTCTATGGGCCAACGCTGACAAAGACTGCGCATTTGCCTGTACAAGTTCCTCGGTTGTCATAGAACTAACCGATGGTGGGTTGTCATCACCTGCCGAATCGTTTGATAAGTTTAGTCCACACTGTCAGGGAAATTTCGAAGTAAGCGAAATTACTTATAACAGCTCACAAATCCCATATCCGCCAGAAACTCCTGACCTGCCTGTGCCCGATGAATGCGATTCATCGTACGCAACGCCCACCTCCTACCCTGGTGAAATCGAAGACCCGGAAGATGGCGACAGCGTTGATGCCTCCTTTATCTCGCCGGGATACTATGGGAAATTTCCTCCGGCGAAAGACCCCGTAACAAATCACAACCTGGAAAACAACATTGTTATGTTGCCCGGTATTTACTGTGTTCAAGAAATTAAACAAACAGGCGGGATTCTTATGGGTGATGATGTCACCATTTATGTCCGCCCAGAAAATGGCATTGGTTTTGAAGGCGGTGTTACCCAGCTCAAGGCAACGCAAACCGGACCCTTTGCAGGATACCTGGTTGTTGTAGCTACAAACTATCCCGGCGGGAATCCACCTACTTGCAAAGTGAATGGCAATTCTTACAATATTTATCAGGGTTCGATTTTTGCTCCGTTTTGTGATGTGATAGTAAATGGAGATAGCCACACTCCTGACGCCGGTATCGACGCGCAAATTATTGGCTACAATGTCACGATCAACGGGGGAGCCGGGCTAACCATCAATTATGATTCGGATGAGAATCCGGTTATTATCGACCCGCCTAAAATCGGGGTCGTAAAGTAATTTGTCGCAAACAAAAAACGGGAGCTTTTTCAATTAAGCTCCCGTTTTTGATACCTGTTTAATTTCACTGCAACACGCTTAGCAAAGTTTGTCTCTGCTCGACCGATTCACCTGTTTTAACGCGAATCCGGCCTATGGTCCCGTCACGAGGCGCTTTGAGTTCGTTCTGCATCTTCATCGATTCAAGGATCAGCAACACCTGTCCCTTTTCGACTTTTTGACCTTCTTCCACAGGAATGGAAACGACCATACCGGGCATGGGAGCCCTGAGATGGAACTCGCCCGCCTCGCTCACGCCCCCCCCGGCTGCAGCCCTTAAACGTTTTTCGCGCTCGTCCTCGACCTCTACCGGATATTGTCGCCCCATCAGCAGCACTTCCCACTCCGCTTCGCCCGGGTACACAAAGCCCTCAATGGACTTGCCGTCCACAAGCAGCGAATAGACCGGTTGTCCGCTGACCGAATTGAAGTCTACCGTAAGCTTTTTGTCATTGACGATGATATGCCGCTCATCCACGATTTCGATCAGGTATTCGATTCCATTGACTGTGCTGATGTATTTCATAGATGGCTCCTAACGGTGCATGCGTTCCCAGCGCCCGACCCATTTCCAGTTGCTGGTATCGCGCTCGCCACGCCGGACGATCTGCGCCGCACGCTGGGTTTCCGTGTGGGCCACAAGCGTAGCTAAGATGGCGGCAGTTTCATCGTGGGATTGTTTGCCCTCTTCCATCTCTTCCATGGAGAAACGCTCCTCCACGAAACGTGTATCGTATTGGCCTGCCATGAAGCGGTGTGAGTCCATCATAGTTTGGTGGAAGGGAATGTTGGTGCGCACGCCCACAACACGATATTCCTCCAAGGCGCGGCGCATACGCAGGATGGCCTGCCCGCGGGTTTCGCCCCACACGATCAACTTGGCGATCATGGGGTCGTAATACGGCGTGACCTCGAAGCCAGGGTACACGCCCGTGTCCACGCGGATACCGGGACCGGTAGGCAGCAGGCTGTGCGTGATGCGCCCGGTGGATGGTAGGAAATCGTTGTACGGATCTTCGGCGTTGATACGACATTCGATGGCGTGGCCGTTGAAACGGATGTCTTCCTGTTTGTAATTCATCGCACGTCCACGCGCGATGCGGATTTGCTCAGCCACGATGTCCACGCCAGTTACTGCCTCTGTAACGGGATGTTCCACCTGCAGGCGCGTATTCATTTCGAGAAAGTAGAAATTCTTATCTTTATCTACCAGGAACTCAATTGTCCCGGCGTTGACATAATCCACAGCCTGGGCGGCTTTGACGGCCACTGCGCCCATTTTCTGGCGTAGTTCATCATCTACGAAGGATGACGGCGCCTCCTCCAATAATTTCTGGTGGCGACGCTGTAGGGAGCATTCGCGCTCGCCCAGATAGATGACGTTTCCATGCGTATCGGCCAGGATTTGGATTTCGATGTGCCGCGCTCCTTCGACCAACTTCTCCAAATAGACGTTTCCATTTCCAAAGGAAGCCTCCGCCTCGCGACGTGCCGATTGGATCAGGCCGGGCATCTCTTTGATGTTTTGTACTTCGCGCATGCCTTTGCCGCCGCCACCTGCAGTGGCTTTGATCAACAGCGGGAAACCTACTTTGGTTGCCTGTGCCAGCAATTCGTCATCGGTCATGTTGCCCACATCTTCCGTTCCGGGCACGACCGGAACACCGGCCTTGATTACGGTGGCGCGTGCAACGCCTTTATCGCCCATGGCCGCGATCGCAGAGGGCTTCGGACCGATGAAGGTTATCCCTTCCGCTTCGCAGGCTTCGGCGAAGTCGTCGCGCTCAGCCAGGAAGCCATAACCAGGGTGAATGGCATCCGCCCCGGATTTTTTGGCGATTTCGATGATCTTGTCTGCGCGCAAGTAGGATTCGCGCGACGGCGCGGGGCCGAGCAGGTAGGCCTCATCTGCATAGCGCACGTGCAGAGCCTGCCGGTCCGCTTCCGAGTAGACGGCGACTGTTTCCAGTCCGCGTTCACGGCAGGCGCGCAAAATGCGAACAGCGATTTCTCCTCGATTGGCAACTAAAACTTTTTTGAACATAACACCTCTTACATGTGTCATTGCGAGCCGCGCTGGTCGAGTAGCCAGTGTTTTTCTGGCGTATCGCCCGTCCTGGCCGACGGGCCAGGGAAACTGAGCGGCGTGGCAATCTCGTGTTTCTTGAAGAAATGAGATTGCTCACCTGCACTGCACCAAACGCAGTGCGGTGTAAGTGTTGTCGCTAGGCTCCTCGCAATTACATTATTACAACGGGATATTCCCGTGCTTTTTGGCGGGATTGGAATCGCGCTTATTACTGAGCATCTCCAATGCATTGATCAAGCGCGGACGGGTCTCGCGCGGTTCGATCACATCATCAATATAACCGCGCTCGGCTGCCACATAGGGATTGGCGAACTTATCGCGATATTCTGCTACCAATTCCTCTTTGCGCTTGGCTGGGTCTTTGGCTTTTTCCAATTCCTTGCGGAAGATGATGTTAACCGCACCCTCCGGTCCCATCACAGCAATCTCAGCGCTGGGCCAGGCTAAGTTGATGTCACCGCGGATGTGTTTGCTCGACATCACGTCGTAAGCACCGCCGTAGGCCTTGCGGGTGATGACTGTCAGCTTGGGAACGGTCGCTTCGCAGAACGCATACAGCAACTTGGCCCCGTGGCGGATGATCCCGCCGTGCTCCTGTCCGGTACCGGGCAGAAATCCAGGTACGTCTTCGAAAGTCAAAATAGGAATATTGAATGAGTCACAGAAACGCACAAAGCGTCCGGCTTTGTCCGAAGCGTTGATATCCAGCACGCCAGCCAGAACAGCCGGCTGGTTGGCCACGATACCAACAGAATGCCCGCCCAGGCGAGCAAAACCGACTACGATGTTGGCGGCATAGGCTTCATGGATTTCGAAGAACTGGCCGTTATCTACCACCCTGCGGATGACTTCCTTGATGTCATAGGGCTTGCCGGGGTCATCAGGGATGAGCGTGTCCAGCGCTTCGTCCATGCGCAGCGGATCGTCCCCATCAGGCATAACTGGTGGGTCTTCCATATTGTTGGAAGGCAGATACCCGAATAACTTGCGAATCAGATAAAGCGTGTCGGCTTCGCTGTCAGCCGCCACATGACAGACACCGGAGACTTCCGAATGCACGCTGGCGCCCCCCAGGTCCTCGAAGGAAACCTCCTCATGCGTGACCGACTTGACCACTTCCGGTCCGGTCACGAACATGTACGAGGAACCACGTACCATAAAAATAAAATCGGTCAATGCCGGAGAGTAAACCGCGCCACCTGCGCAGGGTCCCATAATGGCTGAAATTTGTGGGATAACGCCCGATGCCAACGTGTTGCGCAGGAAGATGTCGGCGTAGCCGCCCAGCGAAACTACACCCTCCTGGATGCGTGCGCCGCCCGAGTCGTTCAGGCCGATCAAAGGCGCACCGTTCTTGAGCGCCATGTCCATGATCTTGACGATCTTTTCGGCATGCACTTCACCCAGCGAGCCACCGAACACGGTGAAGTCTTGCGAGAAAACATAAACCAGGCGACCGTCTATCGTGCCCCAACCTGTAACAACCGAGTCGCTCAGAATCTTCTGTTTATCCAGTCCAAAATTGCTCGTGCGATGTTGGACGAAAGCGTCGATTTCGCGGAATGACCCTTTGTCGAGCAGCAAATCGATGCGCTCGCGGGCAGTCAGTCGCCCCTTTTTGTGTTGGACTTCGATACGGCTCTCTCCGCCACCCAAACGGGTCTTGGCTTTGATGTCTCTCAATTGTTGAATTTTTGGACTATCAGTCATGTGCCTCTCTCTTTGGTAAGAAAGTTTTTGTGCCCGGAGCGAACACGCAAACGGATAAGATGATTAACAATAAGATGGTTGTCAGCAGGGCAAAAGGCCAGTTTGCGCCAGGCGTCTGCAATAGGAGCCGGTCGCACCAGTACCAGACTGCCAGGCCTGCTCCGGCCCCGAGCAGCGCATAGCGTGCCCATGCCTTGGCTTGCCACATGCTCCACAACAGCGCGATGCTGACGAACAGCCAGACTGCTGCGCTGATAGCGACGTACCACGGACCGGGCGGTGACGCGAACTCAAGCAACACGTTCCACCATCGGATGGCTGAATACAGGCGTAATCCACTCCACGCTGTAAGGCTTAACACCAGCCATAGTAGTATCGTTACACTAAAGGGTCTTTTCATTGTTATGCTCTTTGTAGATCAGGTTAACTTTAGATGTTTATGCTCAATTGGCAGGGGAGGGCGGCAGAAAGCGCATGATATCCTTACCGCCATAGGAATCCAGGATTTCCAATCGGTGAGTGTATTGGCCGCGGTAAGGCTGGCCCTCCAGGAAGTCGGGGTTGGCAAAGATGTAGTTCAACCCCATATTGTATAGATAATCGCTGCCCTGGCGAGCTTTATTGGCTTGGAAATAGGCATAGCTATTGATCAACCCATCCATATTGACAATTGTGCGATCTTGGATGAAATAGCCGACGTTGCCGCCGCCCGTCATACCGACCAGGCTTCCGGGTTCGGTATGCGCCTCAACGAAGCTGGCGACTTCCATGTAGGGCGTGCCGGCAGGTGTTGCGCCATACGGCATCTGTGCCGCGGTGAGACGTGCAAAAGAAAGCCCGCTGCTTGCGCCCCAGACTATAACGATCAAATAGATCGACACATAACCGGACGGAATCCGCCGGATACGTTGTGTCAGGATGTCGAGCAATAGAGCGCCAGCTAATGTGATCAAAACCATTTCGCTGACCCAATACCATTCCTTGGGAGCCGAGTAACCACTGATGTTGTACTGGATGATTTGCAAGAAGGAACCCGCCAGCAATGGGATGATTGCCAGGTCATGCAGGATGCGGGCCGAGCGCTTGCGGTTGATGAACAGCAGCAAACCCAGCGCTATCAGCAGCAGGGACAACATCAGGAAGTAACGCAGGTCATAATCGATGGGGATGGTGACCATCTGGATTTTGCTGTTCCACTTGCCGACCAGGTTGGTGATGGGATTCCAGGCGTTGAAATCGCTTTCCGAATTGATGCCAAAGAAGGAAAGTGGGGAACGTGCGGAACCGCCATACACGCGGGAGCCGAAAGAGCCCCACCAGCGCTTGATCTGCCCGCTGACCGGGGAGGCTGTGCCAAAGGCGAATTTACTCCATAGCATGTACAGACCCAGCGAACCGCCCAAGATGCCATAATAAACACTTCCTTCGCGTAACCATAAAGCCCAGTTGTTCTTGAGCGTATCCAAGGGCGAACTTGATTTGCCTTTTGATTTCTGGCTGAAGAGGGAAATCATCCAGCGGCTAATGATAACCAGCCCAAGGGAAAATATCCCGTCAATAATGGGGATGGTACGCGGAAAGCTGCCTTCGACGATTCCGAGCTTGGTAAACCCGAGCAGAATGACGAGCATGGTTACATTGGAAATGAAAATCGCAATGACACTCTGTCGGATCAGGTGAAAGGCCGAATGCGTTTTGGGATGGTCATACAGCCCCAGGAAATAGAAGGCAGGTATTTTCAGCACAAGGCTTACGGCCAGTACGATGATGGCGGTGTTGGCGTACTGATAATAATCTGGCAGACCGATGCGGAAGATGAAGGCGCCAGTAAGACTGAGGGTCAGCAGTAGACTGTCGAGGGGCAGCAGGTAGTGCAGCGGCTTGTCGCGGAAGACGATCCAAAATCCGAATATCCCGGCCAGAAAGACCATGTCCAGGCGACTGAAGGTGACCAGCGTGGCGGCGATGGCCAGGGTAGCGATTTGCTTTCAGGTGAACGGGGGCAGTTTTTCGGTCACGTTCGAAGCGTTGTCAGTAAGTAAAGGAACAGCACCAGGCAGAAGGCCGCCAGTCCGGTTTCCAGTCCTTGCTGGTAAGCCGTCCAATGGATGTACAGGTTGAAAGCCCAGTACAATGCCCCCAGCATGGCGATCGGCCGGGCGAGGACATTTCTCAATAAATGATACAGCAGGATACTGGTAGCGGCACGCAGGCCTGCCAGCAAGATGATGAGAATCCGCAGGGGCAGGATCAGGTCGAAGCGCGCCAGCGCGAAGATGGGGATGCAAACCAGCATCCAGAGCGGATGGTAGCCGTTGGTGGGGTTGATGCCGTCGAAGGTGCTGCCGTGGCCCTCGCTGATGTTTTGCGCGACCTTGAAGTAGTAATAGGCGTCGTCGCGCGTGAACCAGTGGTTAGGCAGGTTGTAGGCGTCCGAAAAGGCAGCATAGCCGTTGATACCCAGCAGGGCGATCACGATGACGATTTCGAACCAGGGCAGGCGCTTCAACTTTTGGACGAGGCTCAAGGGGTCATCCGATATCGAGCGTGATTTTGCCGAAATTTTCGCCCTTCCGCAAGCGTTCCTGGGCAGCGGCGGCTTCTTTGAGCGGGAAGGATTTGTCCAGCGCGGGCTTGAGCTTGCCGGCCACGACCAGGCCCATGACGGTGGCGTAGTCGGCCAGGTTGCTCATGGTGGAGCCAATGATGGAAAGATGTTTGGCAAACATGTAGCGGTTGTCGATCTCGAACTTCGGCCCGGCGGAGTTGCCCACCGTCAGCAGGCGGCCACCCTTCTTGAGCGTGCGCAGGCTGTGCATGAAGGTCGTGCCGACGTTGTCGATAACCACATCCACGCCTTGCTTGTTTGTCGCCAGAAATACTGCCTTGGACCAGTTCTCTTCTTTGGAACGGTCGATCAGGATGTCTGCGCCCAGGGCTTCGGCTTTTTCCAACTTCTTCGCATCAGACCCGATGACCAGGACTTGCGCGCCGCTAAATTTGGCGATGTCTATGCTGGCCGTATTGACCCCGCCCCCTGCACCGACAACCAGCACCGTTTCGCCAGCTTTCAAGCTTCCCACGCGTGATCAGCGAGTGCCAGGCCGTCTGGTAGACCAGCGCGGCCGCAGCCGCGACGTGGAAATCGAAATCATCCGGCAGTTTATACAATTGGCGGGCGGGCAGGGATATGTATTCTGCATAAGTGCCGCGCGTGGTTTCGCCCAACAAGTGCCAGTTGCGGCACCTGTTATCCCAGCCGGCCAGGCAGTAGTCGCACTTGCCGCAGCCCAGGTTGGCATTGATGACTACGTGGTCGCCGATCTTAAGCCCCCTTCGGTCCCCCCCATCATCTCTGATGATAGGGGGGAAGAAATTGAGACCACTTCTCCAGCGCCGTCAGCGCCGTTGATGTGGGGCATTTCCAGGTTCAGGCCGGGCCAGCCATTGCGGACGAACAAATCCATGCGGTTGAGCGCAGCGACGTGCAGCCTGACCAGCACTTCACCGGGCTTGGGCTCCGGTGTTGGAAAATCGGTGTATTCAAGGACTTCAGGTCCGCCGTGTTGGTGGAAGAGGGTGGTTTTCATAATGGGCTAATTTTTGCTTTTATCAAACCGCCAAGACGCCAGGGACGCCAAGGTCTTTGTAAGGTCGCCAAGAATCATCCTTGGCGTTCTATAAATAAGCTTGGCGCTCTTCGCGAGCTTGGCGGTTCAAATCGGAATTCTTACTTCAATCCCAACTCGGAACGGCTAATGACCAGCCGCTGGATTTCGCTGGTGCCTTCATAGATCTCGGTGATCTTGGCGTCGCGGAAGTAGCGCTCGACCGGGTATTCCTTGCTGTAGCCCATCCCACCGTGGATCTGGACCGCGGCGTGGGCACAGAACATAGCCGTCTCGGAGGCAAACAGTTTCGCAGTCGAGGATTGAAGCGTGAAGCGCTCTCCGGTCATCTTGGAGCGTTGTTTGGCCATGGCGGCATTGTAGACCATCAGGCGCGAGGCTTCGATGCGCGTCTTCATGTCGGCCAGTTTGAAGGAAATGCCCTGGAATTCACCGATCTTCTGCCCGAAGGCTTCGCGTTCGCGCGCGTAGGAGAGCGAGGCTTCATAGGAGGCCTCGGCGATACCCAGCGCTTGCGAGCCGATACCGATGCGACCGACGTCCAGCACGGTCATGGCGATCTTGAAGCCCTCGCCTTCTTCACCAAGACGGTTCTCAACCGGGATGCGGCAGTCTTCGAAGAGCAGTTCGCTGGTGGCGGAGGCGCGGATGCCCAGCTTGGGCTCCTTCTTGCCGCGACTGAAACCGGGCGAGTTTGCCGGGACGATGAAGGCGCTGATGCCCTTTTGCTTTTTATCGGGATCGGTCATCATGAAGACGACCACGTAATCCGCCACCGGTCCGCTCGTGACCCAGGACTTGCGTCCGTTCAAGCACGTAATGATCGCCGTTCCGGACGGCGCGCGTGCGCATCGTGCCCGCGTCCGAGCCGGACATTGGTTCCGTCAGCGAGTACGCGCCGACGGATGCCCCGGATGCGACCGGCGTCAGGAACTTCTTCTTTTGATCTTCGGTGCCGAATTTCAGGAGACCATGACAATACAGCGAATTGTTGACCGACATGATCACACCATGCGAAGCGTCCACTTTGCAAATTTCTTCCAACGCCAGCACATAGGACAGCGTGTCCATCCCCGCGCCGCCGTATTCTTCGGGAACCTCGATGCCCATGAAGCCCATCTGGCCCATCTTTTTGATGGTCGCCATGGGGAACTCCCCGCTCTCGTCAAATTCTGCAGCGATCGGGGCGAGTTCTTTCTGGGCGAAGTCACGCGCCGTATCGCGAATCATTTTATGTTCATCTGTAAAAGGAAACATGGGGGTATCGCTCATTTATCCTCCGGTAGCTAGTTGAGTTGAGGTGATTATACCGCTTTCAAAAGCGCGCCTGATAAATTTCTCTCCAAGTATTTTGGACATAATTGCTCCAAAATCAAGGTAAAATGAGAACATCGTGTTTTCTTTTCGTATTAGGAGGTAACCCATGATTACAGTCGAAAAATCGGTAGTCATCAATAAACCCGCGGCAGACGTGTTTGCATACGCAGCGGACTTCGAGAAGGTGCCCAAATGGCAGGGCGGCGTGGAGTCCGTAGAAGTTGAAGGAGATGCCAATGCCGTTGGTGGAAAATACACCGAAGTGCGTAAGTTCCTGGGCAGGGAAATGAAGACTACTCTGGAAATCACGGCCTATGAGCCTGGAACCAAATGGGCTGCGAAAGCGCTCGATGGACCTGTGCCTTACGAGGTCACCATCCAGCTCGAAGCCGCGAATGGGGGCACCAAGATGACCACGCATGTCGAGGGGGAGCCGAGTGGCTTTTTCAAATTAGCTCAGGGCGCGGTCCAGAGTCAGCTTGACAAGTCGCTTGAAGAAGATATGCGACGCCTGAAAGAACAGGTGGAAGCATCTTAGCGTAAAATAGTTTTCACTTTTTTGTAGCCAGGATGCCCCCAATGGGGTAGGCCAACGAAGCCTTGTTTTCAGGCATACAGTTATAATGGAGGCCAGCACAAATAATCCATTTCACTCAGGGAGTGCCTGAAAAACCTTACCACCAAGTCACCGAGGCACAAAGTCACCAAATTTCTCTTTGAGGATTTGTGACTTTGTGCCTTCGTGGTGAGGAGGATAGATTTTCTGGCACTTTCCCAGGGAGACTCCCATGAAAATCCTTATTGCTGCCGATATGGAGGGCATCTCCGGCGTGACTACCTGGGACCAGGTCAGCGCCGGACATTTTGAATACGCGCGTTTTCGTCGCATCATGACGGAAGATGTTAACGCGGCTGTCCGTGGCGCGTTCGAGGCGGGTGCCAAGGATGTCTTCGTCACGGACGGTCACGCCAACGGCTCGAACATCCTGATCGAAGAACTCGACCCGCGCGCTTCGCTCAACACGGGTTCGCCCTCAGCTTTGTCGATGATGCAGGGCGTGGACGAAGTGGACGGCGTGATCTACGTCGGGTATCACGCCCGCGCCGGTTCGCCGGATGGGGTGCTGGATCACACCTGGTCTTCCAAAACGGTCGCCAACGTTTGGCTGAACGACATTCTGGTCGGTGAGTATGGCATCAACGCCGCGTTGGCCGGTCATTTCAACGTGCCGGTGCTGATGGTCACCGGTGACCAGACGGCTTGTACGCAAACGGTTGAGTTGTTGGGGAATTTAGAAACTGTGGTCGTCAAGCGTGCGACAGGTCGCTATTCTGCCGAGTGCCTGCCGCCTAAGGTGACACAAAATATGATCGAGAAGGCGGCTGCCCAGGCCGTTGGCAGACTGGCCGACCACAAAGCGCCCCCACCTTTTGTGTTGGAAGAACCGGTCCTGCTGTCGGTAGAGTTCTTCAACTCGGTTATGGCTGACCATGCCATGCGTATGCCGGGCGCTGAACGTGACGGTACCTGCGTCTCTTTATCCCTGCCGGATATGGTTACCGCCTATCATGCCTTCCGTGCACTGGTGGCATTGGCTGCAGGGTAGCTTCTCGGACGAATTTGGGTCGCGAAACATTCTATTGACAAATTCAAAGGGCAACTGCCGATTCGGCAGTTGCCCTTTGGGGTCATTCGTTTCTTTCCGGGATGGGCAACATGAAGACCATCTGGTCCGCGCCCTGCACTACCTGTTCGGCGACGCTGCCCAGGAAGAGCAACTGCAGCCCGCCGCGTCCGCGCGAGGTCATCATGATCATGTCCACGTGTCTGGTTTTACTGGCGCTGATGATAGCCTTGGCCGGGATCGAGCCGGTTACCATCGTATGCACCCTCAGCCCATCCTTGCGCAGCCCGCGCGCGACAGCGTTCAGGAATTTGCGCATGTTGGCATCTTTCTTGCTGCGCAACGTTTCAAGATATTCTGTCGGGGCGCGGTAGTCGCTGGCGTTGGGAACAGCGGGGACAGACATGAGGAACAGCTCGCTTTTAAAGGTCTTCGCCAATGCGCGTGCATATGGGAGCGTGCGCTCCGAGTAGATGGAGCCATCCAACGCAACCAGGATACGCCTGAGCCTGGGCACCCAGTGGATTTCATCTTCCGTTGCCTGTACCATCAGGACGGGTTTGAGAACGCTGCGCACCAATTTTCTGGAGGCGCCACCCTTGGCCCAGTGCTTTTCGCCAGATTTCCCCTTGGTGGATAAGATGACCAGGTCTATATCGGTTTCCTGCACATACGCAGCAGTCGCATCCGCGATGAAACCGGGCCGGACCGCGAAACTGACATCGTACCCTTCACTTGACAACACCTTTGACAGGTTTTCAAGATAAACCCTGCGACCTTGGGCGGTCTCCTCGTATTGTTCTTGTAAGGCCTTTGTGTAATTTTTTACCGAAGAGAGCAAGTGTAATTTTGCCCCTGTGGCCTTGCATAGCATTTTGGCTACTGGCAAAGCCTGTGCGGCGTAGGTTGACCCGTCCAACAGCACCACAAGGTTATTGATCGCCACTTTCTCATCGCGCCAGGTGCTGAGTTCCTTTGGGTCTGGCTGCCAAGTGACCTCCAGCGCCTTCTCGCCATTTTCAGTTATTGTTTCAGCTGTAGCATACTGACCGAAGCCAAAGCCCGCCAGGTGCGCTGAATCCAGCAGCCCCAGGTAATCCATCTCGGCAGACGGCTTTCCCATATGTCGTCGGAAATACGAGAAGGTGATGTACAGAATGGGAATAAAGATGAAATAAGTCCATGCGCCATCGATGAAACGTTCCGCGAAGATGATGCCGGTCGAGCCGGTGGTCATGAGTGCCGCGACGATCGTCCCACCAATTAGGAATAGAGTGCCAACTTCGAACTTCGCGCGCAGTCTACGGATCAGTCGTTTTGTGACCGCCCAGGCAGTCATGCTGAGCAGGATGAAAACCCCGGCTGCATAAATCGCCAGATATGTCTCTTCATGTGTGCCGAAGAAAATAAAACAAAAGATGACGATCCCCACCTCCAACCAGACTGGTTTGTCGGCTACATCAAACTGGTTCCGTTCTCCCATGTAGCGCGGGATGTAATTGCGCTCGTGCAGGCCCAGCGCCAGATTCTGCAAGCCCTGTGCACTGGCCGCCGAGGCGGACATCAGAACTGCCACGCCGACCAGTGTCCCCAGCCAGGGCAGGGGATCGGGCAGTAATTTGTCCATAGTTTGCGTGAAAACCGAAACTTGCGGATTGGTCGGGTCCGCTAGCTGAAAAATGGCTGGACCGACTATCAGCATAGTGATACCGGTCGTCCCCATGACGATGAGCAGACTTGTGAAGGCCTTCTGGCTCTTTTGGGCCGGTTCGCCCTCATAAGCTGCTACCAGGTTGGCGAACACTTCGATGCCGGTCATGACTGCCAGGATGCGCGCATAACCGTTGACGGTGAAACCAATGTAGCCCGTTTGAAAAGCGTGGAAGTCCAGCTTTGGCAGGTGAAAGCCAAGCTCTATGATCGTTGCAATCACCATTGCCCACAGCAATAACAAAACGCCAGCTGTGGCGGGACCAAAGGCGCGGGTAGCAACTTTCGGTCCACGGTTGACCAGCCAACCGGTCAGGAGGCTGAGCGCGATGGCCAGGAGCGTGCGATATTGCATCCACAGGAATTGATTGTTAAGCGACGGGATACGGTCGGCGATGAAAGTCACCATAGCGGACATGCTAACGAGGAAAGTAAGAGTGTATTCGATGAAGGTGATGGCCGCGTTGACTTTGACAGCCCAGCCGCCAAACTCCTCTTCGCTTAACCCGCTGCCGCCGCTACCGTCGATCACCCACTGCATCACCAGTCGATACATGGCTGAGACCACCGCGATAGTTAGAATCACCAGCCAGACCGAGGCCCCGAAAGTGATCTGGGCTACGCCGGCCAGGACGATGAGTTTCAAGAATGGGCCAAATACATACAGGGGCGAAGTGGCGGGATCGCCTCCGCCTGCCAATGCGCCTTCAATCGCATTTTTCAATTTGTGGGATACGTGTGCCATAGTAGGTTGGGTCTCGCTTCACTGTGCTTGAATGCTCACATCTTCGATAACTTGTTTTGCCGCGCCTTCATAAGTATACAGGAAATTTCTCATAACCGGCTTTTGTTTCATCCCCATTACACGGACAGTCAGGTAAATCAGGTACTATCATTCCCCCCGTTTAAAACATGACTCACCCTGAAATTAATCTTTCGAGGGTGAGTCATGTTTTCGGGCCCCTCCTTTACAACTATGTAACTCCTGTCTTATTTCAATTGCCGTTGGTAGGTTCCAACACGGTTTGCCTTAGGAAGGAATGAAGCCGACTGTTGCGCCGTTTGACAACCACCGTGGTCACATCCGCCTCGAGCGCTATTTTTTCCGGGATGTTCCCCAACAGCAGCCGATTGAAGAGCGGTTCGTTGGTTGCGCCAATAACGATCATGTCACTGGCCGGACGCTCATCTGTGCCGCGCGCGTTATCCAGGATGGTTTCGACCACCTTTTCGGATTTAACGATCAACTTTTCCAGGTGTGGATAATCAATATCCTCGGTAAGTTCGCGGAAGCTTTGTTCTGTGCGTGCATCCCCAACTGCTCCCAGTCGCGGCGGCATGATGTGAAGCAAGCGTACGACGGCCGGGCCCTCCTCCGCCTGACGCGCCATGCTGACGGCCAGTTTGATAGCTCTGCGGCTGTTTACGCCTCCGCCCACTGGGACCAGGATATTACGGATAGGGCGTTGCGCACGGTAACGCACGAAGGCAACATCGTTAGGCGGGTCGCCAATGATCTGGTCGATGACCGAACCGAGCACACGCCCTTCGCTTTTGGTGTACCCGGGCCAACCCAAAACTAACAGGTCAGATGCATTCTCGGTGACCGTATCGCGGATGGCTTTGGCGACATTGCGTCCAAGGCGCAGGACGGTATGTACGGGCACATTGCGGGCCTTGGCCTGCTTGATGACGGTTTCCAACAGGGGACGCCCTTCTTTGAGCATCAAGCGCCCTTCACCCAGTGAAAGTTGAGGGGGAACCTTGATTACATGCAGCGCCAACACTTCACCGTTATGGTCTTGCGCCAGGATCGCCCCGATCAAACCGAGGATACGAGCTTGTTCTTGTGTAGAAACCGGTACGACTACCGAATAATCCCGGCTGACTAGCACTTCCTCTTGCAGTATTTCTTTTGGCTTTTCCATGGCCTCTACCTGGGAGTAGTACGCCAAATATGCAATCGTCCCTATGATGAGCCAACCGATCGCAAAATACCAGGCCAATGGGCTATAAGAGAATAAGTAGAGCGCTAACAGGCCATTGGTTAGGATTGCGATGAGTGGGAAAACGGGCATCCAGGGAATGCGGAAGCCACGCTCCAAATCGGGCATTTTGTGGCGCAATGCCATCACGGTTACATTGACTTGCAAGAACAAAAGCAGGAACATAATGTCTGCGGCGGAGGCTACATCTTGAATGGGCAGAAGCCAGGCGATTATCAAAATCAAGCCGCCTGAAGCGAGTACAGCATAATTTGGTGTATGGCGTTGGGGATGGATGTGCGAGAAGAATTCCGGAAGATTGTGGTCACGCCCCATAGCGAACGAAACACGCGATGATGAATAAGTAGTCGCATTCAAGGCCGACATGGTGGATACCAGGCCGGAAATAAGTAAGACTATGCCCCCTAGCCCCAGTGGGAAGGTCTGTTGGGCGACGTCTACAATGGCAAGCTCCTTCTGATCCCCAAGATATTGATACACTTTCATTCCAGCCGGGGCGGTTGTTGCACCAATGGCTGTTGTGGCGACCAGGATGTATATAACCACGGCAATGCCGATAGAAAGAAAGATGGCGCGGGGAATATTACGCTTGGGATTGATCGCCTCCTCTCCCGACTGGGCAATGATTTCATAGCCTTCGAAAGCAATAAATGTCAGCCCCATGGCAACGAATACTGCAAAGAAACCATTGGGTAGGAAGCCAGTGGTGAAACGTGTCACCCAGGCTTCGGTACGTAACATAGCCAGGATGCCGAAGATGACGAACAGTCCCAGGATGATGATTTTGGTCATGGTGACGACATTTCCGATGGTCCCTGTTTCGGACGCACCGAGGTAATTGATGGTTGTAAAGGTGACAATGATAATCGTCATCCAGGCAAGCGCCATGCCGCTTTCGGACAAGCCGAGAAGCGGCAAGCCAGCCACCTTCCACAGTTCTGTTGCAAAAGTTCCGAAACCTAATGCATACAGGCTCCCCGCTGCAGCATGTGCAAACCAGGACATCCAGCCTGCCAGGTATCCGTTGGTGCCGCCCAGGCCTTCCTTGACCCATAAATATCCGCCGCCGGCTTCGGGGAAGCCGGAGCCAAGTTCTGCGTAGGAAAACGCGGTGAAAGTTGTGACGACGCCATTCAGCAGGAAGGCCAGAATCAGACCCGGTCCTGCCACGCCGGCGGCGATACCAGTCAACACGAAAATGCCTGCCCCAATCATGCCTCCAACACCGATCATGGTGATAGTGAACAGGTTGAGGGTGCGGCTAAGAGTAACTTTTTCCTGTGGTATCTCTGACATTGTTGCTCCGATAATAATTCCTTTTAAGGATTTAATGTGGAAAACTGTTGGAAAAAGAGCGCCGTGTATTGTACTGCTTTTTTTGAAACGAAAAGTTCGAATTACCTTTCAATTCACAACTTTAAGCGGATAAAATAGTTGTATTGTTCGGCCGCAGTGGAAATCAAAGATATTTCCCGTACCGATGCTTATATGAAAACCCTACTCGGTCCCAAACTTTACTTCGATTGGAAGGTTGTCACCATTACAATCGTCAGCACTTTGTTGCTGATTTTTGATCATTATCAGCGCGTAACGCCTTACAAATATGTGGACAGACTTATTCTCTATCTCGTTATCCCGTTTGCAATCGTTCTTTTTGTTTTTCGCGAAACCCCACGCGATTATGGTTTCGGCCTGGGCGATTGGAAAGCCGGACTGGTCCTCACGCTGGGGGGCGTTTTGCTGATGACGCCAATCATCTGGTATCTGGGAAAGAACAATTCCGGTATGGCTAATTATTACAAACCGCTCGTAGACGGCCTGCCTTGGTTAACCTTCCTGGATTTGATTGGCTGGGAGTTCTTCTTCCGCGGTTGGATTTTGTTCGGGTATGCCCGTCAGTTTGGGGCGGAAGCGTTGTGGTTGCAGGCCGTCCCGTTTGCGCTGGCGCATGTGGGCAAGCCTGAAATCGAGACGCTTTCCACGATTTTTGGCGGCTTTGCCTTTGGCTGGGTGGCCTGGCGCACGCGCTCGTTCTTGTATCCGTTTTTGATACACTGGTATATTGCTACATTGATTATTCTCGTTTCGGCAGGTGTACTTGGCTGAGATTTCGACCCCTTCAATGGGGCAAGCGGATTCAACCAGGGATTTCTCCCTGCGCCCGGCCACCGAGGCGGATTTCCCGGAAATCCGCGCCCTGATCCGACGGGTGCGCATCAATCCTACGGGATTGGACTGGCATCGTTTTACGGTAGCAATTAACGGGTCCGGTCAAATGATCGCTTGTGCCCAGTTGAAGCCAGTGCCCGGTGGCTTAACGGAATTGGCCTCGTTAGCGGTGCGCTCTGCCTATCGCCAGCAAGGAATTGCGCGTGCTCTGATCGAGCATTTGCTGGCGGATGCGCCGCGACCCATCTATCTCACCTGCCGTTCGAGTCTGGGAAAGATGTATGAAAAATTTGGCTTTCGAGCTTTGGAGACAGTGAAAATGCCCGTTTATTATCGTCGTTTGCAAAGGTTAGCAGGGATTTTCATGGGCCTAACTCGCCGAAATGAGACCCTGCTAGTGATGAAGTTAGGATAGAATTAGGGGAGGCTCTATGAAACCTGTTATGTATGTTCTGATCGGTGTGTTGATAGGCTTGCTGCTGGCAGGCGGAATCTGGGTTGGCTCGCGCCAGCCGCAGGGCGAGATGGTGGAATTGCGCCCCGCGCCGACGCCTGAACCCCTGCGTGTGCACGTGGCCGGAGCGGTAGTGCGTCCAGGCGTTTATGACCTACCCGATAACGGTCGTGTGATGGATGCAGTCGAAGCCGCTGGGGGCTTTGTGGCGGAAGCCGATAAAAATGGGCTCAACCTGGCGGCTCGCCTGGAAGACGGCGAACGTCTGAATATTCCTTATGTGGCCGGTTTTGTCCCGGAGGACTCTCAGGGTTTCGTGGTTGTGTCTGAAGGCACCCCTTCACCGCTGGCCGGAACGGACCTGGTTAATATCAATACAGCCTCCGCGGATGAGCTGGATAAATTGCCAGGCATTGGCCAGACCACCGCGCAGCGCATTATCGCTTATCGTACGGACAATGGACCCTTTGCCGCTATTGAGGATATTGTTAACGTGGCGGGTATTGGCACGGCCACGTACGATGAGATCAAAGATTTGATCACGGTCGGCGAATAAAACATGCCTTTTGACCATTTCGACTTTATTGCTCCCATCTTTTCGCGTGTTGAATATTCTTCCGTAGCGGACATGATGCGGCACGCTGACCTGCCTACGTCTGGGCGCGTGCTGGATGCCGGTGGCGGGACGGGACGCGTGGCGAGCGCCATCCGTGATCAAGTTGGGGAAGTGGTCATCGCCGACCCCTCCTTGGGAATGCTGCGTCAGGCGGATCGGACTCAACTCAAGCTTGCCTGCTCGAACTCCGAGTCATTGCCGTTCCCGGACAATTCCTTCGAGCGCGTCATCATGGTGGATGCGCTGCACCACGTTAATGACCAACGCCACACTGCTCGCGAAATGTACCGCGTGCTCAAACCCGGCGGACGCATTGTCATCGAAGAACCAGACATCCGCACTTTTGGCATCAAACTGGTCGCGCTGGGAGAGAAGTTGCTGCTGATGCGCAGTCATTTTCTTTCTCCAGAGAAAATCGTGGATTTATTCTCGTTCGACTCTGCCAAGGCCAATGTCCATGCGGCAGAGGGCGATGCCTGGGTGGTGATCGAGAAACCGAAGTAATTTAATGGCGCGTGGTCTCCCTGACCTGCGTTAACAGAATTCATAAGGAAAGGATTTATGCTATGCCGAATAGATTGGTATTCACACTGACCGGCTCCGACCGTATCGGGTTCGTGGAGCATGTGACCGAATTGATCCTGGAGTGCGGCGGGGATGTACAGGCCAGCCGCATGGCGCGCCTGGGTGGCGAGTTTGCCATGTTGCTGTTGGTCTCGCTTCCGGAGTCTGAAACGGAGCGCCTGTCCAAGAATATAGCGAACCTGTCGGATGAGGGGCTTAAGGTTACGATCACGGAAACGAAGTGGGGTGTCACTGCTCAGCTCAAGGATTGGCTACCCTTCAAGATCGAAGTGCGTGGCGCCAATCATGAAGGCATCATCCACGAGATCGCAGACCACCTGTCGAAACAGGGTATCAATATCGAGTCAATTGATACCAACATTGTGCCCGCGCCGATGAGTGGAACGCCCATCTTCACCATGGATGCCATTGTCGTTGTGCCCTCTGACCTGCCCAAGAATAAATGGCAGGATGAACTGGAGGAGGTCGCCAACCGTCTGAACGTTGACCTTGAGATGTCTGTTTACAAAGAGTGAAAATTCGAGATTTATGTTATTTGATTAAGCCCCATTTTGTGGGGCTTTTTTGTACTCAGAGAAATACGTGCGTCGCACCTGATTCGGCAAGAATCGTCTGGGCTGACACCCCGATTCCGTTTAACGAATTTATCCTGTTGATGTGGTGCGACGCAGTCTCTTGTCGATCTAAAACTCCATCTTCAACACTTGCCGGGCGATGACCAGCCTTTGAATTTCGCTAGTGCCCTCGCCGATGGTCATCAGGCGCGCATCGCGGTACAGGCGCTCGACCGGATATTCGCGGCTGTAGCCGTATCCGCCGTGCACCTGGATGGCGTTCCGGCAAACCTTCTCGGCCATTTCGGTAGCAAACAACTTAGCCATGGCGGCTTCCAGCGTGTAGGAGCGTTTCTGCTCTTTGAGCCAGGCGGCTTTATACAACAGCGCGCGTGCCGCTTCGATTTGGGTAGCCATGTCGGCCAGCATCCACTGGATGGCTTGCAAGTCAGCGATGGGGTGACCAAATGCCTGGCGCTCACGCGCGTAATTGGTGGCGTATTCGAAAGCTGCCTGCGCCAGCCCTACCGAGATGGCCCCAATGCTGATACGCCCACCATCCAGCGTGGTGAGGGTTTGCTGCAGACCTTTGCCTTCCTCGCCCAGCAAGTTGCCCAAGGGCACGTGCACGTTTTCGTAGGTCACGCCGTGCGTGGGGGAGCCGTGCAGTCCCATCTTCTTTTCGGCTGGCCCGATGGTGAGACCGGGGGTATCAGTCGGGACCAGGATCATGCTCAATGAGCGGGAGCCGCCCGCGGGGTCCGTGCGAACGAGCGTGATGATGTACTCGGCGATGGAAGCATTCGTACACCACATCTTCGCGCCGTTGATGACCCACTCGTCCCCCTCCTTTTCGGCTTTGGTGCGGACGCCGCCCTGCAAATCCGATCCAGCGCCCGGTTCGGTCAATGCCAGGCTGCCTAGTTTGTGCTGACCGCTGGAGACGAGCGGTAACCATTTTTTCTTTTGCTCTTCGCTGCCATACAGGACGATAGGTGTGCTCCCAAGCCCGTTGTGGGCGGCGATGGCGAGCGCCATGCTCCCGCAACCCCAACCCAACTCTTCGATAGAGATGGCTGCGCTGACCGCGTCGATGCCTGTGCCACCGTATTCTTCGGGAATATTGAGACCTAGCAGGCCCAGAGCCCCCATCTTGCGGACTGCTTTCCAGTTGAACTCCCCGGTTTCGTCCGCTTCACGCGCGAATGGGCGCACCTCCGCCGCCACAAAGTCGTGGACGGCTTTCTGCCACATGCGTTGTTCTTCATTCAGGTCGAAATCCATGTTTGCTCCTACTTCGCATATCGTGTCACTCCCCTACCGGGGACTATGTGCGAGGAGGGCGGAGCCCAACGCGGCAGTCTCTACTTTACAGGAGATTGCCACGGCGCTTGGCTTCTATGGCCCTGTTGACCAAAACGGCAATACGTCCCGACGAGTATGGAGTTACTCTGCCTGCGCGCCTCGCAATGAAACCCATAAATTTATTATATACCGGGCCCCTAATTTGTATATAACCTAAGCGTACGGTCTTCCAGCGCTACCAATCGTAGTTGTCGCAGTGGCTTATTAGCCGGGCCTTTCAGAACAGATCCGTCTTTTGTGTAACGAGAGTCGTGACAGGGACAGGTGAAATCTTCCTCGCCGTCCGGTTCTATCGTGCAGCCCAAATGTGTGCAGGTCAGGCTGTAGGCCACATGTGTCCCCTTGATGTTGTAGACCACAGCCGGGATGTCCGGTAGGATTGTCCGCGAGCCGGGTGGGATATTCGTAACTTCCCCCAAATCGAATTCGGTTGGCGGGTCAAGGCGGGTTATGTCAAAGGTCGGGGTGACTGATGGCGCAACGGTGGCAGTCCCTTGCGGGGATGGGGAGGCCGCTGCTGCGAAGGATGCAAACAGGATCGCTCCCCAGGGCAAGTAGGGTGATGAGAAACGGGAGCAGACGGAACCCCGCGCGTGAGCGAGGAAGCATGAAAGGGCGTTGAATTTTCTTAGATAGTGATAACCTTCTCGGCTTTCGCCTGGGCCTCGATGATGTCCGTCATCCCGCCCACGATGCCAACCTTCACCTTGTCGATCAGATTGAAATATTCCAGACAAGTGCTGCAGACGATCAGGCGCACGCCTTTCTCTTCCAGGGCTTTGAGTTGCTCAAGTACGGGTGAGCCCTCAACAACCAGTTTTACGCCATCCGTGTAGAAACAAATGGCATTTGGTAGCGAGTCGTTCAGTTGAATGAGTTCCAGGTATTTGCCGACGAGTTTTCGTTGCAGGGTTTCGTCTGCCTTGCCCATGCCATTGTTTGTGATTTGAATAATGGTGTCTTTCATGTTTCGTCCTCCTCGTTAGAATCGTTGGTTGTATCTTGGTATGCTTCGAGTAGCTCGCGGGCTTCTTTGGCTTTTTCTTTCGGCACAAAGAGTTGTACGCGTCCCAGGCCGTCAATGGTAGTTGGATAAATATGATGTCCAACAGCTTCCTGGAACAATTCCACAGGGATCCCCTCGGCCTCCAGAAAACTCTTCATGATGTCTGCCTCCAGACGGCCATAAACCTCGGTCAGTTTCTCCCATTTCATCTCATCCATCATAACCTCCAGAAAATAATAAACAGAAGGGTAAATAACGTGCTCACGATTGTCTGGCGGATGCCGATGGCAGTCGGTTTCCAGCCTGAAGCAGGGTGCGAGACCCCCCAGATGGTTTCAAGCCATTGTACTAGATAAGGAACGAAAATCCAGTGTGGCAGCCATGCAGACCAACCTAACAGGATGGTCAATAAAAGGTTGAAGGATGTGTATTGCAGAGCGCGCTTACTCATGCGCAGGACCCCGTTTCCTTCTGCGCCCTGCGACTGCGTTTCCACTCCGCTCTGGACAGTGCCCTCGGCCTGCTTCCCTTTTACGGGCATTTCCCTTTGCTGAAGCCGCAAATACGCATAAACGATGGAGGCCGCCGACTGCAGCCAGATTAACAACCATAGCGCCCAGCCAAGCGGGTCATATCCGCCCTGTCCGATCCAGAACGCTGCTGGAGCCGCCAGAGACAACGTGCCGGTCGCCAGTATTTCTACGCCAGCCTGCCGGCGCTCAGCACGTTTGCTGACCAGATAAAGATGCCAGATAAAGACTGGGATGCCTGGAACAGCCAGGTATAAAATGTAGGAAAAACCTTCGGCGACTAACCCGGCTACTGCCAGCAGGATGATTGCGCCATAGACCAGCATCCAGAAGCGCGCGGCCGGCAGGTCCGCGCGGGAACGGCGGCCCGCATAAGCCTTGACTGCAATGGACAGCGGCTGGCGTAATAGGAAAACGCCCATCGCTGCGATGATCAAATTGATGGAGGCTGGTGAGAAATGCTCGCCCGCAAAGAGCCCGATCAACAAAGGGCTCAGGATGAAAACCCATGAGCCATGGTCTTGCGGTAGGGCGATATGCCGTTTAAACAAGGAAGAAATTTTCATGTTCGATTGAATTTCGTAGTAAGAATAATTGAAAATACTCCCTAGCACAAGTGACAAACTACATGAAGCGGCCTGATGCTGTTGGGGCTTCTTTCTCCATTGTAGCGTTGATTTGAAATAAACAAAACGACAGCAGGCGATTGCAGTAAAATTTGCTTTATGAAATTGCTGACCGTTTGGATGTGGGAAAGTCTGGAAAACCTGCCGCTTGATCTTTGGCTTTGTGATTGCAGCCCGGTTGTGGGACGAAAATATCCTTGTGACTGGGCTGTTGGCTTTGGTCATTGGGCATGGGATTGGGTGTCTTGGTCACGCGCTGGGTAGAGCCAAACCTGCACAAGGACCACCGCGCAGTGCGCTGGGTGAGTGTGATTGTCAACCTCCTGCTCTTTGTGGTGTTGTCTATCCCCTTTATCTATTACTTCCACGTGGATTCCCGCTGGCTCAACTGGAAGACCGATCTGCTCGGCGGGCTGGCTGCCGGACTATTACTAACCTTTGTCCAAAGCTTACACTGGAGTGGGCCAAAATCACGTATGTTCCTGCACGGCGCGGCGATGATGGTTGCCTTCCCGGTTATTATGTTAGGGCTGCGCTATATCATCCGTATAGATGCTTGGGGGCTTTCTATAGTTTTTACATTTCTTCTGACTTTGTTTGCCAGTTTGATCATTGCCCTGATCGATTACCAGGAGATGTATTTGAAGAAATAAGTGCATCTTCGCCGCGAAGAGCGCCAAGGACGCTAAGAAAAAAGAAAAGACTTTGCGCACTTTGCGTGCTTTGCGGTTCAGTTCTCAAAACTTCACGAAGGTTCATCGCTCAAGCTCGGATAGTACTTTCTCCATCACTTCCACCAAAAACTCCGCATTCTCCTCATCGAACGGCATGGGCGGCCGGATCTTGATCACGTTGTGATAGGGCCCATCCGTGCCGAGCAGGATGCCATGCTCGCGCATGCGGTTCATCACATAGGCGGCTTCCTCGGCAGCCGGTTCGCGTGTCTCGCGGTCGCGTACCAGTTCCACGCCTAGGAACAAGCCGGAGCCTCGTACATCACCCACGATAGAGTAACGCTCTACGAAGGGGCGTAGACCCTCCAACATGCGTTCGCCCACACGCCGGGCGTGTTCCTGCAAATCCTCCTCTAAAACCACATTCAACACTTCCAGCCCTACCGCACACGAGACCGGATTGCCGCCGAAGGTGGTGAAGTATTCCATGCCGTTGTTGAAAGCGTCCGCGATCTCGGGTGTGGTGATGACCGCGCCCAGCGGATGTCCGTTGCCGATGGGTTTACCCAGCACGACAATGTCGGGCGTCACACCCTGCATCTCGAAGCCCCAGAAGTGCGTGCCGACCCGCCCGAAGCCGGTTTGCACGTCATCGACGATGCACAGACCGCCTGCGGCGCGCACACAACGGTAAACATCCGCCAGATAGCCGGGTGGCATGACGATCTGCCCGCCCACACTGGGCAGCGACTCGGCGATGAAGCCTGCCAGCCCGCGACCCTTTGATTTCAACCTTTCGGTGATCTCCAGCACGTGCCGTGCATATTTCGCGCCTGCGTCCGGATCATCGCGTTTGTATGCGCCTCGGTAATCGTCCGGGATGGGCGCGATGTGCACCCAATCGGGAGTGCCTGTCCCGCCGGGGCCGTTGTGTTTGTACGGGCTGATAGCGATCAGCGTGTTGGTGTTGCCGTGATAAGCCGCCTCCAGAACGATCATATCGCGCTGGCCGGTGTAGGTTCGCGCCAGGCGCAGCGCCAGTTCGTTGGCCTCGCTGCCCGAGTTTACGAAGAAACAGACGCTCAACGGCTCTGGCAGCAGGGAGGTCAGCTTATCGGCGTAGCGCAGGATGGTATCGTGCAGGTAGCGCATGTTGGTGTTGAGTACGCCCATTTGCCGTCGCGCTGCCGCCACCACACGCGGGTGGTTGTGACCCACGTGCGCCACGTTGTTGTAGGCGTCCAGATATGCCCGGCCCTGGTCGTCGAACAGATACTGCTTCCAGCCCCGCACGATCTTGAGTGGCTGGCGGTACGAGATGCTCAGGTTACGTCCCAGTCGCTGGCGACGCTTTGCCAGCGTTTCAGCTATCTCCGGTTCGCGCGGCGGGAATGCTTCAGACGAAATACCCAGGATCATATTTGGGTCGGGGCACAGGCTTAGCCAAACATTTCTTTGACTGGGACAGGCGACGCCGGGAAAATCAGTTCCCAATTCCAATAGATCGGTGATGACCTGGAAATGCAGGTGCGGGGTCCAGTTCCCATTCGCATCGGGCTCGCCGATAGCTGCCAGCCGTTCTCCTTTCTTGATGCTTTGCCCGAGGCTGATTCCGTTCAATAAATCGCGGCTCAGGTGTCCGTAGAGTGTATAAAAGGTTGGGTGTTCTTCGCTTTTATGTTCCAGAACAGTAACTGGGCCATAATCCTGTGGCGAGTTGTTATCGTTGAAGGCAACAACCGTCCCTGCCAGCGGCGCGTAGACGGGTGTGCTCGCCGGAGCAAACAGGTCGATACCCAGATGAACTGTACGGTATTCGTCGGTAATTTTATCTCCCGTGGCAAAAGCGGGCGCGATGTAGAAGTAACGCGCTTCGTCGTAGCGACCGATGCCGACCTGTGCGTCCGCTTCTGCGATAGCGGCCTCGATGCGCGGCGTCAGGAAGCGACCCTCGTTTTTAGTGGGGTCACCCTCTAGCAGCGGACTGGAAACGCTCAGGTCGAGAACCGTGATAGGGCCAGCATGTAGGTCGAAGTCCAGGGGTGATACGAACTCGCCCGTATGGGAAGCCAGCCAATCTACGATTTTCTCACTAGCGGGAAAAGGCGTCAGGCCGCAGGCATCCTGAAAAAAGGCTTCTGCAAAACGTGGATGGGTGGCGGCCAGTTTGGGTAGTGTCTCGCGAACGGGCATCTGGCTGATGCTCAAATATTCATTGTCCGGTTGGCTGGCCTGCTGCTCGGCGGCGATGCAGACGCTCATACATAGGCGCATGGTTACCAAACCGAAGAGCACACGGATTTCTTCGTTGGCGAGCTGATGGGCGGAGTGGTAACCCTTGACGATCAGGGCAGCAGTTGCTAGCGGATCGGGTTTGCCAAGGATGGCATAGGCGATGGCCACCGCCAGGTCCCCGACGGTGTAGGAGTGAACCATATCGCCAAAGTCGATCAAGCCCACGATGGATTGATTTTTGGTGTACGGATCATCCCCGCCGCCAGCGATCAGGTTGTAGTCATTGGCATCGTTGTGGATGATGCTCTTGGGTAAGCTGGACAGCAGAGGAACAGTATGCTGTTCGAAATCGGAAGCAAGCTTGAGAACGGTTTTCCGAAGCGTTTCATCCTGGATAAGTTTTATGTTCTTACGAACGATGTCCAGTCCATTGACCAAATCCCAGTAGAAATCGCGGTGCAGGGCGGGGTGGTCGAAGCTATGTAGGGCATTTGTGAGTAGGCCGATTTTGGAACCAAGATCGTAAAGCAGTTCAACGGAATGGTGTTTGACATTTCCCAGCGGCGTGCCGGGCAGATAGGTGACGAGACGGAGGTAGTGGTTTTTGCCATCCTGTGACTTGACATCTGTAATCTGCTCACCGTTTGTGGCTGGCAGGACGCGCGGGCAAAACGAGACGCGTTTTTCCAACTGTTCCATGACCTGGTTCTGGGCTTCGAGCATGGCACGTTCTTCTGCCCCGTTAGCGATTTTGAGCACGAAGCGTTCGCCGTTCTCAGCTTGCAGGAGGAAGTTCTGGTCGCGTTCGCTGGGCAGAGGTCTTGCGGATGCGTTCAGGTTGTATAGTGTTTGTGCGAGTTGGGCGGCGTCATCACGGTTGAAGGCCGGGGCATAGTCGAGGATGGACATACGGGAAATTCTCCATTGTTTTTTTTTCACTTGTGTTTCGAAATTGACAATGCGTAAACTGTTTGTTATTGTAGGGACAATATCTGCATATAGTATATAGTAGGCTGTATCGCGCAAGCATTGTACATCAGAAGGAGTAACAACGACAGAACACATGGAAGCGGTCCATAATTTTCGGGATTTTGGCGGATATAAAACCACAAACGGGACACATCTTAAAAAGGGACTGCTCTATCGCAGCGGCGACCTTTCCAAAGCAACCGATGCCGATCTTGACTATCTCTCTTCTTTAGGAATTAAAACTATCTTTGACTTGCGCTCAGAGGGAGAAAGACAGAGACAACCTGATCGGGTTCCTGTTGCAAAGCCGTTCACGTTCTTTAACATTCCCATGCGTCCGATCGTCGATTATCATGCACGCTCGCTACGACGTTTGTTTTCGCTGATGTTCGGGCGTGAACGTCGCATGGACTATGTCGCCAAATCATACAAGGCTTACCGTGAATATGCAACCAGCTATCTGCCTCAACTAAAAACTTTGTTTCAACGCATCTCGCATCCTGAGAATCTGCCGGTGTTGATCCATTGTTCGGCGGGTAAGGACCGCACAGGGGTGGTTTCCGGCCTGATCCAGTTGGTGCTGGGAGTCTCGGCGGAAACCGTTATGGATGATTATCTCAAGACAAATGGCCTTTTGGGTGTCTATACGGAAGAAATATTCAAACGGCTGAGCAAGCTGGCTTATTTTGGCGTCCCCTGGAAAATGTACGCCCCCTCTTCGATGCGCGCTCCGAATATCTGGACGCCGCCCTGGCACAGGTAAAGGAGGAGTTTGGGGCGGTCGATGAATGGTTTCGGCGTGGATTAGGTTTTTCAGAAAGTGAAAAGATGGCTTTCTTGTCTGTCTTCAATGATGCTTCTGGGTAGAATCTCGAAGATACGATATTTGTCCATTTTATAAGAATCAAGACGGGGGTTTCAAATGTGTCATATTAAATTGATAAATCAGTCATGATCAAGTGCAACGCACGTTTGCGGGTGAGCAACAAACATCGGCGGATTTGTGGCGGATTGCCAAGCCACACGTTCGCAAGATTGAGAGTGAAGACGGTGTCGCTATCGTAGATGACAGTATTGCCGAGAAGCCATACACCGATGAGAATGACATCATTTGCTGGCACTATGATCACTCTCAGCAACGAACTGTCAAGGGCATCAACTTTGTCACCTGCTTATATCATAGTCAGGGCGTATCGCTGCCCGTTGGCTTTGAACTGGTCCGGAAAACGCAACACTACATCGATCCGAAGAATGGGAAAGAAAAACGTCGTTCTGACAAAACCAAGAACGAAATGTACCGAGATTTACTGCAACAGACGGTGAAAAACCAAATTTCTTTCAAATATGCACTCAACGATATCTGGTTTGCTCTGCCGAAAACATGAACTTCGTCAAAATCACACTCAAAAAGGAGTTCGTTATGCCAGTTAAATAATAATTCACTTGTCGGGTATAATATTTTGGACAAAAAAGAGGTGATTATGGATATTTATAATCAAAATGCTTATTCAGTAGATGTGGGAACTCGCTTGCGTCAGTTACGTGAGGAGAGAAATATGTCCATGCGCTCGTTGGCCACTGCAAGTGGTTTATCGGCCAATGCATTGAGTATGATCGAACGTGGCAAAACATCACCTTCGGTCAGTACATTGTACAAACTGGCTGATGCAATGGGCGTGCCCATCACCACTTTTTTTGGGGAGCAGACCACCAAACAGCAAGCTATCTTCATGCGTTCGCAGGAACGCCCGCGTGTATCCTTTTCAAGGGGAGTATGGGAAGGACTTGGCGGCGAACAGTTTTCAGGCCGGGTTGAGCCGTTCATGCTGACGCTCGAAAGCGGGGCCAGCAGTGGTCCACATACCATGATCCATAGTGGGCACGAATTTGTCTTCTGCTTGCGGGGTCAATTGGAGTATTTTGTAGAGAAACAGGCATTCACGCTCGGACCGGGTGATAGCCTGTTGTTTGCAGCGCAGTTGAACCACCGCTGGCGTAATTCCGGTGGAGTGGTGACCAATGCCCTCATCGTTCTTTCTGGATTTTCCGAAGACGAGCAACCGCACGTAATGCATTGGAAAAAGAATAGTTAAAAGTGCAAAAGACGCCACTTTCGAAGTGACGTCTCTTTTATCTTTGGGGATTTAGAGTCGGATTTCTGAAATTGTCAGGCGTACATGCCCCAATCAAGTGCAGATGGGTCTTCCATCATCGAGAAATCCCATGGCTCCATACCCATTTCAATGGTGACCGGCTTGTTCAGTGCCTCCACAGCTTTCTCGCGGGTCACTTCGATCATGGCGGGACCGTATGGGCAGAAAGGTGTAGTAAGGATCATTTTCATCCGCGCGACATCATTTTCAATTTCGACATCTCGCACCAGACCAAGCTGGATGATGTTCATTCCAATTTCGGGATCAACCACTTCTGCCAGTTTTTCTCGGACATGCTCCACGATGTCGGGATGCGTTTTATGAATCGACCAGGTAATTTGATTGGTTTCATTTTCGCTCATTTGTACCTCACTAATTTTTGACCGTAACCGCGGGTTGAACAATGTAGGTGCAGTGAGCGCTACCATCCAGAATGCATTGCACCTTCTCTGCCGGGACGGCCAACATCTTCGAAATCAGGGTTTGGTCTACCGTACAAACTTCAGGGTGACTCTGTCCGATTTGCAAATAAGGACAGGTAATCTCATGGATTTTATATTGCCCCCCAGCCTTTTCCCATTCAACGGTGAAACCTTCCTCAGCCAGTAAATTGCTGATAAGTTCCAGCCGCTCTTCCATGCTCAGGCCCTGCATCTGTTCAGTATATTCAGCGGCCAGACCGGTGGCCATTTCCGCAAACAGTTTGCTGACCATCGGTTCTGGTAGGGTTGACTTTTAACTGGTCGAGAAGCCGCGAAGTCAGGCGCAGATAACGCGTGGGGAATTTCTCCATGCCGTCCTCGGTGAGTGAGTACACCAAGCGCGGACGCCCGACGCCATGCCGTTCTTCTTCTGCGGCAACCAAACCTTCGACCTGTAAGTTGGTCAGGTGGTGACGAACAGAAATAGGATTGATTCCAACTGCCTCGGCTAGGTTATTAATGGTCGAGCCAGGCCTTTTGAGCAAAGTTTGTAAAATTCGATCTCGTGTGCTTTTCATGATTTTTGTTTTTCCCCTTCCCAAGGGGTAAGGGAAAGATAGGGTTAGGACCTAATTACGAGTATATCAGTCCCCTTTTGTTCTGTCAATATTATAGATAAATATCATAAAAATCCGAAGTTGCATTCTTGAAAGAGAGAAGCCCGAAAATCAGGGTGGCGTGCTGCAGCACGCCACCCTGATTTTCGGTACCCTTTCACAAACTGTGTAAATCTTAAAATACTAGCGGCAAGTCTTCGTCCGTAAGCTGCGAGCCAATGCCGAATTTGCCGGTTGTCAAATTTGGTGTGATGACCTGTCCAATAATGGAGACTGTTTCTTTGGAGATGTGATAAACATGCTTCAGGCGCGACTCGCCAAGCGCATAAAAGACAAGAACGACAAGAGCGACAAGAGTGATAACACTGACCACTTTAGGCAGGCTGATGGTCAGGATGCCATCCTCGAAGTCCGTTTTGGCCTTATCCGCTACCACGTCAGTGGGTAGCATGATAGCGCGTTCGAAAGCGCCCCGGCGCTGCTCGCGGATGTGATAAGTTCTGTGTAAAAGTTATGTTAGAAACCGGAGAAATGCCCAATTAATATACTAGAAAATTATCATAAATATTGACATATTCCATCCGCTTTGCTATAATCTATCTTGTGACAACATCCGCCCCCTGGCGGCGATTTTTTTGCAAGGAGTTTACATGTCTGAACTGGTCATCAAGAACCTGCACGTCAATATCGAAAACAAGGAAATCTTGAAAGGTCTTGATCTTACTGTTAAACAGGGTGAGATTCATGCCATCATGGGTCCCAACGGGACGGGCAAATCCACGCTGGCTTATACGTTGATGGGACATCCTAGCTATGAAGTGACCGCTGGGGAAGCCTGGTTCAAAGGACAGAATATCCTCGAGCTCGCGCCGGACGAGCGTTCGCGCATGGGTTTGTTCCTGGCCTTCCAATATCCGGTGGCCATCCCTGGTGTGACTGTAGCCAACTTTTTGCGTACTGCTTTGAATGCCCGTCGAAAGGCTGAAAACCCAGAGGACAAAGGAATACCCATTCCCGAGTTTCGTAAGATGCTCAAGGAGCAGATGTCTCTGCTCAAAATGGATTACAACGTAGCTGGACGTTATCTTAACGACGGCTTTTCAGGTGGTGAAAAGAAACGGGCCGAGATTTTGCAGATGGCGGCTCTCAGGCCGGAAATCGCGATTTTGGATGAAACAGATTCGGGCTTAGACATTGATGCGCTGCGCATCGTTGCAGATGGTGTCAATGCCTTGATGGGTGCGGAGATGGGCGTGCTGGTCATCACGCATTACCAGCGTTTGTTGAACTATATCAAACCGCATTTCGTTCACATCATGCTGGACGGAAAGATTGTCGAATCTGGCGGCCCTGACCTGGCGCTGCATTTGGAAGAGCAGGGGTACGATTGGGTTCGTGAAAAGTATGAGGATGTAGTAGCGTAATTAACCACAGAGACCACAAAGTTCACAGAGATTTATTAAGAAAGACTCTGTGTACGCTGTGGTAAGAATTTGAGAGGTACAAATGAGTGACGAGAAACTCCTGGAAGATATTGGACAATACAAATATGGTTTCCACGACTCTGAAGAAAATTACATTTTCAAGGCCAAAAGAGGCTTGAGCCGTGAGGTCGTGGAACAGATTTCTGCTATGAAGGGCGAGCCACAATGGATGCTCGATTTTCGCCTTAAGGCCTACGAACATTTTCGGAGCCGCCCCATGCCCACCTGGGGACCGGACCTTTCTGGCTTGGACCTGGAAAATATTTTTTACTACGTCAAACCGACCCAGGGCAGCGAAAAATCCTGGGACAACGTGCCGGATGACATCAAGAATACCTTTAACAAACTGGGCATCCCCGAAGCCGAGCAGAAATTCCTGGCAGGTGTAGGCGCGCAATACGAATCCGAGATGGTGTATCACTCCATCCAGGAACATCTTGAAAAGCAGGGCGTGATTTTCCTTTCAATTGAGGATGGACTGCGCCAGCACCCTGACCTGTTCCGTGAATATTTCGGCACGGTTATCCCGATCGAAGATAATACCCTGGCCGCGCTCAATAGCGCCGTCTGGTCTGGCGGATCGTTTGTATATGTTCCCAAGGGTGTCAAGGTCGACCTGCCTTTGCAGGCTTATTTCCGCCTGAACATCGCCAATGTCGGACAGTTCGAGCGCTCGCTTATCATCGTGGACGAAGGCGCGCAGGTGCATTATGTGGAAGGCTGCACCGCCCCACAATATACCACTGACTCTTTCCACTCCGGTGTGATCGAGATCGTGGTCAAGAAGGGCGCGCGCTCGCGCTATACCACCATCCAGAACTGGTCTACCAACGTCTACAACCTGGTGACCCAGCGTGCCAAAGTGTTCGAGAACGGTACGCATGAATGGGTGGATGCCAATCTGGGCTCCAAAGTCACCATGAAATACCCATCCTGTTACCTGATGGAACCAGGCGCGCATGGCGAAATGCTTTCGATGGCCTTTGCAGGCGCTGGACAGACGCAGGATGCTGGCAGCAAGATGTATCACTTTGCGCCCAACACCACCAGCAAGATCACATCCAAGTCCATCAGCAAGGCTGGTGGGCGTGCCTCCTATCGTGGCCTGATCAGGGTTTATAAAGGAGCCAAGGGTGTCAGGTCCAATGTGGTTTGCGATGCGCTGCTGCTCGACCCGCAATCTCAGTCGGATACCTATCCCTACATCGAAATTGACGAAGACGATGTCACCATCGGGCACGAGGCCTCGGTCTCCAAGGTTGGTGATGAGCAGCTCTTCTATCTCCAATCGCGTGGTTTGAGCGAGGAAGAGGCGATCACCATGGTTGTCTCTGGCTTTATCGAACCACTGGTCAAAGAACTACCCATGGAATACGCCGTCGAAATGAACCGCCTGATCCAGTTGCAGATGGAAGGTAGTATAGGCTAGCATGTTGTCATTGCGAGCCCCCAAAGGGGGCGTGGCAATCTCAAGTAACCTATAGCCCTGAGATTGCCGCGTCACTCCGTTCCTCGCAATGACACTTTGGAATAAGAGAATCACATGACAGATAAACCCAAAGTAGTTGTATCAAGAACCAGGCGCACTGGATCATCCGCCCGGGAATTTACTTTCACCCAGGCGGATGTTCCTTCCCTGAAAGATGCTACACTCGCTTCGTACCGGACCCAGGCCTGGGAGGCGTTTAAGCGCCTGTCCCTGCCGAAGACGACCGAGGAAGCTTGGCGTCGCACGGACCTGCGTAACTTGCCGGTCGATTCATTTGTATTACCGCGAGAAGGCGCGTATAATGACCTGCCTTCCGTTCCTGCAGATTTACTCAAACCCCTGATTGCTGACCAGCACGGCGGCCAGATCGTGCTCACGCCCGGCGGTGCTGAGATCGACCTGGACGAGTCGCTTGCCAAACAAGGTGTCATTTTCACCGATTTGAAGACCGCGCAGGAGAAATATCCCGAACTCGTAGGGCGTATTCTGGGCGAAGTCGTCAAGCCGGAAGAAGGTAAGTTTGCCGCGCTGGCCGGCGCCTTGTCCCAGAACGGCGTCGTGCTCTACGTTCCTAAGAATGTGCAGGTTGAACAGCCTTTGCACAGCGTCCTGTGGGGACCGGGTGCCTTTGCATACATTTCGCATTTGCTGGTGCTGGTAGATGAAGGCGCTTCCGTGACTTATGTCCACGAGGCCGCCTCGCCCACCGAAATCGGCGTGGATACCCTGCACGCTGGCATCGTCGAGATCAAAGTCGAACAGGCTGCCAGCCTGAAATTTGTTGAACTGCAATCCTGGGGCAAACACGTTTGGAACTTCAGTCATGAGCGCGCGCGTGTGGAACGCGATGCCAATCTGGACTGGATTTTCGGCGCCATCGGCTCGCGCCTGACCAAGAACTTTACCGAGCTTGACCTGGCGGGGCAGGGTTCAACTGGTCGTATGTCCGGTTTCTACTTTACGGATGGCAACCAGCACCTTGACCATGATACCCAGCAGAACCACTTTGCTCCCAACACCACCAGCGACCTGCTGTTCAAGGGTGCGCTCAAAGGCAGGAGCCGTTCGGTCTGGCAGGGCATGATTTACGTTGCGCCTGGTGCACAGAAAACGGATGGCTACCAGGCCAACCGCAACTTGATCCTTGACGAGCACGCCCGCGCCGATTCCATTCCTGGCCTTGAAATTTTGGCCGATGATGTGCGTTGTACCCACGGAGCAACGGTTGGCAAGATGGAAGAAGAACCGCTCTTCTATCTCAAGTCACGTGGCATTCCACAGGATGAAGCAGAACGCTTGATGGTGGAGGGCTTCTTTGACCCGATTATGCAGCGTATCCCGTTTGAGGGCGTCAGGGAACGCTTCCACGCTGCAATTCTTCAGAAAATGATGGGTGAATAGTCTCTGGTGGGGGTGCCAGTCTCTGAACTTGAATCCCATTTGTGTACGTTGCAAGAAATAGCCTATAAGTGATCTAGATGATTAAGGAAGAGAATGTCGACAATACGTTCAAATCACAATACGCGGGGTGCTGCTGACCGGCGCTCGACGCGGGGAGGTCGAATGGGACAGATTTCGTACATGCGTGATCCAGACCTTGAGCATTCCTTTGAAGTCGGGGAAACGGTTGAGGTCTATTGCGATCATGAAAAAGATAAGGAGCGCACACGCGGTTGGCTGAAAGGCATGATTGTTCAGATTGACAACAAGATGATTGCCGTGCAGTTCCGCAGCAACGTTTTCCTGACTGACGGCTGGATGGTGCCTGACCGTATCCTGTGGTACCCGGTCAATTCGGTGCACATCCGCCCGCTGCCGGGCAAGAAACCCAAGAAAAAAGAGAAAGAGATCCCTGATTACTAAACCGCTTACCGCAATGCGTCTTTGATGTTACCCGCATTCGTGCTGATTTCCCGATTCTGAACCGCGAAACACGGCCTGGTGTCCCGGTGGTCTATCTTGATTCGACTGCCACGGCCCAGAAGCCCGCTGTTGTGATCGAGGCCATGGATGCGTTCTATCGCAAGTCAAATGCCAATATCCATCGTGGGGTGCATACCCTGGCTGAGGAAGCGACTGCGCTTTATGAAGAAGCGCGTGAGAAGGTCGCGAAGTTTATCAACGCGCCTTCTGCAAAGCAGATCATTTACACGCGCAACACCACCGAATCCATCAACCTGGTAGCTTACGCTTGGGGACGCGCCAATCTCAAAGCGGGAGACTTGGTCATCCTGACTGAGATGGAGCATCACTCCAACCTGGTACCCTGGCACATCCTGAAAGCGGAACGGGGCATCCGCCTTGAATTCATCCCGGTGACCGAAGACGGCCTGCTCGACCTGGACGCCTACCGTGCGCTTCTGGACCAAAGCCCGAAGCTGGTCTCGTTTACGCACATGTCCAATGTCCTCGGCACCATCAACCCGGCTGCGGAGATCATCCGACTGGCGCACGAGGCCGGGGCGCTCACGCTTGTGGACGGAGCCCAGTCCGTGCCACATTTCGCTGTCGACGTGCAGGCGCTGGATGCTGACTTCCTGGCTTTCTCGGCGCACAAGATGGTTGGCCCGACGGGCATCGGTGCCTTGTATGGCAAAACCAAATTGCTGGAAGAGATGCCTCCCTTCCTGGGTGGCGGCGATATGATCAAAACTGTTCACTTGCGCGAGTTCGTCCCCAATTCCCTGCCGCACAAATTCGAAGCCGGGACCCCGGCCATCGCCGAAGCGGTTGGTTTTGGGGCGGCGGTGGACTACCTGACTTCGGTCGGGATGGAAGCCATCGCCGCGCACGAGCATGAGATAACGGAATACGCTCTCGAAAGGCTGGAAGAAGTTCCGGGCGTGAAGTTGTTTGGGCCCAGCGCGCAGCATAAAGGCGGGGTGGCTTCGTTCACCTTCGACGGCGTGCATCCGCATGACGTTGCCCAAATCCTGGACCGGGACGGCGTCGCTGTGCGCGCTGGTCATCATTGTGCCCAACCGCTGCATGAGAAATTCGGCATCACCGCCACCTCGCGTGCCAGCTTCTACCTGTACAACACCAAGGAAGAAGTAGACAAGCTGGTTGAAGGCATTTATAAAGTCAAGGAAATTTTTGGATGATTATTGGTCCTGAGCGGAGTGCAACGAAGTCGAAGGACAATATATAGAATTATGGACGATCTCTACCGCGAACAAATCATCGAACGCTACAAAAACCCGCAGTATCGCGGCCATCTTGACCCGTACGACATCCACTTCGAGGATGATAATCCGCTATGCGGTGACCATATCGAAATCACCATCCGTGTGGACGGGGACAATAAAGTGGCCGAAGCTGCCTTTGACGGCAAGGGGTGCGCGATTTCACAAGCCTCCGCCGATTTGCTGGTGGAGACTATTCACGGCAAGCCGCTCGAAGAAGTCAAACACATGAACAAACAGGATGTGCTCGATCTGCTTGGTATCGACCTGGGCCCTGTCCGCCTTGAAATGCGCCCTGCTCTCGCTCAAAGTGCTCAAGGCGGGTGTTTACGGCTTAGGCGAAGCCAGCGACGATTTGGTGGAATGAAATATCCCCTCTCCCTGTGGGACATGTGCCCGTTAGGGTAGAGGGTCAAGGTGTGAGGGCAAATACATCCATGTTCAACTATAAACAAATCGAAGAAGAAAAAGTAGATTACCTGGAAATTGCTCCTTTTAGCGAACTGCCGAACGGCGAGCGCATGTTCGTTGACATCGGTGATACGCCGATTGTCATCTTCAACATTGGCGGGCAGCTTTTCGCAATTGGTGACGTTTGCACACATGACGATGGTCCCTTGGGAGATGGCGATATCGAAGGCTTCGACGTCACCTGTCCGCGACATGGTGCGAAGTTCGATGTCCGCACCGGGAAGGTGACTTCCATGCCCGCCGTGGAAGACATCCCGGCCTATCCAGTGCAAGTCCGGGATGGGATTATTTTCCTGGGGGTACCGAAAGGGTAATAAGAACGTGTTGATTGAAGAAAAGCCGGAAGCAGATTTGCTCCCGGCTTTTTCTATGTGTGGAGTTCAAAATCTCCAGATTTTGGTTCCCGTTCTGGCAGGTCCATTCCATTTTGGCAGGGTTTCCGACCCTGTCAAAGCCTAGATTTCTCTATTTTTGCTTGTTTTCTTGCGCACGTGGCTTGATTGCGTATCTGAGCTTGGTTTCCTCCTCGATGTCGCCCAATTCAACCTGCAAAGGCTCGATGACCGTTTCCGTTTGTTTTCTAATACGCTGATTCAAGCTTTCGACCTTTTCCTGCGTTTTCTGCATGCGCCAATTTGCAACCATCCAGGTCAGATGTTGTAGCAAGGCTGGTTTTTCAGCGGATGTATCTTCTGTCAGATGCTCGAACTGGGCGACCAGTTTCTCCTTATGAAGTTCGATTTGCCGCAGCTTCGCGTTCTCTTTCTTTAAGGCGCAACTTGACCGAATTTGACTTGCGGTCAAGCTCTTCGGCTTCGAACCCTTCGAACTTTGGATTGAGAGAGATTTCGGCCAGGAACTTTGATAGCTTTGCGGACGAGAACGTGATCAATAAACTATCTTTCGGACGGGTCGCCCCCACGTATGCCACCCGCCTCTCTTCTTCCCGTAGTTTTTCAGATGCCGCACCTGTTTTGCTCAGGTTGAAATACACCACGTTCCGGAACTCTTTGCCCTTCGCGCGATGAATAGTCCCCAGATAGACTTCATCTTTTTGGTTGCGATCATCGCTGGAATTGGTTTGTGGCTCCAGTTCTTCGTTGTCAATCGACTTGCACACGAACTGGTAGAAATCCGAGATGGTTTGGAAGTTCTCGGACAGGGCAATGATTACTTCCAGCAAATCCTCCTCATTAGCCTGGTCGAGATCATCGGACAACCGGGATTGGTCGCGGTAGAAGTCGGATAGAGCGAAGTCCATTTTCAGGGCCTGCATAAAATCGATTGGCGAGATCTCCGGTGTGCGGGCCAGCTTGGAAAATTTTTCGATCCGGGCGCTGAGATCGATCAGTTTTTCTCGTTCCCAGCCTCTCAAGTTTGAGCCTTGTGGCAAGCGCAGAAAAGCATTCCAGTTGCGTGCCCCTGCGATCAATTGGTTGGTGAAATACTTATTGGGCCGTTTTAGAACGCGCTCAAAATCTACCGGAGTGGCTTCGCTGGGGGACAAGATGACTTGCAGGTATGCGTAAATATCTTTGCCTACCTGCGTTTGGAAAAGATGCTGCCCTGATAAAGGCGTATGCGGCACGTTCAGAGAATCCAGAACCAGAGCGACCGGGAATTGAAATGCGTTATAGCGATATAAGACGGCGTAATCGCTCCATTTCAACATGTTCTTCTTCTTGTGTTCGGCCAGCCATTGTCCCATAAATTTGGCCTGCTCGAAAATGGAAGCATGACCTGATATTTCGAAACTGCCCTGTTGCGCGCCCGAACGTGGCTGGATGTTTTTCCTGACCCGGTCGGTATTGTGGTCGATCAACCAGCCGGTGTGACGAACGATCATCCGGCTGGATCTGTAATTCGTGTTCAGGACATGACTGGACGAAACCGGGAAGCGTTTGTCGAATTCGATGATGTGTTTCACTTCTGCGCCCCGAAAGCCGTAGATCATCTGGTCGTCATCGCCAACGGCGAACACGTTGTTTTCAGGCAGGGAAAGCACTTGCAACAGCAACAATTGGGCCTGGTTCAGATCCTGGAATTCGTCTACCAGTACAAATTCGAAGCGCGATTGGTATGCGTGACGCAGTGTGCTGTTTTCCAACAAGACTCGCAAGGCCAGGTAGATCATGTCGTCGAAGTCCAGGAAGTTCCTGTCTAATTGGGCTTTCAGGTAGCTATAGAAGATCGGCTCGAACGGATAAACACGCTCGCCATATTCGACTGTCATAGTGGGTAGAGCCGGTAAATCCATTTTTGCCTTGCGCAGGCCATCCAGAAAGGCATCTAACGGATCTTTGTTGCGGAGAGGCGGCAACTCGGTATGTTGGCGGATAGCTGCCCGCATCAGTTCGCGCGAAATCTGCTTGTGCGCTGAACCTGAAAAGCTCCAACCCAGGCTTGTCGCGCACGATTTCATAGCCCAAAGAGTGGAAGGTGCGTACCTCGATGCCATGAATGCCTTTGCGCTCCAGACGTTCCTGCATCTCATCCCGGGCTTTCTTGTTGAAGGCCAGCGCCAGGATCTTTTCGGCCGGGATGCCCTGGTTGAGCAAATTGAGAATGCGGTTGATGAGTGTCTTTGTTTTCCCGGAACCGGCTGGTGCCAGGACTCGGATCGGCCCGGCGATGCTGTCCACTGCTGCCATCTGGCTGGGGTCCAAATCGTCGTCTAATGGGTAAGCAGGGGCTGAACTGTGCTCCAACGTTTTCCGGATGACTTCGATACAGACCTCTACATCACTGACGATCTCCGCCCCGGAGAGGTGACGGATAGGATAGCCCTCGGATGCCAACACCTTGTCGCGCTCACGGTCTTTGAGCGGATTGTGGTAGGCTTTCCCATCACATTCAACGATGATCTTTTTATTCTCGTGCACCACCAGGAAATCAACTGTATAGCGTCCAAGCCGCACCTGAGGTTGGTAGGATAATTCATCTTCTTCTAACGCCTGCAGCATCTTTTCTTCGATGGGCGTGTAAATGGTTTTGTGTTCGGGAAAATCCAGGAAGGCGGGTGACGAAAACTGATAATTGACTTGTTCGAGTAGCATAAAGACCTGTTCACATAGCAAGGAATTTATCACCTTCGTATAGTCACTATGGAGTTCATTTCCTCCCAGGGCTAAGTCGTCGTAAGCGCCTCGTCCAAGAGTAGAGAAAAAACATATCGACACGCGTCTGAACCACAGGGGAAAGATGAGCTTATCGGCAATCAAAGCGGCCCGCTCCAGGAATTCCGGGAAGGGCAGGTCTTGGATGATAACGGCGAAATTCTGTGGGTCGGGCAGTTCGGGGAGTGAATCGCCCAGGGACGAGAGTTCTAATCGTAAATGGCGAGCAGCCCTGTAGCGTGGCTTGATCCGTAAAACTCGTGATGGCATCCTCGTCTGCTTCGAAGAGCGAAAAGCCCCGGCCTTTGCTCAGGTTGTAATCCAGGTTTTTGAAGAAAAAATTGTAAGAGATTGGGACTAGCTCGAATGACGCTGTTGTACTTTGTACGAGTTCCATACTTTGTCCTCTCCAGGCGATGAAGTTTCCAGCTTTGTTGGGTTCGGACGTGTTCGATATCCCATACTAATTACGGAGTACTGCGAAGATATTTGAACTGCAACTCTGGATGTAGAAGGCAATTTGCCAGATGTAGTTCAGACGAATATGCCAGAAGCAGTATAAACGAACTGCTGCTTTGTGTATTACCAGTTTTGAAAGGCACTCCTTACATTTCCCTAACAAACGAAAAAGCCTTGTGAAGCTCTTTAGGGGAACTTCGCAAGGCTCAATTGCTCCAATGTTCCAATCGCCAGCGCTTTTCTCTGGCGTTTTTTCAAATCCTTTACGGCCTGGTGTCATGGCGGTTAACTCTATGGGGTGTTGGTCGCCGTGGGTGTGGCCGTAGGTGTACGGGTATCCGTGGGCGAGGGTGTGGGGGAAGGTGGCGGCGTATAGATTGGCAGCGAGGCAGTGTTATAGCCGGACTCGATTTGCAGATACTGAGCCTCCGCCCAGCACGGATCGTGATAGATCGGGTTGTTCACGATCCACCAACCGGTGATGCTGCCTACGCCGATCAGTTCCACGCGCTCGCCCTGTTTCAGCGCGCTGACCACTTCGTACTGCGAGCCGGGACCCTTCCAACACAAGTTGGTCTCTAGCACCAGCGGGTTTTGGGGCGTGGAAGAAGGCTGGGGCGTGTCGGTATCAGGCGGGATCGGGGTTTCGATCGGGTTTGCCGCGGGGGTGGATGTCCCGGCCTGGCCTGGCTCGGATGCCTTCATGGCGGTCAGGGTGGCAGCCACCCAGGTGGCGACGGTATCCTGTGGCTCTACTTGCGCCCCGGGCAGGTTGCAGGCTCCCAAAATGACCAGCAGAATCAGGCTGAATAGGATCAAGGTGCTACGCGTGCGCATCGTGCCTCCTTTTTATATTCGGGAGTATATCATTTTCCAATGGCCAACCCACCAGTTTTTCACAACTCTTTCTTCAATACCGCCTGGCTGTGCGCGCGCAACACGGACAGGTTCCCTCGCAATTCAACTAGAGTGGCCTCGGCCGCCTCAATGCGTTCACGTTCGCTGCGCACGTAGCGCGTGTAGGGAGCAACGCCATCCTTCATGCGCGCAATCACGCTTTCGCGCTCGTTATTGAATTGGGTCGTTAGCGCATTCAGTAATTTGGTGCGCAGGAGCAGCATCTTCTCTTTGAACTTGTCTTTGGCTTGCCTGCGTTTGAAGGGAATCACGAAAAAGCCCAGCACAGCCAACGTGCCCGCGGCCAGGATACCGGTGATATCCATCGTGGAAGAAAGTACGGCGACCGAGACCAGCGTTCCCAGCCCAACGGCGCCCACTTCCAGCAGGGCCGTTTGGGCCACGGCGGTTTCGACGCTGGCGGCCAGTTCCCTGGCTTCCTGGTCGCGGTCGTAGGTGTTCACAATTGTCTGGACACTCTTACCGACGCTGTCGATCAGTTCGCGCCGCCGCGCTTCGCGCGGACCATAGCCTTCGCCGACCAGGTGCTCCAGGTTTTGAGCCCGGCGGCGTTGCAGGTAACTCATGACTTGCTGCCATTCGTGCAGGTCCTTTTGCACCAGCCAGTCGATTAGGCGCTGGACCTGTTCTTCGATCTGTTGCGGCACGTCGGCCAGGACGACCTTCTCGAACTGTGTCCGGACCTTTTCACCGCGCATCAGGTTCTGCACGTTGGTCAGGCGCAAGGTGCTATCGAAGAAATCCAGGCCACGTTGTTCCAGACGATGCAGGATGTTTTCAACTTCCGCCAGACGCGGGGGCAGTTCGCCCTGCAGTTCGCGCTCGTATTCGGTGATGACCGTTTCCAGGGAACTGGCGGTGACTTTGTCTTCATCCAGCGCTTCTGACTGGACGGACAGGCTCTCTCTGGCCTGTTCGATCAGGCGTTCGGCTACGCCCAACGGATTGTTGAACTTGAGTCCCAAACGGGTGTCGTCGTCAAGCGTAGCGCTGATGTATTGCTCCAGGTCATCCAGGCGGCTGAGCGTTCGCAGGCGGGCATACTCATCGGAGTCCGGCTCGGAGCGCGCACGCTGGGCCAGTTTGGCGGAGACAGGATAGAGCTGGGGTTGATCGCCGAGGATTGTCGCGGTGTGTTTCAGGATAAAGTCGCGGACTTCCTGCAGAGCAGCTTCGTCCTCGAGGATGTCCAACTTGTTCAAAACAAAGACGATTTTCTTGCCCCAGGTGAGAATGCGTTCCAGGAACCGGCGTTCACTCTCCGTCAAGGGATGGTCGGCGGATGTGACGAACAGCACCAGGTCGCTGCGTGGGACGTACTCATCGGTCAGTCGCTCATGCCGGCGGATGATGGCATTCGTGCCGGGCGTATCTACAATGTTCAATTCTTTCAGCAGTGGCAGCGGATAGGTGTAGACAGCGAAACTTTCATCTATTACTTGTTCGGCAGGCCCTTCGCCCCATTTGACCAGGGTCACGCGTGAGGTGGTGGGCGTAGCGCCTTCAGGCAGGACCTTTTCACCAAGCAACGCATTGACCAGCGCGCTCTTGCCCGCGTTGAACTCGCCCGCGATGACGATCAGGAACAACTCGTCAAGTTGCAGGATGGCTTTTTGCAGCGTATCCAGGGCTCCGCGTGGCAGGTCGAGCCCGGATAATGCGAGTTGCATCCCCGCCAGGGCTTCTTTCTCTTCGCGCAGGAATTGGGCTTGCTGATCGGTAAGCACGGATTGACGCACGGGTACCTCCTCGTTTACGCCTATAGGCTGCCTGGCTCCATTATACAGCCAGCAGTAGCTTGCCATACAGCATTCAAATCAGGCTATGGAATGTGGGATAATAGGGTCGTTCAGCACCATTGCCGAGCCTGTATCATTTTCAAAATGGAGAAACCGCTATGGGTGACAAAGGCAGTAAAGATAAAGGCAAAAAGGAAGAGCAAAAGAAGCCCAAGCTGAATCCGAAGGAAAAACGAAAGTTGAAAAGGGAAAAGAAGAATAAGAAATAATCAGCGACCCTTTGCTGGGCGAAAGCATTATTTCCTTTCAGGAAAGAGTACCGACCAGGAAAGTGGATCGCCTGCCAGCAATCCCAACTCCGCCGGGGTTGGTTTTTCACATGGTTGAGCCTCGAAGGCCTGTGCGACCTCTTTAGCGGCAGGAGAGAAGTAGGCTATCACTTCACACTGCAAGCGGCCTTCTGATTCATGCCTTGTGAATACAGCCATATTGAGCGGCTTTCCCGCCGCAAGATACAAGCGCGTGAATACTTCCTTAATTTCATCGGAAGGCGTGGTTGCCAGCATGCCATCTCCAAGATCTTTTGAATACCAGCTATCCATCTTGTTCTACCTCTCAAACTGTTTCCAAACGACCGAAGTTCGGGTGGGGCAAAGATACCTCTCAGCCTTGACTTTGAATCAAATTCCCAAAGACCGACCCAAACAGCACCATCATCAGACAGGCATAGGCAATTCCCACGATGATGCCCACAATCAAATTCGCCACAAAAAAGTGACCCCATACTGTAAACGCGCGTTTCAGGAAGTTAGGGTCGATCAAATTCGTGCTCGGAAAATATTCTAAAACTACTTTCTCGATAGCGTTTCCATCTACACTTTTCTGATTTTCCTGGCGGGATGCGAGAACTCGCAAATTTTCATTCTCTGTTTCCAGATTTCTTAATCGCTCTTCCAGGTTTCCCAAATATGATACCAGGTCATTCATACTTTTGAATTGTGGTGGCATATTCGCTCCTTTTTCAACTTTTCCTCAACACCTAATCAAATACTGACAACAATAGCGTATCTTGCGACATCCCATCTGATGAGTAAGCTTTCTGCTACTTATATCCTGTATGAGATGAGGGTATATACACCTTGTCCAAATATACCAGACCTTAAAGTCTTTGCGTAGCACCCCGCCGACTTGTGCCTCGCCTTGGTAAGGTTACCGAAGGGGGTAACGTAGTGGAGGGACCCAGACTATTGAGATCGCATCCAGAGACAATTGCTTGTATCCTTCTGTCCGGTTTTATGCTTTAATATTCTTATACAGAAGTTACGCAGTTGCGCGGAAGGTAACTCTTCACGAACTGCGTATTTGCTATTATTGTTATCTCGTGAAAGGAGCCGCTATGTCAAAGGTGTTGAGCACCAAGCGTAAACACGCTTCCGTCAGGCGTATCCAAAGGCGCAGCACGGATCGATTCACTCTGACCCTGCCCGATGGCGAAGCCTATTATGCCTGTCTTCTAACGCTTACCGAAGCGGATGCTCATTCGGGTGCCAGGGTGGTTGCTCAGCCACCGCGTGGTGTGCTCGGGACACAAGAGATTACAGTGGAATGGTGGCATGGCATCGGGGACAGGGTAAGCTATCAACTCGAAGCATTCACCCGCCCGGTGGACGATCCACCTAATGCGCCCTCGCCTACGCGGCAGTTAACGGGGTTTGTACCAAGCCAGCACGGTTTCCACTTCGTGAACGCCTTTCCATCTGTTCCCGATATTACAATCCCGATCCCCCTTGGCAGAGTAGAGCTTGGCGATGCATCGAATGGTTTGTGCGGAGGCATGGTCTTTTGTGCGCTCGACTACTTTCTTGCCAAACGCCCGGTCCCTGCCATGCGGACTCCACCCACCACAGGTATGTTGTTCGATACAATCGTCAGGCGTTTGCTCAATAGCTTCAACTTTCCGCTGGGCATCCTCGGCTACATCGTTCTGATGAACCCTGATTATCCCGATGGCGAAACGCGCTCAGGTGGGATCAACTTTGCGCCGCATGGGCGCGCCTGGCAGACCATGCGTGTCGAATGGCCGCTCGTCAAAGCCATGCTGGATTCGGGAACCCCTTGCCCGTTGGGCCTGGTGCGCGTCAAAAGCAGAGATCTCTCGCTACTCGGACACAACCACCAGGTGCTGGTCACGGGGTATGACGTGAACGATGATCTCCTATCCCTGTTCATCTACGATCCCAATTATCCCGACCGCGATGACCTGACGCTTTCCCTGAGTCTTGCCACTCCTGAGCAAGCGACCCCGATCACGTATTCCCCCCGCGATCTGCCTGTCTACGCTTTTTTTCACGTCAACTACAAGTTCCGCACACCGCCTGTCTTATAGGAAGGCAACAATTCTTTCAAATTGGTAGAATGTAGCTATGCGCTTCGAAATAGAACAGGGTCCAAAACGTTTGATCTTTGATTCGGATTTGCATGGGTTACAGATCAAAGGCAGAGAGTATTTGTCCGGTCGGGACGGGATTCTGATCTACGACCAGACCAGGGATTTGCGAACCGACCAGGTGGAACTGCAAATGTCCACCAATACCAGCACCTTGATTCCGGCCTTCAGAATACTGAGGCTTCCTTATAGCTCTTACTTGGATGATAGGCAAGTGGTTCAGTCTCAAAACGATATTACTTTCTATTGGAAGCCTTCGAAACTGGCCGCGTTCTATAACCGCTTTTCGACCGATGAATTGGACTATGCTGAACGAGAGCCGGTCATCCGTCAGGCTGTCGATTTCCTTCTTTCGAATCCTCGAACGCTCCCACTGCCGGAAGAGCTGTTGACGCGTATGCTAGAGCCTTCCCGGTTGCTAGGCTTCTACCAGGGATTTCCGATCTTCGATGGTTCAACGGGTTTTGCCAAACTCCAATCCCGGCTGGGCATTCACCTGGACCTGGAAGCGGTCATGATTTCAACGCCACTCGACAAATATGAAACTGATGTATACGAACTGGCTGAAGGCCTGTCAAGGGAGACCGGATTGGACTACTCGAAAAAGAAAAACAGGGTGATCTTTCTCAAAGACGAGAAACTGCTTAAGCGATTGGGCATCAAAGAGTAGAAAACGGATTTATCTGTTGAAAAGAATCACCTCCGTCCTGAGCGGAGCGATCGCGTAGTCGAAGGGCAGTTTTTAGAATAATTTGCGCTTCAACGTTTTGTACATTTTCACCAGCGCTCGAAGCGTACTAATTCCCCCAACGGCTTACGGATCTTTGGACCAGGCTGGTCGGCGGGATAACCGAGCGGCGTAAAGATGACCGGCTCGGCTTCATCGGGGAGCCCCAAAACACTACGCGCGGCTTCCACGTTGAAGGCTGCCACCCAGCAAGTTCCCAGTCCCAGATTGGCAGCAGCCAGGATGAGATGGTCCGCCACAATGGCCGCGTCAATCAGGCGCGCATTGAAGCGGTCGCTTTCCCGCACCCAGGCCAGGGAAGAGATGGCGCAAACGGCGATCACCAGCGGCGCTTGGACGAACCACGGACGGCGGTAAATCTTTCCGATTTCATCTTCACGTCCGGCCGTATGCAACACGATCACTTGAATAGGCTGTCGGTTGGCCGCAGTTGGTGCCAGGCGCGCGGCTTCCAGAATGGCCCCCAATTTTTCATCTTCGACTGGGTCGGAGCGATAAGCCCTTGCGCTATAACGTGCTGCGATCAATTCTGAATATTCCATGATTCCTGCTTTCTCGATGTAGATGCAATTGCAGAGAGTTTTTTGGATGCTTCAATCGGAGACTCAACCTTCGGAACGGTTTTACTTACACTTGGCGTTCTTAGCGTCCTTGGCGGTTCAATAAAAGCGTTAGCACGTCTCGAACTTCCCCACAATTCGCAAGATATCAAAGCCTTCGGCGAAATCGCGCTCGGCTAGCGTCCCGTGCCGGACCATGGTGGCGCGTAACAGGGTCGGGTCGAAGTAATATTTGTCATGGTAGGTTTTGTACTGCGACAGGGCCTCGAGCTTTTTCTCCACGTCTGCCTCGTTCACTTCGACCAGGAAATGCGGGAAGAAATTGTAACTGGAGCGCACCACGTCGAAACCCAGCACGGTCAGGCCGCGATAGGCGCGCAACGCTTCTTGGGTCACCACGTTGTGATCCTGGTGGATGTCGTTCTGGCTGTGACAGAAGATGATCTCGGGTTGGAACTCGCGCCGTAGCTTGAGCAGGTACTCCAGCACCTCCTGGCGCATATCCGGGAACTTGCGCGTCTCGAAGGTCTCGATCAGGTCGTGGTCTACCGGCACGTCCAGGACGGCCATGCTGGCGCGGTGTTCTTTCACTACGTTTTGCAGCAGAGGGTTTTTCAGGTTATCGGAAAGCGTCGCGCACAGGATCTCGCTCTGCCCGCGAATGTTGTAGATCAACGCCCCTGCGCCCAACTCGATGTCATCGGGATGCGCGCCCAGGAACAGAATTCGTTTGCCGTAGAAGATCATATTCCAATCACTCTTTAATATGTCACCCTGAGCGTCGGATTGAGTAGCTGCGTAGCAGCGTATCTGAAATCCAGAGCGAAAGGGTCTCGCCGCTTCGCGGCGGGATTCTTCGCCCTTACCGGGCTCAGAATGACACAGTGTTACTTCGTTGCCAAGATCCCGCCGACGACCTTGGTCATCACCAGCTTGCCGTCTCTCTCGAACCAGCGGATTGCCACCGTTTCGATGCTCTGGATCAACGCCTCATACTCGTCCTTGCTATTGAACATGCTGGTCCACAGCTTGCGGTCTTCCGAGAGCGAAGCGCGTACATAGTCCATGAAAGGCGCCACTTCCGGGAAAGTCAGCGGGTTCTCGAAGACGTGCAACTCGGTCTTGGCGAAGATGCGCTCGATGGTGCCGAAGATGTCACCCTTGAAGCGGCTGGAACCGGGCATAGGTGGGATGGGTTTGTTGGTAGCTTCCTGGATGATCTCGTAGAACATCTGCTTGTTCTCCGGCAGCGGGCCCGTCACGAACAACCGTCCGCCCGGTTTGAGCACGCGGTGCGCCTCCCCAAACGTAAAGTCCAGGTCCGCCGCGTAATAGATCGCAAAGGCCGAAGAGAGCAGGTCGAACTGGTCGTCTTCGAAGGGGAAGCGCTTGTTGAAGTCCAGGAACATGAACTGCATATCCGTGCCGCGCTTCTTGTTCTCGGCGCGCGCCTTGTCCAGCAACTCTTCCGAGAAGTCGCCGCCGGTGATCTCGGCCTGCCCCTGGAGGGTATCGTTGTACAGGAAGCACTGCTTGCCGGAGCCGCAGCCCACATCCAGGATCTTATATCCGGACTGGGGCTTGAGCAGGTCCACCGTCCACTGGTCGATGTTCGCCGCGCCGTACTTGGCGTGGATGTCGATGCGCACCAACAAGTCTTTGCTGGTCTCTTGATAATTGATTTCCATGTGCGTTTCGCTCCAAAAAAGGAATGGGAGAATTATAGTCCAATATGTTGTAGCCTTCTCGCCACCAGAAAAGGCTTCGAGATTATAGCCCCTTGAAACTCATAATTCAAGGCCTGAATTTTGAGACAACTGAACCGCAAAGAGCGCGAAGAACACAAAGGCTCTTCTTTTTATCCTTTTGCGTCCTTGGCATGCTTAGCGGTTCATTTCCCCTCACAACCTGTGTTAAAATAATGTTGCGGCGAGATACTATCTCGCCCTACTTTTTGATTTTGGGAATTATTATGAAAAACGTCATCCCTTCCGTAAAAGGCACGCGCGATTTCTACCCCGAACAGATGGCGATCCGTACCTGGTTGTATCAGACTATGCGGGAAGTGTCCGAATCGTTTGGCTACCAGGAATGGGAAGCGCCTCTTCTCGAGACCCTCGACCTGTACGCCGCCAAATCGGGCGAAGAACTGGTCAAGGAGCAGTCCTACGTCTTCAAGGACCGCGGCGGCGACGAGATCACCCTGCGCCCCGAACTGACCCCTTCCCTGGCGCGCCTGATTGCCCAGAAACAACAGCAATTGACCTTCCCGCTGCGCTGGTGGTCGTTCGGTCCCTTCTGGCGTTACGAGCGCCCGCAGAAGGGCCGCACACGCGAGTTCTTCCAGTGGAACGTGGATATGCTCGGTCCGAACACGCCCGAAGCCGACGCCGAGAACGTGGCCGTGCTGGCGACTTTCTTCCAGCGCGTCGGCCTGACCCCGGACGAGGTCATGATCCTGGTCAACGACCGCCGCCTGATCGATGCCCAGTTCGACAAGTTCAATGTCGAGCGGGAAATGCGTCCGGCAGTCTCTTCCTGGATCGACCGGCGCGAGAAGCTTGCTCCTGATGCCTGGGAGGCCTACGGCAAAGAGATCGGTCTGTCTGATGCGCAACTGCAAAACCTGAAGGCTATGCTGGACGATAAGGAACTCTGGAAGCAGTCTCCGGAGCAGGTGCGTTTCTACAAAGCCATCGAAGCGCTGGGATTGAGTCAATTTGTGCAGTTTGACCCTTCCATCATGCGCGGTCTGCTGTATTACACCGGCACGGTTTTCGAGGCTTGGGAAGTGGGTGGTGAGATCCGGCGCTCTGTCCTGGGCGGCGGACGTTATGATAACCTGCTCTCCGACGTAGGCGGCGATTCCTTGCCCGCAATCGGCTTTGCGATGGGCGATGTGGTCATCACGCTGTTGCTTGAGAAATATGGCTTACTGCCCAAGAATTTGGACGTCAACCCTGCGCCCGTGCTGGTGACCGTCTTCGACGAAGAGCGCCAACTGGCTTCGCTGGCGCTGGCGGCCAAACTGCGTGCGGCTGGCCTGAAGGTGATGGTCTATCCCGAAGCCACCAAGCTGGGCAAACAGTTCAAGTACGCTGATCGTATCGGGGCCAAGGTCACATTGGTGCTGGGACCTGATGAAGCGGAAAAGGGACAGGTGACGGTCAAAAATCTGGTAAGTGGCCAGCAGGCTACGGTCCCGCAAGAGGCGGTGGTGGACTCCATCCGCGGTATCCTTGCAGGTCATCCATCCTGATGATATAATATCGCCCGCTCAACATGGTGCCTGTAGCTCAATGGCAGAGCGCCACACTGTGGATGTGGATGTTGTGGGTTCAAGCCCCATCAGGCACCCTCTCGCCTCCCCTTCAATGGGGAGGTTTTTTTATCTGTAGTCCTTACAGAGATGTTATCCTCTTGGGGATCAGACGCCCTCTTTTTTCAGGGTGTCTTGTTTATCTTGTGATAAGATTTGTTTCTATTTTGCAGTGGAGAGGATGATATGTTTGGTCTTTTCAAAAAGAAAGAAGAAGTTTTCCAGAATTTGATCGAGCAGCAGGCGGAGATCACCTATAACGGTCTGCAACTTCTAGAGAAGTATCTTGCCAACCCTAACCCGGAACACGCGGAGCAGGTTTCTCTCAAGGAGAGCGAAGCTGACGAGGTGCGGCGCATCCTGATCGATGAACTGAACCGTACCTTCGTCACACCCTTTGACCGGGAGGATATTTTTGCTCTGTCGCGCTCGATCGATGATGTTCTGGATTACGCTTATACGACCGTCAATGAGATGGTGGTGCTGAACGTTATGTCCACGCCGTTCATGCAGCGCATGGCTTCGTTGCTCAGGGATGCCGCTTACGAGATCTTTCTGGCGGTGCAGCGACTGCCCAAGCACCCGAGTGTAGCGATTGACCATGCGCAGCGTGCCAAGGCGCTCGAGAACCGCGTCGAAGCGGTCTACCGCGAGGCGATTGCCGATCTGTTTGCGGATGCGTCTGACATTCAACACGTGGTTTCGATGTTGAAGAAGCGCGAAGTGTATCGCCACTTGAGCAACGCAGCCGACCGGGGAGATGAGGCGGCCAACGTCATTTCGGATATTGTGGTCAAGAAAACCTGATCCCGATGCCCACCGAACTTATCATTGTTATCGCGCTGGGTCTGCTGTTTGACTTCTTGAACGGTGTTCATGATTCCAGCAACATCGTTGCGACCATGATCTCTTCGCGTGCCTTCCGACCGCGCACGGCCTTGACCATAACGGCCATTGCAGAATTCTCTGGGCCATTCCTGTTTGGGGTGGCAGTTGCCACAACGATCGGCGATGAGGTCACGCTTCCTGGCTCAATCACTTTACATGCCATCACAGCTTGCCTGGTTAGCGCCATCTTCTGGGATTTGTTTACCTGGTTTTTGGGGTTTCCCAGCAGTTCGTCACACGCCTTGATTGGTGGCTTGATCGGAGCCGTGGCTGCTGGGGCTGGATTTGGCGCTATCAAGCTTAGTGGCCTTGGAAAAGTCTTGATCGCTTTATTTACTTCTCCACTGATTGGTTTTGTGGTTGGCTTTTTGCTTTTGCGGTTTATTTTCTTCTTGGCACGTGGAGCAACACCCAAGATCAATGAGTTTTTCAAGCGCGCACAGTTCGTTACTGCAATCGGAATGGCTTTTAGCCACGGCACTAACGATGCGCAGAAGACGATGGGCGTCCTGACGCTCAGCCTGGTCATTGGCGGTGTGTTACCGACCTTCAAGGTGCCGCTGTGGGTCATCGCTGCCAGCGCGGGGGCGATTGCCCTGGGAACGAGTGTGGGTGGCTGGCGCTTGATCCGTACCTTGGGAGGCAAGTTCTACAAAATCCGCCCGGTGCATAGCTTTGCGACGCAATTGACGTCCAGCGTTATCATTCTTGCAGCTTCATTATTTGGTGGACCAGTCAGCACCACGCAGGTGGTCAGTTCTGCCATTATCGGTGTCGGTTCGGCGGAACGCCTGGGGAAGGTGCGCTGGAGCGTGGCGGGCGACATCATCACTGCCTGGATCGTCACCATTCCGGTTTCGGCGCTCATAGCGGCGGGTATCTATTTGTTGCTGGCCAAATTCTGGGCCCCTTAGCCGGTACACACAGTTTGTAGAAAGATACCGAAAACAAGGACGGCACGCTGCAGCGTGCCGTCCTTGTTTTCGGGTCCCTTCTATTATTCTGGTCTTCTCTGTCCGCTGATCTCTGGATCGGCTTCGCCCTGTATCCAGGCTTTGAGCGTACCACGATACAGGGCGCGTTCGAAGTAATCGCCGTGGATAGAAATCCCGTCATAACCCTTTGTGAACAGGTGATATACCAACGGCTCCAATTGCCGGGCGTAGTGTTGCATACAGGCTTCGGGATGTACGCCCGGCCATGAATAGCACGTGACCGTGGTGCGCCGGTTCGTAGATGGGATCGATTCGAGAATGAACTTGTCCCATTTCGGATCGTCGGCGGGGAAGACGTATTGGTCCAGGTTGCCCTGTGGGATGCCTTCCACGCCACGCACGACAGGAGGGTCGGCCTCCAATGTATACGGGTCGACCGCCAGATCCACGATGACGGCATGTTCCGGCAACCAGGCAATCCAATCGTTTGGGACGACTGGCTTGCTCGGATCACGGCGCTGGGTCGCATCGACCAGGATATCTGCCTGACGGAAGAGCGTCTCCATTGTGGCAGCGTTATAGGCAATGTTACGGCCAATTGCAAGCGCAACAGCTCCGGGTCCTTGCGAGGCCATGTGGTCATTATTGCGTTCGATGTTACCCAGCTTAGTGGCTGCTTCCACGGCGTGTTTGCCAACCATGCCGGTTCCAATGATCAGGACCTGAACAGGCTTCTTATCGGGTCGGATCACACAAGGCCAACTTCTCTCGAGCCAGTCGAAGGCGGCTTCCAATCCGTTCCAGGCGACTGCCCTCATGTTCTCCACCAAGCGGATGCCGTTGTCATTGGCGATGCTATCTAGAGAAATGGCGTTGATGCCCAGCTTTTTGAGCCGGGCAACGCGGATGGGTCGGGTGGGGTAGTGCAACATGGAGATCAGCGTTGTGCCGCGCTTGACTAATTGAAACTCGTCTGGTCTGGGAGAACGAAGGATCAGAACGACATCTTTCTGAAAGGCTTCTTCGCGGCTGCACATGTGAATGTTGGGATTGGCGCGTTTGTAGTCTTCAAAGCTGAAGCCTGAACGCGCGCCATAGCCTTCTTCGATGTAAACTTGGGCACCAAGCCCTGCCAGGTGGTGAATGAATTCGGGGAGAAAGACGCGTTTCTCGCCTGCTTCCTGGCGCATGCGGGGAAAGCCGATTGAAGTAGGAATGTTCATCCCTTATCCTCCTTTTCAGGTCTGGATGCCGGTGTGAGCGAATCGGGGCTCTCCCAATTCGAGAGCAGGGCCCTTCCAATGGCGCGTTCGAAATAGCGTCCATGCGAGTTGATATCCTTTGCGCCACCCCGGTCGATCAAGGTGCGCATGATGGGCCGAATTTGTTCCCCATACAATGACATACATCCTTTGGGGTGGATACCCGGCCACGAGTAACAGGAAACGGCATGGCGGCGGTGCTTGGTTGAAACACAATCGGGGATGCGGTCATACACCGAGTCGTTTGGCATAAAAACGTACTGATCGAGGTTGCCCTGTGGCATGCCCTCAATCCCTTTGACTTCCGGTGGCGTGGTCAGGCAATCGTAGGGGTCTACGGATAGATCGACCAGCACGGCGTGTTCGGGCATGACCCCGATCCACTCGTTTGGAATAACGATCTTGGTCGGGTCCGGCCGTTGTGTAGCGTCGATCAGAATATCGGTGCGGGCCAGGATTTCTTTCATGACTTCTTCCCGGTCGGTCAGATCGTAATCCACGGCGGTGACCTGCACCCCTGGCACACCTCGTTCAGCCAGTGTCCGCCAGAGTTTTACGTCGCCGTAGCGGCTGGCTGCCTGGACAGCGTGCATCCCAACCGCGCCGACTCCCAGGATGGTTGCCTGGATGCGTTGGCGATCTTTGCTCTCCAACCCTGGCGTTGGGTAAGTGCGGTGCAATATTTGAAAGCCAACTTCCGACCCGTTCCAGGCTACCGCGCGCAGGTTTTCAAGCAGGCGGCGTCCGGTTTCGTCTTTGACTGAATTGAGCGAAACCGCTTCAATCCCTAGCGATTTCAATAGAGCGACTCTTTGCGGACGGGTGGGGTAGTGCAACATGGAGATCAGGCAGGCACCGGGTTGCAGCAGTTTCAAGTCGTCATTGGATGGACAGCGTAAAACCAGTACAATCTGTTTCTGGTAGATTTCTTCGTGCGATACGAAGCGAACGTTTGGGGCAACTTTCTGGTAATCTCCTTCAGTAAATGTCATGCCCGAACCGTACCCGTGTTCCAAAAAGACTTGTGCGCCGCGCTTTTCCATATCGGCTACCAGCGTGGGTAAAAAGTCACGTCGTTCGCCGAATTCGACATGCATGCGGGCTAAACCAATTGTCATTGTTTCTGTCATTGATTCCCTCGTTTTAGAATTTGGGAGCTTTTTCCAGCCCCCAAAATAGTTTACCATATTAGGAGTTATGCAGTCGGATGGGAGAAATCCGAAAACAAGGGGAGCGTGCCCAAATCCTCCTTATTTTCGTTATTGTTTCGCGAACTTCATGAATGCTTCATGCTACGAATCAGAGCCAATTACGGTAGAATTATCGTTAGAATACTCTGGTATACGGACCGTGGAAGGATAAATGAAAAAGGCGATCCTGATTTTCCCCCTGATCTTCATCTTTGGAACGCTGGCTTGCAGTAGCACAACGCTTCCTGCTACGCCCGAGCCTGCTTCTGCCACCGAGACGGTCTCTGTGCTTGCGCCTGCGCCGGGTTCCGCTCCCACCGAAAATTCAGCGCCTGGACAGGAAACTGTGCCGGATGGTGCCCTCTCCGCGCCCTCCGGCCTGCGCGTTGTTTATCTGCGCGATGGGAACCTCTGGTCCTGGACGGAACCTGCAGGAATCGTCCAATTGACGGATACCGGTGACATATCCACCCTGCGTCTCTCGAACGATGGCCAGTCTCTGGCCTACATGCGCGGATCCGAAGTCTGGATAGTAGGGATCGATGGCCAAAATGCGCGCTTGCTGGCCACCCAGAAGGATACAGGTGGCGTGCTGTGGTTCGCGCCAAACGGATCGCTGCTGGCCGTCTCTACGCAGGATCATATTGACGTGATCAACTTGCAAGAAGGCGGTTCCACCACTGTGACAACGTACCCCGGCATCCAGGACGGCTATGCTCCCGAAGTCGTCTGGGCACCGGACGCATCAGGGTTTAAAACGGTCATCCCGTCGCAAACAAGAACAGGCCAAGCGCAGTTTTTGTTCGTTTTCACAAACGGCACTGTTGCGAACCTGGCGAAATTCGCACTGGTTCCGCTCTCCGAGAGCCTGCCCCACCTCTCGCCGGACGGTGGTTACATTATTTATGCGGCGAAGTTGAATGAGGGGAAGGAGTCCTTGTATCTGATGGACAGCAGCGGTGCGACCAAACCCTATGGTGAGGCAGCCTCCCATGTCCGCGCACTGGATTGGTTGCCAGACTCCAGACACTTTGCCTACACCTTCGAAGACTCTTCGCGCGCCTTTCTTGGGAATGTGGCTGGCTCGCCAGTAGAAATCGCCTTGGAAGGTTATCAAGAACTCCGCTGGGTGGACGAGGAACGTTTTCTCGGGCTGCAAGATGACAGTCTGTATCTGGGTGACATCAATGGCGGGAAAACATTGATCGATATGCAGGTATCTGATTTCGATTTTGGGTTGTAAACGGTTCAGATTTTCTTGAACACGGATTTTGTAGATAAGGGAATAAACTACCTGACACTTTTGTATTCAAAGGTGGTTACCTGCGCTGGGGTGCGGCACAGACGAGTAATCTAAAGCCGTCCGGTTGAGCTTGCCGTCTCGTACCCCGTATTTATGGGGCACTCGCACCGGCACACTCGCGACACAAACAGTGTCGAAACCAGGCAGCGGGCGATACGATGGAAAACCATCGTCCACCCTTCGACAGGTTCAGGGCGTTGCTCAACCAACGAAAATAAACTGTCAGGGAAGTTTACTTAAATTAAGGGGTTTCGTTGTACAATAGAAGGGATGCCCAAGACAATTAAAGTCCTTTTTCTGGCCGCAGAAGCTGACCCATTCGTTAAGATTGGTGGTTTGGGGGATGTCGCTGGGTCTTTGCCACGTGCTCTACGGGCTCTTTCTCCTGAACTCACGGGCGAGGTGACTGTGGACGTTCGTCTGGCATTGCCGTTCCATCCTGTGCTGCGTTCCAAAGCTGTTTCCCTGCATCCTATTGCGCCGTTCGCTCTGAAACGCAATGGGGAGGAGGTGCTTGTCGAGGCTTTCGAGATTGAGCAAGAAGGCTTGCCAGTTTACTTGATTGGCGGGGGACCCATAGATACCAGCGGCTCGGTTTATTCTTCCAATGCTGAAGTCGACGGTGAGAAATATACCTTCTTTTCCTTGGCTGTCTTGGAATTGATCAAACAATTGGAATGGCACCCGGACGTTATCCATACCAATGATTGGCACACTTCGTTAGCTGCTTATGGGCTATTGGTGCAACAGTGGCAGGAGGGACAATCACGCCCGGCATCCGTAATCACGATTCACAATCTGCCTTTCCTGGGCCCCGACGTACACGAGATGCTGGCAGAGTACGATATTCCGTTGGCGCAAACGGACCTGCCGGATTGGGCGCGTCTCAAGCCCTTGCCGTTGGGCCTGTGGTCAGCAGATGCGATTGTGGCAGTCTCGCCAACCTACGCGGATGAAATGCTCTCGCCCGATTATGGAGCTGGCTTAGATGCATTTCTCAAAACCCGCCGGGAAAACCTGTCTGGGATTCTGAACGGCCTGGATGTGGATAGTTTCGACCCGGCCATAGACGAAGATATTGCCTCGCAATTTACAATTGACACCCTTGACAGGCGTCAAGCCAACAAAATCGCCTTGACGAACCAGGTAGGTCTTTCATCCGATTTGACAATACCTTTACTGGGCGTGGTCTCGCGTATGGATCCGCAAAAGGGTATTGATTTAGTGCTGGATGGCTTGCGGAAACTGGGCGAAGCTCCCTGGCAGGCGGTTATCCTGGGAACGGGGGATCCCAAACTGGAGGAAGCAGCGCGTAAGCTTTCGGACGATTTCCCGGATCGCGTGCATATCGAGGCCAGGTACGATGCCAAATTGGCTCGCCTGATCTATGCCGGTTCTGATATATTTTTGATGCCTTCCCGCTACGAACCATGCGGGCTTTCGCAGATGATTGCCATGCGTTACGGTTGTGTACCAGTGGTGCGCGCTGTCGGTGGCTTGCATGATACCGTCACAGATGGTGAAACTGGCTTCGTCTTCATCGAGCCGAAAGTCAAAGATTTCAACGCTGCGATCCGGCGCGCCCTGAAAATGTACAATAACAAAGAAGCCTGGCAAACCTTGCAACAAAATGGCATGAGCCAGGATTTCTCGTGGACAAAGTCTGCTCTGAAATATTTTAAACTCTACCAACGTCTGATCACCACCCATACCTGAAAGTTTTCCTATGAAAACACGCGCTGTCATTCTCGCCGGGGGAGAAGGTTCTCGTTTGGGCGTACTCACTGCTAAACGGACCAAACCCGCCGTACCATTTGCGGGCAAATATCGAATCATCGACTTTGCGCTTTCCAACTGTGTCAATTCGGGCATCTTTGATGTCATGGTGCTGGCGCAATACCGCCCGCAATCTTTGATCGAACATATCGGTGCCGGTGGGTCCTGGGATTTGAACCGTGATTTTACGGGCGGCGTAAAAATATTGACGCCTTACAAAGCGCGCTTCAATGCGGACTGGTATCTCGGTACCGCGGATGCTGTGCAACAGAATTTCACCTTTGTCAAGCGAGATTCTCCTGACCTGGTTTTGTTGCTCTCCGGCGATCACATTTACACCATGGATTACGATGCCATGATCGCCTTTCACCTCGATCATCAAGCTGACGTAACGGTAGCCACCTTTCGTGTGCCCATTGAAGAGGCTTCACGTTTTGGGATTTTGGCGGTCGGCAAGGATTATCGCGTCAAATCCTTTGTGGAGAAGCCTGACATGCCGCCATCCAATCTGGCCAATATGGGCGTCTACCTTTTCAACCTGGATGTCTTGGACCGCGCCTTGTTGGAGGATCACAAAGACGAGAAATCCCTGCATGATTTTGGGAAAGACATCATCCCAAAGCTGGTCAAATCGAATGCGCGTGTGATTGCCTTCCCATATACAGGTTACTGGATGGATGTTGGTACGTTAAATTCGTACTGGCAAGCTCACCTTGATTTGCTTTCTCCCAACCCGCCGTTAAAGCTGTACGACCGGCGCTGGGTGATCCATACCCGCACCGAAGAGAGACCACCGGTAAGATTTCCGGGAGAGAGTAGTGTGTATGCTAGCATGATCACAGACGGCTGTTTTATCGAGGCCGGTGCACGCGTGGAGAGCAGCGTGCTCTCGCCGGGAGTTATCGTCCGGCCGGGGGCAGTGGTGCGCGAGTCAATCCTGCTGACGGATTGCATTGTAGAAAGTGGTACTGTAGTCGAGCGTGCCATTCTCGACAAGCGCGTGCATGTGGGCCACAATGCGCGCATTGGGGGTGGGGTGCATAATGCTGATATTCTGCTTGCAGTGGTGGGCAAGAACACCACCCTGCCTGATGGACTGGTAGTCGAGCCTGGTGCAGAAATCAGCACTGACGTTGTTCCAACCGATTTTGACAGTCTGCTTGTAAAGGCAGGTCAATTCATTCAATCCAAACGTAAACCACATGAAATTTGAACGTGCATCTGGGGTGTTACTTCACCCCACCAGCTTGCCTGGCCCGTATGGCATAGGCGATATTGGCCCGTCTGCTTTCCAGTTTGTAGATTGGCTGGCCGATTCCGGCTGCAAACTATGGCAGATCTTGCCGCTTGGCCCAACTGGCTATGGCGATTCACCTTATCAATGTTTTTCTGCTTTTGCGGGCAACCCTTACCTGATCAGCCCTGATTACTTATTACGCGACGATCTGCTGCATCCGGATGACTTGGCCGCGATACCGGACTTTCTGACTGACAAAGTGGACTTTGGACAGATCATCCCCTGGAAACTGAACCTGCTCGAGCGGGCCTTCATCCGCTTCAAATCCGCCCCCCTGCCTGTCCGCCACGAATTCGACCGCTTCTGCGCTGAAAACGTTTCCTGGTTGCCAGACTACGCCCTGTTCATGGCGCTCAAAGAGGCTAACGGAGGCGGCGCCTGGGGCGGGTGGCCGGAATCCTTGCGGAAACGGGACCCAGACGCTTTAGCGGGGGCAAGCAAACGTCATGCCGAGGCGGTCGAGCGTTATACCTTTTACCAATTTGCCTTCTTTCGTCAATGGTCTGCCTTGCGGGAACATGCCCACCAGCGCGGTCTCCAGATCATTGGCGACATTCCCATCTTCGTCGCCTACGATAGCGCGGACGTGTGGGCCCATCCGGAACTGTTCTATCTGGATGAAAGCGGGCAACCGACCGTGGTGGCCGGTGTTCCGCCGGATTATTTTTCCCAAACCGGGCAGTTATGGGGTAACCCGCTCTATCGTTGGGATGTGCTCAAGAGCCGGGAGTATGACTGGTGGATTGCGCGCTTCCGCGCCACGTTCAAGCAGGTCGACATCGTGCGCCTGGACCACTTCCGTGGGTTTGCGGGTTATTGGGAAATTCCGGCGGGGAGTGAAACCGCCGAAAACGGGCGTTGGGTTTCCGGTCCTGGGGAGGATTTTCTCTCGGCCGTTGAGACTGGCTTGGGCGACTTGCCAATCATCGCAGAAGACCTGGGCGAGATTACGCCGGATGTGATCGAACTACGCGACCAGTTCGAACTGCCCGGCATGAAAATCCTACAATTTGCCTTTACGGGCCCCGATAATGCTTTTTTGCCGCACAACTATCCTGCTCATTGTGTGACCTATACCGGCACGCATGACAACGACACCGCGCTCGGATGGTATGCATCGGCCCCTGAGCACGAACGAGATTTTGCGCGCCGCTATCTGGATACGGATGGAAGCAATTTTGCCTGGGAGTTGACGCGCGCGGTCTGGTCTTCGGTGGCTGTCTATGCCATTGCGCCCATGCAGGATTTACTTGGTCTGGGTACTGAAGCGCGCATGAATTTTCCCAGCACGCTGGGCGGCAACTGGAGTTGGCGGGTATCATGGGAGCAGTTGAATCAGGATTTGCAGGGGCGCTTGCGAGAACTCAATTATCTGTATTTACGATAAAGAAGCGCCCCATTCGGGGCGCTTGATGCAACTTGGGCGAGCAATGTGTTTCAGAAACGATGTTGCATGTACTTGCGCGCTTGCCAATCAGACAGTTTCTATCGTCACCAGTTCCTGACCGTTGTATTTGGTCGCGATCCAGCCGTCCATCGGGTAGTTGATCTTTAGCCATTCTTCTGTTGGAGATACTTCGGTCAATTCCGTTCCAACGACTTCCGTGTATTTTGTCAATGAGGCGATCTTGTTGAACGAGATTCCCGGGCCAGTCCTCACATTTACACCTGGACCTGACACAACCGTCCCAGTGTATTTGTTGTCCGCGGGCGGTGGTGGAATGACCACATGACCTTCCAGGATTTCCTGGAATTTGGCCTCATCACCGTTGAAATAATTATAGTCGGGCCCTTCCTTGTACTGCCACCAGAGCCAGTCGGCCCACAAACCAATCGTATCGGGCTGCATGACGAAATCGTTGTACTGTGCGATCCACAAAGGCATTTCTGCCAGCTTCTTGGCGAAGCTTCTTGATTTGAACAATACCGAATTCCAACCCAGTAGTCTCGCAAAACCTGGACTTGTGTACATTCCGCTCGACTTTCCAGACCACCCGGTAAATTTATCGATGACAGACTCGAGCAAACCATTTCCGCTGTAGGGGGTTTTCCAATATAATCTGTCTGGCATCGAAATTTTCGGTTTTTCACAATCCCACCACCAACCTAGCGGACCAAAATTCATATTTGGAAAGGAGCGCTTGATCGCACGCATGTGATATCCACTATCATAGCGACTGTCGATCAGCCAGTAAAGGCCCCAGGCCAGCCCATTCGCTTCACAATCTGAGATGAAGGTCGTGGGTAGCGAATAAAACCCGCCCTGACCAGCCTTGCAAATAACGCCGCGAATACCATTGGCCTTTTCCTCGGTCGGGTTCCAGACGTTGCCGGCATATACATCCAGCATCCGAATCGGATATAGTTTTTCCCTTTCTTCCAGGACAGACATTTATGCCTCTTCTTTCTGTGATTAACCAGAATTTCTTGGGTGGGTGATAATTGAAATGTGGAGTACTGCACTTCTAAGCAATATTATAAGTAAATGCTATTCGTATACAAGAGCTTAATTTCAATAAAACAGCCGCCCCTTCGGACGGCTGCAACCTGAAAGACAGGCCCGTGATTTATGGCTTATACATCAAATCCAGGTATTTCTTGAGCATATCGCTGACTAGATCCACGCAAGGGCATTGTAGATGCCATTCCGTAGACGGGGGCCATGGTCCCTTTTTCGGATGGATTGGCCTTGACGTATGCCACAGCCATCTCGAGGTCCCGCAAGAAGCGTTCGGCTACGCCCGCTTGTGTATGTCGTAAGGTCACACATAAATGGACACAGGCCGGTTTGTGCAGCCCATTCAGGCTCCAGCCATTGTGCGCCATAGCATCCAACACTTTGTAGATATCGAGCGTATCGGAAGCGAATGCGACCACAAACAGGGAATCGCCCAGCAGGCGTAATTCAGGGATTTTGCGAATGCCGCTCTTGATCGTCTCGGCCGTTTCCAGGATTTTCTTGGTAGCTGCCAGGTAGCCATCTGCGCCGATAGTAGTCATAGCCGCCCAGCAGGCGGCGCTCAACGCGCCGGGGCGGCTGCCCGCGAAAGTAGGTGAGAAGTACAGCCCGCCGGGCCAATCGGTGGCGGTGTAGTACTGGTAATGAAGCAAATCTTTTCCGCGATAGAGCACAACCGAGGTGCCTTTGGCAGCGTAACCATACTTGTGCGTATCCGCGGACATGGATGTGACGCCTGGCAAACGGAAGTCGAAAGGGCGGCACAGAATAGCCCAGCTTTTCGGCCCAGGGTAGCACGAAGCCTCCCAGGCAGGCGTCCGTGTGGAAGCCGATGCCATGCTCGCGTGCCAACTCTGACAGTTCCGCAATCGGGTCAATTGCGCCATGCGGGAAGGAAGGCGCCGAACCAACGATGACGACTGTGTTACGCGTGATGGCCCTCCTGGCGGCGTTTACATCAGCCCGGAAGTTTTCATCCACGGGAATATGCACTGTTTTGATATTGAAATACTGGCTGGCTTTATCGAAGGCCGCATGGGCTGTGATGGGAACGACCATTTCTGGTCGTGTGATGCCTTTTTCCTGGCGCGCCCGGTCGCGATAAGTTTTCATGGCCAGCATGATGCTTTCCGTACCGCCAGAGGAGACCGTGCCACAAATATCCTGACCCGCGCCGCCCAACATGTCGGCGGTCATTGCTACGATCTCGGCCTCGAACTTGGTGGCACTGGGCCACACGTCTGCGTGCAGGGGGTTGCTCTGCGAGTTGATGGCGTAGACTTTATTCAGGAAATCGATGTGTTCCTGATCGCCGTGGTATACCGCACCGGAGACGAAGCCGTCCTCCCAGATGGCCTGCTCGTGGTCGTGCAAAGCCTCCATCTCCTGCAGGATTTCCTCCCGTGCGCGCCCGATTTCGGGAATCTTTGTAAATGAAGCGAACTCTCCTTTATAGGGTTTGAGCGAGCTTTCCAGGTCAGCCATCATTTCGTCATATTCTTTTTCGATCTTCTGGCTGACGGACGGGATATTTCTCAGCCGTTTTTCGATCCACTTTACCAATTGTGGAGGCAGCCGTCCGATGTTGTTGAAAAGAAGTTCTTCCCAGTTCATAAATGTCTCCGATTTATTTTGAGAGCATCGCCAGTCGAGTAGGCCGAGTGTTTGCCGAGGCTATGTCAAGGCCAGTAGCTATTCTTAACGCGAATTATGTGAATGAAACGAATGACGCGAAAAGCTTTAAAGATATTCGCGAAATTCGTTCATTTCGAGCTATTCGCGTTAGAGATCTCTACACCACACCATCAAACCTATCTATTGCACAGCCGAACTGCGATTTAATCTCGCATAGATCTTCTTGTTGCTCTCGTAAATTGCGACATACGCCTCGAAAAGTTCATCGTAGATTTTGCGGTTGTCCGGGTTGGGTGTGTAGGTCTTATCCACCGTCACGTGGTTGCCGATCTCACCATAGCTCAGGTAGCCCAGCGCTGCGGAGGCCAGCAGGGCCGCACCAAGCACATTGACTTCGATTGGGTCTTTCATCTGACGGATAGGACGATTGAGAATATCGGCGTGGATTTGGCACCAGATGTCCGATTTTGCGCCCCCGCCAACGAAGTTGATGGCTTTGACAGGCTGCTTGATGAAGGCCTCCACGTATTTGAGCAACCAACGCGAGTTATAAGCGACGCCTTCGAACACGGCACGGATCATGTGCTCACGCGTCGTGTTCAGCGACTGGTTGAAAAAACCGCCCCGCACCAGATGGTCATCGACCGGTGCCCGTTCGCCATACAGCCAGGGCGTGAAGATCAGACCACCGCTACCAGGGGGAGTGCGCTCAGCGATCTGGTCGAATAACTTGTAGGCGTTTTGTGGCTTTTCGCCGGTTGAAAGTTCGTCTGCATGGAAGAACACGTTATCGCGCAAGAATTGCAAACAGGCGCCGGCTGTCTCCTGTTCATCGGTCAGCAGGTAGCGGCCGGGGATGGCCGAGGGCAACGCCGCCAGGTTGTGGAACAGATCAGTCTTCTTGAACGGAACATGACAGGTCAACCAGGATGATGTCCCGATATATAAATGTGTCTCGTAATCCCGCACCGCGCCGGACCCGACAGCTGCGGAATGGACATCCGGGGAGCCCATCACCACCTGGACATCTTCCCGCAGGCCCCATTCCCGGGCGACTTCCGGCAGCAGCGTCCCCAGGATGGAGTTGGCAGGCTGGAGGGCGGGAAGTTTCGCGGGGTCAATCGTCGAGATTTTGATCAGTGCATCATTAAAGGGAATATCGTTGATGTTCCGGTTGTCGGTTAGCCAGTACAAAACAATCGAGTTGAAGGTAGCTGCCATCTGACCAGTTAGCCGGGTTCCGATATAGTCTACTGGCTCCAGGAATTTGTGGGCACGTTGATAAATGTCCGGCTGCGCGTGTTTGATATATAGGATGTGTGCGATCGAATCCTTGCCAGCATGGGCCGGGATCCCGCCGGTCAGTCGCAGCCATTTGAATAATTTGTCGAGCGCGTAGCCTTCTAGGTTCAAGGCCCCCTTGACGATCTGCTTGATGAATGGCGCGCCGCGTGCGTCCATCCAGATGATGGCATTCGTCAGCGCGTTGCCATCTTTGTCCACCGCTACGGTTCCGGACCATTGACCGGTGATAGCAATGGCGACGATTTCATCGTTTGAGACGAGGCCTCTACCGAGCAAACGCTTGACCGCTTTGGTGATCGTCTGCCACCACTCGGCCGGCGACTGCTCGGCCCCGCCTTCGGGTAAAAGCAGGAGTTGTGTCTCCTCGAACTCACTGCCTACCAATTCTCCCTGCACGGAAACCAATGCGACCTTGGGCCCCGAAGTGCCCAGGTCAATTGCCAGTATGAACTTATCATCCGCGGGCATTGTGCCCCTCCCTTGATTTTTTGTTACAGGTATTATACGGCGAAATTTATAAGGCGAAACGTTTATTGCGCGTGCAAGGCTCAACTCGAAATCATACTGTTAGCATCCGAATAAGTGTATAATCGCTTTGTCGTCAATTATTTTGTTTATTAATGCAGGAGGAAACTATGCCCGAACGAGAAATGAATCCCAATGCTGGAAACGCAAGAAGGTTTAGAATTGCCGCCGAAGCAGGTGAGACAGCCGTTGAAATCAATTTGCCAGTCACTTTGCCGAGAAATAGACAGCCCAATCATTATAAAATCATAAAGAAAGATATCCCCGATGAAGCCAGGGGCAAAACCCATCGTGGAAAAGCAGTAATTTGGATCAACAACTTTGGTATCCGGCTAAGAGGCAACTTCGGCGTCAGAAGGGGCGGCAATAAACAAGATCCTTTCATCGAGGAGGTAGAAGGAGAGCAATTCAGCTATGAAGTGATCGTTCCTGGACCGGCGCCGGAAGGACATCCGACCCTGGTCTATTTCGATGGGACAGATGTCCAGCCGGCAGGCGCCACCACAGATAGCGACGGCAATTATCATTTCAACTTAAACATTGGCGACCCTGCCACGGGATGGGGCGGCGGCTAATATTTATTTTGACCCGATAATATTGCAAAAAGCAGGACATCTGTCAGGTGTCCTGCTTTTTTGTAGCCTGGTAACTTTGCCAGAGTTCCTCGATTTGTCGCCGCCAGGGTACATTATCAACGTACATTTTTTTGTTTTTTGGATCTTGAATTCTGTTTACCTGTTCCTGCAAAAGAGAATGCGCATCTTCCAGTATCTGGATTGCACGCGAGTCGTGATGTGCGGTCAGGGTGAGATATACAGTCAGGTAAACGCGAAGCGGTTCCTCCACTCCGTCCAAATTGCCGTCATCTGGCCAGTGTGAGCGAGCACACCTTCGACATGCGCAAATGCAGCCGCTATTTCCCCTTTTTCTAATGCTACTTGAGCTAAGCCAGCTAATGGCTCCATTGCAAGAGATCGTTGTCCTAAGGAATAGCGGATATCCAGTGCCTTCTTGATAAACGACAGTAGCTTCTTGATAATTGTTTAAACCTAGATATACGTGACCAAGATAGGTCAATGCCCAAGATTCGGCAGAGTGGTCGCCTAGCTTACGTGCTAAGTTTAATGCCCGTTCAGCATGTTTAAGGGCACCGGAATAATTCTCTTGGCATATCAACATGGCACTCAAGTTAATCAGTGTATAAGTTTCTTGGTAGCGATTCCCCGTTTCTCTTGCAACAGTCAACGCCTCCTCTTGGTACATTTGCGCCAGCGCGAAGTCACCTTGCATAGATGTTACCCAACCAAGGTTCCCCAGGGCGAAGCTTACCCCAATCCGGTTCCCAATCTCCTGAACGATCTCGAGCGCTTTTTTGAAATATTTGCTGGCTGAGGTGTAATCACTTTCGATATTTCCACTAACCGCACCCATATTGTTAAAAACCTGTGCTTCCAGCCTGCGGTTGCCGGTTTCTTGTGCGATCAATAAGCTTTTTTCAAAATATTCGCGTGCCTGATCGGCATCTTTTTGTTCTAGCAAGATCAGGCCAAGATCATTGTATAGCTGTCCTTGGCTAGGTCGATCTCCAATTTGCTGTGTTAGGGTGATACCAGTCTGGGCAATCTGCATGGCACGCTCAATTTGACCCTGCCTGGCTAGTGCAAGTGGCAGGGTTCTGTAAGCGCTCGCAATCACATCGAGCGTGTGCGCTGACTTTGCTATCTCGATGGCGCTTTCCGCAAATCGTTGCGCCCCTTGAAATTCGCCCAGGTCAAATGCACAATATGCCTGTTGTAAAGCGACAACTGCAATCATGTGCCTGTCTTTTTTCTTTTCTGCCAGCAGTTCCAGGGTTGCCAGGTCCTGTTCTTGGCCCACACTGTCACCAACGATCCTGAATAAGGCCACGCGTGCCAATAACAGTTCGATCCGCTCTTGAATCTCTTCAATCGAACCCAAGGCCAGCGCATGTGTGTAGCTTTCAATAGCCTGGTTGTTTTGATATGCTTGGGCGGCATGTTCCCCCGCCAGGATGTAAAATTTTTTGGCTTTACCTTTCAATTCGGCATGCTCGGCGTGATAAGCAATCTCGCTATAATGCGGTGATAAATTTTCCTGGTAAAGGGTTTCGAAGGCTTCTGTGGCGATCCGGTGCAATTCCTGACGCCTGGCCTGCAACTGCATGTGATAAGCGGTGTCTCGGAGCAGGGCATGCCGGAAGATATAGCGGATTTCTGTCAGTGCCGATAAAATCTCCGCTTCGACGGCAAGGTCGACCTTCTCGGATAAAGCTTCATCGTCATGCAGCATTTTTGAAAGCAGGCGTAACTCGAACTCGCGTCCCAGAACGGAGGCTGTCTGTACCACATCGCGCACTTCGCGATTTAAGCGGTCAAGGCGGGAAACCAGGATGGCGCTGATATCCGTAGGTAAAGCTTCCAGGGTCTGTTCGCCAGCGATCTGCCAGCCTTTTACGCCCTGTTCCAGTTTGTCTTCTTCCTGCAAGTAGCGGACGATCTGCTCGATAAAAAAAGGATTGCCTTCTGCGCGTTCCTCGAGGATATCGAGTAAGGACGGTGCGACCACTCCACCCAGAAGATTTTCGGTCAGATGTAGCAAGTCTGTCTTGGCTAGCTGATTGAGATCGATTTCCTCGCTTGGCGCATGCTCAAAGGCAATCTCTAACCCAGCCTGGCGAGAAGTGGTAATGATCGCAACAGGATAGGTTTTATTGCTCTCAGCTGTCAGCGTCCGTTCCAGATATGGCAAAAAGGCTTTTGTGTCACTGTCCAGCCAATGGATATCTTCGATCAGGATGATGATGGGCTGTCTCAAACTTTCTCCGCGCAGGAGTGTACTCAAGGCGATAACGGTATTATCGTAGCGTCCCTGCGCATCCAGTTTTTCATACAACGAATCCGGCCAATGTAAACCTACCAATTCGCCCAGGAAGGAGCGCGTTCTGTTCAAGCCTTGAGACAGTTCTTCGTCCGGGATGGAAGCGATGATGCTGTCCAGCTTTTCATCGAAGGCTCGCTTATTCTCTGCCTCGTCCGTGGCCTCCGAGATATTGAAATAGCGCTTGAGCCAATAACGAAACGGATTAAGGGATTGCCGTACGATCTCGTCCGCCTGGCAGATTGCCCAATAGGCTTTGTTATCTCTAAAAGTTTCGGAAGACTGGAAAGCATGCACCAGGCGACTCTTGCCGATGCCCGGATCACCGACGACGGTCAGCATCCCGGCAAAACCCCCGCTCCAGACCGGACCGATGAACTTGTTCAGCATTTCCAGTTCGGATTCGCGCCCGACAAATTCTCCGCTAAAAACCAACCTGTCATCTTCCTTGCGTTTCAGCAACTTGAATACATTTTGCTCTTGCGCGAACCCCTTTAGTTTTTGCTGCCCTACGTGCTGCAAACTAAAGCGGCGTTCAGCCTGCCGGGCGATCTCTTCGTCAACCCAGATCTCACCCGGTCCGGCGGCCATCATCAAGCGTGCAGACAGGTTGACTCCCCAGCCATAGCAGGTATATTCCTCCTGTAAACTACCACCCATATAACCAGCATATGCCTGGCGGTAAGTGATTCCGGCTTTCAGGGGAACTTTGGTTTCCTTGAGCAATTCAAGGAAAAAATTCAAGGCTCTTTCGACGTCATTTTCCTGCGCTATCGGCGCGCCCCAAAACATCAGCAGATTGGTGCCTTTGTCACCAATATCCACGCGGCTGAACAGACCGCCATAGCGGTCTTGGAGGAGAAGTACCTTTTGAATGAAACCTTCCAGTTGAATTTCCTGCCCCGCATCTTGTGGAATGCCCATGAACAGGTTGACAGCCGGACGAAATTCACCGATATGGTCATGCGAACTGACTTCGTGGGAACAAAACACCCGCAAATGATCGGGGTTAGGCCGCGGGATGTCGATTGATGCTGGTGCTGGTATTTCGCCGGAAAATTTTGCCAGGCGGAGATGTTTCCCCTGGCGGTGCCCGCTGACAAGATGTCCCAGACTCTCATGCAACTCAGGGCAGAGGATAATATCCCCGGATTTTGACAGACTTAAAGCCACTACCGCCTCGTCAATGGCCGAGCCGCGGAAATAGTAAGTTGCGCGATTACCATCGGTTGCATTGACGATCCGCCAGCGAGCCTGCCCGGTTCCAAGCCCAATTTTGACGGAAACGTTGAATTGCCCGTAGGGCGTCACAAAGCTGGCATTGCGTGAGCGGTGTTCCTGGATGCTCAACGCGGAAGCCAGGGCATTGAGATAGGCTTCCTGTGTCGGGCCGTTGATTGGGAACAAGGCGGTGATCGCATCTCCGGCGAAGCCGACCACATGGCCGCCGTATTGCATAACGCTCTGGATCATGGGATCGAACACCCGGCGCATGCCGTCAGCCAGCACTTCCGAACCATGCGGACCGTGTTGGGCCAGCGCATCTGTCATATTTGAGAAACCGGTCACGTCCACCAACAGGCCAACTGCCTGGAAACTTCCGTGATAATTTTGGGCCTGGTAGTTATCGAGAATAAACTGCGGGACGAGTCGATGCATAGAATGAAATGAAAACCATTAACCTTGTTTGATTCGGGAGGCAAGGTAGATACCTGCTAGGATTAGAACACCACCAAAAATGGTTAGTGGCGTTGGGACTTCGCTTAAAATAAAATAGGCCAGGATCGCAGAGCCGATCGGCTCGCCCAGCGTTGTGATGGATACCAGCGCAGCCGGCAGGTAACGCAGGGCCCAGTTATAGGTAGAATGTCCGATCAATTGTGGGGCTAGTGCCAGCAAGAGAATCCATATGTATGTCCAGGGAGAGTAGCCGATTGGGTGTTGCCCAGCGATGAACATGATACCCAGCAAGATGAGGGCGGCGATACCATACACGACAAAAATGTAAGGCACGAGCGACATCCCGGCGCGCAGCTTGCGTCCGATCATCAAATAGCCTGCTACGGCCCAAGCGCCGACCAGGGCCAGAAAATTGCCGAAAAAGGCTTTCCCTTGCACGAATTGTGAAAGAGGTGGGCAGGCAAACCCTTCGACTGCGTTCCTTACACTCGCTCCCCCTGCGGGGACGATGCCGCTCAGGGAGAAAGTGCAGGAATCGCCCATGCCGATGATCGTCCCACCCAGCAAAGCCAGTAACATGCCAATCAAAACAGGTTTGGAGAGCGGTTCCTTCAGGAAGATGGGGGAGAGCAGCGCCACCCACAGCGGACCGGTGCTGACCAGCACCACAGAACTGGCGACGCTGGTGTATTCGAGCGACGAAATCCAGGTGGCGAAGTGGATAGCCAGGAATACCCCGGAGAGCAGTCCTAGCAGCAAGTCGCCCCGGGTGAGTGCCCTTAGCTCGACCCGGTGGCGGGTAAGAGCGACCGGGGCCAGGATCAGGCTGGCAAAGGTCAATCGCAGAGGCGGCGATGACCAGAGATGGGGCTTCGCGTTGGGCAAAACGGATAAAAATAGAGGCTGTCGATACAGCCATGATGGCGGTAATGATTGCGAGCGGCAGGGCAATGCGCGGGCGATCTTCTGTCAAGATGTCTCCTGTGAGATTTTGTTTCGCCCTATTGTACTCGTCACTCCCCCTACTCTTGGTTAAGGTTTCGAAAAATGCGTGATGACTTTTCCCCGGATGGCATCCCGGCGAATGGTTCCCAGGCGACGGCTGTCGAGGCTGTCGGGGCGAGTTCCCTCAACGTAAACCTCGGCAGTTTCAGGGTCGAACGAAGCGATGCGTTTGATCAATGTCCCGTAGAGTTGGTGTTCAAAAATGATGGTGTCCCCAATTTTGAGTCGCTTCAAAAAGAAGGGAATCGTAGTCAGTACGACGAAATCCCCATCCTGAAAGTCGGGCGACATAGAGTCGCCGGTGACTTTGTGGATGCGAAGCATAGAAAAAAAATAAGCCTTGCGAAGGCTAGCCTTCGCAAGGCTATAAAGTGAATTACAGATCGGGATAAACCATTTCGAGCGCCGGGGCGTAGGGAGCCTTGGCTTTCTTGGTCTTTACATCCTTGGTACCCCAGAAGATTTCGGCGAATTCGTTGATGGCTGCTACAAGAGCCACGCCGGTTTCGCGGTCGGCGGTCTGGCGGGCCTTCGAGCCGAGCTGCATGATGCGGTATACCAAATCATCAACGTTGGGGTGCTTATCCTTCTTGAAATAGTCGCCCCAAATGACGCGGATTTCGTGCTTGGCCTTTTCAGCGTGTTCTTCCTTGACGGCGATGTAGCGTTCCATACTGTTGTGGAATGCGGCGGTGCCCTTTGTTTCACCGCTTTCCAGCGCGGCCATCAGGTCCATCATGCGCACAACGGTCAGTGCAGCGATCTGAGCAGTGCTGGGATCGTAAATTCCACAGGGTACGTCACAATGCGCTTGCGCCTGTTCGAAGCCGAATTTCTTATCCAGCTTTTCGAGAATTTGATAAATCATTTGTTCCTCCTGGAAATGTTTGGTTTCTACTTGACTATCTTAAGAATAGTTACATTCATCAGGATTGTCAAGTTTATTTTATTTATATCATACAAATCTCATATAAAAATGAATATTATGGCGTAAAGACATCCATTCAAAAATGCGGTAGAATAACCACAGTGCTGAACTCCAACCATCTATTCCCGAACGGAGGAATTCTTATGACCCATATCATTACCAGTTTATGCGTACGCGACCGCGGTTGTATTGAAGTGTGTCCGGTGGAGTGTATGATACCCGGCCAGCCGGTTGCAGAATGGCCCTGGATCTATATCGACCCCGATACCTGCATCGACTGTGGCGCTTGCGTCCCCGAATGCCCGTATGCTGCCATTTTCCCAGAAGACGAAGTGCCCGCAGCTTATACTGCCAAGGGCGGTGAATACATCAGCAAAGTTGGCCTGACCGGTCACTTCGAAGGGACGAACCATCATGGCAACCCGATCAAGCTAGATACCGCCAAGCAGTTGGACGCCGGTGAAGTGGTCGACCTGACGGCGGATATCCAGCCAAATTACGATTTCTTCACGAGCGGTCCAGGATACTCCGCGAACGATAGCGACGATGGCATGTAGGCCAGGTCAAACAACAGCCAGACAGTCGTCTGGCTGTTCTCTTTTTTAAGCAGAGAATGATGACTGGAAAACTCAAAGTTCGAACTATTATTGCAATATTGCTCCTGGCAACCTTGGTCGCCCAAGGATGTGCACCGGCTGTGACGAACGGAACGGAAGCTGCGCGGGTATCTTCTGCACCCGGGGAGATCCCAACCTGGACGCCGCGCCCCGAAGACCTGACCCTGACCGCGCTTCCAACAGCTACCCAACTTGCTCCCGTTACGCCAACGACGACCTTCGCCCCAACTCTGGCCGAGACAACGCCGATCACGCCGACCCCGAAGACTGTTACTGTTGCCATGCAGGGTGGCAACCTTTTCGTACATCGCGGTCCGGGCCTGGAGTATAACTACGTTGGCGTGTTATATGATGGCGATACTACCATCGCCACCGGCCGCGACAGGATCAGCCGCTGGATCCGTATCGAACTCCCGTCTCAGCCCGGTGTGGAAGGCTGGATCACCACTGAAACACAATATGCGCGTGTCTATGGTGACGTAAGCAACCTGCCATTTGTCGAAACAGAACCAGCCTCCCCGGCCTTTATCCGCAACTGTACCAAACACGAAATTTTGATCCTGCCCGCGGAAGTGTATTTATTAACCAAATACGATACACCCTATAACGAAGAACGCTTTGATGTAGGTGTGTACCAGGTCTACGATACCGACATCCCGGGGAACGTACGGCTGGAAGATGTCAGTCTGTCGGAGGGCAAAACGGTGGACATTCGCTACGATGGAAACGGGGACAAGTCGAAGTGTGAGTGATGTGGATTAGATGCAAGCTTCTGTTTGGAAAGTAACACCCCAAGTGAAATATCTTGGGGTGTATTTTCGAAAAGGCCAACCTTTATGTGACAATTATCACTTGAGTTTGGAAAATTGTTCCCGCTGAATTCTTTCCGGTATGCAGGCTATCAATTCCGAAGGAAACAGCGATCGCTGTGTATGGGGATGAAACAATGCAAACAGCGGTTACAAGAGATAGAAGGATATGTGCACAAATTGTGATAATTGACACTTGAAATCCTTACGCAGATAAGTATTATATTCTTATAACGTTGGAGGGAAGGTAATATGAAATAAGTGTAATAACTTAGTAGTTAGTTCCGTAAACACGAAGGCGAAGAACCAAGGACTTAAATTTGGTCGCTTATTCCTCACTATCATGAAAACATTATCCTAGAGGAAAAATTTTGGGGAGCCAATAGCGAAACCGACCGTATGGTCGGTTTTTTTCTTTGTAAAACAAGGAGTCCAGAATGAAAATACAAGCACAATTTAGTTTCAAGCCCCGTGCGTACAAAACAGTTACTATTATTGCGTTATTACTTTATCTACTTGGATCTTTCTTGCAAATCCCTACAGGCCAGAAATTGGCTCTCGCCCAATCTGATCCAAATAGTCCTTCCGAACGTTATATTATCTTCTTAGATGGAGTCAATAGTTCATCTACGGGTTCGCCACCATTAAAATGGGAATTTTACTTTTATAGAACATGAATTAACTGAAGTAGGGATATTAAAATTTGTCTACTTTAGCTATGGTGCTGCAGCAGGCTATCAAGTTGGTGATCTCTATTGCGTCGGTTGGCAAGACGGGTGTACACCAACAGGTGATTTGGGTGATCTTTCCGAATTATACTTGCCGCCAATATATGATAGTGGTGATACACCCTCCCTATTTCAGATCAAGCTGATGCGCTGGAATGGCTAATTGGTCAAATTTTAAAAAAGAACCTACAGCGCAGATCGATTTGATTGGATTTAGCCTAGGAGGTATTCTAGCTTCTTATTGGGGTTCTCATGAAGGCATCACATCGCCATTGCGAAATCACATACATGGCATTGTCACAATTGAAAGCCCCCTCGGCGGTATTCCTAGAGCGGCTGACTGTGTGCCCACTAATTATTTAAAAGGAATTTGTGATTTGATGTATTACAAATTTGGAAAAAATATAATTCGTGAACTACAATTACCTGGTACGTTAACAGATAGTATAGTTGATGAGCTTCCTGTTGTAGCCAACAATTTCTATTTTACATCTATTCAATCAACAACAGATTACACCGTCAATGGTCTTGATTTTCCTATTACTTTTACTGACAATTTAATTACAACCATTTATAAGTCCCCAATCGGGCGCGGGTCACAAGATTGGGGAGATTTTCCCCAACATTTACACATGGATCAGGGATTAGGCGGTCTTGAATTCGCAAACTCGCCTAAATTTCTCGTATTTGGTTTAGGGGGTGCATTTGATTTTCAAAATAGTGAAGCGGCCATTTGGATAACAGATAATCACAGTGCACCTCTTTCTAGTACTCAAACCGCTAACTGGATTATTGAGGCTATCCAAACAATAGTAGTTCCGCCAACTGGTCAGGTAAGCATTAGTGCTGTTAATGGACAATTTTTTGAGAATCCTGCGAATGGAGGTAACTTTACAGCGACACCTAATACTGTAGAAATATTTCATCAAACATTCCCCGTAATTAATTTCAATCCGCCAAGTGGAACAGTCTCCTGTAGCAATAACACAGGAGTGGGAGTAAACACCCGTCCATTTACCAATGTTGTTCCGCAATCTGATGGGTCTTGCCTCACTATTATTGCCCAGGGGAATGGCCAACAAGCGGGTGTTGGAACTCTAGGCGGTTTTCAAGCCGTTTTCAGAGGTTCCTTTGCAGTATCAGCTGCAGCCCAGATCACTTTCAATTTTTTCTCGGATGATGGCTGGATTCTAAGTGTAGGAACAAATGCTGACGGTGTGCAACCATCATATGTTAGTGGTCCTTTGATTAACCCACCAAGTACCGGGCCCTTTTCCGGTTTCTCGATTGTTGGTTCCTATAATACAGGAAGTTCACCAACCCAAAATGACCTGGTCGTAGATTTTCCGGCTGGGGGTACATATCCCTTTGAACTAGATTACACTGAGGGTTACGGTGGTCCACTCGCTCTGACTTTAACGGCCAACAGCCAACCACTTCCTACAGGCGGATCAATTTCTGGCTATGTTTATGAGCAAAATACCCTGCCAGGTAATTTGTTGCCTGGTTCTATTGTACAGGTCTGCAAAACGAATGGTGAGTGCAGAAATGCCATTACTAGTGCAGCTGGTCAATATTCTATAAATGGTTTGGTACCGGGAGAGTACCACCTGACTGCATTTCCTCCCGGATCATCCGACCTGCTTCAAACTACGATCGGTCCGGTTAACCTATCCGCGTCTGAAAATCTCCAAGACCAAACTATAATTCTAATTGGCCCGGTGCCACCACCGGCTGGTACATCCCTTACTAGCAGAAAACTTGGAAGTGATGGGATTCCGGTTGTATATTGGGCAGAAATGCTAGCTCTCACTACCCATGGGTGCACGGGTGGAACAGCAAACTACGAAATTATCCAAAATGGATCTTCGATCCGTAGCGGTACTCTACAAGAAGTCCGCCTGGTACATACACTGCATCCATACAACCATTGTATCCAAATCATGGCAATGCTCAGGTGTCTATAACGATCAATTGCGCTGGGAATCCTACAACAATTGTGTTCGATATTTATATTGACCCGAGCGGCCATGTTCGTACTCTTGATGGCACACCAATTGGAGGTGCTACTGTAACATTATTTCGCTCCGATAGGTCAAGTGTACCTTTTGAGCAAGTACCAGACGGAAATGGGATCATGGCAATAGCCAACCGAAGAAATCCCGATCTGACGGACAATGGAGGTAGGTTTGGATGGGATACAGTTTCTGGCTATTATAAAGTTCGTGCTGCAAAAGATGGCTGTACTTCGCCTTCAGATCCTAACCAACTGTATGTGGAATCGGCTGTTCTGGCTGTTCCGCCGGCCGTGACTGATCTTGACTTGCGCCTTAAATGTAATCCAACTAAATCAATTTTGTTTACAACTGAAAGCCAAGGAACACTACGAAGGGTAAATCAAGACTCAGGGGCTACAACCATCGTAGGCAACATGGGAACCAAATCAATAGTTGGCTTATCGAATCGTCCGGGTGATACTACCTACATTTATGGGGTAGGGCCTACCAACTTGTATGAGTTTGAGTCTTCAAGACTGGTGAGAATAAATACGATAACAGGGGAAGCTACTTCTTTCCCGGCGTTCGATGAGTCAACACTGGGAATGCTCCACCCAACAGCATATGCAATTGCGATTTCGCCTACCTCACCGAATATAGCAATTGTCGCTGGCACAGACCAAGATGCTGGGGTCCACTATTATCTCTGGAAAGTCGACGTTGATACAGGTGCTGTACTCGGAGTGGCTATACCTACGACAGAATGGCTTTATGAGCTAGCCTATAGCCGGGATGGCTCGGTTCTCTATGGAGCAAATGTTGATGGTCAATTAGTGACGGTCAACATTGATACTGGCGCTGTAACCCTCGTTGGCGATCCGGGCTTGAACACTCTCATTGAAGGATTGGCTTTCCGTCCAAGTGATGGGGGGTTATTCGCTATTGATGGATATGTCCAGGATCGTCTCATTAGATTAGACCCAGCTGACGGAAGTCTGTTAGAAGTGATTGGCAGTTTGGGCGTTAGCGGGCCAATTGGTCTAGCCTTTATTCCTAGCCACCAATTGCATGTCAATAAATCTGGCAATGGCCATGGGACAGTAGCCAGCAATCCAGTTGGCATCAACTGTGGCTCGACTTGCTCCTATGAATTCAATGCCAATACAGATGTCACCCTGACAGCTTCCGTGGCTGCTGGTTCTACGTTCAATGGTTGGAGTGGCGGAGGCTGCGCTGGTACAGGTACGTGCACGGTCAGCATGACAGCTACTAGGTCAATTACTGCCAATTTCGCCGCGAATCCCGTAGGGTCGATTGTGATAACGCCCGGCAGTCTGGACTTTGGAGATCAACTAAATTGGGTCAAGAGCGATCCACAGACTGTCACGATCACCAATTACACGGGTTCGGACGTGCACATTGGAACACTGAAGCGTTCGAGTGGCAAGTACCTGCTGGGGAACAACAGCTGTAATGAAGCTACGCTGGCAGTGGATGCCTCCTGTACGTTCGAAGTGGTCTTCCGACCGACGGCTGTAGGGGTGGTAAATGCGACGGTGACGATCCCAAGCGATGCGCCAGGCGCGCCGCACACGATCTCACTGACTGGCAATGGGGTAGGCGGGACCCAGTTGATGACGAACAACTCCTTCGAGTTAGATTCGAACGGAGATGGGTCGCCGAATGTGTGGCAAGCATCGGGCTTGAATATTTCGATGGATGGTCTTACCACCCAGTTTGCCAAATCGGGTTCGAGGTCGGTCAAGCTGGTGGGACAAGGGGGAACGAAATCGCTCAAACAGGTAATCAACCATACCGGTTCGGCCAACGACGATTTCCTGTTCGTGCTATGGAGCAAGGCACAGAATGTACCCAGTGGCTATTTCTACCGCACGCAGATCTCGTTCTACAACGGCAATACGCTGGTACACCGGCGAATCAAGGACTTCACTATCGGGACGCACGATTGGGAGTACCAGTGGGTGCCGATCTCGGTGCCGGGAGCCTATGACCGCATCGAGTTCGAGATCATCTACAAGCGGCCATCGGGCACGGTTTGGTTCGACTCGGCCAGCCTCAAGTGGGCGCCATAATATCCTATTGCCAATAGGGGGATTGGGTAACAGCAACTCTCACCAAGATTTAGGTGGGAGTTGCTGTTACAAAAAAGAATGAAGTTGAAAGGTGACCGAGAAATCGTATGTTGTATAATTTTCTGCAATAAGAATACTTTCCTTCGAAAAGTTTATATCTCTGGGGATGGACATAATGCCTTCACGAAAATACATGATAATTACACTCATGGTCTTCCTGTTGCCCATGAGCTTGGCTATTCGACCAGCACAAGACGCCATGACTCTTAGCATCCATAGCAAGCAGGTGGCCAGGGATGCGTTATCCTATCCAGCAGACCCTACTACCAACATCTCCTGGTCTGCAGGCACAAATGGTGTGGCTGATATACAGTCCGCGTTCAACAATGCACGCAACATCGAAAACAGCCAATTAGGTACCTCTATTCCAGTAATGAGCTTACCCAGCCAGGTAGAATGGGATAATATGACCGATGGAGAGAAAGCGCTTTGGTTAATCAATCGGGAACGCATTGACCGCGGAATTATGCCCCTTGATAATCTTGAAAGTAATGTGAATGGAGTAGCACAATACTACGCCAATTATTTGCTTAACAACAACGCTTGGGGGCATTATGAAGATGGAAATTCGCCCTGGGAGCGACTCGAAAACAATCCGGCCATTGGGGTCTGTCATGACTTCTTGTCAGTTTCAGAGAATATCGCGGTATTCGTTACCAGTGGAAATAGCATTTCCTTACCTGTTGAGCGCTCCGTCTTCATGTGGTTGTATGATGATGCAGGAAGCAGTTGGGGTCATCGTCATGCGATTTTGTGGTATCCATACAACGATAACAGTGGTCCAATTGGGCTGGAAGGTTTCTTGGGAATTGGTCGTGCTAATGGCGGTCCCTATCAGGGTCCATTCACAAGTTCTTGGCCTTTTGCTGAATTAATTGTGATGAACGTATTCGATCCATGTCCTACTTGGATTTATCCGGCTCCCCAAGTTACTTCGATCAGTCGAGCCGGTGCCAACCCTACCAATCGTGTTAGCGTGGACTTCCAGGTGAGCTTCACAGGGTCTGTCATGGGGGTAGATGCGAGTGACTTCAGCCTGACCATGTCGGGTGTGAGCGGCGCTTCGGTCTCAGCTGTGAGTGGCTCTGGGACAACCTACACGGTCAGCGTGGACACCGGTACCGGTTCGGGCACCATCCGTCTGGACCTGGTCGATGACGACAGCATCCAGGATTCCGCTGGCACACCCCTGGGGGGTGCGGGTGCGGGCAATGGCAATTTCACGTCGGGAGAAGATCTACGATGTGATCCGCTCCGGGCAGCCCTTGGATGTGTTGCCGCTCAGTCTGGACTTTGGAAATCAGTTGAACTGGGTCAAGAGCGATCCACATCCCGTCACGATTACCAATTACACGGGTTCGGACGTGCACATTGGGACGCTGAAACGTTCGAGCGGCAAGTACCTGCTGGGGAACAACACTTGTGGAGGGGCGACATTGGCGGCGAATGCTTCCTGCACCTTCGAGGTGATCTTCCGACCGACGGCTACGGGGGTGGTGAACGCGACGGTCACGATCCCGAGTGATGCAGCGGGAGCGCCACACACGGTCTCGCTATCTGGCAACGGGGTGGGTGGGACACAGTTAATGACCAACAACTCCTTCGAGCAGGATTCGAACGGGGATGGGTTGCCGAATGTGTGGCAAGCATCGGGTTTGAACACCTCAATGGACGGCCTTACTACCCAGTTTGCCAAGTCGGGTGCCAGGTCGGTCAAGTTGGTGGGGCAAGGGACCACGACCAAGAGCCTGAAGCAGGTGATCAATCACAGTGGTTCGGCTAATGATGACTTCCTGTTCGTGTTGTGGAGCAAGGCGCAGAATGTGCCCAGTGGCTGGTTCTACCGGACGCAGGTCTCGTTCTACCAGGGCGACACGCTGGTCCACCGGCGCATCAAGGACTACACGCCGGGGACGCATGATTGGGAGTACCAGTGGGTACCGATCACGGTGCCGGGAGCCTATGACCGCATCGAGTTCGAGATCATCTACAAGCGGCCATCGGGGACGGTCTGGTTCGACTCGGCCAGCCTCAAGTGGGCACAGTAAAAAACCCTGTTAAGCCTATAAATGTTATTTTAGCTATGGTTGTAGAGCCTTATGGAGTAATTCTTGCACGATTGAATGTGCTGACATTTTATTATCATCCTCCAACACCACTACCAACGCCAATGGCGTACCGCTCCAATCAGGTAGTGTTCCAGCCAAATACCAGGTGACGGGTGTTTCTTCGTCGGTGCTGGTGAAACTCCAGTAGGGGTCCTTACCTGCCAGCGACTTGGCAGTTTCCCTGGCAAAGGGACCGGGTAGGGCTTCCACAGACTCCCCGAGCGTGGGAAGGATGATCCAACCCTGTTGTGGTGTGCTTGTTGCCAATGCAATACGGGCAGGTGGTCGAGTCCCATTGTTACTGATGGCTGCGACTGCAAGAACCATCTGTAATGGACTGACGCGTAACCCTTCGGCAGAATTGCTCGCTGCAGCCACTTGTAAACGTATTTGCGGCTCAGTGTAGAAGCCCAGGGCCTTATAAAGCTGGTCGCGTTCATCTTTACCGACAGAAGTGCTTTCTCCAAACAGTGCTTGTGCGAAAGGTGTCAATGCGCTTTCAGGCGGATAATGCCCCTGTGTAGCACGGTTAAGCAGGGGGGCATTTTTTTCACTTGCCAGTGTGATGCCTTGTTCATCCAGCAAGTTGGGATCGTAGCCGGGGTGCGATGCCATCACAAGAATTTCACCTGTTCTGGCGTTCACTAGAACGATGGCGCCTTTATGGCTCCCTAGCAGACGGTCAGCTTCAGCTTGCAGTGTCAAATCTATACTCAAACGAATATCCAGACCGGGAGGCGGGGTGCCATACAAAAGGCGATCCCACCAGATCAGGCTGGCAGGATTGCCTTGTAGCCCGCGCAGATAGCTGTCGAGCGAGGCTTCCAGCCCGGCCTGCCCGAAGATAGGATGCGTATAACCAACAACGGGCGCTAGTTCTGGATACAGGTAGATACGCGATAGGTTACCAGTTTCGCCTTCGGTCACATTGATAGGCTTGTTCTTGCGGTCGAGCAGAGAACCACGCCGAACATAACGGTCGGAAATAGCGCGGCGGGCGTTGTCTGTCCGGCTAAGGATGTCTGTGCCACGGACCAGAGTCCACCAGCCGGTACCTAGCGACATAGCAATTACTCCTATTCCTACTATGCTGCTTATTATGAAATAGGGAACAGGACTGGGCAGGGGAGCCGGTTCTTCATCAATCTTATTACTGATGACCAACAATACGAGCAATGCAGCGAAGGAAGTTAGCAAGGACGATCCACCATAAGAGACAAAGGGCAACGTTACCCCAGTCAGTGGCAGGACCCGCAAATTGCCACCGATGATCAGAAGACTCTGAATGCTGAAATAAGCTGTGACACCGGTTGCTAACAGCCGGCGAAAACGGTCTGGCGCTAGCAGGGCAATACGCAACCCGCGACTGATAAGCAAGGCTAGCAAAGCCAGCAGTCCGATTACACCAATCAAACCAGTTTCTTCGGTAATCGCTGTGAAGATAAAATCGGAGTGTGAAATTGGGACCAACGTTGGGCTGCCCAGGCCTGGTCCACGACCGACGATGCCTCCATTAGCGATTGCCAGCAAAGATTGCACAACCTGAAAGGCACGACCGCTTGGCTCCAGCCAGGGATTGAGCCAAGCGTCAATCCGCAACTGGATCAGGCTAATAAAAAAGTACCCGACCAGTCCTGCCAGAAGCAACATGGTTGCGCTAATGAGCAGTACTCGCTTGCGGCCAACGGCAATGTAAACGATAGTGGCGTACAAAAGTATGAAAATAGAAGCTGTGCCTAGATCACGTTGTACAAGCAAGAGCAGCAAAGCCAGGCCTGTAACAAAGAGAGTCGGAAAAAGCAACGGGATAAGACGGTCACGGGCGGGCAGCCTGTCGGCCAGATAAGCTGCCAGATAGCCCACCAATAATAGTTTAAGCGGCTCAGAGGGCTGCAAGTAGACACCACAGCAGCCCAACCACAAGCGCGGGCCACTTCCGGCCGGGTTGCTGCCAAAGATGAGGGTTAGTGATGTCAGGATCAAGCCGCCAGTCAGGAGAACGTACTTATAACGGCGAACAATTTCAAGGTCCAGCGGGAAGCGTAACCCAAAGGCAAAGAGTCCCACTATTACGATCATCCAGATTGTTTGGCGTAGTCCAAATTCTGGTGTCAATCTCCATATGGTCAACAGTCCCCAACCCGTTAGCAAGGCAGCAATCGGTAGCAGGTATGGATCGCGTTCAGGTAAATATCGTTTGGTTGCCTTGTGAGCAAAGAAGAAGACTACCACCCAGGCTAATAGACCAACCCAATGCTGCCAACGATACTCAACATTCCAGGAGCGCTCACGAACAGATGGCGAGAGACTCAGGATGACGGCAAAGAGTATCAGAAATACTCCAGCCAGCTTGAATAGCGCATTTTGATTGCGTTCGGTTATCATTTGTTATCCCGCATTACGCGGAGAAGTTAGGGGAAGCACTGTTTATTGGTAATATTTCTTGATGAGCAGATCCACTTTTTCGCGCGTAGTGGGTGGAATGATGTCTTTGCGGGTGATGAGGGCGCTGGCCAAAGCCTGATCGCAATCGCAGGTGCGGCTTTTTGCAAGGTCCTTGGCGAGAAAGCGAATGGCTTCCTGCGCAACCATTGTGTTTTTGTTAAGAGTTTGGATAACCATTTCAACTGTCACTGGAGATTCGCTGACGTGCCAAACGTCGTAATCAGTGACATGCGCCATGACCGCATAACACAGCTCGGCTTCGCGCGCCAGAAAGGCTTCGGGAGAGGCGGTCATGCCAATTAGTGACATTCCCCAAGTACGGAAGGTGTTCGACTCTGCTTTTGTTGAAAAGCGCGGTCCTTCGATGGTAATGAATGCTCCACCGTTGTGAACGGTAGCGTTGGTTTTGCGAGTAGCATTTTCCAATTGCGCCGACAAATCCGGGCAGAAAGGGTCTGCTACGCTGACGTGGACTACTAATCCTTCCCCGAAGAAAGTGCGCTCACGGCCTTTCGTATTGTCGAATAACTGGTCTGGAATGACAATGTGTCCAGGAGCGTAATCTTCTCGTAGTGAACCACAGGCAGAAATGCTGACCACGCGCTCTGCTCCTAATTGTTTCAGCGCGTAAATATTGGCTCGATAATTGATTTCGCTAGGCATGATGTGATGACCAATCCCGTGACGTGCCAGGAAAGCAACACGTTGCCCTTCAAGCTCACCGACAACGATAGGAGCGCTGGGCTTTCCGAAGGGAGTGGTAACATCATGCTCCTGTGTGTTTTGTAAACCGGGCATGTTGTACAGTCCGGAGCCGCCGATAACGGCCAGGGTCACTTTTTCGCTCATTCTGATTCTCCAAGGTCAGGGGTACGTTGGGTGGGGGGATTTGTTGCGTCAGCACCAAGGTGGATGGTAATAGAGGCCTTCCCGCAATCGACCTGGTCTCCATTGATAACCACGGTAGGAATGGAAACTTTTTCTTTATTTAATCTGGTTCCATTGGTAGAACCCAGGTCTTCTAGCCACCATTGTCCATGGTGATGGGATAGACGCGCGTGGCGGACAGAGACGGTGGCATCTGGAAGCGGAAGGTCGCAATGGGAGTCTCGTCCGAGCAGAATCTCTGCTTGGACGAAATAACGCTGGATGGGAGGCTGGTCGCTGATTCGAATATTCAAGTTGATACCAGGGATTTTTCTTGCTGCCAGCAAGGTTCCCTGGCTTCGTAATTCGCGCCAGATAGTCAATAAAGTCCACCCTAAGAATGCATACAAAGACACAGCGAGCAACACTCGCAATGCCAGAACAAAAGGGGCGCTCATGCTTTCTTTTCGTCTTTTTTGTCGAGTTTGCCGGTTTTACGATTGAGGAATGCAGTTGGACGTTCACCCGATGCTTTGTTAAGGGGATTGGTATTTGCCAGGTCTGGACGAGGTGGCGGATTGTCCTGTCCGAAGACAAGCGGCACGCCAGCCAGCGAAATGACATCACCTGGATACATTACGGACTGGCTTGTTCGCTGGCCGTTAACAAAAGTTCCACCAGTCGAATTCAAATCAAAGATCACAAAACGGCCTTTAATAGCACGTAGTTGAGCATGATTGCGGGAAATGCGTGGATCATCTATGACAAGCTGGTTATCCAACCTGCGGCCGATGTTGACAACAGATTTTGTTAGTGGAAAAACCTTTACACCGTCTACTATCAAAAATGCATTCTGCGGAAATGATCCATTTCCTCCGTTCTCTGCACTCTCGTTGGCCGGAGTCATGCCACGTGTATCTGCAGTTGATTCTAATTGGCGTGAAGCGACTACCTCAACGAAAGATTCCTGTTGTTGAGGATTCTGCACAATGGATATTGTAGGAGGGGCCGAAAACTTCAAACCGGCTTCTTCGCCAACAATTTTGAGAGAGTTGATCATTGCTTCCAACAAATTCGGTTGTTGCCAGCGCTCTGCAGATTTTGGATTTACAACCAGGGTGAATACATTTGGCACAAGCTTATTGCCCTCGGCGTCCTCCACCAAATTGCTTTTCATGGCGCTAGCCAGTTTTTGTATTACCAGGTCTTCTACCTGGAATCCTGGAAGGGCACTCACGAGCCTGACTTCGATCAATGCTTGTAATCGCGATTCAAGTTGTTCAAGTTTAAGTTTCATAGCTTTGCCACCCGCTCAAAACGATATTAATTTGCCTATTAAGGAATTCACAGGGATCTCCGACAAGCATACCATGATAATAGAAAATCCGAAAATCCTCGTACATGGTACTATATTTTCTGTCCACAATTGGGACATATGCTTTCATTGCGCAGGACTACGAAGCCACAATTCTGGCAACTGGTTGGATGCACATTCCCCAAAGGTGCACCACACGCAATGCAAGCCGGCTCGCCCAGTGGGTTGGCAGTGCCACAGTATTCGCAAGTCAAACGGCTCATCCGGTCAGTGAGTTGATGGGAAGCGCCGGCGCTGGCTGCGGTTTGGGTTATGGTTTGCCAGACGCTTTCGCTGAGTTGCAAACTCTCGATATCCTGGGCCAGATCATCCAATCTGCCGATCAGGCTGAACGGGTTGCGAAACACCGAAATCGCCGTCTGCCCGAGGCTGGCTGCTACGCCGAGCCAGGCCTGTTGTCCAAGATCGACCATAATGCCATCTGTCACCTTTTGAATAGTGACCGTGATAGCGGTTTGCCCGCCAGATACAGATCCTGGACGTGTCCCAATTTGGACAGCCAACTTGTCGCTCTTGCCCAGAACCTGTGCGCGCATGTTGCCTTGGTTGAATTCGGCTAAAAGGGCCTGCGCAATATCGGTTGGCGTCAATATGCCGTGAAAAATTCGTCGTTCCATGTTTTCGATTATAATCGCCTTCGCGGTTTCCTCAACTATGTATACGAAAATGAATCGACATTGGTTTAAAGCAACACTTTGGATTGTATTATTGGCGGGACTTGTGGCAGGACTTTTCGACGCTTCTCTCCGGACCGAGGCCCTGGCTCAAGAATCGACACCGGGTTCATCCGATGTTTTTGTTACCGTTACCTACAACGATCAGGTCAATATCCGCAGTGGACCCAGCACGGTGCTGTATGACATCATCGGCTATATGCAACCAGGAGAAACTGCGCAGGCTCTGGGCGTTTCACCCGGCAGGGATTGGGTGAAGATCGTTTTCCCGAGTGGTCCAGGTGGGGTTGGTTGGATCCATATTTCACTGATTTCGATTTCTCCTGGGAATTTGCAGATTGTTGAGCCGCCTCCTACTCCGACGCCGCTCACTACACCAACCATTGACCCGACGTTGGAAGCTGCCTACATATTTGAACCCACAGTGACACGTATGCCTACATTCACTCCACCGACCCCGTTGGAGATTCCACGTTTCACGGCGATGCCTACCAAAAATACAAAGAATAGCGTACCAATGGGGGTGTTTGTATTAGCCACAGGAATTTTAGGCGTGCTGGGCTACTTACTTTCTTTATTGCGACGCCACTAAACGTACAGGATTATATAGCTTAAGATGTATCGTTGGTTGAAAATTATATCGTTGGGGTTGGTGGCGACAGTATTTGTTGTTATTACATTGAATGTGCCTGTGCAAAACATAGCAAATGCGCAGCAACCGACTGGCTCTGTTCCCACAGTTACTGGAACTATATCTGGTCCGTTTGTAACAATTTATGCTGATTTGAAGCAGGTCGATATTTATGCAGGACCAAGCACGTATCTATATCCCGCCGTAGGCGTGTTGCTCGCAGAGCAAAGCGTCCCTGCCTTGGGCCGTGGAAGCGATCCGGATTGGATACAGGTTTTTTATCCCGGCGTTCCCGGTTCAAAGGCATGGGTGTACGCACCTTATGTTCGTATCAGTCCCGGTGCACGGCTGCCGACTGTTGAAGCCCCTCCAACGCCGACTCCTTTTTCTACTCCAACCATTGACCCAACGCTCGCTGCCGCCTTCATTGCGCCCGAAACGCCTACACGTTTGCCCACATTCACTCCACCGGCCGAAATGATTATCCCAACCTTTGTGGACGATGCTGCGAATCAGACGAATCGAATCCCAATTGGATTGGTGATTTTCAGTTTGGGGTTTGTCGGTGCGATGGGTGTGCTCATCTCATATCTCAGGGGCAGATAACAAAAGGCCGGATATCTATCCGGCCTTTTGTTAATCGGTCAAAATCAGGTTAATTGTTACAGGAGCAAGAGCCACCACAAGCGCATCCCTCATTGTCCTGTGCCCTGGCATTCGGACTGTCAACAACAAAGCCAGCACCACGTTGCGGGTCATTCACAAAGTCGACGTTGGCGCCCAACAAATAGTCGATGGAAACCTCATCTACAACAACCTTGACGCCTTCTGATTCGAAGGTTGTGTCAACGTCGCGAATATCGTTATCGAGTGCCATACCAAATTGAGCTCCACCGCATCCCCCGCCGGCAACGTAAATACGCAGAGCATACCCTTTGAGATTTTTTTCAGCCATAATGTTTTGAACGGCTTGCGCTGCAGCCGAACTAAGCGAAATTGTATTTGTATTGGTTTGTGTGCTAATTTGTTCGAGCATATGAATTCTCCTTTGAAGCACTAAACTTGACATATGTTATCAGAATTATATTTTAACTGTCAACGCGCGCACGTAAATTTGTTAGCCCAAAGTAGTAGAGTCCCCTTTGCCCAAAGTTAAAATGTCCCCTTCCATGTTGCTTGAATTGGGACTTTCTGTTTCGTATCATTCGTAACCCAACCCAGCGATCAACTCTCAATATTTCGATATCCAGATGATGTAGATAAAAAATGAGCGGGTTAAGTTACAATCAATTTATGCAACCCGCAGAAATGCCCCCGATTAGCAAAATAAAAATCCGTGTTCCTTATAGGCGTCGCGAATTGATCACCAGAACGCGATTGATCGAAGCTATTTATGAACAACTGGAAAAACAACTTTTGTTAATTGTGGCACCTGCTGGATACGGAAAAACCTCTTTATTGGTAGATATGGCTCATGATAGCGAACTCCCCGTGTGCTGGTTATCCTTGGATACGTTGGATCAAGACCCACAACGCTTCCTGGTATATTTGATTTCTGCTATCGCGGAGAAATTTCCAGACTTCGGTCTCAACTCCGTTAATGCTCTGAAAAGTATGACATCTTTTGAACAGGATGGGGAGCGCGTTCTAGTCACTTTTACAAATGATATTGCAGCGCACATAGATGAACACTTTATTTTGATTTTAGATGATTATCATTTGGTCGGGGATGTTTTGATTATTCGTCAACTGATCAATCGGTTTCTCCAATTGGTTGGAGAAAATGTGCATTTAATTCTGGCAGCACGCCACCTGCCTGATTTCCCCGATATGCCTCTGCTAACAGTCAGAAACCAAGTTGGCGGCTTGAGTTTTGAAGATTTGGCATTTCTTCCAGATGAAATCCAACAGCTTTTCATGAAAAGCAATGACAAGCCACTTTCGCTTCAAGACGCCAATACCATTATTGAAGAAACAGAAGGCTGGGTTGCCGCTATTAATTTGACGGGTGGGCATCCAGGAAATTTACCGCAAATGCACCCTTTGCGATCGACACGTGAATTATTTGATTTCTTTGCACGCGAGGTGCTGGCTCGCCAGACAGCCCAGATGCGCCGTTTTTTGTTGATGACTTCTTTATTCGACGCATTCGATATTTCGCTGTGTGAGGAAGTGCTCGATCCATTGATAAAGGAAGAAAAGCTCGACTGGTCATCTTTGTTCAGGGAGATTCAGGCTGGAAGTGTGTTCAGCATATTATTAGATGATGAAGGACGCTGGATGCGTTATCATCACTTGTTCGGCCACTTTTTAAAGTCTCAGCTTCAATTTGAGCAGCCCGCTTTAGCCTGGCATATCCAGCAAAACCTTGCCCGCGCCTATGAAAATAAACAGGCTTGGGAGGAAGCTCTTTACGTGTATTCCATCTTAGAGGATCAAGAGAATATCGCTCGCTTGCTCGTTAAAATCGGACCAACTTTCATACAGTTGGGGCGTATCTTAACACTTGCCAGTTGGTTAGACTATTTGCCAAAGGATTTGGTTGAATCTCAGCCAGCGGTGTTGTCTCTCAACGGAGTGATCCAGGCAACGAAAGGGGATAGTCGTCAAGCCATTGAGAAATTTGATCGTGCAGAGGTGCAATTAAGAGAGAAACACAACATAGCCGAACTGGCATTACTTTTAACTCGTCGCGCTGAGGCCTATCGAAGGCTTGGAAATTACGATCAGGCGATGATGGATGTAGAGGAAGCTTTAAGCCTGACCGATCAACAAGAGGATACGGTTCTAAAGGATATTCATGTGGCAACACAGCGTCTAAAAGGTCAGTGCTTATTTGGTTTAGGCCGTTTACATGAATCCATCACATGGTTGGAAAAAGCCCTAAAGTCATTTCAAGCTATGGGAACCCGAGATAGCATTCCAATCTTGGAAACAGAATTGGGTGTAGCTTATCGCAGGTTAGGTGAATTGGATATTGCTGCGCGTTACTATGCTAGCGCTCTGAGTTCCTGGGAACAATCCGGTAATTCAGGATGGAAAGCCCATGTCCTGAACAATTTAGCCATCTTGCATCAGATGAGCGGAAGGTTGGAAGAGGCATTTAAGTGTCTCGATCAAGCCTTGCATATCGCTGAACAGACCGGTTATTCAGGTATTCAAGCACTAGTTCTCAATAGTCTTGGGGATATATTAACAGAGTTAGATGATCTTGATTCTGCGCGGAAATATTATCAACAGGCGTTGACGATCGCGACACACCTGGGACATTCAGCCTATATTTTGTATGCCTCGCTTGGTGAAGCGCGCCTGATACGTTTGGAAGGTGACCTGGTTAGGGCTTTACACGATTTAGAGGTGGTAGAGGTATCACAAAGCCATCTTGGACCATACGAACGCGCCTTATTGAGCCTGGAAAAAGGTCGGTGCTTATTGGAGTTCTGATCAAATCGAATTGGCTATAGATACTTTGCAAGGTGCTTCGAACTTATTCTTTCAAGGAGAATATAACATCGAGCAACGAGTGGCTGAATTATGGCTAGCTATAGCCGTGTCTCAGAAAGAGCCTGCAAATGCCATCACAAAATTAAAAGGAACTCATTAGTGGTGAAAAAGATTGGCTGACACCTACGCCACTTATGCTGAACGCCGGGCACGCCTTAAAATGGTTGACAGACATTAAAGCTTCTTCCCAATCTGATCCCATTATAGAACGGTTCTTTGAGGGAGCCGAGCAGACCAAACTGAATATTCCAACGTGGAGGAGTGCCATACGACAGGCATCACAACACGTGTTGCTAACACCCCCAGAGTTAGAAATTATAACTTTTGGCAATGTGAAAGTGTATTGTAATAATAGGTTGCTCATTTTATCCGATTGGCAGACGCGCGAGGCACGAGACATGTTTTTCTTTTTGTTACACTCTCCTCCACTGACCAAGGAACAAATTGCCTTGGAATTGTGGCCAGATATTTCGCCCGCTCGCTTAAAGATGAGATTCAAGGTCAATATCCATCGAATCAGACGGGCACTAGGACAGGATGTAGTTATCTTTGAGGGGGAACACTACCAATTCAATCGAGCGGTTAATTACAATTGGGATCGCGAAAAGCTCGATGTGATTTTACAATCGATGCGTCAAACCATTCCGCCTGCCGAGAAGAGAATATTGCTGGAGCAGGCCGCGGAAATCATGAATGGCCAATACCTTGCTGATGTTGATACAGATTGGGCTATGCTTGAACGTCTCAACTACCAGGAGATTTACCAGAACACGCTGTTGGAACTGGCTGAGATCTACTTGTCAGATGGACAGGTACAAGCATGTCTAAGTACTGCACAACGGGTCTTGCAAACTGATACATTACTTGAGGCAGCGCACAGGTTGATCATTCAGGCTTATGCATCTTTGCATGATCCAGCCAGGATGGCGCGCCAATACCAGCAGTACCAAAAGGCCTTGGCTGATGAATTGGGATTGCAACCATCTTCTGAAATTGTTTCTCTTTATGAACAATTGATAAGCAATATTTGAGGCCACCTTTGTAACCGGGGTGTTGATAAAGTTATACAAAATTACTAGAACCCCGAAAGGTGACCCATGAAAAATAAAATTGCTCGCTTCAGCCTGACTATTTCAAAAATCAATAAGAACCATTTGCAGATTGCCTTTACGGTGTTGGCGTTGGCCATGCTCGTTCTCGGCGCAGGGGCCCCGGATGACGTAGGTGGTTTTGGCAGATAGTGACATTTCTGACATTCATTGCGGTCGGCATGTTACCGGCTGGGTCTGCGCCAGGTGGCAAGGAAGCTCCTGGCGTCTTCCCGTTTTCAGGCCATCACACCGAAGTTGTTGACTGATGTCAGTTCCTCTTGATCTTTTTCATATTGCATTGTCCCCCATCGGGGCAATAGGTTCATTAGTTTAGTGCATTTGGGGTTCTCGTGCGGGGAAATACCGCATCGCAACCCAGTTAGGAGTCTCTCAATGTTTACAAAACCTCTTGTAAAGCAGTCCGTAACGATCTCGGACGTATCTACTGATATGGCTTCAATCAACCGCTTGCTGGCTGCTGCTGCTATCAGTCCGCGTTTCCGTTCTAGCCTTCTGGCTGATCCGGGAAATGCCCTCAAAACCGGTTTTGGTGGTGAATATTTTCCACTTTCGCAACCAACACGGAACCTGCTGGTCTCGGTTCAGGCCTCCACTTTGCCGGACTTTGTCCGCAAGTTAGATGAAAAGTTGTCTTACCGTCTGCATATTTCTTGAGGTTAATTCTCTTTAAGGTTACATGCCATTGAAGCTTGAAGTCACTTCAGTCGATCTGTGGTCGGATCAAAAGAAACCTGCGGTAGCAATATCAGCAGATGTTTTAGCGTTGGGAAGGCAATGGGTGCGGGCTTGCGTTGAACAAGGGGGGGCAACACAAGCGTGGTTTGCCAAGGTTGATGAAAAACAAAATATCCATTGGGTTGTGGGCTGGCCGGCAAATATTTTTCCAGCTCAATTTTCTCCTCAAATTCTCAGTGATGCAATTCAATTTGGAAGAAAATCCATTTTTCATGATCACACGGAATTGGTAAGCGGGGGAGTGTTTCCGGTGCTGAAAGATGGACAAGTTATTGGTTTATTGGCTTTGATCAGTGATCAGACTGATTACTTCGATCCAACTACGATCGCCTGGATACAGGCATTGACCGGGATACTGTCATACAGTATTCTTCAAACAGAAAATCAAACAAAAAAAATACAGGCAGAATCCTCTATAAACCGGATTTTGCAATCCAGTTTGAGCTTACGCGATACTCTACAGGCTATTTTTGGTATCTTGTCAGATCTTGTCGAGATTGATGGCGCTATTGTTTTGAAATACAACGCTGCTTCACAACAATTTAATCTACTTGCATCACATGGGCTTGACGGAAGAGCTTTAGCAAAAGTTCATCTCTATATCGAGAACGGCTTGACAAAGCGAGTTATCAGGGAACGAAAAGCGGTTGGGGGTGAAGATATGTTGGATACGAGGCCGAACGAAAATTATATAAACCTGCTTATCCAAGAAGGCTTTCGCGCACACACGGCCACGCCTTTGATAAATCACCGGGATTTACTTGGTGTCTTAGAGATATTTTGGCACGAACCCCAACTTGTTGACGCCTGGAAGTTGGAAATTCTCCAGATGATCGGGGAATCGATCACCTTTGCAATGGAGCACTCTATTATCGTAGAAGACCTGAAACGCCGCAACACCGAGTTTTCCTCTACTTATACCGCTACGATTGCGGGCCTATCACGCGCACTTGAACTTCGCGATCTTGAAACGGAGGGGCATACGCGTCGAGTGAGTGCATTAACGCTACGCCTCGCCGAGCATGTACAGATTCCGCCGGATCAACGTACTTCCATCCAGCAAGGGGCACTGTTGCACGATATAGGAAAGCTAGGCATCCCTGATGCCATCTTGTTAAAACCGGGGAGCCTGACTCCACAAGAATGGAAAGTAATGCAGCAGCACCCTCTGTATGCATATAATATCCTGGCGCCCATTATCAACTTGCGTCAAGCATTGGATATTCCTCTCTATCATCACGAGCACTGGGATGGCTCTGGTTATCCGTATGGTCTTAAGGGTGAACAAATACCTTTATCCGCCCGTCTATTTGCAGTAGTGGACGTATACGATGCGCTTACATCTGATCGACCATATCGATCTGCCTGGACTCGATCTCAAGCCATCGAATATTTGCAGGAACAAGCGGGGCACCTGTTTGATCCGCAAGTTGTTGTCTATTTTCTGGAATTGGCAAAAGAAATCTAGGTTTCTTGTCGGTTAGATTGATAATGAGTTTTGATTGTTGGGGGTTACAAGCATCTATGCTTTCCATGATGTCAAAGCTATACACTAGAATAATAACTCAAGCCAAGTAAATCAGAACAGTTTGCTCAGTCGCCATTCCAGGGCCGTAAAGCGTTGGGTCACTTTGTTATTGTGCACGGCAATGCTGATCGCCCGTCTATTACCTGCCAATACGCACAGTTTGCGGGCACGGGTGATGGCGGTGTAGAGTAGGTTGCGCTGCAACATCATGTAATGCTGGGTTACCATTGGCATGACCACTACGGGGAATTCCGAGCCTTGCGCCTTGTGGACCGAAACTGCATAAGCCAGGGTCAGCTCATCCACTTCACTCCAATCGTAGACAGCAACTCGACCATCGAAATTCACATTGAGAGTCTGCTCTATGGAATCGATGTTACGGATAAAGCCAATATCGCCGTTGTAGACATCTTTGTCATAATTGTTGCGGGTTTGCATGACTTTGTCCCCAGTCCGAAAGATGATCCCGTATAACTTCTTTTCCAACTTATTCTTGGCGGCCGGGTTGAGTTTTTCCTGTAAGCGTTCGTTCAGGGCCATCACCCCGGCAAGGCCACGATAAATCGGCGAAAGCACCTGGATGTCGGCCACGGCATCGAAGCCGAATTTCTGCGGGATGCGCTCGGTAACCACATCCAATATCCAGTCGGCGGCTGCAGCGGCATCTTCAGCAGGGAAGAGATAGAAATCACCATCATCTTTCGAGAATTCGGGCGACTGTCCATTGTTGATGCGATGGGCATTGGTGATGATCTGCGAACCAGCAGCCTGACGGAAAATGGTCGTCAGGCGCGTGACGGGAGCAACATGGCTGGCAATCAGATCCCGCAGCACATCCCCGGCGCCGACAGATGGAAGCTGGTCAATATCCCCAACGAACAGTACGTGCGTGCCTGGACGGACCGCTTTGAGCAGGTGATTGGTCAGCAACAAATCCAGCATAGAGGCTTCGTCTACTACCAGGAAATCCACATCCAGGGGATTTTCATTGTTGCACTTGAAACCGTCCACAGGTGAGAACTCCAGCAGGCGATGGATGGTGCTAGCCGGGTGCCCGGTCGCTTCGGAGAGACGCTTGGCAGCTCTTCCGGTGGGGGACGCCAGGGCAAAGCTTTTTCGCTGAGTGTTAAGGGTAGCAATCAGGACTCTGAGACAGGTTGTTTTACCGGTACCAGGTCCACCGGTCAGGATCGAAACGGGCTAAGTCAGCGCCATTCGCACCGCGTTCTGCTGTTCGTCCGACAAATTCCCATCCGAAAAGACAAGCTGGTCTCCCGTCAAATAAGACATTGGCAACTCTGCAAGCATCTTGATCCGCTCAGCCACGCCTTTTTCTCCGAAGTACAGCGGAGTAAGATAGATAACTGGAGTTCCATATAGGGCTTGTGAATTTGGCTACCTTTTCGCCTGGTTCATTGGGTTTGTCTAAGTCAGGGATTATCTCCGGGCAGATACGCTCGGCTTGGATCAGTCGCTCTAGACCAGACGGGATGAGATCAGGTGAGACTCCCAGAAGTTCGACGGCGCGTCCGGTCAACATCTCACGAGGGGCATAAACGTGACCATCTTGGATCATCTCATTCAGGGCGAAGATAATTCCGGCCTCGATGCGGGACGGATGGTCAGGTGCCAAGCCGAGGGCCCTGGGCGATGCGGTTAGCGGTTTTGAAGCCCACGCCGTAGATGTCGCGTTCGAGCTGGTAGGGGTTTTCCTGCACCGTTTTCAGTGCCGTTTCGCCATAGGTCTTGTAAATTTTGACCGCCAAATTAGTGCTGACCCCGTGACTGTGCAGGAAAAGCATGCATTCCTTGACCTGTTTCTGCTCTTCCCAGGCGGCGATGATCTTGCCGGTGCGGTCCTGGCCGATTCCAGGAACCTCCAACAGACGTTCGGGGTGCTCCTCAATAATATCGAAGGTTGCT